>CAVOPW010000001.1:0-14001 GCA_963698225.1 uncultured bacterium
CTCGGGGTCGGGGCGTGCCACGAACCTTCTTTGCCCAGCCGTCGCCCACGCCTGCCCACCCGCCCGCCCGAATCTCCCCTCTCCCCGCGGGAGAGGGGCAGGGGTGAGGTACTGACCGGTCGGATAGGTAACAGAATAGACCGGGGGGATGGGTAACAGATTATGTTGCGGCATGACAAGGAGGTTTGTGATGCCGTGGACGGAGGTCTGTAGCATGGATTTACGTGAGGAGTTTGTGAAGTTGGTGATGAGTCGGGAGTATTCGCTGAACGCGGTTTGTTCCGAGTTCGGGATCAGCCGTAAGACGGGCTATAAATGGCTGTACCGCTTTCGCGCGCTGGGTCGATCGGGTTTGGTTGATCAATCCCGAGCCTCGCATCATCATCCGAATGCCGTTTCTGCTGAGATTGAGGAGCAGATTGTTTGCTGTCGCGGTACGCGATCGCAGTGGGGTCCGTTGAAGTTAAAAAGTCATCTGGAGCGAGTTCATCCCGACATTGTCTGGCCGGCGGCGAGCACGATCGGAGCGATCCTCAAACGTCATGGTCTGGCGGTTCCCCGTAAGGTGCGACGTCGTACCGCGCCGTATACCGACCCGTTTGTGGGCTGCGATCAACCGAATGCGGTATGGTGTGCGGACTTCAAAGGTTGGTTTCGCACCGGTGATGGTCAGCGCTGTGATCCCTTCACACTCACTGATGCCTACAGCCGCTATTTATTACGGTGTCAGGCCGTGACGCGTCCGGATACCGCCGCGGTCTGGCCGGTACTGGTTGCCGCGTTTCGTGAGTTCGGCTTGCCTCTGGCGTTGCGCACGGATAATGGTTCGCCGTTCGCTTCGACGGCCCTGGCCGGGTTGTCACGGCTATCGGTTCGGCTTCTGCGTCTGGGAATCATCCCGGAGCGTATCCGTCCCGGGCATCCGGAAGAAAACGGTCGACACGAACGAATGCACCGCACTCTCAAAGCCGAAACCGCTCAGCCACCGCAAGCCAACGGTCGCCTTCAGCAGCAAGTCTTCAACTCCTTTCGCCATGGCTTCAATGAAGAGCGATCACATCAAGCACTCCAGCAACGAACACCGGCGCAAGTCTATCAACCGTCGCCACGAGCCATGCCCTTGCGACTGCCGGAACCGCAGTATCCCGACCATTTCATCCGGCGCCGCGTGCACGATCACGGGTACATTCGCTTCCGTAGTCTGGAGATCTATCTTTCCGAAGCCCTGGCCGGTGAGTGGATCGGTCTCGAACAACAAGATCACGACCGATATGATATCTACTTCACCGCGATGCCACTGGCTGAACTGGACTGTCGCAGCAAAACCCTAACCAAGAAAAACTATGACAAGAAGAAGCGGGGCTCGCGCTAACGCGCTCGCCCCGGGTGTTAAAACACATCAACACTTAACAAAAAAGTGTTACCTATGCGCCCGGTCTAAAGTGTAACCTATGCGACAGTCAGTACAGTGAGGGCATTCAATCCTGTAGCTCCCTTGTAGAAATTAATCCCCGGACGGAATAGTAGAGGCCGCTGTCGCCCCGATAACGGGCTTTGCTCACCTGAGCGCCTGGTCGCAATCTGCCATGTTCGCAAAGGCCTTTGCGGTAAAATAATACCAAACCCACATGGCCATTGCGACCCGCGCTCGAAGCCAGCTCCGGCTCCACCGGTTTGGCGGGCCCCCGTTACGGCTGCAACTGCGTAGTGCGCTACCAAGCGCATTAATGATCGCGATCAGCCTTCTATATTTGAAACTATCGGAGACTCAAACGAATCAAGATTCAAACAACACTCAATAAAAAAGCGGCTCCGCAATAAGCAGAGCCGCCAACTCAAACCAAAATTCAGATTGTGGTTCTAATTCGGCTGCCGCTTCTCCAGCAGGATCAGTGTGTTATTCGGCGATGCAAAATCGTCATACGCCTTCTTGAACATCGGATATTCATCCGTGTCGATTTCCTTGTCGACCAATGTCACTGATGCGTTGTAAATGACTTCCGTCGAATCGGCATTGAGCGAGAAGTTCGAATGCCACTTGCCGAAACTGTTTTCAATCGCAAACGGCTCGGATACAAACACCGCTTTGTATCCCGCCGGCAGATGAATCACGCCTTCCTTCTTCAGCATCATCCGCGTGTCGAGCATCATGCTGTAGCTCCGCACTGTCTGTCCCGGATTGGCCGGCATCTGCGCGAAACCGAAAGGCACATCCTGCAGGCGGAAGATCATCATGTCGCCCTGCACGATTCCCATCTCCGGCGTGGCGTAGTCCTGCGCCACCTGTACCGTCGCTGTCAGATTTTTCAGATCCGAGACCTTGAACTCCTTATTGCGGCTGCCTTCGCCCATGCTGTTGGCAGTGGCAAGAAAATACTGCTCGCGCTCCTTTGGTGTGGCATCCTTGAGAGTCTCGCGCGCCATGTTGTCGAAGATGCCCGACAATTGGCAACCGGCTGTTCCGTCGACATCGCCGTTCGGCTTGACAATCATCTCGAACCGGCAATCCGCCAGATTCGTCTCCGGCGCCGGATCAACAACTGCCAGCAGTTCACTGACATTATCCTTGACCAAAAATCCCGTCGACCCTTGTGCATCGGGGATGTAACCGAATGAGGCCATATCACCAAAGGGATTGATCCACAGCGGTGCGCCCTTGTAGGACGGCACATAGGCGAGTATCGCATCAAACTGCTTCATCGCCGGATATTCACTGGCCAGAACCGCGCCCCCGCGATTGACAAAGTGTGGATAGGCCTCAACGCCCGCCGCCCGCAACAACGAAATCAACACCACCGCCTTGTCGCGCCAGTCGCCATACTTGTTCCCAAGAACAACATCGGCATCGTTCGGCTCGTAACCGGCGAGTCCGAGCGGAAGACTGTTCTCCGCGACGCCGCGAATGTCGGTGATGACATAAAGACCGATCTTCTCAATCTTCTCATCGATTGACTTCGCGCCCTTCGTCAGCTCTGTGGCTTTCTTCAACACATCGCCATTGGTCTTGACATGCTTGTAGAACTGTCCCGCCAGCCATTTGCCCACCTGATCCCACGACTCCGCGTCGGTGTACACTAATCGCGGTGCAATCCGCGACATCGGCGGCATATTCGGTTCAATGATCACCTGCGGTGAGTTCGTCGCCGTCCAATTGTGCGTTGTCGTACCGTCCGAAGCGGACGTACTGTACTCTACGCCCTCATTTTGAAAAGTGTAACGCAAATTGACGCCCTGCGGAACAGTCAACGAAACTTCTTTGAATCCGATCGGATCATTGCCCTGAAAATTATCCGCACCCCAGGTGAAATGCTGCTCACCGGCTTCCGATGCTTTGTGGAACGTTCGCAGCTTCAACTCGATCGTGACTCCCGGCGCCAGGGCAGGGAAGTTCACCACCTTCTGCATGATGTTGGAATAAATCGCCGCGTTCGACAGCGACGCCGGAGTCAGGTCGTGAATCGCCTTGCTCTCAACTTCCTTCACCGTGCCATCAGCCAGATATGTCACGGCTTTGACCACTATGACACTGTCGGCATCCTTGTTATAGAGGTGCTTGACGTCGCCGTACATCTCCTTGCCGCGCTCCTGCATGATCTTGACGACCATGTGCCAGTCCGTCACGCTGCTGCCGTCGGTGTTGACGGTCGTCGCGCGTTGATTCAGCAAGGTGTATCCGCCGGCCTGCGGATACTGCTGGGGCGAGGGCGCCCCGGCTATCAGGTTCCGGACATCCTCATCGGTGAATGTCTTGGTCACAGCGCTGACCGAACCGGCCATTACCGCACATAGCAACACTGCCAATATCATCAAAATGCGTTTGTTCACGTCTGTCTCCACAATCCCTGATTAGTTCTTCGAGCCTTCGCGCTGCATGATCATTTCGCCGCGCGCCGACTTCGAAGCTGTCTTCATGACTTCCTTAAATTGCGCATATTCCGCCGGTGACATCTCCTTGGCGTTGATCATGATTTCCTTTTGATAGGTAACCTGCGTTCCGCCCGATGCCAGTTCCGAGGAATTGGCACTCCGGTACGTCATCCGGTACTCCACCGGTCCCTTCGCTTCGGAAACCGCATCCGGCATCGACTTGAGCTTCATTCCCGCCGGAAGTGTAATCGTTTCTTCTTCCGAAGCGCCAAAGGTGAATCCGAGATTGTAGGGATACTTGCGTTCCGGCAGTGAGGCCGACGACAGCAGGAACTTGGAGATCAATTCAAATGACCCGCGCGATACCGGGCTCTTCATCAAAACGAATTCGCCCGCTTCGGTCGGATACTTATCAACCTGATAGGAGAACTTGATTTCAAACGGTTTCGCGAGGTCTTCAGCGTCACTATATGAGAAGTTGGTCAGCCGTGCACCGGGATACACGTCCTGTATCACGTAATTCCAGATCATCGACATCTGCGCGCTCGGCATCGACTTGGCAAACGAACGCAGCGCCAGATCATAAATACCGTCGGTCGCGATCGTCACCTCGGAAGTGAACACACCTTCCTCGGTCAGATTGGACAGGGCTTTGATCTTGCCCATGTTTTCAGTCGCCGGAGTCAGCGGTGTATCCGCCAACGATTTTCCTTCCGGCGTGCAGACCAGGACCTGCTGCTTGGCTTCAACCGCCGGAAGCCAGTCAACCGAATTTTCTACCGTCGGATCGGCATAGGTGAACGACCCATCGTCATTCTTGATTGCCACAATCGCGTGATTGAATCCGATATGCGGAATGTCATATGCGATCTTCGATCCCATGTTTGTTAGCACAACCTCGGAAGGAATATCCGCTTCGCGCAGCATCGCGACCATCATGGTAGCGACATCACGGCAGACGCCATACTTCGTCTCGTAGGTCTCCGTCACCGGCTTCGGCTCAAGGCCTTTCTTCTTGCCGGTGCCGAGTCCCATGTACCGGACCTTCTGCGCCACGTAGTGGTATATTGCATCGATCTTCTCGTTGCGGGTATTCTTGCCATCAGTAAGCGTCTTGATTTCCGCACGCAAGGCATCATTGAGTACCATCTGCTTGCCGGCCATCTCATTCCACCACTTGCTGATTTCCTCCCACGATTCGATCGTCGAGAAGATCACCGTCGGTGCAACTTCCGTCAACGCCGGCATCGCCGGCTCCTGAATGATCCGGTCGACGTTTTCAGCAGTCCAGGTGTATTTCACTTTGTCGCCCATCTGCTTCTCGGAGTACTTCACCTTGCCGTTCATTGCGACATGGCGCAGCGGCTTGGACTTCGGTCCGATAACGACGGCTTCCTTGATGAGAATCGGATCAAACAACTGGAAGACTTCCATGCCGTCAAATTCGCCTTCCATCGGCGTGTGATATAAATAGTCCTCAACCAGCAGTTCGACACAATCGCCGACTTCAAGATTCTTGAACGTGACCACGCGGTTGAGCGCGTCGCTCTCGTAGATATTCATCGCCTCGGTCGAAGCATCGGATATGTCTTTCATCATCTCGGCCGGCACATCGATAATCGTGCCGTCATGCTTGATCACTCGAGCCGTCTTCACGACGATGCTGTCATACGTCTTATAATAGGGGATCTTCATTTCGCCGTAATCTTTGAATCCGGACTCGGTGAGAATCTTTGCCAGCAAGTAATCAGTCGTCTTGCACGTGCCGTCGGCATTGAACTCGTACAGCGTGTGCTGCTTGATCAACAGCGCGTTGGCGTCGGGATATTGCTCCTTGCCGCCCGCCTTCTTGATGAGGTCTGCCGTCTCCTTGTCCAAGGGCGCGGCGAAAACCGTAGCAACGCCCAACAGCAGTGCCGTCAACAGCACCGCAATGGCCGATTTGAAATGTCTCATGCTCATCTCCTTATGTTAAATTGAATCTAACCTACGAACAACTTTCCGGTAAACCGGTGTCGACATTAATCGACCCTGCTCCCGGAGCCGTTAACGGAGCGGTTTGCGACCCAGCTCCGCGCACAGCCACTATGACGTAATATAACGAAAACGGACGCCTCAAGTTGCACGAATCGTCGCACTCCGGCCCTATTCTCGTAACCGGACAAGTGTTGCGCCCCACGAGGAGGACGACTGCGAATCGAGCCGAAACGACTCAACATGCTCGTTGCGTTCCAAGAGCGCATGAACCGTCCGGCGCAAGTGCCCGGCACCCTTACCGTGAATAATACGAATCTCAAAAATCCCGCGCTCGCGACAGGCGGCGATGTATTCGGGGACAAGCTCCTTGACGTCTCTTGGATCAAAATGATGCAAGTCCAAAATGCCGTCGATCGGGTACTCAACGGCGTCGTCAGACGATTCGGGCATACTGCGAATCTAAGCATTAGCCCGCCGGGAGCAAGGTTGAACTTGATCGATCGGGCACCGGGCAGGGAAGTATTCCCTTGCTGAAATTGGCCGATGAGATATATTAAACGTTGTACAAGACCACGCGACTTCGCGCCCGGGACAGCCGCCCGCTGTATCTGCCGTGGCAGCGAAGTGTTATCGAAGGTCAACCTAATCCTTGTCCTTGCACGCTTGACAAAGGTAATCTCATGCGCATTCACCATCTCTCTTTTGCCGTACTCCTGATAATGTTCTCCGCAGCCGCAGTTCGTGCCGACAACGCGGTTAGTTATCGCAGCGCCCGCGCCAATTCCGCGGTGGCGCCGGTTGTCACCTCACCGCAGCAGATCAACGCCGTCCCCCATCCGATCTCGACCAACAAGCCGCAGCGCAAATACCACAAAGATCCGATGGTTCGCCCCGATGTGAAGTTTGCTGTCGAAACCTACGACCCGGCCAATCCGCGCTTCATTCTCGACCGCGCCGCTGAACTTGTGGAGAGAGAGCTTAACGGTTATGTGCCCTGTAAGAGTTTTGCCGGCATCAGCAACACCGGCTGGGATCCGCCCGATCCGCACGTCGCCGCCGGACCGGATCACGTGGTCGAGGTCGTAAACAGTTCAATCGCTATCTTTGACAAAGTGACCGGCGTAAAACTGATGCAGGCAACCGCCGGATTCTGGTTCCAAAACACATCCCCGCCGCCGGTAAGCGGATTCATCTTTGATCCCAAAGTCGTCTATGACCCGGATGGCGGGCATTTCATCATCCTGTACTTGTGCAGCGATGACGTCGACGAATCGTCCTACTTGGTCTCGGTATCCCAGACATCCGACGCGATGGGAAATTGGTGGAGTTACAACCTCAATGCCGCCGTCGATGGAGCCGTCCCCTCCAACTGCTGGCCCGACTATCCGGGCCTGGGTTTTGACTTCAATGAGGCCGTCTATGTAACATCGAACCAGTGGCAATTCGGTGGCGGATATCAGTACGCTAAGGTAAGAATTCTTCCGAAATTTCAAATCTACTCGGGCCTGCCGGTCACCTTCCATGATCTCTGGGACCTGAAGTATAACGACAATTCAACCGCGTTTACCGTAAAACCGGCAGTGACTTACGATGACGCCGACGGCGAGTTCCTCTTGTCAAATCTCTGGTTCGGGTCAAACTACACAACCTACTGGAAAATCACGAATCCGGTACTCAATCCCGCAGTGACTGTCCGGCCGCGAGTGAACATTCCTGCCTACCCCTCGTCTCCACCGGCGGCACAAAAGTCCGGCGCAAATGTCGGAACGATCGGCTCGATGACGCAGGATGTCCTCTTCAGAAACGGCAAAGTTTACACCGCCTTCGATCAGGGATTCAACTGGGGCAGCGGTACTGTCGCCGCGATTCGTGTCCTGGGTATTGATACCGCCAGTTCTTTGGCGACAGTGGACAAGGTTTTCGGCGCCGACAAAAAACACTACTACTTCCCGGGAATCTATGTCGATCCCGCCGACCGGATATTCTTAGGATTCAATCGTTCATCCGCGGAAGAGTACATCAGCATCTGGTACTCCGAGAATCTGCTGGCGACCAACAGCAGCCGCTTGCTCAAAGCAGGTCAAAGCGCCCGCGCCGGTTCGGAGCCGGTCCGTTGGGGCGACTATGCCGGAATCGGAGCTGACCCCGTCGATCCTCAAAAAGTATGGATCAGTACCGAATACAGCGGGCCCTCGTCCAACAACTGGATGACCTGGATCGGGCAGGTGCCCTCGGCAATCAGCCAGCCCAGCCTTGAACTGCCCGCCGATGGCGTTACACTACGGAGCCCGATTGCCTTTTCCTGGGACAGCTTCAACCCGGCAGATTCGTACAGAATCGAGATCGACAACGACTCAAACTTCACTTCACTTGAACATAGCATAGTCGTTGATTCTAATGGGGTTAAGGTGTCTGGCTTTGCAGATCAGTTGAGATACTACTGGCGGGTAGTCGGTATTTCGGATTGCCCGAACAACCAGTTTTCCTTTAGCCGGTCTTTTATCGCCTGCGCCTTTACGGCCGGAGATGCCGATGGTAACAGCATGGTCACTATCAGCGATGCGGTCTTCTTGATCGGCTACATCTTTTCCGGCGGACCGGAACCCAGCCCGCTCATGTCCGCCGACACGAACTGCGACTCGTTTATTACCATCACCGATGTCGTTACCATCATAAACTACATTTTCGCCGGCGGAGTTGCGCCGTGCGATCCATGCAGTTAACGGCGGTTCGTTCGGGATTCAAAACCGGCCGGCAGATTTCGATTGTAGATTGCGTCGGTCTAATTATAATAGTAACAGAAGATCGCGACAGTAATCCGTCCTTAATTTATAAAGGTGAATTCATGACAAGAATCGTTACCGGCTTTATTCTCCTGCTTGCGCTGACTGCTTCGAACGCCTTCGCCGTGCGTCCCGACACCATCAAGGTCGAGGTCGACTACATGGTGACGTCCGGCCATTCGCATAAGCTCCAACCGGCGGAAGTCGCTATGATCGTCCAGACGTTTGCCTGCCAGGGCATCGTCATGGTAATCGAAGTTTCCGACTCGGTACCGCATACCGACAACATGACCGGCAGTTCGTTTTTTACCAACACGGCCGTCGGCGGCTTTGGCTGGTACAAGCAGAACTATATGGATCACCTCGGAGAGCCCGGTTGGCATTATTGCATCATGGCGCACAACTACAATGGCGGCTCGAGTTCCGGTTTGGGCGAACTGTTCGGCGACGATTTCATTGTGTCGCTTGGTTCATGGTCCGGACAGATCGGAACGCCATTCGAGCGCGCGGCAACTCTCGTACATGAGCTCGGGCACAACCTCGGCCTGCGCCATGCCGGGAATCAGGACGAAGGTGCTATCGGGCAATACAAGCCGAATTATGCCAGCGTGATGGCCTACCGCTATCAGGTCGACGCCATCCGTCGCGAAATGCTCTGCTCCGAATTAGCCTTGGATACGCTGATCGATCTCAAAAATCTCGATTACTCCGACGGCACACGGCCGCCGCTCAATGAATCTGCCTTGATCGAAGCCAACGGCATCGGCTACGGCCCGGTCGATTGGAACTGCAACGGCTTCATTGATGCCGCTCCGGTCTCAAAAGACCTGCGTGATCCAAACTGGTGCAGTTCGAACACGACACTGCAAACTCTTACCGATTATGATGATTGGGATAATCTGACCGATGTGACGTTTTTCAAACGCTCGGCAATCGAACAGACAGAAGAGACCGTCACGTGCCTTTCCTGGGACGAAGTAGAAACCCTACCACAAGAGCCAGATGGCTCTTTGCGATCCGCCGATCGTCGAGATCGAGGCGTGCACCTATCAATACGTCTGCCACGACGGTGATAACGACGGCTGGGGCGACCCCAATGACACATTGAATAATTGCGAACCGGATAACTGCGGCGCGACTTTCAATCCCAATCAGTCGGATGTCGATGGCGACAGCATCGGCGATGTTTGCGACCCGGACGCCGACAATGATGGTCTCCTCAATGAAAATGATAACTGCGATCTGATCGTCAATGTCGGCCAGGAAGACGCCGATGCCGATCAGGTCGGTGACCCCTGCGATAACTGTCCGGGCATCTTCAATCCGGCACAGCGCGATGAAAACGGCGACGGCGTGGGCGATCTGTGCGACGGCAAGGTGCACATCTATTCAACCGTCCTGCCCGACGGCTACAATGGCGTGCCGTATTTCTACCAATTCGACGGAGTCGGAGGAATCCCGCCCTTGAATTGGACCTTCCTCGGCGGAGATCTCCCCTTCGGGTGTATCTTCAATGGCGGCGCGGCTGGAACCGTAACCGGTACACCGACATTTAACGCGGTCTACTTCTTTACGGTAGAACTGCGCGATTCGCAGCTTCCGTTCAATTCCGATACGGTGAGCGTCAGCGTGACGATCGTGAACCCGCCATACATGTGCGGCGACGCCGACGGCAGCCAATCGCTTTCGATCTCCGACGTCGTCTACTTGATCAACTACATCTTCAGCGGCGGTCCTGCGCCTGATCCGATTCAATCCGGCGATGCCGATTGCAGCGGTGGTGTGACGATCTCCGATGCGGTGCTGTTGATCAACTACATCTTCAGTGGCGGCCCGGCGCCATGTTCTGCTTGTAAGTAAGTTGTATTGATATCACAGAAAACGTCCCGTGCCGACATGATCGGTGCGGGACGTTTTCGTTTGTGGTCACTCAATGTACTTGACAAAGCAGGTCAAGTTCTGTGCTCCTGACATCGCGTGAAAAGCGCGACAATCCTGCGTAGGGGCGCATGGCAATGCGCCCATCTACTTAGTTCGTGGCATGGTCGAAGATCCCGCTTTCGGGGCTGTGGATTGTTCCGGATGCCAATTTCATACCGTTGTGGTGATGAGAACTGAAGGAAATTAAGTGAGCCGAAATTCTCTGCGGAAGTCAACACGTCAATCGAATGGGACTAATTCAAAGACGGGGCAGACGTGGACGTCTGCCGCCCACTTAAGAGTGCAACTTCATGAGAAATCCAACTTGATTGTCGAAGTCTTGGGAGTCAACTGCATGCACTCGATACCCGCCATCGTGAACATCTTGCGAGCCGCGATGAACAGGTCGTCATGGGCGTACTTGTCGCTAAGATAAATGACTTTCTTGATACCAACCTGGATGATCAACTTGGCGCATTCATTGCAAGGGAAGAGGCTGACATACAGACGCGCTCCGGCGAGTGTCGCCTGGGTGCTGTTGACAATGGCATTCATCTCGGCGTGGCAGACATAAGGATACTTGGTGTCGAGACGGCTGGCGGCCTCGCGATCCCACGGAAGTTCATCATCACTGCATCCGATCGGAAATCCGTTGTATCCAATGCCGACGATTTTGTTCTTGTCGCTGACGATGCAGGCGCCGACCTGCGTGCTGGGGTCCTTGCTGCGCTGGGCTGACAACAGGGCAACACCCATGAAGTAGTCATCCCAGCTTAGGTAATCTGTCCGTTTATTCATCGGGCTATATTACCAAAATTGGAGTCCCGGAAACAACAGTTTCGCAGGCTCGACCACCAACAATCGAAGGGCGCCAACCTGAAGCTCGTCTGGCGATGGCCCGGAATCGGCTTTAATCGATCCCCAGACCATTGACCGGTTGGACTAAGATAGACAACAACTTCACCTGATAATTGCCCGGTTTGTACATTTTTCTGCGTTTTTCGAAGATTTCTATCACCTCCCGGAGCAAAATCAGTTTAATTGTTCCCCGTAAAGACATATGCGATACACTACAAGGAGGTGTAGAAATGTTGTTATTCGCTACAATTGGAATCCTCGGCTTCGCAGTTCTCCTGATCAGTCTTTTGTTCGGGCACGACAGCGATCATGACTTCGCTGATTCTGATCATGGTGCCTTGAGCGATGGCGATGGCGGACCATCAATTTTTTCGGTGAAGATGCTCGCCATTGCCATGGTCGGCTTCGGGGTCACCGGATTCGGTGTTATCGCCGGTACCGATTGGACAATGTTGGTGGCCTCGCTTCTGGGAATGGGCGGCGCCCTGGTAATGGGACTGATTGGCTTTACCATCATCAAGTCGATCTGGAGACAGCAGGCGTCCTCGACAATCACGAGATCAGATATCATCGGCGCTGATCGGTCACTTGATCGACGCAATTCCGGCCGGTGGAGTCGGACAGATTGCCTGCAGCGTCCGAGGCCGTGAAGATACGTATATGGCGCGGACAAAGGACGGCCATACAATTCCACTCGGTTCGACCGTCCGGATCGTTGATAAAGTCGGGCAGCACGTGATTGTTGAAGAAGCGTAGACCGACGACGACTATGATTTCTTTGTTATAAGGAGGATAAAGTGACTGAATTCTTCACCAATCTCATGTGGCCAATTCTGGGCTTCATCACACTGATGGCACTGTTGATATTGGTGCGCATCATGACGAGCTTCTACGTCAAGGTGCCGCCGCACAAGGCCGCATTCTTTTACGGAGCAAAATCGGGCCAGAAGAAAGGCGCCGAGACATTGGTCACCGGCACCGGGGTTTCTGCCGTTCGCTTACTCCCCGCCGGAACCGTGGTTGTCACCGGCGGCGGTCGGTTGCGTAAACCGATCATTGAAGCCGTCGAGTTTTTGGATCTATCCGAAATCACACTGCAAGTCCAAACCAAAAATATGGCCAACAAAGACGGCGTGCTCATCACCGTCGAAGCGCTGGCAAATATCCGCTTCAAGGACGACGCAGATTCACTGCTGATTGCGGGCGGACGCTTCCTGGGCAAGACGGCTCAAGATATCCGCCAGACCGCGCAGGAAACGCTTGAATCGAACTTGCGCGGCGTGATTGGCCGCCTGACGGTCGAAGAGCTGATCAACGACCGCGAAAAGTTCCGTACAGAAGTTCTCAAGGAAGCGGGAGAAGATCTCGCCCGTCTGGGAATCCAGATCGACGTGTTCAATCCACAATCGATTACCGACACGCAGGGCTACATCGAAGCACTCGGTAAGAAGCGTACCGCCGAAGTCCAGCGTGACGCTTCAATTGGCGAGGCGGAAGCACAGGCCGAAGCCAAGAAGCGATCGACAACTGCCGCCCAGCAGGCCGAGGTTGTCAATCAGGAAAACGAAAAGATCAAAGCCGAAGCGACCAAGCGAACTGATGTTGCCAGACAGCAGTACTTTGCGGAAGTCGCGACGGAGACTGCAACCGCAAGCCAGGCCGGTCCCTTGGCGACCGCCCGCGCCAAGCAAAACGTGGTTGTTGCCGAGGTTAAAATTGAAGAGGAGCAGGCGCGAGCATTGATCGCGGTGGAAGAACAGAACATTAAGCGCGAAGAAAAGAAGCAGGAAGCTGATGTCGTCGTCCCGGCAAAAGCCAAAGCCGATGCGCAAGTCAAGGAAGCGGAAGGCTACCAAATTGCGCAAGAGGCGCGTGCATCGGGCGACAACAAAGCGATCATTCTTCGCGCCGACGCAGAGTCGCACAAGCGCAAGGTCGAGGGCTTAGGCTTGGGTGTCGCGATCGAAGCCGAGGGTCTCGCGAGAGCCAAAGTGACGAGGGAGACCGGTATCGCTGAAGCGGAAGTCATCAGGCAGAAACTTCTCGCCGAGGCCGAAGGTCTTGCCAAGAAAGCAGAAGCCTATAAGCAATTCAGCCAGGCGGCTATCCTGCTCGAAGTCGCTCGCGAATTGCCGCCGGTGGTAACAGCGTTCGCATCAGTCTTCGGCGCAATTGCGGCTCCGTTGGGCAATGTTGACAAGATCATCATGTATGATGGCGGCGGAAGTGGGGAAGGGCAGGGCAGCTCATTGACGCGATTGGCAATGATGGGTCCCAAAATGCTTGGCCAGATTCTCGATAGCGCGCAAGCGATGGGCTTCAATATCGATGAGCTTCTGAATCTCGCAAAAGTCAAGGTTGCCGAAGCGGAAAGAAGTGTGACTTCTTCGAATAAGAAGGATTAACTGAACACCCAATCAGGTCGGTCATCAGTCCCCGGTTTCATTGCCGGGGGCTGACCTGCTTCGGGCAGATCGACACCGCTATCCGAAGATTGACTCCAAGCCTCCGTCGCCAAGGGAATCACTTGACAGCGCCGCCGGAAAAGATTAATTAGTCACCATTCGCCGGAGTGGTGAAATTGGTAGACGCACCG
>CAVOPW010000002.1:0-98989 GCA_963698225.1 uncultured bacterium
GGCGCGATCTTTGCCGAGTCCAAACACTTCAGGGAATCGATACTTGCCACGCTCAAATGGACGCTTGTCGGTGACGGAACTCATGGGATTGGCTTTGGCATATTGGTCATTGCGAACAGCCATGATCTGCCATGAGACCTCCAAGCCATTACTGCCGCCTGCGATCTTGAACTGATTGCTCGTGATGTTTTCAGCGACGTACACCGGAGCGTATCCGCCGATACAGGTGAGCTGATAACGGAAGTCCTTGTTGGCGGCTTCAAACCAGTCGGGGAGTAGCACCACAGCTTCGCCACTGGCATCGAGAACCGCATTGCCGCTGTACAGGTTTGTCAATTCCGAAGATTCGACCGTATTGTGCGTCAGGTACTTGTTTTCCGGGTCGAGCGGATGGTCGATTCTCGTCATCTTCGCAGGCATGAAGACTGTACCTGTGACGTTTACGTTACCACCGAAGTATCCCGCCCAATTGTCAGTCGTGTTTGCCGAAGCGACTCCATAGACTCCATATCCCGTTCCTTCATTGGCGTTCGCACCGCCAAGCACGCCAATACCGCCCGAACTGTTCTGTTGAGAGTAAGCTTCGACGCCATACGAGAGAAACGCATTTTCGCTCGCGAGCGCCCCTATTGCTTTGCCTTGCCCCGCCGAATTGGCAACGGTGCCGAACACGCCGTAGCCATTATCCGAGTTAGCATCCGCTTCACCAAAGACGCCATAACCAATGTTGGCCGATGTTGCGCGTCCATATACGCCATAGGCGACTTCCCCATCAAATGCAGACGCGTAGTGTCCATAGCTTGCACCCGTTGTCAACGCGGCATTGCGGGCAGAACAGGTTGAGTAGGAGCCGTAGCGAGCTGAATTGTCCGACTCGCCCAGGGAATAGGACCCGTAAACAGTTCCTGCGCCGGCATCCCCGAGCGTCGAGGCAATTGCACTGGAATAGCTGCCGAAGACATTTCCTGAACCGCTATTGTGCAATGAGGTGAATACTCCGTATCGGCCCAAATCAGACGTGTAGTTTCGACGGCTCTGGATAAGGTAAGACGCCGATGGCGTCAGGTCGCGGCCGATCGAGATGCCATTACAATCCATCCGGAACGTCGAATCGCAAACGCGCAAGGTGCCATCAAATCGATTACTCGCGGAAAAGAGGTTATCCGCGTCCAAAGTTGCTGCCGTGCCATTGATCTTGCCGGCATCGATATTGGCGGCGACATTGATGTCGGCATTGACGATCTGACCGTCACCGATGTGGGCGGAAGTCACGCCGCCGCCTGCAATGGAGATATTCGCATCACCGCTTGTTGCTCCGCCGGTCAGTCCTCCCGAGGTGTTCACAGCTGTGATGTCTCCGGTCCCTACATTATCCGTGCCATCAGCGAATCCGGCGGGGATACCTTTTATACCGGACCACGAAGCCGAGTCAGCTTCCACCGCAGTCATTGCATACGCCACAGCTACAATTTGCTGCCTCGGCGACAACTCTGGATCGGCGCCGATCTGAACAGTAAGATAGCGGCTGGGAGAGGTAAAGACTCCTTCGCCCAAAGGCGTCACGGACCCAAGCAATACTGTGAACAATCCGCCGTTGATATTGACGGCGTTTTGCGTTTCGGACCAGACGAGGTTGCCTGACGCCGCCGAATCATATATCCGAAACGTCAGGGAATAAGTACCGGTCAGCGGCAGACCACTGCCGTCGGTGGCGCGGCCCTGATAGCTGATCTTTTCAGGAACGGCAGCGAACACAGTGGTCGACAGAATCAGGGACGTCAAAACTAGCTTGCGAGTCCATTTTAGCAAACAGGATTTGGGCATAGTCATACCTCGTTATCGAATGAGAGTCCAATTTTTACATGGCTTTAGTGTGCGAGTATCAGTGTTGGCGACGACAAATCCAGTGGGACATCGGCGCTATTTAAAAATAACATGTTTATAGAGCCATAATATTCAAACTTGTTCAAGGATCACCTTTCGTCTTCCGATTGAACTTCCGAATGCACGATCGGGGTGTTTCCGCTGTCTTTGTGCCTTACCGCATCGACGCCGCGTTCGGCAGTCAATCCATAAGCGGCAGGCTGGAGATAATGGCCGCGCTCTGAGTCGCGTTTCGACGATTCGACCTGAACTGTGTTGGCGGCGGCATACGGATCCTTGCGGACACCCGTGACCTGCCAGGACACTTCGAGGTTCGGTTTCTCCGTCCTGATCATGAATCGTCCATTCTCGAGTTTCTGCGCGACGATGGCTTGAGCGAACTCACCGATGACAGTGAGCTGGTAACGGAACTCAGTATTCAGGGCATCGAAATACTCAGGCATGGTGACGATCGCCTGACCGTTGGCATCGGTTGTCGCGATGCCGTCGTATATGATTTTCATCTCCGGTGAATCGACACCCGCTAGACGAAGGACCTTGTTTTCCGGGTCAAGGGGATGATCGATTTCAGTGAATTTGGCAGGCATGAGAACATTGCCGGTAACATTGACGTCGCCGGCAAAATAACCGGCATAGTTGATCCAGCCGCTGTTGAATGCCGCTCCATAGACGCCATACCCATAGGTAGCGTTGTCGTAAGCCGCGCCGTAGACACCGTATCCTGTAGTGTTCGCGGTGGCGGCACCGCGAACAGCGTATCCGAATCCGGCGCTGTCGGCAGAAGCGTAGATTCCGAACGCATTTGCTCCCCAGAATGCGTTTGAAAGAACACCGTAGGTCCCACCGGAAATGAGATTGCGGGTGTAAGTCCGGGAATACGCCTGCACTCCGTAGCGAAGTGAACCATCCGATTCGGCACGTGAAGAGGTGCCGATTGCTATGCCACTGCCACCGGGTGTCGAGCATCGGCTCAATCCGTACAGCGCTGTTATCTGACCCGTAGAAGTGTTTTCCAACCAGGAATAAAGGCCCAAGTTGTTGAGAGGAGTGTTAAGATTACGCCGGGCCGCCAGAAGCGCAATCGGAGGAGGGGTTATGCGACCGAGCATGAGTGAGCCGCAGTCGAACTTGGCGGTCGAATCGCAGAAGGTGACCGAGCCGGTGAAGGTGTTGTTTCCGGAAAAGGTCTGGGCACCGGTGAGAGTCGGGACACCGCCGGCGATCTTGCCGGGATCAATTGCGGCTGAAGCAGAAACATCGGCATTGACAATCGCGCCATCTGAAATATGGGAAGACGTGACACCGTTGGCTGCAATCGACAGATTCGCGTCGCCGGTAGTCGCTCCGCCGGTCAGCCCGCCTGAGGTATTGACAGCGGTGATATCGCCCACGCCGACATCGTCGACACCGTCAGCAAACCCTGCGGGAATGCCCTTAATGCCAGACCATGTGGTCGAATCAGCCTCGACAGCCGTGAACGCATACGCCACCGCGACGATCTGTTTGCGCGGAGCTAACTCCGCTCCACCGTTGACCTGTACACCGATGAAGCGGTTGGCTCCACTGAATAACCATCGTTGAGCGGGACGACACTCCCAACAGAACATTGAAGAGCCCTTCATCAACAACCACAGGGTTCTGTGTCTCGATCCAAAGCGGCACGCCACCTACAGCAACATCGTAGATATTGAATGTCAGCGAGTAGTTGCCGTTGAGCGCCAGCCCGGCGCCGTCGGTAAGGCGTCCCTGATAGCTGATCATGCCGGTGCTGCTGCGAAAGCAGAAGCGACGAACAAGAGCAGGATTGCAGTAATCGAAACGGACCTTTTCCTGAAGCGCATGAAATCTCCTATCTGAATTGCGTCAAAGTTCAATCGTGACAATGAAATAGAACCTGTATGGGTCGAACATGTCCATTATTGAGGCGCGGCAATTCCAATTCAGGACGTTGAGCCCAAGCCATTGCGGTGATTCAATTAATGGATCAGCCCCAAGATAAGCCAAAATCCGGTTCTGTCAACGATTTTGGCTCACGATTCTTATTTCGCGTCGTTGCGCCGGACACCCGCGTCTGCTATAATGACCACGTTCTGATAGTGCTATCACTCTAGGAAAGGAATCGTCATGTTAACTACCGATAATAGCGTCCTCGTCGTCGTCGATGTCCAGGGCAAACTCGCCCAATTGATGCACGACAAGGAAGTCGTCTATGCCAACATCGAGCGCATGATCAAGGGCGCGCAGTTACTGGAAATCCCGATACTCTGGACCGAGCAGTACCCCGAAGGCCTCGGCGCCACCATACCGTCGCTGGCACAGCTGATGTCCGGCAACGCGCCGTTGGTGAAAGACACCTTCAGCTGCTGCGGCGATGACAAGTTTGCCAGCGCCCTCAAATCCAGCGGCCGCAAACAGGTGATGCTGACCGGAATCGAAACCCACGTTTGCGTCTATCAGACTGCCCGCGATCTGCTCATTGGTGGCTTCGGAGTCGAGTTGATTGTCGATGCCGTTTCTTCGCGTACCGCCGCCAACCGCCAAGTGGGTATCGAGAGAATGAAGGATCTTGGCGCCGGCGTGATGTCCACCGAAATGACGCTCTTTGAACTTCTGCGCGTCGCCAAGGGCGATAAGTTCAGAGAAGTCCTGCGCATCGTGAAGTAGCTCGTGTCCGAGTTGACAATTCTCACCGACCGCGACGTAATCGAGAGGTACTTGCGCCACGACACGCCGCTCAACATCTACCTGATCGGCGACCTCGACGACTTTTTCTGGCCGCAAACGACGTGGTACGCGTCGATGTCGGGCGGGGAAATCACGGCGCTGGCACTGCTTTATCGCCCATCCGGCCTTCCGACTTTAATCGTCCTGGTCAATGGCGATATCAGCCCGGCGAGCAATCTGCTCAAGGCGCTGTCGCCGCATCTGCCGGACACAATTTATGCCCATTTGACTCCCGGTCTCGAAAATGCACTCGCAACCCATTTCAATCTCGACTCCCACGGCGACCACAACAAGATGATCCTACGCGAGCCGGACTTGCTCGCGGGCGTGTCGTCAAGACAATCCGTACCCTTGTCGATACATGACGAGGAAGAAATTCTGGCGTTCTACCGCGATGCCTACCCCGGCAACTGGTTCGACGCCCGCATGTTGGAAACGGGGCACTATTGGGGTGTTCGCCTTGATGGCCGACTGGCCGCCGCAGGTGGGGTGCACGTCTGCTCGATGCGATATCGCGTGGCGGCGCTTGGTAACATTGCGACACATCCCGATTTTCGCGGACGCGGCCTGGCGGGCGATGTCACTGCCGCCATCTGCCGGAAATTGCTTAAACAAGTCGACGAGATTGGACTGAACGTGAAAAGCGACAACATCCCGGCAATCTCCTGTTACCGGCGCCTCGGATTCGAAACGGCGGCGGTCTATCGTGAAATCCTCCTAACGCGTAAATCGTAGCGCAGGTGAAGTCGGCAGGACAATCATGACGCGCTTGAATCGCTCACTTCGGAAGATTTACCATACGGCGATTCCATTACCGCTCAAGTATGGTTCAAGCTTCTCACGCAAGTTCAGTTCTATTACGAAACATCAAAGCGCTTCGCGGGAAGCGATCGAATCGTACCGCCTGCAGAGACTTATCGCCCTGGTCGACTACGCTTATCATCACGTTCCGTATTATCACACGCTGTTCGATGAGCACGGCATCAAGCCGCAGGAGATCCGCACTCTCGCTGATTTTCGCCGGATTCCGACTTTGCACAAGGATGAGGTGGTCGCCAATCATGACGCCCTGAAGTCCGATGAATTCGCCAAATTCAGGGCCGTGCAAACCGTGACCAGCGCGACGACGCGCGACGGGATGGTGATGTATCGTTCGCAGGAAGCCGAGACTGTTCGCAACGCGATCGTCTGGCGCCACTGGCACAACCTGGGCTACCGCTTCCGCGACCCGCGCGTGCATCTGACTTTGTCCAATCGCGAGGGCGAGGACTACATGCAGCCGCATCTCGACATGAACGAAAACTCGCTGCAATTCGACCCGCGTTCCATAACCTACGACCACGCTCCGGTCATCTATCGCCAGATCAAGGAATTTCGGCCCAAGATGGTCTTCTCCCAGCCGTCGAATCTGGCAACGTTGATTCACTATTGGCGGCTCCACAACCTGCCGGAAATTCCAATTCCGGTCTGCTGCGTTTTGGGCGAAAAGGTCTATCCGGAGTATCGCGAACTGATCACCGGATTCTTCGGCGATAATCTCCGCGAATATTACGGCAATCGTGAAAACACGGCTTCGGCAGGGGAGTTGTCCGATGGCAACCTCTATATCAACTCCGACTTCGTCCATCTCGAGTTCGAAACCGATGACGGCCGGCCGGTCGCGGGCGCGCCCGGCAATATCATCTCAACCGGATTTGAGAATTACGCCTTCCCGCTGATCCGCTACCACACCGAGGATGTCGGTATCTATCGCGGCTACCCCGACACGGCGTTGGTGGGATTCGATACCATGGAAGTCGTCGGCGGGCGCGGCCGGGATCTGCTGTTGTCCCGGGACGGACTATTCTGCCCGAATGTCATTGTCCAGCTGAAAAACGCCGACTTCCATCACTATCGCCGCGTGCAGTTGGAGCAGCTTTCGCTAGATCGCCTGCTTGTCCGACTGGAACCATCGGATGACTTCGATGAACAGCGCGATCTGCCGATTGTTACCAGAGCGTACGAAAGCTACTTCAGGGGCCGCTTCACCGTCGAAGTCAGCATTGTCGATAAGATCCCCCAGACACCCGCTTACAAGCACAAGCTGGTCGTCTCACAGCTGGCGCTCGACGAGTTGCGCAAGCACGTTAGAGTCAAGAAAGCGTAGCCGGTAGCCCACCCGGAGCGAAGCGCAGGGTGGGAGATTTGGCTTCGCGGGGTTCCGACAAATGGGGTATGAGTTTGCACAAGTAGGTCAGGAGCCCTGTGCTCCTGACACCGCGCCGTAGGCGCGGTCAATGATGTGTTAGCTCCGATTTCGTCTAAACGCCGTCCAAGAGAGAATAATTCCAACGGATCCCGCTTCGCGGGACCTTCGGCAGGAGCGCAGGGCTCTGGCCTACTAAACTCTGCCCCATCGATCGGGCGAAATCCACTTGCATCGAAACGACGGTCATATCATATTTTGTCATGTCCATATTACGACGATTTCACCAACTTGGAAACATCTATTTCATCGCGAACGTAACATACGATCGCCAGCCCTTTCTCATTCAAAACGCCGGGCTTCTGCTCGAGTCAATTGAGGCAGTTCGCGCAAAGCAGTCTTTCGACCTCCATGCATGGGTTATCCTGCCTGACCACTTCCATTTTGTCATTGATCCCATGGAATGGGACATCTCAAGAGTCATGCAATCAATCAAGATGTCATTTGGTGCGCGCTACCGAAATCAACTTGGACTTGCAGCTGGCCGAGTGTGACAGAACCGCTTTTGGGATCATATTATTCGCGACCAAGACGACTACAATCGGCACATCGATTATGTGCATTATAATCCGGTTAAGCATGGATTAGTGATATCACCTTTCGATTGGAAGTGGACATCGTTGCATGAATATTATCGAGAAGGATTGTATCGGCGTGATTGGGGGAGCAAAGAGATCGATTGGGGTAAAGAAGATTTCGGGGAATAGAGG
Organism: uncultured bacterium; assembly: GCA_963698225.1. Lineage (GTDB taxonomy): Bacteria > Zixibacteria > MSB-5A5 > CAIYYT01 > CAIYYT01 > JADJGC01. Next base: position 7,564 of record CAVOPW010000002.1, read on the forward strand.
GAATGGATTTCGTTTTTGGCGGGATTCATTGAAGATTGAACATTGGCCCGTGCTGCATGCACGAAATCGGAGCGGGTACATTATGGGCCGCGCCTGCGGCGCGGTGTCAGGAGCGCAGGGCTCCTGACCTACTAAACAAAACTTCGTGCCCCTACTCCATCGTCAGAAGTTTGCGGGCAAGGTCGAGGTCTTCGGGGGTGGTGACTTTGATGTTGGCGGTGGAGCCTTCGACAATGCGGACACTGATACCGAAAGCTTCGCAGACCGAGGAATCATCAGTGAAGTCGCGTTTCGATTCGAGCGCCTGAATATACGCCGAAATGATGGCTTCGTACTTGAACACCTGCGGCGTCTGCGCGACCCAGATTTTGTCGCGATCAAGTGTGGCGATGACAAAGCCGTCCTCGATGCGCTTGAGGGTCTCGGTCTGTCGCATGGCGAGAATCGCGGCGTCAAAAGCTTCGGCTTCTTTGCCGACAGCTTCGATTTCGGCAATGCTCACCAGCGGGCGCACGCCGTCGTGGATGTAAACCAGATTCGCGGTTTCGGGAACCGAGCGCAGACCGCATAAAATCGAGTCGAAACGCGTTTTGCCGCCCGCGACGATGCGTTCGACTTTTTTGTACTTGAAGCGGTCGACGATGGCTTCGTGCGTATAGTTCAAGATCTTCGCCGGAAACGACGAGATGGATCGCATCGATGGCGGGGCATTGTTCGAATTTGTCGATCGTCCAGGCAAGCAGCGGTTTGGAGCCGAGCGGACGGAATTGTTTGGCGACTGCGCCGGGCAGACGGGTGCCCTTGCCGGCCGCCGTGATGATGGCGTAGTTCTTCATGAAATCAACATTGCATCGCCGTAGGAGTAGAATCGATAGCGGTTCGCCACGGCAAAGTTATAAGCAGTGAGAATCTGCTCCGGCGTGGCAAAGGCTGCGACCATCGCCAGAAGCGACGATTCCGGAAGGTGAAAATTGGTGATCATCGCCCCCACTACTTTGAACTGAAAGCCCGGATAAATGAAGACGTCGGTCTCGTCGTGCGACGGCTTGATTTCGCCGTTCGCTTTGAAGCAACCCTCGAGCGTGCGCGTGACAGTCGAGCCGACAGCCACGATGCGTCGGCCCTTTTTCATCGCTGTATTGATCTGCTTGGCGGATTCTTCGGAGATCCAGTATTCCTCGGGATCCATCGTGTGCTTCTCGTAAGTCTTGGTCTCGATCATCTTGAATGTTCCGCGCCCGACATCGAGGCGGATACGGCAGATCTCCGTTCCGGTTTTCTCGACATCGGCGAGCAGCTCCTCGGTGAAATGCAATCCGGCTGTCGGCGCAGCAATGGAGAACCCCTCATTGGCGTAGACAGTTTGATACATCTTTCTATCGACCGAAGTGTCATCGCGCTTAATGTAGGGAGGCAGCGGCATGTGGCCGAATTTTTCCATCAATTCACTTGCCGGGGCGCCGACAAAGCGCACGCGGCGCGATCCGTCGGCGAGAATGCTGATGATCTCGCAGTATTCGCGCGCCGAGAAGTAGAACTTGTCGCCGTTGTGCGCTTTCTTGCCCGGACGCACGAGGCAGAGCCATTCGTCGTCCTTGAGTTTGTCTACCAGAAAGATTTCGACCTTGCGGCCGGCCTGACCGCCGACGCCATAGAGCCGCGCGCGCTGAACCTTGGTGTCGTTCAACACCAGGAGGTCATCGGGCCGCAGCAGGTTCACGATATCGGCGAAGACATATTCTTTTGTCTCGCCGCTGGAGCGGTTCAGATGAAGCAGTTTGCAGCGGTCGCGTCGTTCCAGCGGATGTTGAGCGATCAAGTCATCCGGCAGTTTAAAAGTAATTTTCTCCATAACCCGTCTTTGAAAAGAATTGTACCAAATCGATCAGTGCTCGATAGTTCTTATAGCAAACGCCCCTGTTTAAAAGCGCTTTGATCGTACTTCATGTGCGTAAACGCCGCGTTGGTGGCCGTGCGGCCGCGCGGAGTTCTCTCCAGCAGTCCTTCCTGAATGAGAAACGGTTCGTAGATCTCTTCCAGCGTTTCCGCTTCTTCTCCCACCGCAACCGCCAGCGTGCTCAAGCCGACGGGTCCGCCGTGGAATTTTTCGATCAAGACGCTTAGAATGCGCTTATCCATGTCATCCAGCCCCAATTCATCGACGTCCAGGCGCTCCAAACTGTCGTGCGCCAGTTGTTCGGTGATGCGGCCATCGCCGTGGACCTCGCGCAAAGTCGCGCAAACGGCGCAGGAGCCGGTTGGCAATTCGCGGTGTTCCGCGTGAACGCTTGGCGATCTGGCCGGTTCCGCCCGTTTCGATCTCGACCTTGAGAATGCGCGCCGAGCGCGTGATCACGCGGCCGATATCTTCCGTGCTGTAATAGTCCAAACGGCCGACCACGCCGAAACGGGCGCGCATCGGCGAGGTCAGAAGTCCGGCGCGGGTCGTGGCGCCGATCAGCGTAAACGGCTTGAGCGGCAGTTTCACCGACCGCGCGGCCGGCCCCTTGTCGATCATGATATCAAGCGTGAAATCCTCCATCGCCGGATAGAGATATTCCTCGACCACACGATTAATACGGTGGATCTCATCGATGAAGATGACATCGCGTTCATTTAGATTCGTGAGGATTCCGGCCAGGTCGGCGGCTTTCTCGAGAATCGGACCGGAAGTTGACTTGATGCCGACGCCAAGCTCATTCGCGATGATGTAGGCCAGCGTCGTCTTGCCGAGACCGGGGGGGCCATAGAACAACGCATGATCGAGCGCTTCGCCGCGCTGCTTGGCGGCCTGGATGAAGACCTTGAGATTATCCACGACCTTGGCCTGTCCGATAAACTCATCGAACTTAGACGGGCGGAGGGTGACGTCGAGTTCGGTCTCGCCCTGGATGATTTCCGGTGTTGTGATGCGCTCTTTCATTCTTCCTTTATGTCGCCGATGCCTTGAGGGCTTCGCGGATGATCACTTCCGAATTGTGATTCGAGCCGATTTCCTTTGACTGCCGCCTCGACCGCTTTGCGTGCTTCGTAACGGCTGTAGCCGAGAGCTTCCAAAGCGAGTACGGCTTCCTCGACTTGATTGAGCCGGTGCGTCGCACCGATTCCGGTCGTGGCAACAATCTTGGCAACTTTATCCTTCAACTCAAGGACCAATCTGCCAGCGGTCTTGGGACCGATACCGGAGATGGTCGAAAGCAATGACTTGTCTTCTTCGAGTATTGAACGAAACAAGTCCTCTATCTTTATGCCCGACAAAATCGTCAAGCCGAGCTTGACACCGACACCGGAGACTCCGATCAATACCTCGAAGACTTCGCGTTCAGCTTGCGTCGAAAAACCGATCAGGTCAATCGCATTTTCGCGGACCTGCATCGAGGTCGCGAGTGTCACTTCGCTGCCAAGGTCGGGCAAAGCCTGATAGGTGGACAACGGTATCAGTACCCGGTAGCCCACACCGCCGACGACGATTTCTGCCCGATCGGGAAGCTTAATCGTTAGACGTCCGGTCAGTGATGATATCAAAATTTCTTCTCTCGGCGTTGATAGTGGCAGTAGGCGACAGCGAGCGCGTCGGAGACGTCATTGGGTCCGGCGATTTCTTTCAAATTGAGCAAGGCCTTAATCATGAAGTTCACTTGTTCCTTGGATGCTGATCCCCGGCCGGTTGTTGATAGTTTGACTTCGCGCGGCGAATACTCGAAAACCGGGATGCTCTTGAGGGTGCAAGCCAATAGCACCGCTCCGCGAGCCTGTCCGAGACTCATAGCGACTTTGACATTTTTGCCGTAGAAACCCTCTTCAACGGCGACCTCATCGGGGCGCTCGGTTTCCACCAGATCGCTGATCTTCGCAAAGATCAGCTTGAGTCGTCCGGAAATTTCACCGCTTTCAGTCGTAAAACAGCCCGCGTTTAGCAGTTTGACACCCTTGTTGTGAACCTCGACGACACCGAAGCCGGTAACAGCCAGCCCGGGGTCGATCCCGAGAATCTTCATTTATGCGCTCAAACGCTCGAGAGTCGCGTCGTCGATGTCGAAATTGGCATAGACCTTCTGGACGTCGTCGTTTTCCTCGAGCGCATCCATCAGCTTGATCATCGATTCCGCGTGTTTGCCCTCGAGTTTGACCGTCGTCGACGGTACCAATGTGACCTCGGCGGTGGCCATTGGAATGCCTCTTTTCTCAATCGCCGAGCGGACAGTTTCAAAAGCGTCGGGCGGCGTAGTGATCTCGAACATGTCGCCTTCGCGCGTCATGTCGGAAGCGCCGGATTCGAGCGCCAGTTCCAGCAGTTCGTCCTCGCCGATCTTCGATTGTTCGACTTCGATCACGCCGCTTTTGCTGAAAATCCAGCCCACGCGAGCCGGATTCGCCCATGTTGCCGCCATATTTGCTGAACAGATGGCGTACTTCGGCAACGACGCGGTTCTTGTTATCGGTCAGCACTTGCACCATGACGGCGACGCCGCCGGGGCCGTAGCCCTCGTAGTTGATTTCGTCGTAGCTGACGCCTTCCAACTCGCCGGTACCCTTCTGGATCGCGCGCTTGATGTTGTCGGCGGGCATAGAGCTGGACTTGGCAGCCAAAATCGCCGTGCGCAGGCGCGGATTGGCGTCGGGATCGCCGCCTCCGAAACGAGCGGCAACGGTGATTTCCTTGATCAATTTGGTAAATACACGACCACGTTCCTGATCGGCTTTACCCTTCTTTCTTTTTATAGTCGACCATTTAGAATGACCAGACATCAAACCCTCCGGAAAGTAAGCATAATGAACCGGCCAATTAATAACAAACGGCATGGTCGGAAGCAATAGAAATTAGGGGGGAGGGGACGGGACGGCGATGGCTTACCGGTAGCTCTCCGCGCAGTCCGGCAGCATCCCCCCCCCCACAATTTCCATTCCCAATCAACGTTGTGATTACGTTTATTGCATCCCATGATTAGAATCGGTTGCGGATATGATGTCCATCGCTTCGCCGAAGGGCGCGCGCTCTTCCTCGGCGGTGAACGGATTGAACATCCACTCGGATTGCTCGGCCACTCGGATGCCGACGTACTCCTGCACGCGCTATGTGATGCGCTGCTCGGCGCCGTCGCCAAAGGCGATATCGGAATTCACTTCCCGCCCGGCGAACCGCAATTCAAGGATATCTCATCCATGAAACTGCTGCTGCGTGTGATGGAAATGCTGAACAGTGACGGCTGGAATCTGGTCAACGCCGACATGACCATCGTCTGCGAACGTCCCAAGATCGCGCCATACTCCGAGAAGATCCGCGCCAATATTGCCGCCGCTACCGGTGTCGCGCACGACGCGATTTCGCTCAAAGCCACCACTTCCGAAAAACTCGGCTTCACCGGCAGGGAAGAGGGCATCGCGGCAATGGCAGTGGTGTTGGTGGAGAAGTAGTGGAAGTCTTTTTCTCCAAAGCCGACGAGATCCTCAACATGGTCGCCGGCCACAGCGCGGTCTGGATCTATCTCTTCGTGCTGGTCTCGATGATCATCGAAAATTTCTTCCCGCCCTATCCCGGCGACACCTGCATCTTCATCTGCGGTGTTTATGCTGCCGGCGGCAACGCCTCGTGGACAACGATCTACATTCTATCGATCGTCGGCACGCTAATCTCCGTGATGGGACTTTATTACGTCGGCCGCACACAAGGTCGCGTGGTTCTGTCGAGCCACCGCGCGCGCTGGCTGGGCGTTCGGCGTCTCGACCATGTAGAAATGTGGTTCGAAAAGTACCACGACAAGGTGCTGCTCGCTTCGCGTTGGTTGACTGGTGTCCGTGCTTTGATCGCTTTGCTGGCCGGTATCGGGCGCGTACCGGCATGGCGAATGCTGATTTACAGCACGATTTCGACTATCACCTGGAATTTTCTGGTTCTCTATCTCGCTAAGCGACTGCGCGAGGATTGGGCAGTTATCGATCAAATACTGGCAACGTACAATCAGATAATCATAGTCGTAGTTTTGCTTGTGGTAGGATTTATCATTTACAAGATTGTTGCGCGCCGCAGACGAGGAGAAACGACTTGAGAATATTGGTTCTGGCCGGGGGCGAATCAAAAGAACGCGAGGTGTCGCTCAACACCGGTAAGGCGATCGCCGCCGCCCTCAAGACCATTGGCCACGATGTCGCGATGATCGACACCAAAGACGGTCACGACCTGCTGGGAGCCGCTACGACCGGTTCACTGCCATCCGGCGAAATTGCCCCGCGTCAGAAATACGACCTGACAATACCGGCATCGATGCGCGACTGCGACTGCGTCTTCATCGCGCTCCACGGCGGACTCGGCGAGAATGGCACACTGCAGGCGATGTTCGACCTTGCGCACGTGCCCTACACCGGCTCCGGCGTGCTCGCCTCCGCACTGGCAATGGACAAACAGCGCACCAAACTCATTCTCAGTGCCGTCGGCGTACCCTCGCCGCGCACGGTCTGCTTTGGCGACGAAGCATCGATCTTCAAGTATCTCGGCAGTGAAGAAGCCGATGAACTCGAATACCCGATGGTGGTCAAACCGAATTGCGAAGGCTCTACCGTCGGCTTGAGCATCGTTCATACATACGATGAATTGCTTAAGGGAATCCGATTAGCCGGCGAGTTCGACCGCAGTATTCTCGTCGAGGAATTCATTCCCGGCCGCGAATTGACGGTGGCGATTCTTGGCGATGAGGCATTGCCCGTTGTCGAAATCGTTCCCAAGTCCGGTTTTTATGACTATCACTCAAAATACACTTCAGGCGCTTCCGACTATTTCTGTCCTGCCGAAATCGATCCCGCCGTCGAAAAGGATGCCAAGGAATTCGCCTTAACTGCATTTCAGGTGCTCGGCTGTTCTGGATACGCTCGCGTCGATTTCCGCCTCAATCCCGACAACGAACTGTTCTGTCTCGAAGTCAACACGCTTCCCGGCATGACCGCAACCTCGCTCGTCCCCAAAGCCGCCAAAGCCGCCGGCCTGTCGTTCGAACAACTGCTCTCGAAAATCATCGATCTGTCTCTAAAGAAATCGTGATTCGATCGTTTAGTTATTCCCCCTTAGCGGGAGTGTTGAAAACGCGTCCGACAATGTCATCCTGAGCGTAGCGAGGATCTGTTCGCGTTGCGTAACAGATGAGTAACAGATTCTTCACCTCGCAGCGGTTCAGAATGACACGGGAGGGGTTTTTCAATAATTTTTAACAAAGGGGGTTCGGGGGTTGTATTGTTCTTCGCTTGCTCCTCGCGCCCGCTGCAACGATTCACCTTGAAATGCGTAGACAATAATATTATCGTTTCCTCTATCCCTGATGTTCAGGGTGCGCAAAAGAGGATAGTAATTTTAACCACGGAGGTAAACTGTGGATAGAACTGAATTACTGCTGGAAGAACTAACCAACGCCTACGGTCCTCCCGGACATGAAAGCGCCGTCGCCGAAATATTCAAGAAACACGTCGGCAAGCTGGGCAAGGTCACTTTTGACAAAATGGGTTCGATCATTGCCGAGCGCAAAGGCACATCCGCCTCGCCGAAAATCATGGTTGTCGGCCATCTCGACGAAATTGGCTTCATGGTAACAGAGATTTCCCCAAACGGTTTCCTCAAATTCCTCCCGCTCGGCGGCTGGTGGGGACATGTTGCATTGGCGCAGCGCGTCATGGTGCTCAGCAAGAAGGGACCGATCCTCGGCGTCGTCGGCTCAACACCGCCGCATCTCCTCGAGCCGGAAGCCCGCAAAAAAGTCATCGAGGTCACTGATATGTACATCGACGTCGGAGTGAAGGGGAAGTACGACGTCAGAAAGAAACTCGGCATCTCAGTCGGCGATGTCATTGTCCCCGACTCGAAATTCACGATCATGGCCGAAAAAGATATGTACATGGCGAAGGCCATCGACAACCGCTTCGGCTGCGCCGCCGCCATCGAAGTCATGTGGCGCCTCGAAAAAGTCAAGCATCCCAACACGCTCTACAGCGTTGGCTCGGTGCAGGAGGAAGTCGGCTGCCGCGGTGCCGGTACTTCCGCGTGGATGATCGACCCGGATCTGGCGATCGTGCTCGACACCGGAATTGCCCGCGACACGCCCGGATTCTCCGGCGATGTTAACGAAAAAGTCGGCAGCGGACCTTCGATCCTGGTCTTTGACGGCGGCATGATTCCGAACGTCAAGCTTCGTCACTTTGTGCAGGCGACCGCCGATAAATTGAAGATCAAGTACCACCTGTCGTCGATGCGCGGCGGCACCACCGATGGTACACGCATCCACATGTCGCGCGTGGGCGTGCCGTCGATCGTGATCGGCCCCGCCGTGCGTTACATCCACGGCCACAATGCCGTCATGTCGCGCAGTGATTACGATGCTTCGGTCAAACTCGTCGTCGAACTGATGAAGAAGCTCGACGCCAAAACTGTGCAGTCGTTTACGCAGGCGTAAAGCTATGATGCTTCCTCCCCTCTCCCGTTTAGGGAGAGGGGTAGGGGTGAGGGCGTCGAATTTGTGATCGGTAGGACAGACATTTTTGTCTGTCCACAGGATTAAGTCGTCAGACAAGAATGTCTGACCTACCGAATAACGAGAGTCGTCAGGCAAGAGCGTCTGACCTACCTGTTGTGTGCGCGGCAGTCGTCCACGCATACGTAAATCAATTTTGCTTCCTCCCCTCTCCCGCTTAGGGAGCAGCGGTGGTGTGTGGGCTTCGATTTAATAAAGTCCCCCTTAGCAAAGGGGGATAGAGGGGGTTGTAAATTCTTGTTCTGCGTTTCCGCAAACGCGGTTGCCGTAGGTGTCCAGCATCATAGACGTGATGTAAGCGCCTAACCTGGATTCCCGCTTTCGCGGGAATGACAAGACCTTGTGCGCGGCAGTCGTCCACGCATACGTAGATCAATTTCGCGACTCCGATCTCCCGTAGGAGAGGGTCGGGGATAGGGCAATGCTACTTGGAGAAACAAATGCCGCTGAAATTCTTTAACACGATGTCGCGCCAACTCGAAGAATTCACGCCGATCCATCCCGGTGAGGTCCGCCTCTATACCTGCGGGCCGACCGTCTACAATTTTGCCCACATCGGCAATTTCCGCACCTACATGTTCGAGGACTTGCTTCGGCGTTACCTGAAATATCGCGGCTACAAAGTCACGCAGGTGATGAACCTCACCGACATCGACGACAAGACCATCAAGGGCTCGATCGCCAAAGGCGTCAGCCTCGACGAGTACACGGCAGAGTATATCAAGGCGTTCTTCGACGACATCGACGCACTGCGTATCGAACGCGCCGAACACTATCCGGCGGCAACCACGCATATCCCCGAAATGGTGGCAATCGTCAAGTCACTGCTCGATAAAGGCGTCGCTTATCGCGCGGGCAGCGACATTTACTTCTCCATCGCCAAATTCCGCGAATACGGCAAACTGTCGCACATGGATCTGACGCAGTTGCAGGCCGGCGCCTCACAGCGCGTCGCCTCCGATGAATACGAAAAAGAACAGGTCTCCGATTTCGCCTTGTGGAAGGGCTGGGACGAAAAAGACGGCGACGTCTTCTGGGAAACCGAGGTCGGCAAGGGCCGTCCCGGCTGGCATCTGGAGTGCTCGGCGATGTCGATGAAATATCTCGGCGAGTCGTTCGACATCCACACCGGCGGCGTCGACAACATGTTCCCGCACCACGAAAACGAAATCGCGCAGTCCGAGGCCGCCACCGGCAAGAAATTCGTCAACTACTGGCTCCACAGCGCGCATCTGATCGTCGAGAGCAAGAAGATGTCGAAATCGCTCGGCAATTTCTTCACCGTCCGCGAACTGCTCGACAAGGGCTATCCCGCCGTCGCGATCCGCTATCTGCTGTTGTCCACGCACTACCGCGCGTCGCTCAATTTCACGATGGACGGCCTCGAGGGCGCCAAAGCCGCGATCCAGCGCCTCCGCGACTTCTACGACAATCTCACAACCGGCATCAAGGACGTTCCCTCCGGCAAGGTCGATGAATACATCGAGCGCGTCAAGACCGGCTTCACCGACGGCCTCGATGACGATCTCAACATCTCGCCGTCGCTCGGTGGCGATTTTCGATTTCGTCCGTGACATCAATCGCCTGATCGCCGAGGGCGGTATCTCCAAAGATGACGCCGGCAAAGTCAAGGCGACAATGGATGGTTTCGATTCGGTGCTGGCGATTTTGCAGAAGGAAGAAGTCTCACTCGATGCCGAGGTCGAGAAGCTGATTGCCGAAAGAATCGCCGCGCGCAAAGCCCGCGACTTCAAGAAATCCGACACCATCCGCGACCAACTTCTGGCGATGGGCATCATCCTCGAGGACACCCCGCAGGGCACCGTCTGGAAGAAGAAGCTGTAGGGGGCGGGCGCCCTGACCTTCATTCCCGCGAAGGGGTCTGTTGAAGAAGTGTCCAATACTGTCATCCTGAGCGCAGCGAAGGATCTGTTCGTGTTGCGTAACAAAGACTAACAGATTCTTCACCTGCGCAGCGGTTCAGAACGACACGGGAGGTTTTTTTCAACACTCCCGAAGGCGGGAATCCAGGTTTGTCGCTTATTAAGCAGAGTAGGTCCGAACTCCTGCAGCTCGGACCAAGTTTCTGTCCTCTAAAGATTGTCCGGACCGCAGGGATCCGGACCTACCAACTGTCGAAAAAGCCCATTCCCAACGGGCGATCATTTGATGAGTACTCTTGACCTCGGTGTAAGTCATTCCGGCGAAAGCCGGAATCCAGCAAGGCTCTTTTATCGTCTTGACCGCGACCTTTTCATAGGTGCGATTCGGACCATCGAATCTCTACTTCAGCGGTATCCCAATCCTCCCTAACTTAAAATTGAACCATACCCGAAACACGCGGCCCCTGATTAGTTCCTTCGGAACCGGTCCCCAATAGCGTGAATCGTAGGAGTCTTCACGGTTGTCCCCAAGCATGAAAAAGCTGTTAGCCGGCACCACGTAGGGTCCGAAACTGTCGCGCCGGGAGTCAATGCCCGGATCACTGTGCACTCCCGTCGGTGGTAGTGAAACCTCCTGCGCCGTTTACGAACACCTTCTTGTCGATCATCAATACTGAATCTCCACCAACAGCGATGCAACGCTTGACGTGCAGAGTCTTCTTGTCGCCGGGAAACAGGAACACCACGAGATCGCCGCGCTGCGGGTCACTGTTGTCATAAGCCGACTCATCGCAAAGAATCCTGTCACCCATCATTATGGTATTCGCCATACTGGCCGTCGGTGTGACATATGTCTCGTAACTTCCAAATATCGGCACGAGCAGCGCAGCCAGAATCCATGAGCCTATCGTCACTGCAGCATAGTGGAGGAATTTGGTATGCCGTTTCGGTTTCGTAGCAGCGGTGTGATATGCTCTCGCGGCTCTTACGGCTGAAAGAATTGAGTAGATCAGGAAGGCTGCACTGATCAGCAGCGGAATCATTACATTGAACGGGGGCGCCTCCCAGAAGATGATCATGAACCACAGGATGTTGGAAAGGACGATCGTGATTACCAAAAGCGAAATCGCAAACTTAAGACTGCCCGCATAAAGGTGGCCAAGTCCCGGTGAGAGTACCGCAAGCAATCCGGCTACCAATGGCTTTGGATGTGGCTTGGGATTCGCTTGGGCTCGGCTCTCTGATCTTTCCGCAATGCGGGCACTTGAATTCTGCCGACAGTGCTTCTTGCTCATTTAGTGTGGATATCGCTCCACACGAACACCTATACTCCATACCCACTCCTTAAATGGTAGTTTAGTAGGTCAGGAGCCCTGCGCTCCTGACACTTCCACCGTTGACCCCGCGCCACCCTCACCGCCAGAACTCGCACCCGGCCCCGGGTTGCGGTCCGCCGGAGAATAAATAATTCAGCAGATAGACCACGTCGCTCACATTCGTAGTGCAGTCGCCATTGGCGTCGCCGCATGGGACAGGATCGGTAAACGCCTCGAAAATGTACCTGATACCATACACGCAGTCCGAGACATTAACCATACCGTCGCCGTTGAAATCGCCCGGGTCGGATATGATGTTCACGCTGGCGATATGTCGGCCCCACCACATACATGCCAGAGGTGGCAGACAGAAAAATCGCACAGTTGCTCCGTTAGTCAAAAAACGGCCGGTCGAGTTCACTGTGAAATACATGTCTGCCAGGTGATAATGTCCAGTATCGAAATAAATGGAGTCATCAAGAAGATCAATCTCGGCGTCGATTCTTGCGAGCGAATTGTCGATTGTGAACGCGTATTCTATCGTATACGAAGGTGCCACTTGAAGCCCCCGGATCGAATCGCACACAATCGTTCCGAGATCACCCCAGTACCGATGCAGAGAAATGCTTCTGGTCGCTGTTGAATAGGGAAACTGCGGATGATGCCACCATAATTCGGCTTTGATTTTACCGGCTTCTGAACCGCCGGGATACCAGATTTTGATGTTTTTCACCAAAATCGAATCGTCCGAAGGATCGTTCATCTGGGCAATCGCAGTACCGCACATCAAAGCAACGACTACCAGGGCGATCTTGAAGATCAAGTTGGCTCTCTTCATTTTTACCCCACATGCATTATGTATTGATACTTGAAGGATAGTCACGGCTCAATGCGCTGTCAAGAGGAAAATGGATGAAAAGCACCAAGTTCGGAGGCTTGGTGTTCCGCAATATCGGCACTGTTGTAATTCCAGAAGGGTAATGAAGTCGAGCAAGCAGGCGTGACAGGTATTAGATCGAAGTCCCCACCTTATAACCCAGCCAGATTCCGAGAATCCCGCCGGCCCCACTGCCGAACAACCCGGAAAATGACAGGAGATCGCCGCCCCACAACAGGGGAAGAAATCCGCCGACAGTCGACCCGACGACCATCCCGATCCAGATTAGAGACCTGCCGTTCACTCGTATAGAGCATCGGAAAGAGAAGAGAGGGATCTTAATCGCGCAAAGGATCAGGAGCATGAAGCTCCTGATCTAACTCTACAGCTTCCTTACACGCCTTTTGGTTTGGCGCCCATCCAGACCGGCATCACCCGCGACAGGAAATAGAGAATGACAAACGGCATTATCAGCATGGTGGAAGCCACCAGCAATCCTTCAATCCCGAACAATTCCAGTTTGTAGATTGTCAGCCCGCGCAATGACTTTGAAAACAATTGTCCGCCGATTACGACATTCCAGCGCGTACTGAAGATGCCGATTTGCACGAGTACGGCGCAGACAAAATAGAGCAGGCGGCGCATCTCGTCCTGCATCCGCGCAAAGCGTGCCACCGCCAGCCCGATGAGGGGAACAGCGGAGCCGATGATGATCTGGGTTACGATCAGGCTGATGAACAATCGGCTGCTGATCATCTGCGAGAGAATGTTGATCGATTCCTCCGATTCGTAGAGCCGATGCACAAAATCGAGAAGCTCCAGCGAGAAATCGACAATCATCGCATAGAGCAGGAATTCGCCCAGCTTATTCAGGCACGACATGTCAATCTGTCTTCCGCGCAACAGCGACATCAAAAGGTAGAGCAACAATATGATCGCAATACCCGAAACTATCGCCGAAAACAGAAAGACGATCGGCATCAGCACGCTGCTCCACCACGGATTGGCTTTGACCGATCCGAAGATGAATCCGACATATCCGTGCAACAGGAACGCCGAGGGGATACCAATAATCGTGATCGTGCGGCCGATCTTCTCATCGAGCGCCAGAGCCTTCGGCGAGATATCGGTTGCCCCTAATGTCAGGACTTTGTAGATGAACTTGCGCAACCCGCGACTGCTGTTCGACCAGACCACGAAATCGCGGCGATAATCGAACCAGATTTCCAGCAGTAAGACCACCATCAAGTACCAGGCATAAACAAAGCCAAACATGGCCATCGCCGAACTGGTGTGAGGTGTAAGGAACATCTCCAGGGCGCGCTCCGGTCGACCCAGATGTGCCAACAGCGGCAGCGGCGCCACTATCAAAAATGCCAGCGCCCCCAGCAGGGACAGGCGGTAGACCGGCTGCAACGCCGTTACTTTGAAAACTCGCTCCAGAGAGGCCAATATGAACGCGCCGGCGACCAGCCCCGTAAGGTAGGGGTAGACTACAATCAATATGCTCCAATGCAATTCATACTCATTGGGATAGATGTATCCGGTCACTCCCGACAGCGTCTCCCCCGCAGTTGCTAATAAATCCATCATATCCTATATCACCTCTCCGTCGGCGCCGGCATAGAAGACCTTGGGTTTCGTGTTCAGCCAGGGCTTCAAAACGTTGACCTCGTTGAATCGCAGGAAACGCAATAGCGGGGAACTGCTCTTGTCCAACTCGCCGAATACCCGCGCCTGGGTCGGGCACACCTCGACACAGGCCGGCAGCATTCCTTTGGTTATCCGGTGATAACAGAACGTGCACTTGTCGGCGACCTTCTCCTCCGGGTGAAGATACCGCGCCCCATAAGGGCAGGCTTGAATACAGTACCGACATCCCACGCAATAAGTCTCGTCAACCAAAACCACGCCATCGCGGGTGGTGAAGGTCGCTCCTACGGGGCAGACTTGCACACAGGGTGCCTGTTCGCAGTGATTACAGAGCTTGGGCACAAAGTAAGTGCGCAAGATCGACTTGTCGTCCTCGACCTGGCTGAATCCATTGATCCCGCCGTTTGGCGACTCCACACGGGTGTCGCCCTTGACCGGAACCACATATCTTTCGATCCACGTGCGGAAAAACATCGGTTCCTTGGGTACATGGTTCTCTTCTTTGCAGGCGACGGCACAACGGCCGCAGCCAATGCACTTGTGAACATCCACTCCCATGGCATAGTTGTGTTGGGTCGGGTCGTAGTCCTTCTTGGCTTCTGCGAGTAACTCCATTGGATCGACCGTCGCTGCCAGCGTCAGCCATAGCGTCAGCTTTGTCGAGAGGCTGTCCATGAAGTCGCGTCGCGACATGCCCGGATGTTGTGCGCTCATTGGTATGCCTCCGGATAATGCGGATAATGGCATTCCCAGCAGAGATAACGCCCTCCGTGGGACTGCACGTCGATTTTCGGAATTTCGCGGCTACCCTCCAGCTCGCTGTCGTGACACTTCGCGCAAACGCTGCGATCACGCGGCTTCTCCGCCGGCGTGCCCTTGGGCGAGGAGAAGTGCTCCGCCGGCACAATGTGGCACTCGGTGCAGGCCAGGGTTGCATGATGGGATGATAGCTTCACATTATAGATGTTCCGGTGGCAGGCACTGCACTCGGCGGGCGCATTGGGCAACACCGGATTATGCGGGTCGTGGCAGGCTTGGCACGGTTGTCCAGGATTATGCCGCTCGGCAATTACCTGCGGGAATCCGGTCGGGCGCGATATATTATAGCCATGACAAAGTGGGCAGAAGTCACGCTCTTTTGGGATATCCGGCAAATGCTCATCCGGAGCTTCAATGTGGGCGGCGGCGGGACCGTGGCAGGTCTCGCAGGCAATGCTGCGATGCTGCGATTTAGATCGCTCGGCAAAAATATCGTCGTGACATTCCATGCAGGCCTGATAGCCTGCATAGGCAACTGACTGGGCTTGTATCTCGTCGACCGCCGCGGCGCGATAGTGGCCGTACTGCCCGAAGGTTTCCGGCATGAATAGATATCTGCCGGCCAAAAACGCGGTAATGACTAATGCGAAGGCCAATAATAGCGGTCGTACCTGTTGCGGTAGCCAGTTCATGTCATCTCCTCGGACGACGTTTGTGATAGAAAAGCTATTGTGAATCATAAGTAATCATTCATGGCATTTTCTGTCAACTATAATTTTGTATCAAAATGGTAATTTTTATCTTGTTATCTCGGGTTGAGGGTGCTATAGTGGCTTTACGCAACATATCTCAATCGAACGACAACATTCATAGTCTAAGGATTGCAACTGCAATCATGATTTGAACGGGTAAAGTCTTCATTGCCTCGCAGACTCATGATTGCGCAACTGGCAACGTGCACCGTCGTGCCGGCATGACGAGTGCTATTCTCTCGAGGAGGAGACATGAGTTGGAGCCTTTATTTTCTCGTGGCCGTCATTTTTGCCGGCGTTGTCTTGACCGTCGCTCTCTTCGGTGCAATGGTCTGGATTACCCGGCGCAAAGACAGTGAAAAACCGAACGCCTAAATCGGCCGACCGACATCCACAATGGTTCTAACCTCGCACATTAAGCCACGGCGGGTTGGACGATTATTGCGGTTCCACTTTCGATCCGCTTCGTTGGTAGAGGAGGCTGTTACCGCAGTTCAAGCTCTCCTGTAATCGGGATCGCGGATCCGATTTCTCGATAGCGACCGCATCGATTACGCCTGGCCCCACTTTTGATGTTGACATTCGCCCCTGATGACGATAAATAATCATGCCATGCGAGCGCCCAGCGGCCCGTGGCCGACAAATTCCAAGCCGGTGTAGCTCAGTTGGTAGAGCAGCTGATTTGTAATCAGCTGGTCGGGGGTTCGAGTCCCTTCACCGGCTTTTACTAATATCCCCGAAACCTTCGAGAATCTTGACCGGGGTTTTCAACGCAAACACGCCTCATGACAATTGCGTGTTTAAGAATATTGCCAGGCGCCAGCCAAAACGATAACTAAAGGATCGAGTACGATGGAAGTCCCTATTCTGAGAAGCACCCACAAAATTCTGACCGAGAAAATCGGCGACCTCAAGAAAGATATCGACGGCAACTCCAAAGATATCGGCGAGGCCGCAGCATTGGGTGACCTCAAGGAAAACTCCGCCTACCACGCCGCCAAGGAACGCCAGGTACTCTTGCTCGAAAAGATGCAGCGCTTCAAAAGCTATCTTAAGGGCCGGGTTATCGACGCCAGCAGCACCAAGCCGGAGAAAGTGCTCTTCGGGACGCAGGCCACCGTCGTCGATACCAAAACCAAAGACGTGCATATCTTCAACCTCGTCGGCCCGGTGGAATACGAACTCGACCTGATGCCCGACATGGTGACATTCGCCGCCCCCGTTGCCAAGTTGTTAATGGGGAAAAAGGTCGGCGAAGTCGTCGAATTCAGGTTTGGCTCTAACGAATGGAGCGGGGAAATCACCGAAATCAAGGGGATCGAATAGCCAGGCACCTGCCATTACGATTTTCGTAACCACTTTATCGCTCGTGCGTATATATTCGCTGTGCGCATGAAAAACGACATCCTCATCGTTCAATCTATCGCCAAGCAGTTTCAAAAACAAAGGGCTGTTGATGATCTCTCGTTCACAGTCAGGCAGGGAGAAATTTTCGCCTTGCTCGGTCCCAATGGCGCGGGGAAAACCACGACCATCCGCATGCTCCTCGGCATCATCAAACCCGACGCCGGCACCATCGCCTTTGAATTGGGGCAGGGGGAAAGCCACCGGCTCCCGTCTGCCAAACTGGGCTACTTGCCCGAAGACCGCGGACTCTATCGCGACATTCCGATTCTGCGAACCCTGACATACATGGCCGTGTTGCGTGGATTGTCCCGCAAGGATGCCTCCGCCCGTGCCCGCCACTGGCTCGAACGCGTAGCCCTCGGCGACCGCGCCGACGATAAGCTGGAGACGCTTTCCAAAGGTAACCAGCAGAAGGTCCAGTTCATTTCCGCCATTCTGCACACGCCGGAATTTGCCGTCCTCGACGAACCGTTTTCCGGTCTCGACCCGATTAATCAGGAATCATTTATCGATGTCATCCGTGAACTGCGCGATCAGGGAATGACCATCGTCTTGTGTGCGCACCAGATGGATCTGGTTGAGCGGCTGGCCGATCGCGTTTTGTTGATGAATCAAGGACGACGGGTACTCTACGGCACTCTCGCGCAGATCCGTGACCAGGCCCAGACTGCCGACAAGATCATCCTTTCCGTCAGAGACAACGCCAACGTCACAGAACTCGAGTCGCTGGAAATTGTGCAGTATCTCGAACGCCGCGGGGCAGGGGAGTATGCCTTTTATCTTCGCAAAGGCGAACCTCTGCACAAATTCCTGATTGCAGCGGCTTCGCGGCTGGAACTGCTTGGTGTCCACACCGAAAGGACCAATCTGCATGACATCTTCATCCAGGCTGTCCGCCGCAGCGGCGAAAGCGTCACGGAGGACCAACAATGAGCTACTTCCGGACGGTCCTCGAAATCAGCCGCTGGGAGTTTATGCGCTGGTTTAAACTCAAGGGCATGATCATTACCTTCATCACGTTTGTTGCCTTCGGCTTCATTGTCTCCGGCACCCGCTATTTTCTGGAGAAGAAGAACACGGCTCCGGTGAATCTCGCGGTGATCAATTCCGAGGTATTGCCGCAACTCCACTTTGCCGGTTCCCGGATCGTTCTAACGACCCCCACGACGGGACTGAACGAATCGGCTCTGCGGGACATGGTCGGCAGCGGCGAAATCGACGGCTTGCTGATTCTGCATAGTGTGGATGAGGCTGAATTGGTTGTTCCGAAGAGCCCGCGCTGGCAATCGGAACTCGAGGAGATTCTAACGGCTGAACGACGGCGTCTCAAACTCGCAGCGATGGACGTCTCGGCCGATCAACTGGTTGATGCCATGATGCCGATGAAAATCAGTATTGCCTATCACGAATTGAGCCGCGGGCCGTCATCGCTGGCCGAGAAAATCGCAGCCGGACTGCTGATCATGCTGATGTTGATGGGTATCTTCAACAGCCTGGCCTGCCAGATGGTCTCCATCACCGGCGAAAAACAGCTGCGCGTCACCGAGCAAATCATTTCGGCGGTGACTCCGCAACAATGGATCGACGGCAAGATTCTTGGCGTGTCGGCTTACGCCGCCACCGGGACTGCCGTCGTGGTTGTCAGTTCGCTGCCGTTCATGTTGATCATGTACTTGACCGGTTCCGGCCTGCCGATACCGATCGAATTCACCAGTCCGCTCAACATAATTGTCCTGATCGTCGTCACCCTTGGCGGGTTCCTCTTCTGGAACACCTTCCTGGCCGCGTTTGCTGCCACCATCAACGATCCGAATACTTCTTCCCGCACTTCAGCGCTCTTCCTACCGCTGCTGCCCTCAATTGCAGCGGCACTGATTGCCTTCAAGGCGCCCGAATCAATTCTGACCCGTGTTCTCGGCCTCTTGCCGATTACATCCCCCGCAGTCCTGCCGGTGCGAATCGTGCTGACCGAAGTGCCCCTTTGGGAGATGGCGTTATCGCTGGCGATTCTTGTCGCCTCCACCTGGCTGATGCGAACTATCGCCGGACGCATCTTTCGCATTGGAATGTTGATGTACGGCAAAGAACCGACACTCAAAGAGATGTTGCGTTGGCTGAAGGAAGCCTAACACTCGTTAATCTTAAGTCCAGCACGTCCGCGTTCGCAGCGCATTATCTGGAGTCAGTACCGAAAATCTGTACTTCCCCAAGAATTGCCAATTGACAATTATTGTTTTTGCACTTAATATGTAAGCGTTCAATTTACTCAAGGTTTGGTGTCCACCTCTTGCGGCGATAAAGCACTTGCCCGTCTTGGCGCATTTGGCTTGGGAGATTGCGCGGTGCCGACACGACACAATTACTTCGCATCAACAAGGAGTTGCACATGCGGACGAGGCGGCGGTTTTGGCTTGGGGGGCTCGTTGCATTCCACGTATTTCTTTTCTCTTCAATAATCTGGGCAGATGATTCGCCTTCACGGCGTGTCGCAAAGTCCGACGCCCGCACCGTCGACGTGCTCGACCGCCCCGTCATGCTTTCTCCAACCGAACAAACCCTTAGCTACTCCGACTTTGCCGGACTTCTGCAGCAATCCAACCGTGAAGAGGCGCTGGTTGCCCAGCAGTGGCGGCATCCTTCCGCAGCGGCCAACGGCAGCGGCGTCATGGCGCGCTTGTACGAATTCTATAATGGGACGTTCGACTCCAGCTACACCTATATCAATGGTTCCCTCAACTACGGCACTTCCTGGAGCAGTTGCTGTTTCCTTGACCTCTTTGGCAGTTCGTACCCCTCGGTCGACAACTTCAACAGCGGTACCCGCATGCTCGGTACATTTGTGCCGCCGAAGTCGTTTCAGAACGGCGGCGCTTTCATGCTCGCCGACGTCCCGGATCCTAACAATCCGGCCGGTTGGACCGTTTCCTACTTCAGTCTGGCATCGCTGAGCTGGAAGGGCATGATCATGGCGGATATCGCCGCTGCACCGTATCCCCTGCAGGCGTGGAACTGGGGATTTGAATCGGCGATCATGAGCCGTGGCGGTCTCGATTCTCTCAAGGACGTGCCGACCATTTTCGGCCGCCAAAATAATCTTCCATTCGGCAGTTACTATGCCCAGTTTCCTCACTGCAAAACTACTGCCGCCGCAATCGATACCATGAACAATTATGCTTTTGCCGTCTATGACTATCTCGATACAACTGATAACCAGTACAAGTTCTTTTTCCGGCAGGATTTCCAATACAATTGGACGATGACCACCGACGCCGCAATCTTTGAAATGACCAACAACAACGAGCATCTGCGTTATCCCGACATGTCCGTGGACAGCGGCAAGATCATCGTCGTTGCCGCACTTTATGACAATGCCGACACGGCCAACGTCGATATCGTCTGCCTGCGCGGCAATTTTTGGGATGTCGACAACATCGCGCTGCTCAGTGTGGTTGCCGGTAGTCTGGATGCCGAGAACTTTCCGACCATTACCGGCATTGTCGGCGATACGGTCGGCTGTGTTTTCGTGAAGAGTCACAAGCTGTTTGCTGCCTGGTCGTTTGATGCCGGCACCAACTGGCTGGCTCCGGTTCAAGTCAGCGCCCCCGGAGATTCAATCGTCGCGGAATATCGTACGACTCACTTCAATGTCGGCATCCGCGGCAAGATCTACGCTCAACGCTACACCGGCAATCCGGCGATGCCGATCGTCCTCGCCGAGTACGACCTCGGTCTGCCCGATGCCGATGCCGACGGTGTCATTGACCTCGTCGACAACTGTCCTTTCGGACCAAATCCGCTGCAGGAGGATGCCGATGGCGACGGTTTTGGCGATCTCTGCGACTTCTGCCCGCTTGATCCCTTCAACGATGCCGACGGCGACGGCGCCTGCGGCAATGTCGACAACTGCGCAAACGCCTTCAACCCACTCCAGGGAAACATCGACAACGACCAGTTCGGCGATGCCTGTGACAACTGTCCGACCGTTGTGAACACGAATCAATCCGATGTCGACAATGATGGCATCGGCGACGCCTGCGATATCTGCACCGATACCGACCACGACGGCTTCGGCAATCCCGGCTTCCCGGTCAATACCTGTCCGGTTGATAATTGCCCGTATATCGCCAATCCGCTCCAACAGGACAGCAACCATGACGGGGTCGGGGATGCCTGCGGAATGTGCGGCGATATCGATGGCAATGGCGTGAAAACCATTTCTGACGTCGTCTTTCTGATTGGTTACATCTTCTCCGGCGGCTTGCCTCCGGTGCCGCTAAGAACGGCCGATGTCGACTGCAACACCAGTGTCAACGTTTCCGACGCCGTTTACATGATAAATTATATCTTCTCCGGCGGCCCCGCGCCTTGCGCGGCCTGTCCCTAAAATCCGGACTACAGCCATCCCGCCCGGGCGATTCATTATTGACGAATCGCCCGCTCCGGCGTATTATTAATCGATAGCCTGTCGATAATTACACCAACAGGAAAATGCGTACATTATGAATAAGCTACTTGGAGTCGCGGCACTCGTCGTTGTTTTGTTGGGCGGCAGTTTGTCTGCTTACGATTGGAACAACCTCTCCGAACCGGACATTGCTGAAATCAAAGAAGCCCGCCACGCTTTCTACAAGATTCACTCTGAAGGCAACCAACAGGCAATTATCGAGAACCTGTTTGGCGGCGAAAAAGTCGACGGCAACCAGAACGATTTCGACATGCGTTATTACGGACTCCACCTCAACCTCAATTTCACCGCCTCCTCGATCAATGCGTCGGTCGACTACCAGATCAAGTCCTTGATCGCCGGACTCAATCGAGTCGACCTCAATCTTCGCAATGAGTTGACGGTCGATTCGGTGAAAGTCGGCGTTGCCGCTGCGACCTTTACTCATGCCGCGCATTTGCTTTCGATCAACCTCCCCGCGGCTGTTGCGCAGAATCAGGAATTTGCGATGACTGTTTACTACCACGGTGTCCCGTATTATGACGGCTCCGCCGGGTTGACTTTCACGACGCAATTCTCAACGCAGCTGTGCTGGACCAAGGCGACGCCGTTTCGGGCAAGATACTGGTGGCCCAGCAAGGATTACCCGGAAGACAAGGTTGACTCGCTTGATCTCTTTATCGAATGCCCGTCGACCTATGACGTGGCCACCAACGGCATGCTCGTCACCTCCACCAGCCTCGGCGGCGGACGCAAACTCGAGCACTTCCGGCATCGCTATCCGATCTGCACCTATCTCGTGGCATTTTGCTGTGCCACCTACTCCAAGAACATCCAGACCTGGACTCACGGCAACGATTCGATCCCGTATTACAGCTATTCGCTGCCCGGCAATACCGCCGCGATGACCGCTTTCCAGAATCTCGGACCGCAATCACTGACCATTCTCAGCGACCGCTACGGCACCTATCCCTACATCAACGAAAAAATGGGCTGTGCCGATTTCGGCTGGAACGGCGCCATGGAACACCAGACCTTTGCGATGTTCGCCACTGACTTCCACACGGATTGGGTGATTGCTCATGAGTCGGCCCACCAGTGGTGGGGTGACATGATTACCTGCCGGACTTTCCATCATATCTGGATCAATGAAGGCTTTGCCACTTATTCCGAGCCGCTCTTCTTCGAAGCCACTGCCGGAACAACCGCCTATCACAACTACCTGCAGACGATGAAATTTCTGGGTCCGGGTTCAATCTACGTCGAGAATCTTACGCAGTCCGAGATCTACGATTCCAACCTCTCCTACGACAAAGCCGGTTGGGTCCTGCACATGCTGCGCGGCGTCTACGGTGACTCGGCGTTCTTCCAGGGTGTGCGCGCTTTTGCCAATTCCGAATTCCGCTACGGCACCGCGACAACCCAGGATTTCATCAATGTTGTCAGTGCCTCGATTGGTGAAGATATCTCCTGGTTCATGAACGAATGGATCTACGGCGAAGGCCATCCCGATTACGAATACTCCTGGCAATGTCGTCCGAACGGACTCGGCGATTACATCGTCGATCTCTTCATTGAACAAGTGCAGACGACGCCGACGGTATTCCGCATGCCGGTCAAGACGCGCGTTACGACCACGGCCGGAGTTGTCGATACCGTGATCAACAACTTCGGACGCTTCGTCGCTTACTCCATCCCATTCGCGGACTCCGTGACCGCCATTTCGCTCGATCCCCAGCAGTGGATCCTGCGCACGACAGCACTCGTTCCCTTTGGTGTCCACGTGATCTCAACCTCGCTTCCGGAGGGCTTCGCCGGCGAGCCTTACTCAACGACGATGCAGGCGGTCGGGGGAGTGCAGCCTTATCACTGGCAATTCCTCGGTGGTGACTTGCCGTTCGGCCTGACCTTCGACACTGCAAGCGCAACCATCAGCGGTACACCGACATTTCCCGCGCAGTACTTCTTCACCATTGTCTGCCGGGACTCGGACTCGCCGCCACGCGCAGATACGACTTCGTTGACAATCATCATTTCCGCATCGCAGGGGATCTGCGGCGATGCCGACGGCAGCGGTACCGTGACCATCTCCGACGCCGTTTTCCTGATCAACTATATCTTTTCCGGCGGACCGGCGCCTGACCCGCTCTTGTCAGCTGACTGCCGACTGCAGCGGAGCCGTGACGATTTCCGACGCCGTGTATCTGATCAATTACATCTTCTCCGGCGGCCCGGTCCCTTGTGCCGCCTGTCCTTAGGCAGTAACAGGAGCTATTTCGCTTGCTTTTTATTGATTTTGACTATATTCTGGGCAGGAGCAACAACAAGTACTTCACAACTCTGGAAATAGCCGGATGACTTTACCTGTCAAGCAGCTCATTGCCCGCACGTTCGTAATTCTTCTTCTATCGTTCTCGGCAGTTTTGTTTTCATGCTCCCTGGTCCTGGGCGGCACCTCGCGGCCGCACTTCAGTGATCGAATCGCAAATCCTTCACTCGAGCCTCTGACCGCAGGGCAGGGGACTATTGTCGATTCGACCTTATCGTCTTCGGCACCCGAACAATATTTCCGCCTCGGCACCAATTCGACTGTGCAGGTCGGCACAACCTGGAATGACATGCAGCAGAACGGCTCGATGGGCCGCCAGATCGTTATCGGTGGCGGCTGGGTCCACAATGTCTGGAATTACCTGCCGGCCGCTTCCACCGCCAATCGCAACACATCCTATTATGCCTACAGCCTTTCCGGCGCAGTGAATGTATCCAATCCGGGAATCGATCCGGTCGTCAACGGCGGCGGCTTCACTTCCATCGGCTACGACGCTACCGGTGGCGGACGAGCCGTTGCCTCATATCATAAACTCGACGACAATCGCACCAAGCTGGCGCGCGGTGATGGCCTGGGTCTGGCGACCTTCACCACTTTCAATTTTCCCGCCGCCGGGGTCAACTGCCAGAATATCATTTCCGGTTCTGGCGGCGTCGACGGGCCATACTTCTGGCCCAAAATCGCCGTCGATGTGAATGGTTCCGGCCAACCGATTGCCCATCTCGTCAGCACCGAGTATTCGGGCGCACAAGTCAACTTGTCTTTGGTGTACTACAAGACCAACGCCGGCATGACGGCGCCATCGGCTACTTGCGGCTTATGGATAGACTCTGTGACCACTGTCTCGGCAGTAATTGCCCAGGACCCTAATTCCAATAAAGTTGCCATCGTGTGGCTCCGCTCCGCCGACGGTGCACACGCTGACGCCATCCAGCAGCGGAATAATGACGTTATTTTTACTGAATCGACCGATCTCGGCTCCTCCTGGCTTCTTCCCACCAATATCACGAATTACATCGGCGCTGACCTCGAGCGCGCCTACACCGATCTTTCAACGCTGTATTCCAGCGATGGTTGCCTGCATATTCTCTGGGCAACTTCCTACTTCGACTCGGCCAGCTCGATAGTGGGCAATCAGGGAGCACGACTCTATCATTGGGACAAATGCCAGCAGTGCCGCAGCCTCCTTGCCGATGCCGACAACTCCGAGGCCAATTGTAAGCGCGGCATCTGGAACAAGAACATCGCCAAAATGAATTTGAGCGAATGTGTGGTCGGAGGATCCAGCCGGCTCTATGCGAGCTATACATACTTCACCGGCGATGATCTCGGCAATCCCGGACCCCATGATTGTTCGCAAGCCGGATGGGCAAATGGAGAAATCTATGCGCAGGTGTCGCAAAACGGCGGCATAACCTGGGGACCGCCGGTCAATCTTACCAGTACCACCTCAAACAATTGCGCAGCAGGTACCTGCAGTTCCGAACACTGGTCCTCATCCGCTCCCTATGTCACCGATAGTCTGCGCATTCAATATATTCTTGACCGCGATCCCGGTGCCGTGGCTTATTCTGAAGGTTCCTGGACCAACAACCCGGTGATGAATTTGAGCTATCCCTGTTTCTCGACAACCACCTATTCGCATCTTAGCTCCAGCCCGGTCTCGCTCTCTTACCCGTTCCACACCCTTCCCGGGCAACAACGCGATACCACATTCGTGCTGATCAATGCCGGAAACGCCGCCGCCAACTACACCCGTTCAATCACCTATCTCTCCGGCTCCGGCTGGCTTAGTTTTCCGAATGATCCGCCCAATTCGTCGGTTCCGGTCGGATGCAATTTTGCCGATTCATTGAAACTGCGCGTGAACGCTCCCGTCACCGAAGGGCTCTTTCAGGCCGTTGTCCGTTTTGTTTACAATAACGGCGATTCGGTTACGACATTGTCGTTCGACATCGATCTCTACAATTTTCAGGAGTTCTTCCTCCCAACTGACTTTGCCATCAATACCGCGACCAATCGACTCAATGTCAATCAAGCCGGTCGCGTCGGCGTGTATGAACAGGGCAACTTGTTCACCTATACTTCCGCCGGGGTCAATTACCTGCGCGATGGATCACTGATCGTCGGCACCGGTGCAGATAATCTTAGCTGGCTGATTTATCAGGGCTCCGGGGGCCAGCCCGGCGTAGCAAATCCCTATGGCCCGCTTTATGCCAAATCCAATCTAACCGTTGACACCAGCAATCCAGACTATCGCCGCGCCACCGGCATCGGAGTCAATCGCGATTCAACTATCGCATTTCGCGTGACTTACTATGCCCCCAAAGCTCTGACGAATTCCGATTTCTACTTGGCGCAGTTTAGTGTTTACCCCGGCCCGAACAACGCCTCCGGACGCATCGAAAACCTGACCGTCGGTTATGCGGTTGATTGGGACATTCCCGCCGACAACGGTTCCTCCAATACCGCCGGCGGCGATGACTCGCGTCATATGGTTTATCAGCAGGGAACGTCTTCACCGCCGAATACCCAACGACTGGCGGCGTTGGCAGTGATCCGCGAAGACGGTCAACAGCCACCCGGCGGATTCGTCTGGGAAAACGCCCGCTACGTGGTACCTCTGCGCACGTACCGTGCCGATACCCTGTGGAACAAGATGAATACCATCACCAAATTCGAGGGCATTCCCGTCACCGGCGACTTGAACTCGGTAGTCGTAGCCGGCGTCCGCGAGAACCTCCTTGCGCCGCAGGATTCTTTCAAATTCGTGATCGTCTTGGCCGGTCAATTGAGCGGCGACTTGAATAGCCTGAAGTCCACCGTTGACAAGGCTAAGAACTTTTATTGCCAGCACATCTCATCCGACCAGACCGGCTGTCCCCAGTATGTTTGCGGCGATGCTGATGGCAGTACACAAATCAGCATCAGCGATGCCGTCTGGCTCATCAACTATATTTTCGGTGGCGGTGCGCCGCCCTCGCCGCTGCTGGCAGGCGATGCTGACTGCTCCGGATCGGTCACAATTTCCGATGCGGTCTCACTGATCAATTACATTTTCGCCGGCGGGCAACCACCCTGCTCGGCCTGTCCGTAGCTCATTTCCATTTTTCGCTCAAGCTAAACTCGCACCGCAATTTGTCGATACCAAACTCGTATGTACAATTTCATCGCCCTTGCGCTGCTGTGTGTGCTTTCAGCGACATCCTTGGCATCAAAACGCCCAGCCGACATCGACCGCACCGGCAGTGTCTACGTCGCACCAAAATTCGGAATCTCCTATCCGATGGGAGCACTGGCCGATGCCAACTATCAGGTCATAGCTGCCAGTTGGCGCAAAGAGGGAATCACCCTCACTGGTGATTTTGGTTACTACATCACGAACTCCACTGTTGCCGGCATGGAAGTTTCGTATTCGAACTTCCACCCCAAGACGGTTTCGATCTATCCTGAAGGCACCGACGAATCGCGCGTGCGTATCCGCCGGGTTGGAATCTTCATGCAGTACTCTCTGGTTGCGAACGGCAAGTACCGGCCTTATATGAAACTCGGAGCCGGGCTTTTCGAGGCTAACCGTATCTCGATGCCGCAACTCGAAGCCGGCGGTATCCAGTACAAAGACTACAGCCTCGGCGCAGAACCGGTCTTCTCGATTGGACTCGGAATCCACGGCTCGATAACCCCCGATATCAGCCTCGCCTTTTCAATCGAAGCCGTCAGCCTCAACTCCTTCAGCGCCAGTTGGGAAACCTCCGGCGCCACCGTCGGCCCGCTGCGCGAAAACATGCTCTTCTTTCCCGTTTATTTCGGTTTGATGTATCACCTGAGCGACAACTAGTCGCCGATTCTTCGCCGTTCTCCTTGACAGAGCCTTCCGCACGGTTATCTTTGATCAACTAAATATCCAATCTATCAACACTGGCGGCAGCGACAATGTCCAGGCGCGAGTACCAGTTTGCCGAAATCATCGTCGACCAGCAAATCCTCGAACAATTTTCGCAGGAAATGTCCGCCTATTACCATTCCGGCGAGAGCGAACCGACCGCCCGCGACTACTCCAGATACAAACGCAAATTGGTCTGGCACATCAATCACAGTTTGTCCGAACGTCAGCGTCAGACTTTGCTGTTACTGCTTTCCGGCAAGACTGAACGTGATGCGGCGGCAGTGCTGGGGGTTACTCAACAAGTGGTGCACATCTATAAGTGGCGGGCTATCAATCACTTACACTCGAAGTTCAAACGTTGAAGTGTATGTCAAAAAACTAATAGGTGGAAGGTTCACCCTCACAACGAACCGCCCAACGTTTCTCTAAGATACACCCATCAAAGCGGGCTGACCACGCACGACCAATCATTCGGGTGCTGACTTCAATCAACGTCTGATTGGAGGTACTATTATGCCACGTCGCAAGACCAACGAGAAACTGGCTCCCATCGGGGAGAAGGAGCTCTGGCACCCTTACGAGTTGCAGTCTGTGGTTTCATGGAAGTTCATCAAGATCGTCGACAAGATCTTGAAGGGCGAGTATGGATTGCTCGATACTTCCCACTGCGCTCGTACATTGGAACTTAGACTTGAGTTGGCCGCATCGAGATGAGTTGGCTTAAGTGAGGTGATTATCTCCTCCGCGTGAACCTTCCAGAATTCACCAGCGGGGTCGAAGCAATTCGACCCCGTTTTATCTTCCACGGTAGACAAACGTGCCCACAAATATCCAAATGCAACTTGACAGCAGACCGGCCACCCATTTCCTTTAATCAAATCCGCAATCTGTCACGTCAATTCGTTGGCATTTACGCTAGAACACAATTGCCGCGCACGAAGGGAGAAAGCTGCTTACGTCTTATCGCAATGTTCTGGTCACTTTGGCAATCATTCTCGTGTTCCGTTCTCTCGCATTTGCCGGCATGGAAGGAAATGCCTTTGAAACCATAATACTCAAGGTTGACGATAACACTCTGAGGGTAGGTCAACCACTCACTATCTTGTTTTACTTTAGGGCGGGCATCTTCAATGCATACAATGTCACCGGAAAGATATTGCCAGGCGAAGGATACGATATACTAACTCAACCGGGGAACTGCAGGGAAGAACTGAAAAGAGGGGATACCGTTTTCTTCGTAGGGCAAATCCTACCGATCAAACTTGGTACTTGGAAGGTCGAACTTGGAACAAGATGTCTTGTTTTGGGACGGTAGTGAGCATTCGTTTTTCAGATACTTCTTCATTGACTTAAGTGATACTCTGAACAGAGCCTATACATCGTTAGACTACATTAGGCTGCCAAACATCCTCCATCCGAAGGTCAGCGCGTATCAGGAACCTCGCTGGAACCACAATTATATGACTCCGTTGCAGGAGTTGCCACAATCTAAGCCTGATTCTCCCGATAGTCTCAAACGCAAGTAGCTCCCAGAACGAATGAACGCTACCCCTTCCCCCGCGTCAAAAACGCCATCACATAACATCCCGCACCTATCAACAGCACCGCCGTAAACCCATACGCCATCGCCAGCGCCACCGCCGCCACCGAACCGAGCACCGAAGCCGCTCCATTCAGGCTCCACACCCACGGAATGATCTCCCGCCGGTGATGTTCCACCGCCTTCAGCTCAATCGGGAAGGGTTGTCCGAGCAACACTCCGATCGGCGCAACAATCACAGCCGCAATCAGGATTCTCCAAAACAACGGCAATCCAAACGTTGCTTCAATCATCAGCGGCAGGGCAAAAGTAACAACCGCGACAGCCGTGATGATCGCCGGGAAGAGAAATCGTCCATATCTCCTGCTGGTCTGATGATCGTGGTTCCGAGTCAAGTATGAACCCGTTCCGGCAGAGATCAAAATCACCGTCAGCACCACCGCCAGCGCATACACCGGATGCCCGAGAAACAGAATCAGTTTCTGCATCAGCGCAATCTCGATCATGATAAATCCGAGCCCGATGAACACGAAGTAAGTCAGTGGCCGGATCGCCGTCCAATCGCCGAGCATCGCCCGTCCGTCTTTTGACAGCACCAGCGGTCCGATCAAAAATGCGAGCACCAGTATCAGTGAAATCACCGCCGCGACATACAGATTGAACAGCCCGATGTTGTTCTTCCGTGACTCAATATCCAGCGACATGATCTTCGCCAGGTCAGCACCTTTGAGGGCATGGAAGAAGAAGGGCTGATCGTCGGTGCTGGGTGCGATATTGAATTCATACTGCTCGTAAAATCGCTTCGGATCTGGCGCATAAGCAAACTGCGTGAATTCATTGCTCGCCCGCAATTCGGGGCTAAACACCACTCGTCCATTCATCAACGTCGTTCGCGCTTCCAGTAGTGCGATCTCTTGCGAGCTGAACGGAGTCTTCTTGAAGATCAGCGTCATCATTTCCTGCTCACTTGCCGGGACCGGACTCGAGCCGACAATCACAATATTCTGATGCGGATTCGTTAATCCCTGACTGCCGCGCCGCTTCCATTGCAATCGCCATCAAGCGCAGCCCTTCCTTCGGCTTGGGAGATAACCAGCGTGTCACCGCCACGACCCCGTCCGGCTTGAGATGATTGATGTAGTCAGTGAAGGCTTCCACAGTGTAGAGGTTGTTTTCCGAGAGACTGAACGCGCCTGCCGAAGTCGCCGCCCAGGTATCGACCAGTGTCAACTGCACCATGTCGTACAGCTTGTCCGCCCGCGCGACAAATGATCGGCCCTCGGACTTATGGACATGGACCTCCGGGCGCGCGTACAGATTGCCCGAGTAGGCGCGATACTTGTCCAGCATCACATCATCGACGATGATCGGATTGATCTCGACCGCATCGATGGCCCTGGCACCCCAGGCCAGGGCAAAAACGACATCAATCCCTCCGCCGGGACCGATGATCAAAACCTCGCCGCTGTCGAGCAGAACATTCGGGACATGCGAAATCATCGTCCTGGCAATTTCACTCTTGATGACTTCGGCACCGTAAAGCGCAAACGGATCTTGAATGATGTAAGTGCGCGCATCAGCATCAATATCCATCACCTTGGCCGTTTGCTCGCCGGTGACACCCTGCACGGTGATGAACGAAAACGAATTCCATTTCTGAAATTCGACCTTCTGTTTCTCCAGACCTTTGGTGTAACGCACCTTGAAAACAGGGGAGAAGATGTTGACCGCCAGCAAAGCCGCTGCAGCCGCTGTCGCGAGATAACCAATTTTCGCCTGCCGGCCTTTCGCCGATGTCCCGGCCACAATCGCCGCCACACAACTCAATAATGCGGCTACGAGTTGGGCATTGATCGCGCCCACGGCATTCAAAATCGGCACCGTCAGCAGCGCGCCTGTCGCCGCACCGGCTAAATCCCAGAAGTAGAGCCGCGATATGTCGCGTGCCCCTTGGAACAGTATCAGCGAAACGACCAGACCGGAGAAGAAAAAGGGGACCAGCGAGAAAACATAGATCAGCGACAGTTTGAGAATGTTCGCCGTTGAATATTCAATTGAGATCGCCTGCGACAGCGCCACTATCAGCGCCACGATGATCGAACCGGCAAACAACAAAGAAACTACCGACAACACTCCCGGTGTTTCAGCAGGGGAGTATTGTCGTCTTTTCAAATAGAGAAACTGTCCGGAAGCACCTAACCCGAACAGCGCAAGCGAAATAGCCAGGAAAGCAAAGTGATAGTACATCACGACCGAAAATAGCCGCGTCATCGAAAGTTCGAGAATCAGCGTGGAAGCTGTTATCAAAAACAGGGTAAAGTAGGTCGTTAGGCGGGACATCGCGTCAAGATACGAGCTGCGGCGCGGGAGTCAATCCACAAAATGTCCGGCCGGAGGGCTTCATGGATTGACCCTAAAATCCGATAATGTAATGAAAGGTATGTATTTAGTACGCGACAGCCACGTCGTCGCGCCTAACTCATTGATAAATTTGAACTTGACATTTTGGGATGAAAACATTAAGTTATTCCGTCTGGTGTACTTATCACGATCTGTACCCACATTTTTTTTTGAAGGTCGACCTGTTGAGATTGTTTAGAGTTCTGCTCTTCGCAGCATTGCTGTGGGGAATTTGCCCGTATGCACTCAAGGCTGAAGTGCACCCTGCCCCCAGGAACGACCGCTTTGCCGCAGCCGTAGCCGAAGGCATTATCTCTGCCGATCTCGCCACGATTTATCGTGCGATCGCCATTCTCGAGCCTGACTCACTGCCCGAACAATTTCGCAGCAATGAAGAATCGGTATCCAAGTGCGCTACCGACGATCTGGTCGAAGCTTTCAATCTCACTCTTGAAAAACCCGAAGAGTTCGGCAGTTACACTAAGGCGTTCATGGCGCGTCCGACAACACAATGGTACATCGAATCACCCCTTGCTTACTTTCGCCTCCACTTCGACACGGTCGGACCAAACTCAATTCCGTTGGCTGACGCCGACTCCAACGGCCTGCCCGACTACATCGAACGTGCCGCCGATTTTGCCGACTCCTGTTGGCTCTATGAGGTCGTCACTCTTGGCCACTATGCGCCGGTTTCCGATGGCGACCAGGGCGGCTCGAGCCAATACGATATCTACTTCCAGCAGGTTCCCTATTACGGATTTACCTCGCCGGAGATTGCCGGGCCGGAACCGTGGAATGACTTCTCGTCGCATATCGTCGTCCATTGTACTTTCGCTAACGGATTTCCTCCCAATGACGACCCGGAGGGAAAGGTCCTCGGCGCATTGAAAGTTACTATCGCTCACGAATTCTATCACGCCATCCAGTTTGCCTACGATGTTTCCGAAACCAGCTTCTTCATGGAAATGTCCTCCACCTGGATGGAAGAAATGGCCTATCCACAGGTAAACGATAACTACAATTACCTGCCAAGTTTCTTCAACTTCACGCAGGTCGGACTGCAGGCGGGCGATGTGCATCGCTATGGCGCATTCGTCTGGCCCAAGTACTTGCAGGAACGTTTCGGCGCTGCAATCATGCGCACGATCTGGGAGTTTTGCCGCACGACCACAGCCGTCACGGCGTGGGGATCGGCCATCAATGCGGCGGGAAGCAGCATCGAGACGGAATTCACTCGCTTCATCAATTGGAACTACCACACCGGCAACCGCGATATCGGACAGCACTTTGAAAGTGGTGCCGAATACCCGCAGGTCAACGTCATGCAGTATCATTACACCCTTCCCGATTCCGGCAACTTCTCCAGCTTGCCGCCGCAGCCGTTCGGCGCAAACTACATCGTCGTTGAAAACCTTACCGGTTATAGCGGTATGTTGGTATTTGACTTCACCGGCCTGTCGGCTACTGTTTGGGGCATTGCCTATACCATCGATTATGGGGCCGGGCAATACTCTGACTCCGTCATCGCCCCCATCTCCAACGGTACCGTGAAAATCAGCATTCCCAACTTCGAGTCGGTTCTGCGAGTGACCTTCCAGCCGGCCGTGGCCACCCATTATGGCACCACTTATAACTACAGCTATCACTTGTATTTTCGTGTCGCCGGTGATGTTGACGGCGATAATCAGGTCAGCATTTCCGACGCCGTCTATTTGATAAATTGGATTTTTGCCGGCGGCGTTGCACCCAAGCCGCTTCTGTCGGCCGATGTTAATTGCGACGGAACGCAATCAGTCAGCGATGTCGTCTATCTCGTCAATTACATCTTTGGCGGCGGTGCCCCACCCTGTGAACTCTAACCAATGCAGAATAGGAGATCTGAATGCACATTGGCTTCCACTTGAAACGCGCTGCTGTTACTCTTGCTGTCCTGATGTTGTTTGCGGCAACCGCGCAGGCTGCTCAAAAGTCATCATACCAGCTCATCCAGGATGAATTCGCGAAAGGCAACCTGACCGTCGCCGAACGCCTCCTGCTTGAGGTGCAATCAATAAAGGACCAGGCGGCACTGCCGCTCGCGCTCCAGTCGGCAATCATCGAAGTCGATAAGTGCGCCACCGATATCTTGGTCGAAGTGCGCCAGAGTTGGGATCTCTTTAATGCACAGGATCAGGCTTACCTGAAAAACATCCTCGCCCGCCCGACAAGATCATTCAGCTACAACTCTCCGGGCGGCCAATTCAAGATATGGTACAACACGACCAGTACCCACGCCGTACCGACGGCCGATACCGCACCGGCCAACGGCATCCCTGATTACGTCGAATGGATTGCCGCTTACTGCGACAGTTCCTATCGCGCCGAAGTCACCAACCTCGGCCACCTTCCGCCGCCGTCCGACGGCAGCGCCGGTGGTGACTCGCGCTACGATATCTACACCGAGGAAATGGGCTATTACGGCTACACCCAGCCGGAAACCGGAGGGCCCAATCCCTGGAATGATGCCAGCAGCTACATCTCCGTCCATCGCAACTTCATCGGCTTTCCCGCCAATGACGACCCGGATGGCGATGTCAAGGGTGCCGCAAAAGTAACCTGTGCCCACGAATATTACCACGCCGTGCAATTTGCTTATGACGTCGGCGAAAATGTCTGGTTTATGGAAGCTGCCGCGACTTGGATGGAAGACTACGTCTATGATCCGGTCAACGACAATTACAACTATTGCAGCGATTGGTTCTCCAACCCCGATTGGTCACTGCACTCAACTTCCAGTTTGCATCTCTATGCCGCCTTCATCTGGCCGGTTTATCTCGTGCAGACAAACGGCGCCGCTATCATGCCGCAAATTTGGAATCAGTTGATCACTACGGTACCGTACACGGCATTCACAACCGTGCTCGCCACTTACGGAAAGACACTCAACCCCGAATATGCGCGATTCTCTGCCTGGAATTTTATCACCAGTACTCGTGATGACGGTCTGCATTTCGAAGAGGGCAGTCGCTATCCCTTGATCAGCCTGGTGCGCACCCACAATTCTTATCCCGTTTCGGGACAGCTTCCGATCGCCAGCAAGTACCCTGATGCCATGGGTTCGAACTACGTCCTGTTCAATATTCCGGGTGATGCCGTTTCCATGACTGTCAACTTCAACGGTGATAACACCACGCCTTGGGCGGTTACCATGCTGGCCTGGAAAAGCTCACCTTCCGATCTCTACGCCGAATCGCCTATGGTGCTTGACGGTTCCGGTGACGGCACGTTTACGCTCTACAATGCCAATAGCTGGAATTCTCTGGCAATGGTGATTACCAATGTCAGCCAAACGCTCAATGACCGGAGCTACTCTTATGGCGCCTCGTACACCAACGTGCCGAGCATTGCTGTAAATGTTGTGTCAGCCGCCGATGATAGCGTCTACTCGAACACCACTACGACGACCTACTTCACGGTGCAAAACACCGGGATAAATACCGAGACCTTCAATCTGACTGCCGGTAACTCACTCGGCTGGACCGTAGTTCCATCGGCTGCGTCGGTCGTGCTCAATCCGACACAAATGTCGCTTGTCAACGTGCAGGTCGTCTGCCCGGCGGGGACGCTGCCCAGTGTGCTTAACAATGTCACACTCAAGGCGGACGCTACTTCCTTGACGGGTATCTCCGATATCGATACTTCCGTGGTCGAAGTGATGATCATGCACGGCGACGCCGACAACTCCGGTGCCCTCAACGTGAGCGATGCGGTTTACTGTATCAACTACATCTTTGCCGGTGGCACGCCTCCGATTCCGGTGCTGAATGCCGGCGACGCCAACTGCGACACCGTTGTCAGTATCTCGGATGCCGTGTACTTGATTTCCTATGTCTTTGCCGGAGGGCCCCCTCCGCCATGTAACCCGTTCTAAGCAACTTAACTTAGTTGAGTTAAAACGGCGCCGTCCCGATTGGGGAGGCGCCGTTTGGATTTTTTGCGACCCGCGTTTTTAGTTGACGCTGCTGTCGCTTCTTGGTTTCTTGACCACTCTAAATACTTAACGGCTTGATATTGTGGGACTTAAATGGATCTGAAGCGCATCGGCAAATACGATATTCTGGATAAACTTGGAGAAGGCGGTTTCGGCGCCGTCTATCTCGCGCATCATACCAAACTCCAAAAGCAGGTTGCACTCAAGATCCTCCACCCGCAGGTGGCATCCGATGAAACACTCGCGGCCTATTTCGAGCGGGAGGCCCTTGCTCTGGCGCGCCTCGAACATCCCAATATCGTTCGCGTCTACGACTACGATCAGGTCGACGGACTGAGCTTCATCGTCATGGAATATGTCGACGGCACCAATCTCGACCGAATTTTACGCGACCGGAAATACCTAACTGTCGCTGAATCGATACCGATCTTTGAACAACTTCTCGCCGCACTCGGCTATGCCCATGTCAACGGCATTGTCCACCGCGACATCAAACCGTCGAACATTATGATCACCAAGGCGAACCGCGTCAAGATTACCGACTTCGGTATCGCCAAAGTTGCCGGCAGTGCCAAGCTGACACGCACCGGCACCGGCGCCGGCTCTTTGTTGTATATGTCCCCCGAACAAATCCGCGGCAAAGATATCGACAATCGCAGTGACCTGTATTCTGTCGGCGTCACAATCTATCAGGTACTCACCGGCCGTACCCCCTTCGAAGCGGATTCTGATTACGAGATAATGACCGGACATTTGGAAAAAACGCCGCCGCCGCCAACCCAGTTTCTCAGCAGTCTGCCGCAATCCGTTTCGCAGGTCATCATGAAGTCGCTGGAGAAAAAACCGGAACACCGGTATCAAAACGCCGAAGAAATGTCCAACGCACTTCGCGCCCTGCATCTGTCCGAATCACCGGACCGGACCGTCGTGCAGGCCGCGACACCATACAATGATCGCACCGTTCGCACGGCGCCGCCCGAATCGCCCCCGCTCCAGCCGAGTGCCGAGTCCAGCCGTCCGAAAGGCAGGGGGAAAATCATCGGGATTCTGGCGGCTGTCATTGTTATAGCGGTGGCCGCTGTCTATTTCCTAATGCAACCGTCGCAACAGCCTCCGGTGAAAGCTGCAACTTTTGCCGATTCGCTGTCGACCGCATTTGGTCTCTATGAAAAGAAGCTCTTTCCGGAAGCCGCCGGGCTTTTCTCCGGTCTTTACGAGTCGAATTCTGCGTCAGTCGCCCAGAAATTCGAAATCCGCCAATTCCAGGCCGCCTCAAAGCTGATGGATCAGCAGATTTCAGCTGCAACTGACCTGCTTAGACAGCTCTATGCCGACAACCCCGGCGCTCAACTAACGGACAAACGTCTTCCGCCGGCGCTCGTCAAAATATGGGATGGACTCAAGCAGATGCCGCTTCCGACCGGGGGAATCGCACTGACTTTGGCGAATTACCAGCAATTCGCGCCGGTCATTGTTGAATTCGAAGGGCGTAAAGAACCATACACCGGATCCGCTTTCACCAAGAAGAATCTCCCTCCCGGAAACTATACGATCCATGTGGAAGGGGCCGGGATGAAGCCGTTGACGCAAAACCTGCAGGTCTCCGATGTTATTGTCTCTAAGACACTTACATTGACTGCAGTCGCTGCCGCCGCCACTGGCAGCATCGTGGTTACCGTCGAAAATTACAAGATATTCGAACCGGTCACTGTTATTTTCGACGGAAAGAGTGTACAATATGACGGACAACCGGTGACATTCTCTGAACTCGCTAAGGGCAATTATGAGGTCGGCATTGCTACCGATGTTGGCCGACTAACCGATATCGTCAATGTTGACGGCAATGAAGCACGTAAAGTCTTTGAACCGGTAAACAAAGAAAGCAAGCTGACCATCGCGTCGCTCGTCGAAAACAATCCCAACGAAGTCGTCGCGGCGCAGGTCTATATCGATAACGAGAAAATCGTCGATGGCGAAACACCGTTCCCGGTCAGATTAATGCAGGGATCGCACAAAATCTGGATCGAACACCCCGATTACCGGACCATCGACAAGCCGAAATTTATCAATCTCCGCGGCGACGAACTCGTCGAATTGCGGTTGCGAAAGAAATGATTTTCTTTGCGTGAGTTTGTAAAACTATTACGTTGTACGAAAGGAATCCTGTTATGCGCAAATTGAACGCTCTCGTAGCGCTGGTCATGTTGTTGCTGCCGCTCGTCGCAGCCAATGCCGGCGTTAAGGAAGACCTCGAAAAAGTCAGCCAGCTCTATCGCACCGGACAGTTCGCCGATGCCGTCCTCAAAGCCTCCGATCTCGTCAGCCAGCCCGGGCTCTCGACGAAGGACAGCATTGCGGCTCTGACTTGGCTCTCCAAAGCCGCCGCCGTCAACAATCAGGAACCCGTCGCGGTGAGCTATCTCGGCGCCCTCGTCAAGATGGACCCCAATACCTCCTTCAACGAAGATGCCGAGCACAAGAAATTTGCCCGCACCTGGATCAAATTCTGCCAGGATACCGGCTTCAAGCCCGGCATGCGCGAAAAGATGATCACCGTCTATGCCGCCGACTTCGCCAACGGCTCGATTGTCGATGCCGAAAAATACGCTTCCGCCGGTATCGGCGTGGCCGCGATGATGAACAGCACGCTCACGCAGTCAGGCGTCGTCTACGTCCCTTCGCGCGAGAAGATCAACTTCATCACTGATGAACTCAAAATGTCGCAGAGCGATCTTGCGGATCAAAATTCCCGCCTGCAGGTCGGCAAAGTCATCGGCGTGCAGAATTTCATCTTCGGTACTTTCATGAAGATGGAAGACAACAAAGTGCGCATTATGGCGCGCATCATCGACACCGAAACCAGCCTGCCGAAGAAGAGCTTTAGCCTCGAAGGCAAGGAAGGCAAGATCGGTCAGCTGATCGGCATGGTCAGTGATTCCATCCTGACTTATTTCAATGTCCAGGCTGACGCCATCAAGAAGGCCGGCGCCAAGGTTCCCGATGTCAGCCTCGCCGCCGTACTCGCCCAGTCGCGCGGCATTGCCTTCGAAGAAAAAGGCGACCTTGAGTCCGCCAATAAGTCCTATGCCGAAGCTCTGCAGATTTCTCCGAACTTCGTCATGGCGTCCGAACGTAAACAAAGAGTAGAACTGGAGATCAAATCCAACAACCAATGAGAAACGGAATTCTCAAATCTCTGACAATATTCGTGATTGCCGGTGTAATCAGCGGATGCGCGAGCAGCGCGAACACCGGCACTCGCGTTCTCGGCAAAGGCGACTATGAGCGCACCGCCGCCCAATATCGCGAGCGTCTGCAGAAGACGCCCGAGAAGACGGAATTGTGGCGCGGGCTCGGCGTCGCCTATTATCAGCTCGACAGCCTCGATGCCGCCTCACAGGCTTTCGACAAAGCCCTGCAGCTTGAACCGTCCGATGCACCCTCCGTGTTCTACCGCGGTATGATTGCCGAACGGCAGGGCAACTTCGATCAGGCACGCGAAAACTATCGCAGGTTCCTGACCTTGAACGGCGAATCCCGCCTGCAGTCCGAAGCCAGGAAACGCTTGCGCTGGATGGAAGACGACAATCTCAAAAAAGTCGTCACTACGGCTATCACCAACGAAAAAGATGTCAACGTCGCCGAGATTCCGGGAAACACCGCCGCCATCGTGCGCTTCGATGCAACAACCTTGCCGGAGCAATACCGCGTGTTGGGCCGTGGCGTCGCGGAACTGATCTACGCCGACCTTGCTAATGTGCCGGATCTGAAGCTCGTCGAGCGGCTGGAATTGTCGGCCTTGCAGGAAGAGCTCAAGCTTAGCCAGTCGGCATTCTCCGACAAATTCACCTCGCCCCGCATCGGTCGTTTGGTCGGCGCGGCAAAAATCGTTACCGGCCAGTTGAACGCCAAACCCGACAACAGCATCGAACTCGACGCCGGTATCATCGATGTGGGACCCGGTTTGGCGAGCTATCCCGACCGCCGGGAAGGCAAGTTCAGCGACTTCTTCAAGATGCAAAAAGAGCTGAGTTTCGATATCATTTCCAAACTCGGCTATGAAATCACCCCGCAAATTCGCAATGCCATCGACAAACCGGTAACGGAATCGATGCTCGCCTTGATCGCTTACTCGCGCGGCCTGGAGTATGTCGATCAGGGAATGTATTCGCTTGCCGAAGCTGAATTCAAGGCAGCGATCGATGAAGACGCCAATTTCGGTCTGGCCAAGAACGCCATTCAGGAATTTGGCGGGCTATCGGATTACAATGGCCAATTGAAACCGATCAGTGAAGTCGCCGCTCTGGCAAATACGGAAGTTGTCGATCAGGGTAAGCCCGAAGTCGATCGCAGCGTTATCATTGAACGATTGCAGGATGCAACCCATGGTACCGCGCCTGAACAAGAAAACCCCTATGTCAGCCCGCGCGTCAGCAGCGGCACGGTAGTGGTGAGAGGGAGGACCGACTGAACCGTTGTTATCGGATTGCGACGATCGTCTCATTGTTAGTCATCTTTGCTTCAACTGCCAATCTCAATGCCCAGATCGTCTATGGACAGACCAAGGCAATGTCGGGGCGCCTGGTTTATCAAAGCTGGAAACTTACCGTTGGCGGCGAGGAACTCAACCTCACACAGTCGGCGTTCCCGTTCAATTTCTTTCTTCCCGTAGCCGACAATTGGGAGGTACATCTCAATTCCGCGATCAGCCGTTCCAATCTCGATGCCTACGACTTGACCGCCACTTTGACATCAATGTCCGGCACATCGGTTCGTATCTTCCATTCCCTGGCAGAGGACCGCGTCTTTGTCTCGGGCGGAATTGTCCTGCCTCTCGGCCAGACCAGCCTCGACACCTTGGAAGTGCTTCTTGCCGAACTGCTCTCGGATGACTTTCTCTCCACACCGGTCAAGCAGGTCAGCGAGGGTTTGGGCTTCATCGGCCAGGCCGGCGTTGCCTCCGAGGCCAACGACTGGCTGCTCTACGGCGCCACCGTCAGCTATAACCTCAATGGTTCATTTACCTACTTTGAAAACGGCGACAAATACAACCCCGGCGATGAAATCGCGTTCCAGGGATCCGCAACCGCTAGGCAGGGCGACGGCAACCTCGACCTCGATCTCTCCTATCGCCAATATCTGGCCGACAAGGTCGGCGGCACCGAGGTCTTCAAGAGCGGCGGCGTTTTCTCCGCCGTCGTCACCGGCCGCCAACGCTTTGCCAAGGTCGGCGTGGCGCTGACGCTGGCGCATATCATCCGCAATAAGAATTCGGTGCTCTTCGGATCATCACTGCAGAGCGAAGAGAAAAACTCTAATAGCGACAAGTCTGTTATCAGCGGCACGCTTGCGTATAGCCTCTCGCCCGAGGTAACGGCGTCACTATTGGCCGGCTATCGCACACTGTCCGCAAATGACTACGAACCAAGCTCAACCAACTTCTTCGGCAAGTCCGATATCGTCTCCTTCGGCGGCGGGCTCGAATACTCCGCCCCCGACCAGCGTTACTCACTCTTTGGCAGATTCGTCGCAAACAACGGCAAGGCCAACAAGGATGCGCCCGCAGATATGGTCATCGATGTCTCCGGAATCGAATTCAGCTTTGGCGGGAGGGTGCGATTCTAATGCGCGTTGCTCGTAACTTTACGCTCTTCCTGTTACTGGCCCTGCTTGTGGGCTGTTCCGGTAGCTCGCCCAACTCCAGCGGCTCCAGGGAGGTCGTTATCTCCGCGCTGCTCAAGGAAGCCGGCCTGGGCGAAAACATCACCACAATCGTGCTCGCTGTCAGCGGCGAAGGTTTCGAAACCACTACGCATGAACTCGATATTATCGACGGCGTCGCAACCATCACCATCGACGTTCCGATCGGCGAGGCCCGCACCTTCGAGATGACCGCCTTCAACAGCACCGATGTTGCGCTCTATCGCGGCAGCAGCATCGCCGACGTCTTTGCCGGATCCACCACCGAGGTCGACATCAAGCTGGAACCGCTTGTGCCGATGATCCGCGTCAGTCCGATGTTCAGCCAGGCCAGCGGTGACATCGCCAAGAACATCAGCATCTTCGTCCACAACGTTGATTCGCTCTTCGGCGCCAGTTTCCGCCTCGAATATGACACCGCGCTTGTCGAAGTCGTGACCGTCACAGCCGGAAATGTCTTCGCCGGTGAGGATGCCCTGTTCTTCACGCAAACGCGCCCCGGCTATGTCGCGGTCGCCTACACCATCAAGGGCAATCAGGCCGCGCAGGGAGTTTCCAACGACGGCACGATCGCCGTGATTAGCCTTGCGCCGAAAGCCGCCGGCACCTCGTTACTCCGGATTCCACCCGAAACATTGAGCCTCATCGATTGGCAGGGGAATCTCCTGCCGCGAGAAGGGATTCTCTATATCGAAGAGGGAGAGATTCGCATTGATGCTCCGTAAATTGACGATCTTCGCGGTGCTGGCAACTGTGTTGTTGGTGGTGCTGCCGCTGTCGGCCCAGCCGCGCACGATTTGGGTCGCCACCGACGGCACCGATGCCGTCGGCGGAAACTTCGGCACCGAGGCCAACCCTTTCCGCACGATTCAGTACGCCGTGAACATCACCTCTCAATTCACTGGCGAAGATACGATCGTCGTCAAGCCAGGATCTTATCTTGAACACTTGTTCATTACGTCCGGCCCCTTTGTCCTTAAGAGTCAAGGCGGCGCCGGGGTCACCACCATCGACGGCAGTCTGACCGGCAGCTGCATAGCATTTTACTACAGTGTCGTTGCGGTCGTTATCGAAGGTTTCACGATCACCCGCGGTGTGCCGCACGGCATCTACATTCCCGGCACTTCTGGATTCGCAACCAGTCCAACGATAAGGTATTGCCGCATTGTCCAGAATG
Source organism: uncultured bacterium (assembly GCA_963698225.1). Taxonomy (GTDB): domain Bacteria; phylum Zixibacteria; class MSB-5A5; order CAIYYT01; family CAIYYT01; genus JADJGC01. The sequence continues at coordinate 50,167 of CAVOPW010000002.1, forward strand.
GCAGCTCGACCTCTGCGAGCCCCGGAGCCGGAATTCGCCTCGAATACAGCGAAGCCGATATTCATAACAATCTGATCAGCGAGAACTGGACACGGGCCGGCGGAGCCGGCATTTCTGCGGTCTATTCAAGCCCGCGTATCTGGGCAAACGACATCGACTCGAATTGGTCAATTCAAGATCTCGGCGCCGGCATCTATTTGCTGGGCGCGTTTGCCGATACTGTTCCCGCGCAAATCCAGAATAATATCTTCCGCGGGAACCGCAGCAATCTCGACGGTGGGGGCATCTATGCCGATGCCGGTGCTCTGCCAAATATCTTCAACAACCTCTTCACCGAGGGAAGTTGCGATGCCGGCAACGGCGGCGGAATCGGATATCTTCAGACAGCGAATCCCTTGATTCAAAACAACATCTTCGTCGGCAACGCCGACTATGCAGTCGACTGTAATGGATCCGCTGCACCGGTGCTGAACAATTGTTTCTACAATAACCTCCCCGACGATCTGATGTTTGGTGGTTGTCCGACCAGCTCTTCCAACCTCGTAGGCGTTGACCCGCAATTCATCAACCGAAGCGAGCGCAATTACCATTTGCGCAATACCTCGCCGCTGATCAATGCCGGCCAGTATGTCAACGGAATGTTCTTCGGGGACTACGACGGCGCCGGCAGGTGGGTCGGAACCAATCCCGATATCGGTCCCTTTGAGAACTGTCTGCTGGTTCCCGATTTTACCTGGACTCCGCTTTCGCCGTGTGCCGGACAGAGCATCGATACCGATTTTCTCATCTCCGGCTCGTGGTATCGCACCATCTGGGATTGGGGCGACGGTGATATCGACACGGTCTTGGTCATTCAGGAGTTTGCGCCGACAAAAATCTACACCCAGGCTGGAGTCTATGACATCAAAATGACTGCCAGCTGCGAATCCGACACGCAGACCGTCACAAAAACGATCACCGTGCTCGGCCGTCCTGATGCCGCCTTCGTCGCCAATGACACGACTGTCTGCGTCGGTGTGCCCGTCACGTTTATCAACGATACTCCGAGCGAAAATACCACCTACCTGTGGCAGTTTGGCGATGGCGACACCGATACTTCCGGCAGCCCGACTCATACCTATGCGACTACCGGCATTCGCCTGGTTCGTCTTATCGGAGCCAATCTCTGCGGATCCGACACCGCCACGCTGTCGGTTACTGTTAGCGACAAACCGAATGCCTCGTTTACCGCCGCGCCGCTCTCCGGCTCGGCACCGCTCCTGGTTAATTTCAATGGCAGCGTCGCGAATCCTGCCACCAGTTGGGTCTGGAATTTCGGTAATGGCGCTTCCGCTCATCGCGAAGACACGCTCTATACCTATGATACTCCCGGAGTCTATTCGGTCGATTTTACCGCTGCCAATGACTGCGGACCCGGCACAACTTCTTCCCAACCGAACTACATCAAGGTCTCCGGCTTTGATATGCGATTGGCAGAAGCCGACACGCTGTCCAATGTCTTCCGCATTTCCTACACGGTGTTGGTCGATACCATCTTCGGCTCCTACGATCGCCGCGTCAATCTTACCGCGACGATAATTCCGTCCAACCCGCGCCGCGGCCGCGCGACGTGACACTTAATAAATCGCAGGTTGCCGTTCCGGAACAGTTCATTGCGACCGTCGCCATGGACTCCGTGCTCGCGGCAGGGGATTACCAGCTGCGCATTATCGGTACATCGACCGCCAACCTGCCGATCGATACAATTAGCTTCTCTTTCCGTTCGAATCCGATTCCGATTGCATCGATAACGCCATTGACTCTCGATTTTGATTCCGTTCAGGTTGACGAATTCGAAATCGACACGGTTGTCGTCACTAACCAGGTTTCTAACCCCTTTGCCACTGTTTTGTCATTGGCAGTGTTCGATGTCATCAGCGACAACCCGGCTTTCGTGCCATTGGCAACTGCGACAACAACGAATCTGCTGCCGGGCGCCTCATTTAATATTCCGGTCCGCTTCGATCCTGAAGTTGTCCAAGACTACACGGGAACCTTGCAGATTCAAACCAATGACCCCGTAAATGAATTCTTCGAGGTCAGCCTCGTCGGCATCGGCATCCCCGAGCGCAAACCGCCTAAGATCGTCACCACATCGCCGCTGCCGGAAGCACAGCAGGTTCTGGTGGGCTCGTCGATTACGATCGATGTCTCCGAGCCGCTCGATATAACCACATTTGTTCCGCCGCCGCTGGTCGTCCGTTCCAAGCGCCTGAATCTGCTGCTCGGCGGGACTTTCGCCAGCCTCAATTCCGACACGCGTCTGCAATTCGTGCCGACCGGTAAGCTGCCCTGCTTATGACACCATCGAGGTCCGCCTCAACGGCACCGTCAGGGATCTCTCCGGAAACTCGCTCGATGGCAACAACAACAACATCGCCGAGGGCTCGCCGCTCGACGATTACAATTTCCGCTTCGCCACCGGTCCTGCTGTTTTCCCGGGCGATTGCAACAATGATGGCAGAGTCAACGAAATGGACATCCTCCCGCTCGGCATCTTCTTCGCCGTTGAGGGGCCGCGCCGCGACGTATTCGGTGAAGGAAACAGCTTCGCCGCCAAACAGGCAATCGAATGGGAAGACAAGCGCGCGACTTTTGCCGATGCCAACGGCGATGGCGTCATTGATGTCACCGACCTGCTGGTCATTTCCACCAACTGGGACTTGACTCACCCCGCCGCTGCGCCGCTTAATTATGGCGACGTAAGTCTCGCCGAACATGCCGAGGGCTTCCGCCAACTGCGCCCGTCGCTCCTCGGTTTCGCCGGCACTGTCCGTGGCGATCGCATGCTTGAGCTCGTCAACTCCCTGGCTTCCGATGTCGTTCTTCCGAAAGATTTCACGCTCTTGCAGAACTTCCCGAACCCGTTCAATCCGCAGACCAGCATCACCTACGGCCTGCCCGAAGGCGCGAATGTCCGCGTCACCATTCACAATATCCTCGGCCAGCGCGTTCGCATCCTGGTTGATTCCTATCAAGAACCGGGCTTTAAAAATGTTGTCTGGGATGGCGCTGATGAAAACGGCCGCCAGGTTTCTTCGGGTCTCTATTTCTACCGCCTCGAAGCCGGCGAATTTATTGCCGTCCGCAAGATGATGAAACTGCAGTAACAAACATTTCAATCAATGGTTGGGGCGCGGTTCCCGCGCACTGCATTTGGGTTCGAGTTCATTCGAACACTGTCGACTTTTGCAACAGCTGATTTCCCATGCCGTCATTCCCGCGAAAGCCGGACTGTTCGAGAAACTCCATCGATGCTGTCATCCTGAGCGAACGCGAAGGATCTGCTCCCATTCTAGTTATTGAGAACAAACTTCGACAGACTTCTTCGCCTGCGTAGCGGCTCAGAATGACAGAGTCTCGAGTTTTTCAACAGTCCCGAACGCGGAGTCCAGCTTTCGGTAGGTCAGACATTCGTGAGGCTGTCCCACAAGTCCAATTCTGCGATTGCCGACCACAACATGTTGTGGTCGAGTTGCAGCAATCCCACAGCAAGGGGACTGTTGAAGAAGCTCGTGACTTGAGAGTCGCTGCCAGAATCATAAACAACCTAAGCTGGATTCCGGCTTTCGCCGGAATGACTAACAGCGAGGGCAATATTGTTAATCAAATGGTTACCCATGGGGATGGGACTTTTTCAACAGCCACGTAGGTCGGCGTTCCCAGCGAAGCGTGGAACCCGACATTCGCATCGACGTTTCCCTCTCCCCATGGGAGAGGGTAGGGTGAGGGCTTCAAGAACTTTCCCCAGTTCCCCCCAAACCTCGACTCCATAGACTCCACTTTAATTTCCGTAACCCCTTGCATAAATTTTAGTTGACTTAAACAAGACCTTTGCGATATACTCGAACCGGGTATGGCGAAATGCCTGTTTGGGTAACTTTTGCAGTGCACGGATGCACACATCTCGTGAGAGGATGGAGCCAAAGCTACTTCTGTAGTTCTTTTAACATTCCATAATCCGGATTGGGGGGATTAATGGACAACAGTAAGTTCAAGGACAAGATTCTGATTTGCGTCGATTGCAAAGAAGAATTCGCGTTCACAATCGGAGCTCAAGAGTATTTCGCCGAGCGAGGGTTCACCGAGGATCCAAAACGTTGTCGCACCTGCTATGCCGAATACAAAAAGAAGCAGGCAGGCCGTGTCAACAAGAAGCCGGAACGGGGACTGCCGATGGATGTCGAAATGGAGGATGCTCCATTCCGCTTTCCCGACAGTGACGTGATGGATACGGTTCCCGGTGAAAGACCAAATGTCGAATAGGGGTCCTGAAGGAGCATTACAGGACCCCTACTCGGTAACCAGGGGTGTTACTTCAATAGCAGCATTTTGCGGCTGATTGATGCCTCTTCCGTGACAAGTTCGTACATGTAAACTCCGGAGGCCAGCGGCGAACCGTCGTTATTCGGCGTCCAGCTAATGGTGTGCGCGCCCGCCGGCAGATAACCGTCAACCAGCTCTTCAATTTTCTCTCCGAGAACATTGTAGACCGTCAACCGTACAGCACCCGGCTTCGGCAGCTGAAAACTGATCCGCGTCGAAGGGTTGAACGGGTTCGGGAAATTCTGGTCAAGGGAATAGACTGCCGGCAACACGTTGTCATAAGTGTAATCATCGATGTCGGCGATCAGGCTCACCGCGAGGTCGGCGGACATCGTTGATGCCGAAGCCGAGATGTTCGTTATCGACACCAGCGTGCCGGTGCTGTTGTAGTCATTCGAATTCGGACTCGATACGCTGGTGAACGACGTCTTGGCCGTCGATCCGGGGAATGGATCACCGCTGTCGCCGTTGTCGGTTTTTTTCTCCAGCTCAAACAGACCATCCGCCTGCTCCAGCGCTACGCGCATGTGGCCCGACGAAGTATGCCCCGGATACCACTCGTCCGCGTTGTCGGAATTGTCGCCCGATGCCATCGCGTCATCGATATGCCAGATCAGCAGGCCGGACGCACCCGAAGGCAGCATCGCATCATAGCCGATGCGCTGTCTGTTTTCGATCAGGAAATACTGATTGCCGACAACACCATTCGTCCACAGGCGGAAAATCGCGCCCGAAGAATTTTGTTCGACATTCGGAATCGATTGATTCACCATGTTCGCAACCACGTTCGTGGCCGTCGCAAAACCGGCCGCGATGCGCGACCAGGCATCCGGATGAGCCGGGCTGTTGCCCAGACTGCCGTTCCACGATCCGCCTGCCATCAATGACCAGCGACCGATGCCGTTCGAGGAGTAATCGATGTCGTACAGGTCCGGATATCCGAAATAGGCATGACCCATTTCATGTGCGAAGACGCCGATCGTCATATCGCCGGCCGCGTACCAGTACTCCGGCTGAATCGCATAACGCGAGATCCACTTGCCGTCGCGTTGGCGCGGCGTAATTCCCCACGCATGCGACCAGATATCGTTTGCGCTGCCGGTCAGTTCGGCGCCTGATCCCGTATGGACGAGCATCACGGCGTCAACATAGCCGTCGGAATTCATGTCGTAATTGGAAAAATTCACGACCGGGTCAACCAGGTCAATTATGTCTTCGAATAACTTCTGCGAATTCTGCGGATACGATCCCATCCCGTTATTGCCATTGCAATAATAGGCATAGGTCTGCGGTGCGGTTTGCCAGCCGATATCCGAAGGGTAGTTCACGGTAACGACATCAAATCCGCCATAGGAAACTTCACTATAATAGTTCTTCACCGTTCCGGTTGCACTGCCGAAGAGCAGTGAATCGAAATATTCGGCGTTGGCCTGCGCGGCCTTGTCGGAGAATTCAATCAGGATGCACAGGATGTTTCCGGTTGTCTGCGAATTGAGCGCGGGGTCAATTCGTATCGGCTCGCCAAATCCGCGGCCGTCCGGCGATCCGGCCAGATGTGGCTGCGGACAACCCTTCAATATCTGTGATTGCTGGGCACCGCCTTCGTTCGCCATACGCTCAACCAAACTCGGGTGCGGCGGCATAGCCTGTGCCGGGCCGATGATCAGTAGTGCCACAGCGACCGCGGCGGCAATGAAAAACATCGATTTACGGGTTCGCATGTTGTACTCCTTATCCTAAAACTCAAGTATTGTCGATAATGCCAATTTCGCGCCGTTGCCGCTCCACGGTTGGAGCTTAGCCGAAGACGCATACGCCAGGTCAAGCTGCAGGGGACCGAAATTGAATCCGATGCCGGTTGCCAGCGAAAAATCATCAACCCCGCCCAGTGCGATTCCGCCGCGGATGTCGAACAGCTTGATCAGCGGATACTCAACTCCACCCGCCAGTCGCGGCATCTTGGAGACGAACGCGGTATTCACGAATCCCTGGCGCAAACTTCCCGAAACCAGCAGCTTGCCCAGATTCCGCGCAGCACCCAGCTCGATTTCCAGCGGCGGCCGCGATGAGTATTCGCCAAGCTGCACCGTCGTCTCGTCTGAAGTGACCAGCGAGTCGTTATCTGAATTCTCCAGTGTCATGCCATCAAGCTCAAACCTGTAAATCTTTGCTTCTGCGTCTTTATCCCAATTGACATTCGCAAAAGCATTGCGCAGCACCAGTCCGTACTGGGCGTGCTTGCCTTGCACCGCCAGCCCCAGGTCCACTGCGAATCCGGAACCGCCGGTCCGCGCTGATCGTCGTCAGTCCGCCGACTCCGTCAAGGCCGGTCTCAAGCGTCACCGCTTTCGCCGTCAACTCCTCCGCCGAAAAATATCCCAATCCCGCGCAGATATTTCAGCGTCGCGCCGCCGAGTACTTCAAATCCGCCGCGCGCGATGATCTTCCGGCCATAACTCACACCGACCGCCGCGGCAGCCCAGCTGTCGCCGCCCGAACCATTTGCCATGACTACTTCGCCTACTTTGTTTCCCATCAGCGCCAGCTCGATCGGGTCCTTCGACAAGGTTCCGCGGCCGCCGCCGATGGCATCGAAATTGACCGCAAAATAGCCGACCGAAAATGACATCGCACTCGACGCCGGCGTCGGCGTCAAAATTCAGGCCTTCTGTCGGGATCTTGGCGAGAATATCCTGCTTGTCGCTTTCGGTCAGGTACTCGCCGTTGTACTTCTCGTAATCCGAAATGCTGAACGAGTTGTTCGCGACGTAACCTCCTACAGATAGCCAGCTTCAGCGAAAAGTTCTTCCGCCCGGAGAGCGCCAGATTGGCCGGATTGGCCGAGGCGGCTTCGCAATTCGAGGACATCAGCAGATAACTGTCCGCCATCCCCATCGAACGCGCACTTTGCGCCGACTGCGCCAATGCCTGGTCGACCATCAGCAGGGCCAGCAGCGTCGTCATGATCAACAGCCCGATGACGATACGATTACCGCTTTTTTCCGGCGTTGCCGTGGCAGCTTTCGTCTTATCTTGTCTTTCATGATTATTCCTTCCCGCCGATGCGCGCGGTGATTTCGATTACGCCCGTTATCGCCAGATAGTCTGCAGCCCGAATTCGTACTGTCTGCCCATTCGATCCGGTCAGTTCCATCAGCGTTGCGACAAACAGATTGCGATTGCCAAAGACGCGCAGGTCTTCCGCAGTCAATTCAATTTCACTGTTGGTGATGATTTCTTCCGAGGCAGCGCCGTGGGCGTCCGTCGTTGCTTGAGCGAACAAGAACGGCCCGATCACCGCCAGCGGCGAGGTAAACAGCGAGGCCGAGTCGGAGCCGATATACACACTCAACTGCGCTCCCAGCGGCAGATGATTGCGCATCGTTGCCCTGAAACTGCCGTGGCCGAGGCGGTCTGAACCGTCGGCAATGTCCTTGTCGACGGTCAGCTCATTCTTGTCGCCCTCAACCGTCGCTTGAGAAATCTTGAACACCATCGGCGCACTGATCACCGCCGTGGCGGAGAAATATTCGCTTTGATTCAATTCGACGACCGTGATGCCGTCGCCGACAGTGGCAATACCCGAGATCGTGATCTGGTCCGGAATCGGCGAAAGCAGATCGGCCAATTGGTCTGAATAGATCTGGCTGATCGCCGCGCTGTTCTCGCCGCGTGCCCCGATCCTGCCCGGCACCTGCAGGCTCTTGCCGTTTGAGGCCTGCAAACTGACCACCACATCACCGGCAAGATCCGTGTAGTTGGTCAGCGTGATGCTCAACTCTACCAGATCAAGCTCGATACTGTCAAATCCGACCGGCACGTCGACAGCGACTTCGCTGTTTTCAAACGACAATTCGGTCGGCTCGACAACGCCCCGGGCGTTTGCCAGCAGGATGTCGTTAAGACCAAAATTGACTTCGAACTCGTCTTCGGAATCAATGGCCGTGAAATTCTCGCCGGTGCCCGGAAAATACGCATGCACCAACGTCAACACTGAATCCTGAGCGGGTTGAATTGTCCAACCGCTAAGGTCAATCTGCCGGCTGAGAACGCTTCCGGCGGATAACTGATAGCTCATTTGCAGGGCGGCATCGTTATGCGTAATCTCCGGAAACTCAAAAGTCAGCTCGACCGGAATCGACAGGGGATTGTGCGCCGTTAGATCCAGCATCCCGCCCGCGATCGTCCCGGTCTCAAGATGCACATCATCAGCGATGCTGGTGCGCTGCGAGTATTCATTGTTGAAATCATCAAGCCTTCCGTAGACGGACTTGACATAGACTTCATCCGAATAGTCGATCGTGAAATTGATCGAACGGTCGGCCAGCGATAGGGCCGGCCCGCCCGGCGTATGGAAATAGACTTGAAAATCCAGTTGATTACCGACACTCTTGTTGTCCAGCGGGTACTGCCGCGAATACTGTGCGCCGTCGGCCAGGCCGCCCGGTACGACAAAGTTCGCCAGCACACCGCCGTTCTGCGTGTTAATCAGCCGGCCCGCAAGCGAATCAAGTGCGAAACCGGTATTGTTGACGGCGGTGATTGTGATTCCACCCTCTGCAATTTCGGCCTGCGTAAACGAGCTCGCCTGGCCGAAAACCGTCACCGTCGAAATGCCGGTATCCGGCACACTGCCGAGAATGAGCGGTACATAATCCGAAAATGCCAGGCTCTGGAACTGGTCTTGCGGTGAGACGATCTTGATTCGTCCCAACCGGCTTGTTGTAGTTTGACTCGACCGGCTCGATCGACAGGATCGATTCAATCGAAAGCGTATCGAGCTCTTCTTGAATGTGGAAGCTGCTATTACCGTTCTCATCGATTTGGATGTCGTCGCTCGCCAGCTTCTCAATCAATTCCGCCGACGAATAAGAACGGTTAATCAGAGGAATTGTCAGTGTGGTGTCCCAACTGGGTGCCTGTGGGGCTTCCAGTCCGCAGCCGCTTGATAACAGCGCAAATACCGCCGCTGTAAGCAACCGGACCACGACACGACAGTGTGTCGTAAATTGCTCCTTCACTATGTTACCTCCCCAAAACAGGTGTTCTGGGGCATGGTCTGTGCAATCGGCGTGCCGTCGCTGCCATCGGCCGATCCACACTGCCGGACATGGAGTTAACGTCGACCGGTGCAGTGCAGTTTCATTACGAAATGGCACAAATGAGGGATGAATCCTATACTGGTGGGAATCCTACAAACCGCTTGACGATGCCGCCCGTGCCTCTAGATTACCATTGAACAACGGTTGTTTTTGATCTGGCCGAGGTGTATTCTGTCTAAGTCCGGGCGGCTGCTCGCAATCCTCAATCTGATTCGGACGCATCGCTCCATCACATCCCGGCGACTCGCCAACCATCCCGCCGGCCGCTCAAAGTAGTTGCCCAAACGCGACTGTTTTGCGTATCTTACAAAGCTAGATTGAAATTTGTTGATTTATGATAATATCGTTTCGGAGGATGAATGATCTCTACCAGTGATTTTAGAATCGGCATGAAAATAGCAATAGAAGGCGAGCCGTACTACATCATCGATTTCCTGCGCTCGCAGACCGGCCGCGGTCGCGCCAACGTTTGGACCAAGCTGAAAAATATCAAGACCGGCTCGGTCATCGAACGCACCTTCGGCTCGGGCGAAAACTTCAACATCCCCGACTTCGCGCACAAGAAAACGCAGTACCTCTATACCAGCGATGAAGAGTGGTATTTCATGGATGTCGAAAATTTCGAGCAGTTCTTCCTCAACAAGGAACAGATCGGCGACTACTCTCCCTATCTCAAAGAGAACGCCGAATACGTCATCCTGTACTTTGAAGGAATGCCCATCAGCATCGACATGCCCAGCTCCGTGATCCTGCGTATCGTCGAATGTGAGCCCGCAGTGCGCGGCGATACTGTTTCCAACATCACCAAAAGCGCCAAGGTCGAAACCGGTCTTGAAGTCAAGGTCCCGCCCTTCATCAAGGAAGGCGACCTCATAAAAATCGACACCCGCACCGGCAAGTATCTCGAACGCGCCAACTAGGATTGCGGCTTGAGCGATTACATCGCCGGCGTCGATGAATCCGGCAAAGGGGACTATTTCGGGCCATTGGTGATCGCCGCCGCCGCGGTTGGCGATTTGGAGAAACCTCTCCTGTCGGACCTCTATGTCCGCGACTCGAAAAAAATGACCGATGCCCGCATTCTGACCGTCGCGCGTGTGATCAAGGAGCAGGTGCCGCATGATCTGGTCGTTATCATGCCCGACCGCTACAACGACCTCTACCAGAAAATCGGCAACCTCAACAAACTGCTCGCCTGGGGCCATGCCCGTGCGATCGAAAATCTTCTCGGCAAAGTCGACTGCGCGACCGTGATCAGCGACCAGTTCGCCGGCGCCCACGTGCTCGAAAGAGCGCTAATGGAAAAGGGCCGCAAGGTCGAACTAATACAGCAGGTGCGCGGCGAATCGGAATTGGCCGTAGCAACGGCTTCAGTGCTCGCCCGCGCCGAATTTCTGATCGCGATGGATCGCCTGGCCCGCGAATTCGACATGACCCTCCCCAAGGGCGGGGGAGCTCTCGTCGATACCGCCGGCGCAAAATTCATTCGCCGGCACGGTGTCGAGGCTATGCGCCGTGTCGCCAAACTTCACTTTAAGAACACGAAGAAGATCAATGATCAATTGGGACGACCTGCTTAGCCAAATTCGCGCCGACCGCCAGCGCGGGTCCGCTCAGCTCTACCAGCAGACACTCGCCATCATTGCCAAAGCCGTTCTCGATTCAGCGGTGACGTCGCGCTCCGATCTCGGCGCCATTATCCAGTCCGTTTATCAGGCCCAGCCCGCGATGGCGCCATTTCACTTTCTCGCTCACAAGCTCGAAAGCATCACCGCCGGACCCGACGACGGCATTACGTCACGCCTCATTGCGCTCATCGACGAACTTCAGCGCGCGGCGCAATTGGCCGGGGAGAGGGTCGCTGCCAATTTTGAGCGCTTCAATCTGACGCCGCGCTCGATCATGCTGCACAGCAATTCCGGCACGGTTCGCGAATTAATCCGCCAGTGCTTCAGCCCCGACACAACAATCTTCCTCTCCGAAGCCCGCCCTGATCTTGAAGGACTGCTCCTGGCCGGAGATCTTGTGATCGAAGGCTATACCGTCAAGACCTTCGTCGATGATGCCCGCGCCGCCGTGATGAAGGATATCGACCTGATCATCCTCGGAGCCGACTGGGTCACTGAATCCGACTTCACCAACAAAATCGGCACCTATTCACTGGCCCTGACCGCGCGTGAGCTCGGCAAACCGGTCTACGTTGCCGTCGATCGCACCAAATTCGTCGCGCGCCGCTCCCGTGTGGCATCGATAGTACCATCGGCCTTTGCCGAAACATTCTATCAGGATCAGCTTTTCGAAGAGACACCCAACCAGCTCGTTGCCGCTTTCGTTACCGATTTCGGCATCATCTCACCGCAACAGGCCGCGTTTCAATTCGAAACTACCGGCGCCTGATTCGCCTTTTCCTGCGCTCGCCCTGATTTCACCCCTGCCAGATGCTTCAAAGAGTGACACTGCTGTCGATAACATCTATAGAAGAAAACTCTTTCGCCGGGAGACGATCAAGGTGTCGCAATATCTCTACTTGGTTCTGTTGGTGATGACAAGTTTTGGCTTGTCGCGTTCGCGCGAACGCCTCTTCGGTGATTCCCGCGAGACCTACAACAAACTCATGGCCGGATTGGTCTCATGGGGACTGTTGCTGTTACTGACATCGCTCGCTGATAGTGAATTCCTCAGCAAAATTCCGGTGCTCTCCGACGCCCAGTACCGCTATCCGGTCGAAGCGCTCCTTCTTGTCGCCGGCGGAACGTTCATCGTCTCGGCGATCTTCACCTGGCTCCCGCGCTTGATTGCCGCCCGCGAGACCAATGACTCGCTCCGGTCACGCGTTGACTACACGACACAGATGACTCGCATCCTCAAAGCTAACTCCCGCGATGTCCATCAACTCCAGCATGCCGTCGCCCGCCTGCTCCGATTCACCTCCGTCGATATAATCCGCGTCTCCCGGCCATCGGGCGAAAGCGCGGCCTCGCCGGACAACAATCTGGAAAACCGCCTGTCACGATTCTACGAGGTTCTCGCGGACGGCAACTATGTGTTCCTCTCGGAAGGGTTCGGCCAACACACAACACCCGTCGCTCTGCTGCCCATCAAAGTCAATCCGGACGACATCGAGGCGATCCTCGGTTTGTGGCCCAGCGTCGAAACCGTCACCGACGATCTGCTCGACAATCTGCAGATCACCGCTGATGTTCTGATGATCGGCGGCTTCGCGGGTGCTGCCGATGCGCCCGACCCCGGCGTGGCATATCAGGCTCAATTCGATTCACTCCGCGCCGAACTGCTCGACGCCGACCGCATCTCCGATCACATGCGCCTCATCTACGACCGGCTCCGCGACAATATCGGCTTCAACATCCTGCGCATCGCCGTCTTCGATCAGCGCGGCTTCAATGTCACCCAACACTGCCTCGGTATCGGCAAAAGCCTCCTTACCGACCGCGACCGCTCGATCAGCACGCAGAAGACCCAGCTCGGTGCGCTCTTCAGTCAACCACAGCTGACATTCTGTGGCTGATCTGCCGGGCAGCGCCTACGAGGACGACCGCTGGCTGGCATCTTGCGGCGCCCGCTGCGCCCTGACCATTCCGCTAATCTCCAACAACAGCGTGATTGCCGCCGTGACCTTTGCCTCCGACACAAATTCGTTGTCGCACGAACTCGGCGAGAGAATCGCACCCGCGCTTACCGAGACCTTGTTGCCGCTGGTCAAACTCGACCTGCTGGCGCATCAGTTGGTCGTCTATAATCGCCAGATACTCAACCTCACCGGCGCACTCAAGACCGTGACTTCCGGCGGCGAACCATCCGCAATGCTGCAGGAACTGCTTGAACTGCTGGTCAAGAAAGTCCCGACAACCTATTGCCGCCTGTGGCGGCACAACGCCGGCACCGACTCACTGGAATTTGTCGCCGACTCCCGTAGCCGCGATATCGAAGGCCTAACGGCTCCGCAAACGACAATTCCGCTCGATCGCGTCCACTGGCACAAGCAAGCGGTGGTTACGGGCCGCGTCATGGTGATCAACCAGCGTGAAGCCCGTACGCAAATGGACGAGGACGAGGAATCATTGGCGCTGATCGCCGGTACCCGTTCGGCGCTCATTATTCCGCTGACGAGCGGCTCCAAAACTGTCGGTGTAATTTCGCTGGCCGAATTGCGCTGTTGGGAACGAAATCATTTCTCGCTTTCAGAAACGCTTTTCTCACGCGCCGTCGCCAATATCGTCGCGCAAGTGCTGGCGAATCAGATCAACGGGGAAGAGACACAGTTGCTGCGTCGCCAGGTTACCAGCCTGCAGCGGCGCGATCTGGTCGGCGATTTATTTGCCGAGCTGCCAATGCGCATCTCGACGCCGCTGACTTCGATTCTGGCGCGGACCGATCAACTCATCAATTCGGTTGCCGTCAAGGATGAAGTTGCTTCCGTCCATCTGCTGGCGATCAAACGGCAGACCGAAAAAATCGTCACCGAAGTCCGCAGCATTCAGGATGCCCGCCGCAGCCTGCAAACGACCGTACAATAACTGTCCGGCGTTATCCGAAATTTCCGCATTTCCAGACACTGCACATTCCAGTGTTCCCTCTCCCACTGGGAGAGGGGCAGGGGTGAGGGCGCACTGCAATGAGGCTCGGAGTCGAGTAGGTTGGAACCCCCGTTCCGAAGCAAGTGCTCTCACGAAGTATCTCGCCAGGGGGTTCCGACAACTTCTTGGCACCACATGACTCGATCGAATTCAGATTTTGCGAGAGTTGATTACGCGACCAGTCCCTCTCCCGGACTCGGTATGAGGGCCAGGGGTGAGGGCGTCAAGCAACGAGACTCGGAGTCGCAGTAGGTTGGAACGCCCACAGCTTGCCGAAGGATAGTGATAACTCAACCAAGACATCTCGCCAGCGGCGGTTGCCGAACGAACCTGTTGGACACCACATGACTCGATCGAATTCAGATTTTGCGAGACCGGTTGATTACGCGACCCGTCCCTCTCCCGGATTCGGTAGAGGGGCAGGGGTGCAGGGCGCACTGCAATCGAGGCTCGGACGTCGAGTAGGTTGGAACGCCCACAGCTTGCCGAAGCAAGTGATAACTCAACCATGAAATATCGTCGCCAGGGGGTTCCGAACGAACTTCTTGGACACCACATGACTCGATCGAATTCAGATTTTGCGAGAGTTGATTACGCGACCAAACCCTTTCCGGATTCGGATCTTTCCCTCTTTTCAGGACAATAATCGGCGCCTCCGTCGGACATCCCAATCGGAACGGAAACCAGTGTCCCACTCCGCTTGAAGTATACAACTGCGAATTGCCTTTCTTGTACTGCCCCCACACATACTTCTCGCCGCCCCATTCATTGAATATCGGCTCACCCATGAAACCAATTTGGCATCCATGTGTGTGGCCGGAGAGCGTGAGATGAACGCCCCGTTCGATCGCCGTATCAAACCCGCTCGGTCGATGGCTCATCACAACTTTGAAGCTTCTATTGCCCGACTGATCGAGCGCTCGATCGAATGTATTCCGCAGAAAGTCTTCATAAGTCTCGCCCATCCGCCGCGGATCATCCGCGCCGCCGACATACAATTCCGCGTTGCCCACCTTGATCGCAACACCGCGATCAATCAGCATCGGGACACTGCTCTTGTCGAACGCCGCGATAACTTCCGGCGCCCCGCGATAGTAATCGTGATTGCCCATCGAGGCATACGCCCCGTAACGCGCCTTGAGTTGCTCGACCAACTTGATGCAGTCGGGAAGCATCGTCAAATCATCGGCAATATCGCCGGAAAACAGCAGAACGTCTGGCTTAAATGGTTCGGCTTGCAGCATTAACGCTTCAATATCGTCGTTATCTATGTAAGGACCGAGATGACTGTCCGACACATGGAATATCTTGAATCCATCCAGATCGGGCGGTAGGTCTTCATAGTAAAAAGGAATCTCGCGCACGTCCACGCCGGAAAACGCTTTGGTCATCCCGCCCGAGCCAAGCGCCACCGCACCGACCGGAAACATCGCCGCCGCTCCTTGCAGCACCAATCGGCGCTGCCGCGACTTCGGTTCGTCGTGTTGCGGTTTGCCCTTTTTCTCGCGGTGCTTAGTTATGAAATGCATAATCGTGTTGATCACGCCGGAGAAGGGAAGTGACACCAGCAGCGCAAAATTCAATATTGCTGCGACGGTCGTCAGCGTGGCGAATACATATATCAACGCTGTGCTGAATTTCAGATAGACCAACAAGGCCCAGCTTAGCGCCGATACAAACGTAAAGACAAGTATCCCCAGCGACAACCGCTTGACCGTGCGATTGCGCCACCAGATCGTATTGAGCACGCGCATCAGCAATACCTGCCCGAGGGCGAGTATCAGCACGAATGCGCCGGCTCCTAATGCTAAATAGAATTGCCTCACGTTAGTATGATAACCCTCAACCCCGCCATTGGTTCCTGTGCTAATATTACGCTAATACGAAGTTAAAAGGTACCATCGCTCCGGAGATTTCGGGCTGTGCCTCACAAAAGTGCCCCGCATTTGGCTTTCCCTGACACGCCGCTGTCAGAGCGCTAACCCTCTCCCGACGGGCGACAGGTTCCGTGCGGCCCGTCGGGCGCGTTCTCCTGTAGCGGCGCGGTCCCCGCGCCCATTGTCATACGAGCAACGTCGGTATCCAGCGAAGGAAGTAGGTCGGAAACCTTGTGGTTTCGACATCTTTGAATTCCATAACATTCACCAAGACTGCCCATCGACAGGAAACTCGCCGTAACAACCCCGTTCGCGATGTCAAGTTCACCGTTATGAATGTCGAAACCACAAGGGTTTCGACCTACAAACTGCGAAATGTTTAAAGCACGATGACGGTGACCTGCCGTATCTGGATCGTTACCAAGTAAGCTGGCAGGTCTCCAACGAGAAACTCCTCTTGTCAATTCGCTTCCGATTGGGTGACCTGCCCCACGATCCGCATCCTACTTTATGCGTTTCCTGTATAACCACTGCTTTGGAAAGCAGGAATAAATGCGAACTGAATTTCCGAGCTTCATTATTGGAAAGTTGACTACTGTTGTCTCCGGAATCGCTGAATTCGCATTCTCTCGACCACCACCCTCGTCGCACTCCGGTTGGAACATGACGAAGTGAGTAGAGTAGAAGCTACTAGTGACGGTATCCAATATCGCCAAATCGAAATGTCCCCGTATCGACGAATACTTTCCCTCCACGACTTGCGTACTTGCGAACATAAGTAGTATCAGAGTATAAAAAGAGGGAGTCAAACAACGCTGACCCAAAATTCGCCTCGTAGGCGCCTATCACATCTCCAAGAGTCATCTGCTCGGACATCACGCCAGGACCTTCGCACGAAACGACCATGAGACCAATTCCCAAGGCTATTAGTACTGCGCTTAGTTTGATCATTTGAGCTACCTCTTGATAACCATGTTGAATCCCGACCACAATACGTTTTGGTTGGCTATCGCTGAATCGAACTTTCCTTCGTAGTGCCACTCAATCAGTTGCTGCAATTGACCTGTCTAGGGAATCCAATTCAACCGTTCAATGTATGCATGGTGAGCCTGTCTTTGTATTCTCAAGAAATACAGGACTCCCGAAGATCCCGGCAAATTCCACATCATGAGAAAACGCAATGTAGTATTGATCGGATTCATGGGAGGCCATCAGTTTCTCCAAAGCTTGTGAATGTTCTTTGTCAGTTTGACTCTCAAATAGTATAAGCTCACTTGAGTTGATGTGCATTTTCATGAATTGATCTAACAATTCCTTGCTTGACGAACGGTAGAAAACGGAATAGTGTCCGCAGTAATCGCTTGCTAGTCGAATCCATTCAAGGGCCTTCTTATTCAACTGATCAAGAGCTGAAATCGACAGAAAGCCCCCCTTGAGTTCATGATCAATCCCTTGCCACACCTTATCTGAACAAGACTCCTTGTAAAGGTGAATTGACGAAAATTCATTAATGTGTGATATGACAAACTCAAGACCATAATGGGGATATCCCGGAAATTGTCCTGCGAATTCTCGCTGGCCACAATAGTCTTCGCGATGGGTGTACATTCTATAAAATTGCATCTTAACTTCACAATCGGGAATACCAGTATTCCTATCATCACACTAGAAGTGGTTTGTTCCCCCCCCTAAAAATGCGCCAAATGCCCCGGCACATAACGGCTCGAATCCGAAAACCGCTCGCTCGCCATCACAACTGTAGCTTCCGCAATATGGAATCCCGCCTGCAATAGCAGTTGAACCACTTCGACATTTTCGCCGTTCACGAATATCAACTGACGCGCCTGCCCGAACTCAAGTCCATAATTGACCGACATCGCCAATATCGACGACAAGTACTCCGGCTTCGTCGCAGCAACCGGACCAATTCGTGACGTCGTCGCCACAACGCTGTATCCCACGAGCGTCTTGTCATCGTAGAATGCCAACAACCGGTGCTTCTCGTCGCCCGATCCAGAAGAAATGCTCTTCCGGTCTCGCCGTGCCGCGCACCTTGATATCCAGCTTCGTCAATCGATTAATCAGCTTATGCGTCGTCACAACTTGCATCGTCAGCCGCATTTTCGGCTTGATTAGCGCGGGTTTCTTTTTACCTTTCCATTCGCGCGTCATCACCAACAGCGCAATTTGCGGCGTCATTCCCATCTTGCTGTAAATCGCCAGCGCCTGCGGATTATAAGCATATGTCGATAGCGCCCAGCGGGTGATCTCGCCATTCTTCCGCCCATAATCCATTGCCAGCTTCAACAGCTTCTTGCCGACTCCGGTTGACTGATATTTCGGATCAATGTAGAGATAGGCCAAGATACCATTCATTCCCTCTGATCAACGCCTGCGTGAATCCGACTATGGCGCCCTTGGCATTCAACGCCACATAAGACGCCTCCGGATCAACTTTGCGGAAATGCACCATTGTCGGATCGGCGCTGGTCGCAGTAAATTTGAGCGGCTTCTTACCGCTCTTCTTGAACAGATCATTCATCGTGCGGACAATCAATTGGCAGCTTTCAAACAAATCGCTTTCGCGTGTTCGGCGGACGGTCACTTTGAGCTTTTTCATACGCAAATTTTATCTATCGCCCGCTGTCCTGCTCCAACTAAAAACAGTCAATGTTTTTGCGGGAAATTCGCAGTTTTATTACAGTTTTTAGTTTGACACTTTCGCGTCTTAGCCGTACTTTATGGGCTAATTGGAAACGCTATGCTTACTGACCCTGTACTAGTCGTCAATCAGAATTACGAACCGTTGGTCACCACCAGCGTTAAGAGAGCTATCGTCTTGGTTTATCTTGGCAAAGCATCACTGGTCGAAAGCCGCAACGGACATCGCGTCCGCTCGGTCTCGCGCTCGGTCGAAGAACCCTCCATCGTCCGGCTGGAACTCTACGCCCGCGTTCCGTACCGCCAGGTTATGCTCAACCGCAAAAACGTCATCAAGCGCGATAACGGCGTCTGCCAGTACTGCCATACGACCCACGGCAATATGACCGTCGATCATGTCATTCCCACCGTTCGCGGCGGCGCCGATGCCTGGGACAACCTCGTCTGTGCCTGCGAACGTTGCAATAACAAGAAGGGCAACCGCACACCCGATGAGGCCGGCATGCCGCTCTCCATTCGGCCGCGCAAGCCCAGCCACCTCACCTTTATCCACCAGCTCGTCCGCAAAGGCGACGAAGTCTGGAAAAAATACCTCTTCGTTGGGTAGAACAAATCAACATGGCTAAGAAAGTTATTCTCTCCGGCATGCAACCCACCGGCAGGCTGCATCTTGGCAATCTTGAAGGCGCCCTCGCCAATTGGGTGCGTCTGCAAAATGAGTACGACATGTATTGCTGCATCGTCGATTGGCACGCACTTACCGCCGATTTCGATAAGACCGCCGACCTCGATGACAAGATCGTGCAGATGGCAATCGACTATCTTGCCGCCGGCCTCGATCCGAAAAAGTGCGCGATCTTCATCCAGTCGCAGGTCAAGGAACACGCCGAACTGCATCTGCTGTTCTCGATGATCGTTCCAACTCCGTGGCTCGAGCGCGTTCCTTCACACAAGGAAAAGGTCGAAAAACTCGGCCTCGACAGCTACGGCTTCCTCGGCTATCCGCTCCTGCAGGCCGCCGACATCCTCCTCTATCGCGCCAATTTCGTGCCGGTCGGGAAGGATCAGGTGCCGCATATCGAATTGACCCGCGAAGTCGGCCGCCGTTTCAACGGCATCTATGGCGAGGTTTTCCCCGATCCGCAGGCACTGCTCACTAAAGTCCCCGTCGTTCCCGGCATCGACGGCCAGAAAATGAGCAAATCCTATGGCAACGAAATCACCATCGCCGAGAATCCCGCAGAGACGGAAGCCAAGGTCAAGAAGATGTTCACCGACCCGGAGAAACTGCGCAAAGGCGATCCCGGCCGACCCGAAATCTGTCCGGTCTTTGCGCTGCATCAAGTTGTATACTCCGCAGGCGGAAATCGAACGCGATCGACACCGATTGCCGCTCCGGCGCCCTTGGCTGCGTTGCCTGTAAGAAACAGCTTGCGGACGATATTAATAAAGCGTTAGAACCTATTCGTAGCCGGCGCGCCGCGCTTGAAAGCGATATCGACTTTGTCAACGACATGCTCGAGGACGGCGCCAATCGCGCCCGCGTCCGCGCGCAGGAAACAATGGCCATGGTCAGAGAGAAAATGAATCTGCGATGAGCAACGACAATTTCTTCGACGATATTCAACCGGTATCCGAGGCCGATAGCTTCCCGATCAAGATCGAAGGCTTCGAAGGCCCCCTCGACCTGTTGCTCTATCTGATTCGCAATCAGGAAATCGACATCTACGATATTCCGATCGCCACCATCACCGGCCAGTATCTCGACTATGTCAAGATGATGAAACTGCTCAACCTCGAAGTTGCCGGCGAATATCTCCTCATGGCCGCCACGCTGATTCGTATCAAGGCGCGCCTGCTCATGCCGCGCCATTCCGAAATCGACGGCGAAGATGAGGACCCGCGCGAAGAACTGATCATGGCGCTGCTCGAATACAAGCGCTTCAAAGAGGCCTCCGAAAAATTCGCCATCCTCGAAGTCAAAGAACGTCAGGTTCTCAAGCGCGGCGACTTCTCCTACTTGAGCCCCGAAGTCCAGGAAACCTTCACCATCGAAGCGACCCTCTACGATCTCGTCCGCTCGTTCTCCGAGGTCATGAAAACTGCCGCCGAACAGCCCAAGCACGAGGTCGACAATTTCGAACTTTCCATCGAGGACCAGGTCGAGTACATCCTCGGCATTCTCGAAACCACCGAACAAACAACGCTCACCAGCTTGGTTCAGGCCAACCAGCGCCGTATCTACTACGTGGTAACATTCCTCGCACTTCTTGAGTTGGTCAAGCTTCAGCGCATCAGCGCCCGCCAGCACCAGCATTTTGGAGAAATCTATGTCGTCCGACTCTAATCAGATTGGCTATACCGAAGACGAAATGAACCTCATCGAAGCGGTGCTGTTTTCCTCGCCGCGCCCGATGCCGGTCACTGAACTCAAAAAACTCCTGACCTCGCGCCACAAAGGCGGCGTCAAGGGCATCGTCGATAAGCTCAACGAAAAATACACCGCCAACAACAACACCTTCCGCATCCGCGAAATCGCCGGTGGGTTCCAATACTATCTGATCACCGACTATGCCGTGCAGGTCGAGAAGTACTTCTCCGTCCAGCGCGAACGTCGCCTGACTCCGGCCGGTCTCGAAACCCTCGCCATCATCGCCTACAAGCAGCCGATCACCAAGGGCGAGATCGAACAGATTCGCGGCGTCGCCGCCGATGGCGTAATCCAGACCTTGCTCGAACGCAAGCTGATCAAACCTGCCGGCAGGGCAGAGAAGATCGGCAAACCGTTACTTTATGCGACCGCCTCTAAGTTCTTGGAATACTTCGGTATCGCCGGCATCGAACAGCTTCCGAAATTGGCCGAGCTTGGCCCCAAAGCCGTCGACCCCCATCGCCAGCCGGAGCTCGCCTTTGTCGATTCTGATGAGACAATAGAAGAATCCGAAGCCGAATCGATGGCGTCTGCCTTGAGCCAACTTGACGAACACCCGGATGTCGACGACCTCGATTCCGACATCGAACTTGATGATCTGGCCGAGACCCTCGCGCCCGACGATGATAAGATTCCCGAAGCTTGACCTTGAGACTTAACAAATTCATCTCACAATGCGGGATGGCATCCCGGCGCGGAGCAGACACACTCATTGCCGAAGGCAAGGTCATTGTCAATGGGGAAGTGGTCACCAAATTGGGACACGTCATCGACGAATCCACAGACGAGGTCCTCGTCAATGGCGTCCATTGCCGCCAGCCGCAAACCAACGTTTACATCGCCATGAACAAACCCAAGGGCTACCTTGTCACCCTCAAAGATGAATTCGGCCGCAAGACTATCCAGCGCCTGATCGCCAACCTCGCCCATCGCGTCTATCCGATCGGCCGCCTCGATCTCGACTCCGAAGGTCTGCTCCTGTTAACCGACGACGGCGAACTCGCCTTCCGGCTCGCGCACCCAAGTTACGGTATTAAAAAGCTTTACACGGTTCGCGTGAAGGGAAACTTCAGTCAGGAAAACCTGCGTTACTTCTTCGACGGCATCGCCCTCGAGGACGGCCACATCGCTCACGCCAAAGCCAAAATCATCGACAACGACGAAAACAGCACCTTCCTTTCCATCGAACTGCAAGAGGGCCGCAAACGCGAAATCCGCCAAATGTGCAAAGCTATCGGCTACCCGGTGATCTCGCTGGTCCGCGTCAAATTCGACGACATCACCCTGCAAGGCATCGACAAAGGCAAATGGCGCTACCTTCTCCCCGTCGAGGTCGAACGCCTCAAACGCAAAGTCGGCATGATTTAATTGACGACGATGTCGTTCGCGTAGGGGCGATGGCAATGCGCCCGTGTTTCGTCGGGAGTCGTCCAAGCCTGCCGAGTTGGAACCCAACCCATCACTCCGGCGAAGGGGATCCTGTTGCCTCCGTACATTCCTAGCTACAAGGACGCTTTCGTTATGAACAACCTCCCCCTGCTGTGGCTCAGATTGACAAGGTTCATTTTCAACGTCCCGAAAGCGGAATCCAGTCACAGTCTGTAGGTCAGGAGCCCCGTGCTCCTGACATTCCCACAGGCGCAGTTCGCAGGCCAATCCCTAATGTGAACTTTTTCCACCACACATACCATCGGGGATTCGCATTCACTCGCGAATTCTGCCATCAGTCCCGTAGGTCGGCGTTCGCGAAGCGCGGAACCCGACATATTTCTTCCAATGCCGTTGCGTCAGGTCTTGTCCCGGCGGCACCTGTCATCTCGAACTCAACGCTCTGGGCTGTGCCCTGACGCCAATTGTTTTACAACTCACAAATTCACCAACCCAATCCCCAATCTTTTACACGCGTCTTTATGAGTTTCGTATATTATTAGGGGAAGTAAGCCAAAGGCGAAGATACATTAATGCGAATACTCTCAAGTTTCATTTGCCTGCCATTTATTTTGTGCATTCTGGTCTCGAGAGTCGCAAATTGCCAGCCGATTTCCGTCGAATCACAATCTGATTCTCTTGCACTCACTCTCACACTGGACACTACGGAGTTCTTGTACGGTGAGAGTATTGTGGCGCAAATCAAGCTCAAAAACATTTCCGATCGCACTGTCTATGTCTGGGACATTCGATGTTCCACGAGTGTCAGTTCTATTACTGACCAAAACGGGAATAAGCTCTCTGATCGCGGATTTTTGGTTTGTGGATCCCAAATGCCAAATTACGCAATTCCTCCTGGTGATTCAATTTTCAAACTCTGCAACCTATGCAGGGGCTATGGATTCGCGGACGAACCGAAACGGGAGAACAAGCGCTTTTCAGTAGGAAAAGTGCTTCTGCGAGCAAATTATGTCAACGAGCTTCACACTGCATTTATCCCGATACACCTGATCATTTCCGCAGAAGAGGACAGCGTCGTGCGCGCTGGAATAAGGTGCGCCGTTGGGACAAGCGGAAGTTGCGGACCGAAGGAATCGCTGAAACTTATCGACAGTCTGATAGCCACCTACCCAAGTAGCCGATACATCCCTGGAGCTTGTGAATATGGTATCTATGCTGCCGGAATGGCTCGCGACACCGTGCGAATCCTCAAGTATTCTCGAATCCTTGTACAGTCCTTTCCGAACCACGACTTCGCAATCAGCGGCTTCGACAATATCTTGACAGTAATGCCGCCCTCGTCCATCTCCTCCTTCTGCGACTCCATCGCAACCGCCTACCCCAATACCCGCGTCGGCGCTCGCGCACTTGAAAAACTCGCCGCTCTCAAGGCCGAAAAACCCTAACAATTCCCCCCCATTTTCCCATCATTTTCCCCTTGATAATCCCTTGCCTCCGCTTATATTAAATAGCTGTACTGGTTTGCATGACACAGAAACGGAGACTGACCGATATCGTAATCGCCATCGACGGCCCCGCCGGGGCAGGGAAGAGCACCACCGCTCGCGAAGTCGCGCGCCGGCTCGACCTTCTGTTCCTCGATACCGGAGCCATGTACCGGGCGATCACGCTGAAGGCGATCCGTAGCGGCCTTGATCTTAACGATCAGCCGAAGATTGTCGACATGACAAACAGTACGACGTTGTTGTTCAAGATCATCGATCACGAACAACATCTGTTCATGGACGGCGAAGACGTCTCGGCGGAAATCCGCCGCCCCGATGTCACCGCCGGTACCACTCCGATTTCCGGCCACGCCGAGGTCCGCAGAATCCTCGTCAAGTGGCAGCAGGAAATCGGCGCTCGCGGCGGCGTTGTCGCCGAAGGACGTGACACTACCTCGGTCGTTTTTCCAAACGCCGAAGTGAAGATATTTATGCTGGCCGATCTGCAGGCGCGCGCCGAACGTCGAGTGCGCGATCTGGCCAAGATCGGCGTGACGACAACCGTCGCCGAACAGCAGGAACTTTTAGCGAAACGCGATCACGCGGATTCGAGTAGGGCGGCATCGCCACTTACCAAAGTGCCCGGTGCTATTGAGATTGACACTTCTAACCTTACCTACGAAGAGCAGGTCCAAAAAATCATCGATCTTGCCCATCAGGTAACCACAGTTTGAGTCTCGTATATCGCCTTGCCCAAATTTCAATCCGTCTCGCGGGATGGCTTCTGGGGTGGAAAGTCATCGGTCGCGAAAATGTTCCCGCAGGTCCGGCGCTGATTGCGTCTAACCATCTCTCGAATTATGACCCGCCCATGTTGGGGTCGGTCTTGTCGATGAGAGTGTTTTATTTCGCCAAGGTCGAACTGTTTCGCAATAAGGCGATCGGTTGGTTTCTGCGCGGCGTCCATGCCTTCCCGGTGAAACGCGGCCAGGCCGACCGCCACGCCTGGAAACAGTCGCAGGACATCCTCAAGCGCGGCGATCAGTTGATCTTCTTTCCGGAAGGCACGCGCTCGAAAGACGGCGAAGTCAAATCCGGTCAGCCCGGCATGGCGCGTCTCGCATTCGCCACCGGCGCACCGGTCGTCCCGGCAGCCATCTGCGGGTCGAATCGTATAAAAGATGTCTTTTTCCGCCGCGCCAAATTGCGCGTCGGATTTGCGCAGCCGATCTACCTGAGCGATTACGAATCGCCGGAAGATGACAAGGCGCGCTATGATAAACTGACGGATGACGTCATGGCCGCGATTCGCCGCCTCAAAACGGAAATCGAAGCCACCTGACTGTCCGGAAACATCGCGTAGGGGCGCAGCACGCTGCGCCCGCTCGTGCCGAAGGCGCGATAACTTGATTCCCCTCTAGAGAGGGGTGGCTCGTGTCCGAGGAACGAGGACACGAGACGGGGTGTGTAAGTTCGACAACGATCACACAACCTGGACGCCTTCGGCAGCCGCTTTCGCGGGAATGACAATCCAGTTCGTAGGTCAGGAGCCCTGTGCTCCTGACAACCAGGTTCGGTAGGTCAGACATTCTTGTCTGACACTCCCGCACCGCGCGACCAGAAAATATTCGCCCACCTTTTTCCCTCTCCCTCTGGGAGAGGGTAGGGTGAGGGCGGTTTCGATACGTCGACATTCGAGGTCCCACCGCAAGCGGTGGGGCACCGATGTTGACCGATGACACCGTCTTAATTCCCCTCTTGAGAGGGGTGGCTCCGAGCCGAAGAATGAGGCTCGGAGACGGGGTGTGTAGTTTCGAGAAAAAAGCCCGGAAGGGTTATCGCTATATTTTAGGAGGAAGACATTAATGTCTGAAGAAACCACAAAAACCACAAAGAAAGCTAAAACGACTGGAGGTGAGACGCCCGAGAAAAAGTCTACCAGTAGATTAGTGAAAGCATCCGGTACCAAGAAGGTCAGCAAGGCTGAACAAAAAGGTACGACGATGATCACGGAGTTCGCTTCCGAAGTCGGAGCGATGTCCACTGATCGTCAGCGCCGCGTCTCCGAGAAGGCGACTCGTCGCGCCGAATCTACTCCGGTGACTTTTGCTCACGTTGACGCGATCAAACAAACCGATCTCGATGATGATGATTATTCATCCAAGGAGTACGAAGATCTCCTGGACATGTATAATCACACGCTCCAGGATATCAAGGAAGGTGAGATTATCAAGGGCCGCGTGCTCGATATCACGCGCGAGGATGTCATTGTCGATGTCGGATTCAAATCTGAAGGCATAATTGCACTTGATGAGTTCTCCGAACCGATCAATATCAAAGTCGGCGATGAGATCGATGTCTATCTCGAATCAGTCGAGGACCAGAACGGCCAGCTGATTCTCTCCAAGCAAAAAGCCGATTTCATGCGCGTCTGGGATCGCATTCGCGAAGCGCACGATGCCGGCGAGCTGGTTGAGGGCCGCCTCGATGCGCCGCATCAAGGGCGGTATCGTTGTCGATCTGTTCGGCGTCGATGCGTTCCTGCCGGGTTCGCAAATCGCCCTGCGCCAGGTGCCGGATTTCGATGAGTTGATCGGACAGAAATCTTGCATCTCAAGATTATCAAGCTCAATAAGAGCCGCCGCAATATCGTGGTCAGCCGCCGCGTCGTGCTGGAGCAAGAGCGCGAGACAAATGCGCGGCAAACTGCTCGAACAGATCGAAGTCGGCCAGGTCCGCAAGGGCGGCGTCAAGAACATCACCGATTTCGGCGTGTTCATCGACCTCGGCGGTCTCGACGGCCTGCTGCATATCACCGATATGTCGTGGGGCCGAATTGCCCATCCGTCCGAGGTCGTCCGCTGGGCGACGAAATCGAAGTCAAGATTCTCGACTTCGACAAGGAGACCGGCACGCATCTCGCTCGGCATGAAGCAGCTCACCGAATATCCGTGGGAGAAGATCGGAGAGAAATTCCCGGTCGGCTCCAAGGTTAACGGCACCGTCGTGTCATTGACCGACTACGGCGCCTTCGTCGAACTTGAGAAGGGCATCGAGGGCCTGATCCACATCTCCGAAATGAGCTGGACCCAGCACATCAAGCATCCTTCCAAGATCATGAACGTCGGCGACAAGATCGACGCCATGGTGTTGGCCGTCGATAAGGAGAACGAAAAGATTTCTCTCGGAATCAAGCAGATGGAACCGGATCCCTGGACGATTCTCGATCAGCAATATCCGATCGGCTCCAAGGTGCGCGGCAAAGTCCGCAACCTGACGACCTTCGGCGCCTTTATCGAACTCGAGGAAGGCATCGACGGCCTCGTGCATATCTCCGACATGTCCTGGAACCGCCGCATCCAGCATCCTTCGGAAGTCATGAAGAAGGGTCAGGACAGTGGATGTCATGGTCCTCAAGATCGACCGCCAGAATCGCCGCATCTCGCTTGGCTACAAGCAGCTCTTTGACGATCCGTGGCCGGCTTATGCGATGAAGTATTCCATCGGTTCCGAATGCGTCGGCGCCATCACCCGCGTTCTTGATCGCGGCGTCATAGTTGAACTGGGCAACGAGGTCGAAGGCTTCGTCTCCACGCATGAGCTCGGCGTTCCCGAATCTGGCAGAAACCTGCGGATGCGTTCAAGGAAGGCGACGAGATTCCGTTGAAGGTGGTCGAATTCGATCAGACTCAACGCAAGATTGTTCTCTCTGTCGATGACTACTATCGTGGCAAAGACAAGACTGAACACGAATCATTCGTCGCCGGTCACCCGACAACTACCGGCAACCAGATGGCTTCCGCCATGGAAACCGCCATGGGCGCTGAAGAAGTCGCCACCGACGAGGGTGACGCTACCGCGTAATCATTCGCTCGTAAATTTCGTGCGCGGCAGTCGTCCACGCCTGCCGCGTTCGTCCCCCGATCTGTTTTTATTGAGCCGTCAGGAACCCTTTCCTGACGGCTACTTTTTTGTGCGTTCAACGTCAGTTTCGGTAGGTCAGACATTCTTGTCTGACCCTTGAATAGAAGGCGACTCTGCTTTCAGAGTCGCCTTTCTTTTGTGGGTTCGACTTCAGTCGAAAAGGCTTAGTAGGTCAGGAGCCCTGCGCTCCTGACAGCTTCTTTGTCGTCTTCCCCGCGAAAGGGACTGTTGAAAAACCCCTCCCGTGTCATTCTGAACCGCTACGCAGGTGAAGAATCTGCTAGTCTTTGTTACGCAACGCGAACAGATCCTTCGCCTGCGTAGCGGCTCAGGATGACAGTTCCGTAGGTCGAAACCACTAATGGCACACTGATTTATTTCTCAATTTCTTTGAGTGGTTTCGACACCTAACTTCACGTTCTGTGGTTCCGACTTCAGCTTCGTAGGTCAGGAGCCATGCGCTCCTGACGTCTTTTGAGTTAGTTCGTAGGGTGGGTCTCTTTACCGAGCAGATCTCAATTTCAGGCACACACTCCCTTGGAGACCCGCCAATCTTTTTGCATCTTCGGTGGGTTCGACTTCTGTCGAACATCTTTCACACTCTTCGAAGTTCGCAGGTCGGGTTCCCAGCGGAAGCGTGGAACCCGACATAAGTTAGGAAACGGCCCGGACGTCACCGTATCAGCCAATCCACAATCGACCCAGAGAAATTGAACAGCGAATGAACGACAATCGCCGGAAGCAAACTTCCGGTATGTTCTCTTACATATCCCGCAATCAATCCAAGTGCGAAAGCCGCCATAACGAGGATGACAACGGCGCCCGGCGGTACTCCGAGCATAATCACCGGGAGGTGCATCAGCGCGAAGAACAACGCTGCCAGAACTACCGGAGCACTGGGTAGCATCCGCTGAGACTCCTGAGCTTGCGTAAGCGCCATGGCAAATAGACTTTGTAACAGCCCCCGGCAGAGTACTTCTTCACAAATGCTTGCCCATATCCATGCCAGCAAGATGATCGCGAGTGGTGAGTATCCCTCCAGCATTTTGACGTCGGGAAGAATCAGGTTTACAAGAAGCCCGATGACGAGACCTACGACAAGTGCCTTGAGTACCCAACGGGGCATTCCAAACCTGACTCCGAAACGGCGAACGCTCCCTTTACCGATGATCACGAAACACGCAATAGACAGAATCAACATCAACAGATGCGTGAGCGCGGGCCCCATCCAACCATGGCCGGCTGAATCATCGCCGGAACTCGAAGTCAGAACTTGTGCAATACCCGACGAGATGGCAAGCACCACGACTCCAAGCAGGAACACTCCCGCAATCTTCCCGGCAGTTTTGAGCAAGACCAAACGAGCCTTCCCTCCCGAGTCCAAGAATTCCCTCTACCTTTCGGAGAGGCGTAGCGGTGGGGGCCTTCCCTACCTCACCACCGTCACGCCCCGCGCTTCCAGCGCCGGTATCTGTTCATTGATCGCCGTTTGCGAAAGCGGATTCTCCGGCACCATCACCGTGTCGGCATCGGCGATATGTGCATTGGCTACGATTGCCGCCAAATCCGTCAGTCCACATTGGCGCATTGACAGGATATGCAGTCCCTGCATCCCGGATATCGGCGCGATACTTGCCAGCGGATTGACATCCAGAAACAGCACCGTCACTTGATCCATCCCCGCGATCGACGAAATATCAGTAACATCATTGCCAATCACCTGCAGCGCATATAGCTCCGGCAAGGTCGATAGGGGAGACAAGTCCGAAATCGAATTGCCCGACATGAACGCCACCTGCAATTTCTTGCATTGCTCGATGCCGGTTAAATCCGCAATCCCTCTGGCATTGGCATCAAGAAACACCAGCCCCGATAAATCCGACTGCAGCAACTGCCCGGTTGGCTTGTGAATGTTATCGCGGATAGTCGCTTCAAGATTGGCGTCCGGAAAACTCACCGGATGATCAATGATGCACATCGCCATCACGCAATTCGACGGACTACAGCAATTGTCGGCTTCATCACAGGCCATCACCGCAAAGTAATAGGTCGAATCTTCATCGAGCCCCTTGACCTCATAGGTCTCAACCGTTCCGGCGGCCTTCGGATTCGGCTCGCCTGTCAACCTCGTTGCGCTCTCCCAGTTATTGGGCACAATCCAGGTGTGATAATACCGGATGTCGTACGAAGTACACGTCCCCTCGTCGGCATCGTCGCCGGTAGCCGTCCAGGTCAGCGTCACGCTCGTGTCGCTCACCGAAACGACCTGCAAATCAAGAATGTTGTAAGGATTATTCCCGTCGTCCACGTCATCGCCGTCGCCGCCTTTTTTCGCGCACGACAACAATCCCCAGACAACGAGCAGGACCAAGGCTACTGCCAGAAATCTCTTCTGCACAAACATATTCTACCTCCCCGATAATGGATGGAATTGTATATGATAAATATATACATCCGCCCCCGTCTCGCAACAACTTATTCAATATTTCGTGAAGTTATCCCGTAGGTCGGAGCCTGCGTCCTGACAGCTCTCCCTAACCGTCATCCCCGCGGAAGGGACTGTTGAAAAACTCGAACTTTGTCATTCTGAGCGAAGCGAAGAATCTGTAAGTCGTTCATAAACGGAGGGAGCAGATCCTTCGCTGCGCTCAGGATGACAGCATCGGTCGCTTTTTCAACAGTCAAGTAGGTCAGCTTGTAGGTCGGGTTCCCAGCGCAGCGTGGAACCCGACATGAAATAGAAAGCGGTTCAATTGTGCGCGACAGTCGTCCCCGCGAAAGCGGGGATCCAGCAAGGCGCCCGCTCGCTCAGCGCGATCTTATGACGCATCGAGGGCCGGGTCGCCCACAGCTTGCTGTGGGTTAGTATATTACCGGCCCTGAAGGTTCCCACAGCCCGCAAGCGGGATCCTCGACAAGCTGTGGGCGACCGGGCGACTACTTCGCTCCGAAAATATAGTTGATAATCGCCACAACATCCGAAATGCTCGTGAACGAATCACCATTATAGTCGCCCGATACATTCAGCACCGGTGGATTACCTCCTGCAAAAATATAGTTGATTAGATAAACTGCGTCCGATATGGTAATGGAGTGATCTCCATTACCGTCGCCACTTAACACCCAGCCACCGAGAATATGAGTCACTCCGATATATGAACCGCTCTTGTACGTCCTCTGAGAGATCGACAAATAGTTGTCTGAGCCATCGATTTCGGGATACCAGATATCAGCCAGAGTATCGCCAAGGAGTCTCTCCGGTGACCAAGTTGCTCCTTGATCCAAGCTCATGCGGAAGTAACACTTCTTTGGTCCGCAACATGCACCACTGGACCAAACGACATAAACGCCAAGGGAATCAGCATAAATGTCTGACCAAGTTGCTAAAGGCTCGGTTGAGAGATATCTTATTGAATCCCACGTAATTCCGCGATCGCTGCTGCGTCGTAAGAAGAGATAGCCAGTTTCCGAGTGCGGAGAATCTTTATAATCAAACCATGTGGCATAGACATTGCCGTACGGGTCCGCCGCTACCGACGGCCACTGCGAATACTCCCCATCAAGGTCGGAAATGAATGAATCGTCGCTCCAAGTCACTCCTAAATCAGTCGAACGATCATAACGCACTTCCGTGAATCCGCCGCTGCCGCGAACTACATGAAGTACGCCATCGCCGTAGGCAATTTCTCCTCCTTTGCCGGATGCTACGCCTCCAACGACCGACTCAGTTAACCACGATTCTCCATTGTCGGTGCTTCTCTTGAATCTCTGATTCCACCCACTACCACTGGAAGCTTCGAATGTGACAAAAACATTTGCCTGATTAGATACCACGTCGGGCCGATAGGTAAAGTCATTCGCAGTTTCTAGATACCCAGCGACTGGAATCATACTGCTCCAATCTAGTCCGTTCAATGATGCCTTCTTAAGGTACGTTGAGTCATCCCCGCCTCCAACCCAGACAACATAGACGAGCGAATCGTTCCCATCAATGTTGGCGTAATTGTGCGATGGACCCTCTTCCGGACTAATTTGCAGGCTGTCGGACCACGAGTTTCCAAAATCCGTGCTGAACGATGTAAAAATGTTCTCGGCACCTCCGATAGAACCAAACCACGCGCAAATAATCTGGTTACCTTCAATTTCACTTTCGGGCAAGTAAGCATAACCCATTCGCGCGACGATGACCGAAGGATTAAACACAATACCTGAATCGGCACTCGAATCGGTTAACACAAACGGAAGTGTCTTTTGGTCTCGAAAGCTCGTCGTTGTTTTCGGATTGAGAAGATACCAGCTCTCACCAGAGAATAGCGTGTCGCCCTTCTGGAGGGGCTGAAGGGCGTACTTTTCGACGCTCTCTGCAGTCGTAATACCACGAAGGACGCACAATATAAGAACAAGAAATGCGGAGCACTGACTAATGCGACGGCGCATACAAGCCTGGCCCAAGGGTTAAATGTTGATGACTCTACTGTAATGAACCCTCAATGCAGCAAAAGTCAAGTTGTTTGTCTCTGTTTTCGAGGAACATTGTTGGTGCGAACATCGAGCCGATGCGAAACCGATGTTAAGAGCCGACATGAAGCCGCTGCTTTCAAACAATGAGGTCGCCCACAGCTTGTCGAAGATCTCGCTTGCGGGGCTGTAGGATCTTCCAATGGAAGTAGAATCTGCCCCAAACTTCTGCAATAACAAATAGTTGTAACTTGAATCTCGTCAACCAACACAATTTCATTGTGGCATCATTGGTGTCGCGAACAAGACACCTAAAATAAACTGGACAATGTTGTATTTGTTCTTGACAATGTACCGGGTCCGACTTAGCTTTATTTTCGGAGGGTTATATGATTCAATTACATTTTTGTCACCGTTTGAGAATCCTGGCTGCGGGAGCGATGTTCCTGCTGGGATTGTGCTCAATCTTGGAAACGGAAAAGGCACATGGGCAGGACTTTGGCACGCCCGATACAGTTTACTATTTGTCCCCACAGTTTGCTCTTGAAGATTGTACACCGACCGTTAGAGCCATTTTACCGATCTATCTGTTTAGTGATTTTCCAACTCAATCGTATGTCGCTACGCTAAAGCTTCTCTCGGCGGGGGAGTTTGATACTGCCTTTGGTTATCTTTTCACACCATGTGATGAACCTCATATTACGTACTTTCGCAACGATTCTGCACGCACTCTGAGCCTAGGAGTACACTGTCTCGATGGAGGTACGGTCACTCCTGTACAGAATGTCGTTATGCGATTTGATCTGTTAGCCTCGCCAGGCGATACAATCCTCATTGAGTCGTTACCGGGCCGTATTTTCTTGTTGGGAGATGGGATATTCTGGTGGAATCCGATTGGCGCTGAACTCGAAGCGATGTTCGTTGTACCAAGTTCCTTTACGGTACCGAACGGTGATTGCGATTGTTCCGGATTGATCACGATATCAGACGTTGTCTTTTTGATCAATTACATCTTCGCTGGCGGACTCTCACCCTATGATCTGAACGCAGCCGATCCCAACGCTGATTGCGGCAATACTATTTCCGATGTCGTGTATTTGATCAACTACATCTTTGCCGGCGGTCCGCCGCCGCTGGCGGGATGTGTGAGGTTTTAGTAATGAAGATTCCATAGGAGGGAAAAGGTGTTAAGCAGATTGTTAACTAACTGCGTTGTGACCTTGACTGTGATTGTGCTTCTGCATTCAATCGCCAGCGGTCAAATAGACTGGGGAGTTCCCGACACTACCTATTTTGCAGAACCTGCTTATGATATATCGACCTGCCAGCCGACGGTTGATCACATCCTTCAGTTCAAGGTGTATACTGATGGCGGCCCTGTTGGAATGTCGTTTCAATTTGCCTGGACACCACCAGCCGTGTTCTTAGACTTGGCTTTTGGCGCTATTTTTTTGGAAGAAGGCACTTACCACTATTCTTCAATCGACTCTTCCAACCATTCTGGTTACGTTTCCGTTGATGCGGGCGACAATGGAACGTTTGACTGGGGATTGCCTCCCTTGACACAAACATTGTGTACGTTCCGATTCCGTTCCGGCCCAGGTGATTCCTTTGGAGTGAGCATTGTGAACCCAGGTGTAGATTTCATCGGATTTACGCATGGCTGGCACCCGACTGTTATGCAGAATTCGATCGAACTTGCGTCACCTGATACCATTCCGCTATCTCCGGGTGATGCAAATTGTTCTGGGGATGTTACGATTTCCGATGTCGTACAACTCCTTCAGTACATTTTTGCGGGAGGATCAGCTTCTTATGACTTGAATGCCGCTGATCCAGATTCTTCCTGCAGTATCACAATTTCGGATGCCGTTTATTTGATTCAGTACATTTTTCAGAGCGGTACGCCTCCGAATCAGGGATGTGTAGTGCCATAGTTGAAAGTTGCAGGGCGGGGTTCTGGGGAAACCTGGCCTACTGAACTATCTCGTCGATTGTCACAAATGGAAACGCGCGGATGTGGACATCCGCGCGCACAAGTTCTTGTCGGAACCCCCTGGTGAGATGCTTCGAAAGAGAAGTAGCTGCGGGACGGGGGTTCCAACCTACTCAACTGAACTGTAGAAAAACCCAAACATTGTCATTCTGAACGCAGTGAAGAATCTGTAAAGTGGTCTGTAATGACAGAACAGATCCTTCGCCTGCGTAACGGCTCAGGATGACAATGGTCGAGTTTCTCAACCCCCCCTATGGTCTCCCCCCCATACTCTAACGCCTCCAATTAATACTTTTCGCACTCTGCAATATCCGCTATGCAATCAACCGCCCCCGCAACCTCATCATCCGCAACCGTTTCAAAACCACCGTTCATTTGGCAACATCGTTGCATAGCATAGCGTCGGTTAAATCATAGACGGAGAACTACTATGCTACTGAAACATACTTCCGAACGCGGCGTGTCGATGATGGAAATGATGATTGTCGTCGTCATTGTCGGTCTGCTTTCGGCACTGGCCGTCCCCAATTTCGGCGGGGCAATCAAGAAAATGAAATTCGACAACACCGGCCGCGAAATCGTCAGCACCATGCGCTATGCCCGCGCCGCCGCTGTCGGCCAACAGCGCCCCCTCGGTGTCTTTTTTGACTCCGATGCCAAGACCATGATCACCTTCGTTGACCTGCTCAACCCCGAATTGGGTACTTATGAAACAGGCGATTCCATCGTCCGTCGTGATTCACTCACATCTAATGTGAATTATATTGGTTCGAGTTTCACCAATTCCACCGTCATTTTCAATCCCGACGGCACGGCCTCTGAAAGCGGCGACATCGTCTGCACCGGGTCTGCCTCCGGCCAAACTCGTTCATTCTCAGTGTCTTTGGTCGCCGGCTCGGGCCGCGCCAAGTTGTTAAGCTACAACTAATCCTTTGCTTCGCATCCGTAACGACTGCCCCGCCAATGCGGGGCAGTCGCCCCCCGGCTGTGAAAGAATTTATCAGCCTGCGCTAATATTTTCCCTCTGCCCCGACGATAATAAAACAGAGTTAAAGGACTTAACAATCTTCTGTATTGCGGAGACGCCATAGTCTCCGATGACAGGAAATATAGCTCATTTTAACAGATAAGGTACGATATGCTGTTTGGACAAGGTAGCAAGACGACCGTCGGCCTCGATATTGGCGCCTCCTCGATCAAATGCGTCAAGCTCGAACGCCGCAACGGCACCTACGCGCTTCTGGCGCTGGAATCGCGTGATCTCCCGCCTGAGGCAATTGTCTCAGACGAAATCAAGGACCGCGATACTGTAATCTTCAACATTCAATCCGTCATCGACATGGTCGACCCGCGAACCAGAGATGTTGTCGTTTCGGTCTCCGGTCATGGCGTCATCACGGACAAGTTCACCCTCGACAAGAAAACCGGCCCCGAAGCGGAGCAGGCGATTCTCTTCGAAGCTGAACAACGCGCTCCTTACGATCTCGACGACGTCACCATGGACTACCACGTCCTCAGCGTCGACGACGTCAACAACAAGATGGATGTCCTGCTGGTCGCCGCGCGCAACGACTTCCTCAAGCAGTACCTCGATCTGCTCACCGATGCGAATCTGCGTCCCGTCATCGTCGACACCGACGCCTTCGCCGTGCTCAATGCCTACGAAATCAACTACGATATCCATCCCGAGCGCATCACCGCGCTGGTGAACATCGGCTACGACAACACCAACGTCGTGTTCATCAAGGATGGCATCTACCACTCGACCCGCGATGTCGCCGCCGGCGGCAGAAACATCTTCGATACCATTCAGAAGGAATTCCGCCTGAATCAGGAATTGACGATGAAAGCGATCAAGGGCGAGATGGAGGCCTCGATCGACCAGGATATGCTGAAAGCGACAATCGTGACCTCGGCCGAAGAGCTGATCTCCGGTCTGGAAGTCGCCTTCTCGTACTTCCGGTCGCTGGCCCGAGTTGAGAAAATTGACTGGGTGGTGCTTTCCGGCGGCGGCGCGTTGATGCCGCATCTGCCGGAATTCCTCCAATCGAAATTGAACATTCCGATTGAGATCGCCAACCCGCTGCGCAACATCGAATATGATCCGGACCTTTTCACCAACGTCCAGCCGGAGCGAATTGCGCCTCTTCTGGCGGTGCCGATTGGACTGGCAGCAAGGAAGGTATAGCCAATATGTTGGAAATTAATCTACTCCCCAAAGAGTACCGGAGACGAGGGAACGTCCTCAACTTCGACAAGAAGTTCCTCTACGTTGGTGTTGCTGCCGCCGCTTTTGTGATAGCGCTGGGCAGTATCACTTTCTACCAGAACCATCAGATCGGGCGGATGCAGAAACTCGATCGCCAAAGCCCGGATTGAAGAGGGCCGCTACAAGAAGGACATCGCTATCATCGATGCCCTGACTGAAGTGAAAGAGAAGATCCTCGCGCGCGTGTCCGCCATCGAAAAACTCGACCAGCGCCGCGACTTCTATATCAAACTGATGGAAGACCTGAATTCGCGCATGCCGGAATTCCTCTGGATGACCGGGTTCGCCGAGACCCCGCCCAGACCGGAGCTCCCGGTTCCAATCAGCCGGGAACGCCCGGCAAACCCGCCGGCACTCCTCCTGGCAAGCTGGCCAATGCCCAGCAGCCGGCCGCGCCGGTCAATCTGGCCGTCGGCACCGCCACTATTGAGGGCTACTCGCACAGCCTCAATGCCATCGGGTCGTTCATCATTGGTCTGATGAAATCTGACTTCTTTGACAACATCAAGCTAAACCGTGCGGTCGCCGAAGACGTCGGCTCCGTCACGGCTTACAATTTCCGAATAACCTGCAACCTCCTCTACGATGCTGATCTCGCCAAGGATGAATTCGAAGAAATGTCCGACGAGGACTTCGATCTCTCCAGTACGACCGATGATCAGAGTGATTACAGTTTCGACTACTTCAATGACAACTACAAGGAACAGTAGGTCTAACAACGCAAAGAGAGAGAGCCGGAGGCATAAATGGATTTCAAAGACCCGAAAACACAGAAGCTGCTGCTCGTAGCGCTGGTATTTGTTCTGGCGCTCTATTTCTGGCACTCGAAGGTGTACGAACCTTCCAGTGAACAACTAAGCGCCCAGCGAGCCAGCTATGAACAAGTCATGACCAATCTCAAGACGATCGAGCTCAAAGCCAAATCGTTGGCCGGATTGCGCAAAGAATATGACAAACTCCTCGACCGCTACCAGAGCATCGAACAACTGCTTCCGGAAGAAGAGCAGGTGCCCGACTTCCTGATGCAATTGCATTCGGCAGCGATGATCTCCCAGGCACAGATCGGCGAAGT
The DNA here is from genome assembly GCA_963698225.1 of uncultured bacterium. GTDB lineage: Bacteria > Zixibacteria > MSB-5A5 > CAIYYT01 > CAIYYT01 > JADJGC01. The sequence goes on from CAVOPW010000002.1 coordinate 87,790, forward strand.
CATGCCGCAAATGGCCGGCAGCGAGTCATTCTATAACACGTCCGAATTCGGCATCAAGTTCGTCGGTACCTACCACGAACTCGGCCGCTTCCTCGCTTCGGTGGCCAACTTCCCGTTCATCACGAACGTGTCGCGGCTCAACCTGAAGGGACTGCCTCCGGATGTCGCCCTTCAGAAATCTACCGATCGCAAAAAAGGCAGCTACGACTCGCGCACACTCGAAGCCAACTTCTTCCTCTCAACATACTTTGTCAAGCCGGAAGAGAAACTCAAAGGCGTCCAGTTCGAAGGAGAGGAGATGGAAAATGCCAACTAAGCGTTTCTTCGCAGCTCTGATTCTGCTGCTCGCGGTCGCCTCAATCTCCGCGAACGCAACTGTCAGAGTGACAAACCTGCATATGGTCAAAAACGGCCAATTCACCGAGTTGACCATCGCGACCGACGGTAAGTGCGACTTCACCCATCAAATCGTCGAAGAAGCCGCCAACAAACCGTATCGCATTGTGGTCGATATCAAGGACGCTGTCCATGGTCTGCCACAGCACGCCTTCGCCAGTCTGCCCGTCGGCATGGTCCGCCAGATCCGTACCAGCCAATTCTCAACCGACCCGGAAAAGGTCGTGCGTGTCGTGATCGATGCCGTCGGTAGTCTGACCTATAAGGTCAAATCCGGGGACAACGGAGTAACTCTCTTTCTCAATACACCGTCCGACCAGGACTTCCCGTTATGGTCGGCGGTAGCGGGCGGCCCTGCGCCAGTATTGGTCAACACCGACCCGCCGGCTTCGATGCCGGCCTTCCCGGGCAATGAGCAGAACGCGCCAAAAGTCGACAAGACCGATCCCGCCAAGGCCGATCTGAAATTGGCTGCCAAGCCGATCGACGAAGGTAAACTGCTCAACAAACCGAAATCAGCCGACAGCACCCAGCCGCAATCAACCGTGGCTGTTAATTCTCCCACTACTCCGCCGGCGCAGCCGATAAATCCGCCGGTCGAGAACAAGGAAGTCGTGGAGAAGGTGGCACAGGCTGACGCTTCCAAACCTGCCGTTAAGATCGATCCTAAACTCTTGGTGGCAATCTACGGGGAAGATAAACCGGCTCCGGCTCTTGCGGACAATTCTGTTCCGGCAACGCAGTCGAAGACCGCCGCCCCAACCAAAGTTGACGACAAGGGGCAACCGCTGCAAAATCCGGCCGCCAAATCCGAAACGGCCAAGATCGCCGACTCGGCTGTGATTCCGCAACTGCAGAATCCCGCCAGCACGCCGGCCACACAACCGACCGAGTCGATCAAGCCGCCGAAGGCACAGAAAACCGGTCTGCCTGATCTGAAAGTGAATCCGAAGCCGAAGTATGCCGGTCAAGAAGGAGCCAATCCGCTCGATCCGAAACTGGCGACGGCGCTGAAGAACAACGACCAGGCGGCAGGAGCCGACGCCTCCGTCGACGACGCGCAAGCGCCGGCCGAAGAGGGCGCCGCTTCGGGCACATTGTCGAAGAGCGACGCGGTGCGGCAGAAATACCAGTCCAGCCGCGACAACAAGCCGGTCGATGCCTCGCAGCCGTCTGACGAAGCCGCCTTGGCGCAGGAAGACACACCCAGTGTGCCGCTCACCAAGATCGACAAGATCCGCTTGAAATATAAACGCGGCATCAAGTTCGTCGAGAACGACGCTGATGAACAGCAGTTGGCACTCGATGAATCCAGCCTCGCCGAGGATGAATTCGTCCCCGAACCGCAAGTCGGTCCGTACAATGAATTTCTCCCCGAGCGCGAAATCGTCATGTACAACACCGGCGGACGCATGGATCCGTTCGAACCACTGGTCGAAAATGCCCAGCAGAGCGCCGGCTATGATCGCATTCCCGACGTCGAGTCATTGCGCCTCGTCGGAATCCTACTGGATAAGAAAAGCAGCCGCGCCCTCTTCGAGGATGCCAACGGCTACTCCTATATCCTGCAAACCGGTGACCGTGTGAAAAACGGCTTCCTGCTCTCGATCTCTGAAGATCGCGTCGTCTTCCAGATCCGCCAGTACGGCTGGAACCGCCAGGTAGCCCTTGACCTTGAAGAAACGCACTAATCAATAGAGAGGGAATGATGATACTCAAGAAACTCTATAGCACACTGCTGGTGCTGGCGATCGCCCTCGCGGCATCCTTCGCCTTCAACCAGAGCGCAATGGCACAGGATGATCCGTCGGCTCCGATCAAAAATCTGAGCTTCCAGAACGCCGACATCCGCACCGTCATCGGCTTTCTTGCCGACTATGGCCAGAAGAACATCGTTACCAATCCCGAAGTTCAGGGCAATGTCACCTTCTCGCTCAAGAAAGTGACCTGGAGCGAAGCCCTCGACATCGTCTGCAAAACCTACGGCCTCACCGCCGTCTCCGAGAATGATTACATCCGGGTGGTGCCGACCAAGGCCTACCTTGATGAAGTCTCGACGATGGAGAAGCACCTCAATGAAAAAGAGAAACTGACCGAACTCAATACGTCGGTTATGAAGATTGATAATGCGGCCGCTGAAGACCTGCAGAAAACCGTCACGCCGCTTCTGTCCGAGCGCGGCAAAGTGCAGATCGACCGGCGCACCAACAATCTTGTCGTCCGCGACGTTCCGTCCAACCTCGCCAAAATCGAAGCCCTGGTCGGCAAACTGGACTATGCCACCAAGCAGATCAAGATCTCGACGCAGATGATCGAAGTCTCGACTTCCGCCATGCAGGAATATGGAATTGACTGGACCGCCACCGGCTTCAAGAGAACCAGTGCCGGCAAGGAATACAGCCAGGAATCCAACCAGTCGCTCGACCGCGTCGGCGATCCGGCCGGTTCCTTCACTTTCACGACTCTCCAGGATGGCTGGGACTTGACCGCAACGATTTCTGCGCTGATTTCCAACGGCAACGGCAAAGTCGTCGCCCACCCGGAAATCACAACGGTCGACAATAAGGAAGCTCGCATCCAAATGGGTCAGAAGATTCCGATCAAGACGTTCGATCAGTCCGGTAACGTCGTGATCACGTTCGAAGAAGTTGGAACGCTGCTGCGCGTCACGCCGCACGTCACCGAAGAAAACAAGATCCTCATGCAGCTTCGCCCCGAACGCTCATCTTACACGTTCGACCCGAACGGCGTGATTATCAACACCAGCAATGCCGAAACCAACGTGGTCGTCGAAAACGGCCAGACCGCCGTCATCGGCGGTCTGACGACGCAGGACGTCATCACCGATCAGACCGGCATTCCGATTCTCAAGGACATTCCGCTACTCGGCTATCTCTTCCGCTATGAAAAAAAGAAAGTCGAAAATCGTGACCTCTTGATCTTTGTCACTCCCACTATTGTCGATGGAAGTCTGGCTGGTGCCGCTCCTTCAATCGACTCTGGAAACTAGGTGAGGCCGGTGATGCAAACGAATCGATTTCATGAGAAGGAGTCTGCCAGTATGAACTCACTTTCACTGACGAATAAAATCGCCTCGGGCTTCGCTGTGGCTCTGATTGTCGCCTTCGCGTTCTTCATCGCCGGCTGCGGCGACGATAGCGTCTCCGGCGGCGGCAATTACTTCGTCGAGCAGATCGTCTCGACCCCGACATCCGAGGTGGAAAAAGGTTCCACCGTAGTCGTGGAAGCGCTTGTTACTGATGCCAGCGGTAACCCGGTCTCGGGCCGTACCGTTGCCTTTTCCGTCACCCCGACATCGCTCGGTTACTTTACGCCGACAACCGATACCTCTGATGCCGATGGCATCGTTGCCTCGTTGTTCACCGCCGCTTCCGCCGGCAGCGCCACGTTGACCGCGACGGTCGGTGGCAACAGCTTGAGCAAAGCTCTCCGCATCAATGAATCCGCCGCCTCGACCGGCCAGGTCTCGATCGTCGTGACCCCGGCGTTGATGACCGCTAATGGCGCCGACTCGGCCCGGGTCGTCGTCTCCGCCGTCAATAACGATCAAACCCCGGTCGCCGACGGAACGGTCATCTACCTGACCGCCGGTGAACGCTTCCTTGATAAAGACAAGGACGGCTATTACTCACAGGGGATCGACAGCCTGCTCTTTGATGCCAACGCCAACGGGCGCTGGGATCCGATCGGCTCAATTCCCTCGACCGCAAGCACCGTCGGCGGACAGGCAACCGTAACCTACTATGCCGGCAGTCAAGCCACGACCGTTTATCTTCGTGCCACGATGATCCGCGGTTCCGAATATGACTACACCGAAATCTCCGCCAAACTCAATCCCAATACGACCGTTGCGTCGATCTCGCTCTCACATAATGGCGAAGATCTCCGTGTCAAGGGCGTCGGCGGCATCGAGTTCAGCATCGTCACCGCGACTGGTTACGACGAATTCGGTAATACCATTCCCGAAGGCATTCCGATTGACTTCACTATCGCCAACGGTCCGAATGGCGGGGAGAATATTCAAGGGCACGGCTACGGTCCGGTCAGCGTGAATTCCAACTCACAGGGACAGGCTTCTGTTACCGTCTATTCCGGCACCGTCTCCGGTACCATCCGCTTGCGCGCGTCTTCCGGCTCCGTGCTTTCGGCCGTGACTCATCTTACGGTCAACGCCGGCCCGCCCGCCCACGTCAGCATCGGCGCTAACAATTGCAACGTGCGCTCCTGGGATTACGTCAATGTCCTCAACCGCATTTCCGCAAACGTCGTCGACATCTGGGGCAATCCGGTACCTGACTCAACCGCCGTATACTTCGGCACCGAGGAAGGTTTTGTCGTCGCCCAGGCGCTGACCGGCGTCACGTTCCCCAAAGGCATCTGCGAGGTCGACTGGTACTCCGGCAATCCGCGTAACGACGGTATCGTCTTTATCTATGCCTCCACTTCCGGCGGCACGGTCGGCGACACCGTAGCGTTCATAAGCTCCGGACCTTCAGCCGATGTCGATGTTCTGCAGTATCCCAGTTCGCTCATCGCTGATGGCGAATCCAAAGGCAAGGTCGTCGTGCGCGTGCTCGACATCAACTCCAACTTCGTCGTCGCCGGTACTGCCGTCAAATTCGAGACCGACTTCGGCCAGATCAACGGTGGAAGCACCCAGGACGGCTGCTACGGGTCGCTCTATGAAGTCAACTATGTTTCCGAAGTTCTCAAATACGACTATTCGCCGGTTTCGCCCGACAACGGTATCGGCGCCGTCGCTATCGTCTCCGTCAATGCCGGCGGCGTGATCGGTCCGAGCTCGTTCTTCCAGACGCTGTTCCTGACCGGAAACACCTACGTCGGCAATAGCGACATCATCATTGACCCGGAAATCGAGCCCGGTTCGACCGTTCCGTTCTCAATCGTCGTGAAAGACCGCGCCGGCAACCCGCTCGGCGGACATCGTCTGCAGATCTCCACTAGTCTCGGTTCGCTTTCGAGCAGCAGCTTAACAACCGATGCGTATGGTGAAGTCAATCTGTTCTTCACCGCACCGGCAGCTGTCGGAGGCATCCGTTTCGGACAGGTTGTTCCAACTGCGTTCGCCCAGCTCAACTGCGGCGTTGGCGATGTCGACTGGCAGCCAGCCATCTGCTGAACTCCCCACTCCCGTCTCCGCTAGGTGGCAAAGGCTCCGCAGCAGCGTGACGGCGAGCGTCTTCTCATCCCAGTCCGTCTCGATGACCCCACGAAGCGCCCGAGCTGCATTGCGAACTTGCTCCGAGTCCGTGATGACGCGGCCTCGTCCGCCAGCAACGGTTTCAAAAGGGTTTCCCACCTGTTTCCTCCCCTGTGCGCCTGCCACCGTGTCGCCGCGGACTCCTCCGCGGCAAATGACCAAGCACGATCATGGCGGACGACCAAATCCCCTCGCCCCGGGACCTCGGCAGGCGGGCATACCGTGACGGTGTGCGGCTGGTAGACAACCCGTTCCTGTTTTCGGCGCCAGAGGCCGCTCCGGACTGGGCGCAAGGCTGGTTGCACGAACAGACCAATCACCCCCTGCCCGAGGACGCTGCAAGACCCGACGTGGACCCTGACTGCATCTCTCCTTGGATGGGGGATGATAGCGGGTATGGGGGGTACGGTTGAGCGGGTTCCGCGGATGATCGCCGGATTTCGGCGTCAGCCCGGCCGCCGAGCAAGGGACCAAAGGTCCCCGGAAATGCGCCGGAGCAAGGGACTCGCGGGCATCGAAAATCCCCGGCTCGGCCACAACGCGATGACTTGTAAGGAAGTTTTGGTGGGCCGTCCAGGATTTGAACCTGGGACCAAGGGATTATGAGTCCCCTGCTCTAACCGCTGAGCTAACGGCCCGCGAAGTCGGTGGCTCGCAACCGTCCCTGGTGCACCTCCCAGTCCCGCATCCCTGCGGGCCGTTCGCGCGGCTGCGTCGTGACGTTCAGTCACGACGGTCCGCGCTCACCCCCTGCTCTAACCGCTGAGCTAACGGCCCGCGAAGTCGGTGGCTCGCAACCGTCCCTGGTGCACCTCCCAGTCCCGCATCCCTGCGGGCCGTTCGCGCGGCTGCGTCGTGACGTTCAGTCACGACGGTCCGCGCTCACCCCCTGCTCTAACCGCTGAGCTAACGGCCCGCGAAGTCGGTGGCTCGAAACCGTCCTTGGTGCACCTCCCAGTCCCGCATCCCTGCGGGCCGTTCGCGCGGCTGCTCCCTGACGGTCAGTCGGTGTCCAAGAAGCTCTTGAGCTTATCGGAACGGGTGGGATGGCGGAGCTTGCGCAGGGCCTTGGCCTCGATCTGACGGATACGCTCGCGGGTGACGTCGAACTGTTTGCCGACCTCTTCCAGGGTGTGGTCGGTGTTCATGTCGATGCCGAAACGCATGCGCAGGACCTTGGCCTCCCGGGAGGTGAGGCTCGCCAGCATGTTTTGCGTCGCCTCGCGCAGCCCCTCCATGGTGGCGGACTCGACTGGGGAGACCACTCCTGAGTCCTCGATGAAGTCGCCAAGATGGGAATCCTCATCGTCTCCGATCGGCGTCTCCATGGAGATCGGCTCTTTGGCGATCTTAAGCACCTTGCGGACCTTGTCCTCAGGCATGTCCATGCGTGCGGCGAGTTCCTCTGGAGTGGCTTCCCGGCCCATCTCCTGAATCATTTGGCGCGAGATGCGGTTGAGTTTGTTGATGGTCTCGATCATGTGGACGGGGATGCGGATGGTGCGTGCCTGGTCCGCAATGGAGCGGGTGATCGCCTGGCGAATCCACCAGGTGGCGTACGTGGAGAATTTGTAGCCGCGACGATACTCGAACTTGTCCACCGCCTTCATCAGGCCGATGTTGCCCTCCTGGATGAGGTCCAGGAACTGCAAACCACGGTTGGTGTACTTCTTGGCGATGGAGATGACCAGGCGCAGGTTCGCTTCGACCATCTCCTTCTTGGCGCGGCGAGCCTTGGCCTCGCCGATGGACATCTTGCGGTTGACATCCTTGATCTCGCCGATGGTCAGGGCATTCTGGGTCTCGATGTCCTGGAGCTTGCGCTGTGCTCGGCGGACGTCCGTGGCCAACTCGGCCAGGCGCGCGGCATAGGGCTCGCCGCTTTGGATCTGGTGATTGAGCCAGTCGGGGTTCGTCTCGTTGTCCGGGAAGGTTTCGATGAAGGTCTTGCGCGGCATGCCGGCGTCTTCGACGCACAGGCCCATGATGACCTTCTCCTGGGTGCGGATGCGATCGACGGTCTGGCGCAGGATGCCCGCCAAATGCTGGAAGGTCCCGGCGATGAGCTTGAACTGGAGGAAGGCGTCAGAGACCTCCTTGAGTGCCTCGCGGGAGCGTGGATCGGAACGGCCGTATTCATCAAGGTGGGTCTTGAGGTCCGCACAGCGCTCGCGTAGCGCCTGCACGCGGCGGGCAACCTCCTCCGGGTCGGGACCGGTGATGGCCGGGGCGCTGTCCACGGCATCTTCTTCGTCTTCAACCACTACATCGGCGGCCGTGTCTTCGGTCACCTCGGCGACGACGGCCGCAGGCAATGGGGTCTCCGGCTCCTCGTCATTGAAACCAGAGATGACGTCGCCGAGGCGGATCTGTTCCTTTTCGACCTGATCGAAGAGCTCGATGAGCTTCTCTACCGAGCGCGGATAGACCGACAAGGCGGAGAGGACCTGGTTCAGCCCTTCCTCGATGCGCTTGGCGATCTTGAGCTCGCCCTCGCGGGTGAGCAGTTCCACGGTCCCCATCTCACGCATGTACATCCGCACCGGGTCCGTGGTGCGTCCGAAATCGCTGTCCACGGAGGCGAGGGCGGCGGCGGCCTCTTCGGCGGCGTCATCGTCGGAAGCGGCCGTGTCCGACAGGGTGTCCAGCTCCATAGGGGCGGTCTCGTGGACCGTGATCCCCATGTCGTTGATCATCCGAACGATGTCCTCGATCTGCTCGGGCTCGACGATGCCTGGCGGGAGGTGGTCATTGACCTCGCTGTAGGTCAGAAACCCCTGCTCCTTGCCTTTCGCGATCAGTTGCTTCAGCTGAGACTGTTGCTGCTCTTGATCCATGGGATACCTTGGGCGCTAGGATGGCGGAAGGGGGGTAAGAAAACCGGCAATTCTAGCAGATTGCTCGGCGCTCACTCTAGTCAATAGGCTCCATCGGGCTCGTCTGGGTCCCGAGAAAGGCCCGCCCGGAGCCGCCGCTTGTCTTCCTCGCTCCATTGGGACGGGCTGAGGCGGTTGAGCAGGGGCTGGCGGTCGCGTTTCCGAGCCTCTGTGTTGAGGGCTGCCAAGGCGGCGCAAAACTCCGACTCGACCCCTTCCTGAGGGATGTGGCTAAGCAGGTCCGGATTGCTCAGCCGCGCCAGGTGGGGAGCCTCGGGGCTGTCGCGCCAGCGCTCGAGCAGCGCGCCCGCCGTGATATCCGGGCGCGTGCCCGCGGAATCAAGCAGGGCGCTGAGCAGGGGGATTCCGGGGTTGTCCAGACGTCGCCAGTCGTCCGGAACCTGGGTCGCCGCCTGGGCCAGAGCGGGGTATTGCAGGATCAGCGCGACGGCGAGCCGCAACGGGGTGAGGGGTACCTGCCGCGACTGGCTGGCCGGGCGCCGCCGCGAGGGCCGGCGTCGGTCCTGGGTCTGCGGTGTGGCCCTTGAAGTGCCGCTGACGCCGCGGGCGGCGATCCCCACCAGGGCCGACAGGCGGGCCGAGAGCATCTCCCGCAGCAAGCCTTTGGGGACCCTGGCGATCAGGGGTTCAGCCAGGGTGGCAAGGCGGACACGGCCGTCGATGCTGGCCATATCCACCTGGACGCTGAGGTGGTCGAACAGGAACTCGGACAGCGGCTGGGCGGTGCGGATGCGGCCCTCGAATGCGGCCGCGCCCTCCTTACGGACCAGGGTGTCCGGGTCCTCCCCGTCGGGCAAGAAAAGGAACCGCAGCTCCTGGCGTCCGGTGGCGAGCGGCAGGCAGGTCTCCAGTGCCTTCCAGGCGGCTTCCCGGCCGGCGCGGTCGCCATCGAAGCAGAAGGTGACCTCCGGCGCTGCGGCGAATAGGCGCTGGAGGTGGTCCTGGGTGGTGGCGGTCCCTAGGGTGGCCACGGCATAGGAGATGCCGTATTGGGCCAGGGCGATAACGTCCATGTAGCCTTCGACCACCAGAAGCCTGGCCAGCTGGCGGGTCGCCTGTTGGGCCTCGTGCAGCCCGTAAAGCTCCCGGCCCTTGTGGAAGACCGGCGTCTCGGGGGAATTGAGGTACTTGGGCTTCTGCTCGCCGAGGACGCGTCCGCCGAAGCCAATCACCCGCCCGCGCCGGTCCCGGATCGGGAACATGATGCGATCGCGGAAGCGGTCGTAGCGTTTGCCGTCCTGCTCCACCACCAGGCCCGCCTCGATCAGGCGCTCGCGGGCGCTGATCCCGTCACCGAGGGTCCGCAGCAGGAGGTCCCACCCGGGCGGGGCAAAGCCGACTCCGAAACGGGCCGCGACCTCGCCGGTCAGGCCGCGTGCCTTGAGGTAATCGATGGCCCGCCCGGCCTCCGGGTGCTCCCGCAACTGGCGCCGATAGAAGGCCGCGGCCTCGGCGAGCATGGCGTAGAGGGGCTTGAGGTCTGGCCCCTGGTGCTCCGCGGCCTCACTGGGCAAGTCCAGGCCGGCACGGCGCGCGAGCTCCTCGACGGCGTCAAGGAAGCCCTAACCGCCCGTACTCCATGAGAAAGCCGATCGCGCTGCCGTGCGCCCCGCAGCCGAAACAGTGATAGAACTGCTTTTCGCGGCTGACGGTGAAGGAGGGGGTCTTCTCGTCGTGGAAGGGGCAGCAGGCTTGATAGTCCTTGCCGGCCTTGCGCAGGGGCACGCGACCGTTGATCACGTCGACGATGTCGGTCCTGGCGAGGACCTCGTCGATGAACTGCGGGGGGATTCTGCCGGCCATGGCGCAAAGCTAGCAGAAGCTTGGCACTTTGCCGGCGTCAGCCCCCGAGGCGCTGCTTGATGAGGGCGCTGACGGCGCCCATGTCGGCGCGGCCCTGGACCTGGGGCTTGAGCTGGGCCATGACCCTGGACATGTCTTTCATTCCGGCGGCGCCGGTGGCGGCGATTGCGGTATCGATGAGGACGGCGACCTCGGCCTCGCTCAGCGGCTGCGGCAGGTAGCCCTGACAGACCTCGATCTCGAAACGCTCAACGGACGCAAGGTCCTCGCGGCCGGCCGCGGCGTACTGCACGACCGAGTCGCGCCGCTGCTTGACCATCTTGTCCAGAACAGCCAGGACCTGGGTGTCGTCCAACTCGATACGCTCGTCGACCTCGCGCTGCTTGATGGCTGCAAGGATGAGGCGCACTGCGCCCAAGCGCGGCTTGTCGCCCGCCTTCATGGCGGTCTTCATGTCGTCCTGGATGCGCTGCTTGAGCATCGCCGTTGTCGAGGCTGGTGGCTGAGGCTGCTGGGTCGATCAGGGCCGGTCGGGCTGAAGCCCGACCTGACGGGACGCCTAGAACGGGCGCTCCCAGCGGCGGCTCTCGCGGGACAGCTTCTTGTGGTGACGCTTGACCGCGGCTGCCTTCTTGCGCTTGCGCTCGGAGGTGGGCTTCTCGTAGAACTCCCGCCGGCGAACCTCAGCGAGGACCCCCGCCTTTTCGCAGGAGCGCTTGAAGCGACGCATCGCGACCTCGAAGGGCTCGTTCTCTTTGATCCGGACGCTGGGCATGACTGAAGACTCTTCCTCTGGTCGTGGGCGCATGGGCCATGGGTTGCTGGGTGCGGCGCGAAAAAGCCGCGTACAAAGATCGCGTAC
>CAVOPW010000003.1:0-216917 GCA_963698225.1 uncultured bacterium
TCGCCCGCAAGTAGGCCGAAGATCAGGTCATCATGGAAGGCGCCGTCGACTTCATGGTGCTGGCGAAGGCGGGCTTCGAGCTGGAAACCGTGCCGTTCGAGAAGGGCAATTGATGACACATTAAAAGCGCCAGTTTGGGCATGCACGCGATTCAACTTAAGGTCGTTGAAAAGATACTTGAGTAATAGAGTTACGGCTTCGGAGGCATAGCCTTTGCCGCGATGGTCAGGCCCGATGAGGTAACCGATTTCAGCTGATCGGTTGCGCGGATTGACATTGAAGTAACTTATTCTGCCCACGAAAGTGTCATTTGCGATGCACCGAATGGCAAGTCGCTTCGGAGCGTTGGGTGCGGGCTGCGCGTGAAATCGGTCGATGGTTTCGGCGAGGGTCATCGGCTCGACCGGCCAGCAGGTCATTTTCTCGGGTGGAGAATTCCAGAACCAGTCGTAGAACTGGATGACATCGGGTTCGGTCATTTCCGCCAGGCGGACGCGCGTGCCCGGGACGTTGATCGGTATCATCTGTGGAGAATATGTGAGGTTTGATGAGATAGTGCAAGCGAGTGGAGGTACATTTGCGGATGGCCGGTGCATTATTCGCGATTGCGAAGAGGCGAGAACTTACCTTGTGCTCGACTGCAAATCCAGTCCATTACTGTTAAGAGGGATAGGGGGAAATTGCGCATTCCGATGCTGCCGCGCCGTTAGTGACGAATGTTACATTGTCGCCAGACGAGAGACAGCATGGGGCAAAGTCGACTGCGCGCCCAAGCGTGATTTGGTCCAAGAGCCGTTATGCAGATTGAGTAGGACGACTATGGCTTTTTCAGGGCCGGTTTGATAAACCGGATTTTCGTGCTATCGACTGCCAATGTCGGAATAGTGCCGTTTTGCCACTGCAAGCATTGGCTGGTGCCTTCTTTTGCGTAAATCCCGGTCTGGGATGTGGCGTTGGCGATACAGAAACCGGTCACTTGATACGGCTTTTTGTGAATGGCGCCGATGACTTTGTTCTCCGGGTCAATCAACTCAAAATACCCAAGTACAGCAATGTCGTGACCGACAAGCAAATCTCCCGGCTTGGCATTTACGAAACCGGCGACCCACATGCCTTCACTCTTTGGATTAGGGTTGTGAAACTGCACGAAGATGTAGGGCTTGCCATCAGGGAGCTGCTTGGCGACGGTAATTCGGCCTTTGAAGGCGACAGTCTTTTCGACGAAAAGTTCGGGTTGCTTGTCCGCCTTGTGCAGTGAATCCAGATCAAAATTGAGCGGGAAGGGAGCGGAATAGACGCCTGTATTCGGGAACAGATAGAGCGCGAGCAGAAGCGCGAGGCTTATGACAAATCGAGATTTCATTTCAGGTCCTCCTTAGAGTCGGAAAGAGCGAGTTGCTGCCACAGAGTATCTTCAATTGTACGATTATCGGCATATTCGTGTGGGGGTGAAGTGTGAGAAATATTGAGGCGGATGCAAGATTCCCCGGTCAAGTTTGTTGATCGAACCGCCAACAAGGGCGGACTATCCGCACGGGGCAATTCCCGTGGAACGCACAGATTGGAAGAATGGCATTTGGAACCCAAATAGGAGTGAAAATGAAGCCAATTGCGGCGATCTGAGTTGCGCTTTATCTGTGGCATCCAACGCGAGACTTGACTTTTTGCGCGTCTTCTGCAGATTTGTATTGTAAACTCACCATAGATGGAGCGATGTGGCGATGAATCAAGCAACACACAGATCGATTTCTAATTACCGTCCTCTTGCAGTATTGATGGCGACGTTCTTGATTTTACATTTAGTCGGATGCAAGGACAAGCTGGGGCCGGAGCCATCAGAGATATACGGATTCTGGACCGCGACCAAGATTGAATATGTCGGCAAAGCGGGACAGGGTACAGTCAATGCTAGCGATGCCGGCTGGACGGCGACCCTGACTCTCAACGCCGATAAAACAGGTGATCTGGCAGTGACACCGAAGGATGCCGACACTTGGCATTGGGCGGGCGCCTGGGAGATCGACGGCGATTTATTCCGCATTGTCGGGCAGGGCGCGGAAATTCAGCATTCCGGCTCGACGCTGTACTTGACCGGATTCGACGGCAGTTATGATTTCAATGGCGATTCAGAGATTGAGCCGGCGAAACTCAATCTGGTGATGGTGAAGTAGGGGCGCGAGAGTCCGAACGCAGGGCTTCGGATAGCGGCCTACTTCTTCTCCGCACTAAAATTAACGGTGCCGCTGAAGTCAGAAAATATTACGCGAGGTTTATTGTCCATTGACCGGCTTGACCCGTCGCCGTATCAAAGACGCCGTCGGTTGAAAGGTTGCCGCTGTAGACTTGAGTGTTGGCATCGTCAAGGATTTGAAGCGTTACGGAACCTGCCGTTACTGCCGTGGAGTGATCGACTGCGGCCTTGGTACCGCTGTTGGCCCAGACATAAGCAAAAGTACGGGATAAATCAGAGACTCCAGTTGCCTGCAGTTCGAATTTGTCGGCATTGTTGTGGATTTCGGGTTCATAGGGAGCAAGCGAGTCGCTGCCACAGCCCACAACGAGGGTCGCGAACATCAGTGGGAAGAAGACGACGCGGAAGAAATAGCTTCGGATCATTATTGCCTCAATTCATTGTTTGCATGTTTCCTCTAATTATCTTCGGATTCATTTTGACTCCAGAATTTAGTTAATTTTCCAGTTTCTGCGCGGATTGCCAAACAAGAGATCATCAGGGACTCAAGGGGAATAGTATGTCGCTTAAATCTGACTGTGGAGCAAGGGAGTTACTCGAAACAGATGCGGCGATCAGCTCATTTCGTATCGCCCGACGCAAGAGTTAGTCGGTTCGAATAATCGTTGTTGCCGGGGTGCATACCATCTGAAATTCGCCACTCTCGTCAGCAAAGCCGATTACACCACGCACTTCAACAAATGGTCCCCATTTGGGGCCGCCGCGCGCCATGGCTTCACGTTGAAAGCCAGCGTTGTATGGGATTCGCTCTTCGCCGAGCACCGCACCCCAGACCTCATCGTTGTAGATGACCCAAAGAAACTTGAGGTGCAAGTTCTCCGGAATTGATAGCGAGTCGCAGCGCTGAAGTCTTACGTGTACCAGCAGACCCTTGCCGTCCGATGATGTGTTTGGACCGGGCATGAAATCGCGCCACGGTGAGATTGTTGCGCAATACGCAACGCCATTGACAGCGACTGTGTCGCGGGCGGCGTTTAACATTTGCAGCGGCATAGTCGGCGCCGGAGGAGATGACTCTTCCGGGTTTAGTCCACAGGAGAGAAGCCCGAGCAAGCCGATAGCGAGCAAGGTGCAGATTCGGAAAACACTCATAACCGACCTCCACAATATAATTGCTAATGTAGTCGACGAAGATGAGAGGGCAAGTGTTTAGTCAAAGCGTGTCCGGACCGCAGGGGTCCGGACCTACAAACTGAATTCCGGTAGCTTAATACTTCCGAAGGTCAACGCCGGCGAGATATGCCTTCACACCTGTGTGAAATTCGGTCCAGCCCTCGCACATCATAAACGCGGACTTGAGTTCCTTCTTCGGGTAGCCGCTTTCATGAACGCGGAAGATCGTCTTTCCGTCTTTGCGGAGAAATTCAAAACTTACGGTGACTTCGTATTTGCCGTCCATCGACATTCCGGTGAATACGATTTCCTTATGCCTGACGAATTTGAGGACAGGAATTTCGAATCCGCCAAAGCCCTCCCAGACCCAGGTGACCGGCGTCAATTTGGGACCGAACTCGCCTTTCATGTCATCGACAAAGTGTTTCTTCAGGTGCTTGGACAATACTGCGGCGTCCCAAACCTTACTTAAGGGCGCTTTGAATACATTGGAAGTCGTGTAGCTGATCTCGCCGCGGGCGGCAGGTTTTGGTTTTGTGGTTTTCTTCGTGGTTTTTGCTGTGCTTTTCTTTGTTGCCATTTTCGATTTCTCCTTCATCCAACAATACGAAAGTGGACTAAGTTTGTCAATCACTTGGTTGTGGTGGGCAAGGAACGGACAGACAAGAATGTCTGTCCTACCGAGCGGCTTCGAGGGGATGGACGACGGTAGGTCAGACATTTTTGTCTGACATTCGCGCAGCCAAGCGGAGGGTGGGGAAGGGTAGTGCATGTCCCACCCTATGCTTGTTTGACGATTCAGCGTTTGTGCGGTGTGAGCGGTGGCGAGATTAGCGCGGGACTTAGAGTGGAAGTGCCGCTCCGGGTGGGCTACCGGCTCTGCTCAAAGGCATACCGCCGAGTCACTGACGCAGATAACTTGCCAATTTTGCCATCAATTGAAGCTGGTCGATTACATGCTCGCGACTTAATTGTTCTTCTTCAGACAGTAACTCTGAACATCGGAGTCCGCCGGGGTGTGCCTGTAGATATTCAAATGGCAACAAGGCTGTGATGGCATCCATCACTTCCGGCCGCAATAAGCCCGGGCTTTGCCCTGTCGTCTGGAACTTCCAGATAGAACGCACGGTCAAAGGCATCATTTCCGGTCTCAAACTCCCAATGGAGTTTCAGCGCCTTGCGGAAACGGTCAAAGACGCCTTCAGGTCGTATGCGAAAATTGCCTTGTGGTCGCACGATTTGCGCTGAATACTAAAAACTCGACCATGCCTTCGTCATCAAGCGAAGTATCTCCGGCCATAGCCTGGTGGCTGATCTCCACCTGCAACTGAACGCCGTTCAATTCGCAATGATAAGTATCATAGAGGTAATATGAAGTATCGCCAGACAATCCGTGGGAGAGATTCTTGATTGCCTCATCGTTGTACTTCGGGACTTCGATTCGACCTCCAAGTGTGGACGTGAGATCAGTCAACAGCCGAGAGTACAGGTCGAGCCACGGCTTTTCGTATGTCATGAATAAAAGGTCGCTTTTCACGAATGGTGTGTCAAGGGGAAGTTGGCCGGGGTCGCCATGCAGTTTGCCTGAAGAATCTTGAGTGACGGCACAACTCGGTAGCCCACCCGGAGCGAAGCGGAGGGTGGGAGACGGTAGAGCATCTCCCACCCTTCGCTATTTTGACTGGTCGTTTTTCGTGCGAGACGAGACATCATTACTGATGCGCAGAGAGAATTCGGCCAGAGGCACCGCTTCGGGTGGGCTACCGGCTGATGCGCCAAGTATTGATGAGAGAGTTCTGTCCAGACGGATAGACGGTATTCGTCGTAAACATATTCGGAGGCATCGAGATCGGTCGGCAGGCATGCCAAATAACCTTGCAGCCCGTCGCCGGTAAGCATACGAGATGTGTTCGCGCACACTGCGCCGCGCTTCGGACCAACGTCTCTGGTAGCCCACCCGGAGCGAAAGTGGAGGGTGGGCAAAGAGACATCGCATCACCCCTTCGCGCTATCTTGACGAGTCGCTATTTCGTGCGGGACGAGCTCTCATGACGTGACGGCAGCCGGGAGAATTCTGGTAATGCACCGCTGAGGGTCGGGCTACCGGCTACTCATGCATGTGCGACGCCGAAATGTACCGTGGCGATGAATGCGTAGGAATAATCGCGTCGATCGCCAACCGTGAATCCAATGTCGTACTTCGCTCGAGACGGGTTATGTGAGCCGCCGCAGCAACGGGCTCATCACGACCGTTGCCCCGAGACCAGTCCTAAACGTATCAAGACCTCCGAGCAGGCAGCAGGCCGCAACCATGGAAGATCCGAATACCTTGACACGTAGCCTTACGTGGTTCGTACTAAAGAATTCTACTTCTAGACAAAGGCGAGAGCGGTTTATCAAACCTGTTTCTCGCCCCGAATCGGAAGAAGTATTCTCGCGAAGGAAGAATCCTCGTGTAGTTGACCTGCGCGACAGTCACACGGGCTGCGCGACATTCAGTCAGTAGGTCCGAAGCCCTGCGCTTCGGACCATTAACTTTATTCTCAAGAGAGTCCGAACCACGGGGGTTCGGACCTACCATCTTAAGTCGAACCCACAGCAAGCTGTGGGCGACCCTGTCTTAGCCGCCGAGATTCTTCTTCGTGAACTTGCCCTTCAGCTCCGGTACCGTAAATTCGCCGTCTTTGCGGATGAGTTTGCCGTCGAAGTAGATTTCGCCGCCGCCGTATTCTTTGCGCTGGATCAGCACCTTATCCCAATGGATGGCCGACTTGTTGCCGTTGTAGGCTTCATCGTAGCATTGACCCGGAGTGAGGTGGATCGAGCCGGCGATTTTTTCATCGAAGAGGGTGTCCTTCATCGGGTGAAGCACCATCGGGTTGACGCCGATCGACCATTCGCCGATATAGCGCGCGCCCGGATCGGTGTCGAGAATGCGATTGAGTTTGGCGGTGTCGTTCTTGGCAGTGGCTTTGACGATCTTGCCGTCTCTTGAATTCGTAGCGGATGCCTTCGAAGACGGTGCCTTCATATAATGACGGCGTGTTGTAGGTGATGACGCCGTTGATCGAGTCGCGCACCGGGGCGGTGTAGACCTCGCCGTCGGGAATATTGCGGCCGCCTTCGCACTTGACGACGCCGATGCCTTTGATCGAGAATTTCAGATCGGTGTCGCCGGGGCCTTTGATGTGGACCTTGTTGGTGCGCTTCATCAATTTGACCAGCGGGTCCATCGCCTTGGACATTTTCTTGTAGTCGATACAGCAGACATTGAAGTAGAAGTCTTCGAATTCTTCCTGCGACTTTTGCGCGAGTTGCGCCATCGCATTGTTGGGATAGCGAAGCACGACCCACTTGGTGCGTTTGACGCGCTGTTCGAGATGGACCGGATGATAGAAGAGTTTGTTCCAGGCTTTGATCTTGGCGCCGGGGACATCGTTGAGGTCAAACGGATTCTCCGAGCCGCGCACGCCGATGTAGCACTGCGATTGTTTCATCATCGAGAGCTGGAACTTCGCGAAGCCCTTGATCTGCTCTTCGTTGTTGGTGAGCAGGAACTGGCGGATGAGGGACTCATCGTTGTAGAACCAGAAGGGGACGCCGCCGGCTTTGGTGACGGCGCGGATGATGGCTTTGCCGAGTTCGAGCGTGGGGATGCCTTTGATTTCGATATAGACGACTTCGCCCTTTTTCACGCGACAGGACCAATTGACGAGGATGTCGGCGAGTTTGTCGTGGCGGGGATCTTGCATTTTCGAACCTCCAGGTTTCGTTATTGAAAAACGCCCACGAGGGGCTAGACTACAATCGATGACATTGTGATTAATTAATTGGTCGGAGAGGCACAAATCAATTATAATCGCGCGTGAAATGAAGAATGAAAGTTGCAAACGGCAAATTCGCCCTCACCCCCAGCCCCTCTCCCAGGGGGAGAGGGGGAAGACGGTGGGGCATTGTCAGTGGTCGCGACAATAGTCGCGATAGTCGTCGCGATGCTGTTAATCGGGTGTGCGAAGGATGTCGCGCCACAGGGGGGACCGGCGGATTTGACGCCGCCGGAGATTCTGCAGTCGACACCGGTGCCGGGTGCAACCGGCGTCGGCGTGAATGATGTCATCGAAGTTGAATTCACCGAGCGGATCAACGGCAAGACCATCGGCAATGCGCTGTTCATTTCTCCGCCGTTGAAAGAAGAACCGCGCTTGCGTGTCAAAGGGAGCAGGCTGCGGATTATTCCGTCGGTGCCGCTTGATTCGGGGAAGACATATGTTGTAACGCTGGGGGCTTCGGTATCGGATCTCAACGGCAACAAGTTGAAGAATTCGCTGACCATCGCATTTTCGACCGGAGCGCAGATTGATTCGGGAAGTATCAGAGGGCGCGTTTTTGACAAGCTGAAACCGGCGCCGAATTTTCGGATTTTCGCCTATGAGAAGAAGTCGTGGCTGACCGACTCATTGTTTGCGGTCGTTCCCGACTATATAACGGAGTCGGGTACGGATGGCGAATTCACATTCCAATTTGTCCGCGAGGGCGAGTATCTCGTAATCGGTGTCGAGGATAAGGACCGCGACAACAGGATATCGAGCTTGGCAGAGCGCGTCGCAATCCCGGTGGCGCCGACGACAGCCCTGGCTGCAGAAGTTAAGTCGGAAGCGATGGCGATGCATATCAGCCGTTATGACTCGACCATGATTTCACTGGCGACGTGTCTCGGGTATGAGGGACGTGTGGTGATGCAGTTTTCCGGAGGCAAGCTGGACACTGCAAGTGTATGGCGGGATTCTATTTTGATCACGATGTCGGATGGCGCGACTTATTTGCCGGACGATGCCGCGGTGTTTGAGAAGGAAGCGGAGAAGTTGTACATCTGGTCGACGCACTTTGTCAATGACTCGGTCGTGACTGTCGCCGTTTACGGATTGCGCGGCCTTGAGGACAAGCGCGTCGACACGGCGAGTACGATATGCATTATCAGAATTCGGGGCGGCGACAGTGACCCTCCGGAAATTGCGAACAAGAGTGCAGCCGGTGGAGCAAGGGCAGTTTACCCGGGAGATTCCTTGCGATTGGAATTCACCGAACCGGTCGTAATCCCAGAAGGTGCACTGGCGATTCGCATTGACTCGATGCAAACGATCGGTGCGCATGTTGTAGCAAGGACGCCGAGCCGGTTCGCAATTGCTCCAAATGATTCGCTGCCATATGAGAAGAGGCTTAAACTGATAGCCGATCTGACCCAGGTCTGGGACTTGGCCGCCAATGCACCGAAGGATTCGACATATCAAGTAGACTTCGTGCTGGCGAGTCCGGACTCGATGGGGAATTTGAGCGGCTCAATCAATTTTGAAAGGGAGCGAGAAGTGACATTGCGATTCACGGGGCAGTTGCGCAAGTTAGTCTACACGTTATCGCAGCCGGAGAGCGGACGATTTGCTTTGCGGATGTATCCCGACTTGTACACAGTCACTGCCTATGCGGATCGCAATCACAACGGCCGTTGGGACTATGGCACGCTTTCACCGTTTAGCTTTGCGGAACCCGGCTGGATAGTGCCGGATACCTTGCGGGTGCGGGCGCGATTCGATACTGAAGGCTTCGACCTCGACCTAAAGTAGATTTTCAAGGAGGAAATATGATAGATCTTTCGAGCTTACCGCCCTGGCTCTCGGAGACGATTGTCTTTCTCGCGATCGTAGCGGGCGCCTACCTGCTGTCAGAAGTAGTCGTATTGATTATCAACCTGGTCAAACGCTATTTGGCATCCCGCACCGATACGGACCTTGACGACAAGATTCTCGATGCCGTCAAGGCACCGGTACGCTATGTAATGATATTCGTCGGCGTGACAGTCGCCCTCAAACGGCTCGACTTGATGTTCGACGAGACCAAGGATTGGATTTTCAAGCTAACCAACAGTGTTGTATTCGTCGCTTTCGCGTTGATCGCGACCATGCTTCTGCTCCGCCTGGTGAAGATCTTCACGCGGTGGTATGCAGACAAGGTAGCCGCAAAAACCGAGTCAAATGTTGACGACGAGTTGCTGCCTCTGGTGCGCCGAATCCTTAGTCTGCTCATCATTGTCATCGGGATGATGACAATACTTGATCACTTCGAGGTTGACGTCAAAGGACTGATTGCGATACTCGGAGTCGGATCGCTGGCGATCGCGCTGGCGGCCCAAGACACAATTGCCAACATGATTGCCGGTTTCATTTTGATGTTGGATCGGCCCTTTCGCAAAGGTGATCGCGTTCAACTGGCGAGTGGCGAGACAGTCGACGTCTATGATATTGGGTTGCGATCGTCGAAGTTCATGACCTTTGACAACACGCTGATCATTCTGCCCAATAATGAACTGGTAAAGGCTAAAGTTACAAATTTGTCGTATCCCGAAGAGGCCATTCGGGTTGTCATCGATATCAGTGCTGCTTACGGCAGCGAGATCGACAAGGTCAAATCGATCCTTCTGGAGTGCGCAAACTCACACGAGCACGTATTGAAAGATCCGCCTCCAGGAGCATTTCTTGTCAGTTTTGGTGATTCTTCACTCAATTTTCGCTTGGTTTGCCGGGTGGGACAGTTACGCGTGCATTGGGATACGACGGAGCAACTGCGGTGTAAGATCTATAATGAGTTTAACCGTGCCGGAATCGAGATTCCATTTCCGCAGCGCGTCGTGCATCTTACCCGAAATTCTTCTGTTTAAGGTAGTTGCATGCCGCAATCGAGCAAATGCGTTGACATTCATGAGAATTGTACTATCTTAAATTGAGTTTTTGGACTTACGGCAGCTATAAGAGGATCTCAAGTAAAACAAGATGAGTATGCGGGAGACGATTGGTGTGTTTTTGTTATTTATTGTACTGTTGTTGCTTACACCGGTTACTTCAGGTTTCGCATTAGCTCCAGATCCCAGCGATCGCTACACGGTTACGGACCACATCTCCGGCCAAATCACTGATTTTTCATTGTTTGTGGAAGACGATACTGTCGGCAGAACGAACCTTTATATGGTGAAATTCACGCTGAACGGGGATTCGTTGAGTTCCGGCTCGAAAATTGAATTGGATTTTCCGAACGGATATGTACTCGAACAGATCGACTCGGTGCGGTACACCGATGCGGATGATCTCAATGTCGATTTTGGAATTGCCGGTTTCGAGGTCGATGGGCGCCATTTAAGTATCTCATTAGATAGCCTTGAGATTCTTCCACCCGCAGGTACGCGAGTGATCATCAAGATATTTTCCATTGCCAATCCGCAGTTGATGGAGTCTTACCAGGTACTGCTGGCGGTTCTTTCGCGCGAATTTCAGCTTCTGGCGCTCCCGAAGTTGTCGGATTCTCTCGTCATCCGACCCGGACCATTATCGAGTTTCAAGCTTACTCCCAAGACCATTCAGCAGGCGCGCGCCGGCACGACGATACTCTTCAAGATTGATCCCGACGATCAATTCGGGAACGCGGTGACTGTTTCTGAGGAGGCGATTACCTGGGGTGTGATCGGGACTCCAACGCCAATCGGCATAATTGAAGGCGGCAATTTTCAGGCTCAACACACGGGAGTTTCTCGTGTCTTTGCTGCCTATGGCGGTTTTGCAGACACGAGCGGTTTCATCTATGTGCTTCCCGGCGCGTTTGCCTATTTTACCCTGACGGGCGGTGCCGACACTGCGGTTGCCGGGAGCAATTGGCAGTCTGGTGCCGATGATGTTGTCATCAGAGCGCACGATCTCTTTGGCAACGTCAACTACGAATTTCTCGGACAAGTTTACTTCCGTTCATCAGATCTGGAGGCGCAACTGCCTTACACGCAGGCGGCGCCGTACACATTCGTTGCCGGTGATCAGGGCACGAAAACCGTACCCGGTTCGCAGTTCCGCTATTTTACTGCCGGGCGTCAGGATTTGTCGCTGGTGATGAACGGACAGGTACAGCGAAGTCTATTCCCGATCTCGATTCTGCCTGCCGGCGTGAATTCGTACGTGCTGAACCTTCCCCCCGACCAGTATCGCCGGGAATGACATAAGTCTTTCCATCAGCAACGCTGTCGATGCCTGGGGCAACAGCATCTCCGGAACCGCAAGTATTACCTTGGCAGGCGGCGGCGCTGCACCATCCGGCGCTTTGCCGTCGACGCCATCCTTCGCCGTGAACAACGGATCGGGGACGGGGACGATGAGATTATTGAAATCCGGAAACCAGCTCGTCACGATTTCCCTTAACGGCTCACTCAAGCAACAGACCGTCGGTGTAGGTCCTGCGAATGCCAATCGATTTCGCTTTGATCTTGATGCAGTGCAGGCAGTCAATCGCGCGTTCTTTGGCAACGCGTTACTTACCGCGCTTGACCCGTTTGGAAATACCGACACCGAGTTTAGTGCGTTCGACGACACCGTGAAGATCACGTCAAGCGGCTCGGGTGTTGTATTCAATGGCATAATTGGCAATGCTTCCGCATTTTTCAGCGGTCAGTGTGACCTCAAGGATTTTGGCACCGGCTACAATGGTGATGAGCCGTTCGTGACCTTCACGGCACGCTCGAAGTCGGGGATTACGGGTGTGTCACCGACGATTGGCTTCTCGCTATTGAAGATCGCGTCCGGCCAGCTTGCGCAATCAACGCGTTACATCGGGGAGCAGTATACATTCATGCTGACGATCTCCAATTTCGGATCGCAGCCCGCGAATATTTCGGCAATCCGGCTCTATGGCGATGGGACCCGCCTGCAACCTGTGCAGATTTCGCCCGGTTTGACGTTCAGTATTCCGGCGCTTTCAAGTCAGGAGTTCACGCTCACCGGCGCGGTGCCATCGTTGCCGCATGAGGTCTTGTCGCTGGATGCAGTTTTTGTCGGGCAGATTGCGACCGGTACGGTGGGGGACTCGGTTGCAGGGCTGGCACAATTGACAATACTGCCCACAGATGGTATCAGCATTGAGGCCGGCACTTTGCTGCCGCAGCAGGTGTCGACCGAGCGCGGTTATCAGTTTGTCTTGCGAGTACGCAATGACAGCGACGATGACTTGCTCTTGTCAAATTCGAGCATGCTGGTGATTCCGATCGAAGGCGCGCCGACGATGACCGCAGCTTTGACGTCGCCGCTTGTGGTTCCGGGATCGGGGGGCGAGGTTTTGCTGCCTTTTACACCAGTGACGATACCGATTGTTGCGCCGCAGGTTGTTGCAAACGCATCAGTTCATCTGGTGGGCACTCTCGGTACAGCTTCATTTGATCAAAATTTTCCTGCCGGAGCCGCCATCGCAATTGAAACGCGGCCGGTGGCGACTTATCGGGCCGGGACTTTGACACCCACGACAGTCTATCGCGGTACCGATGCGATATTCAGCGTTGGTGTGAACAACAGCGGTACGGCGGAGCTGGAGCTGGAAATTGAGACCGCAGAGTTCACGATTTATGCCGGGGAACGCTTGCTCTTGACGCGCCTTGATGCAGAACAAATGCGCCTTGCCGGAGGAGATTCCGTCTTAGTCTTCCGTCCGGTCTTTGTGCCGGTAGATTTTCCGCTGCAGAACGACTCAATCGTTGTCAGGCTGCGCGGTACGGCCAACGGCCAGGAAGAGATGTTCAAGCTACTCATTCCGGGCGATGCAGTGGAAATTCCATTCGGTGCAGCAACTCGACTGGCCGGCCTGACGGCAGATGCGCCGAACATTCCCTATGTCAATGTCGGCCAGACATTCAATCTGTTTGCGACGATTCGCAACACCGGCGATGAGGATCTTGTCGGTATCAAGGTCCGGCTGACTTCCAATGGCAGTTCGCAATACGAGCCGGAGCAGTTAATCAGCGAACTTCTAATCGGTCGCGACACAACGATTGAGCTGGAGATAGCGGCGTCATTTACGCCGAATGCATCGGAAGTTTTCTCAGTATCGATTAGCGAAGCGGAGGGAAGGGAATCAGGGCTGGCGGCGATGATTCAACCGCCCCTTGGCAGCAGCACACGGGCTGTCGTAATACAAAGCCCCGCGAGTCTCGATCTGGATGCCCGTATCTGGTCGCCGCCTTCGGCACAGGACGGGGTCGTGGGACTGGGAGAGTCATTTACGATCACTTCCATCGTCAATAACTTGGCGCAGTCAGCAACGAGCACGGGTGAAGTCAACTTAAGTGTCGTAGCCGGAAATTTCAATCTAAGCAGCGCCGGCACGCAGTCGTTGACAACGGGCGTTCGCAATTTCTGGGACATCGTTGCCCCGGCGGACGAGGATACCGGACTGTTAGTGATCAGCGTCTCATCGACGCCGACGGATCAGAATTCGGGCCTGCTGGCCAGGGTGCAGGATCGGGCCGACACAATTCAAGTCATTTCGACGGTCAGCCAGGTCGGGATCACCGTTGACTTTGAAGCTGCCCCGGCGCAGCTTTTGAGCGCCGGCGGCGAGTATGAAGTGATCACACTCAATTTCAGAATTTTCAATTCCGCCGCAGATCCGTATATGAACTTCGTAAAGTTCGAGTTGCGTGACCGCGGCAACAACACGGTAGTACCTTCTTCACTGGTCTCGTCAGCAAGTCTGCGATACAATGATCAGACAAGTGTTACGGCGGTGACTGACGGTAACGCCTTGCGATTCAACCTTGGCGAGACGCTCGGAATTCCGGCCACCGCAAAGATTACGGTGAAGGTGACGGACCAGCCGGCGTTGAGTGATTTCACGTTGTACATTGATTCGTTATCACTATCGGCATCATACCAGACCGCGGTCGGGCCGCGACCAGTACCGATTACGGCATCATTTGCGCAGAAGTTGGTGATTCAGCAGAAATTCACTCTGGTGTCGTCGAACTTAACGGAGTCATTTTTCGCATTCCCAAATCCATTCTCACCGCTTCACGAGCAGTCGATGATCGTTTACAATCTGGGAACGTCCAGACCGGCGACGCTGACGATTTACACGTTGGCTGGCGAAGAAGTTCTGTCCCGCGGCATACCGGCGCCGGGCTCGATTTCGGAGCCGATGCAGATTCCATGGGACGGCCGCAACAATGATGGACAGATAGTCTTAAACGGTGTTTACATCGCCGTACTCGCTGTTGAAGGCGAGGGAGAAATCCGAATTAAGATCGCGGTGGTGAAATGATGACACGGTTTCGCATCGTCATAGTCACTTCTATCATCGCGATTGTCGCCACCGCGAGTTCGCAGGGTGCCAACAGCGGCGGGACAACACCGCTCTTCAGCTTCGGTGCCGGCGGTCGCGGATTGGGAATGGGCGGCGCCAATGTGGCACTGGCGAATGATGCCTCGGCGATTTTCTGGAATCCGGCTACGCTGACAAACTTACAGGATCGTTCCCTGTCACTGATGCATCTGCCGCTGCCCGAAGGAACGAATTATGATTTTGCGGCATTCGGGTGGCCGACGGTCGATTATGGGACTTTTTCGGTCGGGGCATTTTTGTTGTCGACGGGGGACATCGAACGCCGCGACGAGTCCGGGCGGTTACTTGGCACGTTCAGTGCCAATCAACAGATGTTTCTTGTCGGATACGGCAAACAGATTAACCGTTTCTTGTCGCTGGGCGCCACACTGAAGTTATATGGACAGAACTTTGATGATGCCTCGGCGTTTGGAGCAGGTGGGGACCTGGGTCTGAAGATTGCGTTGTCGGAGAATTTTGCCCTGGGGTTCAACGCGCAGAACATCGTCGCGCCGTCGGTACGGATTGACCGTGACGAAGAAACACAGCCGACTACGTTCAAGGCGGGAGCGGGAGTCATGCTGCCGATTTCGGAGGGTCGACATGTTTTGTCAATTGAGGCAGACGTTGATAAAACGGAGAATATCGACCCGGTGTTTCACTTTGGTGGCGAGTTTGCTTTCCTGAACAGATACTTCCTGCGTGCCGGGTATGATATCGACCAGATCAACCTTGGGGCGGGTTTGCGATTTGGATTTGCGCAAATCGGATACACGTTTAAGACACAAGACTATTTTGAAGCGCAACACCGCATCTCCCTGGACATCACGTTGGGCGGTTCGATTGAATCGATACTTGCCCAGCGCGAGCAGGCAAAGCGCGAAGCGGCGATTCAACTGGCGCGCGAACAACGCGAACTGGATTTGAGTACGGCACTGACTCAAGCGCGGTACTTCTATCAAAACGGTATGTACGACTCGGCCTCAGCGTATTACCAGCGAGTGAATGCGCTGACCGACAATTCCGACAGTGAAGCGAAGGAACGATTGACGCGGATCGATAAACAGCGCACGCAGGAGCTCACAGCCACTGTTCGTGCAGGTGTGCTGGCGGAGAGCGATTCGATAAAGGCGGAGGAACTGTTCGGTGACCTCGAACAGGCTCTTAGTGTCAACGACTTGGAAGCATCAAATGTTATGCTCTCGCGACTGCGGCCGGCCTTTGGCAATGATGAAAGATTTAAGAACGGTGAAGCTCAGTATTCGCTTCTGACAGCGAATCGAATCGGGCAACTGCGGATCGAGGCGAATCAATTCGCGAACGAGGGGAAGTTGGGCGATGCGGCGCAACGATACGGCGAAATCTTGAGACTCAATCCGGATGATTCCGGTGCCCGCCGGAATTTGGCGCAAATCGGATCGCGAATTTCCGCGTTGGAGATGCTGAGTTCCGGAGTTGCGGCCTACAATGCCGGCGATACTGCGCAGGCACGGCAGTTGTTTGAACAAGTCCTTGCAGTCGCGCCGGAGAACTCCGTTGCGCGGGGCATGCTGGATCGATTCTCGACCGGGAGCAAAGGCCCGGAAACTGCGTTGGCCGAGATTCAGCGGGATTCGGAGGTTTGGAAACTCTATCTGGATGGTATCGAGAAGTTTCGGAGCGGCGACTACCAGCAGGCAATTCGACTTTGGGAACAGGTGCTTGACCGCTATCCCGGCAATGCTGACGCCGAAAAGAACATCCAGCAGGCAAAATTAAGACTTCAAACAAACGGCAAAACCAATTGAATATCAACAAATTGGGGTTGTCACATGTCTCGGCTCGTTATCGTTTGTTGACACGAATAAGCACACATCATACAATTGCTCGCGATGAACCTATTTAATCGTCCTGTCAAAGAGATCTTTGCCGAGTTTCCGGCGACCGAAAACAAGCTGCCGGACATTCGCGGGTTTATCGAAACCGTCTTGGCTGATACGCCTTTCCGACGTAAAGACATCACGGCGATTCTTCTGGCGATCGAGGAAGCCTGCACCAATGTCATTCGTCATGCCTACCTTTATGCGGACGGGACGCTGAAGCTCAAAATCTCGATCTATCGTGACCGGTTGGGAATTTCAATTTATGACCGGGGGCGCAGTTTCGATTTCGAGAAGTTGTCCGATCCGGACCTCGATCATTATATCAAGACGGGACGCAAGGGTGGTCTCGGCATCTACCTGATTCGGAAGGTTACGGATGATGTTTCTTACCGAACGGCTGCGGGTGTCAACGAACTAAAGCTGGTAAAGAAGTTTCCGCACGCGAAGCCGGAGGCCGTGGCACGGGGCGAGGGGATTTCGATTCGCCTGAAGTTCTCGCTCTGGACTTCACTGTTTATGGCGTTGGTCATCATCGGGGTCTACTGGGTTTGGGAAGACCGGGTAGTGGACTGGCGTAACCAACAGTTTGTCCGCACGATCGATGAATACGGCAGCGCGATTGCTTCGCAGGCGGCCAATCACTTCATTAATCAGAGTTCGGATGTAGAGTTCGACGAATTCGTCCGCAATTTTGCGCGCCAGAATGCGGATGTGCGGTTCATCTACATAACCGACTCCAGCAATCAGATTGTGGCTTCGACTGAACTGCCGGATTTATTGCGGACAACTTATCAGATTCCAGAAGGTATCGACACTTCGCGCGCCGGAGCTTCACAGTTGTTTGACTCGAGAGCGATTCGGCAACACTTACTATGTCGTTGAAGACATCATCTACCAGAACATTCGTTTCGGCAAACTGCATGTCGGCTTTGGTGAGGACCGGCTTCTACAGGGAATTGCACAGTCGCGGCAATCGATACTGCTGATTACCGTGATCGCAATGATCGCGGTACTGGGCGCGGTCTATTGGCTTTCGAATTATTTCGTGCAACCGATCCAGAAGTTGATCGATGGCGTCAGGCGCATTGGCAAAGGAGATCTCGACAGCAAAATTGCCGTGGAGGGCGCCGGCGAGTTCAGCGCGATTGCGGAAGCCTTCAATGAAATGCGCGTGAAGTTCAAAGAGGCTCAGGCCAACATGGTCGAGCAGGAGCGAATGCGCAAAGAGATGCAGGTGGCTCAGGATATCCAGCATACGCTGCTGCCGAAGAACTTCCCGGACATCGAGGGCTTTGATATCGCCACGATCTATCGTGCTGCCAAGGATGTCGGCGGGGACTATTACGACTTTGTCTGGATCGACGAAAAAACGCTGGGTATTGTGGTTGCCGACGTTTCCGGCAAGGGCGTGCCCGGGTCGTTGGTCATGACGATGATTCGGACAGCCATACGACTGGAATCGCGCGGGACGCGTTCTCCGGTGGAGATTCTCTGCAACGTGAACGAGTTCGTGACCGAAGACGTGCGCAAGGGGATGTTTGTCACGATCTACCTTGTCGTCATTGACACACAGCAGCGGAAAATTTCATTCGCTTCGGCGGGACACAACCCGATGATTCTGTATCGCAAGGACGAGGACAAGACCTTCTTCCTGAATCCCAAGGGTATTCCGCTGGGCATCACGTTGCCGGAAGGGGTTAGTTTCGAAGACAACCTGGCGAGCGAAAATGTTAAGCTGAAGAAGGGTGACATGCTGGTGATGTACACGGACGGCATCACCGAGGCGATGAATCCGAAGAAACTGCAGTACGGGATGCCGCGATTCCTGGAATTTATCCGGGACAATTCGGACTTGTCGCCGGACGAGTTTGCGGAGAAGTTTCAGGATGACCTGAATAGCTTCACCCAAGGCGCCGAACAGAATGATGACATCACGATGGTCGTGATCAAAGAGAAGATGGAGGTTGATGAATACCTCTATGCCCGGCGGAAGAAACTTCTGGAAATGGTTGATGAGCAGAAGATTCCTATTGGTGAGGCCTGCCGGCAGCTGGGATTCTCGTCATCGACGTATTATCGCTACAAAAAGCGCTTCGAGCTCTATGGCGACGAGGGCTTGCTCAATAAGACGCTGCGCATCGATGATTCTCCCACGCAGTTGACCTACAATCAGCGCAACCTGGTGCTGGAGATTATCCGCAAGAACCCGGAATTCGGCCCGACGCGGATCAAGCGCGAACTGGAGAGTGCGGGCAACGGAGTCGGCGAGGTCGAAGAGCGGACGATTTACACGGAACTGGTGCGGCTGCGGCTCAATACGAAGCGGCAACGGTTCGAGTTTTCCCGCCGCTGGGGCAGCGCCTTGACGCCGCAGCAAGAGGAGGAATACCTCAAACTTTCCCAACGTATCGAGCAGCCAACTCAAACAGTCGACCGGTCGGCTTACGTTGAACAGATTAAGGAGTCCATCCAGCGCCAAGAAGAAACAAAGTTAGCGGAATTCAAGGATCGCCTTCGCGAATTAGGTGTCGATGATGATCGTACCGATGTCCTCTCGGCGATGTTCGAGGAGATGGAGGGACAAGTATCTCCCGAGCAGCTGCGATTGTTGTTTGACCGGGTCGCCGGGCGAGTCAAGACTTTGGATCATGATGCGGAGACCAAGAACGTCCTCTCGATCGCCCGCCTGGAGACACTTGACGAAAGGCAGTGGGAGAAGCGCGCGGAAGAAGGCATCAGTCTGGAAGTCATTGAAATGCCGGATGAACCGGCTCCGATTGATTTCGACGATTACGAGAAGAAGCTGACCCGAGGCAAGGGAAAGGAAAGTTTGGATTGAAGAAGATCGCCGTCATAACGTGCAAGGGTGGTACCGGCAAGACCACGACTGCGATCAATCTGGCGCATTGCCTGGCAATGTCCGGCAAGCGGACCCTGTTGCTCGATTGCGATGGTCAAGCGAATGTGGGCATGGCCTTCAATGTCCAGCCGCAGAAGGGTTTGGCCGAGCTGCTGACAACCGGGGATGTTGAGATCACTTCGCTGCGTCCGAATCTGTACTTGATCGATTCGGGCGGCACCAGAATTGTCGAGACGGAGTTGTATTTGGCGCGCCAGACTGACCGTGAGCAGCGACTGAAGAAGGTCCTGGCAAATTTGCGCGGTACTGACTACGTGATCTGCGATTGTCCGCCGGCGATCAATCTGATCAATATGAACGTGTTGAACTATGTCGACGGGGTGGTCATTCCGGTTTCAATGGACTTTTTCGCTTGTGAGGGCGCCAAGAAAACGCTAAAATTGCTTGATGACTTATACGAGAAGATCGGTCATCGCGTTGAGTTGTTGGGCATACTGGCGACCTTTTTTGACACTCGGACTAAGATATCCAAGTCGATTTACAACCAGTTGCTGACCGAATACGGGGATAAACTCTTCTCGACCAAGATTCGCATCAACACCCAGTTGAAGGAAGCACAGATGCTGTTCAAGACGGTGTTCGAGCACGCACCGTATTCCAATGGTGCTTTGGACTATTTTCTATTTACCAAGGAGATAGCCAACTACCGACAGAATGGTGTGCCGGTCGAGGCAGAACAGGATGAGACGAAAGCATGGATGACATAAGAATTTCATTAGATACCACCGGCGCCGCTAACGACATTTCCGTTGTTCGCGTCGATGGGGTGGTCGACACCATGACGGCTTCCGAGCTGGAGCGCGTCATGAATACGTTGATCGAGCAGAAGCGGTTCCGAATTATCATTGACTTGGCCGGTGTGGACTATATCTCCTCGGCGGGTTGGGGAATATTCATCAGCAATATTCGTGAGATTAAGGCCAATGCCGGTGACATCAAACTCGCCCGGATGATTCCCGGCGTGTATGAGATTTTTGAACTGCTGGAGTTTGACTCGATTCTGAAAGCGTACGACAACATCGAAAGAGCGAAACTGGAGTTTCGCGGGGGCGGCGATACGGCCGATCCGGTAGCGGACGCCCGGGCGCACAATCAAAAAGAGGCAGCGAGCGCTTCGGTAGCGCGACAGGTCGAGATCGCTACAGCGGAAATGGAAGCGCCGATCGCTCAGCCGACGATGCACAGGATAGTCGAGCAGCCTGCCGTCGGAACACCGGAAGGCGAACGAAGCGTCGAAAAGACCGTACTGAGCTTGATCAAGGCTGATCCTTTCTATACTATCCGCGAAATTGCCCAGATGGTGAATAGCGAGTCCAACGGTGCCGGTGTCGGCTGGTGGGGAGTCTGGAGCATTCTGCGCAAGAATGCGCTATTGTCGCGCAAGAAGCGGTTCCGGTTTAGCCGAAAGGCGTAGTTCGTTCCGGGTCGCTAGTCGCCAATCTGGAAGTTAATTCCCGCAGTCGAATTCTCCGTTTCCGCTTGCTTCCGCGCAGGCCGCCAATTATATAACATCAAAGTCTATGTTTATCCCGCTGTTCATTTACATCGGCGTGGCTGGAGCGTTGTTGGGAGCGGCACTGCTTCTACCGGAGCTGGCGCAGCAAATCGTCATCGCCGTGCTTGCCTTCGTCGTACTCGGCGGCGGGGGATTAATCTATTGGACGCATGTGAAGGGGTTCACAAAACTGCAGGAAATAGTCCGACTGTATATGCGCTATGCCGAGCGCATCTATTCTGATTTCAGCGCGCGGACATCTTTGGAGAAGCAAGTATCAAATCTGGCTGAATATCTTGAGGAGGATATTGGCGTTCCAGTGGCGGTGGTTTTCGCGAGGCGCAAGCGCGGATTCATGTTGACTGACTGTTATGGAGTTAAGAGAGAAGAACTAAAAGCCTACCGCGTGCTGTCCCGTCCCGAACTGGAAGAAGGGATGGAAAAAAAGGCGGCGGTGGTGTCGTTTCGCCGGGTGTATCCGGGGAGCGGCGAACCGGGTAATGAACGGCATCCTTTGGAGTATGCACTTCCGATTTTGACGGCCGGGCGCTGCAACTACTTCATCGCATTTTCGGCACCGGAGCGGCTGCCATTCAAGCTGCTGCGGCCGTTTCTGCTGGCCCTGGCGGATCAGGTCGGGAATTACAAGCACCTGGACGACGCCAATTACAAGCACACTCAGACCGTGCAGAAATTGAAGCAGCAGATTGATCTGCTTAAGCGCGAGTGCGAGAAGTTATCGGCGGCACCGGTGCATGATGCGCGGTTTCTGATCACGGCACAGGATCGGCTGTCGCGAATACAAGATCGCCAGAAACTGTATGAGACCTTTATCCAGTTGATGACCGACCAATTCAAAGTCGATGCTTTGATCTTGCTGCTACCGCAGGAGAACTGCCGAGCATTTCAGCGGCGGTTCTCGCATGGGAAGTTAGGGGCATTGGCCGACGATTTCCAGTTGGATATCGGCCACCCGGTGCTGTCAGAAGTTACGAAGTCGGAGTTGCCGTTGGTACTGGATAGCCTGTCTGATGAATTTCGCGGTGACGGGCCAGTCTCAGCCTTGCGGGCTAGTGGTATCAAGTGTTTGGCATTTTTGAACGGGATCAGCAATCTTGACGGCTACATCGGAATGAGCTGTAGTCCGGACAAGTTCGCGAGAGAAGAGGTAGAGGCATTTTTGTCATATTGCAAGTCGTTCGGGCTGGTTCTGGAGAACCTGTCGAATTTTGAGAAGATCGAACGGCTTTCATATACCGACGAACTGACCGGACTGCATAATTACCGCTATTTCTACAAACGTCTTCAGGAAGAAATGCTTCGTGCGCAACGGTTTGACCGTCATTTGGCGCTGGCCATATTTGATGTTGACGGCTTTAAGGTTTTTAACGATACTTACGGACACTTATCGGGAGATTTTTTGTTGGAGCAGCTTGGCAAACTCCTGATTAAGTCAGTGCGTTCCATAGATATAGTCTCGCGTTACGGCGGGGAAGAGTTCTGCATTATTATGCCGGAATCTGATGCTGCCGATTGCATGAATTTTATGGAGCGTTTGCGCGTGATAATTCTCAGCGAGGAGTTTAAGGACAAATTTTCGTCTGAATATCACCGGATAACCGTATCATTAGGCGGAGCAATTTATCCTAATGATGCACAACGAATTGACCGATTAGTATACTGTGCCGACATGGCGTTGCTTCAGGCGAAAGGCACCGGGAAAAACAAGTCGTTCATGTTTGACGAAAATCTCATTACGATGAAGAAGTAGGAGTTATGACAAGGATGTTTGTGCACAAAGTCATACTGTTTCTTGTTTTGGCGATTGCGATGTTTTCGGCAGCGCAAGCGGAATATGTCATTGGTGTTGATGACGTTCTGCAGGTCAGTTTCTGGCAGACGCCGACTTTGGATCAGTCAGTAATAGTCAATGCTGACGGCAAGATCACTTTGTCGATTATTGGCGAAATTACGGCGGCGGGATTGACTACTGCACAATTGTCGCGCAAGATTGTCGAGCAAGTATCGCGTTTCAATCGTGATATCAGCCAAGCAACCGTTGTGGTTTCGGCCTATAACTCACAGACGGTGTTTGTCGAAGGAGAGGTCGTAACGCCCGGGCGCTATGCCCGCGAGATTATCCCCGACATCTGGACAATCATCAAAGAAATGGGCGGTGCGACGGCAGCCGGAGACTTAACGCAGGTTCGTTTGGTGCGCGGTGGAGCGGTTGACCCCGGCACTGTGATAACGGTTGACGTGCTGGCGGCCGTAAGAGCGCGTGATTTTACCAGGTTGCCGCAGGTTCATCCGCATGATATCATCCGGATTCCTCAAAGTATCGGTGGTGTACCATCAGATTTGGGTGCCACACAATCCGAAGAGGCCCGTGACGTCTATTATGTTATCGGTGCCGTGGCCAACCCCGGCGTTTACAAGATTGAATCACGTATGGACTTGGTTGAGGCGTTGGCGCTTGCGGGCGGAACCCAGCCGGAAGCTGATTTGAAGAGGATCAAAGTCTCCGACAAGAATGGCGCTTACTCCAATATTTATGAAATCAATCTCGACAAGCAGTTGAAAAGCGGTAGTCCCCAGCGATATATGGTTCAGGCGGAGAATGCGATCTACGTACCGTCCCGCGGAACACCCAGTTCGGCCTGGACGATCGTTCGTGATATCATTACGATTGGTGGATCCTTGACATCGACGATTCTCCTGATCAACCAGTTGGGGAATGACAATAATAGCGGCAACTAGGCTTGGTGTAAATTGAGCCAACGACAGATCACTCTCCGTGATATCTGGCAAATCTTGTGGAAGCGCAAGTTCTGGCTGGTCCTGCCGATTTTTCTGGTTACCATTGTGGCGTTTGCCGGCAGCTATTTATTGCCGACAATTTATGACTCTGCGACCAAGATAGTTATCTCCAACCAGAAGTTCATTTCGCCGGCCCTTGAACGGATGCTGCCGGATGAGGCGGGGGTCTTGCCGGAGCCGCGAGCTCGCCAGTACTGGCTGGCGGCGACGCGTTCGGAGATAACTTCGTCCGGGTACATCAATGATATGATTGAAGACCTGAAGTTGGACGTGCCACAAGGGGTTCAGGAATCGGCGCAGAGGATGCGCGACAAGTTTCCCGAGAACGATTTCGCGGTGATGACGCGCAGTTTACAGATAGAGAATCTCAAGGAATTTATCAGTGTCGACCTGATCGGCGAAAATCAGGTGGTTATCACCTGCCGTTCGGAAAACCCGCAAACCGCGGCGCGAATGGCGACCTCGCTGGCGGAGATCTATCGCGAGCGGAAGCTGGCGGGACAAGTATTGGCCGGCGACGAAGGCCAGACGCTCACAGACAAGCAGCTCGCGATCGCGAAGAAAGAATTCGAGGATGTCGAGAAGCAGTTGTCGGATTTCAAGACGAGTTATCTTAATCGACAGTTGCAGACCGGGATCAGCTCTGATGCGAATCTCAGCGTAGTCGAATCCGAGGTGGATGCGACACGACTGGAGATTCGCGAAGCGACGGACCGGCTGAAGTTCCTCAAATCTCGCGTGCTCGACGCCGGGCTTGATACGACGGTGGCGGCGGGTAGTTCGCGGCAGCTGGCCCGCCACAAGAAGACTGCGCTGGATGCGACCAGTCAAATCGCGGAGTTCATGCCACGTTATCTTTGGAGGGACGGCAAGATTCAGAGTCTGTTGATCAAGACAAGTGATGCACTCGATTCCATGCGGTCGGTGAGCAACAGCGTGGCCAAGCAGGTGAATCAGACCGCGGCGGCGACGGCGCAGGCGGATTTGGGTGAGTATCTTTATCGCACCAAACAGCTGGAATTTCTGGCAGGTAAAGAGCGCGTGTTAAGCGCGGCGATTTCGGAAATCAAAGGCCTGATTGCCGGCCAACCGTATTACGAACAAATGGTGAAGCGTCTTGAAGACAAGGTAACCGAGAAACGCAAGACTTATCAGACCTGGCAGGAAGAGGCGGACAAACTGAAGATTCGGCGCGCCACAACCGAGGCCGAGGCCGAAACCAAGTACACGATACTGGAGCCGGCCGCAATACCGCTGGAGCCGGCGTCGCCAAACCGCGTAAAAATCGCTCTGATGGGTTTGGCTTTGGGCATTGTGCTGGGTGGATGTGCTGTAGTAATTGCTGAAGTGGTGGATCATTCCATCAAACGAATTGAAGATATTGAGGAGCTGTTGGGACTGGAAGTGGTCGGCACGATACCGAATATCGAGCAGGCCTCGCAGCCCAAGGGCGCCAAGGTGGCATAAGGAAGTGCTCATGGAAACTTACCGTCTCAATTCGCGAGTCGCTTCAAATGACCGCGAATACTTGATTCAAACCGTCAATGACACCAGCAGTCATCAGATTCGGTCATCCATATTTTCGGATGGTCATCTGTTGGAAACCGTCGAGGAAAGCGTGTATCCGCACATGCCGGAGCAGGAATTGCTGGAACTGGTGAAGACGGCGCACAAGGAGCGCAAAGAAGAAGTCGAGAGCCTCTTCGAACGCTACAAAGAGGCGTTAGGGTCAAACGACGTTGAGCATATCGACTATC
Source organism: uncultured bacterium (assembly GCA_963698225.1). Taxonomy (GTDB): domain Bacteria; phylum Zixibacteria; class MSB-5A5; order CAIYYT01; family CAIYYT01; genus JADJGC01. Next base: position 25,391 of record CAVOPW010000003.1, read on the forward strand.
TGGGTATGGCGCTGATGTACAAGCACATGCATGAAGAAGCCGAATCGCTGTTCCGCCGCGCCGTGGCGATTCGCCCGGAATCGCATGAGGCGCTGAACCATCTCGGGATGGTGTTGATGACGCTGCACAAGTATCCGGAAGCGGTCGAGGTCTTTGGCCGCTGTATCGCAGCGCAGCCGAAGTTTGCGGACTACCGCAATAATCTCGGTGAAGCCTTTCTGGCGGTTGGTTCATGCAAGCGAGCGATGATTGAATTTGACGAGGCGATTAACATTAACATTTACTACGGCGACGCCTATTACAACAAGGCGCTGACCTACATTCTGAACTCCATTCGGCGCGAAGACTTCAAGCTGTTCTCCGAGGCTGCCGACAAGACGCTGGAGATGATCGAGCGTGCAATTGTCGTCTGTCCCGAATATCAGGACAAGAGTTTTGATGAAGGTAAGCAGCTCTTGAGTGACGGCGATCTCGACGGTGCGTATCACAAGTTCCTGCTCTCGCGCGAGCGCAAGAAAGAACGGCGCTTCAAGGAATTTTCCAATGTTTACCTGAAATTCATGTTGGCGGCGGACAAGGTTGACGAGAAAATGCTGCGGCGGCGGATCGAAAGCCTGAAGGAAGCTATTTCCAAGAGTCCGCACTATCCGGATCTGCATTATGACCTGGCGGTGGCTTACACACTGATGGGCCGGTTCGTTCACTCGAAGGCGATAAAAGAATATCAAGAAGCCCTGAAAATCAATCCCGACTTTGATCGCGCCAAGAAAAGCCTGCGACTGGCGGAAAATGAGTTCCGCGGTTTCGATGTCCTGGTGAAAGCGATTCTCAAGGGATAACGAATGGGCAGGGAACAGCGTCGTCCGATATTTGAATACTACCATCCAGAGTCGGTCATCGGGACGGAATTTCGTCGTCTTCTGCACAACATTACCCGGCCGGTGAAGGGCGTTTCGAAGCGGTCATTCTTGATTACTTCGGCAATGCTCTCGGAAGGGAAGTCCACGATATCATCTTATCTGGCGATTACGGCTGCCTCCTATAAAAAGCGCAAGACCATTCTCATCGACGCCGATTTGCGTCGTCCAACTATTCACAAGATATTCGATTTGCCGCTCGAGCGGGGAATTACCGACTTGATTGACGGCAAGATTTCCGCGGAGGAGGCTTTCAAGCAGACTCCAATACCTGACCTGTCGATTATGACCGCGGGAACGCTGAAACAGAATCCGACGGAGCTGTTTGAAAGCGATGCCGTGAAGACCGCCATCGAAAAAGTCAAATTTTACTTCGACCTTGTCTTTGTTGACTGCGCGCCGATCATTCCGGTCTCGGATCCGGTCGTGCTGGCGCCGGATATGGACGGCATACTTCTCGTCGTCAAGGCAGGCGCCACGCAGAGAGAAGTTATTCGCCGCGCTGTCGATATCATAGCTAAGACCGATGCGAACATCGTCGGCGTTGTGCTGAATAATCAATCAGGCGTATTGCCGTATCACTACAACTACCAGTACTACGGCTATCATTACGCGACCAAGAATCAGTAGACTTTATGAAGAATGTCCTCACGTTTGACGTGGAAGAGTACTTCCAGGTAGAAGCATTTTACGGTGTTGTGCCGCGCGACGAATGGGATACGCGCCAGAGCCGGATCACGATGAACATGTTACGGATTCTCGATATTCTCGATGAATACCGGGCGACGGCGACATTCTTCGTGCTTGGCTGGGTGGCGGAGCGCCATCCGCACCTGTTGGGAATGATCAAGGCGCGCGGGCACGAACTGGCATCGCACGGGTACGGCCACGATTCAATTAAGAGGCTGAATCAGACGGAGTTTCGCGACGACCTCCTGCGGTCGATTGCTGCTATCGAGGCGGCATCCGGGGTTCGGGTTCGCGGCTATCGGGCGCCGACATTTTCGGTGGACCGCAAAAAGGAGTGGATATGGGAGACGCTGGTGGAATGCGGATTCGAGTACGACTCCAGTATTTATCCGATCTACCACGATCTCTATGGAGATCCTTCAGCGCCGCGGTTTCCGTATTACATCAATACGGCGGTGGGACGATTGTTAGAAATTCCGCCGACGACCTGCACGGTTTTCGGGAGGCGGCTGCCGGCCTGTGGCGGCGGCAGTTTCCGGCTGTTCCCGTACTGGTATACCAAGCGGGCAACCAAGGCCTACAACGCTTGTGGTTATCCGTCGATGGTGTACTTGCACCCGTGGGAAATTGATCCGACGCAACCGCGAGAGAAAAACGCCGGACTGAAGAGTCGACTGCGCCACTACACTAATCTCCACACCGTCGAACCAAAACTGCGGCGCATGTTGTCGGAGTACCCGTTTGCGTCCGTGAAGGAGGTTTATGTTGATGGTGGTGCCGATCTGCGGGAGGCGATGAAAAGAGACTCGGCAAAGCACCCTTCCGGAACCCAGAGCTGACATCTTTTCGGCTATACCGCGCAACCGCAAACAAACTCGACTTCCCGGGACTAATTAGCGGCCGGATCCATTGCAACTCGAGACCCAATTGCGAAACATCAAATAACTAATCAAGGGTCAATGATGAACTACATCATTAGATTGGACTTGAATGTCCGCTTTGACTTTGTTAGTATATTCCCAAAGGACTATTAACCCAGTGTCAAACCATGGATCGTCTTGTCTCGATCGTCGCTATTATTCTTGCAGCCCTGGCTGGTCAGGTTCAGGCCCAATCGGCATCGCCTTATGGCGTTAACTCAATAACCGATGGTCAGTCGGTTGTTGTCTACTGGTTCTTTCCGGCCGTCAACGAAACGACACTTGCCCAAGTCGATGAGGAACCGCAGTCGTTCTTGCTTTATGGCACAGCCGATGCCGGGGCGCGTCTGGCTTCAGTATTTGATCTACCAAACAGCATCTGCGCCATTGAAGCGGTGGAAATTCGGTTGTGGCCTGACGATCCATTTCCACGGCTGCCTGGGGACGAGTCGTCGCCCTTTGGGCTGGCCATCGCTACCGCACTCTGCACGGACACAACGGCAGTGCCAGTTTGGCAGGGGGTGAATCTGGTGGCGGCTTCCGGCACGACAGGATGGCAACGAATTCCGGTCAGGAAATCGGCCCCTTCGGATGTCGTTGTGGTCGAGTTCCGGTGGCAGGTCGGTACGCCAACCGCGCCGCTTCCAGCTGTTGCTTTCAGCAGCCACTTCGTCAATTCCTATATGGGAGTTGTTCGTGACGGTAGAGTAGAATGGAGCGCGGTCTATGATGCTGTAGCGCTAATGAGAGTTCAAATCAACCTGGCTGATATCGATGCCGGGAGGTCAGTTGGCGAATCTGCGCCGGATTCATTCAGCGTATTCGTATTTGACGCTCCTGACGGATTCGTTCCGAGCGAGCCGATGGTCGTGACAGTCAGCGACTCCCTGCACGTTGTTCTTGATCGCGGGAACGCAGAAGGGAAGTTTGTTGCCGTTGCGGCCTGGCAAGATGACGTAATGAGCCGGAAGTCCGAGATCATCCGGATCGATGCGGCCACTGATGTCGACGAAGAGGTTCTTCCCGAGGGGTTTACTGCTTTGATGCAGAATTATCCCAATCCATTCAATAATCAGACGGTCATATTATCAGACCGAAACGGGGAGGTTGTCATTTACAACCTGCTGGGCAGCGAGGTGTGTCGATTGCAGGCAACAAATCGTGCGGATGATGGGCCATTTCGCTTTGAATGGAATGGCCGGTCAGGCTTGGGGATTGCTTTGCCGAGCGGAGTCTATTTCTATCGGCAGGAAGGGTGCCTTGAGGCCAAAAAGCTGGTTCTGCTAAAGTAGTGCATGACCATCAGTTTGCTATTTGTCGATGTGTCGATTTATCCGAAAATTGTATCGGATTGAAACAGACCTGCAAATTCGGGGCGCTCGCCGGTAAATAATTAAGCGGTTGCTGTCGATTAACTTAGATATGGAGCGCACCGTCCAATCTACGCTGTCGCCGGAAGCCATTGCGGCATTCTTGCGCGAAGTCACTGCTGCAGCCAAAAAGATCGGAATTTATCCGCCTGGACATCCGGCGACGGTAAAAGCGGCCGAGCGGCCGTTTGCACTCCTGCGCGAGTTGTTGGATTCGGGTCGTGCAGTCGTGTTTGCGTTGAGTGAGGGAACACTGGTCGGTGACGGAGCACCCTTGGATACGAAACTGATGACGGAAGGGTTGGGCAAGGCGCTGATTGAGTCGGGACTCTCGTCCATATCGTTTGAAGCGTGCATCACCAGTCAAGAATTTGAATTGCTATTAGCGCAGCTCAATTTGAAGAAAGAGCATCGCGATTTGCAGAAATTCGTTGAACAAAACCAGGTTCGCGGCATCAAATTCGGGAAATTCCAATATCAGCTCGTCAAAGACAATGAGCGCGTCGTATCCGAAGACGAAATGGTCTTCGGCGGCGGCAGTGGCGGAGGAAGCGGTTCGGGCGGGGGCTCGGGCGCAGGCGGACAAAGCACGCTTGACTCTAAAGAGGTTGCTCAACAAGTAGAACGAACGATGACAGATGTCCTTCGCAAGTACCCCGAGCTATTGCTGCAAATTGTCGTTCGAAAACTCGGAGTCACAGGCAGTGGCGGTGGGGGCGGAGGCGGCATTGGGACCGGAAGCGGTTCTGGCAGCGGCAAAGGGGGGGGTGGATTCGGATCCGGTGCTGGCGAGGGAAGCGGACCGGGTGGGGGAAACGGCGGCGGGAGCGGAGGGGGCTTCGGAGCCGGAATTGGTACCGGCAGCGGCAGAGGGGGTGGTGGATTCGGATCTGGCGCTGGCGATGGAAGTGGGCCAGGTGGCGGAATCGGCGGCGGTCTGGGTAGCGGGGCTGGTGGCGGTTCAGGTGCGGGCAGCGAAGTCGAGTGGCGCGGAGACATTGCCGGCGCTGTTCGTGAGGGTCTTCGTGCCCTCGGTATATCGCACGCCACTGGCGCGGAAAGTGGATCAGGTGCAGGTTCTGGAAGCGATTCCGGCAAGGGGGCGGGATCTGGTTCTGGAACCGGTGTAAAATTCTCGCCCGACGATTACAAGAAGCTCAAGGACGCTTTCAAGCAAGTCGACAACGAAGAACTGCTCGGGCTTCTCATTTCCGCGCTAAAGGTCTCGCTTGGGGCGTCTAAGAATGTGGATAGAGTTGACGTGGGCAAGACCTTGGTGGGCTTCCGGGAACTATTGGCCGAGCGGGAAGCGATGGAACTGCTGCCCAGGCTTAGAGCTGAGATTGAGAATCTTGATCTCGTCAATAACGACTATTTGCGCGAAATGCTTTCGGCCGATGCGACACCAAAGAAAGTCGCGCACATCGAGATCGAGAATTTCAAGTCGGACTTTTTCATGGGGGCTGTCAATCCCCACAACGTCGACGATGTTCTCGGTTGGCTGGAGACGATCAGTGACAAGCAGTACACTGAAGACTTCATCAAAAAATTTTACGACGGTATGGCTCACCAGGGATATGAACTTACCGAATCGCAGCACGAGGCATTGCTGCGTTTTGCTTCTCTGTGTGCGGAAGATGCTGGTGCGCCGGTTTCGCGCCAGCAGATTCATGAGATACGGGAGCGGCTGTCGGATCCTGCGGTGGACTTGAAGGAGTTTATGCTCCTGGCAGAAATGCTGGAAAAATATTACATCAAGTACATTGAACTGGATCTCTACACCGAAGCCGGCTCTCTTCTGGACTTGGTTATCCAGAAACAGGATGCCGAAGTCATCTACAACGAAGGGGTGATGGAGTACGCAGCCAAGGTCTATCAGCGGATGTCCTCGGCGCAGCTTGCCGAGCAGTTGGTGGCTAAATTGGGCAGAAGCCTCGAGTTGGTCGGCAAGCCGATGATACCATTGCTTGAGAAGTTCAGCAATCTTGAGCCGATTCTGGTCTTTGCAAGCTATCTTAATCACAATGACCGCGGCGTGCGCATAACTCTCATTCGAATTCTGTCGAGTTTTGGCGAAAAGACTCTAAACGCGTTTAAGCTGGTGTTGTCCGATCGGACCCTCACAGCCCGACCACTGGGAAAGTCGGAGTTGCCGACCGAAACCTGGTTCAAGCTACGCAATCTGATCTTCGTACTGGGCAATATCCTGCATCCGGATTCGGTAGACATTGTGCGTAGATTCGCACAGGATCCGGACGACCGGGTAGTGATGGAAGCTCTGTCGGCGCTCGAGAAATTGGGCGGACCGGAGTCAGCCAAGGCCGTTGCCAAGTTGTTGCAACATCCGACCCATGAAATTCATGTCAAAGCCCTGCATGCCCTTGGACAGATCGGAACGGCTGAAGAGTATCCTTATGTCGAGGATTATTTTCTTCATAATGTCACTGACCGGCAGGCGATATTGCCGGTGCTGATCAGGTTGGACAAGCAACGGAGTTTGAGTTTTCTGGCCCAGGTTCTGCTCGGGGAGTCAGAAATCTATAACAAACTGTTCGCAAAAGCGGATGTTGAGTTAAACGAGACGATCGTGAAAACGTTCATACTGTTGAGATCGGTGATCTTTGACGATGTTTTGCGCAAATATGTACGCAATTCCTCGCGTTCACTCTTCGGGCAATTCAGAAAGTCCGAATCCGTTAAGATGGCTGAACGGTACCTGAAGACCGTCTCCGCAGATGAATGATGAAGTTGCGAATATACTGGCTATTGGCAGCGTTGCTGCTTTTACCGAGCGTGGCGTCAGCCCAATTCTATTTTGGGAAGAACAAGGTTCAATACCAGCCGTTCAACTGGAAGGTGCTCTCAACACCACATTTCCGGATCTATTTTTACGATCAAGAAGACGAACTGGCCGAGATTGCCGCTGCAGCGGCTGAAGAATCTTACAATATACTCTCAGACAAGTTCAATCACCATATCTTCCGCAAAATACCGCTAATCATCTACAGCGCGCCGACATTCTTCACGCAAACCAACGTGACGCCGACTTTGTTGCCGGAGAGCGTCGCCGGGTTTACCGAGTTTTTTAAGGGGCGGATGGTGGTGCCGTTTAGCGGTTCAATATCGGATTTTCAGCGGGTGATCAGACACGAGTTGGTGCATGTCTTCACATATGACAAGATTCCATCGGTAATGTCACAGCATCGCAAGCTAAGCCTGTATGGTCCGCCGTTGTGGTTCACCGAAGGTCTGGCCGAATTTTGGTCGCGGGAGTGGGATTCAGAAGCTGACATGGTGATGGCGGATATGGCTCTCGAGGGGAATCTCCGTCCGATCCATGAGTTGGAGTACTTGTCGGGCACCTTCTTTATGTACAAGTATGGCGAATCGTTCTGCCATTTTGTCGCGGAGAGTTACGGAGAAGACAAGCTGCAAGTCATGTTCGACAATTGGTGGAAGACCAAGACATTCCGGCAGTTGTTCAAGCTGACCATTGGCAAGTCACTGGAAGAGGTTGGAGCGGAATGGGTTTATCATCTGAAGAAGCGATACTTCCCGACGTTGGAGGATAGCGATCTCCCGGCCCGCGTTGCTACGCCTTTGGCGGAGAAGCTTTTCGCGGTCAAGCCACTACCCTTGAGCATTACCTACCGCGGCGCCTCGGACTGGATTGCCTACAAGGCGAATAAGCTGGGATATTCCGGGCTGTATATGCGTTCGCCGTCGACTAATCAAGAGGTGACGCTGATCAAGGGAGAGCGTTCGCCGGCATTTGAATCGCTGCATTTGCTGCAGTCGAAGATCTCCGGTACTGACGATGGCCGCATCGTTTTTGTATCGAAGCGTTATGAGCGAGATGTCCTTTATGTCTACGATATTTTTCAGGCGAAGATTACGGAGATTTTCGAATTTCCGCGTCTCTATCAGCTACTATCTCCGACCTGGTCGCCGGATGGCCGGAGCATTGTGTTTTCCGGCGCATCAGTGCGCGGTTACCACGATCTCTACTTGTTTTCCGTCGTTGACTCGTCGCTCCGCCGATTGACGGATGACATCTACTTTGATACCGAGCCGGTGATTGACCAAGACGGCAACATCGTGTTCTCCTCGGATCGCTGCAGTTTCGGCTATGCCGGCTACACAAACCTTTTTCGCTTATCCGCTGTTGATTCGACCATCACGCCTTTGACCTACGGCCGGTTCAACGACCGCGCGCCGTTTGTATCCGATGCGGGGATTTTGTTTTCGTCCGACCGCGAAGGCGTAACAAATACCTACCTGTTGAAGCCGGGCGGAGGTCTTTACCGTGCCAGTAATTTTGCGACCGGTGCCTTTGATCCGTGCCTGCACGAGGGGAAATTGGTGTTTTCCGGCTACCAGAGATTCGGATTTAGCTTGTTTGCGTCGACGCTGGATACATCAAGCTTGCAGGCGGTTGAAGTCGAACCACCGCAATATACCCTGTGGAGTCCGGCCCGTTTGACCGGTGATGAGGAAACGGGAGTTGTCGATTACGCCAATGAGTTCTCGTTTGATGTTGCACAGTCCGCGATTTCCTACGACGCGGTATTCGGCACAATTGGCGGTTTTCAAGCAGTATTTTCGGACATGCTCGGGAATCAAATGTACTATGTGCTGCTTTCAAATTCGGCCAGCGAGAAGAGCCAGTTACTTGAATCATTCAATGTCGGCGTGACCTACATCAACAAGAGCCACCGGATCAATTACGGGATAGGCGCCTACCACCTTTATGACGAGCACTTCGATGACTATGAGGGGTATTACTCGGAGCGGCAGAGCGGAGCACAGGGCTTGGTGTCGTATCCGATCTCCAAGTTTTCTCGCGTGGAGACATCGATGTTTCTGCGGCATTCATTTAAGAAACGGCCGCTTTTCCAGGATGAGCGCCACGCCGTGCTCGCAACAAACTATGCTTCGATCATTCATGACAATTCACTGTGGGATATATCCGGGCCGCTGGACGGAATTCGCGTCAATGCCACAGTCGGGCTGACCACAGACTTCTACTCCGGGCAGCTCTTTAACCGCCTCGCCTTTGTTGATCTGCGAAACTACCTGCGGATTCGCAAGTATTCAGCCTTTGCTACCCGGGCATTCGGTTTTGTCTCTGCCGGCGAAGAACCGCAACGGATTTATCTTGGTGGAAGCTGGTCGCTGCGTGGATATGACCGGCAAGAGTTCTATGCGCGCAAGGTCCTGCTGTTCTCCAATGAATTGCGGTTTCCGCTCATCGACAACCTGTTTATTGGATTTCCATTCGGGCCCGTTGGGTTTCAGGCGATTCGGGGTGCCCTGTTTTTCGATGCAGGTTCGGCATGGAACGAAGAGTTCGACCGATTTTACGGGTCTTTTGGATTCGGTGCGCGTGTCGCTTTGGGATACATGGCCGTGTTAAGATTCGACTTCTCCAAGAAAACGAATTTTGAGAAGCTCGAGCCGGGCATGAAATTTGACTTCTTTTTTGGATGGAATTTCTAAGCCTAGCGCCATCTAATTGTATTGCCGTCCGCCATCAAAATATCTTATGCTCATCCTATGATCAAGACTCCTGATTCGGGCACAGCAGTGAACATTCGCGGCAATCGCGTCGTCATAAGCATTGTGCTTGTCATGGGGATAGCGGCCTTGCTGACGATATTGTTCAAGCCGAGCCCGATGTCGTCGATCGAAGTCGCGAGGCAGAAGCAGTTGCTGGTCTACCAGAACTTAGACAGCACACCGGCCGGGCAGTTGAAGCTATTGCCGCAAGACAGGCTCGACGCTTATATCGAAATGCTTAATTACATTCTGCGAATGAGGGATTCATTGAATGTCGCAAGTCGGTCAGAGGTGGTTGTCGGCGGATCCGAGTACAGCATCGATGAAGCCAATCAGAAATTAGTGATTACCGCACTGTCGCAGCGGGAAGCGGCAGCGCGGGCCAAAGCACTGCAAGTAGTTGGAGCTATCTTGACACCAATGGTAGACAGTTTGTATGACTTGGTGCATCAGCCGATGCCGATGTTTCCGCAGGATTCAACTGTGATTCGCGAGAGAAATCTAAAGTTTGAGAGGTACAGTGCAGAGATCTTTCAATAGGCTCGTACCGATTCTGCTTGGCGCGCTCCTTATATGCGGGTGTGCACCGTCGTTCAAAAAGTTCCGGCAGGTGGAGTCTTCGAGCAGTGGATTCATCCAGCATCGAGTCAACGCCAACGGGAATGCTATCCTGTCGACCGAACCCCTGGTGTTCAACCGGCAGGTGTTTGAGCGCAAACTCAACTCGGGAATTAGCGCGCAAGTAGTCGGGAACTCGCAATATCTGGTCGTCCCGACTTTCAATAAGCGAATCTATTTCCTCGATCCGCTGACCGGAACTGAACTGACATCGCTGGTGACCGAGTCTGCGGTCGGATCGGCGGTAGCGCTGCAATCCGAGCTGGCTTATTACGCCGAAGAAGCTGGTGGCGACCGCCTGGTTTGCCTTAACTTGGTCAACGGCAAGACTGTTTGGCAGCGCCGGCTCAAAGATTCTCCAGGAGCGCCAATCATCGATGGCAGTCAAGTCTTCATCGGATCGCGTGACGGGAACATTTTCTGCCTGGATCGCTGGACCGGCGACAGTATTTGGGTGTATGCCTCCAAGCGGTCATATTACTCGACGGTGTCGGTTGATTCGGCGCTGGTTGTCTTTGGAACGGATGCCGGTGAGATCATCGCCCTGGATCGAGAGAACGGGAAAAAGCTCTGGGCCTTTCAGACTCATGGAGCGATCTATGCCCAGGCGTTGATCGAGGGGCTGATCTATTGCGGTTCCGCCGATGGATCGCTTTATGCGCTGAGGCGCACGAACGGCGAACTCGTCTGGAAGTTTGAAACTACGGGTCAGATTCAGACGACGCCGGTCCGCCTTGAAAACCGGATTGTATTCGGAAGTGACGACAGAACGGTGTACTGTCTCGATGCTGTTGACGGAGGCGTTCTCTGGAAGTACGAAACGAACGGAATTATTCATGCATCGCCTGTTGGCATTGGGAGGACCATTGTCGTCGCAAACAGTGCTGGCAGCGTTTATCAGTTTGGTCTCGATGGAACGAACCTGAGCGAGTTACAGGTACGCGGTTCGGTTGAGGCGACACCGGCCTGCGTTAACGAGATGCTTTACATTGTTACTACCCAGAGGCGAGTCTACGCATTTGCAGCCTCGCCCGATACTGCCACTGTGCCATAACAACTCTGCCTACTTGGCGCGAATCCTGCCGTCTTGGCAATTTGTCTGCTGTTTCGGCAGAATGCCTTTCTTAACGACCAGCTTGATGTTATCACTGTAAGCCATTGACTGATAAGCGAATATAGCTCAGTCGGCAACTTTGGCACGCCCTCTGCTTTGTGTTAGGCTGTCGGCAATGAGGCTGACAGAGGAAATGAAAGATACATCAACTAAGCAATAGCAGAGGAGGAAACAATATGTATCTCACAGTATCAAGACCCCGCAATCGGTTCGGCCTGATGAATGGCGAAATCGATCGTATGTTCAACGAAATTTTCAACGGTGGTACGATGGTCGAAAGCGAAGCCGGCTGGGTGCCGCGTGCTGATGTGCACGAAACCGATGATTCGTTCCTGGTGCAACTGGACGTTCCGGGAATCGACAAGAACGACGTCAAGGTGAAGTTCGAAGACAACACCCTGATTGTCAGCGGCGAACGCAAGTACGAGAGCAAGGAAGAAGAGAAGAACTACCGCCAGATCGAGCGGATCTACGGCACCTTCACCAGAACGTTGAGGCTGCCGAAGGACGTCGATGCGCAGAAGATCTCCGCCAATTACAAGAATGGCGTGCTCGAGATCACTCTGCCGAAGGCGGAAGAAGTGAAGCCGAAAGAGATCGAAATCAAGATCGGCTAAGACAAGTCGCTGAAACGTGTTTTTCCAAGCCCGCACGGAAGACCCGTGCGGGCTTTATGATGACCGCTAATCAGCAAGATTCGAGAGGAGAATCAACAATGTCGAATAAAATAATCGGAATAGATTTAGGGACCACCAATTCGTGTCTTTCAGTGATGGAGGGCAACGAGCCGGTCGTGATTCCGAATTCAGAAGGTGCACGGACCACACCATCAGTGGTTGGATTCAAGGGCGGTGAGAAGCTCGTCGGCCAGATTGCCAAGCGCCAGGCGGTGACTAACCCCATGAATACTGTCTTCTCGGTCAAGCGATTCATGGGCCGCAACTATGATGAAGTGACGAGTGAGATCAAGAACTTTCCGTACAAGGTCAAGCGAGGAAGTAATGGACTCGCCGTGATCGAAATCGCAGGTCAGGACTATACGCCGCAGGAAATCTCGGCGATGATACTGGCGCGCCTTAAGCAGGCGGCGGAGGACTACCTTGGGCAGAAAGTGACCAAGGCCGTAATCACTGTGCCGGCGTATTTCAATGATGCACAGCGGCAGGCAACCAAGGATGCTGGAAAGATCGCCGGACTGGAAGTGATGCGAATCATCAACGAGCCGACGGCGGCGGCGCTGGCATATGGTCTTGATAAGAAGAAGAGCCAGAAGGTCGCGGTGTTTGACCTCGGCGGCGGAACGTTCGATATCTCGATATTGGAATTGGGAGAAGGCGTGTTTGAAGTGCTGTCGACCAACGGCGATACACATCTCGGCGGCGACGACTTCGACAAACGCATCATCGATTGGATGGTCGCGGAATTCAAGAAGACCGACGGAATCGATCTTTCGCGCGATCCGATGGCGATCCAGCGCTTGAAGGAAGCCGCTGAGAAGGCGAAGATTGAGCTGTCTTCGACGAAGGAGACGACGATCAATTTGCCGTTCGTGACGGCGGATGCTTCCGGGACCGAGGCATTTGAATTTGACTTTGACTCGTGCCAAGTATGAGGGCATGGTCGAAGACCTGATCGCCCGCAGCATGGAACCGGTGCGCAAAGCGATGGCTGATGCTAAAGTATCGACCAGCGATATCGGTGAAGTGGTGCTGGTCGGCGGTATGACTCGTATGCCGAAGGTGATCGAAGAAGTCGAGAAGTTCTTCGGCAGAGAGGCGCACAAGGGCGTCAATCCGGACGAAGTCGTCGCGATTGGTGCTGCGATTCAAGGCGGCGTCTTAACCGGCGACGTGAAGGATGTGCTGCTTCTGGATGTGACCCCGTTGTCACTTGGTCTTGAGACGCTCGGCGGAGTTGCAACCAAGTTGATTGAGCGCAATACGACCATCCCGACGAAGAAGGCGCAGGTGTTCTCGACCGCGGCTGATAATCAGAATTCGGTCGAGATTCACGTGCTTCAGGGTGAGCGCGAGATGGCGATCGACAATCGCACAATCGGTCGTTTCATTCTCGATGGAATCCCGACGGCGCCGCGCGGTGTACCGCAGATCGAAGTAACATTCGATATTGACGCCAACGGCATCCTGAATGTCTCGGCGCGCGATCTTGGCACTGGCAAGGTGCAGCATATCCGCATCGAGTCATCCTCCGGCTTGTCGAAGCAGGAGATTGAGAAGATGGTCCGGGATGCTGAATCGAACGCCGATGCCGACCGCAAACGCAAGAGCGAGGTCGAGACGAAAAACAACGCCGACCAACTGGCGTTCCAGTGCGAGAAGTTCGTGAAGGAAAACGGCGACAAGATTGACGCTTCTTTGAAGAGCGATCTCGAGAGCCAGATTCAGAAGGTTCGCGAACTGACGAATGGAACGGACTTTGCGGCGATGAAGTCAGAGACTGATCGACTGCAAACGATTATGCAGAATGCCTCGTCGCAGTTGTATCAGCGGGCGGCTTCGCAGCAGCAACAGCAGCAGAGCCAAGCGCAACCGCAAGGAGATGCCGGCGATCAAACGCAGGAAGCTCCGAGTGGGGAGGCGGTGGATGCGGACTATGAAGTGGTGAAGTAGGCAAGAAGATCGTCATGCAGAACCCCTCTCTGGAAACGGAGAGGGGTTTCGGTGTCAATTTCAACCTACGGGCAATGCGGTTCCGGACCGCCAAGCAAGATGTAGTTAATCAGATAGATGGCATCAGAAATGCCGACCGTGCCAGTGCCATTGGCGTCACCATTACAAATTGGTGTCGTAGGAGGGCAACCGGAGAAGATATAACAGATCAAACAGACCGCATCAGAGATTGTTATCACTCCATTACGGTCACAGTCGCCGCACAAACAATCTCTTCGCAAGTCGGGTCTCCAGGCGTTGAGATTGAGATCAAGGAACATAGGATAATGGCAGGCTGAATTCGGCGGCGCGAAGAACCCGGTCATATGTGGCGCAAGCTCGGCATATCCCACCGTCGTATAGCGCGTTTTGGCAGAAAATGGCATTTGAATCGTGAGATTACAGATGATGTAAATGCCGGGCGGAACGGAACCCTCGATGTCCGAAAGCAGAATGGTACCAGCGACAGTGTCAATCTTGACGGCAATGCCCTGATTCGGCCACGTCGAAGCCGAGAGGTCAACTGAAAGCGACAGCGGAATCTGGCCGTCGACTCTAACAGTCAATGGAAGATCGAATGCCCGGATGCTTTCGGTCGAGGAGTTAAGGAATTCCAATGGGAAAGTCGCTGAACTTTGATTCTGCGAAAACAACCGCTGATACAGTATCGTCATCTGATCCGTGGGTTGCGCGACGAGTTTCGGTTGGGTGACGCAATTTGCCGGCTGCATTGTTGCGCCAACGACGATATCGCGGATCGTGATCAGATCATAACCGTCGATGTCACCGCATAGGGCAGGAGCCGGACCGCCAGCATAAGAGAAAGTTGCTGATGTAAGTGATGTCGTTGATGTTATAGGCGCCGTCACCATTGGCATCGCCGCAGACGAGGGAGTCGCAGGTGTCGGCGCGGAGATCAAGTCCAGACATAGCGACCGCTGCGACGAGCAGCAGCGTTCTGAAAGTCAGTCGATAGTTCATGTGACTCTCCTGTTCATTGGTCAAACCAGCAACTCGGTCTAGGACCACCGGCAAAGATGTAGCCGATCAAGAAGACCGCGTCGGAGATATTAAGACTACCCGAGCCATTTGCATCCCCGAGACAAATGGGGTCTGGAAGAGGTCCACCGTGAAATGTCGCATTTATGATGAAAACCACATCGGAGATGGAGATCACAGCATCCCCGTTTGCATCGCCACAATGGCAAGACCATCTAAAGAGTGGTTCCCAAGCAATCAGATCCTCGTTAACGAACAAAGCGTAATTGCATGCCGAGTGAGGTGGCTCAAAAAGGCCTGTCATTGTAGGTCCAAGTTCGGTTAGTTCAAGCTTCATAACTTGATAATCTGGGGACGGCGTAACGCCGATTGTTATAGTACACAGTGTGTAGAAATCGAATCCTGTCGAACCATCGAGATCACTAAACAGAATCGTTCCAGCGACAGAGTCGATTTGTACGTTTGGGACACCACCCGGAAACGTCGAGCTGGCGGTAGAAACCGATATCGACAGCGGGATCTGACCGCCAACTCTTACGGTTAACGGAAGATTATAAGCCTTTAGTGGTTTCTGCCCCGGCATAGACCGAAAATGTACAAGGTCCAGGTTAAACTCGTGGATTGAAGCACCTGGAACCACAGTCGCCCAATAGAACAGAAAGACTGCCGTGGGATCCGCTCGACCGTTGATTTTGGGTTGATTGATGCAAATAGGCGGCTGCATCATTGTGCCTTTAACAATGTCACGAATTGTGAACAGGTCGTAACCATCGATATCGCCACACAGGGCAGGGGCCGGTCCGCCAGCGTATAGAAAGTTGGTGATGTAAGTGATGTCGTTGATATCGTATGTACCATTGCCGTCAGCATCACCGCAAACAAGACTGTCACAGGTGTCGGCACGGAGCCCGGCTGAATTTGTGCTTTGCCACGCAAGTACCAACAGGAACCCAAGAACAAGTTCCTTCCAAACTGTCAAACTCACCTCCGGAACACAATGTATTATACAATAATATCCATGTTCCAGCAAGAGGTAATGCCGACGAGCTCTCGGCAAGAGCGGCCTGAACCAATGATTATCTCCAAAGAACGTCGCAGTTTCCGGTTAGCGACTCCAGATGGGAACAGGGGATGCTCAGCGTCGCGTGCTCTATTCCATGTTGTATAACAATAGGTTACGTGATGCCTTTAAACAAGAACATCATAAGGTAACATTGGGCGGCACAGTTTTAGTTGACAAAATTGAGTATCGCCAGTATCTAAGGCGCCGGTAAGGTAAACTGATGAAATTGGTGCTTCAGCGTGTCGCATGGGCGCGAGTAAAAGTAAAAGATGAAGTGGTTGGTGCTATCGATAATGGAATCATGGCGTTAGTGGGGGCGACGAGAGGCGATAACGAGGCGGACGCCGAAGTTCTGGCAGACAAGACTGTAAATCTGCGGATTTTTGCAGATGATCAAGGGAAGATGAACTTGTCGCTGCTTGACCTTGGCGGGTCGCTGTTGGCAGTCAGCCAGTTTACACTTTATGCTGACACACACAAAGGACGCCGCCCGGCATTTACTGATGCAATGGAGCCGGTGGAGGCCGAGAGATTGTTCGAGCGGTATAAGAGCAGAGTAGAAGCCGCTGGCGTCAGAGTTGCATCCGGTGCATTTGGCGCGCACATGGATGTCGAACTATGCAACTCCGGCCCGGTGACTATCATTTTGAATTCCGACGAGATGAGAAAATGACAGATATGACGATAGAAAAACGATTTGTCCTTGATGTAGACGAAGAGATTAGAGCTGCACTTCAAGAGTTGCTCGGAGATGAGCAGATCGTGTTGGCATCAGGGTCACCGCGTCGTCGAGAGATTTTGCGTCTGGCAGGAGTCAATTGCAGGATCGATCCGCCGGAAGTCGACGAGACTGTGCCGAAATTCGCAGATCCGTTAGAGTTTGCGATTCGATTAGCGAAGGCCAAGTTGGACGCGACTTCAATAACCGATCAACTGACTGTAGCGGCCGACACCATTGTCGTGTTGGGAAATGTGATCTTAGGAAAACCGGTCGATGAAGCGGATGCGCGGCAGATGTTGCGTACGCTCTCGGGGCAACGGCACTATGTTCTGACGGCGTTGGCTGTGCGGGACGGCGACAAGCGAAACATTGCTGAAGCCGACAAGACTTATGTGAAATTTCGTCGACTGGATGAGGCTGCGATTTGTTCGTACGTTGATTCGAAGGAGCCGATGGATAAGGCGGGCGCTTATGGAATTCAAGGCATGGGAGAACTGCTGGTGGAGAGATCTTGAGGGCAGCCTGCACAACGTGATAGGTTTTCCCATTGAGATGTTCGTCCGGATGATGCGGGAGTTAAGAACGTGACATTTGAGTTTGGATCAGACGAGAATATTAAATCATTGGGCGACTTTCTTCGCCGTCGGCGCCAAGACCGAGATTTGTCTCTGGAAGATGTCGCTGAGAAGACCAAGATCCATGTAAGATATCTAACAGCGATCGAAGAGGACAAGGATGCGGACTTGCCGGGCCAAGTTTATAAGGAGCTCTTTCTAAAATCGTACTGCGACTTCCTGGGCGTTTCGATTGACGAACTCTTACTGCGACTTCCGGAACGGGAGCCGCTGCCTCCGGAGGAAGAGGGTGCAGAACCGCCGCCGCCGGCAAAGCGTCCGCAGTATTCGCCATCGCCTGCGGCCCCGTCGGAGTTGGCGGCTCAAAAGAATGGCAGCGGGCGTAGATTTCTGGTTGCGACTTTGTCAGTTTTGATTATAGTTTTGGCGATAGTTGCCGTGCAGATTTACCGGGGCGAGTTATTCAATGAGCCCCAGCTTCCGGCGCCCGTAGCTCCGGCGAAAAAGCCCGAACTGAAACCAGAGCCGATCATTGCCGACTCATCCGGAGCCGATACTTTGAGTTCGGTGCCGGCCAGACAAGAAATGATAAACCTGCTGATGGTGGGACGAGGGGAATGCTGGATCGAGGTCAGTATCGACGGCGACAGCAGTTTTTCAGAAATCATGAAGCCGCAGGATACGTTGTGGCTTGCGATGCAGGATAGTATCTCGTTTAAACTCGGGCGCGCGAACAATGTTGATGTCTGGTGTAATGCGCTGCCGTTGGCTTTGACCGCAGCCGACGATGGTACGGTAAGGACATTTACTTTGACGCGCAGTAATTACAGGAATTTTGTCGACAGTGCGAGGATTGTGCCTTGAAGTTTCGTGAAAGAATGCAGCAGTGGTTCGTGCGCGTGCAGGCCCGCCAGTGCCGAATGGTTGCTTATGAATTTCCCGGCTCAATCCGCGGGTCAAAGCGCATCGTTGTGACCTTGCCAGCCGGAATTCAGACCAATAGCGTTCTGCTGCGGATGATCGGCGAGTTGCCGGTGATATTCCCCTCCAGTGATCTGATGGTCGTTGTTCCAACCGGCTGTACCGAAGTTGCGCGCAAGACCGGGATGCATGCCATCTCGCCCGACCTGTATGCGGCGAATATGATTGGATTGCCGAAGCAGGAATTTTTCAAGAAGGTCGCTGATTTTGATTCCTCCGTTTTTATCGATTTCGAGACGCATCGCAATATTTTCAACGCCCTGGTAGCCATCAACTCCGGAGCCAGTTTACGAATCGGTCTGGCGGGAGTTTGGGGGGCGCCGATTCACAATTTTGAGATTCGGTCAAGCTTCCAACATGACGAACTCAAGGTCTATCGCAGTATGATCGATCTGCTGACGTCGATTCAGTTGACGTCAGTCATGCCGGATTTTCGCGAGACAAACTAACTTCGGGGACAGGAGTCTAATTTGTATTTATCGGGACTAGAGATACTCGGATTCAAATCTTTTCCTTTAAAGACCTCGGTTGAGTTTGCCGCTGGGATCACCGGCGTTGTCGGCCCGAACGGCTGCGGCAAGACAAACGTCCTGGATGCTATCCGCTGGGTACTCGGCGAGCAGCGAATTTCCATCTTGCGCGGCGGAAAAATGGAAGATGTCATTTTTGCGGGAACTCGCGAGATGAAGCCGCTGGGGATGGCCGAAGTGGCGCTGCACATCGTCAATAATCGCGGCGTTCTGCCTACGGAGTATAGCAATCTCACGATTGCCCGGCGCCTGCATCGATCCGGCGAATCGGAGTACCTGCTGAACAACGTGTCGTGTCGCCTCAAGGACATCAATGATTTGTTCGCCGACACGGGAATGGGCGCGCACGCCTATTCGGTGATCGAACTGGATATGGTAGAGGCGATTCTTTCGGACAAGGCCGATCAAAGGCGGATGTTGTTTGAGGAAGCGGCCGGCATTACCAAATACAAACATCGGAAGAAAGCCGCGCTGCGCAAATTAGAGGCGACCGAACAGGACTTGCTGCGCCTGCTGGACATTCTCGGCGAAGTTTCGACGCAAGTCAATAGTTTGAGCCGGCAAATGAAGAAGGCCGAGCGCTACAAGTATTATGAAGATCGCTTTAAGACAGTCGGGCAGGTCATACTCAAGGAAAAGTATCGCCGGCTGCACGGGCAGCTTCAGCGCGTGCGCGACGAGAAGCGCCTAAGCCAGATCAAGCTGGCTGAATTGAGCGGTGAAATTGACCGTTGGGAATTGGCGCGCGAAGACTATGCTGCAAAGAGCCTCGAGTTATCGGAGCAATTGCGCGGATTTCGGATGCAAGCGGAGGAAGTCTCTGCGCAGTGCCATCGCTTCGAATCGGAAATCTCGGTAACAGAAGAGCGCATCCACTCGGCCGAAATCGGCGAGCAAAACGACCAGCGTGATATTGAAAATCTCAAGGTCAAGATCGAGCAGATTGCGCAGGAAAAAATCGGCCTGCAAGAGAAGGCAGTATCGTTGCAGGGCTCGCTCGCCGAGGCGCGATGCGATTTGCAAGTGCGAGAGGCAACGCTTAACGCGAAGATCGCCGAACTTGAGCAGGCCCGCGACGCGACTCAGAATCAGCAGCGGGACTTGTTCGAGATAGAAGGGCGGAAGAACCTCACCGAGCAAACGCGGACGCAACTTCGGCAACAGATTGAAGAGCTGCAGATACAATCCAGGAGAATCAGCGAGCGCGACCTGCTGTTGACTGCGGAGAGCGAAGAATGCGTCGGCCGCCTTGCGATCATCGAAGAGAAACAACAGAAGACCCGCGACGATATTGCTTCGCTCGAGAAGAGTTCGGCAGACCTGGTCGCCGATCGCGATGCTACCGCGGCGCGCCTGACGGAGCTGCAAACGGAGCTAAACAGCAAGAGCGTTCAGCTCAATTCCATCCAGGCACAGACCGAGCTATTGTCGCGGATGATCGCGCACTATGAGGGATATGGTTCCGGTGTCACAAGTATTTTTTCGCACCGTGAAGGAATTCCCGGAGTTGTCGATACCGCGGCGAATCTGATCCGTGTCAAGGCGGAGTACACGGCAGCCATTGAAACCGCTTTGGGAGATGCCGCGGAGTACATCGTGGTCGAAGACCGTGTGGCCGCGCATCTGGCGATTGATCATTTGCGCGCAAACAAGCGCGGGCGTGCCACCTTCATCATCAAATCGGAACTTGAGAGCTGGTCGAAGGATCACAAGCTGGCCCGTCCGGGCGGATTCGGCGGCAATCTGGTGCATGCCGCTGACGTAATCTCTGCAGTTCCCGGATACGAAAAGCTAGCCGATCTGCTGCTTGGCGATGTCCTGATTGTTAACGATCAGGATTCCGCCGAGAAGCTGATCGAACTTGGACAGGGCGATTTTCGCGTAGTGACACTGGACGGACATTATTATCCGACGCGTCAATTACACACGGGCGGTGGCGAAAAGCAGGTACCGCTGTTAGGTCGAGAAAGTGATCTTACGCGACTACATGTGGAGATTGACAGGCTGACGACCGAAACGGAATCGATCCGGGCTGAGATCGAGCGCTGGGGACAGCATCGCACCGAGATCGAAAGCAGTCAAGGGGACGCGGCCAGGCGGGAGTCCGAACTGCGAAATGCGGCGGCCGAGCTACAAATCGAACACGCGAGCCACAAACATCGAATCCAGCAGATTGGGGATTCGCGCCTGGAGTTCACATCGGAGTTTAACCGGCTTGGTGAAAAGAGCGCGAGTCTGACCAGCCGGCTGGAGGCGCTGGAGGGCGACGTGTCGCGTTTAGCTGCCGATTCGGAAGGCCGGTTGATTTCTTTGCAGTCTCAGCAATCTTCAGTTGAGATGCTGCAGCAAGCGGTCAATGGCGCGGCGCACCAGGTTGAAGAGCTGCGCTTGAGAGCGATTCGGCAACAGACTGAACTGAACTCGCTTGAGAACAATCTTCAGCGCATTGACGAATTGTCAGCGGAGATGCAATCGCAGCGGGAATACCGAATCAGCACCTGCGAATCGCGGGTCTCCGAAGTTGCCGGGCTGCGCGAGCGTATCGGGGACTGCCGCCGGCAGTTGGATGAGAAGCTGCGCCAGCGCGAGTCGCTGCGCGGGGAAGAGTTGGCGTTGACGAGTAAGCAGGGTGAGCTAAGCGAGAAGCAGTCGGAGTTTGACCAGATACTTAAAGCAAACCGCCGGCAGCGCGAAGAAATTAACGACCAAAACCAGACACTGCTGGTGCAGGAGACGGAGCTGAATGCCCGTCACGAAGATGTGATCGGGCAGTTACGGGAGCTTTACGGCATAGATGTCGTCTCGATAATCATGCCGGAGCCGCTGGCCGACGAGACTTTCCATGAGTTGGAAGCGGAACTGCAGGACTGCCGCGCGAAGCAGCAGCAGATCGGCATGGTCAACATGCTGGCGCTGGAGGAGTATGAGCGCGAGTCGGAACGCGAGCGCTTCCTACGCGGCCAGATCGACGATCTCACCAGGGCGAAGGACGATCTCAAGTCGACGATCACCCGCATCAACACGACGGCGCGCAAGATGTTTTCCGACACGTTTGTCCAGGTTCGATCAAATTTCCAGCAGGTCTTCGCCGAGCTGTTTCAGGGCGGCGAAGCGGACTTGCGCTTGGAGAATGAGGACGATCCGCTGGAGTCGCCGGTGCAGATTTCCGCCCGGCCACGCGGGAAGCGTTTTCTGAATATCACGCAATTGTCCGGCGGGGAAAAAGCGTTGACGGCGATTTCGCTGTTGTTTGCGATCTACCTGGTCAAACCATCGCCCTTCTGTATTCTCGACGAAGTAGATGCGCCGTTGGATGATGCCAATGTGATGCGATTCCTGCGCATGGTGCGCAGCTTCATCGGCAGGACGCAGTTCATCATCATCACGCACAACAAGCGGACGATGGAGCAGTGTGACCGGCTTTATGGCGTCACGATGCAGCAGCCGGGAGTGAGCCAGATTGTGTCGGTGGATTTCGAGGGCAAGGGGCGCCGCATCGAACTCGAGGCGATGAGTTTCATCGGTACGGAGGCAAGACCGGCCGAGCCTGAACCCACACCCGAACCTGTTTTGGTGATGGCGACTGTCGATGACGAGCTGGGAGCAGAATTCGATGAAGCCGAAACAAAGGGAGATAAGCCCGCCCAACCGGAAACAGCGAAACCGGAGCCGGAGTACTCGACGACCGATGACGACGACGAGTATGATGACGATGACGATGATTATGAAGATGATGATGACGATGACGAGGACGACGGTTAATGGGCTTCTCGTTCAAGAAGCTGGCGCAAGGGCTTCTCAAGACCAAAGAAAACATCGTCAGCAAACTCAAGACGGCCGTGGGTTTGCACAAAAAAATCGATGCCGAGCTCCTGGATGAAATCGAAGAGATTCTCATTTCGGCCGACATCAGCGTCGAGACTACCGGGAAGGTTGTCGACAATCTCAAAGTGCGGGTGGCCAAGCAGGGAATTGACAATTCCGACGAAGTCTACGGCCTGCTGAAAGACTCGCTGACAGAACTATTCGCTTTTCAGAGCGCGGACAGGTCGTTTTTTGAAGTGGCACCCAAGCCATATGTCATCATGATTGTCGGCGTCAACGGAACCGGTAAAACGACGTCGATAGCGAAAATTGCGCGGCGGTTCATGAATGACGGCAAGAAGGTCACCATGGCAGCAGCAGATACTTTTCGCGCCGCGGCAATTGACCAGCTGTCGATCTGGGCTGCCCGGGTCGGATGCAATATCGTCAAGGGCCAGGAAGGAGGCGACAGCGCGTCCGTAGCCTTTGATGCCGTGGCAGCCGCGCTGGCACGCGGAGACGATCTGGTGATCATCGATACGGCCGGTCGATTACACACTAAATTGAATCTGATGGAAGAACTCAGCAAAGTGAAACGCGTCATCCGGAAGGCGATGCCGGATGCGCCGCACCGCACACTGCTGGTGATCGACGGTACGACCGGACAAAACGCTCTGCAGCAAGTGGAGATTTTCAACAAGCTGTTGCAGATTGACGGCGTCATTATCACAAAATTGGACGGTACCGCCAAAGGCGGCGCGGTATTTTCGATTGTCGACAAGTTCAAGTTGCCGGTGGTGCTGATTGGGATCGGCGAGCAGATGGATGATCTTGATGAATTCAACCCCCGCGACTTTGTTGAAGCAATGTTCGCATGACCGGTCGCTTCACACTCAGGACGACTGCGCGTAATCAACTCATTGATATTTCTGCACAAGTACGGGACTTCATTATCAGCTCGAAGTTCCGCGATGGGCTATGTGTCGTTTTTGTGCCGCACACGACGGCAGCGATCACGATCAATGAAAACGCCGACCCGAGTGTCAAGTCAGACATACTTCGAAAGCTGAGTGAATCTTTTCCGCAGGAAGACGGCTATCGGCATACCGAAGGCAACTCCGACTCGCACATCAAGTCGTCGCTGGTCGGCTGTTCCGAGACGGTCCTGGTCGATAACGGAGAATTGCTCTTGGGAACCTGGCAGGGGATATACTTCTGTGAATTCGACGGGCCGCGGCAGAGACAGTACATCGTGAAGTTGGTCGGCGGCTAATCTTGCAGATAGAGATCATTTCCGTCGGAAAGATCAGATCCGCCTGGATTCAAGCGGGGACAGATCACTATCTCAAGCTCCTGTCGAGATACGCCGAAGTGAAGGTAACCGCAGTGAAAGAGGCTGACAGCGCCTCCTTGTCGGTGGCACAGGTACTGGCGACCGAGGCCGAACGGATTCGCAAGGCAATTCTGCCGCGCACATACATTCTCCTCCTGGATGTCGAGGGCAAGCAATTCAGTTCCGAGCGTTTCTCACAACTTATCAGCAACGTCAAATTCGGAAGTTCGCAGATCCAACTGGTTGTTGGCGGGGCTTTCGGGTTGAGTACGGAGTTGAAGCGGGAGTTTCCGCAACATGTCTCGTTGTCGCCAATGA
Source organism: uncultured bacterium (assembly GCA_963698225.1). Lineage (GTDB taxonomy): Bacteria > Zixibacteria > MSB-5A5 > CAIYYT01 > CAIYYT01 > JADJGC01. The sequence continues at coordinate 49,572 of CAVOPW010000003.1, forward strand.
CATTTCCACACGAATTGACGACAGTAATGTTGCTTGAACAGCTCTATCGGGCTTGTTCAATCGACGCCGGCTCGAAGTATCACAAGTAGCTTACATACAACAAATAAAAAGGCCCCACCGCAGAAGCGGCGAGGCCATGCCCCGAAGCTGGACTAGCCAAAGGTCGTGTTAGTTGCCGGCAAGGGCAGTCAGTCGCTGCCAACCCGATTGATTCGACATGCGGGCGATTTGGGCCGACGAAGCGACTTTGCGGAAGGAATCGTATGACTTGCGGGCGTCGTTTTCATCGCCCTGGGCCAATTCCGTGAGTGCCAGGTAGCCGTAGATTTCCGGGTACTCGTCGCCGTGCTTGCGGATCTTCTTGAGAATCTTCTCGGCGTCTTTGTAGCGGTTGGTTACGTAAAACGCTTTGCCGACATCAAACAACGCCTGTTGGTCGTCTGGAGTGAAGCTAAGGGCCTTCTGCAGATCGTTCAACCCGTTGTCGTAGTCGCCGGCAGAGATCTTTGCCCAGCCGCGCAGACTGAAAGCGTCGGAGGCATCCGGCTGAAACTCGATGATCTTGTCATAGCAGGCAATTGCCTGGCTATACATCGCCGAGTTGATATAGAGATCGGCGGCAGAACGATAGTCGGCGCGAGCATTTAGCCGCTTGCCGGCCTGCAGATGTGCTTCGCCGCGCCGCAGATACGCCTTCACCATTGAAGAATTCTTGGCCAATGCCAGAGTATAGTAACCCACGGCTTCGATGTATTTTTGTTCCCGGTGAAGCGCCTCTGCCTGTTCAAAGAAATCGTCAGCCGTGTATTCGATCGGCTGGTTGTCATTGAGAGCAAGTAAGTTGGCGGTCAGTTCGGTTGTCTGACCACCGACGATGTTGACAACTTGGGCGATTTCCTGATATCCATCGGCCTGAATGACAATATTGCGCGCGCCAGGCTTAAGTCGCTTGAACACCTGGCTGATCTTGCCGAGGGTTTTGCCATCCAAGAGCACGTTCGCATCCGCGATATTGCACTGAATCTTGAGGGTTCCGTACTCGGGTTGCTCTTCTGCCGGGCTGGGCACGACAACCACGCTGCGTGGCGGTGTCGAGGTCCTGGAAATTTGCGGCAGCAACGGCGTCACATTGCCAAAGACGATATCGCTCTGATTGTCCTGGATAATAACAGGGAAAAAGCGAGCTTCATAGAGACCGCCCTCAAGTTTGACATCGTAACGGCCGTTCGCTACGCCCTTGAATTGAAACAGGCCGTTTTCATCCGTAACGGTGGAGATGTTAAGTTGAGGAATGGAGACGGAAATCCCGGCGAGCACTTCGTTCGTTTCCGAATTGGTTACCACACCGAAAAGTGTCGCCTTCATGGGCGCCGGCGCAGTGAGACTCTGCACGATCATGATAATCACAAGCACTGCGACAAGAACGCCGCCAAGAATCCAGCTGCGCTTGTCAATGGCGCCTTTGCGCACGAGGTATTCCTGGTCGTTATGATAAATACGGTCGCCGGGTAACATGCGAGTCTTGTCCGGGAGGGTCAATTTGTTGCCGCGAATGTGAGCTATCGGTATCGCCGGCGCGATGGGTTCTGGTTCTACGACTGCCGAATCCAGATGCACAGCTTCCGAGTGCGGATTATCATTGACGATGTTCTTAGAAAGTGAGCCACTGTGCGGCGTGGTGTCGATTGCCTGATCATGCTCTTGGTTGCCGGCACTGAACGGCTGAATGCTTGGCAATGGTTCATTATGAAGCGACTTGTTGAGACTGTCGAGCAGCCGATGTTTCTCCTCAACCGGTAGTGCGGGCTCAACGACCTTTGGCCGGGAACAGCCCATCGGGTTCTTGACTTCGGGCTCATTCTCCTGTACGTCGTTATCCTCAATCGGCGTCAGTTTTGACTGTATCTCCGACAGTCTGTCCAATTGTGGGTTGGTCGGTTGTACCAGGCCGGCGGTAGTCGTTTGCTCGTCAAGATGTTCTTGCGGCTGGTCATTCAAGAGGTAATCGGATGCCGATTCAATGCCGAGAGAGTTGGTCCCGACGGTATTTTCATCGCCACAGGGCTGTGCTTGCTCGACAGGGCCATCACTGCCATAAAGCTTTAGTAATTTGTCGATTCCGCCTTCGTGCGTTGAAGCGCCAAGGCTTTTGAGATCTGCGGCGCGGTCTTCGGGATCAGAAACGTCTTCGACGGTAAATTCTTCGCCGGCAGACTCCGTTTCGGCCACGGCCTGTTTAGCCTTAATGTGAATCTTCTCTGTCACGTTTAAGTGGTTGGGTTCAGCGATGACTTCGACAGCAACCTTTGCGGATAGTTCGGCCCCGCAACGTCGACAGAATGCTGCGCCGTCAAAATGATTCTCAGAACCGCATTTGCTGCACTCGATCATAGTACTCCCGCTAATTGTTAAAGGATTCGAATCATTGGTTTTATCGTCACAATTCCGGAATACTTTTGGTCAAATTTCGCCTTGATTCGTCATATTGACTGTATGAAAATTATCACTTGACACAATCGCCGGCAGCCAATATCCTGATGACTTGATAAACTGTCGGAAGTTGTTGTTTTTTATATGGTTTGGGAGGATGACCCGAAATGATTAAGAGACTTATTGCTTGCGGAATTCTGGTCTTGGCGATTTCAGCGCTTGCTGGATGCGGCGACGATCCAGAGGATACAAACGGGAATGGCGCCAATTCCGTGCTACTCCGCCCGGATCGATTCCCTTCCCTTTATGAAGGACTCGTTTACGAGGGCTGGATGGTCAATATCGATGAAGATTCGAATTGGGTTGAAAGCGTCTCGCTCGGCAAGTTCTTCTGGAACGAATATGAATACAGATTCCTGACTCCGAACGAAGCAAAGACAGTACGCGATTCAATTTTCGCGATTCCGGGAGAAAATCCAGACGCCTACGCTTGGGACATGATTGCGATCACCTTGGAAGAGTATCCGACAGATCGCAGCGCAGAACCGTCCGCGACAATTGTTGCTCAAAGTGCAATTGAACGCGACATTTCGACGTTTATGCGCTTTCCGGTCAATTTCGACGGCATTCCAGCCGGCTCGTTTGTCGTGGCGACATTTTCGGACGGCTTATGGAAGACACTGGGCGAACCGGATGCAGCCAGCGAGCGGTTCGGATTGTGGTTCCTCACTTACACTCCGGGTGCGACGAATTTTGAGCAAAATGAAAAACTTGATGTTGGCATGACCTTGCCGGTATTACCAGATACCGGTTATCTCTATGAAGGCTGGGTGGCGCTCAACGGTGGGGACACGGTCTCAACTGGCAAATTCTTCTATCCCGATTATCAGGACTATGACAACAAGTCATTGCGAGCTTCGCTCGATTGCTAATTTTCCGGGAGAGGACTTCCTGCTTAATCGACCGGGATGGATTCCCGAAGATCGTTGGCCGCTGGATATTACTCGGGGAGGTGTCGCGTTTATATCGGTCGAGCCGAATCCTGACAATGATCTTCGGCGCCCGTCAAACCTCATCGTACTGCGTGGGAACCTCCCGCAGGCCGTCCCACCGCCGTACACCGCTATGCGGAGAACAAATTATCCGATAGGCAGCGTAGCGGGCGTGACATTCCCGAAAGTCGAAGCCGTCTTTCTCGAGCGTTGACGAAAGGAAATAGTCGGCTCATCATGAGTCAAGACGAGGCCGGCGCTATCAAGCGCCGGCCTTTTGCTTGGTGGGCCTATGGAGAGCTGGAGAAAAGGCAGGCATAACTATCAGAATGGATGGAGTTGTCAATATTTTTTTGCTCTAAAAGTGGGTCTATCAACCATTTGTGTCGGTGTTAACAGTTGTTTTTTGAAACTTTTGTGCGTAACTTTCGTTCATCGAGAACTAAGTGAGGGAGAGTAACATGACAAACGAACCTAATGCCGCAGTAGTGGCAACTGAAACAAATTCCATGTCTCCATGGTCTATGTTAGTGAGCATCTTCTACGAGCCGACAAAGGTCTTTCGCGCAATCAAGGAGAAGCCGACTTGGATCGTACCGCTTATTGTGTTTTTAGTGGTGATGACAGGGGCGACATACTTCATGATGCCGGCCGCGCAGAAGTCGCAGCTGCAGCGGATCGAGCAATCGGATGTCTACACGGCGGAGCAGAAAGCCGAGATCAGAACGCAGATGGAGGCGAGCCAGGGATTCGCAATGATCGGCGTCATTTCGTCACCAATCGTCTGGACGATTTTCCTGTTTATAGCCGTCGGCGTTTTGATGCTAATGGGGAACGTCATCTTTGGCGGAAAGGCGCGATTCGCGCAAGTTTTCGCCATGGTTATCCTGTCTTTTATGACGTGGGTGATTTCCGGCATCGTAAAAACGCCACTGATCGTGGCCAAGGATTCGGTCGACGTGCGCACATCGCTGGCGATTCTGCTACCGGGCGAGACAAACTCGGGGCCGTTGTACACGCTCCTCAATACTTTTACCGACGTCTTCGTAATTTGGCAGATAGTTCTGCTCATCATCGGAGTGAAGGTGATTTACGATTTTGCCATGCAGAAGGCCACTCTGACCGTAGTAATTCCGACCATCGTATTGGCGGCGATTACGGCAGGCGTGAGTGCGCTGGTTCCATAAGACGAAATATTTGATCTACTGATAAGGAGATATCAATGGGACGAAATGGGAGAATTGCAGTTGTTCTTCTATTGTTCATAGGAGCAAGTGTTCTCGGTTACCCGGCGAGCGCACTGGCACAGACCGAGCGGCTTTCGTTAGAGCAGTGCATCAACATTGCATTAGAAAAGAATCTAGGAATTGTTGCAAAGAAAGCCGCGGCCGATCGTTCGAGCTTGGACCATCTTGATGCGTGGGGCGCCGCACTGCCGAGCTTGAGTACCAGCGCAAGCTACGGTTTTTCGAAGTCATATGGAGCAAAATTCATCCAGACCCCTGATACCGCTTATATCGGAGAAGACGAGGGTACGAAGCGCTACAGCACCGGGGTCGGTCTCTCGATGACCTTGTTTGACGGCGGCTATACCTGGTTTCGCATCAAGCAAGCCAATCAGCTCAAGACGGCGGCAGAAAACGATCTTCTAGACGCAGTGAATAACACGGCATATCAGGTCAAGATTGCTTATTATTCGCTGCTTGCGTGAAGTCATGCTGAAGAGGGTTCAGCAGGACGCTTTGGCGCGCTCAAAGAAGCAACTTGAAGTTACAAGCAGCCGTTATGACCTTGGTTCAGCATCGCTTTCCGAGAAACTCAAGGCGCAGGTTACGGTCGCAAATGATTCACTGCAGTTGCTGCAACGCGAGAATAGCATTCGTGCAGCTGAATTCAGCCTTAATATACTGATGAAACGCGATGTCGCACTGCGTCTCGATCCTTCGGACAGTATGCGAGTAGAGACGATCTCCCAGGGACTGGAGGAATTGCTGCTAAAGAGCACCGAACTTAATCCGGCCCTTAAACGCAGCCAGGCAGACATGGAGGCAGCCCACACGGGCGTCTGGATGTCAAAACGCTCATGGCTGCCGCGGGTTTCGGCGGGCATCAACTGGGGATGGAGTCCAGCCGAACGGAGTGATTGGTTCAGCTACAAGACAGAAGATCGATCGTATTCTTTTAGTATCGGAATCAGCTACGATCTGTTTGACAGGTTCACGAAGAAGACCGACTATTCTCGCGCCAAACTCAGCGAGATGACTGCGCGTGAGTCGTTTCAGAACGATTTGAACACTCTCAATTCTGAAGTGCGACAGGCCTATCTGGATTATGACAAATCACGCATGCAGCTTGAAGTGGCCCAGTTGGGCGCACGTTCGGCGGAAGAGGACATGAAATTACAGCAGGAGCGCTACCGGCTTGGAGCGTCTTCAATTCTTGAATTGCTTGATGCCCAGGTTTCGCTGACACAATCGCAATCCAACCTCGTTCAGGCCTATTTCGACTTGAACAAGGCAATTGCCGATATGGCCAAAGCGACGGGGGGAGATAACGGAATTCACGGTCGTAAGTAGTTGCGACAGGGAATTCGGAGTGGATTATGACAAAGAAAAAACGCACAGTTCTGATTGTCTCAGGCGCCGTGGTGCTGCTGGCAATCTTTGTAATCGCCAATCTTGGCAAGAGTTCAGGCATCGTTAACGTGGTGCAAACGGACAAGACCCAAAAGGGCTCGATAGTATCGGAAGTTACTGCGACCGGTTCGGTTGTGGCGCGAACGACCGTTAAGATATCAGCCGATGTGTCGGCCAAAATCACCGACTTGCCAATTAAGGACGGCGATATTGTCAAGAAAGGCGACGTGCTTATTCGCCTGGATCAGACTCGCTATCGTGCAGCCGTTGGTCAGGCAGAGGCCTCGCTGGCTGCCGCCCGTGCCGCCGAAAAGCGCGCCGAAGCGAGCTTGCTTGAAGCCGAGCAAGCGCATCGGCGTAACAAGGAGATGTATGAGGGGAAGCTGATATCGGAGGAAACTTATACTCAAATAGAGACCAATTATCAGGTTGCCCGGGCCAATTTAGAGTCGGCCCAATACTTCACCAAGCAGCAGAATGCCGTCTTGGAAGAGGTCAAGGACAATTTGGACAAGACCATCATAACCTCACCGATTGACGGCACGGTAGTCAGTTTGAATGCCGAAGTTGGCGAGATCGTCATGATCGGCACGATGAACAATGCCGGAACAGTAATTCTCACTGTCGCAGACCTGAATACGATCGAAGTGGAAGTTGAAGTCGATGAGACCGACGTTGCTCGTGTCCGAATTGACCAGGAGGCACGCATATCGGTTGACGCCTTTCCCGACACCACATTCAAAGGGAGAGTCGTAGAGGTCGGCAACGCAGCACGTTCGTCCGGGTCGACCACAGATCGCGTGACCAATTTCCTGGTCAAGATACTGTTGACCGAAGAGGTTCCTGGGATCAAGCCGGGGATGACCGCGACGGCGGATATCACGACTGCGAAAGTAAGCGACATCTTGTATGTACCGATACAGGCTGTGGTAATGCGTCCGGAAAAGGTCGACACGCTCGAAAAGGCGCCCGCAAAGGAACCGGAATCGGGTGTTATTGCCGCACAAGTGAATACAGCATCAGGCAGTGCTCCCGGCGGCAAGAACGAGCCGAAGGAGATAGAGGGCGTTTTCAAGGTAGTCGACGGCACGGCCAAGTTTGTACCGGTGAAAACTGGAATTTCTGATCAGCAGAATGTCGAAATCAAAGAAGGTTTGGTGTTGGATGATCAGATCATTTCCGGCAGCTACAAGGTGCTGCGCTCGCTGGAGGATGGCGGCAAGGTCAAGATCGAATCAACTCCGAAGGAAGGTGAGAAGAAGTGAGCCACCTGATCGAAACCGAAAATCTTTGGAAGACCTACAAGATGGGCGGCGAAGAGCTGCACGCGCTCAAGGGCGTTAACCTGACGGTTGCCAAGGGGGAGTATCTCGCCATTATGGGACCTTCAGGCTCCGGCAAGTCGACTTTAATGAACCTGATTGGCTGTCTCGACACTCCCTCACAAGGATCTTACATTCTCAACGGGCGGCAAGTGGCTAAAATGAACGATGACGAACTCGCGCATATTCGCAACCGCGAGATTGGATTCGTGTTTCAGACTTTTAATCTCCTGCCGCGCGCTACCGCACTGCACAATGTCGAACTACCTCTGATATATAACGGTACGGATTCCAAGACGCGCATTGAGAGGGCGAAGCACGCGCTGGAACTGGTGGACTTGAGCGATCGCATGGGTCACAAACCCAATGAACTCTCCGGCGGACAGCGCCAGCGTGTCGCCGTCGCGCGCGCTTTGGTGAATAGTCCTTCAATCATCCTTGCGGACGAGCCCACGGGCAATCTTGATTCCAAGACGGGCGAGGAAATCATGGGGCTGTTTGCACGCCTCCACATTGAAGGTAACACCATCATCGTCGTTACTCATGAAACGGAGATTGCGCTCCATGCCAACCGCGTCATTTACATCCGCGACGGGAACATTGAAAGAGAAGTTATTACTTCCAGCGATACAGTGACTCTATGATTCTTGAGACCCTCAAATTGGCGTCGTCCGCCCTGTGGGTCAACAAACTGCGCACGGGATTGACATTGTTGGGCTTGATGATCGGTATCGCATCGGTCATCGGCATTATCTCCCTTCTGGAAGGGATGATGACGCGCATCAACCAGTTGTTTGAAGAGCAGGGCACGACCACAATTTTCGTCACGCGTTTCGGCATCATCACGTCTGAAGACGAGTTCCTGCGCGCGATCAAGAGAAAAAAGCTGACCATTGCCGATGCCAAGGCAATCGAAAGGGGTTGCCCGCTGGCGGAGGAAGTCGGTCTGGAAGTCAGCGATAACCTTCCGGTCAAGGCGGGCAGCGAGGCGCTGTTCAACGTTCAAATCTTCGGAAACACCGCCAATTCAATCCTGATGCGCGACTTGGAAGTGGTCGAAGGCCGATTCATTTCCGAGTCGGACGATGAGCATCGTGCCAACGTCGCGATTATTGGGCAGGAAGTCCGCAAGCAGTTGTTCCCCATCGGAAACCCGATCGGAAAGGAGATAACAATTCAAGGCGTTCGCTTCACCGTTATCGGGGTGGGCGAGGAGAAGGGGTCGGTCTTCGGGGAAAACATGGACCGTTATTGCCGGATTCCAGCCAATACGATGCTCAAGATGACGGGGCGGCGGCAGGATATTGACATCACGATCAAAGTGCGGTCGGAGGCGGTCATCGATGCGGCCATGGATGAAATTCGCACGGTCCTTCGGGCGCGGCGCGGAGTCAAGTATCACGATCCTGATGATTTTGCCCTGTTGACTGCGGAGATGATGATGAAGTTTTTTGATTCGTTTAGCAGTAATGCACGGTTGATCGCATTTGCGATCCCGATGATCTCCATAGTCGTCGCCGGCATTGTCGTGATGAACATCATGATGGTCTCGGTTACCGAGCGGACGCGTGAAATTGGAATTCGCAAAGCAATCGGCGCACGACAGCGAAATATTCTTGTGCAGTTCTTGCTGGAAGCTTCCTTGATGTCGTTGATAGGCGGAATAATCGGCACGGCGCTGGGACTTTGGCTGTCGTACTTGATCGCAGATAAACTGGGCATCATGTTCGTCATTTCGTCCACGGCCGTCAGTATTGGATTGCTCATTCCGGTCGCGATCGGGCTATTTTTTGGCATCTACCCGGCGTGGAAAGCGGCTAATCTGGATCCGATCGAAGCATTGAGGTTTGAGTAGTGAACATCTTTGAGACCAAGGAAGGAATTCTCCTAGCACTCGATTCAATCAGGGCAAACAAATTTCGCTCTTTCCTGACGATTCTCGGCGTGATGATTGGCGTCAGTTCGGTCATTGCCATGGTAGCCTTGATCGAGGGGTTGAACTCGGCGGTCGCAAATGATATCGAGGCTATGGGCAGTAATGTCATATACATTATGCAATTCCCGCCGGAAATGAATCGCAACGAATTGACCGAGGAGGATCGCAAGCGCAAGCCAATTACCATGGTGGAGGTGGAGGCGGTGCGGGAAAACTGTCCATCCGTCGACGGCGTCAGTCCGCAGAATTATTATTTCCGTCCCGGCGGCAATCTGGTGAAATATAAGAACAAGTCGTCGGACCGCACGGCCGTGTTCGGAACCAGTGCCGATTTTGAAGTCGTCAACAATCGATTCGTTGAGCGCGGACGTTTTTTCGGCGAATCGGAAGACAAGAATCGTTCGATGGTTTGTGTTATCGGCAGCGACTCTGGCTGATGCCTTGTTTGAAAATAACGACCCAATCAACAAGAGCATCTTGATGAACAATACGCGCCTGCGGGTTGTCGGCGTCCTCGAAAAGCAAGACCGGACCTTTGGCGGCGGTCAGAACAACTTGATTGCACTACCGTACGGCACTTTCGCCAAGCTATATCCGTGGGAAAAGGAGCTCTTTCTGGCGGTCAAAGCACGGGACGCGGCAATGATTGAGAAGGCCCAGGATGAGATACGGCAGGCATTGCGCCGGGTCAGGGGCGTGAAGTATAATCAAGAAGACAATTTCGCGATGTTCACGCAGGAGTCGGCGACACAGATGTACGAGGAAGCCACCAATATTATCTGGTTGATCATGATCGGTATATCGTCGATTGGCTTGATGGTCGGAGGCATCGGGGTGCTCAATATCATGCTTGTCTCGGTAACGGAAAGAACGCGGGAGATCGGTGTCCGCAAGGCGATCGGCGCTCGCCGTGCCAATGTGTTCTTCCAGTTCTTGATCGAAGCGATGACGTTATCCGGTTCTGGCGGGGTGATCGGAATCGTCTTTGGTTTGCTTCTGGCGCTGCTCATATCGGCGGTATCACCATTGCCGATGGTGGTGCCACTAGCCGGTGTCCTGGTCAGTTTCACATTGTCGGTCGGAGTCGGATTAGTGGCAGGTATTGTACCAGCCTGGCGCGCGGCTTCGGTAGACCCGATCGTCAGCCTGCGCTACGAATGAGCCGGCGAATCGCGCCCCGGATTCGATAACTCCGATCTTCCCGCTTGTCTACCCCGCATGACTGAACAATTGCCGGCGGCTGCGCGTATAAATTGTGCTTGCCGAAGTCTTTTAACGCCATAAGTTGGCACTCATCGAGCAGGAGAGCTGAATGTTGATCTTATCAAGGCTTGTATTGACTGCAACCGCAGTCTTGTGTCTTTTGGCGCCGAGATCCATATGGGGAAGAAGTCGAAGACATCAATCTTGTTCGTTCCAAGTTTTTCATCGACCATGCTGTTTTTTCGGATACAGCCGAGAATCGTCTTGAAGTTTATTACAAGATATTCAATGACGGTCTGCATTATGTCAAAAAGGGCGACAAGTATGTGGCAAACTATGAAATCAGCATTATTATCAGCGGCGACAAGGATCGGCAGGTTACGGGACGTTCGGTTGAGCGCAATTATGTTCTCGACAGATATGAACTGACGCGTTCGGATGTCGGTTTCTTGATCAATCAGGTATCATTGCCGCTTCCCGCCGGGGAATTCGAGATGAAGTGCAAGTTGATTGACCACAATTCCAACGAGGCTTCATCGATTGAGGCAAAGATCAAGAGTCCGGTTTATCATCGGACGGCCGATGTTTCAGATATTCAATTTGTTCAAGAAGTCTTGTCGATAGACCCAAGCTCGCCCTTTAACAAAGGCGGTATTGCAGCGGTGCCGAGTGTGGAAAGGTCGTTTGACGGCGAGCTGCAGAAGATCGGATTTTATTGCGAATTGTATGTCGCAGACTACATCGGCAAGGAAATCAACCTGACTACTACCGTGCGATCGAAGCGATCGGAACCGGTGACCGAGAAGACAATTCCGATTATGATCGACTCGGCGCAAATTGCGACGGCGCAATTTCTGGATGTCTCCGGTCTGTTACCAGGAGAATACGCATTGGAAGTTGCACTTGAGGCGGGCGGCAAGCAGATTTCGCGTCGCGAGTCAAGATTCATGCTGAAATGGTCAATGGAGTCATTGATAAAGAACGATTTTGAGTATGCGGTGGAGCAGCTTAAGTACATTATCGACAAGGATGACAAGAAGGCCTTATTGGCGGTTCCGGATTCCGAACGAACCGCCGCATTCGAATCCTGGTGGAAGACCAAGGACCCGATTCCAACGACCAGTGAAAATGAATTTCGCGAGGAGTATTACCGGCGGATCCGCTATGCGGACCAGTACTATTCGACGATTAACCGGGAGGGTTGGCTTACCGACCGGGGTTCGATCTATATTCGCTGGGGGGAACCTGACCAGATTGACCGCTATCCATTTGAGCTGGGCCGGAAGCCCTATCAGATCTGGTATTATTACAGCCTCCGGCGGCAGTTTTATTTTGTTGACGACCGCGGTGACGGCGATTTTCAGCTGCAATATCCTTATGATGGAGACTGGCGCAGCCGCGGAAGTATGGGACCTTAGAAGAAGAGTAAGGGAGATCGTGAGAGCATGAAACGGATATTGTTGGTGGCATGCCTGCTGGCGAGCATTGCAGGAACGGCGATGGCACAGGCTCTAATTGATCCAATTCGCATTTGGGCGGATGGCTCGTCTTATCTTCATTTTCAGGACCGCACCAAGAGTTATGTCGAGGTGTATTGCGCTTTTCAACGCGCGGACTTTCAGTTCGAGGACAAGAACGGAGTTTTTGAAGCCATTGGATTTCTCTATGCCGAGGCCTTTGACAAGAATGGCGCGTTAGCCGATAGCACCTCGCGATTTGTCATCATGTCGGTGCAATTTCTGGAGGATGCCTATAAGAAAGATGTGCGGATTTTCGAAGTCTTGCCACTGCTTGCTGGCCCCGGGGAAGTACAGCCTGAAAGTGACGGCCGTAGACGCTACGACGAAGCGAAGCGGAATCGCCACTTTCGAGTTGAACGTCAGGGATTACTCCAGTAATGATCTGGAAATGTCGGACTTGGAGATGGCATACGACATTCAGCCGTTGGATACAACGGCGAGAGGTTCGTCCCTGATAAAGGCTAATCGCAGGGTATTGCCGAATCCCAATCGCTATTTCTCCAACGACGACTCACTGATTTATTATTACACGGAAGTCTACAACCTTTCCGAGAAAAACGTCCCCAATAACGAATTTACGGTTCAGGCGACGCTGCACGATGCCTTCGGCTATGAACTGCGGAAGTATGCTTTGAGAACGCACAAGAAACCCGGCACCACGGCAGTGCTGACCGATGCCGTTCCGGTAAAGGGGATTCCGGGCGGAGCGTATGAACTTCGAATTGAAGTCAAGGACCTCGCGACCGGCCTGAAATCGGCAGCAGCCAAGAGATTCATGGTGATTTACGGTTTTCAGCAATTGTCGCCGACCATGGCGGACTCTTCCGCGTTTACCGAAACGGACGCGCAGCTGATGGAGCAGGTAATCAAGTACATCAGCACTTCGGAAGAAAAAGAACATGTACCGGGATCTCGACCTTGAGGGCAAGAAGGCATTCCTGGCGCAGTTCTGGGATCGCAAGAACCCCAAGCCGGGCAGTCCGGTGAACGAATTCAAGAACGAGATCTTCCGCAGGTTCGCCTACGCGAATCAGTACTATTCAACTACACTGGTTTCAAAGGACGATGGCTGGAAGACCGATCGCGGCCGCATCTACATCACCTACGGCAATCCGGACAATATTGAAAGACATCCCATATTCGATGGGGCAGAAGCCATTTGAGCGTTGGTTCTATGACCGTCTTCCGGGTCAGTCCGGTAACGATTATTGCCTGTTTGTCGACCTCGACGGATACGGCAATTACCGATTAGTCCACTCTACGATTAAAGGCGAAATATCCAATCCGGAGTGGGAAGCGAAAATCGAAAACGATCTGCTGCGCTAAAGCGTGACGCGACCCAAGCGAACATTGCTGACGGCCTTCCTGACTTTGGCGGCGGCATATCTGGCGATATGCACGGCCGCTTTCTTCCTGCAGCGGAAGATCATCTATCATCCCAATCGCACGGTTTTCGGAACTCCAGCAGAGGCGGGTTTGCCCTTCGAAGCACATAAGCTGGTCTCTTCAGATAGTGTCAGGTTTTCCGTTTGGCGAATTCCGCAGACTTCAACGCAATCAGTGGTCGTTTGTTTTCACGGTAATGCGGACAACATTTCTGCGAACATTGATCTTTACCGCACATGGTACAATCTCGGTGCCACGGTCATTGCCTGCGAATATCGCGGCTACCTTGATTCTGAGGGAGAGCCTTCGGAAGAGGCGATCGGGCGCGACCTTGCGGTCTTAGCAGACACGATGAAGTCGTGGTATGGAGGCAGTAAAGTCAAGGTTGTCGCGATGGGACGCTCGCTCGGAGGTGCGGCTGCGGCGAAGTTCGCTACGCTTTACCCGGTTGACGGAATAATCCTGGAGTCGACCTTTAGCCGAATGCATGACGTCGCCCATCTGCAGTTCCCTTTCTTACCCATCAAACTTTTGCTGCGTGAGCAATATGATTCAGAGAGCATTGTTCACAAGCTTACGATACCGTTATTGGTCATACACAGTCCCTCCGACGAGGTTATCCCGTTCCACCTTGGACGCAAACTCTACAATGCAGCAAACGAGCCCAAGGCGTTTGTCGAGATTCAGGGCGGGCATAACGCTGGAATGGATGTTTCGCGCACCGAGCTTGAGTCGGCCTATCGAGAGTTCCTGACGAAAGTCAGACTTCTCCGTTAGTGCCAAGCGTGCCGACCAACCTGAGATTAGCCATCAAAGAGCGCAAAAGAAAGAGCCGCCGGAAGCTTCTCCCGACGGCTTGCGAAAGATCTTCGTGTGCGCCGTTTGACTAGTTTGAACCGCCGGTATTGTCGTTTGCGTTGGTTTTGGGCGCCGCCGGCTTTTGCAGCGGCGGTGCAACTGCGGCAACCTGTGCAGCCAAAACGACGGGAATGGAATAGCGAGTCTTTCCTGCGTCACTGCAGGCGAAAGTGAAAGACTTGGTGAAGTCCAGCCCGGTGAAATCGCTGGCTATGGAGAATTTCAACTCCTTGGTCTTACCGGGAAGGATCTCTTTGTCATCCATTTCCAGAACGACAAAGCCGTTGGGTCTGGCGAGTACCGAGACGCTTAATGGTGCCTTCGAAACATTCTTCACTACAACTGACTGGACCTTTTCTTTGGTGGTCTGGTCCCACTTCACGGAACCGACCGACAAATTCAGCGGTGCCAGTGAATCAGGAAATTCTTTGGGATAAATGTTGGCACTGAAGGAGAGCTGGAAGTTACCCCGGTTGTTGTCATTGCAGGTCACCGTCGCGGTTTTGGTGACATTACCCCTTTGACCGGGATTGGCCCTGAAAACGAGTTCGACTTCACCGCTGTCGCCGACCGCAACAACTTCCTTCTTGAGTGGTGCCTTCGTACAGCCGCAGGCTGGTTTGACGCGCAGGATCTTGAGCGAGTCTTCGCCGCGACTGTGTAGCCAATAGGAGTGGCTGACGCTGGCGTCGTTCGGCATATAGCCGAAATCAAAACTCATTTCGTTGACAAGAACTCTGGCCTTGTTGGGTGGAAAGGCGCTCAGTTCGGGCGTCTTTGCCTGCGCAAACAGCATGGTAGCGGACAGAAGCGCGACCGCCAAGATGACTGTCTTTCTCAAAATATCCTCCAATCGTTTAGTTTGTCCAAGTATTCTCATTCTTTGACCACGGACTCGGTAGTGTCCGCTTACAGAGTAAAAAATGTCTGCAAACAAAAAGCGCCAATCAAATGATCGGCGCTTGATATCTTGCCAGTCCGGCCAGGTCAGTTATTTCTTGCCACCTGGCTGAACGGCAGCGCCGGCCTTAGTCGTATCGACATAGGGCACTTTCTTTGCCGGTGCTGGTCGCACCACCGGTACTGCAAGTTCCGTAGTCCCAAAAGTGACCGGTACCGTAAATCGCGTCTTTTCCGAGTCGCTCAGTTCGACAGTGAATGACTTTTTGAATTCGCTTTCGCTAAAGAGCTTAGCGACCTTGACTTTTATCTCCTTGGTCTTGCCCGGTTTCAATTCGTCCTCGGGGAGGGCGATTTCCAGGAAGCCGGTGGGCTGGCTCACCAGCTTCATTTTGACCGGAGCGGAAGACACGTTCTTTACGATTAGTTTCTGTTCCTTTGCTTTGTCCTCGGCATTAAATTTCAGTTTGCTGGACGAAAGACTGACCGTCGACATCGAATCCGGGAACGCACCGTTATAGATCTTTACATTCAATCGCACCTGAAACGACGCGCGGTCATTATCGTTGCACGTAACGGTTGCACTTTTCGCGAGGATACCCCGCTGCGACTCCGCAGCATGAAATATCAATTCAACCGAGCCGCTGTCACCGACAGCGATCACCTCTTTTTGCAGAGGTGCCTTGGTACAGCCTCAGCCAGGGCGGACGCTGAGGATCTTGAGTGAATCCTCACCGCGGCTGTGGAGCCAATATGCATGGCTGACATAAGCGTCGCTGGGAATCCAACCGAATTGAAAGTCCGTGTTGTCAATATACAGTTTGGCCTTGCTTGGCGGAACTGCGGGGGGCGCAGTCGGCGCCGGTTGAGCGGGCGTCTGGGCCGGAGCGATACCGCACAAGAGCAGGATCATTGTCCCAATACCGACGAATTTCTTCAAGTCATCCTCCGAAATAAATAGCCGTAATATGACATTCTAATATCAAAAGTGAAAACTGTCAAGGCTCAATCTCCCGTTGCTTACGAACCTTTCTGCAGATTCGCCTTGGCGGAGCTCAATGACTCGGCGACCCGGACCGGGATCGTGTAGCGGCTCTTGGATGCGTCATTGAACTCGATCGTAAACGACTTTGTGTAGTTCTTCTGTGGCGGAGCGGTCTTCATCTTCACCAGGATTTTTCCGATCCCGGTCGGCGGAACCGGGACTTTCGGCATCTCCAGGGAGAGGACTTCCGCGGGCCAGATTATCGCGCGCGGAAGAACGTCCTCGCGCGTACGATTCTCAAACTCTACTACAATCGTCTTGCCAAAGTCGGCGTTGGTGAGGTTCAACTTCTCATTCCTGGTGATCTTTACGGGTCCGATCGCCTCTTTGTCCTCATGGACGTACCCGGTAAACGCCAACTCGAGGGAACTGCTGACTGGATCATTGCAACTGACGTTGACTGTCTTGTTTTGCGAAAGGCGGCGGGTGCCGATGTCAAAAACCACTTCGATAGGGACGCTATCGTTGACCGCGATGGCTCCGGTCGGATTATTCGTCTTAGTACAACCGCAGCTTACCTGGACGCTGTGAATGCGCAGACTGTCGGTGCCGATATTATTGATCCAGAAGGTATGTGATACCTTTGCATTCTGCGGCATATAACCCATATCGAATCTCGGTTCGACGACCAACGCCTTTGGTCCCCGTTGCTGTGCGAAGATGACGCCTGTACCGAGGGCAATCACCATACCCAACAATAAGTATCTGGTGTTCATTCTTACTCCTAAATATTGAATTCGCTAACCGACAATTAGCGGGTTATGGAAATCGGTATCGTGAATCGTGATTGCTTTTGATCATTGAAGACGATCGTGACCGACTCGTCCAATCTGTCCTCGCTGACCGAACCAGCTTTCAGCCTTATCTTCATAACTTCCGTTTTGCCGGGAGTTATCTGCCGGTAGGGCATCTCGACCTCCAGAAATTGCGCTTTGCCCCCTTCCGCAAGTCTAGGCATGATGTTCTGGCGTGTGTTGTTTCGAATCTCAATTGCGCCCTCAACAGCAACTTGATCTTTCTTCAAGTGTACCACAGATGGAGTAACCACTATCGGCGGTTGGGGGTCGTCGGTCTTGAGGTTAAAGCCCATCAGAGTGACTGTAAGCCTTGGCGTTTCCGGACTATCCGTATAAAACACCGGAGCCTTCTGAAAGAGACCCTGTCGAATCTTGTTTGTTTCCAGCAGAATCTCGACTTCGAGAGATTCGCCCGGAGCGAGCTCTTTCTTCTTAAGGGGAATCTGAGTGCATCCGCACCCCGGAACAACGCTGGTGATCTTGACGATGGCATCGCATTGATTGACCAAAGTTGCCCGATGCTTAATTGTAGTGCCATAGGGGACGTAACCAAAGTCAAACCGACCGCCAATCAGTTCCACATCCTCTTTGGCTTGAGCCGTTACAGAGAACACCAAGCCGATCAGGAGTATTAGCGAGGCCCCGACAAACCGGCTTCCAAAGCTCTCAGACTTAAACCAGACATGCGACGACAAAGCTAAACCTCTGTTGAATCAATCATTACCGCAGTTTTCGGCCAATTTGTAGTTTTATACAAGCCGGCAAGCAATAGAGATACAGTTTTTTTGAAAATTATCGATAAAAAAGATTGACGACTGCACACGCGTGCAGTATGAATAGGTGAGGGGGGTCCATAAATCTGAGGAGGTTACAATGTCGCCCTACGAAGACCTGACCGATAGGCAGCGCGAGGTCTATCGATACATCGAGGAACGAATCAACCGCGCGGGGCGACCTCCGACAATCCGTGAAATTGGCGAAGCGTTTGGGCTTAGTTCAACCAATGCGGTTCGTGACCTGATAAAGGCTCTGATCAGAAAAGGATATATCGAGAAATCGGCGGCCGTATCACGCGGTATACGCTTGGTGAAGGAGAGTATCGCTGATGCGGTCATGGTTCCGCTGGTCGGCGAAGTACCGGCCGGCCAACCTATGCTTGCGGAGGAAAACATCACCGAGCGAATTGTGGTCGATCGTTCTTTTCTGCCTTCGGGCGATCTATTCACTCTCAAAGTGAAGGGGGAGAGCATGAAGAATGCCGGTATTTTTGATGGTGATTTCGTCTTGGTAAAGAAGCAATCATCTGCCGAGCCCGGCGACATCGTTGTAGCAGTGATTGGTGACGAGGCGACAGTCAAACGATTCTTTCCCGAGAAGCGGCGAGTGCGGCTTGAGCCGGAAAATGAGGCGTTTGGACCGATCATTGTAGAGAAAAATGCGCCGGGATTTTATCTTGCCGGAAAGGTGGTCGGGTTGATGCGACGGATGTAACATCCCCGAACTCTCCTCCCCCGGCAAACTTTATAGAGAATCATATGTACCAGAATCTTGATGACGAAATCGAAGTAATCGCCGTGTTCGAGCGCCGAAATCTCAAGCCATGTAGGTTTCGCTGGCGCGGCAAGACATACAAGATTGATCGCATCACTGGTGACTGGACGTCGGATGTCGGCCAGGCGAAACTACGCTACTTCGCGATAGTGGATTCGACCTCCAATTTCTTCCAGTTATGTTACGACGAGCGTGCGTTAAGTTGGACGATCGCAAAGGTGTGGGTGGAATAGGTGTGTTGACCGCCGTTTCGGGACTGTATCGTTAAGTCCTGCTTTTCGGTTTCTTCACGGGCGGTTGGCCGATGATCCCCAGTTTGTTGAGCCCATTCAGCGCGGCAGTTTTATAGGCATCCGCAATTGTGGGGTAATTAAAAACAGTGTCTGAAAAGTAATCAATTGTACCGCCAAATGACATGACGGCTTGGCCGATGTGGATGATCTCGGTTGCGCGTTCGCCGATGATATGCACGCCCAGTAGTTTGCGAGTATTGCGGTCAAAGATCAGTTTCAAGATGCCGTCGTGGTCATTGTTGATTTGACCGCGCGGCAATTCAAAAAAGTGGGCAACGCCGGTTTCGAAGGCGCGATTCTTGTTTTGTAGTGATTCCTCGGTCTCACCGACATAGGAAATCTCTGGAATAGTGTAGATGCCAAAGGGCAGCGGCACCTTCTTGCGGGTCTTGGCGTTGCCGCCAAATGCCGACAATGTCGCGCGGCGGCCCTGATCCATCGAAGTTGATGCGAGCGAAGGGAATCCGATCACATCACCGACAGCATAAACGTTTTTCACTTTAGTGCGGAAGTTGCCGTCGACCGCAACGATTTGGTAGCTGTCCGTCGTCAATCCAATTTTGTCAAGTCCGAGTCGATCGGTATTGCCGAGTCTGCCGGCGGTGACGAGCAAGACATCCGATTTGACGATCTTACCGTTTTCGAGCGTGAGCGTGACGCCATCATCTTCGACGACGATCTTGCTGGCCGCGGATCCGAGCTCCATCTCGATTCCGCCGTCGCTCATCAATTCGAAGAGCGTGCAGGCAAACTTGGCATCGAGGAAGCTTAGGAGTCGGTCACGCTTGTCAATAAGAGTGACCTTGATGTCGAGTTTGGAAAAGATACTTGCCCACTCGCAGCCGATAACGCCGCCTCCGAGAATCGCCATTCGCTCGGGAATGTGCTGCAGATCGAGAATCGACTCACCGTCGAAAACGCGCTTGCTGTCGTAGTGCAAGCCCGGAAGATGCATTGGTCGTGTGCCGGTAGCGATAACGACGAACTCGGTTTCAAGTTCAGCAATTTGGGTTTCTCCTTGAAAGACACCGAGTCTGTGGGGATCGAGGAATCGGGCGACACCTCCGAAAAGCGAGATGCCGTTGCGATGCAGTTGGTCGATAATGACCATCATTTCGTTCTCGACGACGATATTCTTGCGATGCATCAACTCTTGAATCGTGACATTCTTCTTGAAGGCGATCTCAAACCCATAAAAAGAGCGTTTTTTGAGGCCGTCGTAGTATAGCGAAGTTTCGCGCAGAGTCTTGGAAGGGAGGGTCCCAGTGTGAACGCAAACTCCGCCGACCACTGCGTTTTTTTCCACAATGGCAGACTTTTTCCCGAGTTTGCAGGCCTGGATCGCAGCCCAGTTTCCGGCGGGACCCGAACCGATGACGACAACATCAAACTTATCTCTAATCATGACAGCAATATACGGCGATTGTATTTGATTGACAAATGCTCTGTGTATGACGGCGCATATTCGACCAAATCGGCGGTTGGGCGGAGGTTGTGCCGTTTCGGCGCGCGGAAGTTGTTGCGGCGCAAGCGAAATCGCGCGTATTATTTTTGTTGCGCCCGGCAGGGGAATTTCGTATCATATCCAATTCCCACGGTCCGTGCCGTGGAATTTGTTTTTAAGATGAAGAGTTCGTATCAGATAGAGATAGAGGGAAAACTGACGGCGATTGTCGAGCCGGTCGTTTTGGAGGCGGGGGCCGAACTGGTCGAACTTCAGTTAGTTCCGCGAAAGTCGAGCGCATTGCTCAGGCTCCTGGTGGACAAGCCGGGTGGAATCACGTTGGATGATTGCACTCTAATTTCCCGCGGAGTATCGTTTCTGCTGGAAACGGCTGATCCGCTGGAGGGGCGGTATACGTTGGAAGTGTCGTCTCCGGGATTGGACCGGCCGCTAACGACAGAAGCGGATTTTCGGCGCAAGATCGGCGAAGAGATAAAATTGTTCCTGAAAGAGGATGAACGGACTGTAGAAGTCGGGGGCGAGATTATGAAAGTGGAAGACAAGCGTCTGACTCTAATGACAGCAGAGGGAGAGAAGGATTTTCCTCTGGAGAACGTCGTGAGGGGCAAGATAATATTTTGATCCTATTCGGAGAGTTTGATGGAGTATAATGTCATCGAGGCGCTCAACCAGATCGCCGCTGAAAAGAACATGGAGATCGATTATGTGATCGATACTCTGAAGTCTTCGCTGGTCACAGCCGCCAAGAAGAAATACGGCGATGGCGACAATATCACGGTAGACATCGACCGGAAGAGCGGCGACATTAAGATGCATGCGGTGAAGATGGTCGTTGAGTCGGTGGATAATCCTTACACGGAGATTTCCTTGCTCGATGCGCTTGACATTGATGACAGCGCTGAAGTCGGCGATGAAGTCGAAATCGATATCCCGTTTGAAGAGTTTGGCCGCAACGCGATTGCCTCGGCCAAGCAGATCCTGATTCAGAAGGTGCGCGAAGCTGAGCGCGAAACTGTTTACAACGAATACTCCAAGAAAATCGGCGAGTTGGTGACCGGATCCGTGCAGCAGGTTGACAAGGGGAATATCATCGTCAACCTGGGGCGTGCGGAAGCTGTGATACCAATTAAAGAGCAGATATCCAAGGAGAAGTACCGGCAGGGTGACCGGGTGCGGGCCATCATCAGCGAAGTGCAGAAGCAGCAGCGCGGTCCGCAGGTTATTTTGTCGCGCGCCAGTAATTCATTCTTGATTAGACTGTTTGAGTTGGAAGTGCCGGAAATATTCGAACGCATCATCGAGATCCGCGCCGTTGCGCGCGAACCCGGGGAACGAGCTAAAGTCGCAGTGAGTTCTGCCGATGAGCGCATCGATCCAGTCGGCGCTTGCGTCGGTGTCAAAGGTGTACGGGTGCAGGCGATCGTGCGCGAACTCAACAATGAGCGCATCGACATCGTGCCGTATCATCCGGATCCGGAGATTTTTGTTACGCGTGCGCTTGCTCCAACCAAGGTCGTTCGCATCGAAGCCGTCTCCGAGGAGAACACGATGGTGATTGTCGTGGAAGACGACCAGTTGTCGCTGGCGATCGGTAAAGGCGGACAGAACGCCCGTTTGGCGGCCAAGTTGACCGGTTGGAAAGTGAATATCCTCTCCGAGACCGATTTCTTCGACAAGAAGCGCGAAGAGGCAGAATCGAAGGTGGAGGTTTCCAAGCTTTCTATTGGCGAAGCGACCATCAAGAAATTGATTGAGAGCGATTACAAGTTCATACAAGATATTCTTGAAGTGCCGGCGTCGCGCCTGACGGAGATCGAAGGTATCGGACCGAAAAAGGCCGACCAGATCATCGAAGCCGCCCGTGAATATATTTTCCAGCTGCAGGCGAACAAAGCCGAGGCCGACCAGCTTGAGGGCGAAGAGGAAGAAGTGCTGGATCAGCCGAAGAAGAAGAAGGGCCCAAAGAGTATCAAAGACCTTTTTGTCGACGACGATAAGATCGACGACGATGCGGGTGGAGACAAAGAGAAATAGTAACAGTGCCGACGGGCCGGTTGAGGTGGATCAGGGATGGTTCCTCGACAGTGAAAGTGGAGCATGGGTAAGAAGCGTTTATACGAAGTTGCCAAAGACTACAATATCTCTTCCGACGCGATCGTCAAGCTGGTCCGCGAGCTTGGGTTTGAAGTCAAGTCGCATATGTCGACAGCCGACGATGACGTGCTGGCTGCAATCGCGCTGAAGTTTTCGGCCGAAAAGGAATCCGTCAAACTGGAGATTGATCGGCGCAAGAAGATCCAGCAGGATGCAGCGGAGAAGGTTCTTGAAGTGTTCGAAGAAGCCGAAGCCGCGGGTACGGAGAAGATCGTCTCCAAGCCGCAGATTATCGAGCGCAATGCACGGCAACTGACACAGCTCCGGAAGAAGAAACGCGATCGCAAGAAGAAGAAACGCCATACTGACATCAACGTTGCCGACGTAAAGGCCGCGGTCAAGAAGACGATGGCCAAGATCGATCTCGGCAAGCGCGTCAAGAAGTACAAGCGCCGTGAAAAGCCCGATGGCACAGTGGTCGAAGAGGAGACAAATGTAATTCAGGTTACCGAGTTCATGTCACTGGCGGAACTGGCGGCCATCATTGGAGTGAAGCCGGCCGACTTAATTGCCAAGTGCATGGAGCTGGGCATGATGGTGACCATCAATCAGCGGCTCGACTTGACGACGATCGAAACCCTCGCGCTCGAGTACACTCTCGAGATTGAAGAGGTGAAGGAGATCGGGATCGAGGAAGAGGAAGAGGATGAAGAGGATGACGGTGAGCAGAAGCCGCGTGCTCCCATTGTTACCATCATGGGCCATGTCGATCACGGCAAGACTTCACTGCTTGATTTTATCCGCAAGAGTAATGTTGCGGCGGGCGAATCGGGCCTGATTACGCAGCATATTGGCGCGTACCAGGTGGCGACGCCGTCCGGCGAGATTACATTCCTTGATACGCCAGGCCATGAAGCATTTACCGCGATGCGCGCCCGCGGCGCCCATATCACCGACATTGTGGTTGTGGTCGTGGCTGCCGACGACGGTGTCATGCCCCAGACGATTGAGGCCGTGGATCATGCGCGCGCTGCGGATGTTCCCATCATTGTCGCGATCAATAAGATGGATAAGCCGGGAGCCAAACCAGACCACATCAAGCAGCAGCTTGCCGGGCGAAATCTCGTTCCGGAAGAATGGGGCGGCAAGACCATATACGTCGAGGTGTCGGCCAAAACCGGCGCTGGTGTCGAGAAGCTGATGGAAATGATACTGCTTCAGGCCGAAGTCCTCGAGTTGACGAGCAATCCGGATCATTTGGCGCGCGGTACGGTAGTCGAAGCGAAGCTTGACAAGGGCCGCGGTGTCGTCGCGACGATCATCGTCGACAAGGGCACGCTCTATGTTGGGGATCCAATTGTAGCGGGTAATTTCGCCGGGCGCGTACGAGCGCTGATTAATGACAAGGGTGAGAAGCAGGAACAGGTCCTGCCGGGCGAACCGTCGCAGGTGGTCGGATTGTCGGGAGTTCCCCAGGCGGGCGATTCATTCATGGCGGTCGGCAGCGAGTCCGAGGCGCGCGAGATTTCTCTCAAGCGCCAGCAGATCAAGCGCGAACAGGAATATCGCCAGATCAAGCGAGTCAGCTTGATGAACGTTTATGATCAGATCAAAGAGGGCCAAATCAAAGATCTCAATATCGTGATCAAGGGCGATGTCGATGGCTCTGTGCAGGTATTGCGCGACACTCTGGAAAAAATCAGCACATCGGAAGTGCGGGTCAACGTAATTCATCACGGCGTCGGCGCAATCACTGAATCTGATATCCTCCTGGCGGCCGCCTCCGACGCGATTGTCATCGGATTCCATGTGCGACCCGATTCGCGTGCCCGGGAAGTGGCGGCGCGCGAAAAGATTGATGTTCGTCTGTATACGATCATTTATGAAGCCGAAAACGATATCCGCAAAGCCCTCGAGGGCCTGCTCGAACCGGATCATGAAGAGCGCATCACCGGTGTCGCCATGGTGAAAGACTTGTTCCGCGTGCCCAAGGTCGGTGTCATTGCCGGCTGTTCAGTGCAATCGGGTATTATCCACAAAAGCGATCGGGCGCGCATTATCCGCGACAGCATCGCCATCTATACCGGCAATATTCACTCGCTGCGCCGATTCAAGGATGACGCGCGTGAAGTGGCGGCGGGCCTGGAATGCGGAATCAAAGTCGAGAACTATGACGATGTCAAGGAAGGCGATTTGATCGAGGCCTTCGAGACGGTGGAGATTGCCCGCAAGCTTTAATACCAATGTACCTCGGCACGCTTCGCATTGTACTACACATCCCGCAGTCGCGTTCACTGAAATCAAAACGCCATGTCATCAAAGCGATCAAGGACCGATTGAAGAACAAGTTTAACGTCTCAGTGGCCGAAGTCGACGATAACGATCTGTGGCAGCGCGCGACACTCGGAGTCGCGATTGTAGCCAACGAAGGCCCGTTTTTAGACCAAGTGCTTTCGCAGGTGGAATCGTTTATCGCCTCTAACCCGGAAGTCAACATCATTGATGTCGAGAGAATCGATTACTAATGGCTGATCTCAAACGTACCGATCGTCTTCGCGTCCAGATCAAGGAAATCATTTCCGAAATCATCCAACGCAAGCTGAAGGATCCGCATGTCGGGATGATTACAATCACCGAAGTGACGGTGACTCGCGACTTAAGTGAAGCGGTCGTGTACTATTCCGTATTCGGCGACACGCTGGTGCGCAAAGAGACCAACAAGACGCTCGACCGGGCGCGAGGATTCATCCAGTCGGAGTTGGGCAAAATTCTGCATATTCGCCGGGTTCCGAGTTTGCGGTTTGAGATTGACAAGTCGATCGACCAGGGACTGCGGATACAGCACTTGCTTGATCAAATTCAAGAGAACAAGCCGGATGACAGCGAACCGAAATAGCCTAATCAATAGCATCATTGGCCGAATGAAGCAGGGCGGCAAGGTCTTGATCGTTTCGCATATCAGTCCGGATGGCGATTCGATCGGCTCGCAACTGGCACTGTACGAATTGGTCAGGCGGCTGGGTTGCGACCCGATGATCATCAATCACGACAGCGCCTTTCCCAAGTATGCGTTCCTGGGCAAGCACACCGCGGTCAACGTCTATGATGCCGGAACATCCTATCCAGAGTTCGACTTCGCAGTGATACTGGAATCTCCGGATCTTGATCGAATCGGCAATGTGCACAATTTGCTCTCGCCTGCTTCCGAGGTCATAAACATCGATCATCACCGGGGTAATACGATGTACGGAACCATCAACTGGGTCGATGAGTCAGTGGCTGCGGTCGGGATCATGGTCTATGAGTTGTTCAAGACCGCCGGCGTACAGATTGACAGCGATGTTGCGGACGAACTATTTACGGCAATCCTCACGGACACCGGCCGCTTCCGATTTGGCAGCACGAACCCGCAAGCCATGCGCGTCTGCGCGGACTTGTTGGAACAGGGCGCATCGACGAAGAAAATCAGTGACGCACTCTATGCCACCTATGAATCAAGTCAGCTGCGGATGTTGGGCGAACTGCTGGCGACGATGGAGCTGCATCATAACGGTCAGAGTTGCCTGTTGCTCTCGGATAAGGCGATTCGCGACAAGTACATCAACGGATCGGACGAACTGGAAGGACTATCGGAGTATTCGCTCTATACCAAGGGTGTAAAAATCGGCGCGCTGCTGCGCGAAACCGAACCGAACCGCACCAAGGTATCGCTTCGCTGTCATGAGGATTACGATGTCGCGGCGATTGCGGCTGCGTACGGCGGTGGTGGACATCGCAACGCCGCCGGATGCACAGTGATGCTTCCGTTTGCGCAGGCCAAGGAACGCGTACTGGCGCAAATTCGGGGGGCGCTGGGACTATGAACGGATTTCTCCTGATCGACAAGCACGAGGGGATTAGCTCTGCGCACGCCG
This sequence comes from uncultured bacterium, assembly GCA_963698225.1. Taxonomy (GTDB): domain Bacteria; phylum Zixibacteria; class MSB-5A5; order CAIYYT01; family CAIYYT01; genus JADJGC01. The sequence continues at coordinate 75,914 of CAVOPW010000003.1, forward strand.
TAAATCGAGTCAAGCGGCTGCTCAAGGTCTCGAAGGCAGGGCACAGCGGCACCCTGGATCCGCTGGCTACGGGATTACTGGTCGTCTGTCTGGGGAAAGCGACGCGCCTGGCGCAATTTTTGAGCGAGGCGAGCAAGAGTTATGAGGCGCAGATCATGCTGGGCGGGAAGTCAACGACTTATGACCGGGACGGCGAAATTACACCGGTCGAACAGGCGCCGGTGCCGACCCTGGAATCGGTGCAAGCAGAGGCTGCGAAGTTTGTTGGGACTTTCGAACAACGGGCACCGCTTTATTCGGCGTTGAAGCACAAGGGGAAGCCGCTCTACGCGTATGCACGCAAGAATATCCCGGTCGAACTCAAGGTCCGCAGTGTACACATCGATTCGCTTCGAATTGTCAGTTACTCCTATCCGCTCTTGAACATCAGTGTGCGGTGCTCATCCGGGACCTACATTCGCAGCCTTGCCCACGATATCGGCGAGCTGCTTGGTTGCGGCGGCTACATCTATGGTCTGCGTCGCACGAGTATCGGCGGATTGGACGTCGCCAACGCTATTTTGATGGCGGATCTGGAATTGGCGGCGAAACAACATGAAGCTGATACCGCCGCATTGCTCACGGACGAGCGTTTCGTCCGCAGTTTTGGCTCAATCGAACGCGTCTTGAATCTGCCGATAATTTATGTTTCTGCTGAGCGGGAGAATTTCGTCGACCGCGGTGTACCTATCCGTGGCCTCGATGTTATCAATATGGATATCCGCATTCGCCCCCGCGATCTGGTGGCTCTGCGAAATGCCGACAACCGCCTGCTGGCCGTCGGCCGGGCTCTGTACGGAAGTGATACACTGCGCGGAATGGCGGATGAAACCGTTGTCGAATATGTCAGGGTGATGTAGGTGCAGGTATTTCGTTCGATTGAAGAGGCCGCGCCGATGATGGCTGCCGGAAGCGCCGTGACGATCGGCAATTATGACGGCATTCACCTGGCACACCAGTCGATAATTTTCGAACTCTCGCGCAGGGGCAAGGAGCGAGGTCTGAAGTCGGTCCTGGTGACTTTTGATCCACATCCGTCGCTGACGATAAAGCCGGAAACGGCGCCGAGACTCCTGACGACGACGGAGGAAAAGCTACGGATATTGAGACAGGGTGGCCTGCTTGATGCCGTAGTAGTGCTGCGTTTCGATCGGGACTTAGCGAGCGTCAGTGCCACTGACTTTCTGGTTCGATACTTGTTGGCCGGGTTAAGGATGTCGATTCTTGTAATCGGGTTTAATCACGCGTTCGGCAATCAACGCGAGGGCAATGTGCGGTTTGTGGAGGGAATGGCCCCAAAGTACGGATTCCAGCTGCAATCGTTGGCGCCGGTGCTTGTTGGCGGTGAGATGGTGAACAGTAGCCGCATTCGCAGCCTCATTGTGGAAGGTGCGTATGATCGCGCGACAGCACTGCTGGGGCATGAATTGGAGTTATCCGGCCAGGTGGTGCACGGTAAGGGCATGGGGCGAAAACTCGGTTTTCCGACGATAAATGTCAAATTACCGAAGGAGAAAATTGTTCCAAAAGCCGGAGTTTATGCCGCGTATTCTTTAATTGGGTCTGACAAGCAGCCGGGAATGATGTATATTGGCGAGACGCCTCAGCCCGGATTCGATCTCGAAGTCAACTTGTTTGACTTTGTCGGCGATCTTTACGGCCAAACTGTGAGTGTTTTTCCCACCGCGTATGTTCGACCGCCGATGCGGTTTGCGCGGGATTCCGAATTGATCGATCAAATCGGCCAAGATGAAGAGATGATACGAATGAATAATGAGATAAGGCAAAATAAGGAGTAGTAAAAGTGCCACTGTCAAAAGACAAGAAACAAGAAATCATCGGCCATTTCCGGCTGCATGACACCGACACCGGTTCTCCGGAAGTCCAGATTTCACTTCTGACTCAGAGAATCAATGAGATGACCCTGCACATGCAGAAAAATCCGAAAGATATGCATTCGCGGTACGGGTTGCTCAAAATGGTCGGACGCCGCAGAAGACTGCTGAACTATCTGCGCAAGCACGACATAGAAGGATATCGTCATTTGGTCAGTCAGCTCGACCTGCGGCGCTAAGAACAAGTAGAAGGATAAGGAAAATTAATGCAAACATTCTCAATTGAACTGGGTGGCCGGACTCTCTCCGTCGAAATCGGTCGTGTCGCCCGACAGGCCGATGGCTCTTGCTGGGTGCGCTATGGTGACACGGTTAGTATGACCGCTGTCTGCGCCGCTGACAAGCCTGACTTTGGCAAGGGTTATTTCCCGCTCTCCGTGGATTATCGCGAGAAGACCTATGCTGCCGGAAAGATTCCCGGCGGCTTTTTCAAGCGCGAGGGTCGTCCCTCCGAAAAGGAGATTCTGTCCGCGCGTTTGATCGACCGCCCGTTCCGCCCGTTGTTTCCCGAAGGCTATTGCAACGAAGTGCAGGTGATGGTAACGACACTGTCTTCGGATCAGGAAAACGACGCAGACATCCTGGGTATCATCGGCACCTCGGTGTGTCTGAACATTGCCACGGTCCCGTTTACGGTGCCGATTGGCGCTGTACGCGTAGGACTCATTGACGGCGAGTTTGTCGTCAATCCGACTTTTGCGCAGCTGGAAGTCTCCGATTTGAATCTGGTTATTGCAGCTACCGCTGAACATATCATGATGGTCGAGGGCGGCTGTGCGGAGATCAGCGAAGATCAGATGCTGGACGCTCTGGCGTTCGGCCACGAGCAGATTCGCAAGATCTGCAAGATGGTCGCGGAAATCCGCGCTGCGGTCGGAAAACCGAAGGCTGCGGTGATTTTGCCGGAAATACCAGCCGCACTATTTGGTCGCGTTGAAGCACTCGCCAAAGATCGCATTGTCGCATCGCACGATATCCATGATAAACAGGCTCATAGTGATGCTGTTAAGCAGATCAGAGAAGACGTGCTCAAGGCGCTTGAAGCGGAATTTCCCGAAAATGAAATGTGGATCAAGCAGTATCTCGAAAAGCTCGAGCAGGACGACCTGCGGGCTCGCATTCTTGATCGCAGCCTGCGTATCGACGGCCGTGATCTCGACACGATCCGCCCGATCGTTTGCGAAGTAGGAGTTCTGCCGCGCACGCACGGATCGGCGATTTTCACGCGCGGACAGACGCAAGCCCTGGTCGTCACGACACTCGGCACCAAGATGGACGAGCAAATCGTTGACGCGCTCGAGGGCGAGTCCAAGAAGAGCTATATGCTGCACTACAACTTCCCGCCGTACTCGGTCGGCGAGGTGAGACCCAATCGCGGCCCCGGCCGCCGGGAAATCGGCCATGGCGCCTTGGCCGAGCGCTCGCTTGAGCCGGTACTTCCGGCCGAAGACGCTTTCCCGTATACGATTCGAATCGTTTCCGACGTCCTGGAATCAAACGGTTCGTCTTCGATGGCGACGGTTTGTGGCGGCACGCTGTGCCTGATGGATGCCGGCGTTCCGATCAAGGCACCGGTTGCCGGCATTGCCATGGGCCTGGTGCTTGATGGCAGCCGCTACGCCGTGCTTACCGATATTCTCGGTAACGAAGATCACTTCGGTGATATGGATTTCAAGGTCGCCGGCACACGCGACGGTATTACTGCATTCCAGCTCGATATCAAGATCGGCGGTCTGACTCTGGAAATCATGCGCAACGCGCTTGACAAGGCGAAGATCGCCCGTTTCAAGATCCTCGAGGCCATGGAACAGACCATTGCAACGCCGCGGACTGATCTGTCGATTTATGCTCCACGCATCATCACGATCAAGATCAGACAAGACAGAATCGGCGAGGTCATTGGACCCGGCGGCAAGATGATCCGTTCGATTATTGAAGCCACCGGAGCGAAGATTGACATCGACGACGACGGAACCGTGGTTATCGCTTCCGTAGATGCGACCGCAGGTATCAAGGCGCGCGACACGATTCTGGCCCTTCTGGAAGAGCCGGAAGTCAACAAGGTGTATCAGGGCAAGGTCAAGCGGATCGCCGAATTTGGTGCGTTTGTTGAAATTATCCCGAACACCGACGGTTTGCTTCACGTTTCCGAAATTGCCCATCACCGAATTGATCGTGTCGAAGATGTCATGCAGGTTGGCGATATCATCGAAGTGAAGGTTCTCTCCGTTGAACCCGACGGCAAGATTCGACTTTCCAAAAAGGCGCTTCTTCCGCGTCCGGAAGGAATGCCGGAGCCGGAAGAGAGAAGCGGCGACAGTGGCGGTTATCGCCGGCGTGACAGCGGAGGCGGCGGACATCGCGGCGGTCCACGGCGGGAGCGTCGTTAGTTGACCACGAGCGAGCACCGGCGTACTCTCTTGGATAACGGCGTTCGCGTCGTGTCTGAAAGTATGCCCTATCTGAAATCGGCATCGATCGGCATCTGGGTCGATGTCGGGAGCCGCAATGAATTGCCGCGGGAAAACGGTATCTCGCACTTCATCGAACATATGTGCTTCAAGGGTACCGAGAAGCGCACTGCCAAGGAAATCGCCCAGAGTCTTGAGATTCTGGGCGGTTCGCTCAATGCGTTTACCAGCCGTGAAAATACCTGTTATTACTGCCGTGTCATCGACGAAAATTTCGACACCGGGTTTGATGTCTTAGCCGACCTGGTGACCAACTCTCTGTTCGACCCCACCGAGCTTGAGCGCGAGAAGGAAGTCATCTGCGAGGAGATCAAAGATGTCTTTGATACCCCTGCCGAACTTGTGCATGACTATTTTGCCGGCGCATTGTGGAATCCACATCCATTGGGGCAGACGATCATGGGCGAGGCAGACGGAATCCGCAAGCTTACCCGTGCGGATGTGCTGGATTACATTCGGCGCAACTACACGACCGACAAAGTCGTAGTGGCGGCCGCCGGCGCGATTGACCACGATCATCTGGTGGCGCTGACCAGGGACAAACTCCGGATCAGCCAGCCGAATGGGCCGGAACCGCTCAATGCGCCACAGTATGATACGGGAAAGAGAATTGTCCTTAACCGCGATCTGAACCAGACGCATATCTGCCTGGGATTTCCGAGCATCAGCTTCGCTGACAAGAACAAGTACGCGATGTTGATTCTCAACACATTGCTGGGAAGCGGCATGGGATCGCGCTTGTTTCAGTCGGTGCGCGAAGAGCGCGGGCTGGTCTATACGATTTACTCGTACCAGGATTTCTACAAGGACACGGGATTATTCGGGATCTATCTCGGCACCGACACAAAAAAGGCGAAGAAAGCGCTAAATGTGGTCCTTGAAGAACTCGCCAAAGTCAAAACGGATTCAGTCACAGAACTGGAAGTTGCGAATACCAAGTCGCAACTGAAGGGGAACTTATTGCTTTCACTCGAAGGCTCCTACAACCGGATGAACCGCCTCGCGCGTCACGAACTCTTTGCCAATCACTTTGTTTCGCTTGAAGAAACGGCCGCAGAGATTGATGCGGTGCAGCTTGAAGATGTGCGAGCAATGGCGCAGAAAATCTTCGACGAACGATTCCTGACGATGGTGGCTCTTGGCTCGGCCAAGGAATCGCTGATCAAACAGGTCGATTGGTCGGTACTTAAGAGCTAATGTGGTACCTGCTTGCCATCGCTCTATCGATAGTCTCTCTGATCTTAGTAATATCCTTTGCTTGGGGCCGTCAGCTTAAGAAGTCCCCGAAAGTACTACTGCTTCACGGTCTAAGCTCAGATAGTTTCGGCATGGGCGGCATTTCGCTTCAACGCTTTGAGCAGCTGTTGAGAGTGATCGCTGATACCGGCCTGACGGTTGGTACGCCGGCGGAAGCACTTCGCGATCACACCAAAATTGCGATAACGTTTGACGACGGTTACGACGACTTGATGCAGCTGGAGCCGCTATTGCGCCAGTGGCCAGTTCCAATTACTGTATTCATTCCAACAGCGTACATCGGCAGGCGTAACGACTGGGATCACTTCCTCGCCGGTGGACTTCGCAAGCATCTCACCGAGGAGCAAATTCGTGCACTCGCCGGAATAGGTGTTCGATTTGGTACGCATGGACACTTTCACCGGGATTTGACAACGGTCGGGGAGCCGGAGATTCAATCCGAGCTTGAACGTTCGAGGGAAATCTTGTTCGATCTTACAGGCCAGCACGTTGATGAACTCGCCTATCCCTTTGGCCGCAGCAATCAGCGCGTTCGCGAACTGGCAGCGAGACTCGGATTGACTCGGCAGTTTGGTTCCTCTGCGCGATCGACCGGCGGAGAGTTAATCGGCAGAATCTCCATAACGAGGCTCGACAACGCTTTCACATTTCGAGGGAAACTCGGCGGCGGGTTCGTTGCCGGGGTAGAGGCGCTCAAGTCCGCGGTAATAAGCCGCTTTTCGCATCTAACACCGGTTGCCAACAGCCAATCCCGAGCGGCCTGACGCGCCCGCCGTTTGACAATTCGGTCGCCTCACTTCACCAAAAATAGCTTGCGCGCGTTAGTTAATGTCCTATTTTCATCGAAAGTTTTTTTTCGAGCGAGATTCAGTATGAACACATGCTACATTGAGAATATCAGCGAATTTGTTGGTCAGGAAGTGACCTTAAAGGGCTGGGTCTACAATACCCGGTCTTCGGGAAAGATCCGCTTCATCATATTCCGCGACGGCACCGGAATGATTCAGGCGGTAATCGTCAAGAGTGAAGTGTCCGAAGAAGTCTTCAACCGATTCGATCAGTTAACGCAGGAGACTTCGATCGAAATCACCGGAACCGTGAAGGAAGAACCGCGCTCGGTCGGGGGATTTGAGCTATTGCTAAAAGACCTCCAGATCGTTCAGGTGGCGACGGAGTATCCGATTACGCCAAAAGAACATTCGACCGGATTCCTGATGGAACATCGCCACTTGTGGTTACGCTCGACCCGGCAGTGGCACATCATGCGGGTGCGCAACGAGATTATCCAGGCTATTCGCCAGTATTTCTACGAGCGCAAGTATGTCCTGATTGACACTCCGATCCTCACCGGTGCGATAGGGGAGGGCGCCTCGACGCTTTTTGAGACGCAGTACTTCGATATTGGCAAGGCGTACCTGGCACAAACCGGACAGTTGTATCTGGAGGCGGCCTGCATGTCGCACGGAAAAGTGTACTGCTTTGGCCCGACGTTTCGTGCCGAAAAATCCAAGACCCGCCGTCACCTGACCGAGTTTTGGATGATTGAAGCCGAAGTCGCGTACATGGACATCGTGGGCGACATGGATCTTCAGGAGGACATGATCTGCTACGTTATTGACTGGGTGCTGGAGAAGGCATCAGATCATCTGGTGGCTCTCGAACGCGACGTGATGAAGCTCATTTCGGTTAAGAAACCGTTTTATCGTATCAGTTATGACGAAGCCGTCGAGCGTTTGCAGAAAGTCGGCTCGAAGATCACATGGGGTATGGACCTCGGCGGTGAGGATGAAACTGTTCTTACGAACATGTTCGACCGGCCGATCTTCATCTATCAGTATCCCCGGGAGGCGAAGGCGTTCTACATGAAGCGCAATCCGGAACGGCCGGAGGTCGTGATGTGCGCCGACCTGCTTGCCCCCGAAGGCTATGGTGAGATTATTGGCGGGTCCCAGCGCGAAGACAACCTGGAATGGCTGATTGAATCAATCAAACACCACAATCTGCCGCTGGAGCCGTTTGAGTGGTATCTGGATTTGCGGCGATATGGTTCAGTGCCGCACTCCGGCTTTGGCCTGGGAATCGAGCGGACGGTGGCGTGGATCTGTGGTTTGCCCCATGTTCGTGAGACGATTCCATTTGCGCGGATGTTGTATCGACTTTACCCGTAATCGGACGACAATAGTTTTATGAGCACCGATCACGAAACGAGAGGCGAGCCCCGCTCGGGGTATGACTTTGCTGCTATTGAAGCAAAGTGGCAAAGGCGCTGGGAGGAACAAAAACTGTTCCGGGCTCCGGATATGCCCCGGGAAAAGTACTATCTCCTGGTGATGTTCGCCTATCCGTCCGGCGACATTCACATGGGCCATTTTCGCAATTACATTATTGGCGACGCCATAGCGCGTTACCAGTGGATGCTGGGCAAAGACGTGCTTCACCCGTTTGGTTGGGACGCCTTTGGGCTGCCTGCAGAACAAGCGGCGATCAAGCGCGGATTGCACCCGGCGGAATGGACCGTAAAGAATATCGAAGTCTCGCGAAATACGTTGAAAAAAGTCGGGATTTCGTTCGATTGGGATCGTGAAATTGCCTCGTGTTTCCCGGATTACTATCGCTGGAGCCAGTGGATCTTCCTGAAGATGTACGAGCGCGGTTTGGCCTATCGCAAGGACTCGCTTGTCAATTTCTGCACCACCTGCAATACGGTACTTGCGAATGAACAGGTTGAAGACGGTGCCTGCTGGAGGTGCCACAATCCGGTCAGCAAAAAGCGGCTGAATCAATGGTATCTGAAGATCACGGAATATGCGGACCGGCTGTTGGAGGGTCTCGATCACCTTGATGGCTGGTCGGAGCGGCTGAAGACCATCCAGCGCAACTGGATCGGTAAATCAAGCGGTAGCGAGGTCAAGTTCAAGCTTGAAGGTTCTGACTGCGAGATTCCAGTTTTCACGACGCGGCCAGATACGATTTTTGGCGTGACCTTTATGGCGATTGCTCCGGAAGCGGAACTGCTTGAAAATCTGGCGATACCAGGCGACCGTCAGAAGATTGTGACGGAGTATATCACCAAGTCCGTTGCCAAATCGGAAATCGAGCGCCTGGCTGTTACTGATGACAAAGACGGTGTGTTCACCGGCCTTTACGCGATTAATCCATTTTCCGGGGACAGGGTGCAGCTGTGGATTGCCGACTATGTATTGGCGTCCTACGGCACCGGGGTTGTCATGGGTGTGCCGGCACATGATCAGCGCGACTTCTTGTTTGCAAAGAAGTACGGAGTGCCAATAAAGGTCGTCATCAAACCAGTTGGCGGAGATGAGCCGGTTGCCAAGGTGATGACGGAGGCGTTTACCGAAAAGGGAGAAATGATCAACTCCGGTCAGTTTAACGGACGCGTCGGAGTCGATGGTATTGATGCCGTGATCAACTATGCGGAATCGAAGAACCTGGGCACGCGCAAAGTCAACTTCAAGCTGCGTGACTGGCTGATATCACGCCAGCGGTATTGGGGAACGCCGATTCCGATCATTCACTGCCCGAATTGCGGCGAAGTTGCAGTTGCTTATGACGACCTGCCAGTGGAACTGCCGACCCAGGGTGTGGATTACATCCCGAAGGGGCGCTCGCCCTTAGCCGATGCAACCGAATGGGTAAATGTAAGATGCCCGAAGTGTGGTGGTCCCGCCCAACGCGACCCCGACACAATGGACACGTTCATTTGCTCGTCCTGGTACATGCTGCGCTACACCGATAACAAAAATGACAAGGCGCCATACGATGTTGCCAAGTGCGATGCCTGGATGCCGATCGATCTCTACATCGGCGGAATCACGCACGCTACCGGACATTTGATCTATTTCCGGTTCTTTACAAAGTTTCTGCATGATATCGGCATGTCCAAATATCAAGAGCCGGCAATTCGCATGTTCAATCACGGGATGGTGAGTGACGCTGAAGGTCGAGTAATGTCCAAGTCGCTGGGCAACGTAGTTAGCCCGATTGACGTAATGAAGGAGCGGGGAGTCGATATTTCCCGTCTGGCGATGTATTTTGCCGCTCCAGCCGACCGGGAGATACCGTGGTCGAATGACGGTCTCATCGGTGTAGAACGATTCCTTAATAAGTTGTATCGCATCGTCGAACAGGTCGCGAAAGCGTTCCCGCGCGCCGTCGATCTTTCTGGTAAGTACGAGCTGACAAATATGAGTGCGGACGCCAGGCTGTCCTACACAAAGCTCAATCAGACCATCAAGAAAGTCACCGAAGACCTTGAACAACTGCAGTTTAATACCAGCATTGCCGCTATCATGGAGTTCTTCGGGTCGTACCAGCCATCTGGAGGAGCCGGTGCCGAATTCGACAAGTATGTGTGCAGCAAGATCGTTCAGACGATTGCGCCACTGGCACCGCATTTCGCAGAAGAAGCGTGGGAGATGTTTGGCAATAAAGAATCGATCCTGAAGTCGACGTGGCCCAAGTTCGATGCAGGAGCGATCTCGTTTGAAACGGTTATCGTTGCTGTCCAGATCAATGGAAAAGTGCGGGATGAGATTGAAGTCGACCGCAACGCCGACGAAGAGGCGGTCAAAACGCTGGCGCTGTCCCGTGAGAAAGTGCAAAGGAATATTGAGGGCAAAACCATCGTGAAGGTCATTTTCGTAAAGGGCAAGCTCTTGAGTATTGTGGTCAAGTAGGAACCAAGTAGAAATAGGGGCTGTAGAGGAACGAAAGAGCCTTGTTGGCTCGATCTGCGATATTTATATAATATATATTATCAGACGCTACGCGGATGACTGAACCCGGGCTTTTGGGCGCCGCTCTCTCAATTACCTGCCCACACGCTATTGCCCTGCTCCCATACAATTGGCATTTTGCCATACTCTCGAACAGAGGAATTCGAAAATCTGACACCTCTATGATGCTGTGGATCAAGACGTTAGCGCGCTTGACTACAAGCGTAGATTTCCGGCGCGGGATTTGCAGTGCTAAATGCGGACGATGAAAACTATGAGGTTGAAAATGAAGATACGATCGCAAGACGGTTTTACCCTACTGGAAGTAATGATGGGCCTGGTGATCTTCACTCTCGGGCTATTGCTTCTCAGTTCGATGATGGTAGTGGCGATTCGCGGAAACGTGTGGTCTGACAAGACCACTCAAATCGTTCAGGCGACGCGGGAGAAAGTTGAGGAGTTTCGCAGGCTACCTGATGAGGATATGGCGAGCGGTTCGGATGTTCGCGGCGTTATGAGCCGTAGCTGGGAAGTTTCTGACGTGGACGCGAATCTAAAGCAACTTACGGTTGTTGTCGGCTATACAGACGAGAAAGCGGTCGCGAAGGTATGCACGACCATAACCTATATTCAGGTAGGTGAATAACATGGCACAGCTAATTAAATACTTTAAGGGCACGCGTCGTTCACGCGGCTTTACAATCGTTGAGGTTCTGGTAGCTTCGATCATTGCCTCGCTTGCTATAGCTGCGGGCATGCAATTGCTGATCAGCCAGAACCAGAACCACTTGATTCAGGCCGGCGTAACGGATATGCAGCAGAATGGGCGCGCTACTGTCGATCAGCTGGTTGGCAAGATTCGCCAAACGGGATACAGGTTGGAACCGGGAATGAACGCACTTCTTGCCTGGAATTCTAATCCTGATACGATTGCGGTTATATTCATGGCGGAACCCCTCTGTTCGGCGTCATTGAGCGAGAACATGTCCCAGGCTACATCCGAGATTCGCTGCGAGGACGCGGACATTAGTTGCCTGGTCACCGATTCGTGGGCTTACATTTACGACCCCGTCAAGGATTCAGGCGAGTTCTTCTTCGTGACCGGATCTGATGCCGGTACCGGTATCATTCACCACAACCTGGCAAGCTTGTCCAAGGCATACTCGCAGGGGGCGCGAGTCTTTGTCCTTGATTTCTACAAGTATTACGTGGATGCCAGCGACACCTTGCATTCAAATCTGATGATGATCAAGAACGGTGCCGATCCGGTGGTCTATGCCGACAATATCACCGATCTGCAGTTCCGGTACGTGCTTGCCAACGGAGCTGTAGTGGATTCGGTAGTTATTGACCGCTACGTTCGTGAAGTCCAGGTGGCGGTTGTTGCCCGTTCGGACCGGAACGATCAATTCCTGAACGATTTTCGATATGACACGCTGCGATCCAGCGCAATGCTTAGAAATCTTTCGATGTAACAAGCGAGGTATCATGTTTACAAGATTATCGCGCGAGTCCGGGTTTACCACACTGATATTTCTTTCGCTGTTGTTGATGTTGTCGCTTCTCGGCCTGAATGCGATCATGACATCGACGAACGAAGTAGATATCGCCGGGTATACGCTGAACTCGCAGGGCGCGCTCTATGCCGCCGAGGCCGGCCTTGAAAAAGGCAGCGCCTACATCACCAACTACTACAACAAGTTTGGCCGTCCGCCGTCGAGTTTGCCGGATGATTCCATTCAAATCGGCAAGTTCGCCGTGACCTACGAGATCACCAAGCCTGGCGTCACGGTTTCAAAAACACTGACGCAGGGAGCCTATCGCGGGCTATACGCCCTTTCGGACGAGTATGTCATCACGGCCACGGCAATTGCCCCCGGTGTCCACACGACGACATCGCTGCAGATGACGGTGGACGCTTCCGTCGTTCCGGTATATCAGTTCGCAGTGTTTTATGAGGATGATTTGGAAATCGCGCCTGGTCCGCAGATGACGCTGGGCGGACGCGTACACTCGAATAATGACATGTATCTGCAGTCAAATGTCTCGCTCAAGATCGACTCTTGGACTACCGCGGCCGGCGACATTCTTTACGGCCGTCACCCGAATTCGGGAATGCCGGCCGGCGGCGGTACCGTTGAAATTAAGGACGGCACCGGAACTTACCGCAGTATGAAAAACGCCGACAATACATGGCTTGACTCAAAAGATGCAGACTGGGTGAACAAGTCGATCGATCGCTGGGATGGCCGCGTCGAGGACAAAAACCACGGCATGACCGAACTGAAGCTACCGGTAGTGGCTTCAGGAGAGCCGATGGACATGATTGGTCGGGCCGGTACGGACAATGCGGACAGCTACGAACACAAAGCCGGACTGAAGATTCTTGACGGTCAAGTCATGTGGCGCAAGCCGGACTCCAGCTGGCAGAATGTCACTGCGGATTTCACCGCCGCCGGCATTCTGACGCAGTCAACTTTTCGCGATGGCCGCGAGAACAAGGACGTCGTTTCGTATGATCTTGATATCGCCAAACTCAATACATCGAGCTATTGGCCCGACGGCGGGATTGTTTATTCCGCCAATGCAATATCGGGAAGTCTGGTTGCAACCCGGCTTAAGAACGGATCAGAACTCAAGGAGGGACTTACCGTCGCTTCGGAGAATCCGGTGTATACGGTTGGTAATTACAACTCTGTCAACAAGAAGCCGGCTTCAATTATGGCGGATGCCTTGACGATTCTCTCGACAAACTGGACTGACGCCAATAGCTGGAGTGCCACACGCACGGCTGCCGACACGAAGGTCAATGCGGCGTACATGACCGGAAACAAGGCGTCCGGAACCGGCGGCAACACCTATTCCGGCGGCTTTGAGAATCTTCCCCGCTTTCTCGAAAACTGGAGCAACAAGAAATTCACCTGGAAGGGTTCGGCGGTTGATTTGTGGCGTTCTGCCAAGGCTACCGGTACTTGGGGCGGAAGTTATTACAGCCCTCCGGACCGTGTGTGGGATTTTGATACCGATTTCCTCGATCCCAACAATCTTCCTCCGGGAACGCCGCTGATCTCAATAGTGATGAAGACGTCATGGCGTGAGATCACCGCGCCAAGCTTCGTCGACAATTAAGTTCGCCCGTCATTCTTCCGTCCCAACCGGGGTGCGTCCAGACGCGCCCCGGTTTTGCTTTGTGTCGTCTTGACGTAAATGCAGAAATAGGAACAAGTGTGCGATGGAGACACTATTACGCTTGATCAGAGTAGTTGGAGAAGTTCGTAAAAGGGAGCGCTGAAACTACGACTTGATGCCGTAACGGTCGATGCGGTCACGCAGGGTATTGCGGGAGATGCCGAGGGCTTCGGCGGCTTTGACCTGATTGTTGTGGAGATGCTGAAGAGTGAACTCGATGAGGGCCTTCTCCACTGCTTCCTGGATGTGCGCGTAAATCTGCCCGTTGGAATTGGAGAAGATCTTGCCGTAGATCGGCTCGATAACACGACGGAACATCTGGTAGTAGTTGTCCTTGAGAGCATCAAAGTCGATTTTCATCAGATCACGGCGATCCTTGGTGATCGGGAGATCTGCCGGCTCGAGCCAGCGATTCTTGCTCATGACGACGGCAGTATGGAGCGTGTTCTCAAGTTCGCGTACGTTTCCGGGCCAGGAGTACTTGGAGAGTATTTTCATGGCCTCGGTGGTGATGCCCTCGATGTTCTTGCCGCAAGCAGTGTTGTAGATCTTCAGGAAGTGATTCGCCAGCAGGGCGATATCGTCGGAGCGTTCGCGCAAGGGCGGCAAGTACAGCGAGACCACTTTCAGGCGATAGAATAAGTCGACCCGGAACTTCCCTTCCTTAATGCACGACACGAGGCTCTTATTCGTAGCCGCCAGGACGCGCACATTCACGCGAAGCGTTTCCTCCCCCCCTACCCGTTCAAATTCCTGTTCCTGCAGGATGCGCAGCAACTTGCTTTGTGTAGCGAGTGAGGTGTCGGCAATCTCGTCGAGGAAGATCGTTCCGCCGTTGGCCAGTTCGAACTTTCCCAACTTGCGGGTATAGGCGTTAGTGAAAGAGCCCTTCTCGTGTCCGAACAATTCGGACTCCAGAAGAGTCTCCGTCAGTGCGGCACAATTTACCGAAAGGAACACGTTCTTGGAACGGTTGGAATTGCGATGTATGGCGCGGGCCACCAGTTCCTTGCCCGTGCCCGATTCGCCGAAGATCAGCACGGCGGCATCTGATTTTGCCACTTGTCCGATCATTTTCGCGATTTCGACGATTTCGTCGGAAACACCGATGATCTCGCGGTTCGGATCGAGGTCGGATTTATGATCGTTGGGCATCGGCGCGTGGCCCTCGCGGATCGTCTTGGCGACACCGTTGGGTTCGCGGGTGGCGTTGTGAATCGTCGACATCAGGCGCTCCATCTGGAACGGCTTGGTGACGTATTCGTAGGCGCCTTCCTTCATTGCCTGGATAGCGGAATCGGTGGAGACATAACCGGATATCACGATGACCGGCGGAGCATCCTCAATCTGCCTAATCTGCTTAAGCAATTCGAGTCCTGATTGCGAAGGCAGGTTGACATCGAGCAAAACGACGTCGGGCGTGTTGGAGCGGATGAACTCCACACTGCCTGGTGCATCGGCCATGGTGTCGACCCGAAATTCTTTGGGATCGAAAAGGCCGGTCAGGGATTCAGTTAAACTTAAGTCGTCGTCAATGAGCAATATGCTCTTCATGTTACTCCTCTTCTCCTATAATCGGCGGAGAGAGGCCTAACATTTACCGGCTTTTAGTGCTTATCGCGGGTAATTCTGTATTTCTCGATGAGATCGTAAAGGGTTGTGCGACTGGTGCCGAGATCGCGCGCGGCTTTGGTGACGTTCCAGTTGTTTCGCTGCAGAGCCGCGCGAATATGCGCGGTTTCGGCCTCTTCGCGAACTTCTTGAAGCGAGCGGATTTCGGTGTCGGAAGTTGCGGCAAAGCCGAGGTCGGCCGCACCGATACGGTTTGTTCCGGAAAGAATCACTGCCCTCTTGATGCGGTTCTCAAGTTCACGGATGTTTCCGGGCCACTCATAGCTGCATAGCATCTGCAGCGCGGAGTTGGTGAAGGTCAGGTTGGTTTTCTTGTTTTCATTACCGTAGGTCTTGAGCAAATGTTCGGCGATCAAAAGTATGTCGTTTTCGCGGTCGCGAAGCGGCGGGAGTTCGATTGTAATTACCGAGAGGCGGTAATAGAGATCCTCGCGAAACCGCTTACTGGCCACCTCTTCCTCGAGAGATCGGTTGGTCGCCGCAATGACGCGAACGTCGACCTGTATGGTGTTTCTGCCTCCGACGCGTTCGATGATCTGGTCCTGAAGAAATCGAAGCAGCTTGACCTGCAACGACAGCGACAGCTCGCCGATTTCGTCAAGGAACAGCGTGCCGTGATTTGCGGTCTCAAACTTCCCGATCTTCTGCGCAACAGCGTCGGTGAATGCGCCTTTTTCGTGGCCAAAAAGCTCGGACTCCAGGAGCGTCTCGGGGATAGCGCCGCAGTTGATCGTGATAAACGGCTTATCGCGCCGATCCGATCGCTCATGAATAGCTTTGGCGATCAACTCCTTGCCGGTTCCGGAGTCGCCGGTAATCAGGATCGTATACGATGCCGGCGCCACGGTAGCAACGACCTTGAAGATTTTCTGCATTTTCGCAGATGTCCCAATGATGTTATTGAACCCTTTGCGATCGTGAAGAGATTCGCTCAAACGCGCGTTCTCTCGTTCCAGCTCCTGCAGGTAGGCGGCGCGACGAATAACAATGCTGAGTTCGTCAAATTCGATCGGCTTGACATAGAAATCGAATGCTCCTCGCTTCACCGCCTTGAGAGCATTCGCCCGTTCACCGTTGCCGGTGACCATGATAACTTTCAGCCGCGGGTCGAGTTCGAGCAGATCGGGTAGTATCTCCAATCCTTCCTGGCTGCCGCTGTAGGGCGACAAGGAGATATCAAGCAGCACAATGTCCGGTTGTTTCTCCCGCGTCTGTTGGAGAGCTTCGCCGGCGGTCGCCGCGGTCAGGACCTCATAGTGGTCCTCAAGCGCGAAGCTTAACTGCGAGCGGATTCCCTCTTCATCATCGACGATCAGGATTTTCGCGTGCTTGAGGCTCATGCTTTCTTCAGTTTCAATTTGAAACTACTCCCCTGCCCCGGTGTTGATGTGACGGTCAGAGCGCCGCCCATCTGTTCGACCAACTCACGAGACTGAAACAATCCGATACCGAGGCCGCTGGGTTTGCTGGTCTGGAACGGGCGAAATAGCCGGTCACGCACGAAATCTGCCGTCATCCCCACACCGCTGTCCTGCACAACCAAAGATGCCGTGTCCGGATTCTCCTCGGCAGAAAAGCGGAGATCGCCACCGTTGGGCATAGCCTCAATGGCATTGATGATCAGGTTGGAAATCACGCTGCGCAACTTCTCCTCGTTTCCCCTGACGATGGGCAGACGATCAACATCAATTGTGACCATGATCTTATGCTGGTTTGACAGTTTCATTTCCTCAGCCAAACTTAGCAAAAGTTGACGTAAATCGCAATTAGTCAGAACAAAATCGAGATGAGCGCCCGGGGAGGAAAGTCGGCTTATCAGGCGTTTCATACGTTCCTGGGCGCCGCGAAGTGTCTCGGTCGTCATCTGCTGAAAGCGCGGGTCATCAAATTTGCGCTCGGCATTCTGTACGATCATTGAGAGCATCGAAATGAGATTCTTGACGTCGTGGATGACAAAGGAGGAAATTTTTGTGAAGGAGGCTAACTCCCGCGTCTCCAGTAAGGTCTCGGATTGTTTCGCTGAGAGCAATGAGAGTGCAAGCTGGTGGGAGATCGAATCGATTAGGAAACGAACATCATCGGCAGGCGGGCGATCAGCTCGACACGCAACAAACCCGACGAATTCCTTGCGGGCAACCAACGGAATCAACTCACAATCGCCAAGCGCCTCGATGAAGGCTCGCTCGTCGACTTTAAGCGGCAGCCCCAGTGCAAGGAATTGTGACGCCGCGACCATCCGCCCATTGCGAAACAGCCACTGCTCCAATTCCACGGCGTGTTCTGTATCGAGGGTTGTTTGCGGGTAGCGCTTGACAATTTCACCCATCTTGTCAGACTTTAAGAAAATCACAATGTCGCGCATTTGGCATCGATGTTCCAAGACATGCGCGATGGCAGTAAACATTTCATTGCGGTCCGTGGCGGCCGTTACTTCTTCGGCAAAACCGGTAATCTCAGTGAGCAGTTCGACTTTGCCGGAGTAGAGTGATCGATCGACGATCTGACGCCAGCGCTTTCGGATCGAGCCGGACATGACTAACGCAACGAAGAATATGATGACCACGAATGCCGCAAGGACCGAGAGGAAGATCTGCGGACTGCCGCCCAGCGAGACGAGTATTTTTACGGCGGCGCCGATAAAGATGAAGTACCCGCCAATCAGGACCAAGGCAACAGAGGAATAAACGGCTTCGCGTGAGACAACGACACCTTGCCCCTGCCGCTCGGTGTATGCCACGAAGCGGGCGAGAAAGATAAGTGAGACAATCATCAACAGCGCCGATATCTGAATGCTCATAAACTCGATGCGCGCGATCAATAAACCCATCATGCCGGAGACGATATTGACGGCAAGGAGAAGGCCCGTCGTCAAGATCGGCAAGACCAGTGTTCGCCGCAGACTTCCCTGCGAGGCGCGATAAGTACTTTCGAGTTGTAGGAGACCAAAAGCGTTTGCGACAATCAGAAGTGTCAAATAGTAGCGCCCGACCGGAGTGATTTCAATGAAACGGCCGTCGACAGCTTCGGAGACAAGCGTGAAGTAATCGCCGAAGAACGATCCTATTGACGCCAGACTCAACAGACTCAACGTGGCATAAACAGTGAGGGATCGACGACGAAACAGATTGGTCGCAGGTTCTCTGGCAAAAACGAGCAGAAAAAGCAGCCAGAAGCCGGTCGCGCACGAAAGCAGGCAAACTAGCAGCCCGTGCTGCACGTGAGTAAGAACTTGAAAGCGGGGGATGATTCCAATGTACAGAGCCCACATCAGCCCAGTGCTCAATACTGCGCCGACAAAAAAATGCGCCGAGAGGTTTCCGGGTTTGCGCACCAGCACAAACAGCATTGAGAAGAAGGCTGCAAAACACGCCCCGATTTCAGCCAGGTCGTATATGGTAAACATCAGTCTTCAGCGGCTTCGCGGAAGAAACTTACAATGGCACCAGTGGTGAAGTAGTTTGAGAGGGTCAAAGCGAAAGCGAGGCCGACAGTCATCCAGATTACGACATTCGGATTGAACTTGTTGACGATATCTCCCGTGTTCTGCAGGGCATAGACCAAAGGGAGAAGTACGAATTGCGGAATACCTACTAAAATTACAGTAGTAAAGAAGCTCCGAAAGAAAAGAGCGAAGTTGCGGGCAAATGCCTGCCCAAACGAAGCTTTGCGCAGCATCAGGTAAGGTACAACGTAAACAAACAAAGCCGTTACCACGGTTTGCAATCCCTGCATGCCTATCATCAGTGCCATCTTTCGCCTCGGAGCGCCCGCAACAAAATCCTCGAAAAGGCCTGGCAGCCCCCAGAACAGCAGCAAGATTGGGACAAAAACGATGAGCCAGATGAGCAGGAGCTTGGGATAATATGTTACCGCTACCCTGATCGATTGTGAAAACTTCGGCTTCTCCCGGTTGAAATACGACGCAAGCATCAGGACGGCTGTTGCACTTAGCAACGAATCAAGCAGAAACGAGAACACGAGGTTCATCTTCTCGAAGACAGACGGAATGTAAGCGATATGCTGGGGATAATGCACAATCGACTCATCCCCGATCCATTGGACGACCGGGATCAACCAGCCGGACAACAAAGGCGAGTACATGTTGCTTAGCATTATGATCTGCAGCAACATCACGATGAAGAACAGCAGAAATGGCGGCCACAGCCGAAAATTGAAGAGGCCAACGATCAGCCGACCATAAGCGGCAATGATGAAGTTAAGTCTATCTAATACACTCACAGGACTTATGGATTAGGTCCTCTCACCTCGTTGGAGTTGGCTGAGCGGGCGCCGTATCGGTCATAGACGACAACGACATAGTAGAACTGCTGGCCGACATTAATGTTTTCATCCGTAAAACTGTTCGTCGATTGGCCAGTGACAACCCCGATCAAGTTGGTCGCTCCATTCGTCTGAACCGGCGTTGTGACCGAGCGATACACGCGATACGATTCGAAATCAGAATCGGTATTTAGCGTCCAGCCGATTCCGACACTGGTTGAGTCTTCATCGGACTTGAACAAGACAACTGCCCCGGGAATTTCGTTTGTCTTGGTGGTTGACTTCACCTGATTGCTGGCGGAACGGAGTCCCGTGCGGTCAATTGTGTAAACGATATAGTAGTAGTCCTTGCTGGGCTCAAGATCGGTATCTCGGAAGGTCGTGTTTCCGGCGCTGGTCTCAGACCGGACCAGCAGCGACGAAGTATTTACGGGAGCAGTCTCCGCGCGAAAGACTTGATAACCCTGAAAGTCCGAGGCACTGGAGCGAGTCCACGATAACTCAATGGACTCCTCGGAAACCACGAAGGCTGACAACTGTGCTGCTTCAGGGGGGTTGGCTATGTTGACAAACGCCGTCAGAGTGAGTTCGGTTGCCTGATTGCCGGCGGCGTCAGTAAATCTGCCCGTAATTGTAGCATCAATGACATCAATTCCGCCGGGAATGGTGTAGCTTGCTGTGTAAACGCCGTTTCCTGACTCCAGAAGCGGAATCGTTGCAACGTTAGCAATCGCGACACTGGCAGTACCTTCGGCCTCGCCCGTGTTCATGACAAACTCGATTTCGTCTCCGGCTGAAAGAGTCGCACCCTGTGAGTCTTCCGTGATTGAAATGATTTCCGCCCTTGAATCCAGGGTGATATTCGTCACTCACGGTTCCGGCAACTTCGTTGCCTTCCGCATCGCGGAACCGTGCATAAACCGTCTTCACACCATCGCCCGACGTCAATTCCCAATTGCGTGAGGTCGAGAAATTGGCCCATTGCGCGCCGGTGAATTGTGCATCATTTGCCAAGAGGACGAGACGGTCCCACCCGGCGCGGCAAAGGAAACGATAACCTGACGCGAGCTAGTGAATTGCGAATTATCTGCTGATCAAGATGGTGTAAATATTCGGGGTCGCAGAAACGGCGCGTGAGAAATCACTCTCGAGCCCGTTTGTGCCAACGGCGGTTACCTGATAGATATAGCGCAGCGTATTGCGAAGTCCATCATCGGTATAGCTTAACGATGTCGTTGAATCAATCAACTCCGGTGCAGCGAAAGTCGTATCGCCGCGGTAAATCAAATAGCGTATATCTTCGCAGGTGCACTAATTTCCCATGACAGGATCACTGTTCCGTTCGCCTACCGAGGTCGCGAGATTGCGAGGAATTTCAGGCGCTCCGGCGACTTCGTTCGTCCTAACAGGCTCGACTATTTCGTCGGAGCATCCGTTAACGAGGGCGATCGTCATGACAACGACGCCAACATCAGTAGAGTAAGTAGTCCGCTTCATTAGAACTTCAACCTCCCCATCAACCTGACTGACTCGCCATCATACTCCGGTGCCAAACTCAAGTTCGCTCCCGAAACGGAAATTCCGTAGTCGGGAAAGAAGAGCATGGCGTCCAGGACGCTGTAGACCCAGATGCCGGCCGCGATTGCACCAACAACATTTCGCTGCTGCTCGGCATCATAGGCGTCCTGCTGCAGATCATAAAGCTCCGCGAGCATCAAGAAATTTCTCCGGAACGGAACGCTCATCCTCGTATCGCTTCAGAAAGTCGAGATAGTCATCGCGCTTGTTGTCAAACCGAAGATGCATGATTCCGGCAGTGGCACCGGCGACAAGAGCACTGACAAACATCACATTGCCTTTGGCCTTCGCACCATAGTATTGTTGTCCCCAACCGGGAATGACTATGGAACGCAACGCCGCTTTAACGCGAGTCTTGGGTTTTAGTTTTACGTCGATAGTTGTGGCATCGCGGCCGGAAAGCAGGACACTGGAATTGTAGTTCTCATAGCCATCGCGATAAGCGGTGATTTTGAAATATCCAGCTAATCTTTGGGTAAAAATCGCCGGTGTCACGCCCGCCACTGTCATGTCACCAGACAACATCACGGTAGCCCCAGAGGGATTGGAAGTCACAGTCACAGTCGCATCCGTTGCGTTCTGTGCGTAGGTTGCGGCGGCGAGAGTCAGCGTCATGCCGACACAAAGCGCAACCCGTTTTGCCGTAATTAGTTTCATAATATCCATATCGGCAAAATAACGAAGTTCTTATCTGGTCCGCAAGGTTTTTTGGCTAAAAACCTTGCGGAGAGATTTTGCTTTGCATTTGTCGGGAAAATTGGTCTACATTCCCCGGGCGCCAAGCATGACACCGACCGTCTTGAACATGATCTTAACGTCGCTTGAAATGCTCGAAATGCGGATGTATTCCAGATCGTGAGAGACTTTCTTTCTTACGTCATCAATCGTCACATCATAACCACCCTCGACCTGGGCGAGCCGGTTATTCCCGGAAGAACTTCCAGGCGACGAGTGTAGTTTGGCACTTCGGTCGAGAGCTTCTCAATAAAAAACGGACGCTCCGGACGCGGACCAACGACCGACATTTCTCCTTTAAGCACGTTAATCAACTGCGGGAACTCATCGATCCGGGTTTTGCGCAGGAACCTGCCCAACCGGGTAATGCGCGGGTCGTTCTTGGTCGCCCAAATCGGGCCGCAGCGTTTTTCCGCGTCGGAAACCATGGTGCGAAACTTATAGACAAAGAAAGTTTTGCCAAAAAGGTTTTTCTGCCGGCGATCGGCATGCCGACTGCACAATAGCAAGTCATCGGGTCGCTGCCGGCGATCACTGCGGCGACGGTTAATCCCCACGCGCTCCTGCTTATAGAAGACCGGTCCTGCAGAATCGAGTTTGATTGCCAAGGCGACAAGACCGAACAGCGGCAGAAGACAAATCAATCCGACCAAAGCGACGATCCAGCTAAACAGGAATTGGATCCGATTGACGACAACCGCCGACTTCGAAGCCTTGATTGTGTTATCGCTATGGGCTGCGGCGAGGAAAGCCAACACGAATGCGTTGGAAAGAGCATATTCACTCACAACCAACCGGGCTCTGCGAAAGCAGACACTCACCATTTCTTTTAGGCTTGTAATCCCCGACGAGCCGAATCGTTCGTTTACGACGATGTCAGAATTGTAGCTGGCTGCGGAAGTCGCTCTTAGATACTTCTCAGCCTCTGCTCTGTCCTTAGTGTACTGCATTTCTGGATATGCTCCTTGGTTACTCTTGGCACAGTAACTGTAGCCGTTCAAGCGTGTTAGAGCAAATTAGATGCCAATCAGCAACAGTTCAGATCATCGCTCGTGGTGTCGATTAAGCTGAAAATCGACATTTTCTATGTGGTTTATTTGCATCGCCTTACGTGGTTTTATTGAAGTTAAGAATAAACAACAGCTGTGGACAGGGTTTTGGTGCTCACTGCTCATAAGTCGTTTGGGCAGTATGCAACTAGCACAATAGATGCATTGGGATGCACACATTGGCACAGCCCGTAACGCGACCAAGGAGTTAAAATTGATAGTTATTGTGTAGTATGTACGAGGATTGCACGGAGGTTAGCGACAACCCCCCGGTGGAATTTAGCGACCGAACCGATAACATCCGGTGATTTGATGAATACCTTCGCTCGTCGATGACGGGCGATAGGTATAGTCAAGCCCAACGTGGTCGAGCATGAGCCCAACGCCAAGAGCCATGCCGTCGGCAGAGGTGCTGGTCTTTTCCAGCGAACCGCCATAGCCTGCTCTGAAGGTAAGGATCGAGCTATAGGCATATTCAAGACCCGCACCGAATGACATTCCTTCGCCCTGCTCTTTGTTTGCGGCCACAGAAACGATAGAGGAGGACCCGAACGTACGATAGGAGACGCCCAACCGAATAGTCGCCGGCAGACTTATTTCTTCTTCAACGTATCTCAGCTTGCCGCCGAGATTTGCATATTGTGCACCGATAGAAAACTGGCCGAATTCGGCCATGAGCCCTAGGTCTAAAGTAATAGTCTTCGCTTCCAAATCATCGAGTTTCTCGAAGACAGGTTTTACTGCGATTCCGGCAGAGAACGACTCTGAAAGCTTCTGGGAGTAACCAAGGTTCAACACGAATGAATACGCCGACAAATCTCCGGTGGCAACACCAGAGACATCGTATCCGGCAATACTGCCGTACCCGAGGTAGGTAAGGCCAAAGCCCACGCCGGAGCCGTTCTTCAGCGGAATAGCCATGCTGAAGTTGTCGAGGCGCAGGTCCTGCATCAGTTCAGTATGCGAAAATGAAACCTCACCGGATCCATCGCGGCCAACACCGGCAGGATTGTAGAAGAGCGCACTGGCACCATTGGCATTAGCTACCATAGCTCCGCTGAGGGCGGCACCGCGCGAAAAGACTGGAATATTCAGAAAGTCCGCACTGTTTGTGCCTGGACCGGCCACGGCGACTGAGGCCAAAAAGACCAACGTGCCTGTTATTACAAACGCAATTCGGCTAGACCAGCAGTTTGACATTACAACCTCACCTGAAACTTCCTTATTACCTATCCGACAAGCGCATGTAAGGCAATGCCTGTGCCGTCTGGGTTAGTTGCGGAAATGAGAATGAGATTGCAGCAAGAAACTGTGCAGTCATAAGTCCTATTTCTCTATCGTCCAATAGGTTCCAAGCAGCGCCCAAGAGCAATAAATCCATGCACTGCCGAACCAATTCATCCCAATCAAGTGAAGTAGAGCACCCGGAGATGTATAGAACCCGAACATCCGATACCGGGTAAAGGTACAAAGTGCGAGTAAATTACTCTCGCTCAGCAGCTTCGTGTCCACTGTGCAGATTGTGAACTGCTGTGTCAAGTGTCGGCAACCACCGATAAATCTTCAGCTGACTACCGATCAAATTCTCCTATGACCATATCTTGCTGTTCTTGGCCAGCACTACACTAGCTATAGTGAATCACTCAAATCGCGTCAACAATAATTTGTCAACAAAATGCAAGCGTCTGCGCATGGTATAAAGGTGTTTTTACGTTCAAGAAATCTTGTGGCGCCAATTATTTCGACCAAATTGCCCTTCTAGTCTGTCCTTGGCCTGTTCCAGTTCCGAACTATCTCAGGCCCTGCCCCTTAACGCTTTCCGCCAGAGATCTTCAAGATTGACGAAGCCGGTCGATGATGGTATATTTTCGCTTCGATGCTGCGGTTCATCTGCGCGTCAAATCGAAGACATTGAGCCGTTTCGTAATTGCATTCACCCAATTATTCCCATGGAGCACCGATGCCAATTCTATTTCGTTTGGGACTCTCTGCTTTGATCGTTGCAGCGAGCAATCTTTCCGTTGTTGCGGCCGACCACAAACAGCCAGCAACACCATCGCAGACGACTATTGATTCGCTGAAGACCTTAGGCGAGAGCTATCAGGGAGCTCTATGGCACCGCGTGGAAGGCGAACTGATGTCGCGCCGCTCCGAGACGGCAGCCTCTCAATCATCGAGCAGCTTCTCAAGAGAAGGCGGCGATGGACCGGCTAATGCTACGGTGATTTCCGGGAGCCCATTTCTGGATGTTGGCACGACTATTGGCAAGGGTAACAATGCTTCGATTCCCTCATGCCTGTCGGGAGGAAACGATACGGCTCCCGACGCCTGGTATGTACTAACGGTGAGTGAACCGGTCAATCTCACCGCCTGGACCACCTGCGCCTCGACTTTTCCATCGACCTTTGACACGCGTCTGGGAATTTTCAGCAACCAATTCGCGCTCCTGGCTTGCAACGACGACGATGCCGGTTGTTCGCCGAATGTGCAATCGCGTATTGAGAACCAGGCGCTAAGTGCGGGCACCTACTATGTTGTGGTGGATGGCTATAGCGGCGGCGCGGGTCGATACCAATTGAATGTTTCGTGGGCTCCGCAGCCGCCACCCTGCACCGGGGGCTCAAGCCAATTGAATGCCGAGTTGATAACTTCCCTGCCGTTCGTTGACCAGGGTACAACGGTTGGAGCATGCAATGACATTATGATCAGTTGCGAACTATCCGGCCCCGACAATGCGGCAGATTATTGGTATAAGGTTCTCATAGATACCACGACGCTACTGACTGTTTCGACCACCTGCGACCAG
This sequence comes from uncultured bacterium, assembly GCA_963698225.1. Lineage (GTDB taxonomy): Bacteria > Zixibacteria > MSB-5A5 > CAIYYT01 > CAIYYT01 > JADJGC01. The sequence continues at coordinate 101,582 of CAVOPW010000003.1, forward strand.
CAGTGGTTTGATTCGAAAATTGCAATTCTCGATACCGGTCTGGTTTCCCTCTACTGCAATGATGACTCTCCCTTGTGCGGTTCCAAGCAATCGCGTATCACCAACGCGTCGCTGTTCCCCGGTGAATACTACATTGTTGTGGACGGGTACCATTTGTCCGAGGGTAACTACGAGATAAACGTTGACGGTGTGCCCTTTGACGCAGGTGTCGTTGACACGTTGTTCCCCGACATTGCGGTTCGACGTGACGATCTCTATGATAACGAGGTCTCAGTGAATGTGCAGCCGGGCCGGCGGCACCTCAAGCTTTCTGTAGCGACACCTAACATAGGGTTAGGAAAGTTGTATCTTTACGGCGTGTTGCCCGCAAATCCGGATGGAACGCAGGATGTCCGTCAAAGGATTTTTCGCAGCGACGGCAGTTTTTTCGATCGGCTTGCCGGCAAGTTCATTTTCCATCCGCAACACGATCACATTCATGTCGAAGGGTGGAGCCAGTTTCACCTGCGGGAAGTGCTCCCCGACTCAAGCGTCGGCGCGATTGTTGCTTCAGGAGCCAAAACCAGCTTCTGTATTCTGGATTTGACAATTCACGACTCAAGCTTACCCAACTACAATCCCAACGGCGAATTCCATTCTTGCTCTTCCACGATTCAGGGCTTGAGCGTTGGCTGGGCAGACATCTACAGTAAAGACCTGCCCGGACAAAACATAGACATTACAGATGTTCCCGACGGCGTTTACTGGCTTGAGGCAGTTGTTGATCCCGATACGACGATAATGGAAGCTCGCGAGACAAATAACGCTTCGCGCGTTCTGATAGTGATCGGAAATCCCGATCCATCCAACGCCGATTCCTACGAACCGGGCAACAGCTTCGACGAAGTCGACGCGCGGCCGGTCGGATCGATCAATAGCCCTAATTTAGGGCCATGTGATCCACAGCGAGTGATAGACAGTTTGAGCATTCACGCCTCCGGGAATGATGATTTTTATCGATTCTACAATAACAGCATTGGAACCTCCGCAGACTATGTCCGAATTGACTTGGTCAATAGTCAAGGTGATCTTGACATGAATCTTTATGACGCCGGGCGGAACTCCGTCGGCTCGTCGACGACCACAAGCAACGTCGAGACCATATCCCTTAATGGCAAACCAAAGGGCTGGTACTATGTGCGTGTCTACGGTTACAACGGGGCAGTCAATCCGAAATACAAGTTAACGGTTAATCCCCCCGCTAACTCGGGGCCCGCGGTCACGGTTGTAGATCCACCTGCGGGTGACACGATGTTAGTGCACGGTCTCGATACCTACAAGGTGGGCTGGAGTCATGTTGACCCGGAAGGAGATGAATGCTGGGTTTCCGTGTTTGTGAATTCCGCTCCGGTACTGAATGGGAGAGAACTGTTACTCCCGACATCGCTGAATACTCCGGCACCCCAGGGATTCTATGTTGTTAACTCAGCATATGTTCCGGTAGATACATCGCTTTATGTGTATTGCCGGATAACCGATGGTGGGACGACCACCGGAGGTTGGTCGTCCGGCACGGTGACTTTCTTGCACCACGATCATGCTCACGGGATGATAGCCGGTATCGTGATTGATTCAGATTCACTGCCGGTAGGTGGAGCGATTGTCTATTTGAATGGGCACGAACATGAAGATACTACGATTGCCACCGGACTGTTCATGATGAACGACGTTGAGCCCGGGACGTATTCGATGACCATTGAACATCCGAACTATCAGGATTCGACACTGACGAATATCGCCGTCAATGTCGGTGGCACCAAAGACAAAGTTATTATGCTCTCCGGCTGTAGTTTCATGGCCGGTGATGCTGACGGCAGTTTGAGCGTCACGATCTCAGATGTTGTGTATCTTGTGAACTATATTTTCGGCGGGGGCGCAGCACCATCTCCTATTGATGTCGGAGACACCAATTGTGACGGGCAATTCAATATTTCCGATGCCGTGCACTTGATAAACTTCATATTTTCCGGTGGGGCTCCCCCCTGTGCGACGCTGTTAAGCGGTCTGCGCAACATTCACGTCGTCTTCTCGGGACACAACGAAAAAAGCGCCCGGCAGATGCGGGGCGCTTCTTATCTCAGGATTTCTGTGAGGCGAGTCACTTCTTTCGCATGTAAACCATGGCTTTGACGCGGTTGCGTCCGGTGACTGGCTTCGAAGGTTGGGCAATACCAAAACCGTTCGTTTCGACCGGGTTGATCTTGCGGGCCAATTCGCGAGGTACTTGTTTGGAGGGAACGAAATTGAACTTTTCGAAGTACTTCGGCATATCAGTTGCCAGCCAGATTGTATCGGGACCAACTTCCAAGAGCTTCTTGATGATCATTTTCCCCCAACCCTTGCCCCGGAATTCTTCAGCGACTCCGACGACCTCAAGCTCAGTGTAGCCCTCCTGGGAGCGAAGTGCACCAAAGCCGAGGATTCGGTCATCGTTCTTAAGAATCGTGAAAGAATCCAGTGGGAGATCATTCGGGGTACTAATATCGTATTTCTCGACCATCCGCATGACCTGTCGGAATTCCATTTCCGACGGTTTTTTAAAGATCAGCATCCTTTCCCTCCGCATACAACTAACCGAAAACGGGCATTTCGCCGAATATTCCACCGGCTAATCACCCGCCTTAACCGTAATAACTTATTATAATACGCAGAAAGTGGACTAAATACAAGCTAAATCTTGATTTTGTCGGCGGAGTCACCCACGAATGGAATCGTAAACTCTTTTCCCTGAAGGGCATACAGGATTCCAAAAACGGCCGAGCCAATCGAGAGAATGAGCAATATTCCCCAGAAGAGATTGGATATGATATCGAACATGAAGAAAATCGCCAGAATTTCTATGAACAGGAGGAATAAGCCCTGCTTTCCGTGTCGGAAAGCGAACTTGTTATGTCGCATTTTGATGAGCGGAATGAAGCAAAGAAAGGGCACATATCCGAGAACTGCAGCCGCTTTCCCCTCCTCTATCATTTCTTCTTCGTTTGCGTAGGTACGGGTGGACTCGTCCGTTTCCGAGCTCCCGCTGTACCCGGCATCGCCGGCTGTACTGTCGATATCCTGTTCATCCATTGCGAGCTCCTTGCTCAGACCTGCCAGAAGAAGGAATCTCCGGGTTTCGGAAGTTCCACAATTATATAATTAGCCTCCGGCCATCTTTCAACAACTTTTTGCCCGTCAATTAGTGATACGGCGAAATAGAGATGTTTGTCTTCTTCGAATTGGAGAACGCTTCTCGGAATAGCAACTTCCAATACCTGATCCCAACGTGAAGTCGTGTCTTTGAAGTTGTCCAATTCTTCGACGTGACGCAACTTGGCACCTTCTCGAGTAATAGCGACGATCAGTCTTACACCGCAGTTGAGCTCAATCTGCACTGATCTGAGATCATTTGCGAGATTTCGTTCCTTCTCGAAGTCGACGCGAAAGAACACATACAGATCATTGTAGCCAAACATGATTTCAAAAATGCGTGAGTCGACGCGGTGCATGGCGCCACCGAGCTTGCGGCACTCGATTCTGCCGGCGCCAAACCACTCGAAAAAGCTGGTCTGCTTGCCATCGATGATCGGGTTCAAAAAGTCGGTCGGTTCGTGGACACCCGACAACCGGGGGACCCGTCGAATCGGGCGCATCAATGCCAATGGCGGCTCGATACCAATCAATTCCCAGACGCGGCACAAGTGTCGCCGGAAAAGTAGATCAAAGGTCAGGAATTGGTCTGTGTGATGATCGTCTCCGTACCACCAGCACCAATCCGAACCCTCGGCGATGTAAATCGCCTCCCAAGCTTTGTCCAGGACTTCCTCATTGGGAGGATTTGTCGAACTCTGACGCTCTACCAACTTATCGCGCGTTTGCTTGACGAGATCCCATGCCGAGTTGTCTTCCGTATGGCCGATCCAAACAGCGAAATTGTGATTTATCCAGGATCCGGCAAATAGCCGAGGAAGCGTATGTACCGGCTGATTCGCTGTGAACAGCTCCCTTGGTAGGACGGTCGTTATGTTTCTTTCCCTATCCAATCGTGAATACAGTGCACGCAAGAAATCGGCACCGTCGTTACGGTAATACTCCCAGGCATTTTCGCCGTCAAGAATCACGGTGACAACTGGTTCCTCACCACTACCGCTGAATAACTTGTCGAGCTGCTTGAGGCCGTCGACGAAATCGTTGGCGGCGCGGTCGGGCTCCCAACTCGAATAAACGAATCCAATTTTGTCGGACAATTTGTGATCACGAAACAACAGTCCAATCGGCTTGTCGGGTCCGGCGACACTGAAAGCGCGATGGAATCCGTTTACCTGGCTGATTCCCGGTGCCCCGCCTTGTTGTGCGAGGTTCATTGAGGCAAAGTAGATCTCCTCATCGGTGGCAATCCACCTGACACCGTGCTTCTGGAGAATCGGCAGTATGGACTCGGAGACCGAGCCTTCGGATGGCCACATTCCCGGATCGCCCTCTCCGAAAAGGTGGTGGTATAATTGTACCGCGCGCCCGATTTGCACGTCGGCATCTTCGGGGTGAACGAAGCGCCGAAGAGGCAGTTCAGCACCGGGGATGGCCATACGCGCTATTTCCGTATCGACGAGCAGTGGCAGTATCGGGTGATAATAAGGCGAAAACGAGACTTCGATTTTTCCACTCCGGGCGTGACTCTGGTATTCCGGGATGATGCGCTTCAGGATCGAGAGCTGATAATCCAGCAGGCTGTTCTTTTCTGTCTCAGTGAATTCGCGGCCCTTTTTCAACAGCCCGGAAATGACCGCATCACCGCGAAACATCGGGTCAATCCAAGCGGCGTTTGACCAGAACTGCAGGTCGAGATAGTCTTGATCAGAGAGATTGCTCAAACGCATACGCGGCGAAGAATCCCGACACCGCGCATGCAGCTCATTGTAGCGCGGATAGGGCTTAATCATTGTTTCAAAGTGCGCGGAGAAGAAGGAATCGGTCATTTCCAGACGCTCCTCATCCGTTAAGTCCACCACGGGTTTGCGGGATAGGTGGAGATGTCGGTCGGAAGCGCCGTGATCAGTGTAGTCGACTATTTGATCCAATAGGGAGGGAACAAGATTGAAAGTCTGCCGAATTCCGGGAAACTCGTCGAGCAGCAACAACATGTCGAGGTAGTCTTTGGTGCCGTGCAAGCGCACCCACGGCATCAGATATTCCCCCGATTTTAGGTCCTTGTAATATGGCTGGTGCATGTGCCAGATGAATGCAAGCTTCACCCGTCCGCCCCTGCCCTGCTACTTGTATTCGCCCTTATCGTAAGCTAAGATGCCCCGCTCAATCAAGAGGATTTTGGCATTACGGTACTTATCCGAAGTCGCGCCACGCTTCTCCAACAGGGAAAATGCCTCCTTGGCAGCACCGGTGTCATTGGCTTTTGCCAAATTGGCAACGGCCTGCAGGAGATCATCCTCGTAAGTGGAGGCTAATGTGTCGAGCTTCGCCGAGTTCAAAAAGGCTGCTCCGGCTTCCTGGAATTTGCCCTGTCCCGCCTGTGACGCGGCAATGCCACGCTGGGCCGAGTGCCGGAAGACGTCATCCGGAGCAAACTTATCATGGAAGTTCTTGAAGGCCAATTCGGCGTTGGCAAAGTCATTGGTCTGAAAATAGAGGCCGGCAAGCTTGAACGCTGCCTGGGAAGCCGCTGGCGAAGAGGAGTATTTGTTCATCACTTCCTGAAAATCGGCGATGGCCAGCTGCGTTTGCCCGGTACGGGCGAAGACTTCAGCGCTGCCCAGTTTCTCGAATGCGGACTTCTCACCGCTATTTGATTGCCAAGCCAGAAAGACGACCACCAGGATGACGGTCAGCACAATACCGCCGCCAATCAAGAGTTTTGAGAGGTTTTCTTCGGCCCATTCCTGAAACTTAAAGACACCGGTCACGAAATGATCTTCTCTCATCTCGTGCTTGGTCATTTTCTTTTTTGTGGTCATCTAAAAACAGACTCCTGCTTCGTTACTCAACTAATACCGGCTAAACTAACAAGACCAACAACTTATTCAATTTATGGATTTTATCAACACTTTTTTGCGTGAAAAAACGGTTCGGTGCAGAAGCTAAACCTGACGTAAACAAGAAGGGACAAGGTGCACTTCCTTGTCCCTGGTGGTGTTCTTTTTGATCGAGCCGGCTCTAGAAGAAGCCCGTAAACGTCATCATGAATGTCGGAGTGCTTTTGGTACGGGTATTCGTGTACGTAAACCCGTCTCCACTGAAGTAAGTTGTGCCTTGTTCGGTCTGCTCCACCTTGGCTGACTCGACAAGAAAATCAAGCCAAACCTGATTCCAATGGATGCCGGTACCGAAAGACAGCGTCGTCTGTGCGAGCTTGTCGCCCAGAACAAAACCCTCTTCAACCTGCATGTAAGGGTCGCGCGTTATGCCGGAGACATCGCGATACGGCAGTTGCGTGAAGCGGACTCCGCCACGAACCGGTATTGCGCCGATTGAAGTCTCGAGCAGATATTCAGCACCTAAACGCAATTGCATACTCGATTCGTAGCCCAACTCGAACTCATTATAAACTTCGATTAGGTCGCCGGAGGCATCGTAATACGACGACTCGGTAGAATCATTGAAGTAAATCGATGACGGCAAAGTGAACGAATTGATCTCCTCATCTGAAGTCGTCGGAGGTTCTTCAGCGCGGACGAAATACTTGTTGCTGCTGGTGGAACGAATCTCGATGTCACCGGAAACTACGAACTTTGGGGTCACCTGGACGGAACCGCCGAAGCCCAAAGTCAGCGGGACCTCGATCTTGGTTTTTCCGGAATACAATGTCGGACGCGCTGGCCCGGGAGTGCCCGGTCCCGCAACGGTGATTGACTTGTAATAAAGCGAATCTGCCCGCTTGATGTCATGTTCAGTGGAGAGTTCATAAGGTGTACGAATCACGGCACCGAATCGAACTCTTTCCGTCCGGTACATTAGAGAGCCAACCAGTCCAACTCCCTTTGTGGAAGGCTGATCCTGGACATGGCTAACACCACGTATTGCTAGAGTATCGATGACTTGAGTGCCAAAGAAGTAGGGTACGGTATCCAAAAAGGCGGCATTGTACTCGCTGTTGCCGCCGCCAAAAAGAATATTCACCGAGCCGCCGACCGACAGGTCGCCATAGAGCCCAGTGCCGAATCCTAACTGAAAGCTGTGCAAGTTCCGAGTGGAGCGTGTCTCCATCGTCTGATCTGCTGTACCAAAGAAGAAACGGTCACCAGTGCTCCGAAAGTAAAACATGCTGGAATTGTCCGTAGTCGCATCGTTGTCATCAATCACTCTCTGGTAATTTACGGCCGCGACAAACGGGTGTCCCTTGATTCTAACCGGAGCTACAAAGGAACCTGAAGACAAGTTGAGAAGATCCTTCGTGTAGTCAAACGCGGGACTGCCAACCGAAGAATTCTGGAACTTGATGTCATTTTCGGTCTTGAGACGAAGCACCGCTCCCGAAATTGAAGCTTGTGCCTTAGAAATCTGAATCAACCCGGCGGGGTTCCAGGTAAGCGCTGATGCGTCATCGGCGATACCAACGAACGCTCCTCCCATTGCCCGCGCCCGAGCGCCCGTTCCCAGGAACTCAAGGTTGTATAGGCTAAATCCGTATAAGTGGAAATCCTGACTAAAAGCTGTACCCGCCGCCAGGAGGAATATGAGAAAGACTTTAGCTGCTAAACTACGCATAACCTCAGACACTCCTTATGTACTTCCCTCTCCAAATTAAAGCGCTCAATATATCGGTGCCGCTGCTCGCTGTCAATTCTTTTTTGGCAAACTCCGCATCTATCAACGAAGACGTTGAAGGCAAATATTCTGTTCAATGCCAATGACTTCTTAACACAAAGATCGGCGGGTTAACGATTTTCCGGCATCCAGCGGCGGCTGCGACTTGGTGTTTCACAAATGGTCGATCTCAGGATCCATTCCCGTACTAACCTCGCTACCACCCATCATTCCGTACTCGTGAAGCTTGTTGCGAAGCGTTCTGGGATTAATTCCCAATGCTTCGGCCGCTTTTGTGCGGTTGCCGTCAAAGGACTCCAGTGCTTTGAGGATCATTATCTTCTCCATCTCAGCAATGGGCATGACTGTATCGGACGGTGAATGTGCATGCCGAGCCAACACACCAAGCGCAAGATGGCTTGGCAAATCCGAGTCCATGATTCTGTCGGTCTTGCACAGCACCACAGCCCTCTCGATGTAGTTCTCGAGTTCGCGAATGTTGCCGGGCCAGTGGTAATTGAGAAGAAGTTTCATCGCCTTTTCGCTGACACCTTTGACATCCCGCATGTTCTCGAGGTTAAATTTGTGGACGAAGTGGTCGACCAGCATCGGGATGTCATTGACTCGCTTACGCAAGGGGGGCAATTGCAGGGGGATGACATTCAGACGGTAGTACAGATCTTGACGGAACTTCCCGGCTGCGATTTCTTCCTCGAGATTTCGATTGGTTGTCGCGACTATGCGAACATCGACCTTGAGACTGATACCGGAACCGACGCGCTCGAATTCGCGTTCCTGCAAGACGCGCAGGAGTTTGGCTTGAACGCTGGTCGGGATTTCGCTGACTTCATCGAGAAGCAGAGTTCCGCCATCCGCCAACTCGAATCTTCCGGGCGATTGCTTGATGGCGTTAGTGAAAGCACCCTTTTCGTGACCAAACAGCTCGGATTCGATCAAACCTTCTGGGAGTGCGGCACAATTCAGCTTGATGAATGGTCCATCCTTACGCGGTGAATTGTAATGTATTGCCCGCGCAATCAGCTCTTTACCGGTACCGGACTCTCCGCGAATCAGGATAGTTGAGCGAGATTTGGCAGCCGAGGCGAGGTCTTCCAAGAGAGACAACAACGATTTGTCGGCACCGACAATGGTGCCGAGATTATAGCGGCTGCGGATTTCGTTGCGGAGTATGCGATTTTCAAACACCAACTGGCGGTGCTCAAGCGCTTTGGTCAGGGACAATTCGAGCTCGTCGGGGAGAACCGGTTTAAGAATATAATCGAACGCGCCCAGTTTCATCGCTTCGACGGCATCCTTTACGGTACCATGCGCAGTGATCATCATGACGACAGTTTCGGGTGATTCAGTTTTTATCGCCTGGAGGAGCTCGATTCCGCTCATATTCGGCATTTTGACGTCAGAGAGAATCACGTCGAACTCTACAGTGCGCACGAGCTCGAGAGCAGCCGCAGCCGATGACGCGGTCTGCACATCATGTCCGAGCTTTGTCAGGACCGTCTGGAAAAACTCGATTACGAGGGCTTCGTCATCGACAACTAAAATTGATCGTTTTGTGTTCATTCTGATCACCTCGCTGGCAGCTCGATCGTAAAAGTCGAGCCTTTTAGTGGGTTGTTGGTGACGATAATCGCGCCGCGGTGGGCATCAATGACTTTGCGCACCAAAGCTAGGCCAAGTCCGGTGCCGCCGTCACGGGTAGTAAAAAACGGGGTGAAGATCTTTTCTTTCATCGCTTCAGGAACACCGCTGCCTTGGTCAGAAATCGCAATGGCAATTCCGCAGTCGGTTTCAGTCAGTGAGACATCAATCCGGCCCCCTGCAGGCATCGATTCGTCAGCATTCTTAAACAAGTTGATCAATGCGCCGCACAGGTTCTCACGATCAACCTTGCAAGTGCACAGCGCGTCCGGAAGCAGCAATGCAATCTCAGAACGGGAAGCCCGCGCACTCAAATCGACCCGGAAGAAATCGACGGTCTCCGACAGCAGCGAGTTAATATCCACCACTTGCGGCTCATGGCGGATTTCCCGGGCGTATTCGAGCAGGGAGGTTACCGACCTATTGAGCTTATCGACGCCGTTTGTGATCTTGTCGACGTAGTTGATATTGGGATGATCCTCACCGAGTTCCCGTTTCAGCAACGCGGCAAAACCGGCGATACCAGACAGCGGATTACGGACCTCGTGTGCTACCACGGCAGCTACTTCGCCCAGTGCTGCCAGGCCTTTGACCCGGGCAATTTCATCTTCCATTCGCTTGAACTCGGTCAGATCAACAAAGACCTCCAACGCACCAACAATTTTGTCGTCAGCGTCCCTGATGCAAGATGCGGAAACCGAGATGGGGATCGCTTCCTCGACCGAAATCTTGACTTGTTTTTCAAGCAGGCGATATGGAGGTTTTCCATGGAGGAGATCGGTGAGTGGTCGAATCCTCGACAGCGAGCAGTCAAAAATGTTTCGGTAGTCTTCGCCGATTATCTGATTAGCCTGTGCGCGAAGGATTTCGCAGCCCGCCTTATTGATGGCGTTGATCCGGCCCTCCAGATCGATCGTGATTACGCCGGAAGTCAGGGATTCCAGCACGTTTTGCAGGAAATTGCGAGTTTCGATGTTTTGCGTAAGACTCAACATCAATCTTTCATTCGTAGCAGTCAATTCATCCGAGAGTTTTTGGTAGCGCGCCTGCAAGGTTGCATACGAGTCGTTTAACTGCTTAATCGTGTTGTTGAAGCTGGCAAAGGTCTGATTGAAAACAGCCAGCTGGTCTTCGCCAATCGGAGTTTCACTATTTCCGGTTCGTTCTTGCATAGCGCCAAGGATACCGCAATCGACGGCAGTTTATCAACAAAAACATTGGGAGATGCAGTGAGTTCGGAAACGATGGCCACAGGCCGAACCATGGGATTTCCGCAGTTGATCAGGAGAAGGTCATCATCCCTTTGTCCGGGCGACATGATCGCGTGGACGATTTGCGGGGAGGCTGCACCGCGGAACCGCAAGATGATTGAGCGCGGGAGGTCAGCTCCTTCCCGTCGCCTTTAGTACCTGCTGGATTTTTTCACCCAACGTCTCCGGCGTGAACGGCTTCACGATGTAGCTGCTGACCCCTGCTCTCACGGCTTCGAGAATGTCGCTTTTGACCGACCGGGTGGTGACCATCAGGACCGGAATATCTCGCAACTCGGCGGTACTGCGAATTTGGGTTACGAGCGAAAGGCCGTCCATCTTCGGCATGTTCCAATCGGTAATGACAAGACCATAATTGTCCACCTTCATCTTCGCCAAAGCGTCTTTTCCATCCGTCGCTTCGGTCACGTCATTGAATCCGGCCCGTTTGAGTGTATTGACGATAATGCGCCGCATCGTCGCCGAATCGTCAACCGCGAGAATTTTGAATTCAGGCACACGGTCCTCCTTCAACCATTGGAACGATAGGACAATTTCATCTTGCTGCCAGCCGGCGGAAGCGTCCTCGACATCGAATCCATTTGATGCCCCTCCAACTTCCCTCGGTGAAACCATGTCCGTGTCCGACATTGCCAGCGATAGGCCTTGAATGCACTTACCGAAACTGCCTGTGCCATACAAGTCAGCGGTTTGTAGCGTTATGGTATTCGAGTATTGCTGTTCTTTCCCTGAACCTATCGAGAAACTTGGCCAACCGTAACTGTGTTTGGCTCGCGTGAGTCATTTTTCAGACCCTGGCCGGCAAACTCGAGCGCTGACTTGGTGTCGACAATTTCCGGGATCCGTTGCATTACCAGGCGGCGAGCGGGTTTTCGCGAGTGTTTGGCTTCCAGCTCTGCAACTCGCTCGCGAAGTCCGCGAATCTCCGACTTGCGGCGGGTCTCCGCACAGGCACGGGCGATGGTGCTTTCGATCTCGCGGAGTCGAAACGGTTTTACGATACAGTCACGCACGCCCAGCCGCATAGCGGCGATAAGATCGTCAGTTGACGGGTAGCCGGTCATCAAGACGATCGAGAGGTCAGGCTCCATCTCGCGCAACACAGAAATCAGGTCGGTTCCGCGGCAATCTCCCAGTCTCTGGTCAACAATAGCAGCGTCGAAATCGCCGGTGGCAAGCATGCCCGGCAGTTCGCTGCGAGATCCGATTGTGGCGACGGTGTAACCGAGGTTGCTGCACATTTCCTGCAGCAATTCGCGCACGAATAACTCATCATCCACTATTAGTAGTCGTTCGTTCATGGCATACAACTCAAATTGTTAAGTTTTTGTCCTGATGATATTCGTCTGATGCGGCCTTGACGGTGGCAAAGAGACGGTTGATGTTGAATGGCTTGATAATATAGTCGAAGACGCGTTTGCGCAGCGCCTCAACGGCGGACTCGACGGACGGGTAACCAGTCATGACGATAATCGGAAGGTCTGGATGGCCTTCGCGAATCCTGTCGACGATACTTAATCCGTCTTCGCCTTCCAGTTTGATATCCGTGAGGACGACATCGAAGTCGTCGTGCAACTCCACTAGTCGCATTGCTTCTTGAGCATCATTGGCCGTCTGGATCAAGAAATCCTTGGATGCAAAGAAGTCGTAAAGCAGATCGCGGATCAACAGCTCGTCGTCGACGATCAGAATTTTTGGTTGGTTCATGTTACATTGACTCCAATCGATCTATAGCGCCAGCGACGGCACCGACCACGGCGGGGTTTTTGTCGTTCACAGTGTTCTTGAGGAACGGGAGGGCACGCTTGTCATGCAATCGAGCCAGAGATTTTGCGGCCGCGACTCGCAGGATATCGCTTTCGCTGTTGAGGAAAGGGACGAGTTCTTCGAGAGCCGCCCGATTTCCGACCGAGCCGAGACCGTTGATGGCGTGAAATCTTACCCAGAGGTCTTCGTCTTCAAGCATACAGGTGATTTCTTTCCAGGAGTCCTCTCCGCCCAAGGCGATAATCGCGTCAATCGCGGATTTTCGGACCTGGGGCTCTTCATCCGTAAGCAGGGCCTTAACCTGCGGAAGAGTCGACACATCGGCTGACCGGCCGAGCGATTCGACAGCGGACTTGCGAACTTCCCACTCGGGATGCTGCAGCGCTTCAATCAGGGGCTCGATAACGGCGGCTTCGCCGATCCAGCCCAGGGCTTGTGCGGCGACGATTTGGCGGCGCGGATCGGGATGATTCAGGTCGCTGCGGAAGCGGCGGATGGCCTCTGCCCCGCCACTTAGTACGAGTGCACCGAGTGCCGCTTGACGAACCTCCGGGAGACTATCATCGAGTGCGGTGAATACGGAGTCGGTGGCCCTGTCGGCACCGATCCAGCCAATTGCCTTGAGTGCCGCAGAGCGAACGTTACCGCCGGGGTCGCTCGCAAGTGTGATCAAGTGATCGACAACGGACTGATCGCCTATCTTTCCGAGCACGAATGCGACTTTTTCGCGAACAGTCCCATCGTGGTGGCTGGCCAACGGGACGATGTCATGTACAAAGCGCGAGTTTCCGGTCGCCCCGATTGTATCGAGCACACTGCAGATGATCATTTCGGGCGCGTCGCCAAGTACTTCGCCGATCCGACCGGAAGCCGAAGATGCCTGCGCAGCTATTGCTTCGCGGGCGGCAATCATGACCTCTTCACCCGGATCGGAGTTTGTGAGGGCTAATAGTATTTGCTCAAGATTGCCGCTTCCCAGTGCCATCGTACCTGCCCTTATGTGCCCGGGTTAAACAACGCGGGCCGAAGGTTGAATGAACACATCCTGGGCGTCGGCCTCGGATGCGAAGATTTCGAAAATGTTTGACAGCTGCGTTATCTCGAAAATTTCTTGAACGTACGAAGCCAGATTCGACAGGACAAGACGCCCTTTGGCCAGGCGCACTTCCTTGAGTATCGACACCAGGGTCCCAAGTCCCGAACTATTGATAAAATCAACTTGTGCGAGATTCAGAATGATCTTGCTTTGCCCACGAGCAACATGTCGCAGAATATCGTCTTTAAGGGAAGCGGAACTTGTGATGTCAAGGCGGCCCTTAAGACTGAGTGTGACGAAATCAACATGTTCAGTAACGCGAATCTCCATTTGATCCTCCATTAGCGGGTTAGAACGGATGTTTTGGACCCAGGCTTGACTTGTCGATGCCAAATCATCTTCACCTTCAGACCGCCACTATCCCTTTCGACTACTTCTACTTTATCGGCAAAACTGTTAATGATTGCCACACCGCGTCCGGAAGTTTCTTCCGGGGGAATGCTCGCAAGTTCCATCTTAAGATTGATGTCCGTCACGGTGCCCCGGCCCTGGTCAGCGACCTCAACCGAAATCGTTTCCGAGTCCCAAGTGAAGACCAATTCAACAACCTTTCCCGGATCGGCGTGGTTTCCATGGTAGAAGGCATTAGTGAAGGCTTCGGAAACACAGACAGCGAACCGGAACTTTTCGTTCCCTTTAAGCTCGAGTTCCTCGACGATTTCAGCGAGGATCGGATAGAGCTTGACGAATTGACTCGGAGCCGAAGGAACCTGGAAGCGACGCTTTTCGGTCATCGGATCTCCACCACGAGCACCGTCGTGTCGTCGATCTGCACATTGGCATCAACTACGCGAAACGCCTCAACTTCCCGCAATAATTGCCTGGTCAGCTGCGCCGGGTTAAGTGAGGCATTCTTGGCGACAAACTCACGAAGGCGGGCCCTGCCGTAGAGTTCGGCATCGGCGTTTTCGCTCTCGCTGACACCGTCGGTGTACAACACGACCTTGTCACCCGATTGCAGGGAAATTGTTTCACACTGGTACTCATAGCCCGGGAATTGTCCCAGTACAACACCGCCAGTGCGCCACTCATTGACGGTTTGGCTTTGCTTGCGGTAATGTATCGGCGGCAGATGTCCGGCATTGACATAGGTGCAGGTCATTGACGTTAGATCAAAATAGCAGTAGGCCAGAGACAGGAACATGTTCTTTGACCGGAGAACTTGATCACACAGAAACGTGTTCAGTCCGGTAACCATTGCGTCCATTCTCAGCTTCTTGCCGGCTTCGATGCGAAAAACGGATCTTACGGCCGCCATCATCAGTGCTGCGGGTACGCCCTTGTTGCTGACGTCACCGACGATAACGACGAATTCGTGTTCGCCAAGGGGGATGATATCGAAGTAATCACCGCCAACGTGGCCGGCTGGGACATACTTGGCTTCAATAATGGCCCCCGCGAAAACTGCGGCAGAATCCGGAAGAAGCGTCTGTTGAACGGTGCGCGCCAGTTCTAGCTCTTGTTCCAGTTTCTGCGAGCGCAACTTGGCTTTCATCAGATTCGCGTTTTCAATGGCGACGGCGGCAAAGCGCACAAGCATCTGGACGCGAAGTTTGTCGTCCTCGCTAAAGCCGCCGCTTGAATCCTTGTTGACGATGATGAGGGCACCGATAGAAATATCACGCGACACAAGCGGAGCTGCCAGAACACTGTCAATTCTTACCTGCTCATTTGCTGTGTGCGGGACCTCATTGATGACGGCGATTTCGCCCGACTGCATGACCCAATCAACGACGTCGATGTCCCTTTCCATGCGCACGACCGCCAGTGTCTCCCGATCAACACCCCAAGAGACGCGTGTCGACGAATGTCCGTTTTCTTCCAGGACAATACAGCCCACTTCGCCTCCGACGGTGCGGACGGCCATTTCCATGACGGCCGCCAGAACGCTCTCCAGGTCGAGAATCGACGTAATCATCAGTCCCATGCGAGCTACATCTTCCAGCTGGGAGTCTTGGTCGGCGAGCTTGAGTTCAAGCTCGTAAAGTCGTTTCTCGAGTACCTGCAGATTCTCTTCAGTCAGGGAAAGCATGATATCCTATCTCAACACATCGTGCGGGTGTAAGTATCTCTCAATAGAGATGTTAGGTCGCTTGGCTTAGTTAGTTTTATCGGCGGGACGACACAAAACTTGATTTTGTTGTCGATATCAGCATGGGGCGACTTTCCCGGAGAATCGCACGATATTGTGCGATCGGAAGGCGGGGACGCCCTAACGAATACATACCACTCATTTTAACTTGACATAATCACGATTCGCGCGTATTATTATTTGTAAACTAATGAGCGACAATGGGGTTGCTCATTTCACCCGATACTCTTCAATTCTTCGAGTCGGTTATCTTGTCACCTGCGTTGACCTCACCTGTGACGATTATCGGCGAGGATATAGCGGCGAAGTCATACTTTGACGATTCCATTAGTAAATATTCAACAAATGAGCGCCCGGCCGAGCACATTTCGGGCCTCGCATACATTTTCGGAGGATTAATGCCACGCTTCCTTTTGGTCTTGCTTGCTATTGTCTTTACCTCAGGCAGCCTCTTCGCTCAAGTGAAGACATACGATTACAACAATTTAACCGCAGACGAAATTCAGGAGATCAAGGAGCTTCGCCACGAGTTTTACGAGGCGAAATCGGCGGGCAAGGCTGCGGCAATCAGGGAAAGTTCGCTTCGCGAGAAGATGTTCATGGATGGCAACCAGGCGAATTATGATGTCAAGTATTACGGCATCAACGTCTATCTTAACTTCACGAACGGCACTATCATTGGCCGTGTCGACTACAAGATTAAATCCGTGGTTACCGGGTTAAATGCAGTAGATCTGAACCTGACGACTGCCCTGACCGTAGATTCTGTTCGATTTAGCGGAACGCCGGCCGCTTTCAGCCACACGGCAGATTTGTTAAGCATTACAACACCAGCTCCGATCGGCCAAAACGTGGAGTTCAATATGTCGGTGTATTACCGATGGGGCTCCCGTCTATACGGCGGGTCAACAGGGCATGGAATTCGGATCTGTTGGCGGATCGGCGATGTGCTGGACGAATTGCGAGCCCTTCGGGTCGCGCTATTGGTGGCCGAGTAAAGACTATCCGTTGGACAAGCCAGACTCGGTTGACCTATACATCGATTACCCGAGCACCTATAAGACAATGTCCAACGGTGTCATTGTCTCGGATGTGGCAAATGGAACGGGCCGCAAGTTGATTCACTTCAAACACAAATACCCGATTGCCACATATCTTGTCGCAATCACCTGCGCGAATTTCACGACTTCGACCCAGACCTGGAATTATGCCAGCCAGTCTATGCCGGTATATGCATACACATTAAACAGCGGCGCCAAGGCATCGTTTGAAGCCTGGATGATTCCCGTCTTGAATGCGCTTTCGAATCGCTGGGGAACCTATCCGTTCATCACGGAAAAAGCTGCTAATGCGCATTACGGCTGGGGTGGCGCGATGGAGCATCAAACAGCCTCTTTCTACAATCCGACTTTCTACACCGATTGGGTCATAGCGCATGAGACCGGTCACCAATGGTGGGGTGACATGATCACCTGCAACACGTTCAATCATATCTGGCTTAACGAAGGATTTGCCTCTTACAGCGAGGCACTGTTCTTTGAGCAACGCGACGGTTTCACCGCATACAAGAACTGGATGCAGACGCAGAAATTCATCGGCACCGGCACAGTCTTCGTCGAGAACCTTCTGACGGACGATATCTTTGACGGCAACTTAGTTTATGACAAGGGCTCATGGGTTGTGCATATGTTGCGAGGCGTACTCGGGGATAGCTTATTCTTCAATCATGCGGTCAAAGATTATTACAATTCCGAGCACAAGTATGGTTCCGCTACCACCGAAAATCTCGCGGCAATTGTGTCGAACGCGGCGGGAACAAACATGTCGTGGTTCTTCAATCAATGGATTTACGGCAACGGGTCGCCTGATTACGAAATTGCCTATCAGTGCAAGCCTGCCGATTCGGGCGGTTTCCGCTTAGCATACCTTATCCAGCAGGTGCAGAATACCGGAACCTACTTCAAGATGCCAATTCGCACCAGATTCGTAACGACCGGCGGCAACATCGATACAGTGATTTGGAACGAAGGTGCCGTGCAAGTGTACGACCTTCACTTTGCCGATTCGGTCACAAACGTAATATTCGATGCGGACCAGTGGATTTTGCGCACCGTTGTTACAAAGCCTCTGGGATTGACTATCGTCACGAGTTCATTGCCTGACGCTTTTGATACCGTACCTTATTCCGAGAGGCTATATGCTGTTGCCGGAATACCGCCTTATCATTGGACGTTCATCGGTGGCGACTTGCCGTTCGGAATGGTATTCCAGGGCGACACTGTCGGCGTTGTTTCCGGCACCCCCACCTTCCCTGCCGATTACTATTTCACCATTCGCTGCGAGGACTCCAATATCCCTCCTGCTGTGCAGCAACGCAGCTATGCGATCACGGTGAGACCGGCACCCGCTGGAATTGACGGGGACGCCGACGGCAGCGGCACGATTACGATTTCCGACGTCGTGTATCTGATAAACTACATATTCTCCGGCGGACCGGCGCCCGATCCACTGTCAACGGGTGATGCGGATTGTTCTGGAAGTGTGACGATTTCGGACGTCGTGCTGTTGATCAATTACATCTTTGCAGGCGGACCGGCCCCCAACTGCCCGTAGCCGCTGGCTGCAAAGTAGACCGAATCGACACGGGCCGCCAGGAGCGGCCCGTTTTTTTGTTTGCTAACTGCTAATGGGAGTAACGCTGACCGCGATAAGGCCTACGCTCTTGCTGAGAGGCTCAAAAACTTTCGACCGAAGTCGACAATGTCATTTTCTACGACCAATCGACCGCGAAATTCCCGCTTTCAGGCTTGTGATGTTCCGAGGGGGAACCGGCCAGAAGCTGGACCACAGCATCTTTGAGATTCGCGATGTTATCGGGCGTAACCAGGCAGCGATCAGCCATCCAGGTGAAGAAGTCGTCCCAGTAGCTAAACGAATCGCAGGACAGCAAGACTCGCACGTGCGGTTTAACCTGCGCCAGATAATCAAGAATCCGGTGGACTTCTTCATTCGGTTTTTCGGCGTTCATGATGACCAGATCGACGCTCGCGAGGTTTTTAAAATACGTTGCAACGCCATCTTCACCGGATACTTCATACGGCGCCAGGCCCTCCAGCATCAGAGCTTCCGCGCACTCGGATCGAAATGCGTCGTCGTGGCTGCAGATGAGAACATTCATCATATACACACTCCTTGTGTGTCCCGTGTTGAACGGAATTCAATGCAAATAACACAACAAACGGTCAAATGTGCTGATAACTCGGCCAGCGAATTCTTAGGAGAGAATGACGAGAATCATTTTTCAGGGCCAGTGAAGCATCGAATCTGCTTACACCCGTTATACGATGTTTTTGAAGTTGGTGTTCAATAAAATACTTTGGTGCGGAGAATAACCCGCGATTCTGCTGAATGGTTCGGTTACCAGCAACCCGGCGCCGGGCAAACACGTTCCTCCAATTGAGCCATTCAACGATTGAACTCTGGAGGCAGGTGCCTATTGCGGTTCTAGTAACTGTCGCATAAGTATGCCGGCTGCGTGTCAAGACATCAAGACGATCAAGTTCAGAGTAAGAACGCGCTGCGACAAGGTGAAGGACCAGAATTCGGCAATTTACCTAAGCGTTTGATTCCCAACATATTGCGCCAACCCGCGCTTTGGCCTTCCGGTAAAGTCCATTGGCCGTCGCCCAATTGCGGCCCGTTTCGATTGAACTGTCGCCATCGGCTTTGGAACCTCTGCGCCTTGACTCAACAGAAGAAGACGCGACATAGGACACAACTCCCGACACCGGGTGAGCAAAAGGCTGATCAAACAAGAAGACCGCAGAGAGTGTCTACTGCGGTCTTCTCTCTTGTGCGCAAACGCACAAGTTTCGCCTACAGGGTCGGCGGTAGCAGTTGGGCGGGCTGACAGGAATCCCGCCGTCTGCTATTTCTTCTTGCGAATTGTACCGCTTCCGTTGACGCTACTTTGGACACTGCCGGGTTCACCCACATACAGGATATCACCGCTGCCATTAATCTCGCCATCGAGTACTTCCACTGCGTTCACTTCAGCTGACCCACTGCCATTAATCGAGACGGTTACTTCACGAGCGACTACTTCATCAGCGCGGGCATCACCGGAACCGTTGATCTCGATCTCCAGCAAGTCGACTTTGCCGTTGGCTGTCAATTCACCAGACCCGGAGATAATCGCACGGAATCGTCGGGAGTCGAGGTTGATGATAGCAATCGTGCCGGAACCTTCTAAGTTGACCAAATCGAGCTGCGGTACCGTAATCACTATTTTCAGGTTGTTTCGTGTCGAATAGGACTCGTCGGAATCGATGATGAGGGTTCGACCGTCGGAATTGGTGCGAATAAAGTCTATTAGATTGTCGTCAAAGGTAATTGTGATGCTCTGCGCCTTACCGACCTCGATCTTCAGATCGACAGCAAGGCTGCTCTCTACTCGCTGAAAGGGATCTACCGAACGGGTCTGGTGAATCAGGGCACCGGATCCCTCGACAGCTTCGCGGTCATCGCTGATTCGCTGGTAATATCGTTTACCGGACGCAAGGACACCGTCCGATGGTAAGAAGGTTCCGATAACAATTAAACTCGCAAAGAAGAGTTTCAAGGCAATCATGTTGGAATCTCCCAATCTGAAATCGACTTGATTTGAAATACGAGTGATTTTGGAAAAGGTTGCAGAATATCGACGAGTTGTTTCGGCTACTGAATCTTGGCGGTGATCTCCAGCGATATCGGGCAGTGATCCGATCCCAACACGTCTGGGTGAATTGCGGCGTGCTTAACACGATCAACCAAATCCCGGCTCACAAAAAAATAGTCAATGCGCCAGCCGACATTACGTTCGCGGGCGCGTGTCAACATATCCCACCAGGTATAGTTGCCGGGCTCCCGGTTGAACATGCGAAAAGTATCGACAAAACCAGCGGCGCAAAACTGGTCCATCCAGGCCCGTTCTTCCGGGAGAAAGCCGGACACTTTGACATTTTCTTTGGGGCGGGCGAGGTCGATTTCCTGATGGGCCGTGTTGACATCACCGCAGATAATCACGCCTTTCCCCTGGTTGAGCAATTTCATAATGTGACTCTGAAAGGCCTCATAGAAATCGAGCTTGTACTTCAATCGCTCTGCGGATGCTTTTCCGTTCGGGAAGTAGACGTTTAACAGAACGAAATCGGCAAACGCAGTCATCATGACTCGCCCCTCGTTGTCATAAACAGACTCTCCGATTCCGTTTGCTGTCTCCTGCGGAGCAAAACGCGTATAGGTCACGACGCCGCTATATCCTTTCTTGACGACGGAAGAGGAGAAGTAGGATTGATAGCCGTCAACGTGAATCAACGCTTCTGCCAATTGTTCCGGAGCTGCTTTGGTCTCCTGCAAGCAGACGATATCCGCCCCGGCAGAAGCCATCCATTCGAGAAATCCTTTCTTGGCGGCCGCGCGAATTCCGTTGACGTTCCACGATACAAGTCTGATCGTTTTCATGTCCGGCACCATAAACAATTAAGTCTGATAGGTCAAGCGCGGGCAGCTATCTCTCTATCATCGATTACTCTTCGAATATGTTTGTTGGGAATTCGCCGAGCCAGGCTCGTGCCTGCGGGTCGGCATCGTCAGGAGGTGGACTGAGCACAGTTGTTTCGCAATTCGCAAAGCAGTTCATAGTTGTCAATAATGCAGAGAGCAGCGCCGAGGATTCGAGACAAAATAGCTGCATTTTCAAGAAATGTGATATTTGTGTTGTCAAATGTCAACAAGTTCGATTCAATAGGTGTATTATTTAATGGGAACCGACGCTGTTCCCCAAAACTACAGTTTGCAAGCACACGGCCCTCGCGAATACGCCATTCGTTCAGGCTCGTTGCGCTGCGAATGAAATCGATCACACTATCGCTCCGGAGATATTAATGCAATCAAGCGCGCCTGCGGATAAGACGCCTCAACAAGAATTTCGCCTGCAGAAAATAGTAGCTCGCCACCAGAAGCCGAGTCGCCTTCGCAGCATTTGGCAATTAGTCAATTCAATCGGACCGTACATCGGCCTGGTGATCATGATGTACTTTTCCTTGGAGATGAGTTACTGGGTGACGCTGGGTCTGGCAGTTCTTGCGGCAGGCTTCCTGATTCGCACCTTCATCATATTTCATGATTGCGGACATGGGTCCTTTTTCAAATCAAAGAGAGCAATGAACTTCTGGGGCGCCATAACCGGGGTGATCACGTTCACTCCCTACTACTCATGGAATATGCGCCATGCCATTCATCATGCCACATCGGGAGACTTGG
Source organism: uncultured bacterium (assembly GCA_963698225.1). Taxonomy (GTDB): domain Bacteria; phylum Zixibacteria; class MSB-5A5; order CAIYYT01; family CAIYYT01; genus JADJGC01. The sequence continues at coordinate 123,546 of CAVOPW010000003.1, forward strand.
ACCAACGCGGTGTTGGTGATGTTTGGACGATGACGGTCAAGGAGTATCTCGAGGCATCTCCGACAAGTCGCTTCAAGTATCGTTTTTATCGCCACCCGCTGGGTATGTTTGTTCTCGGCCCGCTCCAAGTATTGCTGATCAAGAATCGCCGGGTTCCGAAGGACGCCACTCCACAAGAACGGCGCAGCATTTTGTGGACGAATCTGGCATTGGCGGCGATTGTCGCGGCCGCGGCTCTGACGATCGGGATCAAAGCATACTTGCTGATTCAGGTTCCGATCATTTTGATTGGATTGTCATTGGGAATTTGGCTGTTCTATGTCCAGCATCAATTCGAGGGCGTTTATTGGGAACGTTCGGAGAATTGGGACTATGTCACCGCTTCGCTCGAAGGTAGTTCGTACTACAAGCTGCCGCGCATAATGCAGTGGTTCACCGGTAACATCGGATTTCACCACATTCACCACCTCAACGAGAGAATCCCAAACTACAATCTGCAACGTTGTCATGCAGCGATTGAGGAATTGAAACCGATTCCGACGATTACGTTCTGGAAGAGTCTGAAGGCGATGCGCTACCGCTTGTGGGACGAAGAAAATCGGCAGCTGGTTGGGTTTGAACATCTGCGCCGAATGGAAACGGTGGGATAGTCCAGTTTGGCTGCGAGCTTCACGAGCCTGGATTCGCTGAACCACAATTTTGTAAACACTGGCCCCGTCTGGGGGGAGGTCTTCATGTTGCGAACTTATGATGCATTGGTGCCGGCAGATGTCCGGCAATTCTCTCAAGAGATTGCCCGACTAACCACCAGCAGTCCGGTGGGTGCCGAGATAGCAGCACGCTATATTCGGGAAATGGGCCAAACTCCGGAGGGACAGGCACTCCTCGTGGCGGCGCGACTATCCGCGAAAACTCAGGCCGAATCCTTTGGCGTGAGCTTTGCCAATGTCAAGATGCATACCGATTCAAATGCTGACGGACTGAAAAAGTCTATCTCGGCATGTGCTTTCACGACAGGAACCCAGGTTGCTTTTTCCGGCAGTTCTACCGCCGATCTACTGGCACACGAATTGACCCATGTAATTCAACAGGGACACGCCAAAGGCAAACCTTAGCCAGAGCGACCCTGCCTCCAAGCTGATTAGACTGACAAACTCAGCAAAATCAAAACGCCGTCGAGAGATTAACTCCTGACGGCGCTGTTATTAAGAAATGGAACCTAACGGTGCAGGGCCTGACGTAGTTGAAGCACCGAATCACTTTTCATGGAATCGGGAAATGGGAACCGCTATCGTACGCACCCAGCCCAGGCTATCTCGCAATCGGCCTTGCCAACCGTCGCAGCCTGACCACCACCATTACTTGACACTTACGAAGATCTCCCTCCCCTACTTGCTCTGATAGACGGTCGTGATGCGTTTGGAATCATAAATCGTGACTGGTGCCACGACCGGCTCTTCAACTGGGATGTTTTTGCCGAAGCGTTCCTTGAGTTTGGCACTCACGAGCGGATCACTAAGATCGAATGATTTCAGTTTCGTCAGGGCGCACAATTCAATTCCACATGCTTCATGGTACAATTTCCAGACCAACTCCGAGCAGTACATGGAGCTGTCAGACCACTGGTAATGGAAATCGTAGTGTTTGCCAATGTAGGATTTAGCGACCGCCAGCAACCCGGCGAGGTTTGCGCTGGTCAGAATCGAGTCGGACTCAAGCAGGCGTTTGGCAACATAGGAGCGATTGGCTCCGCGCTGGATCCAGATGTTCATTGGAGTGAATTGGACGGGTTCGACAGCTTCCAACACAAAGGGCTTGTCATCACGGATGAAAACCACTCCGACATGGCTATATGGCGATTTGGTGGCTATCTGTATTGCCTGGCTCTGTTCTGATTGCGAGGTCTGGAACAAGATGTCACCAGTCTTCGGCCGGTACTCCTGAGCCTCGGCGACAGAGACAAGAGATGCCAATAACAAGAACAAAAGAGATAAGTATTTCATAAGGCACTTTGTATACACGAAAGGCGCCCGAAAGTTCAGATTTAGCAGTTTGAATTTTGTGTCAGAGCCAGAGGGTCATCTCTTCATGATCGACATACCTGCCGTCGGGCAGTTTGTAGCCATGAAGATTGAGGCCGTTGGTGAAGAACCCCAACGAAGTATACAGTGTGCGAGCTCTCGTCTGCGTCAAGGCAACTGTCAGCGTTAACATTTCCAAGCCCGCCATCTTGCGAGACTCGTCGATGACCATCTGCATCAGTTTCTTACTGATCCCCTTGCCTCTCCCTTCCGGTCGTACATAAACCGACCAGATCCAGCCGCGATGACGCTCTTTGGCCGAATCTTCGCGTCTAAACGCGACAGTACCAATGAGTCGGTCCTGTTCAAATGCGGCCAGGACGAATTTCTCCGGGAAAACGTCGCTGGGTGCCATCCACTCGAGATATTTCTCTTCCGCAGTTTCCGCGACCTCTTCCGGTGTTTGCCCAAATGCCTCGGGGTGTGCGGCGCACATCTCGACTCGCAGTTCGCGAAAAGCTGCCGCATCGGCGGCGGTTAGTTTGCGAATCATCATGGAATGATTATAGGCTCATGCCGGCGTCTGGTCAAGGTGTCAATCGGCGATCAGGACTGTGGATTCCATTTGAGCTGGAACTCGAGTTCCTCGGACGAACGGCTGCGTTCGTGTTCGAGACTAATCACTGCTCCGGCGGGGATTGTGATTCGCTCTCCGGCGATCTGAATCCGGAACGGTTCTCCTGATTCGATACAATCAGCCAAACGACGGAGTTTCTCGACGAACTTTTTCGGCGGGTAGTTCTTCTCGACGTCGCGATGTCTGCGCTGCGGTTTTGCTGGCATTAGTTCTCCCATGTTACAGTGTCATGTCAATCTCGACTCTTGTTGAGATGTACGAAGATGAAGTGCGCCGATGTTTGTGTCAAAACTCTGTTCCGGCAATTTCGGAACTGCTTGACTCCGCTGTCCAGACTCCTATCATTCTCCCATGAAAATTGATACGCTTCCCCGAATTTCCCTCGCGTTCTTGCCGACTCCGGTAACCGAACTAACGAGACTTGCCGCACATCTCGGCGGACCGCGGCTATTGATCAAGCGCGACGACTTGAATGGATTAGCATTTGGCGGTAACAAAACGCGAAAGCTCGAATTCCTGATCGGCGAGGCACTGGCGCAAGGGTGCGACAGCGTAATCACTGGCGGATCCGCACAATCAAACCACTGTCGCCAAACCGCCGCCGCGAGCTGCAGTCGCAGGGCTGGAATGTCATCTCGTGCTGGGCGGAGAAGAGCCCGACGCCGTTACAGGGAATCTCTTGCTTGATCGATTACTGGGAGCGAAGGTTCACTGGAGCGGCCGGTATCGTAAGGGTGAGCAAATTCCAAACATTGCAGAGCGACTGGAGTCGGCAGGTAAGCGCCCGTATGTAATTCCCTATGGTGGATCGAATCCCATAGGAGCGACCGGTTTCGTCGAGGCGATCCGCGAGCTCGCCTTCCAACTCAAAGACTATGCAGCTGCAGATCACTCACATCGTTTTCGCCTCGAGTTCGTGCGGGACACAAGCCGGAATGGCGGTTGGGGCGCGGTTGTTCTTGCCGAAAGTCAAGGTCGTCGGGATCCGCATTGACAAGGATGAAACAGAGTTGCCATTTGAAGAACAGATGGTTGTGTTGGCGAATGATACTGCGGAGCATGTTGGCGCTGAAATGTCGTTCGCAAAGAGCGATTTTGAGATCAGGGATGGTTACCTCGGCGGCGGTTACGGTATCGTAGGCGATCTGGAGCGCAACGCCATCAACTTGCTGGCTCATAGCGAGGGGATATTGCTTGATCCGGTCTATACTGGCCGCGCATTTGGAGCGCTGGTTGATCTGATCAAAAAGGGCGAATTTTCGAAAGATGATCGCGTGTTGTTCTGGCATACCGGTGGGACGCCGGCGCTGTTTTCGTATGCGGGCGAACTGACCGGCGCCACGTAACCGCAATTCAACTGCAAGGGCTGCTCGGAAGAGATTCTCCTAAGTAGGCTTCTTGACATATTCAGCGCTGCGAAAATATACCCAGGCAAAAGTCAGCGCCGCGACAACAAACACCAAGATGTACGCCAACTGACCGATGCCCAGCAAACGCCTCAACACTGATAGGGCAAAGGCCGCGATTAAGGCGGCAAGCAGCGATGAATGGAAAACCTGTTTCCATTTGGTCGACCACATCAGAGTAGCGCCACATTGTTCGCAGCGAATTTGACTGGGGTAAATCCGAAGGAGAAAGTGCGCAAAGGACATCGCCGTCCGGGAACATTCTGGACAGATCATCAGATTCGCGTCTCCAAGTTAGGTTTACAGAAATCTACTACTGTTTAACGATCTGTCAAGAATTGTTCTTGAGATTTCGGGCAGTTTAACCAACTACGAAGATTAGCCCGCGGGTAACTTCCCGCAGCGTTTGAGAGTGAGCTATCAGAGTTCTTTGGCTTCGACGATTTCAAGGATGCGCATTTTGGGCTTGGTCATAACCGTACCTTCGACCTTGGCCAATAGTTGGCGGAGGGCGGCTTCGCTGGCTCTGGCTTGGTCTAAGTTGTCGTATTCGAGAAAGATGATTACGCATTTGGGGTCGTCGACGGGCCTAAGGATGCGATAGCGGCGCACACCCATCTTCTTCCGGTCGATTGGATCCAAGTCGAAGAGTCTTTTCCAGGACGCGAAATCGCTGACCGAGTGTTCGATACGCAAAGTGTACATAGGGTCTCCCTTGTCTATGAAACTGTGGTATTGAAAGATGATACGCGGGATGAGGGGATTGTGAGGGAACGAAGGTAAAAGCGGCGCTGGCGGCAGCGTTTGAAAGGTGCGTAAAGTGGGCAGGAAGGGCGGGCAAATGCAAAGAGTCCGAACTGCGGTTCGGACCTGCGGACTGCAGACTGCATATTTTCATACGGGGATTCCTGAACTTCAAGGCCCCAATCCGAAGCAAACGTGTATAAGTCATTGTGAGCATCAAATCTGTGTTATTCAATCAAGTTCGTAAGTGTGCGAGTCAAGTTACGCAAGGAAGCAAAGTCTTACTGTGTGTCATTGTATTGGGCTTCTCGGTCGCAAGCGCCAAGAACCTCAGCGAGGCCGGAGCAAACGACTTCATTCGGGCGCTGTGTCGAAATGAGAGTCGCCTCACCGAATTTATCGACATAAGTGATTCACAGCTCTGTGCGCGTTTGGGAATTCAATATGATGGAGTGAATTTCAAGTTTCTGATCTCGCAGGATTTGGACACGACTACAAAGGCAGCGATCAACATCGGGGAGCAAAAGCCAGTCCTCACGATTAGCTCACTGGGCGGGGCTTTCCAGAGACTTGACTTGTATCTGCCTGACATGCAGTATGCGCACGAATTCTACTTCAAGAACGGCAAGTGGATCCTGCCCTCAACCTATTTTTCGCGCAACTGGCGACGCTTCGAAACCGAGCACTTCCGATTCATCATAAGCGATTCGTGTATGTTGCTCCCCTACTGCGCTGCCCAGCTTGAAAAATTCTTCAAGGCAACCGCAGACGGAATGGGATACACACAGGAACAAACGGAGACGATTAAGAGGAACAAGATCGAATACCTGCTTTGCCGTGATACCAAAGAGGTCGCAACATTGACGGGTTACGAAAACCGCGGCATGTACGAATTGCCGTCTGATCGCATTATCACCTGTTTCAGCGCGCACTATCATGAGTTGGTTCACTTAATGGTCAATTTCAAGCTACGCCAACTTCCAGTTTGGACTCATCCATTCATGCAAGAAGGCATTGCCGTCGCCTTGGGAGGACGAGGCGGGCTCGATCCGCCTGTGGTGAGAGAGATGGCAGTCTACTTAGTTGAATCGGAGATTGCCAGTATTGCCGATCTACTCTCAACTGAGGGCTTCAATCAAGCGCATACTTCGATCAGTTACCCGATCAGCGGATTATATAGCGCATTCCTTCTGCGCGAGATCGGACCAGAGCGGTTCTTCAATCTATACCGCAAGTACAGCGGTTCACACGAACAAATCAGTGCTATGACAATTCCCAAGACGGACATTCCCAGCGACAGCCAGTGGAGGAGTTTCGTCGTAGAAATCGGTCAGGCACATGCAATTGATCTCGAGTGTTCTGATTCGAGTTTCGTGGACGTCTATCGTGATTCGCAATTGGTCGTTGCGGCAAACGAGAGGCAGCTCCACTTCAAAGTTCGTGGCAAGGCGCTGATGGGGCGCAATGAGGACTACAGGTCTCTCCCTAGCGATGTAATGGAGGAGTGGTTCGGGGAGTCAAGGTATCAAGGGGAACACTACGCAATCATAGCTAGCTCCGAGGAGATCAAAATCTACAATCTCTATACAGGTAATCTCATCGCAAATTTTGTTGGGGTATTTCGAATGCGGGCAGAGAGTATTTCCAACGTTGGTGATTTCTTTCAGTTTTGCGTGGACAGGGATATTTTTGATGCTGACTTGATTCAGCAATTAGCAGTCGAAGGACGCAAGTAGGGTCGTATCCCTAAGGTTTGCACATAACAAAAAACCCCGACTCTTTCGAATCGGGGTTTTGCATTTAACCCGGCAGCGATCTACTCTCCCACTCACTCTCGCAAGCAGTACCATCGACGCTGTGAGGCTTAACTTCTGTGTTCGGAATGGGAACAGGTGTTTCCCTCACGCCATTGCCACCGGAGAATCTTGTGACCTTCGTCCACACCACCCCGAACCTGGATTCCGGCTTTCGCCGGAATGACACAATTAAGGGTCATATGAACATGGCAAATTTATTAACCAATATCAGAGCTATGCGGAATCTAAAGGCAGGTTACAGAAAAGCTTTTAAGATTCGATAAAAATTGATCACTGTAGTTTTTCGCAATTTTGGATTCCCACCGAAGTGAGAATGCAATTAAGGACGAATACATTGATCGAGTCAAGGTGGGGGCGTTTGATGCACGCCCCCGGCGATGACAAATTTTAAGATCAAGCCTCACGGCAAATTAGTATCACTCGACTGAACCCCTCGCAGGGCTTACATCTGTGACCTATCAACCTGGTCATCTTCCAGGTGCCTTTAGAGTCTTTCGACTAGGGAAATCTAATCTTGGGGTGGGCTTGGCACTTAGATGCATTCAGCGCTTATCCCTTCCCGACGCAGCTACCCTGCTATGCTACTGGCGTGACAACAGGTGCACTGGCGGTCGGTCCAACCTGGTCCTCTCGTACTAGGGTCAGATCTCCTCAAATTTCCTTCGCCCGCATCAGATAGGGACCGAACTGTCTCACGACGTTCTAAACCCAGCTCACGTACCACTTTAATCGGCGAACAGCCGAACCCTTGGGACCTTCTCCAGCCCCAGGATGTGATGAGCCGACATCGAGGTGCCAAACCCCCTCGTCGATATGAACTCTCGGAGGAGATAAGCCTGTTATCCCCGGCGTACCTTTTATCCGTTAAGCGACGGCATTTCCACGCGCAACCGCCGGATCACTAGGACCTGCTTTCGCACCTGCTCGACATGTACGTCTCGCAGTTAAGCTCTGCTTATACCTTTGCGCTCTACAGCTGATTACCAAACAGCCTGAGCGGAACCTTTGTACGCCTCCGTTACTCTTTGGGAGGCGACCGCCCCAGTCAAACTACCCGCCTGGCAGTGTTCCTCATCCTGTTTCAAGGACCGAGGTTAGACATCCGAAAAAACAAGGGTGGTATTCCAGTGATGGCTCCACCGAAGCTAGCGCTCCAGCTTCACAGCCTCCCACCTATGCTCTACATGCCCGTCCAAATGACAATGCCAGGTTATAGTAAAGGTGCACGGGGTCTTTCCGTCCCGATGCGGGAAAGCGGCATCTTCACCGCTGCTACAGTTTCACCGAGTCCCACGTTGAGACAGCGCCCAAATTGTTACACCATTCGTGCAGGTCGGAATTTACCCGACAAGGAATTTCGCTACCTTAGGACCGTTATAGTTACGGCCGCCGTTTACTGGGGCTTCGATTCAGAGCTTCGCTATATAAATACAGCTGACCTCTCCTCTTAACCTTCCAGCACCGGGCAGGTGTCAGTCCCTATACGTCGCCTTAGGGCTTAGCAGAGACATGTGTTTTTAGTAAACAGTCACCCAGGCCACTTTACTGTGACTCCATTCAGCTTGAGAGGCGAACTCTCTCACCTACTTAGGAGCACCCCTTCTTCCGAAGTTACGGGGCCATTTTGCCTAGTTCCTTAACGTGGGTTAGCTCGAGCACCTTAGGATATTCTCCTCACCTACCTGTGTCGGATTACGGTACGGACAGATACAACATTAACATAGAGGTTTTTCTCGGCAGTATGTTTAGGGGCAGTTGGTTTGTCCGAAGACTCATTCCCCCATCACCTCTCGGCGTTGACCGCACGGATTTACCTGCGCGATCCGCCTACCGGCTTGGACCACCATCCATCAGGCTGGCTGCCCTTTCACGACTGCGTCACCCCATAGCTCAAACACGTTGCACCTGGTACAGGAATATTGACCTGTTTTCCATCGCCTACGCCTTTCGGCCTCGGCTTAGGTTCCGACTAACCCTGAGCGGATTAACCTTCCTCAGGAAACCTTAGGTTTACGGTGTACAGGTTTCTCGCCTGTATTATCGCTACTCGTTCTAGCATAATCTCTTCTGCTTCGTCCAGCACCTCTTACCGAGATACCTTCGACCTACAACAGAATGCTCCCCTACCAAATCACGCTTGCGCGTGAAGTCCGCGGCTTCGGTACAATGCTTAGTCCCGTTTATTATCGGCGCAGAATCACTAGACTAGTGAGCTATTACGCACTCTTTAAATGAATGGCTGCTTCTAAGCCAACATCCTAGCTGTTTCAGTAATTCCACATCCTTTATCACTTAGCATTGTTTAGGGACCTTAGCCGGCGGTCTGGGGTGTTTCCCTTTCGCCAACGAAGCTTATCCCTCGCAGACTATCTCCCGTGAAACATGTAGACGGCATTCGGAGTTTGATTCGGGTCGGTAGCCTTGTAGGCCCCCTAACCAATTCAGTGCTCTACCTCCGTCACACTATTACACAAGGCTAGCCCTAAAGCTATTTCGGGGAGAACCAGCTATCTCCAGTTTTGATTGGCCTTTCACCCCTATGTACAGCTCATCCCCCGCCTTTTCAACAGCGGTGGGTTCGGACCTCCAGACCGTGTTACCGGTCTTTCATCCTGGCCATACATAGATCAACTGGCTTCGGGTCTACTCCCGGCTACTTAACGCCCGTTTAAGACTCGCTTTCGCTACGGCTCCGGCAGTGTTTGCCTTAACCTTGCAACCGAGGAGTAACTCGCTAGATCATTATTCAATAGGCACGCGGTCAGTCCATGTACTCCGAAGAGCACACTTTCCTCCCACAGCTTGTAAGCATACGGTTTCAGGTACTATTTCACTCCGCGTCAGCGGTTCTTTTCACCTTTCCCTCACGGTACTGGTTCACTATCGGTCACGAAGTAGTGTTTAGTCTTACCAGGTGGTCTTGGCAGATTCACCCAGAATTTCTCGTGTTCCGGGTTACTTGGGTATCAATTCGAAAGAGCCGCTTGATTTTCGCCTACGGGACTATCACCCTCTATGGTTTGACGTTCCAGAATTATTCGGCTAACCAAACGGTTTTTGACTCTTCGACCTAGGGGTACTTCGGTCAGAACTGAACCCGCAACACCGACGACACAACGCGCACCCGCTTTAACATGTCAATCGGTTTAGACTCTTTCCCTTTCGCTCGCCGCTACTTGGGAAATCACGGTTGTTTTCTCTTCCTGGGGGTACTTAGATGTTTCAGTTCCCCCCGTTCGCCTTGCATACCTATGAATTCAGCGTATGCAATAGACAGGTATTACCCTGCTGGGTTGCCCCATTCGGAAATCCCCGACTCAAAGGATGTTTGCTCCTAATCGAGGCTTATCGCAGCTTACCACGTCCTTCATCGCCTCTCCGTGCCAAGGCATCCACCGTATGCTCTTAGTAACTTGATCGAAATCCTAAAAGCTCGATTTCTGTAGCCATGCGTTTTAGATTCCGCATTGGCTCTGATATTTGGTTGTCAAAGATCGTGACTCTCCCGCCGCAGCGAGAGACTTGGCTTGTCACATCCACGCTAATGCGGGACTAATTTATCTGCAGGCTAGTAGCCTTTACCGTCTTGGAGATGATCGGGATCGAACCGACGACCTACGGCTTGCAAAGCCGCCGCTCTCCCAGCTGAGCTACATCCCCTCGTAATCAAAGATCGTATCTTGATTCTGCCGCGCCCCCGCGAGTTCGCGCCTTCTGAATTTATACAGTGTCAACGCTTGTAACGTTGGACAGATTCAAGTTAGCTGCTGAAGCTTTTCCGGCTTCATTTTGTCGGCCACCTCCGAAAAAAAATCGCTCCGAGCGTCCCGGAGTCGATGTTAATCGAGCGCCTTCAAACAGCGACGCCCAATATATGCATGGGCTTACCGATGTCAATAGCAATTTCGAAGATTTGTGAAGATTTTTTCAGGTAAGTGTTAGAAGACTGCTAACTCATTATCTGTCAATCGCATTCGCGAAAAGTAAGATCGAACTGACAGGCGACTATTAAAGTCCACGCCCATGAAGCGCATCTTTAAGCCGGCTGGCGCACATGTTCGTTCTGCTTGGCAATTTCAGCCATAAATCCTTCGATGGAAAGGACTTTCCCCAATGAATTCACGTACATCCTTCTCAATGCCTCATGCAGATTATCTCGTCCCAAACACTTCTGGAGTTGATAGACAAGCCAAGGTCCCTTGGAGTATATGACGATCCCCTTCTCTCGACTATCTGGACGCATAATATCCATGAGCGGTGTATCAGTTTCTTTGCCGGCGATTTCTCGATACGCGGACAATTGTCTTTCGAATAGCGCATCGCATTTGGATGAGTCCAGATCGCGAGACTCATATTTAAGCCGGAGATAATGCGGCAACGACAGCGACATAAACCAGAAACCTGGACTGGGAAAATCACTGAACACGCCTGCGCCGAACCATTGCGCGGCAATTGTAAGCGTGAGAGATTCATAATGCTCGCCGGCAAGCACTTTCATCGTCAGCGAGCCAACGGAAAGCACCCTGTACCAATGTTGATCCCTTCAAACCCCGGCGCTTCCACGAGGGTTAGTGACCGATGTTGATACGGACCAAGCAGGACTTCGCAAAATGCGAACGCACTCGTCGCTTCGTCGAGAATTGTCGACGCGGTGGAATCGGAGACGCTGAAGTAATGCATTGCGATTTCGTGGCTTCCGGCAAGCTTTGTGCAATTTCGATAATACCCGCGTCGGGCTTTGACCAGAGGAATCTTGTAGACCGGAAATTTGGTCTTGAATTCATACCAGGCAGTGCCAGATGCTTCATTCCTAACTTTGTCACCCGTGCTGTAATACTTCGTCATCAGCTTCAGCAAAAACCTGCATCACGACATAGGTCAAACCGTGCGGCACTACGGGATACCAACGATTGCCCCGATCCAACATGATCAGGGAATCGTCATTCCTGTCTATTGGGAATGCCAGATCAAATGACAGAACCCGTGCCCGCACAAAACCGGGAGCACTTGAACGTGTCACGACAATTGTATCACCACCCGTACGTTCGAAGTGTGCCGTGATCGAATCCTCTTCAGATAGAAAATACATCGCATAAACAGCGGCTTTGAGGTTAAGCAAGAGCTCAAAACTACTGCTCGTATCGGCCTCGGTAAACGTGATGTTGCCCAAGACCCGGATAGAATCGCGTGAGGTTACGAAGTCTACTGCCAGGAAAGTCAATCGATCGTCGGCCGCTATAAGTGCAACCGGAATAAGGACCAGCAGAATAACTGCGCCAATGACAAACTGTCGCATTGTATCCTCTTCTTCTGACACTATTTGACAATAAACCAAATTATCGACTGAAGACCCTAACGCAAGCAACATTTTCACGCGCATTTTTTGCCTGAAGATCAACTATTTTTGACAAACAGACGGGATCGCGGCGGGCACAATGGTGTACCATAGATATCAAGTGTCGCCAATTGGAGTTCGGCAATGCTTCAGAAGGTATCCGCTGACTTCCCAGGCACAACTGCGAATCCGATTAGTACCTAAATCCACCTGCTCTGCGCCGAGGTTGAATCGATTACCACTGACAGCGCAGAGTGTGGCGCGCTCCACTAAGACGCCGTCCCGGGATCTCGGGGCGGCGCACGAATTTCTGGCCAAAAATCTGGATCCTTGACAATTTCCGGGGCGTTCGGCCCGTTCCTTTGAACTGCCGATCTTTGCGATTATCACGGCGTTGAAATTGGTGTTGGTTGGGAAACATTGGGCTCGGACACCTGCGATCGAATCTGCCGACCTTCCCGATCTATCGGGACGTTCTAACCATTTGACTGCGGAGGATTATATGGGTTCGGGCACGTTCCGTCGAACTCGCCTAACTCGTAGAGCATTGGAATAAACTGGGCTCGGGCACCTGCGGTCGAACCGCCGACCTAGTAGTTCAATGGGACAGAATAAATGGGCTCGGGCACCTGCGGTCGAACCGACTCCCGACCTAGCCGTCTGATCGCTTTGGAATAAATGGGCTCGGGCACCGCGATCGAAGGACAGAATAAATGGGCTCGGGCAGAATCGAACTGCCGACCTCGCGCTTATCAGGCGCGCGCTCTAACCATCTGAGCTACGAGCCCTCAGATGAGAAACGCAAAGTATTAATTGCATCGATAAAGTCAATTGTTTTTTGAACTCGGCCAAGTTCACCAAATTGCGTGCAAACGGGAAAGTTTTAAGGTAAGCGATTAAACAAATTCGGAATAATTCACGTCTCAAAACATGTAGAAGAAATCTTGTAGGTCACTTCAGTTCTGCTCTTTGAGTCTATGCAGCTGCGAGACTTGTTCTACCCTGATTACCCCCTATGCGGGTTTGGTCATAATCCCTCCACTCACCCAACAGGCCTCGGCCTAAAGCCGGGGCCTAGTTATATCTACAGGGCTTTGAGGAACTCGTCCCACGGTGTCGCCAGAAAGTCTCTGTCGTCGAACGGCCGAGTGCGCGAATAATCATTACCGCTTTCTCAATTTGCTGTGGATCATCTGATTCGACAATGTCGACAACGTCATAGCTTCCCATGCAGCCATAACTCTCTACCCACTTCGCCTTCGGACATTCCTTCCTAAGTTTTTCCCTTACTAAAGTTGCAATGCCCTTAAGTCCGTCCGGTGTTTCGAAAGCATGTGGACCGAGTTTGCTAAGGATGATGTAGGTAGCCATCTTGCGATTCTCCAATCGTGGTTTAAACCAGTCAATTAATCATGATGAATATACGGGTAGTAAAAGTTTTGTGCAAGTAGAGCGATTCGGTCAAGTCTCAACTCTGCATGGTCAGCCGCGAGTAGAGTCGAAACGGCAGAATGCGCATGATCCAACCGAGGTAGCGCCAACGGCGCGAAATATAAGCGATGCGTTTTTTCTTGAGAATTGCCCGGTAGATCTGGTCAGCGGCCTTTTCAGGAGAGGCAACCCAAAACATATCGGTGCGGCCCTGCGTCATCTCGGTGGCGACGAAGCCGGGACAGATGTCGGTCACATAAATGCCTTTGGGCTTGAGGTTGGCATATAATCCGGCGAGATACTTTGCCTCAAATGCCTTTGATGCATTGTATGCCAGCGTGCGAGCATTAGCCCAAAATGCGGCTACCGATGAAACGCCAACAATATGGCCTCTCCCTTGCTTTTGAAGAAGGCGGCCGCCCAATCGACACATCACAACAAAGGTCGCAACATTAACTTCGATGGTCTCCAACTCCGGCTCCAGATTCAAAGCCGGGTTGCGCCGATCAACTCCGGCATTGGCAATCATTAAGTCGAGCCCGCCCAATTCTTTCGCCAATTCATCGAGCATCTCTCCAGCTTGTCGTAGTCGCGTAAATCAAACGACCTGGTAACAAATTGACCTGGTGCAAGGCGGCTCAATTCCTCAAGTTTCTCGTTGCGGCGTCCAATTATGCCCACCAGATAGTCTTCGCGCGCTAACTTAAGCGCGAGTGCGCGGCCAATTCCGGAAGTTGCGCCCGTTACAATCGCTTTCTTCATCACTTGGTCTTCAATTCCATCATTCGATTCTTGTACGCCCAAAGATACCACGACGCGATTGAACAATACGGCGACCAGCGCTCGCGTAGTTCATCCCACTCGATATCGTCGATCTTACAACCATAGAGCAGACAGATGCCGTTCACAAGTCCCTGATCCTTGGTCGGAAGCACATCGGTCCGGTTCATGACAAAGATCAGATACATGTCGGCGCTCCATACACCCAGTCCTTTAACTGAAGTGAGAGCGGTGCGCACTTCCTCATCCTTCATTCGGGGAAAATTGCGGAACGATATCTCCCCCGCAGTTGTCTTGGCACAGAGATCGCGTAGGTAAGAGATCTTCGGACGCGACACCCCTGCCGAACGAAGCTGCTCATCGGAAAGATTCGCCACAGATGGCGGTGTCAGCTTTTTCTTGCCCGCCAGATGCTTGATTCGGCCAAAGATCGTGCCGGCCGCTTTCAACGATAGCTGTTGGTGGACGATTGTTCGTGCCAGTGCATTAAATCCACCTTCGCCTTTGCCCAGTTTGCAGGGACCGATCATTCCAATCGCGCGAGCGAGGACAGGATCTTCGCGCTTCAGGTGCCTTACTGCCATTGTCCAATTCGGACAATTTGAAACTGAAGTCATGTTGTCGTTACCTCTTATGGATCGAGTACCTGATCATATTATTCGAGGCTGTTCGATATGACCGGAGTTCCAGAATACGGGACGGCGTATCCTCATTGGTGTTCAAACTTGTCTCGAGTCAATCTTGACTTCGCCTTTCCAGGTTCCGAGGTAGATTGCGAAAATCGCTATCGCAGCCCCGGCAACTTCGACCATGACAGTCAGGCGATGGAAGAAAAGGAGGTCCCAGATGAAAGATAACGTCGGCTGCAGCAGCAGGGTCAGACTGACGCGCGCCGCCGGAAGATGTTTAATGCTCCGGGTGATGAGCACCCATCCCAATACCTGACCACAGACGCCATAGAGAATCAACCACAGAACCGTGGGTGTGCCGGGGATTACAAAGCTCTCGTTCGCGAGCAGTGCGACTATCGCCGAACAAACCGCTGTTGTCAGCGTCGAAATCGTCACATTTGCAAAGGGAGCAGGTGCATTCGGCAACGATTGAAGTTTTCTCAATGTCAACACGAAGGACGCGTAGAACATGGCAGTGATAAGGCCGAATAGTACGCCTGTCTGATAATCATTCCCCATCTCCCGCCATTGGGTTCCCACCAACAGAAACAACCCGAGGAGTGCGAGTGGAATTGCCAAGATAACTCGAAGATGCGGGCGCTCTTTAAGAACCATGATGGCAAAAGTGGTGACGAAGAAGACCTGAAAGTTAGCAAGTATCGTTGCCAGCCCCGGTCCAACGTAATGAATACTGCGATGCCAAAAGGCCAGGTCACCGGCAAACAGCACGCCGGAAAAAGCGGCTAATGAAAACGATCTCCAGCCAAACCACAGCTTCGTTCGGGTAACGACCGCAATCAGCAGAAGCAAAATTCCGCCAAAAAACATGCGATAGAAGGCCGCTGCTGACGGGCCGACATCAGACAACTTCACGAAGACAGCGGAAAAACTAATGAGGACAACACCGGAAACCAACTCCAGTGAACTATGGCTTTCGCGCGACTTCAGCACGACCATCGACCAGGCGGGTAAGTAGTTCCAATCATTGGTGGTCGAATATGCGGGGTACAACTACCGAAGACAATCAATTTATACTATGGATTTTCATAGATTCCTGATTGCCACGGTGGTTCCAGGTCGTTATTCTCTGCAACGAAGTATTATCTACGAGAAGCGCACAGCTAATATAGTTACCAAGAATTAAGAGGTGGTTTATCATGGCCAGAACGTCATCTCGACAGCACGAGCGAGACATCGAACGCCTGGAAAGGCAGATTCTCAAGGACAAGCAGAAACTCGCAAAGATGCGCCGTCAATCGGTACCTTTGGAAGTCGAGGATTATGTCTTCACAACCGCGGGCGGCAAGAAGGTGAAGTTGTCGCAGATGTTCGGCGACCACGAAGAACTGGTTCTTGTTCACAACATGGGCGTGCGCTGCGCTTACTGTACAATGTGGGCCGATGGATTCAATGGACTGCGTGAACACATGGCCGATCGTGCCGGATTTGTCGTCGTTTCTCCTGACCAGCCAAAAATTATGGGGGAATTTTCCAGGGGGCGCGGTTGGAAATTCCGAATCTACTCACATTGCGGTACCAATTTCGGCAAAGCGCTTGGATTCGAGTCAGCCAGTGGCGGCGCGCAACCCGGCGTGTCAACCTTCTTCCGCAATAAGGATGGAAAGATCTTCCGCGTTGCCAAAGCATTCTTCGGTCCCGGCGATGACTTCTGTCCGACCTGGCACTTCTTCGATTTGCTGCCGCGCGGCGTAAACGGGTGGACGCCAAAATACAGTTACAAGAAGTGACCTCTGAACATAAAATCGTTACGGGCAGGCCGCACAGGGTGGTGTTCCGCCGGCAAAAATGTAATTGATGAGATAAACTGCGTCGGAGATCGTCACCATACCGCTGCAGTCGACATCCCCGGCTGCCAGGGGATTGGGCGGCGCACCACTGGAGAAGATATACGAGATCACGTGAACGGCATCCGAGATGGTAATTCCGTTATTGCCGTCGGAGTCACCACAGATGAAAAAGTTGGTCGCCACATCGTTGTAGAAATCGATGCTGAAGAGCACTTTGTCGGCGGCGACCAGGCAGCTATCTGGAGTCCCTAAGTTCGGGCGGCGATGACTCTCGGGAAAGTTGATTCCATCCGGTTCATTCCAAATCAGGGTTCCGTTCGGGGCAAAAACGCGGTTCAGCAATATCAGCGTGTCACCTCGGGTATTGGAAACTGCATTATCACCGCAGGTGAGCCAGAAGAAAGAAAACTCTTCGCGCGCTGAATCGGATATCCAATTGGGAGCCACGAAGAACGAATACTTGGCGATGGATCCTCTGGGAAACAAATCGAGCGAATCGGGATGAACCGGGCCATTTTGCGTATCTGCAATCGTGAATATGTTAACCGTGTTAGAATCCGCATTGTGCAGCGAGGTGAAGTACTCCCAGTTATTAAGGCCCGTATCTTGTACCACACTCAGAAACGAGAAGATGCTGTCATTGTAGCAAATGGTGAAGTCGATCCCCCCTACTTGGCGTGCCGATTGCATGAAGATGAACACGTCGATAATTGAGCCCGGTTCAGCCCCGCGCGGGGCATGTAACTTGGCCGATATTGGCTGTGCCGACGCCAAGACTGGAATCAGGCAAAACAAGAATGGGATTAGGATTAGCAATTTTCGGAAGTATGGATACATGCCAAGACCTTTCACTGTGCAGTAATTCTTCCGGTCGCCAGATTACGGCCGGGATTTTCGGATTCGGTCATTAGCAGATATTCGTAAGGGCTGACCTCGCTCAAGCGGCTTAAAGACTCATGTAGAGTATACTAAATTGCGGGAAAAACGCAATCACATTTATTTGCGGCAAGTCGGAACTTCTGGTTCAGCTGTTGCAGCCGATGATCCGGTGCTTGCAAGCGAGCTTCTAGAGTGTGAGTGAAAGTTCAGTCAACATCTTGCGCAAATGCTGCAGCTTCACCGGTTTCGGCAAATAGTAGTCAATGCCGTCAGCCACGACGACTTTTTGGGTATGGCGTGAATCAAATGTGGACATGATCACTACTTTTGTTTCAGGATTGCAGCGCCGAATCTGCTTGAGCAGGCTGACACCGTCCAGTTTGGGCATTCTTGAGTCAGCAATAACCAGTTCATAATTATTCTCGCTGATTTTTGAGAACGCCTGCTCCGGACTGTTGGTGCTTTCTGTTGCTACGTTCAGATGATCAAACATCTGCACGAGGATTTTTCCGGTTTCGCCGAAGTCATCGACGATAAGCACTTTGGATTCCTGCTTAGACATAGTCGGGTTATGTCCTCCCTACCCATACTTATCGGACTATGTGAGCTCCAGCTTATTTCGAAAGGCACCAAAATTACATTCGCGACACGACTTAATTCGATTATAATCTTCACTCCAGTGATTTCGCTACACTGGGGGGCGGACTAAGATCATTGAAGTGATGGCTCTGATGTTTCAAATTGATACAGAATTCGAGAAGTTACGTACCTTGCTTCTCATTTCCGCGCTTTGGTGGTGTTGCCCCAATGCCAGTGTTTGTGCACAGCCTGTCAGCGGCGAAGTGTCAGACACGGCCGGCTTGAGTACAAAGACGATTCGTCACATCGACTTCACGGGAAAATTCAAGCTTCGTCGGTATATTCTCTATCGCGAAATAGATTCTGCACCCGGACAGCCGCTGGACCTCGAATTGCTTGAACGAGATCGTCGCAAGATTGACGGCTTCGGAATCTTTTCTCGGGTTGATTCCTACCTAATACCTGATGGCGATTCGGTTGACATTGAATTTGACCTGCGTGAGGTTTGGACGCTTCTGCCAATGGTTGCATTTGGGCGAACCGATGGAAAGCTCGATTGGTCCGTCGGTGTCCATGAAAGAGACTTCCTGGGTTTCTACCTACAGACAGTAGTCCTCTACCGACGCTTTGAAGGAAGGAACTCCGGGCACATTACTGCAATATTTCCAAGATTCCTCGGCAAAGATCTTGCTGTCGGTTTTGCGCTGGCACAACAGCGAGAAATTGATCCGCTTAACTTCCACGGTACGCGTTACGAGTACGACTATCTTCGTAAAGCCGTTTCTGGTTCACTGGGACATCGGCTCAAAGAACGGCTCTACATTCAGGGTTACGTCGGGTATGATCGCGAGAATTGGCAGCTGATTTCCGCTGACACAGCTGGATTGGCGGTGAACTCAATCGATTATCCTCGCTATTCCGTTGGCGCAGGAGCGGTTATTGGGAGGGTCTACTTTGATCGATACTTTTATGATGGTGATGACGTATCCATCGATGTCGCGGCGATCAATGAATTAGCTCAAGGGCGCTTCAGCAAATGGCGGCTTTCAGTGACCGGTCGTAAGTATATCATTCAGGATGCCTTTAATGTCGCGATGCGCGTGCGCCTGCAGACTTCGTCGGCTGACGAACGAATCCGGCCCTATGCAATCTCCGGCGAAAGCAACGTGCGCGGAACGCAGGAAAAAGTCGAACGCGGCGATCATGCGATCATCGGCAACCTCGAAACACGATGGCGGACACTGGACACCCGCGTGTTTTATGGTCAGTTGGTCGTCTTTGTGGATTATGGAGCTATCTGGGGACGCGGCCGGAAATTCAACGATGCATTTGCCGAACCTTACTACTCGGTTGGTGCCGGAATTCGCGGGTCGATCAAGCAGTTTCTTGGTCGCGTCGGCCGCATCGATATTGCATTGAATCCGCGCGACGGGTCGGTTTCACTTTACCTGTCGACATCGCAGTTTTTCTAAGGAAGATTCGTGCACCTAATGCCCTGGTCGAGACTGATCAAAAACAATTGCCCATCATATTGAAATTTAGCATTCTTTGATAGACCTTGTCCGTCCAAGAACTGATCCGCAATGCAGAGGACTTTAGCATGGAACGATTCTTCAAGATAATGGGATTTATTATTCCGCTAACCGCTATTGGCATCGCGTATTTGCTAGCCACGAGCTTTGACCTTCGAAATGTAAGTACCGAAAACGACTTCATCACGGCAATTCTGCATTCAGAGTCGGTCTACCAGTTGTCCGAGAAAGGAAAGCTCATTCTTGGCGTTGCGATATCAGCGCTGGGCTTTTGCTTCGGCTTACTCTCCTTTGGCATTGGTACAATCTTGACCCGCCTGAAGAAACTGAGTGTTCGATGAGCGTTCTCCGCAAGATTCCACTTTCATTTTTCAAAATACTGAGCATTGTTTTGGCAGCGGGCCTGGCGGTTTGGCAGTATGATCTGGTGGCAAACCGAATCCAACCAACATCCAAGACTGAGACAGCGGTTGAATTGCAGTTTCGCATGAACGACGGGCGTACAGTAGTTGTACCGGAAGACACCAGCAAGTCCAGTGTCGTGATGTTTTGGAGCATCTCTTCTGAACGCAGCATTTCCATGATACAGGAAGTTGTGCGGGCAAGCCAGTCTCCGGAACTTGATTCCGTTTTCGATTTCTATGTTGTAAATATTCAAGACTCCCCGGAAGAGATTCGGCAAGTCGTCGACTTCGACAACACGAACTTGCCTTTCGGTTTTGACCCTGACGGGCAGTACCTCGCGAAGTCCCCTGTTCGTACGTTACCCCTCACCGTCGTGTTCTCGTCCAGCGGCTCGGTCGTTGCTGGGATACGAAGGGATATTCTCCGGGCGAACTGACGGCAAAATTGCAGATGGCTTGCCAGCGCGCAGCAAGCTAACCGGATCTTCCGGCGGGTTCAATTTCAGGGTGGAATAAGAAAGACGATGGCACCTGCAATACGCTTCGAGAATATTCGCAAGACCTATCGCGAACGCGGAAATCGCAAGGAAGCCCTGAAGGGCCTGTCGTTTGACGTGCCGTCGGGAGAGATCTTTGGATTTCTCGGCCCCAACGGCGCCGGCAAGACAACGGCAATGCACGTTCTGCTTGATTTCATTCAGGCGAATGACGGGCACGCCGAGATATTCGGAATCGACTCTCGAGATCCGCGGTCACGCGAGCAGGTCGGATTTTTGCCGGAAATATTCAATTTTGACGGGTTTCTCAAAGGCGAGGACTTCCTGCGGCTTTTTGCACGCTTAGGCGGGGCGGCACAATCGACAGTTCCAACTCGCATTGCCGAGTTATTGGAGTACTTGGATATGCCGACCGCGGGTCAAATTAGAATTCGCAACTATTCCAAGGGAATGACGCAGAAGATCGGACTGGCACAGGCACTGATTGCTGATCCGCAACTGCTGATTCTTGATGAGCCGACTTCCGGTATGGATCCAATTGCCAAGGCGAGAGTCAAGCAACTCTTGCAGAAGCTTCGCTCGGCGGGAAAGACCGTTTTTCTTTCCACGCATATTCTTTCCGATATTGAAGACATTGCCGATCGAGTAGCCATCATCAACAATGGTGAACTGCTGGCTGTGGAGAAATTGGGAACACTGCTCAATTCGGAGCAATCGTCCTACAAGATCACTTTTCAGTCGCATGGCGCCGAATTGATCGCCGCGCTGCAGACGCGCTTCACTGTCGCCGTTGATGGGGCAGATGCTGCGATCTCCAGCCGGGACCGCGCCGACAAAGATTTTGCGCTTGAGACCATCCTCCGACATGGGGGGGATGTTATCAGCGTCAAGCAGACCGGTGGCGGCTTGCTGAATAAGTTCCTGAAACTGGTGGAGCATGAGGAGCTAAGCGATGATAAATGACCTTGCCCTGCACCGGTTGAGCAAACTGCGGTCTTCGAAAATCATCTGGGTTTTTGTTGGAGCTTGTATTTTCCTGGCACTTCCCACTATCCTGCCGATTATCTTCATCGACCGAATGGCTCCCGGTAGTGTTGGTGCGGAGAGCGCCGCCGCCCCCTTCTTCGCACTGGTGAACTTCATGGGCCACATTGCGGCACTGATTCTCGGAATAACGACGTGGCGCATTGATTATCGCGATGGCACGCTACTAACTTTCGCGGCGCGCCCGATTGCGCGTACCGAGCTAATCGCCGGCAAGATAATTGGCTCGCTCTACGGATTGCTGATCTACCTCTTTATTGCCGTTGCCCTCTACGCCGTAGTGCATCTCATCTTTTTTCGCTTTGCGGTACCGGGAGTCGCACCGCTTTATCTGCTGCAGTTGTTGTCGGCCTGGCTCTCGACCTTTGGGCTCGGGCTGCTTTTCTCCAATTTCGGCAATCCCCTGTTGGCAACATTTCTGGCGGCTCTTTACTGGTTCTTCAGCAAGATCGGTGATATTTTCCAGCAGCTGCCCTTTCCAACACTGCAAACAATCGGTGATGTCTTGAAATTTCTCTCGATTGACAACAATCGCACCTATTCGCTGGACGCAATATTGAAGTCTGACCTTTCAAGTGTCTCCCCAATCTTCTCGGGAATTGCGTACTACCTCGCTTGGAGTGTTCTGCTTCTTTCGCTTTCCATCGTATTGTTCAACAAAAGAGAATTCATCAATAGGAGATCCTGATGTTGACAAAGCTCGCCTTGATCGCCGTATGTGGGGCCGCCGGAGCGCTCGCACGTTTTGGATTGGGCGGCTTGGTGGCACGAATCTACGGCGGCAGTTTTCCGGCAGGCACATTTGCCGTGAATTGTCTTGGCTGTTTTCTGTTCGGGCTGGTTTGGCCGCTGGCGGAAGAACGCCTATTGATAAGCAGCGGGACTCGTACGATCATTTTGATTGGTTTCATGGGATCATTCACTACATTTTCGACGCTCATTTTTGAGACCGGAGAGCTGCTGCGCGATTCCGAGTGGACTTTTGCGCTCGTGAGTATGGGTGGCCAGATAATTCTCGGATATATTGGATTACTTGCAGGAATGGCAATCGGACGATCGGTCTAGGAGAAACGGATGAAACTCTCTGGTGAAGTGGAATTGTTGCGGGTGTTTATCGGCGAAAGCGATCGCCACCACGGTCGACCGCTCTACGAAGTCATTGTTGAGATGGCGCGATCTGAGGGGCTAGCCGGAGCCACTGTTCTGCGCGGAACATTGGGGTTTGGCGCAAACAGCCGAATTCACACGGCAAAGGTGCTGCGCCTCTCGGAAGATCTGCCGATGGTGGTTGAGATCGTCGACACGGCTGACAAACTGACGCCCTTCCTGCAAAAGCTAGATGCTATTATCACCGAAGGGCTGATTACGCTGGAGAAGGTCCGGGTGCTCGCCTATCGGCAGAATCGAACGGAATAAGGCGCCGCTGCCGCCAACAACAGCCGGGCAGTTTACCCATCATTACTTGCTTCCGAAGCACCACCCAAGCGTAAACTTGAAATCGTTATAGTCTGCCAGTCCAATCTTGAATTCCAGAAACATAAATCCCGACTGTGAAGTTAAACGTTTTTGGATTCCGCCTTGCACAGAAAGACCCAGTTCGCTGTTGTTTCCGCCGCGGTCCGATGAAACGAACACCGGCCCAACGCCTCCGCCAAGATAAGGATTCCAGCTACCCCAATCCTCGCGGAACCGATAGGCAATATCAAACATCGGCGCAACAACCGTCAGGTTATCACCGACACCAATTTCAACGGATGGAAAAACCATTAGTCGCGTAGCGAAATCACCAAGATCGAGATGGCCGCCAAAATGAACCTGGTCGGGATCGATCGAGATTCCGACGCGCGGTCCGGCGCCATGGAGCCCGAAGGGTCGTGGAGCCGCCATCAACGAGCCCGCTCCTACGATGAAAGCAATGACAAGCAAACCGAGACTTCTGTTCATATCTTTCTCCTTAGAATGCGAGTCCCCGGACAGAATGCCAGTGGTTGAATATTGTAGATATCAGCCGGCTATCGGATCGACTCCACACACACAATTAGAATTCCGAACAGTCGATACCCGTCCTAATATTTGACGGAACAACCATACGGTGTCGATGATTTGGTTGCAATAGACTTTCCCGCCATTAGAGCATCGAGCGATGACGAGACGAAATTGGTCGACGCAGCGATGTCAGACGATTTCGTTGACGGCGTATCATCAATCGCGCCGGCATAGCGAAGGACGCCTTTCGGATCCACTACGAACATGTGAGGCGTCGTCTTAGCTCCATAGAGTTTTCCTACAGTGCCAGACTCGTCCAGTAGATACGCGGTTGGGACTGCTTTTTCAGACTCCATGCGCTTCTTGAGATCGGCAATCGGGAAATGACCCTGCTTACCCGGAGCTGACGAGCAAATGGACAGCCAAATCACGTCCTTTTTCGTATAGACGCTTTGCAGTTTCTGCATGTTTCCCGACGAATAGTGTTTCTTCACGAATGGGCAGTCATAGTTGACCCACTCGAGTACAACATACTTTCCCTTAAACTCAGATAGCTTGTGCTCCTTGCCCTCGATGTCCTTGAGGACAAAATCGGGAGCCGGCTTATCGATAGTGACCGAGGCGATTGCTGCTTCTTTGCTCGACTCTTGCGAGAATGCCAGCGACACTATGCCGGTCAGCATCAAGGCGCTAATCAAAATCGTTTTGGTCAGTCTGTTCATGTTGTCATTCCTTTCGTTTCCCACTGTTACATTTGGAGCCCGGTGCGACGGGCCCCAGGCTATCCTTCTATTTTCTTCAGTGCCTCGAGCACAATACCGGGAGTCAAAATTTCCGGAAGGACGATCGGCGCTTCACCACTTTTTCCGGTATACAACACGTAAAGCGGAACGCTGTTCCGTCCGAATTGAGCAAGCGCCTGTGTAATTTGTGCATCACGAGACGTCCAGTCGGCTTTCATTGTCACTACGGAAAGTCCGTTCAGCCTGTCTTGTACATCGAGCGATCCGAAAGCGACGCGCTCATTGACTTTACAGCTGAGGCACCAGGCTGCAGTGAAGTCGATGAAGAGCGGGCGGCCTTGGCTGCGCAATTCCAAGACACGTTCAGGTGAATACGTTTCCCAGGCGATTCCATCAATGGCAGCTCCTGGGAAAGTTGTTGGCCCTAGCCGTTTGAATGTTCATGGCGACTACTGATACAGACGTTATCCCTAACACTAGGGCAACAATTTGGGCAGCGAGACGCTTACCGGGATCATTGAGAAATCCGCCCCACCGGCCGAGGATCCAGGCAGCGACCCCAAGACATAGCAGTGCGCCGAGCAGCAGAAGAATCGAATCGGTTCCAGCCTGTATCGACAACACCCAGGTGAGCCATACGACCGTCGCCAGGAGTAGGAATCCCATCACATGCTTGAGAGTCTCCATCCAGCGCCCCGGTTTCGGTACAAACCGAAGCAACCATGGGGAACTCGTGAGAACGAGATAGGGCGCCGCCATTCCCAGTCCGAGCGAAGTGAAGATTGCCAACGAAATTCCTGCCGGTTGAGTCAGAGAAAATCCAAGAGCACTGCCCATGAACGGCGCTGTACAGGGCGTCGCGACAACAGTGGCCGTAACACCGGCAATGAATGATCCGATCAGACCCGATTGTCTCGAATTGCCTCCTATGCCTGTTAACGATGCACCCACTTCGAAGACCCCCAGCAGATTCAACGCCATCAGAAACATGAATGAAGCCAGGACGATGATAAATGCCGGTGACTGCAATTGGAAACCCCATCCGAGTTGCTCACCACCGGCTCTCAGAAGTATCAGGCTCCCGGCAAGAATCCAGAATGATAAGAGTACGCCAAAAGTAAAGGCAGTATTGTGCTTGAGAATGCGCCGTTGTCCTCCTCCTGCTTGTTGGACAAATCCAAGTACCTTAATAGACAATACCGGCAGAACACAGGGCATCAGATTCAGAATGATCCCGCCGACAAAGGCTAGCAAGATCGCCTGCCACCAGGTGATATCGGACCCGGCGTAAGCGGCAGGCTTCGAGTTCGATATGAGTTCCACGGGTGTCGTGAATTGGAGTCCGAGGCGTGTGTTGCGTCGGACCCAAGGTTCGGTAGAAACCAGCATTCCCGAAATTTCAGTTATCGTATCCGTGTTCAAGGCGTTTCGTGTGATGAGCACGTCAAAGCCATCAGCGGTCTTGGAGAGTAATTGTGGCGCGGCGTTTTCAATAATGCCCTTCTTGTCCGGATAGAAGAATATCTCGGCGGGAGTTGTGTTTGCTGAAGAGGGTCCGGGCGTGAGCTTGAGTCGAAGTTGACTTGCGGATGCTTCAGCCGCCACATTCCAGTCAGAGTCGATTGCCGGCTGCCTTGAACGCACATCATCGAAGCGTCTTGCCCAAATTGACTCTTGAGCAGGTCCAGGAGCAGACACTGGCAAGGTCAAAAAGAGCTCCGTTTCTCCCGGAATACACTCACTCTTACAGACCAACCAGTCGACATCTGCGCTGACCGTGAAATCTTCGTCAAGGTCTGCGTCCCTTGAGAGGATGATGTCGGACAGAAGAAACAGCTCTTCGTCATAACCAAAGCTCACCAAGGGGCCGGCCTGTATTCGCTTGGGAACTGGAAACTGCGCAGGCATCGCGACACAACCGTTTGGCAGCTTCCAATTTATGCGCGGCGCCAACCCGGCATCGCCCGGATTGGTCCAGTAGAGATGCCACTCGGGGTCGAGCCGCATGCGTAAACCGATTGTTACCGTATCGCCGGGACTAACAGAACTCTGATCAGCAACGAGTTCGACCTCAACGTGATTGACCCTGTTCGGATTGCCCATAAGTATTGAGGCGAGTCCGAGGACGAGGGCGCTAACCCATCCTATTAGTCCACTTGACGTCTTCATCCTGTATGAGTTTACAGAACATGGCTCCAGAAAGTTCATCTTTTTATGGTTCGCTAATTGCGGGCGGTCGCGTCGGAATCCGGCACTTGTGCTACAGTTGCTAACCTGTTGTGGCAAAGCAAACAACGTCGTTTATCTGAAGTAATCAGAGAAGAGTTTTACGGTTGTTGCCAGGACGACAATTACAAAAACCGGACGAATAAATTTGGCCCCACGCTTGATCGCCATGTGTGAACCGACGTACGCCCCTAGCGTCTGCCCGACGGCCATTACAATCCCAACGGTGAACATTATGTTCCCGCCCAAAGCAAAGGCCACGAGTGAGACAATGTTGCTGGTAAAGTTCATCAACTTGGTGTAACCGGTAGCCTTCAGAAGATTTAGACCCATTAGCGAAACGAGAAGAAATGTCCAAAACGACCCGGTCCCGGGGCCAAAGAAGCCGTCATAGAATCCCAGCCCAAGACCGACGCCCACATAGAACACCTTCCCGGGGATTCGCTGCCTGGTATCCAAATCGCCCAAACGTGGTGAGAATAGGAAGTAGACAAGAATTGCCAGCAGGAGGAATGGAATGATCTTCTCGAGAAGACTCGAGTCAAGGATTTGAACAACATAAGCACCGGCGGCAGCGCCCATGGCGGTGCAAACCACGCCCCACAGGACTTCCCGAATATTGATGATACCGCGTCGATAATGGTTCATGGTCGCGGTAAAGCTACCGAACGACGACTGAAACTTGTTGGTCCCAAGTGCCACATGCGGTGGCAGTCCTGCCGCGAGCAGCGCCGGCAAAGTAATCAGCCCGCCACCACCCGCAATTGAGTCAATCCACCCCGCGATGATTGCGGCAACGAAGAGCGCCACGTAGATGAGAGGTGAGTCCATTGATGAGTCGTCAGATCCGCAACAGCGGCCGTCAGAGGATAAGCGTGGTTACAATTATCTGGGCGAGCATGATCTTGGCAATCATTGACGCGGGTTGAACGGTCGCATACCAGACATTGGGGAGATCACTCTCGGCTTGCTGATTGGCGTAAGCAAGGCATGCCGGCTGGGTCTGGATACCGGACATCATCCCCATTACACCAAGCATCGGCAGTTTGAGGTACTTGTAACCGATGATGATGGTAGTGATTGTCGTAAAAGTAGTGATCATACCACCTGCAAGGAACAGTCCCCACGAACCGGCCTGAAAAGTAGTACCAAATCCGAAGCCAGCTTTGGTCCCGATAGCGGCCAGAAATAGAACGAGTCCGATTTGTCTCAAGACCAGATTGGCAGCATGAGGCAGTCCCCATTGAATCGGACCGGTACGTTCCAAGCGTCCGAGGATCAAGCCCACCACGAGCGGCCCCCCGGCAAATCCAAGACGGAAAACTCCTCCGCCGGGCAGCGGGAAAGGAATCATTCCTGCGAAAACTCCCAGAACAATTCCAAGCGAGAGGGATAGAAAGTCTGTTTCGGAGAGCGACTGTACGGAGTCGCCGAAGAGCTTGGTAACTTGCTCCTTCTGCTGGCGGGCCACAACAACGAGAATGCGATCACCCATTTCCAAAATCGTATCTGGAGTTGTGACAAATTCCACCCCGGAACGATTCAATCGAGTAATGGCCCCCTCAAAGTGATGTTCTGCCCGCAGTTCCCGAATCGACTTGCCCACCACTTGTTTGTTGGACACGAACAGCTGCGTGTAGGCCGTGTCATCGCGGCGTTGAGCAACTTGCTCCGAGGACACTTCGCCGAAAAGCACGTGTGCCCGCGTCAAAGACGTCTGGGTACCGACCGCTACCGCCAGGTCACCCATCTGCAAGACTCTGTCCGGTGCGACTATGAAGACATCTTCCCCGCGCTTGATCCGGCTGAGGACAAAGCCCGGATCGCCCAGCAGCTGAACCGCCTCGTCGACCGTCTTGCCGTTCACCGCAGGATTGGTGATTCTGTAAGTTTGGCTGATTATCTCTTCCGGTGCTTCGGAAGAGGTTCGATCCGCCGCTTCCTTAGCAAAGTCGACCTTGAAGAACCTCGAAAATACAAAAAGCCAAAGGATGACGCCGAAAACACCGAAGGGATAAGCCAGTCCATAAGTAACGACGGGGCTATTTATGTAGGTTTCTCGCATCTCGATGGGGATCGACCCAGACAAACCCTTGACCGCTTCGACCGCGGCCGCCAGAGCCGGGGTGTTGGTCAGCGAGCCACAGAACAAACCGGCGATGCTTGGTGCAGACATTCCCAGGATATTACCGAGTAGTGCCGTCAGAAGTGCCGCGCCGGTTAAGACCCCCACAGCAATGATACTGAACCGGACACCGCGTTTCTGAAACGAAGAGAAGAACCCCGGGCCTGCCTGAAGTCCGAGAGCATAAACGAAGACGACCAGGCCGAGAACGTAGATGTACTCGGGTAAATTCAGACGCTGATCAATTGCCCCGAACGCGATGCCAACGAAGAGCACGGCGGCAATGCCAAGATTAAACCCGAAGACCTTGATATTTCCGATTAGGTAGCCCAGGCCAATCACAGTGAAGAGCAGCAGCAGTGGATTGTTGGCAAGAAGATTAATAAAACCAGTCACATCGGCCTTTCCTGAGCGGCGAAGCCATCCGGCAATCGCGGCAGAGGATTTACGAAATTGGCAGGCAAAACGCAAGAAAATAGAATGGAATAATTCTCGGCACTGAACTTGACCTTCGATGCGAATGAGGTGATTCGACTATCCATCATGATGTCTTCTTTGAAACAAAGAAGGCCGGGATTCACTTCCCGGCCTTTCTTTCGGACTTGAATTGAGGTCTGGACTACAGCTTGATTAGCTCAACTCTACGATTGTTTTGCCGCCCTTCCGGTGTGTCGTTTGAATCAACCGGTTTCGTTTCACCGAAACCCTGCGACTGCAGCCGGGAATCTTCGATGGAGTATTTTTCCATCAAGTACGCTTTGACTGAAGCAGCTCGGCGCTTGCTTAGATCCTGATTCGCAGCGTCTTCACCGACATTGTCAGTATGTCCTTCTATCGATATCTTGAGATCCGGATGATCCTTGAGCATTGTGCCAATTTCTTTCAATGTAGGCGTAGATTCTGCGCGGATTTCGTCACTTCCTGATGAAAACAAAATTCCCTGCGTAACGACTTTGCCGTCGGCCATGAGTTGATCATAGAGAATTTTCTTTCCCCCGGCAGCGATCCGAATATTCGTGATCATCGTTGGTTCAGTCTCGGAAGCCCAGATGTGCACTGGCAGACTTGATGACCTCGCGAACGTCGAGTTTGGGACATTAGCGACGCGTATGTCATTCACATACACCTTCATGTATTTTCCGTCCCCCATGACCCGGCAATGCGCGATCTTCTCCTTTGCGCGCGCCGGCACTTCTGCCTGTGCGACTTCACCGGTTGGCCCCTGCAGCCCGCAACCCAGATACCAAAAGAATCTGAGCCAATGGTGTTGGTCTTGGAGATCCGAACCGTCCTTGATCTCAATCGTATTGGCACTCTTGGGACCGTAGAAGTCAAATTCCAGCGTAAATCTTTGAGGAAGCGGCTCGCTCAAGGGAATCTCGAAATTAGCGTCATCCGCGGCACGCAACCACCTTTGGCCGCGCCATTCAGCGACTTCCATGTTACCTGACACGAACTGCAGGCGCTGCGGAAAATCGCCGACTGGAGTCTTGGAAAAGTCTTCAAAGTAGATGACCCGGTCGCCGGGGACGAAATCATAATTGACCCAGACGCCTTCCCCCGGCTTCATGCCTTCTCCACCGCCGCCTCCGGATTCGGCTTCGCCATTCCCGGAGGACTGTTCAGAGCCGTCTGATTGACCTTCGCCCGTGGCATTGTCAATGGCCTTGTCGGCTTCTTCTTCGGCCTTCTTTTCGACTTTCTTCGTTGCTTTGTTCTTGAGTGTCCCGCCAATTCCGGCCTGGGCAGCAGACCCCGAAAGCAGGAAGAGTGCACACAAAACTGCACAGAGATACGAATACGTTCTCATTCCAAACTCCTTACCGTTACAAAGATATACTGGCGCAGGATATTGATGCTGCTCAAATGTGTCAAGAACAAAGTCTTTAGAAATCATGCGCGGCAACAATCTTCAGCTGCCGCGCGGCCGTTTCGCCGCGGCCGCTTTCAACACATTCTGTTGGCTACCGAAGTCTGCCGATGGCTGATTCGACAGCCTCGACAATCTCACCGGAAGCGACGACCTTAGCCATTGCGTTTATGTCGCTGTGAAGCGGGCGATCCTCCTCCAGTACCTGGACATACTTTCGGGCGACGTCGTACGCCGCC
Source organism: uncultured bacterium (assembly GCA_963698225.1). Classification (GTDB taxonomy): domain Bacteria; phylum Zixibacteria; class MSB-5A5; order CAIYYT01; family CAIYYT01; genus JADJGC01. The sequence continues at coordinate 154,320 of CAVOPW010000003.1, forward strand.
TGTGATCCCTTGCCGGCCTTGGCTGGCTTGAGGAATTCGAAGGCTTGGGCGGCGGCAATTATCTCCATACCGATGATCGCAAAACCGTTCTTAATGATATCGCGGGTTTTAAGTACTGTGGTCATTCCCATCGAAACAAAGTCTTCTTGGTCGGCGGCGGCAGGAATTGAGCCGATTGAAGCGGGCGACGAGAGAATTCGATTTTCGCATACCAACGAACCGGCGGTGTATTGCATCAGCATCATCCCGGAATGCATCCCCGCACCCTTCGTCAGGTAGGCGGGTAATCCCATAGACAAGGACTTGTTGAGAATACGATTGAGCCGGCGTTCGGACATGACGTTGAGCATTGTCATTCCGGTGCCGATGTGATCGAGAGGGTACGACATTGGCGTACCTTGGAAGTTCGCACCGGTCAAGACAAAGCCGGATTCGCCTTCAGGGAAGAATATCGGATTGTCGCCCACACCGTTGAGTTCTGTCTCGAATTGCGCGACGGCATAGTCAAGGGCATCCCAGACCGCACCGATCACCTGCGGCGTCGAGCGTATCGAATAGGCGTCTTGAACATTCTTGCCGCCTCGCTCCATGATCTGGGAGTTTTTCATAATCTCGCGCAGATGATGTGCGCACTTAACAGCACCATTGAATCCGCGAATCTTGTGGACAGGTTCTTCAAATGCTTTGGCGTTGGAGTTGAGCGCTTCCAGCGTCATCGCAGCGGCAATTTCAGCCGTTTTGGTGAGCATGATAGCATCGCAGAGCAATATTGAGCCAGCGCCGGCGATAACATTGGATCCATTGATCGAAGCCAGGCCGTCGCGAGCTTCGAACTTGATGATGGGGACTCCGGCTTTTTCCATGGCAGCGCGGGCAGACATCCGCTCACCCTGGTAAAACGCTTCTCCCTCACCGATCATGACCAATGCCATTTGCGACATCGGTGAAAGGTCCCCACAGGCACCAACGGAGCCCTTTTCGCAGGCCAAAGGGGTCACACCCGCATTGAGCATCGCCACCATTGTTTCGACGATTCTCAAATTGCAGCCGGAATGTCCCTGCGACAGGACATTGACCCGAGAGGTCTGTGCTGCCCGGGCGTATTCGATGGCAAGCGGATCGCCATAACCCGCCGCGTGCGAGTAGACGAGAAATTTCTGAAATACTTCGAGTTGTTCGGCTGGAAGAGCGACTTTGGCGAGGTCGCCAATACCGGTGTTGATGCCGTACATTATTTCCTGCTGTGCCACCTTCCTGTCAACAAAGCGGCGGCAGGTGTTGATCTTCTCTACGGCTGCAGGTGATAACTCAATTTTGTGGCTGTGTCTGGCAACGTCTAAAATATCGTATATTGTGAGTTTCTTCTCACCAATTCTTACAGTCATCCAATACCTCCCGTGGTGTCGTGACCGATTCAAATAGCGAGTCCTGGTCGCAAAAAACAAGCTAATTCTTGACGGCAGCCGTCAGCCGGTAGCAGGAATTGTCGACCAAAAAGGGCTAAGTGATTGGGAATAGGTCGCGGCGTAAAAACCGTGTATGAGAAGAGATGTGAGACGAGATATGCGAAGCTCGCAAAGTATCGTTAGAGCAGAACAAACGGTTACTCGGCGGGAGTTGGCGATTTGGCGATAGCTGCTTCTTCAAGTGCTTGAGTCGAGAGTCGCGCTTCTTTTTCGAAATCAATGATTTTGGTATTGTCGTGGTAGATTGCAGTCTTAAAGACCGTAACCTTCTTGAGCTTCTCTATGACCGCCGTGATCTGGTCGGCGTTTTTCTCGTAGACGGCCAGCGACTTGGCGAGGATGCCATCGGGATCGTCGACTTGTCCGTTGTTCATCGACATCTCGAGCAACTGGGTCCGCCCGGAAATCGAGGCCACGGCATTGTTCAGATAATGGGAGAATGTCGCGACAATGGCCTGCAACGACTCAAGGGCGACGCGCTGGAGTTTCTCCTCATCAAGTTGTTCCCTGGTTTGGATCAACTCACGATAGAGCTGTTCGGTGTAGCTGTAAAGCGAGTATAGCTGGTTGGTTGCCTGCTGCAACAGCTCTGCGGTTGTGCCGACATCAACATCAAGGTATTGAGAAGTCTCGAGCAATCGGCTGAGTGCCGAGTACTCAATTTCTTTCAGGTCGGTGTTGGACAGCCCCAGATTACTTGCGAGCACTTCCCGGTTGCTCAAGACACTGTGACGTTGCGCCGCGCCGGTTTCGATTGTGAAGGTTGCCAGTTTGTCGGCCAAATTCACAATCTGCGGCAGCCGATTTTCAACCGAGTTGTCATTGAGATCAAACACATCGTGGTGACGTGCCATGGCCACGCAATAGCGGTCCGGGAAATTCCACACCCGGCCGAGCATCTCGCCGGCGGCAGCGTGATTGATCTCAAGCGCTTGAGTTTCGATGCTGATCATGTCTTCCCCGCCTGCAATCGATTGCAGTACTTTGCCGTACTCCCGGGGATAGAAGTTGTCGAGGACGAGCATTCCGATGTCGTGAATCGAGCCGCAGATAAACGCTTCTTCAGCCAGGTTAGGCGCGACACGATTGGCTATCAGCTCGGCGACGCAGGCAACGTTGAGGGAATGACGCCAGAAATCCTTCAGATCAATGCGCGTGCCGATTTTGGTAGACAGATCATAGAGTGAGAGCGACAAAGCCAGTGCCTTGACTTTGGAAGCCCCCAGGGTCATTACGGCATTACGAACCGATGACACCTGCTGTGCCCGGCCGTAAAACGGCGAATTGACGATCTTGAGAATGCGGGTCGACAAGGCAACGTCGCGAATGATAACTTCCCCGAGTTCGGCCAGCGAGGAGTCGGGATCATCACAAACACGCAGGACCTCCGCCATGACGGCCGGAAGTGTTGATAGCGACCTAAAGGTCGAGAGTTTTGCTTCAAATTGCAGGCGATTCATCTATTGAAGATTATCGGCAGAAGTCGCAATTGGTGAAGTGGAAATTACTTAGTCCGTTGAAGAAGGCGCTGGCGGCGTTTATCGAGTGTTTCATTCCAAAACGCAATGCGGCCAAGCGGTATCTCGGCAATCGGGCTGTCAAGATAATCGAGTGCCTGAAGTACAAAAGCCGCCGCACGGTCGTGGTCTCGTTTTTTGTGCTCGAGTATTTTCGCTGATTCGTTTAGCGCAAGCAGGCGAATCTCACCTTTGGCGGACATCAACACCTCCAGTGTTGACAGGGCGCTGTCATAACGCCCCAGCTGCTTCTGCAGTCGAAACGTGTGCAGGCACAATGCAAGACAATCGTCGCTTCCATCGTACTTACCAAGCTGCCGGTCGGCGGCATCACAGGCACGAAGAGTGTTTCCCTGGCGCTGATAAAAGCGGGAGATACGCAAAGCGTCCAGCGGCGAATAGAACCCCGACTGCTCTGCCCGATCGAGATAATTCTGGATGACGTCGGCAAGAAACAGAAGGGTAACGATGTCCAAGCGATTATGCAAGAGCACACCCGCCATCGGTTCGGAACGGCCGTGACGGAGGTAGTCGAAGTAGAGTTGTGGAATAAGATATCCGGGAGTGTCGTTGTAGCGGTATACACCCAGTAATTCGCGTTCGAGTGTCTGCAGCGTGGTATCTTCAAACCTGCCCTTCCAGAACCTGCGGCAACAGTGCAAGAGATCAATGTGAAACATCTCACGGAACGGCATCGGCATTCTGTGCATTGTGAATCTGGTTTCCAGCAACGGCAGGTCGAAACACTTGCCGTTGAAGGTGACGACGACGCTGTGGTCTTCGACAAGCTCGGCGATTGCGTCGAGCATCGCCGGCTCATCCGAATAATCGGGCAGGAAGAACTGGTGCACAATGAACTTGCTTTCGCGGACGACCCCGACTCCAACCAAAAATGCGACAGTCCCCGTGGCAGCCGAAAGGCCCGTAGTTTCCGCATCGACAAACACCATCTCGGAAAGTGAGTGCCGGCGTTCCCTCACATTGTAATCGAATTTTGCCAGATCGATCTGCTCGCGCTCGAACACCGACCGCAACGAATGTGTGCCGTGGGCGAATCCAGGCGGATACGAGGTCGACAGGAGAAGAAAGCGTCCGAGTTCGCTGGCACTGATTTCGCCGCCAATTTCCGCCGCAAAAGTATCGATCGCCGCAATGTCGGCATCAAGCGGTCGGGCTTGGTTAAACTGGTTCAAGAAATCAAACTTACTCATGAGATTTTGAAGCAGATAGGTAAGCGAGCGCGTCCTGAATTTGAGAAAGCACAAATTGGTCAGACTCGGCTCCAATCAACTGCTCTAACTTCGATTCGGCCGATTTCTCATCCAACCTTGCCCAGCTCCAAACTGCCCAGCCGCGCACCAGCGAAGACGAATCAACTAACGCTTGAGCTACCCTGGATTTTGTCTTCGCAATTTTGAGTTGACCGCCGAGGCGAAGGAGCAAGACAAGTTGCCGTTCTGTTACTGCAGTGGCAAGTGCCGTTGCGATACTTGCGTGCGCCAAAGAGTCGAGCGCGACCAGGGCATCATAGGCGCTCAATCTTACGACAAATGACTTATCATTTAGGGAGGCAATGAGCCGAGGGATTGAACCAGCCGCCCTGTTCGTACCCATGCCATAGATAACACTCTTGCGGACAATATCAACCGGATCCGCGAGCAATGATTCCAGAAGTCTTGCGGTTGTCTCCCCGCCGCCTGATTTGCCGATTGCGGTGATGGCTTCGGCCCTCACCGTGAAGTCTCCGTGTTGCGTCGCCGGAGTCAAGAACACAATCGCTGCCGTATCCTTGACCTCCGCCAAACAGCGGGCGGTGGTGCGCAACTGGTCTTTGTTTTCGGTCTTGAGCGCTGATGTCAAGTAGGGTGTCGCACTCTTACCGATTCCGCGAAAGATCTCGACCAGTGTTACCTTTTCGCGGGCATCAGTTGTGTTCAATTTCGCCACGAGATATTTTGAAGCCGAGTCGGCCATAGCAATCAGCGAGTCTTTTGAGGGTTTGACGACACTTTGAAAACGAATTTCGCCAGAAGACGCCTGGCGGAAGAGGCGATCAACCTCAGCTCCGGTGCCCTGCCCTGTCGCAGTTGACACCAACCATAGGCACAGCGAACAGATCAGCCCTCGCATCACTTCTTCACCTCAGAATTAAGGTCGGCCCCAATGCCCCACTTGGATGGCGTCACCCAGTAGGTATTGTCCTTGCCATAACCTCGGTAAGTGTCGATGCCTTGCAGATCAAGAAACAGGCCAATCGAGCCGAATTCCCGGCGGGGATTCCCGTAGCCATGCGTGTTCGCCTGAACTCGCGCGATATGCCCGTCATCGCCGCGCAAGTCGATCAGCATGCCGATGCCGTTTGCGGATCCCGCCGCTTGCGATAAGTCGGTCGCGCTGTATTGATCATTTCCGCCGCAATCAAGCAGAAGACCAAAGGCAACATCATGTCCGCATCCCTGCGAGACGCCTTTCGAGCTGTAGAGATCGTCGCCACTGATATCGATCAATGACGCCAAACACATGTGTGTGGCAGCGCCCTGCGCATATTGATAGGCTATGTAATTGTCATTTCCACCGTAGTCCAGCAAACCACCAAGCGCATACCAGTAGGACGCCCCTTGTCCAAAGATGTCTGCCGCATACTGGTCATTGCCTGCGCCATCTATCAACAGTCCGATACCTCCCGAAAAGTACGGCCGCAGTCCATATCCGAAACCTTGCGACAACGAAATGTAGTGGTCCTCATAGCGCAAGATGTCGCCGTATTTCCAGCCAGCAGCGTAACTATCGTTGCCACCGCGGTCAACCAGCGCCGATGCACCCATGATAAAACCAAAGCCTTGCGAGTACAGCGCTGCGCTGTAAGTATCTCTGCCGGCGTTGTCAAGCAAGAGCCCGATACCGAAAGAGGACGCGGCCTGACAGCCGATATTGCCCTTGTATGTGTCATCACCCGCACGATCGAGCAGAATCCCGGTGCCGAAGATTCCGCAGCCCTGTGAGAAGTCACCAGAAAAATACAAATCGTTGCCGCTCCAATCGTCGAGTATTCCGGTGCTGAAAAAACCCGCGCCCATCGTGTGTGCCGAGCGGCCGAAATAGCGGTCGTGTCCCGATAGGTCAATTATTATCTGATTGCGCAAGTCAGCCGACCGCGACAAATAATACTCGTCGTCACCACCCAGATCAATGATCAGGTCAAAGAACCCTTCATAGCGGTCACTGCCGGTCCCGCGAACGGCGATGCGTCCCAGCGGGGTTTGAACATCTTTGAACTGTGACAACAGGTCGCACTTTGCGAGCTTGTCGATAAGATCCGGATTTCGCCGGATCCAACTAACAAGGCTTTCGTATGCAACAATAACACTCAAGTCGGGTGAAGCAAATTTGCGCAAGTCACGAGTGTCACTTAACTGCTTGAAGCGTAGAGCAAGCTGCTCATGGAATTTCTGAATCTCATCAAGTTCTTCGAGCGGGCGGTCGACATCCTTTTCTTCTTCCTGTAGAAACACCGTGAATGTATCGGTAAGGAATCGTTGTTCTTCGGGGCTGAGCTCTCTAAGGAGACTTGATTGGTTCGAAGAGGTCATTTCAAGAATGGTACGGCTCACATAATAAGCAAGTGAATCGCAACCCCGTCGAATCTTGACGAAATTGTCAAAGTAATCGACTGTCTTTCGCGGCCAGATTGGAGTCGCAGCGGGCCGAATCGGAGCCGGGTTCTGCAGGCGGGTCTGAAGAAGCAGATAGTGATCGAGCAGCGAGCGTGTCGAATCAAGTAACAAATCACCATTTGACTTCAATAGGCACGGAATCCCGAGTGGCCTGCGGGTCAGCGAATCAATCAGTGCGAGCCGAAATGAATCACGATCCACCCAATCGGGATGAAATCCGATGTCGGAGGTATCGATACCGATTATGTTGAGAGTCTGATTTATCGTATCTGCCGGGAACCTGAAATCGTCGGCTTCAAGATTCGGCGATTGCAGTGCAAGTGTGAGTAAAAGAATAAGAAGTACGCGCATAAAGCTAAGCTAATGCACTTCAATCGCAATGCGCAATCGTTTTTTGGTCAGCGTGTGCAGCAGCGCTGCGAGATTAACGCTTAGTCAAAATCCAGATCCAGATAGGTAGAAGCGGATAAGCGGCCTTGTAAACACATACTGGCACGCGAAACGCAAGTCCATTGGACTTCTTGAGATCATCAGCGGCGAACTCCTCCGGATGTTTCAAGATCGGGATCGTGTAATCGTGAAGACGGAAGTTCTTAAGCAACTTTCGCAGCTTGGGATAAGAAAGCAGCGTCACATCGTAGCCGCCGGTCTTTCCGAATAACTTCATGTACAAATTGGAAAGCCGATTCGGCAGCCACGACAAAAATGGCAACTTGTAATGTCCCTCGATAAGGACAAAGCGTGAACCGGCACTGAAATAGCAGAAGCCGTTAGGTTTCAATACCCGGTGGATTTCGCGAGCAAGCCCTTCTTGATTGTCCATATGTTCGTATACATGGTTGCAGATTACGCAGTCAAACGATTCATCTGCAAACGGCAGGTCGGCGCCGTCTCCGCATATCCACTCCACGTTAGGACATTGACATTGAGCCTTTCCCTTTTCAACGGCAACGTGGTCAATATCGAGTTCGACGACCTCACGGAAACTACCGGCAAAAACCTCGGTCATGACGCCGGCCGAGCCACCGACGTCAAGTACCCGCAGTTGCGCGACGTCGGCCTTCCAGAAGTCGCTGATCACTGCGACAATTTTCAGTGCCTTTTGGGTACGACCCGATTTGTCGTATAGAATTGGAAAACGCTCTGAAAACGTACCGAACACTTCGTTCTGACGGGTAATTTCACTCTTCATTTGGCCTCTTTGCAAGAATCATAATCGACAATGAAAACAGTGGCGGCAGGAGGTCGGCCAGCAACTGCCCGACACGGGACCATAGCCGGCCCCAGCGCGGCGGCACCAAGGGCTGGTATAGCTTTCTTTCCACCGCGTATCCTGAAATCTCAGCAAGTTCGACAGCCTTTCGTGCCGAGAACAATTGAATGTGCGATTCGGCCGGGCTGCCAAAACCCAAGCGCCGCAGAATGTGATATTCGTTGGGCACCGAATAGAAGATTCGGCCATTGGGTTGAAGAACAGTCGATACTTTGCGCATGATTGCGACAGGGTCCTCGATTTGCTGCAAAACTTCGCAGCAGGCGACGACATCGTAGTATCCGTCGAAGTGATCCGTCTCCAAGTCGACGACTTCCGCCGAATACCCGCTTTCACGAAGTTGCGTTACGGCTTCGGGGGAGATATCCCACCCGGCGACCCGATATCCGGCGGCACGAAAGTAAGTGATCAATTCGCCTTGACCAGCTCCAATATCAAGCAGAGAATGGTAGCGCATCCCGATCAGCCCGTACAGCCGTTCGGCGCGCCATTCCGATCGCCGTGACACGCGGACACGATCCTGTTCCTGCCAGTAGCGGTCATAGTAGTGTTGCTTACTCGAGGGAAGCATTCGCAACCTCCAAGAAGGTGTTTGCGGCCATTTGCGGCGAGAAGCGATCCAGAAGACGTTGCGACGACTGAACTATGTCAAGATCACTAACCATTGAGCGAACCAGAGCATCATTGAGTGAGCGGATGGACTTCTTTTGAACCACAAAACCAAGCTTGTTGTCACGGACCAGTGTGCCCAAATCGCCGACATTGGTTACTACCATCGGAGTTGCCGTCTGCAGTGCTTCGCCGAAAACCAGCGGGATAGAATCACTGTGCGTTGGAATCACGAGAGCCCTTGCCCGCTGCAGATAGTTGATGACCTCTTCCACCGGTGCCCGCCCCAACAGATGCACTTTGCCGCGAACCTCAAGTCGTTCGATCTCCTTCTTTAGTTTCCCGGTCGCTGAACCTTCTCCGACGTAAAGAAGCCGGTAGTCCTTGATGTCCTGCTTGAGCATCGCGAACGCCCGCAAGAGATCAAATACGCCTTTGCTCTTTTCGATGCGGCCGAGGTAGAGAAAAAACTTCTCGCGCGGCATCGGAAGCATGCGGAAATTGAACTGTCTGAGGGTCGGCAGGAACCGGCACTCCCTACCGGAAATCCGATGAACTTTTTCCGCTAGCTCGTCACCATCAGCAAAGAGCGCCATGGCATCTGCGAGGGCGTCACGGACCATTCGGCCGGCAATTGGTCGCTGCGCCCAGACATTGATGTCGGAGCCGAGACACCACACGGAGTATGGCGTGCCAGTCGCCAGATAAGCTTGTTGCGCAAACCAACCCGATGGCAATGCCCAAAGGGCCAGAACGTGGTCGTAACGATGGGTTGCTAAATGGTGCAGCAAATTTTCTTTGCCAGAGACGAAATGACGTTTGATCTTCTGCCAAGTCGACCAATTCATGAGCGGAAGCTCAGAGAGTGTGCAACGGGTCTCGCCCCAGTCGAAGCGATGCACCGGAAAGCCCAAATCCGTCGCTACCTCGCCTATGTGCGAAGTGTAGACAGATGTTTCCACTCCGGCCGTCGTCAGAGCCTTGATGAAATCCAGGACAAACGGCGAGGCTGGATCTTCAGCCGAGACGGGCAGGCGATTCGTAATCAACAGGAGCTTCTTGATGCTCCTGCCGTTCGCGGACGGCTGTTGAAGCATTTGCCGGTTGCGGTTTCGCGTCAGTTTCAAGCGTTTCCTTCCATTCATCCAGTTTCATTTCCAGCATTTTGTTTTCGCGCTGGACAACGAATATTTCCCTGCGCAGCTTTGCAAGTCCGCTGCCAAGAAAACCGAACATCAGAATCTGTATACCGGTCAGAATAAACAAGACGATCAAAGTCATGAGCGGCCGATTTGGATTGAGCGTACCGGTTTGCCAGAGGTACAGGACGTATCCGCCGCCAATTAGCCCAAGGCCGATGAGGGCCAGACCAATCAGTCCAAAAAGCAGAATTGGCTTCTCGTGCATTGAGAAGAGCAAATGCGATATGGCTATCGCACGGAAGCGAAACTTGGACTTCCCTTTCTTGCGGGAACGCAGTGTTGCCGGCATTTCCATGATGTTATATCCGGCCGCGAGCAACTTGGAGATTATTTCAAGGTGCAATTCCTTGCCCGAAGAGAACAACTCTACCGACTTGATGCAATTTTTGCGATATGCTCGCAATACGCCGGTAGAGGTTTTGATGTTGCCGCCTATGGCGCGGCTGATCACGCGGTTGCCGAGACGCGAGATGAAAAGTCGAAGAGGCGGCACATCTTCAGTTGAACCGCCTTCGGTGTAGGGCGAACCCACAACGCAATCCAATTTGGCATATTTCTTCAAGAGCGCAATCATTCGCGTCAGATGGTCGGGAGAATACGAGAGATCGGCATCAGTCGTACAGATAATCTCGCCCCGGGCAGCCTCGATCCCTGCACGAATGGCATAGCCCCTGCCCCGGTTGGGAGTATAACTGATCACAGACAACCAGGAGCATGAGGCAGCGAACAAGTGCAGTTTTCCGGCTGTAGTATCGGTCGATCCGTCATCGACGGCGATGATCTGGAATCTGTAGTTGGACCGATGTAGCTCTGCCGCGATCTGTTCGATAGTATCAGGAAGATTCGCCGACTCGTTGTGCATCGGGACGACGACGGAAACATCGAACTCACTTGCCATGGCTGTCATCCTGTGCGGTTGCGAGTACCGCCTTGAGAATCTGCTCGAGCCGCTCATTTCCGGGATCAAGCTTCTCGATAGCGGCAGCGAAACGGTCTCGGTCTTCGGGTTCCGCTGCGAGTACTGCCATCTTGAGGCAACCGAGCAAGAGTTCAACATTTGTCGGATCGGCGACGGCGGCATCCCGATTGTACTTGGCAGCTAGAGCCAGTTGATGGTGCTTGCTGTAGAACACCGACAAGTTGTACAACAGCCGTCCAAAGTGCTCGCGCGTCGTGATATCAGGACTATTTGCCCAAAGGTATGCACTGTCACGGTAAAATAGAACTGACTTGGCGGCTTGCGATTGGCTGAGTCGTCCGCTGTCACAGTAGACATAGCAAAATCCCATTGGCTGCAAATTTGGAATCAGCTGAGAGGTCCATTGGGAGAGCGTCATTGCCACTTGATAATTTTTCGAGTTCCGGGCGACCCATTCAGTCAAATTTGGCCTGAACTCCTCGGCAAAGGATCGGTCGTTCCAGTTGGCGGGATACCAGAAGCACGGCCATCGCAACTGCATTTTCCTGCGATAGTCAGACCTGAGCAGTGCGCCGGCGGAAACGACTTTCACGTCTCGACGCAGACCGTCGACTACCTGTTTGCAGAGCAACGGCGAAAAACTGTTATCTTCACCGGCGAGGAAAAGCGCCTTTGAATCCAGCGACTCAAGGATGCTGGCAGCATACTCATCCGGCGTGCACAGATCGCGCTTGCTTGCGTCCTCATAGTTTGATGCCACAAGATAGCCGGTTCTTCCGAACATCACTATACCGACAGTGATCGCAACCGCAGCGCGAAGTACTCGCCGGTCACTGGGGATACCGGCAAATGCAAATCGGAGAACGGCAACGGCGCCGATGGCGGCCGCGATGAAGCAACCGGCATACGTTGGCATCAGGTAGCCATACAGGTCCAGGTTGTATCGGGAGAACTCGGCGGCATAGCCTGTGACAAGGATCGCAGAGAATGTCATAAGCCCAACGATTGAAGCCGACAGCTTCTCTCTATGTGCCAGCGACACAAAACCAACAAACGCCAACGCCCAAATGACCAGGGGAACGGACCGCCACAATTCCGCCAGTGTCGCAAACAGCCGCGAGAGGAATGGAGTTGTCGTGGTCAATTGATCAATCGGAAGTGCTTCATCCATGCGGAGAATCGATTTCAGCGCAGATTCCACATTCGAGAAGTCCCCCCAATTGAACACCGGGTTGGCGGCCTCTCGTATTGGCAGGTAAAAATATAGCGTGAGTCCGAGCAGGGTAAATGCCGCAAATTTCGCGGCGACTCGCCAATGCAACAGGCTTGAACGATGATAGACGAACAATGCGACCAGAGCCGGGGCGACAACGGCGCCAAGGATAAGGTAATGATTGGCCAAGCCGACGCCGAAGGCAATGCCTGCAAGACCGGCGAACTTGGAGCCAGATATTTCCGTCGAAGCGTACTTCAAGACAAGCCAGACTATAAAGAGAATAGTCAACATGTTGAAGGTATAGACTTCAGCACGAACTGCTTGCGCCCAGACGCCATAGACGAAAGCGAAGCCGAGCGCCGATACAAGTGCGACGACATGTCCGAAATTCGACTCCGGTTCGGCGCTTTTGCGTTGCAGACGAACGGCAATGAGAAAGACCATCATCGCCGAAAGTGCCGCGCAGAAAGCGGAACACAAGTTGACCAACCACTGCGTTGTTCCAAAGGGAAGCAGAGTGAAAAGATGAGCCAAGAGAATGTAGGACGGAAAACTAGGATTGTGAACGATTCCGAGTTCGTACGCTGCCGCCTGGAACGCGGCGGAGTCCTCCCAAAATGTTCCCGGGGCCAGGGTGAACATGTAAATGCCCAAGGGAATCAGAAAGGACAACCACAGGAGAGCTCTTTTGATTGTCATGTACCTATTTTCGGCAAGATTCGACGGGGATTAACCTCTTGATTGACATAAAAAAAGAGGCGGGGGGAATCCCCGCCTCTCTGCGTGAAGCAGTTGGTCTTAGAGGACAGAGTCGTCCGACGTGCAGAGCAGTGTACCATCCTGGTCGATGGTCCAAGTGTCTGGCGTAGCATCGTCATCCAAACCCGGGTTAGGCACATCCGCGGTCGCCAAGAAGGTCGTCGCGGTGAGACCACCGATGGAGTACGAATAACGGGCGGTCGGCCCAATTTCGACACCAAGCTCAGCAAAGGCATTACCGGTTGCGCTACCAGCAACGGCGCCGGCCGGATCCCAGTAAGCATCGTTTTGCTGACGATAGGTCTGCTGCATGGTGTAGATCTGCTTGAGAATCTGCTTGGCTTCAGACTGTTTCGACTTGGTTGTCGCGCGCATGAATCTCGGAATGGCCAATGCGGCCAAAATGCCGATGATCACGACCACGATCATAAGTTCGATAAGTGTGAAACCTCTCTGGTTTCTCTTCATCTGTGTGAGCATTGCTCCTCCTACGTTAGTGGTTAACCTTGACTTCAGTATTCATTCTTGTCATATCTCGTATCAGTGACCTGCCTATATGCAAGCGGTGTGCTCAACTGCAGTTGAAATTGTGGCGCCGCGCAACTCATTCTCCCGCTGCGTGTTCGCATGGGCCGACTCTGTCCTATGATTTGTGCGCCCTCCTGCTCGACTGGCTATCTGCCTCACAACGCCACAACGCCCTTGCAGAACGCAAGAGATTTGGTGGACAGCAAAAACCCGTGGAACCGCTGCACACCCCACCCACCTGTGCGAACTGCATGAAGTTATTCGAACACGATCCGGATTGCATCTCTTGGTACTATTCTATCAATCGTTTAATGGTCAAACGCCAATTGGCCCGGTAACTCCGGCAACCCCACAGGAAGAGCGCGAGGAGCCTCGATGTGAATGTGCGACAAATGCAAAAACACCCTTCCGGGAGTCTGCACTACTGAAGTGTCGTTATTTTTGCTACCCTTTTTCTATCGGCACCGAATGTTTCAAAATGAAGCGTTTTTTTAGTCTTCTGCGTCATTCAGTCCAGGGGTCACTGACAACATTCCGAAATTGTCAATCGTCCACTGATCGATGGTTGGATCCTCATCAAGAGTACTGCTCCAGGCTGTTGCGACAAAAGTGGTTGGTGTACCGACAATTGAATAGCAATAGCGAGCTGGCAATTGAATATCAACCCAGATTTCTGCAAAGGCCAACGGAGTCACAGAATTAGCCTGTGTTCCGCCCGGTGGAATCCAATAGGTCTGATTTTGCTGAAAATAGGTTTGCTGGTTGTTATGTATTTGTTTCAGAAGCAGTTTGGCTTCTGATTGTTTGGCCTTAGTACTGACCGCGATAAATCGTGGGATTGCCATTGCCGCGAGAATTCCGATGATTACCACTACAATCATCAATTCGATCAGCGTAAAACCTGATTGTCTGTATTTTCTGTTCATCATCTTTATTCTCCTTGCCGAACCGTCATGCACCTATGCAAGTGCGGTGCCGACCCGGCGCTCGATCGTAAGCAGTTGCGACGATTTGCCCTACGCCGCTTCCTTCCGCCTGATGCTCCGTTTCGAAACGAATCGGCGTTGGTTTATGCGAACTACAATTGCAGAATGCAATGCGCTTGTGGCGTATTGTCAATCATCTCCGGAGTTCAATCTTCCTTCTTAAGACCGTAGCGCTCAATTTTCCGATAAAGCGTTGACGCATCGATGCCAAGAAGCTTGGCTGCTTTAGTTTTTTGCCAATTCGTCTGGCTCAAGACCCAGAAAATATATGCCTTCTCAATTGACTCCAGTGTCGGATTGCCCGTGTCGGGCGCCGGCGAGATTTCGGCCGGCTCCGAAGAGCGCAACTTCTCCGGAAAGTCAGCGGACCTGATGATGTTTCCTTTGGAGAGCAGAAACGCACGGGTAATCGTATTTTCAAGCTCGCGGACGTTTCCCGGCCACTCCGCTGCAATAATCAGCGACTCGGCATCTCCGGCCAGAGTCTTAGGAGCGCAATTATGTTTGAAGGCCAGCTTGGCGAGGAAATGATTAGCCAGCAGAATGATATCGTCGCGTCGCTGCGCCAGCGAGGGAAGACTCACTGGCAGAACATTGAGCCGATAGTAGAGGTCGGCGCGGAATCGTCCTGCTTTCACGTCTTGTTCGAGATCGGCGTTGGTGGCAGCTACGAGCCGCACATCCGCTTTTACCGGCACAGTCGCGCCAACCGGAGTGAATTCTTGTGATTCGAGCACACGAAGCAACTTGACTTGCAGGGAGACTGTCAGGTTACCGATTTCATCCAAGAAGAGTATCCCTTTGTCGGCTGCCTGAAACAAGCCGTCTTTGTCCTTGAAAGCACCGGTGAAAGAACCCTTCTTGTGGCCGAAAAGTTCAGACTCCAACAAGAGTTCGGGAATAGCGCCACAATTAATCGCAACAAAGGGCTGGTCGCATCTGCGTGAGTGAGAATGGATCGCGCGGGCAATCAAGTCCTTGCCGGTACCACTCTCTCCCAAGATCAACACGGCCGAATCAGATGACGCTATCTGCTTGACGAGTTCCTTGAGCCGGATCACGACCTCGGAGTTGCCGATGAATTTATCAAGCGTAAAACGGCCTGCCAGCTCGTCTTTGAGCTTTTGATTCTCCGTTCGCAGTTCATCGTTTTCGAGCAGATTCTTGATGACGTGCTTGATTTCGTCAATCTTGAACGGCTTTGTGATGTAATCATCGGCTCCGCGTTTGAGGGCATCAACGGCCGAATCAACCGAAGCGAATGCCGTCATAACGACGAACCGCATATTATCGTGGCGTTTTTTCGTTTCGACCAATAATTCAATGCCGGACATCTCCGGCATCATGATATCCGAAATGACCAGATCCGGGCTCTCCTGTTCAATTATCCCGACTGCGGCCTTGCCGGATTGAACCGTGGATACAATGTAACCCTCTTTCCGAAGCATTATTTCCATGAATTTGCACATCGACTCTTCATCGTCGACGACGAGTATCCTGGGATTCTTTGTCATACACTTCTCAATCGGCAGAGATTGTACTTTGCTGAACTCACGCACCCTTCCCACCGACCCGAGAGCTCCATTTGACATCGACCAAATTTGTTCTATATTCGGGTTTGCGAGGAACAGACAGATGAATGACATTTTGAAACAACTAAATGATTCACTTCAGAAACATGTTTGGCCACAGAGTTATCCCCTGGCTATTCGAATGGTCAAGTCTGGTGAGGCCCTTCCCGATCGCGCCAAGCGACCGTTGCGAGACCTGGGGATTAAATCGGCGATATGTCAAGGGATCGGATTCGCCCGCCGATATGGTTGGATCATGGCGCTCGGGCGCGAGGATATCTCTTGTCCGCTTGCGAAATCGGCTTTCGGTTTCGAGCCGCAGGTAGAGCACTTCACCGAAGGGTGCTGTTGCGAAGGGATGTATACCGAAACTGCCAAAGCAGGTGCCCGCACGGAACAGCAATTGGCCAAGTTCTCGTTCAGAGAATATGATTACTTTCTAACGGCGCCGATCGAACGGGCCGCCTTTGAGCCGCAGGTGTTTCTTGTGTATGGCAACTCAGCACAAGTAATGCGCCTCTTGGCCGCTTCGCTCTGGAAATCAGGCGGCTATTTGCATTCGCGATTTTCATCTCGCCTTGACTGTGCGGATATCTGCATTGAAACAATGCAGACCCAGAAACCGCAGGTGATCCTTCCCTGTTACGGCGATCGACTCTTCGGACAAACGCAGGATCACGAAATGGCCTATGCTTTTCCGGCGGCGCATGCCCAAGAACTTGTTGAGGGGTTGGAAGGAACTCACCAAGGCGGGGTTCGATATCCGATCCCCTCGTTCATGAAGTTTACAGCTGAATTTCCGGAAAAGTACCAAGAGCTAGAGAAGTATTGGAAGGAGGACTTCAGATGACGGCACAAGAACTCAAGCGACTGACCGATGATGATGTCTTGGCCCGGCTGCGCGAGGTCGCTTCCTCAGCGGATGCCAAACTCAGGCTGCCGCTGGAGGCTGTCCATATCTTGAAGCACAATTACCCGCACTACGACTGGGTAGGTATTTACAATCTTGAAGGTGAAAACATTCTGGTGCTTGGTCCGTTTCTGGGTAAGCCGTCTCCTCATACCCGCATCAAGACTGATTCGGGCATTTGCGGCGCTGCCGTTCGTGAAGAACAGACAATTATCATCGACGATGTCAATGCCGATCCACGCTATCTCGCCTGTTCACTGGAGACGAAGTCCGAAATTGTTGTGCCCATCTTCAAAGATGGTGCCGTAGTCGGAGAGATTGACATCGACTCTCACAAGCATGCTGCATTTACCGTCTCCGATCGACAATTACTTGAGGAGGTTGCGGCGATACTCTCGAGGGCGTATTAGAGAGACGTCATGGGTGGGATCCTCGCTCTCTGCAAAATCACAGTTTTTCGCGCCGTGGAGAAATCGCAGAGGGATCCCCTTCACGAATTCAGGGCCGGACGACTATCCTTCCAATTCCCGGGCCTAATTTCCTTGAACCACGGTATTGATGAAGGAAAAGCACGCTCTAGGACAAGACGGTTTTCCGTGTTCCCATCGCCAATCCTGCTTTAATGACGCTCCAAATCCTCCTTGACTTGCCCTCTTCGCCCGCTTAATTGCTACCTGACGAGCTGTGTCACCAAGGAGTCTTTACATGTCTGAAAAGTATGATGTTGTCATAATCGGCGGGGGAATAATTGGCTGCTCGATTGCCTACTATCTTGCCAAGAAGAAATTTGGGAAGATCGCCGTACTGGAAAAGGACCAGTATCTCGGCAATGGCGCGACCGCCAAGTGCGCCGGAGGGATTCGCGCCCAGTTTGGTACCGAAATTAATGTACGCCTGTCGATGCTCTCGGAGCAAAAATTCGAAGTCTTCCAGGAAGAGACCGGTGCTGAAGTGCAGTTTGATCAAGTCGGCTATCTTTTCTTGATGACCACGAACGAGCATGTCGAAGCATTCCGCAAACAGTTCGCCATGTGGCAACGCGTCGGACACCCCGTCGAGTGGTTGTCGCGCGAACAAATCAAGAAACTCGTTCCTCCGCTTTTCGTTGACGATGTTTTGGGTGGCACTTTTTCTCGGAAAGACGGCATTGGTGATCCGCATCAATTCACACAGGGCTACGTCAGTGCTGCCCGCAAACTCGGCGTAAAATTCCTGACGGAACACGAGGCGACCGGACTCCGCCACTCCGGGGATATGATCACGGGCGTGCTTACCAGTAGGGGCGAATTCGAGACATCTTGCGTGGTTAACGCCGCCGGACCGCACTCACGTCAAGTTGCCGGGTGGATTGGGATCGATTTGCCGGTTCGCGCATATAAGAGACAGATTGTCACGACGGCGCCGCTTGAGTTCATTACGGAGTCTTTTCCCATGGTCGTCGATATGAGTTCTGGATTGTATACGCATAAAGAATCGGGCGGCCTGCTGCTCGGTTGGGCCGACAAGGACACTCCCGAAGGGTTTGACGAATCAGCCCATCCGGATTACACCGATGCAATTTTGGAGAGAGGATTGAACAGAATTCCGCAGCTTGAGACTGCCGAGATCAAGGCTCAATGGGGCGGTTTGTACGACACCACGCCCGATCATCATGCGATTCTTGGTTCGAGCGGAATCTACCCGAAATTCTATCATGCCAACGGTTTTTCCGGTCATGGCTTCATGCACGCGCCGGCCGTCGGAATCGTGATGTCCGAATTGATCTGCGGCGAGCCGACCTCAATTGATCTGTCGGCACTTTCGCCTCACCGCTTTGCAGCGGCAACGCTGGTTGAAGAGAACACTGTCATTTAAGGAGAGCTCTGTAAACATCATGATGAAGAAAGCTTTGACTTCCGGCATGCAAATATCGGTCTATTTATGTCTATTGGTCTTCATGGCTTCTCTACTGAGCCCGGATGCCAGCGCAGCGAAAATGGGGAAGTTCGCAACTCTTGAAGTTGCTTTCGATGCGCCGGACACCAGCGTCGAGTTGGTTGGTTACCTTTCGATCCCCCCGGTAGATAAATTGAAGCCACGACTCCCAGCTTTGGTGATCCTGCTGCATCAAGCCAATGAATCCTCGGAGAGTTGGAACACGTTTCGCGATGAGTTGCTGCAATCCGGGCATGCTGTTTTTGCTATGGATTTACGCGGCTACGGAATGTCGACTTTCGATTTGAAGGCCAATCGGCTGCGTCCGAAGAATACTTTTTACGTCGGCGAAGCGATGAAATTCCCGGACGATATCGCCTTCTTGGTCCGCAAGGCGATGGAAGTCTACGGCAGCAAGTTCGATTCGACGCGCCTGGCGGTGATCGGCGCTTCACTCGGCGGGAATGCCGGTCTGATCTATGCGCAAAGCGACGCTCGGGTGAAGTACGTGGCGATGATTTCCCCGGGATTAGAATACCTGGGTTTGCGCATTGTCCCGGTATTGCGGGAGTTCGGCGATCGGCCGGTCTTCATGGCCTATGCCGACAAGGACGTCTACTCCCGCGAGTCAGTCAGTTTGATTTCCGATTTGGTACCTCGGGTGCTCGATATTCAGGAAATTGATGCGATGTTTCACGGCAATCGGCTCGTGAACTCAAACATTCCCTTGCGGGCCAAGTTGCTTCAGGACTTACGCAAATATCTGGGAGATTGAAAGGCTATTTCGAGCGTTGGCAATTCAGCGACTTGAACGAATAGCGGCGTTATCGTTTCTTGTCGGTCGATCCACCAGTGCAATCAGAGCCACACATATGAGGGTCGCCAAGACCGCCAGCGCGACATAATTCAGAAATGGATTTGCCGCTAGTTGTACTGCTACAGCATCCAGGCGTTCAGTGCCACTCTCGGAAAGGCGATCGAAACTCCTCGCCGGGGTCGCTTCAAGCATCTTCCGCACGAACACAAAGACACCGACCGCGAAGGCCGCGCTGACAATAAATACCCACGACAAGTGCCGTACCATTACCATCCCAGCGGGGCTTACCGGATAGTAGGATAAGACTCTTTGGGTGAGATCGGTATTCCATGGGATGTCCGCCTGCTGTGGAATCTGATCTACTCTCCCACTGGAAACCAAGCGCAGGGCACAGTCGGAGCAATCGTCCAAATGATCGCGAATTAGTTCATCCTGCGTCGGCCCCGTTTCTCCTTTGAGGAATTGGGAAAGCTGCCATCTGACTTCGGAGCATGTCATCATATCAACTCCTCCGGCTTGAACTTTCCCTCCACAATCTCGCGCAGTGCGCGCTTACCGCGATGGAGGTAGGTCTTGACTGTACCGATTGGAATCTTCATTAGTTCTGCGATTTCTACATAGCCAATCCCACGCAAGTAGAACAACCGCAGTGCTGTGGCATAATGTACCGGTAGCTGCGACAAAGCATCGTCGAGTACCCTTCCGCAAAACAGACTCTGGTAAACTTGATCGGGCTGTGCTGCCGGGTCAGCAGCCACGTGTTCGATCTCGGTCAGCGACACTTGCTCCAGTCGCTTTTTTGCGCGCTCGGCCAGGGCAACATTGAGAGCAATGCGATAAAGCCAACTAGAAAACTTAGCATCACCGCGGAAGCTCTTGAGATTATTGTAGGCACGAATGAAGGCTTCATAGGTCAGTTCTTCCGCCCGGGCCGAATCGTTGAGCATGCGGTTGATCAAAACAAAGACCTTGTCTTTGTAAAGGTCGGTCAGCCTTGTTAAAGCGACACGTTCACCCTGTCGGGCTCGTTCGACCAATTCGCGGTCATTGTCGATGATCACTGCTTGCATAGATATAAAGACTCGATTTGGGGTGAAAAGTTGCACTTTTTGAAACCTCTCACAAAATAGTCCGGTCTTATTGGCAGAGAGGTTCAACTTATGTGGCGATTCGATGCTTCTGGCATGTTCGGAATGTTTGCGGGAATAATCCTGGGACTGGGATTCTTTGCACTGGTGGCGTACTTGGTTCATTTGTTTGTGTACAAACGGATACAGATGAACCACGAGATGCGTCTGGAATTGATCAGACAGGGTCGAGATCTGCCCGCCGAAACCGAGCGATTTGGCAGTCTCAAAGCCGGTATCGTGTTATGCGCAGTAGGATTGGGGCTGTTGTTGAGTCTTGTGCTTGAGGCCGATTCGAACGGCAATACGCCAGGCGGCGAAACAGTGATTGCGTTCGTACCGTTACTTACGGGGCTCGGTCTGATCGGTTTTCATTTGGCGATTCGCAGAAATGCCGGCGGCAAGTAGCGGGATCCGGTGGGGTTACTTCCCGGAATCCTCTGATCCTTCATCCCCGTGCAAATTTATCATCTGGGTGCCTTCGACATAGGTTGTTGAACGCGCTTCGTTGAGATTCATCAGTTGGCTAACCACATCTCTGATACGCAAGCTGCTTTGCTCAATTAGGCGCAGGCGCTTCACAACATCGTCCGGAAGTTGATCGCTCTTCATAAGCAACAATTGGCAATTACCCAGAACGACCGTGAGAGGATTATTGATTTCGTGATTGATCGTCGCAGTCGTCTCGCGCAGCGCTTCAAGTCGAGCGGAACGAATCTGACCGGCCTGGCCCATCGAATTGCGCAGAGCCGCAGCCATCACTTCGATGAACTCTTGTTCCAAGGCGATGTTCCGGGAACCGTCACAAATGCCCGAAACGGCACCGATCACGCGATCCCCTGACTTGATGACATAAGAAAAAATGGATTTGAGGCCATTATGGTTCAAGGTTGAGTAAATGGTTTCGAGCCCGAATTTAGCCCTTAGCGAGTCGATCATGCGACTTTCGAGTTCCGAAAGGCCGATAACCAACGCTGGCTCGCCTTCTCGAATCTCCAGTATCGCGTTTCCCTTGTCGTCCACAACCGAAATGGACGCAGCCGCAATTCCAAGAGCGCTGATGGCATCCACCAACGATTCTCTGAGAAATTGCTCGGCTGCCCCTGGCTCGGTTGGCGCCAGAAGAATCTTGCGCAATGACTGATATTTCTTGCCCTCGGTGCTGTCCATAATTCCTCGGAATGGTATCTCGCAAACAGTGTGCCGTCAAGTGTAATGAGCAAACAAACACCACGCTAAAGTCTTATTTCAACAACCCCATACAATGCATTGTGGCGCAGCGCATTACGACACGAACGGACCTGGGGCGGTCTTGGGCCTAACGTCACGATTCAGGATCGAGTGTGTGCCTTGTGCACCGCGCTTCACATTACGTGCACTGCGCTAATTTATTGTGTCGCAACGGCGGGAACGTGCGGGGAACTAATTTGTTGTTGACAACAGGATGGCCAGGTGTATTTTAAGCGTTTTTCGGAGCGGGAATGTCAGACGATCTTCGTTGTGAATGCGGGATTTTTGGAATATTCGGGGCAAATAATGCCGCGGACCTGACCTACTTTGGGCTTTACGCGCTCCAACACCGCGGCCAGGAGGCGGCTGGCATCGTCAGTTTTGACGGAGATACCTGCAACGAAGTCCGCGGTCAGGGGGAAGTCAATCAGGTCTTTAATCAACGCGACAAGCTCTCGGAACTGAAAGGCGACCGCGCAATAGGACATAACCGCTACTCGACAGCCGGTGCGTCGAATATGCGAAATGTCCAACCCCTGGTCATCACCTTCAAAGGCAAAAAGCTGGCGGTGGGTCATAACGGAAACCTGACTAATGACGAAGCCCTGAAGCAAAAGCTGGAGCAAGGCGGCTCGATCTTTCAGACAACCTCCGATACCGAAGTCATTCTTCATCTTATTGCAAAAAGCAAGAAGGCGAAAATAGTTGAGGCGATCGCCCACGCCTTGAAAAAAGTGCATGGCGCCTATTCTCTGGTCTTTCTCCATCGGGATGCGCTGATTGCAGCCCGCGACCCGCATGGATTTCGGCCGTTGGCGCTGGGACAGCTTGGAGACAAGTGGGTCGTGGCCTCGGAAACGTGTTCGTTTGATATCATTGGCGCCAAGTATATTCGCGACGTACTACCGGGTGAAATTGTCGAGATAACCGAAAGCGGCCTGAAGTCATACCTTCCCTTCCGTAAGCACAAGCACGCGTTCTGCATCTTCGAGTTTATCTACTTTGCCCGACCCGACTCCAAGATCTTTGGCGAGAATGTTGATAAGGTTCGCCGGCGCTTGGGCCGCTATTTGGCGCTGCAACATCCGGCCGAGGCCGACATTGTAATCTCTGTTCCCGACTCATCGAACACGGCCACGCTTGGTTTCTCGGAACAGTCAAAGATCCCTTTCGAGTTCGGCCTGATTCGCAACCATTACGTGGGACGAACATTCATAGATCCGAAACAGGAAATCCGGGATCTCGATGTCAAAGTCAAGTTCAATGCCGTGAAGGGTGTGCTCAACGACAAGCGCGTAGTTGTAGTGGATGACTCTATCGTCCGGGGAACTACGATGAAGAAACTGATCAAGATGATTCGCGAGGCCGGAGCCAAAGAGATCCATTTGAGAATCTCGTCGCCACCGATCATTTCCCCTTGCTTCTACGGTATCGACATGCCGACCAAGAAGGAACTGGTGGCGTCGAACATGACGGTCGATGAAATCGGCAAGTGGCTGGGGGTTAATTCGATCGGCTATCTCTCCATCGACGCAATGCTATCGATGCACTCTCTACCGAAAGAAAATTTCTGTGTCGCTTGTTTTTCCGGGAAATATCCGACTGCAATTGCGAACAAGAATGGAAAGCTGCTGTCAGCGCGTAACGGCAAATCCACTGAAGACCCCCGGACGGAGTTCGTCAAGCGCACTCGCAAAGCCAAGGTCACGGCCTAACCACTTCCCTGCTTCCAAACCTTTTCGAGATCAAAGACAGGCCGGCTTCATGCGCACGGCTGCAGGCCCGGTTCGTAGCGACTGCGTTTCTTCAATTGAGCGAGAATATCGTCAACCCGTCGAACGGGTACCAGCGTTGAGGATAGACGCCAATGGCAAAGACAGCAATCACTGCGACTACGAGTGCGATGACGAGGAAGGCTGGCAATGCCGGGACAAGTACCGGTTTGTCCTCCGGGTCGGACATAAACATCTTTACGACAACCCGAAGATAGTAGTAAACTGAAACCAGCGAATTCATCACGGCAATGATAACAATGGCGTATTGTCCATTGAAAACCGCAGACTTGAACAAGACGAACTTGCCCATGAACCCGGCTGTGGGTGGAAATCCCGCGAGTGAAATCAGGAACACCGTCAACAGGATTGCCAGAAACGGCTTCGTTCTGCCAAGACCGGAGTAGTTGTCGATCGATGTAATCTCCTCTTTTTCGCTGCCGGCATCAATGTGGCTGATAATCATGAACGCGCCTAAATTCGTGACCGCATAACAGAGCAAGTATAGCGCTGCCGCAGATGCTGATTCAGCCGTGCCAACGACGAGGGCGATCATGATGTATCCGGCATGGGCGATCGAAGAGAAGGCCAGCATGCGTTTGATATTGGTCTGCCGAATCGCCATGATATTGCCGACTGTCATGGTTAACACCGCAAGAGTCCAAAACAGCGGTTCGAGAACCGACTGCATGTCCTGGAAACCGAAACTGAAGATACGCAGCAGAGCAGCAAACGCGGCTGCCTTAGGGCCGGCGGACATGAAGCCCGTGACCGGTGCTGGAGCACCCTCGTATGCGTCTGGCGCCCACATATGAAAAGGTACTGCAGCGATTTTGAACCCAAGTCCAACGATTAACAGCGCGGCGCCAATCAGCAAGAAAGTATCTACTCCGCCCCCCTGCCGGAAGTGATTGACAACATCCATGGCTTCGAAGGAGCCCGTCGTACCGTAAATGAATGCGATCCCAAAGACCGTGAAACCCGTAGCAAACGCGCCGAGCAGGAAGTACTTGATGGACGCTTCTGTCGAGCGCAGTTGCGTCCGGGCAAACCCGGCCAAGACGTATAGCGCGACCGACATGATTTCCAGACCAAGGAACATGACCAGCAGGTTTGACGTAGACGCCATCACCATCATACCATAGGTCGAGAACAAAATCAGCGGGTAAAACTCGCCGTGATTATTGTCTTTCTTCTTTAGATAGTCAATCGACATGAAAATTGTGAGGATGGCGCCGAGAATGAAGATCAGATTGAAAAACTGGCTGAAATCATCAGCGATGAACATGCCGTCGAAAGTGCTGGCTTTCACTCCAATCTGCTGCGAGGAGAAGTAAAGTGCAAGAATCAAGCCAATCCAGCTGATATGTCCGACAATCTCCTGCTTCTTTTCGGAGAGAAATGGCTCAAGCAGCATCGCCAAGAGCGCAACAACACACACGCTTAGCGAAGGCGCTAACAACCACCAATCTATGTTTCCGAATTGCATCTTACTCTACCATTCTCTCTCGTAACGGCAACTGCCGTCGCTCAATATCCTCAAGAACCGCCGAAACCGACAGTCACCTTAGCATTCTCCATGATGACTGGCACTCGCCTGGAACCGCCCTGAACTCGCTGTGCTTCTTCAGCAGCACCGGGTACGTTATGAACATCAATTTCTTCAAACTCAACGCCGCGCTTGCGAAAGTCCTCCTTTGCGGCGGCACAATAAGGACAACCGACCTTCGTGTAGATTTTCGCAAGTGTCATCGATTACTCCGTCGTCTTCATGGTCGTATTGATTACCCATGCCGGAGCATTCCTGGTTTCAAACTCGACTGCCAAGCGGGTCTTTCGCAGTTGTGCCTGCTCGATAAGATTCGTAACCGCGGGCTCCATCATCCTCAAGAAAGGTCTTGGGATACAAACCAATCCAAAAAATCAGAATGACGAGCGGTGTGAGCACTACCCACTCTCTGACATTAATATCGACGAGCTTCTCATTGGCCGGATTTTCGAGCTTACCCCAGACGACCCGCTGGAACATCCAGAGCATATAGGCGGCTGCGAGAACAATACCAAAGGTCGCAATCACGGCATATGTGACGTTGAACTTAAATGTGCCGATGAGAATCAAGAACTCGCCGACAAAACCGTTGGTTCCCGGTAACCCAATTGACGACAGCGTTACGATCATAAAGAAAGTTGCATAAATCGGCATTACCTTGAATATGCCGCCAAAGTCCTCGATCATTCGAGTGTGCCGGCGCTCGTAAATCATGCCGACGATAAGAAACAGTGCGCCGGTCGAAATCCCGTGGTTAAGCATCTGCAGGACGGAGCCCTGAACACCTTGATCATTAAGAGCAACCATTCCGATCATCACAAAGCCCATATGCGCCACTGAAGAGAAGGCCACCAGGGACTTGACATCCTTCTGTACCATAGCAACCAGGGCACCGTAAATGATGCCGATCAGCGACAATACGGCGATGATCGGAACGTAGCTGTCAAAGGCATTTGGAAACATCGGGATGCAATATCGCAAGAAACCATAGGTACCCATCTTAAGCAAAACGCCGGCAAGAATCACCGAACCGGCAGTGGGCGCCTGGACGTGCGCATCCGGCAACCACGTATGGAATGGGAAAATCGGGACCTTAATCAAGAACGCCAAAGCAAACGCCGCGAATAACCACGATTGTGCAGTCGGTGAGATCGCCAGATTATAGTATTGAGCCAATTCGAACGAATACAAACCGGTCGCTTGATAGTTGAGGATTACCAGTGCAACGATGGCGACCAGCATCAAGAGCGAACCGAACATTGTGAACAAGACAAACTTGATGGCAGCATAAATGCGGTTGATACCGCCCCAGATGCCAATCAGGAAATACATCGGGATCAGCATGACTTCCCAGAACAGGTAGAACAGGAAAAGATCGAGCGAAACGAAAACGCCAAGCATTCCAGTTTCAAGTACCAGGAGCGAAATCATGAAACCCTTGAGGCGGTGCTCAACCGAATTCCATGAAGAAAGCACCGCAATTGGTGTCAGGATAGTCGTAAGAAGAATTAGTAATACGCTGATACCGTCGACGCCGAGATGATAGCTGATCCCTAGCCCGGGAATCCAAGGTGTCCTCACCGCAAATTGCATTGCGGAACTGGCGCCATCAAAGTAGAACCACAAATGAAGCGACAAGACGAAAGGTAACGACCGTCGTGCCGACCGTAATCAGCTTGATCGCCTGTTTGTTCTCTTCTCTGAGGAATAGCAGCAGCAGTGCGCCAACCAGCGGGAAAAACGTCACCAATGTCAGTATCATCTGGTCCATATTCATCGATTCAGTAAAAGGTAGCCGACAATAAATACCACGCCGGTCAGGAATACGAAGGCATAGCTGCGAATCATGCCGGTCTGCAACTTGCGCACGGCACCGGACAGCTGGCCGATCAGCCAGGCAGAGCCATTCACGAAGCCGTCGATTATGAAGCACGTCGAACTTCTTCCAGAGCAGTCACGGAGATTTTAACCAACGGCGTAATCAACACTCTGTCATAAAATTCGTCTACATAGTACTTGTTGTAGATCAATGTGTGAAGCCCGCCCAGGCTCTTCTCCATCGACTCGGAATGCTCCGACCGATTCAGATAGAGCCGGCGGGCTGTCAAGATGGCAACAATCACCAATGCGACACTTAGCGCAATCAACAAGTACTCGGTGCTATGCGAATGCTCACCGGCGTGCTGGATTCCAATCTCCTGCGCCTTTGCAAACACCGGGTGCAGGAAATGTTCCAACCACGCGCCGCCGCCGAGAACTGCGGGCCAGCCAATCAAACCGCCGACTACTGAAAGTACACCCAGAACTATCAAGGGAATCGTCATTGAACCCGGCGATTCATGCAGATGGTCGGCGGTATGCTTGTCATAGCGCGGCTTGCCATAGAATGTCATGTAAATCAGTCTAAACATATAGAATGCGGTCAGTCCCGCCGTCAGGACTCCGACTATCCAAAAAACCGGCTGAACCGTACGGCGAAGAATAAGACATCCAAAGAATTTCATCCTTAGAGACAAATCCCGCGAGCGGCGGAATTCCCGCAATCGCCAGTGTTGCCACCATCATGGTCCAGAAAGTCTTCGGTAATTTGTCCTTCAGTCCGCCCATCTTACGCATGTCTTGCTCGCCGCTCATAGCGTGGATTACAGATCCGGCACCAAGGAAAAGGAGAGCCTTGAAAAACGCGTGGGTCATCAGATGGAATACACCGGCGCCGAAGGCGGCGACGCCGCAAGCCAGAAACATATACCCCAGCTGACTGACTGTGGAGTAGGCCAGGACACGCTTGATGTCATTTTGGAAGAGTCCGATGGTTGCCGCGAAGATCGCCGTGAATAGTCCGACGATGGCAACAACCAGCAATGTTGTCGGCGCCATGACAAAGAGCACGTTGCAACGAGCAACCATGTACACGCCGGCCGTGACCATCGTGGCGGCATGGATGAGCGCCGACACCGGAGTCGGTCCCTCCATAGCATCAGGAAGCCAGACGTAGAGTGGGACTTGGGCCGACTTTCCGGTAGCACCGAGGAACAACAGTAGGGTCGCCGCAGTGACAATTCCCCCGCCCATCGCAAGTTGCTCCGGCGCGAGGCGCATGACCTCGGCAAAACTGACGGAGCCAAGATGCCAGAACAGCAACATGATGCCGAGGGCAAAACCGAAGTCGCCAATGCGGTTAACAATGAACGCCTTCTTCCCTGCGTCAGTCGCCGACTTACGTTCATACCAGAATCCGATCAACAAGTATGAACAGAGACCAACGCCTTCCCAGCCGACATACATCAGAACGAAGTTGTTGGCCAAGACGAGGATCAACATCGAGCCCGTGAAGAGATTCATATATGTGAAGAACCGTGAGTAGTCTTGGTCGTGCGACATGTAGCCGATCGAGTAAACGTGAATCAAAAACCCCACGCCGCTGACGACTAATATCATGATGGAAGACAACGGATCGAGCAGGAAGCCGATATCGGCATTAAAGCTGCCGGATGGAATCCATGAGTAAAGTATAAGTTCGAAGCTGCGGCTTTCAACCGGTAAGCCGATCAGCTGGATTACGGCATTGGCGGAAAGAAGGAACGAAGCCAAAACCGACCCGCAGGCGACCGTATTCACGACCGACTTGGAGAGCCTGCTGCCGAAAAGCCCATTGATCAGGAAACCGATCAGCGGCATCATCGGAATTAGCCAGATTAAGTTCATTCCCTTACTACCTCATCTACCACTTCAGAAGGTTCACTTCGTCGATGTTGGCCGTATCACGATTACGGAACAGAGCAATGATAATTGCCAACCCGACGGCAGCTTCCGCAGCGGCAACGGTCATGATTACAAACACCATCACGTGTCCGTCCAGTGTCCCCATCTCCCGGGAGAAGGCGACCATTGCCAAATTTGCGGCATTGAGCATCAACTCGACTGACATGAAGATAATCATCACATTGCGAGCGATGATCACACCAATCATGCCGATGACAAATATGACGCCGGCTACTATCAGGAACCATTCGAGTGGTATCATCTTACAGCCTCTTCTTCGCCATGACCACCGCACCCAACACCGCGACGATCAACAGAATCGACGTCAATTCAAACGGATACAGATACTTCGTGAATAATTCCATTCCGACCGCCTGTACTGATCCAAAATCAGGTCCCACCTGGGCATGAGCACGATCGAGCATGTGCGACGATGAAATCGCCACCATCGTCTCAAATAGAAGAACGACCGCAAATGCAACAGCGAGCGGCTTGAAGCGAAGCTTGATGTCCTTGCCGAAATCTTCACGACGCAGGTTGAGCAGCATGATTACAAACAGGAAGAGAACCAGAATGGCACCGGCATAAACAATGATTTGCAGCATCGCCAAAAAGGCTGCGTTCAGCATGATGAACAGAATCACCTGCGAAACAAATGATGTGAGTAGGTACATCACCGAGGCAATCGGGTTGCGCTGGACTATGACCAGTATCGAAGCTGCAATCGACAGTGCAGACGCCATTAAGAAAATTGCCAGTTCCATCTTTAGTGCTGTGGTCTGCCTTCCTCGGCCTGTTGCCACGCGACCCGGCGCATGGGACGAAGGAATGTGACCTCCGACGGCTTGACTCGCGGCCATTTGACTAACAGGTCGTCTTTGGTATAAATAAAATTGTCGCGATGACTGGCAGCGAATTCATATTCTTTGCCCAAGAAAATCGCTTCTTCGGGACAAGCTTCCTCGCAGAAGCCGCAGAAAATGCAGCGCAACTCATTAATTTCGTAGATCTTCGCGTACCGCTCTCCGCGTTGGGTCTCTGCCGGCTCCATATAAATGGCGTCCGCCGGACAGGAGGCAGCGCACAGCCCGCAACAGACGCAGCGTTCGCTACCGTCATCGTAACGCTCGAGAAAATGCAGACCCGCGATATCGCGGTGCCATCGGCGGCTTCACAAACGGATAGTCGACGGTGACCGGCTTGTGGAACATCTGCTTGAAAACCACAAACATGCCCTTTGGTATGGCGATGAAAACTTCTTTTAGAACGCGAAACATCGTCTACCTCCTACAGCAGGACAAATAACGCAGTGATCAGGATGTTGGCAAGCGCAATCGGGATCAACACAAACCAGCCGAATTTCATCAGCTGGTCATAACGGAAGCGCGGCAACGATCCACGAACCCAGATATAGAAAAACAAGAACGCAAAACACTTGATAACAAACCAGAGAACCGGAGGCAAGAACGGCCCCTGCCAGCCGCCAAGAAACACCGTGGTCGCAACGGCGGCAACCGTCACCATATTGGCGTATTCGCCAACAAAGAACAGGCCAAATCGCATCGAGGAATACTCGGTGTGATAACCGCCAACCAACTCGGACTCGGCTTCCGGAAGGTCAAAAGGCGCGCGATTGGTTTCCGCAAACGCACATATCAGGTAAAGTACGAACGCAACCGGCTGTTTGAAGATATACCAGTCGAGTATTGAACTCTGCTGTTCAACCAGTTCCACCATATTCAGGGTACCGGCGAGCATAATAACGCCGATTAGAGACATGCCCAGGCCAATCTCATATGAAATCATCTGTGCCGAGGAACGCAATCCACCCAGGAGTGAGAACTTGCTGTTAGGCGACCAGCCGGCCATGATGATTCCGTAGATTCCGAGCGAAGTCATTGCCAGGATGAAGAGCAGTCCGAGATCGAAGTCGGAGACCACCAAATTGATTTCGCGACCGAAGACAGTGATGGTACTGCCAAATGGTATGACAGCCAAAGGCAACATGGCCGGAATGAACGCCATCAGCGGCGCAAGCAGGTACAATGGCTTGTGCGCTGCAGCCGGCATGAAATCTTCCTTGAAGAGCAACTTCACCAGATCGGCGATCGGTGTAAGCAGACCTCTGTAACCGGCGGTGTTGGGTCCAATGCGCGACTGCATCCGCGCCAGAAACCGGCGCTCCAAATAGGTTGTCCACGCGCACGTCAACAGCAGCACGTTGAGCACCATGAAGGCTTTGACAGCGGTTATGATCGCAAATTCGAGCATCTTACATCTTCGTCACTTTTGCGTGGTCGAATTTTTCCTTAACACCCATAAGCAGATTTGGCCGCAACTCGCGAAAATTCTCGGGCAAAAATACGACTTTGCCGGGAAGTCCGGGAATGACCCGGGCGTTGCCGACTATCTTACCCGTCCGCGATTCGACCTTGACTAAGTCTCCGTCCGACACCATAAGCTCTTTCGCGTCGCGTTCGCTCAAACCTACAAATGGCTCACCAGTGAACTTCAGGAGACTTGGATTGCGTTCAGTGCTGATACCGCGATGATGATCGGCATTGCCAACCGTGACAAAGTAGGGATAATCCTTGTCGGTTGGTATGGGATTGTAAACAACGCGATTGAATCCTGTCTTGGCGCACTGGCTTAGAGCGCGCAAACATAGCACCTTCCGGCTCAAACATTTCATAGCGTACCGGCAACAAGTCGCCGAGTGCTTTGTTTAATTCCCTGTAAACCTCGATTGACCGGGATTGACCAAAGCTGACTCCAAGGCGGTCGGCAAGCAGTTCAAGGATTTCACAACCCGGCTTTGAATCAAACATCGGCCTAATCGCCGACTGCGAGTATTGAATGCGGCCTTCCCAATTTGTGCGAGTTCCCTCGGTTTCGGCAAAAGTCGACAACGGCAGAATTACGTCCGCAAGCCTGGCTGTTTCAGTCATGAAACTGTCAACTACGACCAACAGCTTCAGCTTCTCAAGCACCGCGTCGGCGTAGTTGCCATCGGGAAACACGCGAACGGGGTCGGCGTTAAAAACGAACCCGCATTCAATTTCATCCTCATTGATAGCTTCGAAAATTCCGATCATGTCTTTGCCGGAGAATTCGGGCAGGGGTCCGCGCCAGAGGTCTTCAAACTGCGACCTGGCCTCGTTTCCCTTTTCGCCCGGAGTATTGATTGGGATGCGCACCCAATAACTCGGCACCGACGGAATTGCTGTTTTCGGGAAGAACGGCGAGTTTTGCCGATTTGCATACGCGGCGGAGATTATCCAGCGCCAACAGTTCCTCATCGCGGTAAGGATAGCGGTTGAAATCGGCGCCACTGAATATCAGGACATTAGCTGATGTCAGTATAGTTTCTGCCGTCTCGCGAAGCTCGGCCTCGTCAATTCCTGACAATGCCGCCGACTTGGGGAGCAAGAGATCTGTATGTGCCTGCTTGAATTCGCTGATTTGTTGATCAGTCATTCCGGCGGCGCCTTTATCGAAGTTGACCGAATTCACCGCTGCATCGACTATTCCGACCAGCGCCGCGAGGCCGGTTCCCGGCTTGTGAACGAGATTCCTCGCACCGGTCCGGTCGCCTAAGTGCGTTACTCGCGAATTGATGATAATGACCCTGGCTTCACGATAACGAACTCCGCGTTTGATCCGCAAAGCGGTAATCGGGTTTTCCGAGTGGAGGTCACTGGCATAAACAACAAATGTATCCGCGTTGTCGATATCCTGGTAACTCACCTGATCCGGTGCAATTGCACGGGAGGTTACTTCCGCTCCGAAGGCAAGTCGGCGCTTGCGATTAATCCGGCTGTCGATATGACTGGTCCCGATTACACGGCGCAGGAATCGCTGAAAAGAATAAATTTCCTCGTTGCTTGAGGTCTCGCCAACCAAGCCAAAGAAGGCATTGCCCGAAAGCTTGGATTTGAGTTCGGCGACCTGAACCTTGATGAGGCTCAATGCTTCTTCCCATGTCACTTCGATCAGTTCGCCGTTTTTCTTGACCATCGGCTTTTTCAAGCGATCACCGCTGCCGACGTGCTGATAGCCGTATCGTCCGATGTCGCAGATGAAACCGCGATCGATGTATTCATTGGGGCGCGATGTCGCTCGGAACATCTTGTTGTGGAATGTCCAGTGTGTCAGATTACAGCCATCCGGACAAAGGGTGCAGACGGTCTTCGCCTGTTTGGTTAACCAAACGCGAACCTTGTAGCGCCAGTCATCGTTGGTTAATGCACCGACCGGGCAGTATTCGACGACGTTTCCGGAGTAGAGATTCCGAATCTCCCGATGCGGCGGCGGAAGAATCTCCGTGTGGTATCCGCGCTGATAGGCGCCAAGATCATCCTCGAAACAGGCTTCATCGACAATGCGCGTGCAGCGGTAACAATGAATGCAGCGGTTCTGATTGCGGATGATCTCCGGACCGATCTGCAAGTCATCAAAGGTCGAATTCTCGTCAACGATGTTGCGATGCTTGGGTTCCTGGAGCCGGCTGTAATCCAAACCATACTTAAACGTCACGTTCTGTAAATCACACTCACCACCCTTGTCGCAGGTTGGACAATCGAGCGGGTGATGAGCAAGAATGAACTCGAGCACACCCTGTCGGGCTTTGACGACTTTCGGGGATTCCGTCAGGACCACCATGCCGTCTGCCGCCGGAGTCGCACAGGCGACCTGCAATTTCGGGAATTTCTCTATTTCGACGAGACAGATGCGGCAGGCTCCGACCGGCACCAATTGTGGATGCCAACAGAAGACGGGAACATCGATACCGGCCGCCAAAGCGGCTTGAAGTACCGTCTGTCCCTTATTCACTGGAACTGTCTTGCCGTTAACTGTTATGTTAAAATCGACCATTATTTCAACCTAAAATCTGATTTCACCATGCACTTTTTGTGCTCGATGTGATACTCATACTCATTTCGGAATTGCTTCAGAGTCGAGATTACCGGTGTAGCCGCGGCATCGCCCAGAGCGCAAATGGTGTTGCCTTCGATGTTCTTTGCCAAATCCAGCAACGTGTCAAGATCCTGTGACTTGCCTTGTCCGTGTTCGATTCGATGAATGATCTCATAAAGCCATCCGGTTCCCTGTCGGCAAGGTGTGCACTTGCCGCACGATTCGTGCATGTAAAAATGGGCAAGGATTTCGGCGACCCATACCATGCAAGTCTCCTCGTGCATTACAATCACAGCCCCGGAACCCAACATCGAGCCGGCGGCCTGCACTGACTCGAAGTCCAGGGGCGTATCGACTTGATCGGGCATCAGAACCGGCACAGAGGAACCGCCGGGAATGACACACTTGAGTTTCTTGTCATCAAGAATTCCGCCGGCGTAGTCGTAAATCAGCGTACGCAACGGTGTTCCCAGTTCGAGTTCGTAGTTGCCCGGCTTCTTGACGTGGCCGGAAACCGAAAATATGCGCGTGCCCTTGGATTTTTCTGTCCCCATCGAGGCATACCACTGCCCGCCATTTGTAACAATGCGCGGCAGATTGGCCAGCGTTTCGACATTATTGACTACCGTCGGACAAGCATAAAGCCCGGAGACCGCCGGAAACGGCGGCTTGATACGCGAAAGGCCCTTTTCGCCTTCAAGGGATGAAAGCAGCGCGGTTTCTTCTCCGCAGATATAAGCACCGCCGCCGCGATGAAGTATCATCTCCAGATCGTAACCCGTGCCAAGGATGTTCTTACCGAGAAATCCCTTCTCGTAGGCTTCATCAATTGCCTTTTCGACCCGACGCATCGAGAGGTCGTATTCGCCTCTGATGTAGAAAAATGAAGTATGACAGTCGATAGCAAATGACGCGATCATTACACCTTCAATCACGCTATGAGGGTCACATTCCATCAGGACGCGATCCTTACAGGTACCCGGTTCGGACTCGTCGGCATTGCAGCAGAGATATTTTGGTTTCGGAGATCCGACCGGGACAAAGCTCCACTTGAGACCGGTCGGGAATCCGGCGCCCCCGCGCCCACGCAAGCCCGAGTCCTTGACCATTTGCACGAGTTCCTCGCGCTTGATGCTCTTGAGAACCTTCTCCCACGCTTGATATGCACCCAATTCGATAGCGCGATCGATATTGTGCAGCTGAGGATCGTTGATCTGCTCGAATAGCACGTGCTTTTGCATAATTCCTATTTCGCCGCCCGCCACTCGTCGATGAGTTGGTCAATCTTGGCCTGCGTCAGATTCTCATAGTATTTGTCGTTAACCTGCATCATGGGCGCCGTACAACAACTGCCCAGGCACTCGACCTCGACCACTGTAAACAGGTTATCCTTGGTGGTTTCGCCCAGCCTGGTGCCGAATTTTTGGAGCAAATACGCGGTCAAGTGATGCGACCCCATCAGCGCGCATGAGATGTTGCGGCAGACTTGAATATAGTACTTGCCGCGCTTTTGCTTCGGGAACATCGTGTAGAACGATGCGGCCTCGGCAACTTCGATGAATTTGACTCCCAGCACCTGAGCAATTTCTTCATACATCGGATCATCGAGATAGCCCTGCTCTTCATAAGCGTAGTGGAGCGCCGGCAGTATCGCCGATTTTACCTTCGGGTATTTCTTGGCATATTCAGCAATTTTCGACTTTGTATCACTTGACAAGTTCATCTGTCAACCTCGCCCAAGACAATGTCGATTGAACCGATACAGGCAATAACGTCCGCCAACAATCCGCCAACCACCAACTTCGGCAAAGCGGCAATATTAACAAAACTGGGCGGGCGAACGCGCATCCGGTAGGGCTTCGGAGTCCCGTCTGACACGAAGTAAAATCCGAGCTCACCCTTGGGCGATTCAATCGTCTGGTAGACCTCACCAGCAGGCGGACTGAATCCTTCCGTGATCAACTTGAAGTGATAAATCAAGGCTTCCATAGAATAAAGAGTCTCTTCCTTGGTCGGCAACACGATTCCCGGAGCCCGTGAGCGGAACCGCCCTTCCGGCATTCCGTCGAGAGCCTGTTGAATGATGCGCAGGCTTTGGCGCATTTCTTCCAAGCGAACCTCATACCGGCCGAAACAATCACAGCGATCGGAAGTCGGCACGACGAAATCGAATTTTTCATAGCTCGAATACGGTCGTGCTTTGCGCAGATCGTAATTGACTCCGGACGCGCGCAACAGTGGGCCGGTGACTCCGGCATCGATCGCGTCCTCGGCCGTTAATTTTCCCACGCCGATCGTCCGGTTGCGCCAGATGCGATTGTTGGTCAAGATGTTCTCGTACTCCTGCAATCGCACGGTCATGTTCTTCAGAAGTGTTCGCACAAGTAAATCAAAGTTTTCCGGCAGGTCTTCGGCTAGCCCGCCAATTCGGAAATAGGTCGACATCATCCGCTGCCCGGAGACTGCTTCATAAATGCTCAAAACGTCTTCGCGCTCGCGGAAGGCATAGAGCACCATGCTCATAGCGCCAATATCGAGTGCATGAGTCCCGAGCCATACAAGATGCGAATTGATTCGGGTGACTTCGGCCAGAAGTACGCGGACCCACTGCGCCTTTTCGGGAATCTCGACACCGAGGAATTTTTCTACCCCAAGGCAGTAGCCGAGATTGTTCGACATGGGCGCGAGGTAATCCATGCGGTCGGTCATTGGCAGGGCTTTGTAATAGAGCTTTGCTTCGGCCGTCTTCTCGATGCCAGTATGCAGGTAACCAACCTCCGGCTGACAGCGGATCACGGTCTCACCGTCGATCTCCAGTATTACGCGCAGGACGCCATGGGTTGCCGGATGCTGCGGTCCCATGTTGATAGTCATCGTTTTCGTCTGCACTACTTGATGACCTCCGGCGGTTCGTCCTTGTTGAAGGTGAACTGCGGCATTTCGTATGTCAGGGGATAGTCTTTACGCAACGGATGACCTTCAAAGTCATCCCACATCAGGATTCTGCGCATATCGGGGTGGCCCGCAAAAGTCACACCGAACATATCAAAGACTTCACGCTCCAGCCAGTCAGCAGTTTTCCAATCGCTGCACATTGTCGGCACGGACTCGTCTTCACCAACACGTATCTTGATGCGAACGTAATCCCGCAAATCAAAAGAATACAAGTGATAGACAACTTCGAAGCGTTTGACGCGATCGAGCCAGTCGGTCGCGGTAATGTCCGATAAGTGGCGATACTTCAGGCTCGGTTCATCGCGAAGAAAACGGACAAGTTCATGCAAGTCGGACTTATCAACAACGAATCCGAGTTCATCAAACTGCGTTGATGTCTCGAAGATCTTATTGCCAAATCTAGCGCTGACTTTTTCTTTGGTATTGATATCCATCAACAATCAGTTCGACGATTAATCCATGCTCAGGATTCGCACCCTGGATTAGGCGGTCTTCCTTGTGTCTTCCTTTAACTTCGACTGCTTCACCAACTCATGCAATTTGACAATGCCGTCGATGAGTTGTTCTGGGCGTGGCGGACACCCGGGAACATAAATGTCTACCGGGATGATCTTGTCGACTCCCTGCAGGATTGCGTAGTTATTGAATATGCCTCCGCACGATGCGCACGCGCCCATCGAGATAACCCACTTGGGATTCGGCATCTGATCGTAAAGGCGCTTTACCACTGGCGCCATCTTGTTTGATACGCGGCCGGCAACGATCATCAGATCTGCCTGACGCGGCGAAGCCCTCATAACTTCCATTCCAAAGCGTGACAAATCATATTTTGGACTGACAGTTGATATCATTTCAATGGCGCAACAAGCTAATCCAAAGCCAAAAGGCCACATCGATTTTGTGCGTCCCCAGTTTATTATCTTCTCTGCGGTCGTCAGGATGATCCCGTCAGGTAACTTTTCTTCTAATCCCACTTGAGCGCTCCTTTCTTCACGATGTATACGTAGCCCACAAGCAGAATCAGGATGAAAACGCCCATCTCTACAAGACCGAAGAGACCGAGTTGTTTATAGTTCACTGCCCAGGGAAAAAGGAACACTGTCTCGAGGTCGAAGATGATGAAGAGTATTGCCACCATATAGAACTTTACGGGAAACCTTTGGCGGCTATCGGATTCCGCCTCAATGCCGCATTCGTAAGCCTGTTCCTTGACTCGACTGTATGTCTTCTTGCCAAAGAGCGACGAACCGAAAAACATCGCGAGCGCAATGCAAACTGCGATGAAAATCTGGATCGCCAGAGGGAAATAGACTTCAAAATTACTCAACAATACCTCGCTAAATGTCCGGCAAAGGTAGAGAGATTTTTCACAAAGTCAAGAAATTTTATCGCCTTCCTCCCCTCTCCTAATGAATTACTAACTAACATGTTAAGGGGCCAGATTCTTGACAAGCGTGTCGACATAGGTCTTGTCGATTGTGGCATGACAACGGTGGAAACTTGGGCGCACAGACCAGGGACCGGGACATTCTGTTGTCAATTGAAGAGGGGGGTGTGGACATATCTACTGAAACTCATAGCGGTTTTCCCAATTCTACGCGGCTTCTCTCGGCAGTCAACGCTTTTTACCCATGCGCTCTGCCCATATTGCAAAGGAATAGGCCTGCGCAAACATCGGCGCAACAAACCAAATAGACTAGGAGAGTCGCTCCGACTCTTCAAGCTCGATTAGGACGCCGTTTGTCGACTGCGGATGCACAAAGGCGACCCGATGTCCTTCGGCGCCGATGCGGGGAGTCTCATCAATAAGGCGGATTCCCTTTGCTTTGTAATCGGCGAGTGCGGCATCGATATCATCAACACCCAGACAGATGTGGTGAATCCCCTCGCCCCGCTTGTCCAAGAATTTCGCGACGCCAACATTTCCAGTAGTGGGCTGAAGCAACTCTATTCTGGTTTCTCCGGTCTCAACGAAGCACACCCGCACCTTTTGGTCTGGCACTTCGATAATCTCCGAAAGCTTTGCCTGCCCAATAAGAGTGAACAATGAACGCGATTGTTCCAGATCTTTGACTGCAATTGCAATGTGGTTAATGCGACGTGTCATAGAATGATGTTTTCCCGGTACTCACCCCAGACTCTTCGCAGTGTGTTGGCAATCTCTCCAACAGTAGCATAGGCCTCGACGGCATCCAGGATAATCGGCATGAGATTTTCGCTCGTACTGGCGGCGGCGCTCAGGTGAGCGAGATGCTCGTCGACCAACCCGTTGTCGCGTTCCGATTTTATCTTCTGTAAGCGCGCGACCTGCTCATTACGCGACTGTTCGGTAACCCTCTGCAGAACCGGTGGCACCGAGCCTTCGGACTGGAACCGGTTTACGCCGACAATTGTGCGCGCTTTCGATTCAATCTGCAGTTGAAACTCATAGGCTGACTTTTGAATCTCGGATTGGAAGTAACCCTCTTCAATCGCTCGCATCGAACCGCCAAGTTCATCAACTTTAGCGAGGTAGTTGTGCACCTTCATCTCAATGTCATCGGTCAACGTTTCCAAATAGTAGCTCCCGGCCAGAGGATCGACGGTATCGCCAATTCCGATCTCGTAACCCAATATTTGTTGAATCCGCAGCGCCAGTTGTGCCGAATCAGCAGTCGGCAGTGCCAGCGCCTCGTCATGCGCGTTAGTATGTAGCGACTGGGTGCCGCCAAGAACGGCGGCAAGCGCTTCCAATGTTGTGCGAACCGTGTTAACTTCGGGTTGTTGTGCCGTGAGCGATACTCCTGCCGTCTGTGTGTGGAACCGCAGCATCATCGATTTGGGATCACTTGCTCCAAATCTGTTTTTCATGATCGTCGCCCAGATGCGCCGCGCCGCACGAAATTTGGCGACTTCCTCCAGGAAGTTCTGCTGCGCACAAAAGAAGAAAGAGAGCTGTGGCGCAAAGTCATCAATCTCCAAACCGGCTTTGAGCGCTTGAGTCACATACTCGATGGCGTTGGCAATTGTGAAGGCGATTTCCTGCACTGCCGTCGCGCCGGCTTCGCGAATGTGATACCCGGAAATGGAAATAGTATTATAGCGTGGCAGATGTTCCTTGGCGTACGCAAAGATATCGGTGATCAATCGCATCGACGGTTTTGGCGGGTAAATGTACGTTCCGCGTGCAATGAATTCTTTGAGAATGTCATTCTGGACCGTCCCCGTGATACTACTGATTGCGACACCCTGTTTTTTTGCGACCGCGACATACATACACAGCAAAATTGCCGCAGTTGCATTGATCGTCATTGATGTCGAAACCTTGTCCAAGGGGATTTCTTTGAAGAGCGCCTCAAAGTCAGCGAGCGTATCGATGGCAACTCCAGTCTTGCCGACCTCTCCGGCGGCCATCGGATCATCGGAATCATAGCCAATTTGTGTCGGCAGGTCGAATGCTACGGATAGCCCGGTTTGACCCTGGGAAAGGAGGTAGCGATAGCGCTCGTTTGATTCTCTCGCCGTGGCATAGCCGGCATACTGCCGCATCGTCCAGAGGCGTTCCATGTACATGGCGGGATAGATACCGCGAGTATAAGGAAACTCACCCGGATTGCCGAGTTTTTCGCCGTAGTCAAAACTTCCAAGATCACTTGGTTTGCTGATTCGCTTGTTCATCATTTAGTTCGGTCCGCCCGATTCCAGGTCAAGCATCGAAGGCTATAAGCACTTCTCCCTTATCGACGGGTTTGCCAATGACGGCGTAGATTTCACGAATTGTACCATCGGTCGGGGCTTTCAATTCGTTTTCCATTTTCATTGCTTCAACGACAAGGAGCGGATCGCCCTTACGCACTCGGTCACCGACCGACTTCAATATGCGCATAACCAGGCCCGGCATCGGTGCATGGAGCTCCTTCTTGCCGGTGTCGAGTTTGATGCCTGCGGCCCTGCGTATCGCCACCAGCCGTTGGTCTTCCACATTACAAACGAATTCCCGCCCGTGGAGGAACACCGAAACATCGCCATTGCTCCTAAAGACCTCCGTGTCATAGGACTTGGCATCAAGCAACATCAGGAATTGATGCCGGTTATCGCCGCTGATTACGCTGGTTGCAAGCCTTTGTCCATCAATCTCGATGGCGAGTTCGTCACCACTGTCGCGAATATCGATCTCGTACTCTTTACCGCTAATGGTGACGACATACTTCACTGGCCACCTCCCGTTTGTCGTCGTAGCCCGTCTTCCCTGGACGCTGCCTGCCATTTCGAATATGCTCTGCCGCTTCCTGGTACCGGTTGAACTCGTTGTGATTCGCGATAATAATGCAGTGCTGCCGCAACCGCCGCGGCTCGGGTCAGTTCTTCATCCGGGTCAGCATTGTTGATTCCATCCGGGAAATTATCACCAATGAATCCGGTCGATAGCCTCCCATCCACGAAAGCTGGCATTGCCATAACTGTCTCGTGAAACCCGATGTTAGTTACCACACCGGCAATACGATACTCTGCCAAAGCTTGGCGCATACGCTTGATGGCTTCAGGACGATTCGCGCCATAAGTGATTAACTTGGCCACAAGCGAGTCATAATACGGAGTCACTTCAGAACCATCGCGAATCCCAGAATCGACGCGCACTCCCGGACCAGACGGCTGCCGGTAACTGACAATTCGGCCAGTGCTGGGGATAAATCCATTGACGGCATCTTCGGCACAAATCCGGCACTCGATGGCGTGACCCGACATCCTGATACCGTCTTGCCTGATCGAGAGTCGTTCGCCGGCAGCAATTCTGATCTGTTCGTCTACCAGGTCAATGCCAAAAACAAGCTCGGTCACAGGATGTTCGACCTGAAGACGAGTATTCACTTCCAGGAAGTAGAAGTTCTTGTCCTTATCCACAAGAAATTCGACCGTCCCGATATTTGCATAGTTGGCTGCCTTGACGGCTTTGAGCGCGGTCTCACCCATCCGGGAGCGCAGTTCTGGATCGACAAACGGCGAAGGAGCTTCCTCAATGAGTTTTTGATGACGTCTTTGAATTGAACACTCCCGTTCGCCCAGATAGACGGCATTACCATGACTGTCGCATGCGACTTGAATTTCAATGTGTCGTGGACGTATGATGCATTTTTCGATAAATACTCTGTCATCTCCGAATGCCGAGCGCGCCTCATTGCCGGCTGCAATGAGTGCCTTTTCAAGATCATCCGGCGCGCTGACAATTCGCATGCCCTTGCCCCCACCCCCGGCTACTGCCTTAACAAGTACCGGATAGCCGCATCTGTCGGCGAGTTTGTTGGCGAGCGAAAGTTTGGAAGCGTTTACCGGACCGCCCGGCACCGTTGGGACACCGTTTTGCTCGGCAAGTTTTCGTGCTTCGAGCTTGTCACCGAGAAGCCGAATCGCTTCAGGTGGCGGCCCGATGAATACCAGTCCGCTTTCTTCGACCAGCTTTGCAAATTGCCAGTTTTCGGCGAGAAATCCATATCCCGGGTGAATCGCCTCGGCGCCGGAAGTCCTGGCAATCTCAATGAGTTTTTCCATAACAAGATAGCTTTGTGAAGCCGGCGCAGGGCCAATATGATATGCTTCATCCGCAAAGCGAACATGCAATGCGCCGCGGTCGGCATCTGAAAAGACTGCAACCGTCTTGATATCAAGGAGTCGGCATGCACGAAATATGCGTATGGCGATCTCGCCGCGGTTCGCGATCAGAACTTTTTTGAACATTGTTTCATACTTCCTGTGCGCATGATACAGAATTGACCTAAAATGTCAATTAATTAGGCTATATTGCCTCGTCCCAAGTCGCTTAGGAGGTCTATTATGAGCATCTACTATTCCCTTGTCACGATAATGGCGGCCATTCTGGTTGTACGCACCTTGATTGCGCTGGCTCGAAAGCGGTCCGCCCGCCGGGCGGTGGTGGCTGCAACGGTAGCACTTTTCGTCTGCAGTGTCGTCATCGGCTACTTCTCGTTTGACCACCTGTCAAACCTGCGCGCAATGCGTGATTGGCCCACGGTAGCCGGCACCGTAATCGAATCGCGTACCATCGGCGAGAAAGCGATCGTACCTTACGTCGTGTACTCTTACGATGTAAACTCCGTGCCGTTTCTGGGGACCAGCGACTTGGGAACTCCCGCTTTCGGAAATAAGTCAAAACGACTCAACGAAGCGGAAACACTGCTTTCAGAGTATCCGGTCGGAAAACAAGTCGTTGTTCACTATAATGCACTTGATCCAAGCCCAGTCGTACATAATCTCAGCCGTGCCTTGGAACGCCTATGCCCAGGCGGGTATATGGATGTTTCTTGCCTTGACGGCGACAGTGGCCTTCTTCATGTTCGGGTTTCGGAGAACGGTATCGCTCAACGCACGAGGGTGACACGGCCACAGTCCGAGCATTTCACGCTTTCACCAACAAATGCCGGAGACAATTGAATCGCGCGGCCACAATTGCACCTAAACGACTCCCAACCCTTGGACTGACGATGATACACAAGTTCCCCGTCGCCAGCCTCAGTCTTGTTGCCTGCACCAATTTCCTCCAGAACGGCCGCCGCCGCAACCAGCTCGGTTGACGGAATCTTGTTTATCTGGTTGCAACGCGGACATGTAACCGAGTCTTTACTAAAATCGGGAGGAATCTTCATCTTGAGGCCGCACGAACAATTGACAAATAGGAATCCGTTGACCGCCCGCAACAAATCATTGATGTCGCGTTTCGTAGCGATGGGAGCATCGTCACGCCCAACGTCGTCGGACGCAGCTCGTGGCGCCGGCGCGTCTTTCTCCTCAAGAGCGGACTTTGGCAAGAGCTGCGCGTTACCGCCCTTTGTCTTTGCAAAAGCCTTCTGATAATTCAGATATCCGACACCACCGGCAATTGACCGCAGGATTGCGATTCGTTCGGTGATAGGCGGGTGAGTGCTCGTAAGATTGGACATTCTCGCGCCCGCCGCTTTAATGGGATTAGCTATGAAGAGCGGGGCAATTGCTTTGTTCATGCGCGGCATATCCTCGGTCGAGGCGGCGATCTTCTCCAGTGCAGAAGCCAGACCTTCGGGGTATCGCGTCAGGCGCACAGCGGTGGCATCAGCGAGATATTCGCGTCTCCGCGAGATCGCAAAGTACAAGAGTTGTGCCATGATCGGCGCAAGGATGGCAAAGACAAGTGCTACGATCATCATGATCGCAGCGCCCTGTCCGCCGTTCTTTGACCGACTCGAGCCAAATCGACGCGATCCGCCAAAACGCATTCCCCGTAGAAAGATCTCGGATATGATGACGATAGTGCCGAGCATTACCCCGGCAAAGGTAAT
Source organism: uncultured bacterium (assembly GCA_963698225.1). Taxonomy (GTDB): domain Bacteria; phylum Zixibacteria; class MSB-5A5; order CAIYYT01; family CAIYYT01; genus JADJGC01. Next base: position 198,300 of record CAVOPW010000003.1, read on the forward strand.
AAAAAGAATATCACGATTGAGAATGTGACCGGTCTCGTGAGCGACAACGCCCTGCAATTCATCGCGATTCATCTTGGTTAGCAGTCCCGAAGTAACCGCTATCGAAGCGTTTTCCGCTTTGCGGCCGGTCGCAAATGCATTGGGAGCTGGCGTATCAATAATATAGACTTTGGGTACGCGAGGCAAACTACCGGCGATCTTCATCTCTTCGACAACATTGTAAAGCTGCGGATGGACCTCGCGAGTAATTTCGGTCGCTCCGGCAATATTGAGCATAATCGAATCGCCGTTAAAATAGCTCACTGCCGACATGACTCCCCAAACAATGGCTGCCAAAACAATGCCGAAAATTCCACCATCGGGCGGCGCGTAAGCCGCTCCGATAAAATATCCGAGGGTCAAGAGAGTCACGCCCATCGCTGCAAACAGCAGGAACGAACGCTGCTTGTTCTGACTAATCAGCTCCCACATATGAGTCTTACTCGATTGTCCCGCCAAAGTCTCCGGCCTCCCCTATCGGCAGAACCGGAGCTGGAGATCTATGAGAAATCAACCTTTGGCGCCTGACGTTCCGTCTCGTTCTCGATTTCAAAGAATTCGCTCGGTTGGAAATTGAACATACCTGCGACGATGTTAGATGGAAACATCTGGATCTTGTTGTTGTACATCATGACCTGGTCGTTGTATGCCTGGCGACTGAAGGCGATTTTGTTTTCCGTTGAAGTCAATTCCTCCTGCAAAGCGAGGAAATTCTGATTGGCTTTCAAGTCAGGGTAGTTTTCGACGACCAGCATAAACTTGCTGATGGCCCCGCTCAAAGCGCTTTCGGCCTTGGCTTTTTCCCCGACTGTATCGGCGCCCATAGCCCGGCTGCGCGCATTGGTGATATTCTCCAGCGTCTCGCGTTCGTGTTTAACATAACCTTTTGCCGTTTCGACCAGATTTGGGATCAGATCGTGGCGGCGTTTTAGCTGGACATCGATCTGTGCCCAAGCGTTCTTGACCGCATTGCGCAATCCGACCAGGCCATTGTAGAGTCCAATCAGCCATGCTGCCACAACAATGATTAGGACAAGCAACACCAAAAAAACTGGCACGTAATCCTTCCTTTCAGTTTGGCAAGATTAGCCTGCTAATGCTCTCAAGAAAATATCGCCTGCAATTCGCGGACAACCACCGATTTGAGCGGCTCATCCAACGACTCAATAACCGTCTGCAATTCACCGCGGTCAAACCAGAGCCCGTGTCCGAATGGGCAGGAATCGATCTCCGTACTTCTGGTCGATCCTACTCCGCCGTGTCCATTTTCGTATTGCAGACGGGACATTTTCGCTTTGATCTCGTTGTCCCGGCGTCAGTATTAAGGAGCTTCTGGGCATTTGGTTACCCAACAACATTTCTAAGTCGCCGGCATCGAGCCAGATTCCACCGCAGCCAAGGCAAGTGTCTACTTCAATACCGCTAAGTTCCAAAGCCACCATCGGTTCGCTGCAATCTAGACACATCATATGAGTCTCAATATACGGTAGTTTTTTGCATTAGATACGAGTTTGTTTGTTTCGCGGATATGAAAATCGGACATGCTAAGTTCGCCTTCCTAACATAAAATTAATATTGAACACATGTTTTATGAACGCGCAACTAATATTCATTTCCGCGAAGGCGTAGTATGAAGTATTCTAAACAATTAACATTCAATTCAAGGAGCAGTATGCTGCGAATGGCATTACCGCTAATTGCCGCATTGGTGTTGGCAATTAGCCAGGTCTCGTGGGGAGATACCGCCGACGACAGTCTGCAAGCCGCCCAGACCGAGTTGCGCGATCAAGTTGATGGAATAAATGAAACCATGGCAGTCATGTCGACCGAAGTTTCCCTGTTGAAGCGTCTGAAGGTCAGCGGATACCTGCAAGCACGTTATGAGGTCAGGGACACGTCAAGATCTGGCATCGCAGGCGGATATGATGCAACCAAAAACCTTAATGCAAACAACTTCTACATTCGTCGCGGACGCATTAAATTTACGCTTGAACCCAACACGTCGAGCAAGTACGTAATCTACTTTGATGCCTCCAGAAACACGATCTCAATGAAAGAAGCTTACCTCGAACTCAACAAGAGCCACCGCGAGCACAATTTCAAACTTACAGCCGGGCAATTCAACTATCCCTTCGGTTATGAAATCGAGTATTCATCTTCAAAGCGTGATTTTCCGGAGCGCTCATTAGCGGAAATCCGGCTCTTCCGCGGTGAACGTGACCGCGGTCTGAACCTGACCTGGACGGCTCCGAAATACATCCAGGCAAATCTGGGCTTTGTGCAGGGTTACGGCATCGAAAACACTGTGTTCACCTGGTTCGACCCGACCAAACAGAAGGATTTCATAGGTCGTGTCAAGTCATCGTTCGGCAGATTCGATGTAGGCGTTTCTGGATATTTGGGTGAAACTTACACGCCGGGCAGCGCTCCGGTGGCGGCGGTTCCGGCTTCCACCAATGGCTGGATGCCAACGGAAATGGTGCAATCGACGATGGCGAAGTTACAACTACTCCGGCTGTAGCGGCAAAGGCTGCTGGCGCAGCAGTCAACACTGACAAGATTCGCTACGGAGTTGATGCACAGGTCTTATCTTGATATTTTTTCGTTCGGTGGCACAGCCGTCCGCGGCGAGTTCTTCTATGGCGAGGATTATCAGAAGGCTTCGGTCGACATGGTCGCCGTCAGCAAGGGCTGGTACCTGTGGTTATCCCAAAGCCTGGGACGAAGTTCGGCGCGGCAATACGCTACGATTTCTTTGATCCAAATGTTCACAACGATTATACTGAATCGGATCCGGCGAAGCTGGCTGTGCTGAAAACGACGCGACTGGAACGACGTCGCTGGCGCTTCACTACTTCTGGGATGCCAATGTTCGCATAACGGCAGCCTATGATATGTTCCGTGCCTTGGAGGAAGGCTCGATGTTCTCGAAAACGAAGGCGGACATCGATGATAACCGCTTCACATTACAATTCCAGTTTCTCGATTGATAAAGGAGAATTCATGACACTAAGAAACATACTCAAAAAGTGGCTTACGCACTCTTATTGTTTTCGTGATAATCGCCACCTTACCTTTTTCCCACCTGCAGGCTGCGGAGCGAGTTACCGTCAAGGGTTCTGATACGATGGTGCTTTTAGGCCAGCGATGGGCCGAGTCGTATATGGCCAAGAATCCCGAGTCCGTCATACAGGTTACCGGTGGTGGATCTGGAGTTGGCATTGCCGCATTGATTAACGGTACGACCGAAATCTGCCAGGCCTCGCGCCCGATGAAACCGAAAGAAATCCAAAGTCTCAAGGCACGGTTCAATGCTACCGGAGTTGAAATTCCGGTGGCCCGCGACGGATTGACAGTGTATCTGAACGAAGCGAATCCTGTCGCCGAATTGACGATGGACCAACTCGCGGGAATCTACGCCGGTGACATTCTCAATTGGAAGGAACTCGGCGGCGAAGACTCCAAGATCATCGTCTACGGCCGTGAGAACAGCTCCGGAACATACGTGTATTTTAAGGATGTGGTTCTGAAAGGTGAGGATTTCGCAGCACAAGTGCAGACTCTGCCCGGCACAGCGGCGATTGTAAACGCAGTCGCAAAGGACAAGAATGGCATAGGTTACGGCGGTGCTGCATATGCGAAAGGGGTCAAGTTCTGCAAAATGAAGGCGGACGCTCAGTCCCCTGCCTTCGCTCCCGATCTTGAGCATGTCAAGTCGGGCGTCTATCCGCTTTCGCGCTTTCTCTTCTGGTACGTCCGTACAAAGCCGAGCGGCGAAATCAAGAAATTCCTCGACTACGTCCTTTCAGATGAAGGGCAAAAGGTAGTCACCGAGGTCGGATACTTCCCCGTCAAGTGATTTATCCAGATCCTCATCGTGCAGGAGCAGAGTGCTCTGCTCCTGCAAATTTTGTTCGTCCAAACCGTCACTGAGTTGTTATAATCGCATGATGACAAATCATTCTTCAGTGGTGACGACTTTCCTGGTAGGAGCTTGCCTATGTTTGTGGGCTTGTGCTGGCATCTTGTTCCGAAGATGCCTGTACATTGAACTGCAACGGTGATTTGCGGTTTCCGATGCGCGTCGGTTACTCGTGGCAGTACAGCTTGCGAAGAACGAATCAGCAATTTTCGGCCGGATAACGACACAATTTCCGAAGTTCCACTGGACACTGTCAGGCTCTGGGATCTCACTGTATCGATAAGCGGTTCGGACACTCTTGACGACGGTACAGTCGTTTACATATTCCACGAAGTCCAGAGTTCGGGCGACTCTCTAATCGCCGAGAGTTACCAATACTATGGCAATAAAGCTGATGGGCTCTACCATTATACGGAACGTTCAACTGGTAACTCCTTGCTGCAGTTCAAAGCGGTTTCGGCGGTGAATCAAAACGGTTCGCAAGCTGATTTCGGCCGCAAGAGCTTGGAGTATCCCCTCCGCGAAGGGCTACAATGGGAGTATACAAATGGATTCGGGTACGGGCCTGCGGGAGCGATTTATAAACGCGTAATTGGGATCGGCGAGCAATCCGTTCCTGCTGGAAAATATGAATGCTATGCAATCGATTGGCTTTGGGAGAATCTGCCCGGAACACAGCGAACGGAGTATCTGTGCGGACAATGGCTTGGTACGGACCTGGACTATCAATAGGGATATTCACTATATCTCCCCTTCATCCCTGACAGGAGATCGGTATTGTGGACATTACCACGGAATTGCAGCTTACCCACAGCCCGCTTTAGAATCCAGGTGAAGCGTCTTTCCCCACCGATGTTCCATTGACAAAAAGATCGTTGCGTCCTTCTGACCCTGCGTATAATGGCTATGTTGAGTGAATAATGTGTTCTAGTGTAACTTCGCCAATTGGGAGTTAAGAAGTGAATAAGTTGCTCATCGTCGTTCTAATCATTTCGATTATCGGAAATGTTATTGGATTATTCTATGCTTACAAGTATCGAAAGCTCGGATACACGGTCTCGGGGCTTCAGGATGCAGTAATCGGTGCCGGTCGCGTTGTCGACGATCTAACCGACCGCGTCGAAAGTGGGTACCAGCATCGTTTGTTGTTCCTGCATCATTCGGTTGGTCAGGGTATTCTCGATCAGGGAGGTCTTCGCGACAGCCTGCTCAATATGGGGATATTCGTTAAAGGTGCAACTTACGGCGATGAGATCGGCCAACGCACTGATATTTGCGACTGGTATCCCAAGTTCACAACCGACATCAAGAAGCTTTTTGATTTCAAGAATCATCCAAACCGCTATTACAGCGATGGTCGCGCCAATGATATCATCATGTTTAAGTCGTGTTTCCCGTGCAGTTATGTTGAATCAGAGGGCGCAAGCCCAGGCAGCCCGACAAGTCGTGAACGCACAATGCAAAACTATAAGGCGCTTTCGAAGAACTGGCGAAAGAATTCCGCAAGCATCCGGAAAAGCTCTTCATCTATATGACCTATCCGCCCTTGGTCCGATCACAGACCAAGCCGGATGCAGCCAAGCGAGCGCGTGAATTCAATGAGTGGTTGATGACGGAATATCTGCCCCAGTACCAGAGGGAAACCGGTCTTGCGAAATTTCGCAATCTTCGATCTGTTCGATGTACTTGCTGATGGCGAAAATGTCCTGCGTGCCGAGTTTTGCCCGCCGGATAATCAGGATTCGCATCCAAACGAAATGGCAAACAAAGTCGCGGCTGTTCGCTTCCTCGAGTTTTTCAAACCGCTTTGGAATGAATGGCAGCAAGGTACTGCGGTGAGAGATTAAGCGAGAAAGACCGAATCTAGTTCTTAGTCGCTGTCGAATCTGCGCCGGCAGCACTTAGGTCGCGCCAAACGCGAAATTCCGTGACCTTACGGTACGCGTGAGTATCGAAGTTCTCGATGAACTGGTCAACCAACAACTGCGTGGAGAGTATCCCCACAAAGGCCATGTTGTCCTTGAATGACATCTGCGATTGGGATTGTTTCAGGCACTTCTCATAGAGTTTGCCAACCATGAGTGGATTGAAGATCCCGGCACGCTTGATCCGTTCTTCTGAAAGCAACTCGCGGACGTACTCGGGTGACTGCTTCTGAGTGAAACAACTTGAATCCGGAGCCATATACGGCTGCTTGGGCCGCTTCAAAATGGCCTCCGGCAACGCTCCGCGCATCGCCCGCTTCAAGACCCACTTCTCTTTCAGCCCAAAGAGCTTATGCTGCGGAGGAATCTGGGCCGCCAGTTCAATTACGCGGTGATCGAGAAAAGGATAGCGCCCTTCGACCGCATTGGCCGCCGCCATTCGATCGCCCTGCGACGACAACAAGTATCCGGAAAGCAGCGATTTCGCTTCGAGGAATTGAGCACGTGAGACATGATGCCAGCCGGCAAACCGCGCTGGCAGGGTATGCGCAAAAGCATTCAGTGCTTCCTCGGGCCTGACACGCCCCTTGACCTCCGTATTGTAGAAATCTTTGACCCGTGAGGACGACTTGATTCGGAGCATATGGGAGTAGTAGTATCGATCAGTATCCGTCAATCCTTCACGATAGAACTCCTGCAAGAAGAGATTCGAGCGAACCTCGCTTAGAGGCAAAGTCGGATAAAGTCGTTTGAGCAGCAGCGCGCGGAACTTTGAATCCGGATTTCGCGCCCAGAAATGCCGGATCTTGGTCTCTTTGAATATGTCATAGCCGGCAAAGATTTCATCCGAACCTTCTCCGGTAAGTACGACCTTGAAGCCAGTCTCGTTCACCAGTCTGGAGAGCAAGAACATCGGTGCGGGTGCAGTTCGAAGAACCGGGCGTTCGGTATGCCAGATAACCTCCGGGAAACAATTGGCAATATCGTCGTAACTGCATTGCACGGAATGGTGGTGCGTTCCAAGCAGATCAGCCATCTGTTTCTGATAGTTGGATTCGTCGAAAGCGCTGTCCCCAAAGGCAATTGAAAACGACTCCAGACGATTTGAGGTGTACGATCGAACCAGCGAGGCGATGGCCGACGAATCAAGGCCGCCCGAGAGATAGGCGCCGACGGGTACGTCGGCACGCAGTCGCAATCGGATCGAGTCGACCAGCAGTGCGTGAAGTTCTTCAGCCCAAGAATCGACACTTCGGCTTTGGTCGTATTGGTCGGGATAGTCCATCGCCCAATAGCGCGCCGTCGTCATTGCTCCGGAATTGATCTCAATATACGACCCCGCTTCCAGCTCGTTGATATTGGCGAAAACCGTCTTGGGCGGAGCGCAGGTCCACCAGGTAAAGACCTGATCCAACCCTGCGGAGTCGAGCCTGCGAACTATGGAGGAATCAGCGAATAGGGCCTTGATTTCCGAGGCGAAGTAAAATCGGCCATTCTGAACAGTATAGAACAATGGCCGCTTTCCCATACGGTCGCGAGCAACAAAGAGTGATTGCTTCTTTAGATCGTAGATTGCGAAGGAGAATTGCCCGTTGAAATACTGTAAACAGCCTTTCCCCCATTGCTCATAGGCATGAACAATGACTTCAGTGTCTGAATGTGTGCGAAACTTGTGGCCATGGGCTTCAAGAATTGGCCGTAATTCTATATAGTTGTAAATTTCCCCATTGAATGCAATCCAGACCGACTCATCTTCATTGCAGAGTGGTTGCTGGCCGGCAGATAGGTCGATAATCGAAAGTCGCGCATGGCCAAGGACGCACTTGTCATCCATGAAGGCGCCAAACTCATCCGGACCGCGATGCCGGATGAGTGAGACCATTTTCGTTATTAGGTCCCGATCAGGCGGACGAGCCTGCTCCAATTCAAAGTATCCGGCGATTCCACACATAATGCTTAGCCGAGTCTGATCCTTCTCCGTTGCACCTGTGCTCAAGCCATCTGTTGTTTGAGCATCTGCCGGTTTATCTTGCCTGACTGATACTTCGGAAGGCTATCGACGACGACAAAGAACTTTGGTACCTTGTATTCAGCCAGCGTTCTTTGACAATGCCTAAGTAGTTCCCGCTCCTCCAACTCCAAGCCGGGCTTGAGAACAACGAATGCTTTGATAGCTTCTCCCAGCAAGGGGTCTGGGATTCCGATCACACAGGCTTCGAGGATCTTTTCATGAGACACAAGGGACTCTTCAACTTCCTTCACACTGACTCTGTTACCCCCTGCCTTGATAATCTCTTTCTTTCGCCCGACAATGAAAATATAGCCATCGTCGTCTTTGTAACCAAGGTCGCCGGTAAACAGCAACCCCTCTCGCAAGACGTCTTGCTGTTCCTCCGGCTGACGCCAGTACCCCATCATCACGTTGTCACCAGCCACAACCAACTCACCGGTCTGACCTGCCGGTAAACCGTGCCGCTGCTCGTCCATTATTGTAACCGAAACACCATTCAATGGAATGCCGATTGATCCGAGTTTTGCATTGAGTTGGTTTGGAGGAAGATAGGTTACTCGCGGCGCGGCTTCGGTCTGCCCATACATGATGAAGATCTCTTTGTCGGGGAAAGCGCTGGCCAGAGCTCGAATTACATCTGGAGCCATCGCCCCGCCGGCTTGAGTAAAATAGCGAAGATGCGGGAATTTTCGTGCGGCCAGGGTTGATTTCCCCAAGAGAATCATGAAATTCGACGGCACTCCCGAAAGTCCGGTACAGTTCTGCTCTTCCAGCGTATTCAGCACGGTTTCGGGATACATAAAACGATTATCGATAACCAGGCAGGCACCGCAAGCAATATTAGTCAGGAGCAGAGAATTCCCATAAATATAGTAAAATGGCAGAATTACGAGTGTGCGGTCAACTTCGGTGAGCTTCAGGTACTCAATCGTAGCTTGCGTATTACTAACCAGATTCAGATGTGACAACATCACACCCTTGGGAGTGCCGGTACTTCCTGAAGTGTAAAAGATCGCGGCCAACTCATGAGTCTTGCCGTTTCGAGACATTGTGATTATTGCCGATTTGCCGGTTTCACGTGAATCAAGCGTCTGAAGAGTCTGAGTCGAGTTTCATCGAATCTCCGAAGACCATCTTCTTCAGCGCGGGCGGACCCACGGCAAGCGTCGAATCGCACAACAAGTACTCAACGCCGCACCCGCCGTCAAAGACTGATTTCAGCTGCCGCCGGTAGCGTGATTGAGCGATCAGGACCCTGACTTCGCAATTATCAAGGATGTATCCAAGAGTTTCTCCGTTTGCCGAAGTGTCGAGCGGAACGACCACGAAGCCCGCCTCCAGTACCCCGAAGTACGCAATCGCATAGTCGACGCAGTTTTCCATCAACAACGCGAATCGCGAACCGGGATCTATCGGCAGGCGGCGCAGTTGTTCAGCAAACTCGCCGGCCGCTTCCCCCAACTGGCGGTAATTAATGCTGCGATCTTGGTCAATGATAGCTGGGCGGTCGCCGAACGTAAGGCTGCTTTGGCGCAGAAGTTGATCGAGTTTCATGGATTATCGGCCTCGCTTACATTGTCCGTCGCCGGGCATGCGCACTACCCTGGCGGCTAGCTACCCGATTTGGTCTTAATAAAGCTGATAAGGTTTTCGACACTGTCTAGATTGGCGGAAGCATTTCACTGTCCGCGACGCTGATGCTGTATTGTTGCTCGAGAAACGCAGTCAATTCGAGAATTCCCATTGAGTCGATGATTCCGCGGCGCATGAACGAATCCGAATCAGTGAACTTGACACTCTCGTCCCCGAGCAGATATGAATCGACAATGAACTTCCGAATTTCGTTGCGAACCTTTTCGGTATTGAATTCCATACTATTCCTTACTAAGCAATGTTATCCGCCTTTCCAAGACGGCTGACCAATTGAACTTCAAATTAAGCGCCCGGATTGATTTCCAGGGGTTGCATCCGCAGTGGCTCGGTTGCACGAATCTTGCGGGCAATATGCGCATATCCGTGCTCAACCTCTTGAACGGATAAGCCCAGAACAGCAGCAGCCTCCGTCGCCGGGACATTCGTCTCCATTGCGTGCCACAACATGTCCATTCGATAGAAATCGAGCCCAAAGAAGAATTCTTCCTGCGTTGACCCGGCACTATAAGTATCTGTCGTAGGAATGCGGCTGATGATGTCTTTGGGAACTCCCAGGTATTCGGCCAGCTGATAGACTTGAATCTTATACAAGTGGGCGATTGGCTTGAAGTCTGCACCACCATCGCCGTACTTGACAAAAAAGCCCTGCATGTGCTCGTCTTTGTTGCCGGTACCTGCCACAGCCCAATTGCGTTTTTCGGCATGATAATAGAGCGTGGTCATGCGGAGTCGCTGTTTCAGATTGGAAGCAGCGACGACTTGCGCATAGACTGCCCGGAGTCATCCGCTTGGTCTTCGGCTCTCCACCCGGCTTCTGGATCATCAAGTGGAAGAAATTGAAGGTGTCTTTGGTAAGGATGTTCTCCGGAATAGTGATCTTGCACTTGTAGGTTTTGTCATATTCCGGGAACAATTGCTTGATTGCTTCGTCTCGTTTTTCATAACATCCGAGCCCAGCGAGGCCACCTGTGATGTCTTCCTTGATCGCCTCGAATCCAAATTGGGCGGCCAGTTCACGCGCCAATCTCTCGCTCTCATCGGATGACTCTTGTTCAGGCATCATGATGCCCAATACGCGCTCCGGTCCGAGCGCTTTGGCACACAGCGCTGAGACCACCGTCGAATCGATTCCTCCGGAAATGCCAACCACGGCGCCGCTTTTTTTCAGGTCATCGCGAATTTGGCGTCGGATTGCCTCACACAACTGGTCCGTCACGCGGGCAGCGTCTAACTTAAGTATGTCTTTATTGAACTTCAATCCTGTTCCTTTGCAAGAGCCTTTCAGTAATGCTGAATTCCAATTCTTAAGATATTATCGGCTGGCAAATAACACAACTGCAACCTGGCCAGAACTAAAAAAACGCTGAACAGGAAAAGTCGGCATCAGTGGCCGGCAGTGATCTTCAACTTCTCAAGTCCCTCGATTCGGGGCATGGTTCCAACAACAGCGAAACCCAGGGCCTGTTCTGCGTCTTCTACCTTTTTGATCGAGTTGTCAAAAAATTCGGCGATGACTACGAGCGCCAATACCAAGACCGAAACCCACAAGCAGTCCCAGCATGACGATCATTGCTTTATTGGGCCAGATCGGCGGCAAGCGGCAAGCGTGCTGGTTCAACAACACGGAATTTCGACTCCATCAGCAAGGCCTGAGAGATTTGCGAGCCTTCCTGCGCAACTTAAACTGGTCACGGAGGGCGCGGGAAGCGTCGATTTCGCGAGTCAATTGCTCGATTCTAGCACGATATCCCGGCATCAGACTTCCCCTGCGGTCGAGATCCGCAAGAGCAAGCTTTAGATTGTTGCTGTAGGCATAGATTGTTTCCAGACGAAGTCTCAGACTGAAGAGCGTCATGAGGTCATTCTTGGTCATCTCGGGCTGCTCAGCGAATTTTGTTCTGATAGACTGAGCAATATACTCGTCGACATCGCTGACAAGTCCGTATAGGCGGATCTTAAAACTAACGACGGTAGGAGTATTCCAACTGTTTTTTCGCAGCAGCTCCGGCATCGTCACCAGCAGTTTGGAAATTTCTGCTTGTTTCTCATTCAGCGCCGGAGTCTCTTCGAAAACCGGAAGCCCCCCCGACATGCTGGAGAGCCCCATCTGCGCATCACGAATTAGCTTCTCCTTTTCAGCAATTTCGAGCCCAATTGCCTGAACTTCCATGTTTATTTGCTGTCGGTTTGCCTGCGAAGCCACGACATCGTCAAGTTGAACTCGCAATAATTCTGTTTCAAGCGCTGTCCGCTCCGTAATCTTGTCCTGAACATCTTTTTCATAGGTCTGCAATTGGTCCGCGGAGAAATCAGATGATGCAGAGATAGTCCTAGATTCTTGCTTGGTTTTCTCCCGTATAAAAATGTCACCAAGGTTCTGGACAATCAATTTTGCCTGCTCGGCACTGGATGACTGCGCCAAGATTTGCACTTGATTAGTGCCGGCAAATTCAACTCGAATGCGTTTTCGTAAGCTTTCAAGCAGGATGTCAAACTTGATGTCCTCAACTGTGACATTAGGTTGATTGACCTGCAACTTTCGAGCAGTCAATTCGATTGCTGGATCCTTGTCCAACCCGATATCTTGAACCAACTGGGCAATATAAGGAGCCGAAACAATTTCATTTTGCAGACTTTGCAGCTCGCTTTCCCGAGTCTCCGAATTGGCACCCATACCGGCGGGTCCACCCCCAATCAGCCGCTGCAGATCTTGAGACAGGCGCACCGGCTTTTCCATGAAGATCGTAACTGACGCTTCGAAAATCGGGCTCAGGTAGAAGGTGCTCACCACAGTAATTGCGGTGACAAGCACGATTGGGATAATCAGGAGCAATTTGCGTTTCCACGCGATTGAAAGGACATCGCGAACGTAGAACGTCTTGCCCTGCTTCGAATTATCCAATTTCACTTCCTCCCTGCCGGACAATTCCCAAAGGACTGCCGAATAATACCATACCCGCAAACGTAGAGACGACCCTATTATTATTTATACGCGTGAACAATATCCGCATTGAGAAAAATAAATCAACCATAACTTGCGGCAATGAGTACACTTAACCTTATCGGCAGATCCATTTCTTTCCGAAGCCCCGCTAGGCATCCTCCTTTGGATGGCTGTATTCAGCGGCAATCGCGAACATATCAATTGAACCATCGATAGGCAGTGCGGGGTTATTGATCCGGGATAATCCGTAATTAATCTCTTGGAGAAAGACGTTATTGAGCACAACCGAATTCCATATGACTCCCCAAAATGGTCAGATCTATCTTGCGCGACTGGTCAAGTTCTTTGAAGCTACTTTCACGCAGTGACCGCCCTACTGAAAGTGCGGCCTCCTGGTGCGTTCGTGGAAGCTCCTCAAGGAACCGTGCGATCAGTATATGTTCATTTGTCGATTGGCACCCAAACCCACCAATCCGATCTCGAAGAGCACGATTGTCGCAGCGCCCGTAGTGCTTTCGAACGGCTTCTTCACCGAATCGTCACCGCCTCCAAAGCAGGCTGGAAGGTGATTCCACCGAAACCAAAATTCACGGGCAATAACGTCGGGAGATGCGGCTTCCCAGTAGATAGATTCAAGCGCTATTACTCACTATGGGGTTGTCTCGAGTCAGGCGTCATAACACAAGACCAGATGCGAAACGCCGAAACAGGCACCTTCGCTGAATGAGAAGGAAATACTCGACCACAATTGTCATGCGACTGGCTACTGTCTGTCCGACAAGCCGGTTGAGCCAGAAAAAGAAACTAAAGTTCTTGTTAGAATCGAAACATTCGCTTGATTCACACCGTAAGGAGCGGATCGTTGGTCGCGGCTTCCGGGTGCATCCTTCCTGCGATCTTTCACGTCTCGGGCGTTGCAGCCTCCTGGAACAAATCGGGCATTCGCAAGGAGAAGCTCGCGCCCCTTCACGCTCCCGAACGGAGGGAAGTGTCGAGTCGGTCAGAAAAACACGAGGTTGGCTTGGATGGGTCTTCTTGCCGCTGGAGAGCAGACGCCAGCGGAAGTGATGATGCCGAGCAAACAGTAGCGTCCAAGGCAAATAGAGGAGCACCGAATGATAGATCGCGTAATGTTGAAAAAAGCTTTTGCATACTTAAGAGGCTTCATACTTAAGCTACGAGTCAAAACGACGGGACCAATCAAGGTCTATGGCAGGATCAAGATCAAGAATCCGCGCGGAAAGATCATAATCGGCCGACGCAGCAAGCTTTTTCCGGGCGTGACGTTTGACTTTGAATCGGCGCCGCCCGGGAGCACTCCGGAGATAAGAATCGGGGAATTCGTCCATATCGGCGATCGCACGGAAATTCACTGTGGCTCACAGGTCACGATTGGTTACCGTGCCGGCATTTCCTGGGATGTCTTGATCATGGGAAGCGACTACCATACGGACAACAAGAGCAGTTCCATGCCCCAGTCGATCGTGATAGAAGAACTTGCTTGGATTTATGCGCGCGCTACGATACTCAAGGGTGTGACTATCGGGAAGGGTGCGGTTGTTAGGTGCTTGTTCAGTAGTGACCAAGGATGTCCCGCCATACACCGTTGTAGCAGGAAATCCTGCCCGAGTAATTCGAACAATCGATCCGAAATCTTTGGACTATATCATTGAAGCGGACGGCCGCTCCAAGGAATGACGTGAACTGTAGATGACTGGATGACCGCAAATTGGTCCGCTTCACATTCGGAACGCCGTCATCTCGTTCAGCGACTACATAGACCAGCAGTCCTCGCATCAAATCCTATGCGGCTGGCACCAATAGCAGTCATTGATTTCAGGCTCTCCTTCACCTGAGCTGTGGAGGACCTGGGGGGCAGCAATATCTGTTTCACCCCTCATTTACCTCGCTCCAGCTGTGAAGTCGAAAGATCCCCGAGGACCGACGACCGGGGATTTCCTCGGCTGCACTCTTATGCCAACAATGTTAACCTGAAGTGAAACTTCAGGTTTGTCTGGGCCATTGCAATCTCCAAGTACCGTTGGAATACTACGAAGAAAAGCGCTCAGCAAGAAGAAAGGTCGTCTCTTTTGAAGACGACCTTGGTAACTCAGATCTATTGGATTAACTCATGCAACTATTTTCTTACGATTGCGCAGCTTGGCACCCAGTCCCGCCAGACCGATACCGAACAGCACCATTGTGGCCGGCTCCGGAACGTTTTCGTACTGCTTTTCCAGCAGATCGTTACCACACTCGAGAGTCTGATGGAAGGTAATTGCACCGGACCCAAAGTCGGCAAGCAACGACCTTGAGAAGCGATATTCCCAGACATACGTTCCGGCACCACCGTTAGTCATAGGATTTGTTTCAAGCGAAGCATCGTAACTCTTGAGTATATCGACACTCCCAAGATTTGAACCGCTTCCGACTCGCCAGGCGCCTGCTGCATCGCGAATGGACGCATAATTGTAGTAGGTACCCGGCTTGTTTGATATGCCGTTCCATGTGTTCACATCGACAAGTCGGCCATCGCTGGTAATGGCGTAATCGTATTTGCTTCCGCCAAAACCAAAAAACAAGTCGCCGCGTCCATAAGTCTGGTTCCAGCCAGAAGAATAGGCACTTTCGTTAAACGACGAAGTTACACTAAGATACACGAAATTATTGTCGAATGAGTAATTGAGTCCTTCAATATCAAATTTCTCACCACCTTCGCCCAAATTGCCTGGCGATGGAAGCGAACCAACACCACCCGGATAGTTGATATCGGCAGTGTTGTTGTGCTCATCGAAGTAGGCATTGCCAAAATCGTAGTAGGTCCAGCTAAACGCGCTTGCGGACGAGAAGCAAAGCAGCGATGCTAGCGCAAGTGTGATCAGAGAGGTTCTCAACATCAATTCCTCCGAGAGGTTATGTGTAAATCAACATATACCAAAGTAACCAACCTGAATTTAGCAACCGTCGTGCCAATCAGCCCATTCAGGCCAAAACAGTCTAACATATTGTCTTCCAACGACTTACTTAATTTCTGATTATCTCCAACTCGTCTTTGTGTGCAAGAAGATTCAGATAAGTGACATTTCTGTCATAAACAGTTCAGAAATCATATTGAATTGAGGAACATCGGGTTCTCGGAAGCGCATGGTCTGAGACTCGAAGTCTCCTGGGTCTCCCCGTGTGTTCATCAGGAAAATCGCGATTTCCGGATCTTCCCACACCGAGAGACAGCCCGGATAATCAAATCCCTTGTCGCCAGGATTAGAATCGTTTGATTTAGCGGGTGCCATACAAAAGTAAAGTTGCTCTATCAATACTCGCGCTAATTGGGGGAATTTATGTCCTGGATGGCATTAACCTGCCGGCGCAGTCGCGATTATGGCGTGAATTGACCAATGCCGGCCATGCCCCTCTATTCGGAGTTCTGTCTATTGCGGTACTTGTACTTTCACGCGCTTGGCTCACTCGTCTTAATCGACCGCTAAATCACTATTATTTCGCTGCCATAGCGACTTCACTCATGGGCTTTCTTACGGAAGTAGTTCAATATTTCACGCCCCGGGACGCAAGCGCACTCGACATGCTGTATAACCTCATTGGAATAATAAGCTTTCTTGTCGTCGCGGCTACTTTTGACAAGACTCTGCGCATAACGGCCATCTTTCAACGAGTCTTCTCCAGAAACATCCTCCGAGTTATGTCCATCTTGCTTTTCTGTACGGCCTTCATTTCGTTCGGTACAATCGCTTTGGCCCATGCTCATCGAAAAGTTCAGTTTCCGATAATTCTTGACTTCGAGTCTTTCCTCGATCGGAGCTTCCTCCTAACCTCTAATGCGAAAATTGACTTTGTCTCTCCACCACCCCAATGGAGCACCAACTCAAGTTCAGGGGTGGCCAGGTGGACAATTTCGCCCGGTCGTCTTTCGTCAGTAACCGTTGAATACCCGAATCCTATTTGGATAGGGTATGAGTATCTGCAACTTGAACTGTTTTCGACACTCTCACAGCCGATGTCAATTACAATTCGCGTAAATGACGTTCAGCACAACTTTGATCTTGCAGATCGCTACAATACCACGCGCGAGATTCAGTCCCGGACTCAATCTCATTGTCATTCCGTTGGCCGAAATTGAGAATGCACCGATGGGCAGGAAGATGGATTTGGGCAGCATCGCCAACATCATCTTGTTCACAACTTGCGTTGAGAAACAGATACTGTTCCTGGACAACATTCGACTTAAGTGATCAAGAGATGACGATCAAAACAAAAAGGCCGGAGTTCGATCGAACTCCGGCCTCTGTTGTGACAAACCCCGAGCGATCACCGTTGAACGATTAACTTGCCCGATACCGTCTTATCGACCATTCGTACATACCACAGGAACACTCCCGAGCCCAGTTTTTCACCCCCGAATTTCGCACATCCCAGGCAAAGTTGCCGGAGAGATTGTCAATCTCTGCAACTTGATCGCCCGAGGCACTATAGACCTCAAACTTCGAACCGACAGGTAAGTTGTGCACGACCACGCCACCCTCGGCGTATGCGAATGGATTTGGCGATACGAAGATTGGCGCCACGACCGAGAAGCTCGCCGTCAATGCTGTAATCACTTTCGCCGCGTTTGGCTCGCCAATAATAGACGCCTTCACTTAGAAAGAGATCAGGTGTCCATGTGGCGGTATTACCTCCACTCTTGACGTTCCCCGCCACCAGCAAGTCGTCGAAGGAGCTACTCATCGACAATTCAAAGAGACAGAGATTCGAACTATCAGCCTCGCCCGACCATGAGATGATCAGCGTCGGCTGAACATACTCAACAACAGCGTGATCCAGCGGCGAGACAATCGATGGGGCCTCGGTCACATCTAGCGTGATCTGCATCTGGTAGAACTTCTCTGCGGCGCACCATGGTGAGGAATGGGTACTGTCATTAGCGCGGGCGTGCCACCAGTAGTAGCGATTGGGAATCAGTTCGGTGTTTCTAATGATGCTGGTTTGGCTCGGCCCGGGAGTAACACCATTAACGGCTTCGATCAGAGTGGTCAATAGCGAGTCGGCAAAGACCTGAAAGTCGTAAGTCAATGGTTCGTTGTCCGGGTCGGTTGAATTAACGACTACGTACTCGTGCATCGATCCAATTACCGTATCGCCATCAATGGGCGCAATGGGTACCGGAGTCGCAGGAACACGATTTGTTCGGAAAGATCGCGTTGCCGAATATGATGACCACGCTTGACCGTCATTGGCCCTGACGCGCCAAGAATAGCTCGTCTTAGGAGCCAAGGTAATCGACGTCGTCCACGCCGTACTGGTGTCTCCTTCGGTCGTCAATGGCGACTGTGCCAACAACGTGGTACCGGCTCCATTGTAAAGGTAGAATTGGTAGTTCAACGCGTCACTGTTAGGATCAGTCGCATTGTTGGCCACCAAGTCCGGAGTAAAATCAATTACACGGCTATTCTGGAGCGGTAGTTGCGGAGATGGCGCGCCCGGTGCAACGTTTGTGTTGACACTGAATGCGCGATAAGAAGAATAGTTCGAATACAGCAAACCATCATAGGCGCGCACACGCCAATAGTACGTTGAACCACTGCTCAAGCTCGGAGTAACTGCCCAAGAAGTCGTACCGGATCCCGGTGCAAAACCCGAAACTTGCGCAACAATGGTCGTGAACGCGGAAGAGGTCGCAACTTGATAGTTATAGGAAATCGCGTCGCCATTGGCATCCGTCGAATTATTGATAATCAGTGTTGGCGAAGCTGTCGTCAGCACGGCGGAATTCGCCGGGCTTGAAAGCGTCGGCACAGTAGGCGCGGTATTGGCAACAATCGAAAATGTGCGATACGCAGAATAACTTGAGGCAAGCGATCCATCAAATGCTCGTGCCCGCCAGTAGTATGTCGTACCGACGCTCAGATTCGGCGTGACTGTCCAAGAAGTCGTTCCGCTGCCTGCCACCACTCCCGAAGTTTGAGCGATGATAGGCGAGAACGCAGAACTGCCAGCAACCTGGAATTGATAAGTCAACGAATCACCGTCAGGATCAGTGGAGTTGTCAAGTACCAGAACCGGAGCCAACAATGTAAAGGTCGCGCCGCTTGTTGGACTTGTCAGTGTCAAG
>CAVOPW010000004.1:0-837926 GCA_963698225.1 uncultured bacterium
TTCGACAAGCCCTTGATTTTGCGAGATGCGCCTCGTCGAGCCCCGCTCCTCGCAGGCCATCGGGGCTTGCGGGTTCTTGCCCGTCGCGAGCGAGCGCCGCCGGTGCGTCGTTTCGCCGCTTTTACAGCGGAACGATTTCATCGTGAAACCCGGCCGTTTCTAATCCTTCCGCCGGCCGCCGGATCGGGAGAGGCCGATCCGAGCGCGCCTTCGCCCTTACGGGGACGAAGTGTGAATTTCGCAATGATTGGGCGTACTCCGTTCTGACGGATGGGTCGTCGGGCCGCCTGCGGGGGGTTTACCCCGGCGAGGCGGTGGCGTGCCCAGACCGCAGCGGTGTTCCCCCAGTTTGTCGATCGTTCCAAAAATCGGGCGCCAAATCATTCTCAAAATGACACAGTGTGTGAAGTTCTGAATTATTTGGCGTGCTTTTTTCGGGAGCTATTTGGCGCTTGGCCTGCTACGGCTTCTTACCCAAAGGGTGACTTTAGCGCGCTCCTGCTTGGGTTGGTGTTCCTCAGTACGCCATGTAATTCCAAAAAACGGGCGCCAAATCATTCTCAAAATGACACCGTGAATGACGGCGGTTGCATTATTACATAAAACGTAATACGTCAATTATCGGTCGAGCGGAGGGGTCCTCCACCCCCGATAATGGCCTTTTATGGGGGCTCAATCACTTCAGCCTTGCGGCTTACGGCCTACCGCATCCCTGTCTACGCTTAACCGGGGTTTGACGAGCAGCCGGACAGAGAATGTACAGAGACATCGCGGCGCCGTCTCATCTGGCGGTTAAAACGACGAAATTTTGAGATTTCGATTTCCGAGACCGGAAAACGCTACAAAAACGGTCTGTTTTTCTTGGTCTCAGCGGACCCCCGTAGCGGTCTCAGAAAACCCTCGCTTGTCGAGACAGTGACGTAATATGCTGATTGGTAAAATAATAACCCTTATGACAGTTTTCTGTCCGGTTGCTTGTCAACCCTCTGTATCAACAGATAAAAACTCTCACAGGATTTCGGGTGCATCTGAATCCCGTTCGCCCGAGAACACATCGCTCACGGCAGATACGGAATCAGCCCACGCCGCAAAGCTTCCTCTTGAATCTCTCGCGATACCTGCCGGGCATCGACAATGAGCCCGTTTACCTGGATGAGCCAAGCCATGGGGTTGTCGCCCATCCGGCTGGGAAGCGTCCAATGCGGGTCCGCCTGCCCGGACTTCAACAACTCCAGGATCGTCGTCGATTTCGCCGCGCCTGTTTTCGGGCTGAGGCCAAAGTGGTGGCACAACTCGTCCGCCCGCAGATGTGGCGTCTGGCTCTTGTCAAAGAGAAAGTTGATCCGGCCCACCGAGTAAACAATGCCACAGGCCCAGGTGTTGGTTTTGCCGGTGGCGACCGGCGACGGACGCTTGCGGCACAGCGTGGCCGCCATGCGTCGGCAAAGATCCCGATACTCTTCGTTTAAATGCCGCTGGCAGAAGGTGTCCGTGAGGGCGACGATCTGGTCGTATTGGCCCTGCAACGCGGTCGGGACCCGTTCTGATTGGCTCATTCTCGATCCTCTCGTTGATTTTTATACCCGCATATCGGCTTTAGCGGCCTTCAGCCCGGGCTGCTCGAGCCAATGGTGCCGATTGGCCTCGGTCGTGTGATAGCGCCGGGCGATGAACTTCTGGGTCGAGCCGTTCGCCAGTCAGCTTTCAATTTCCGGCCGGAACGCCTCCAGCGTGCTCTTGCCCGCTCCCTTGGGTCGCCCCAGGGGGAACCCCCGTTCTTTCTCGAATCGCCCGGCTTCCTGATAAAGATTAGCGCAGGACCAGACGCGATGCAGTGCGGCGCGAGTCGGCTCTCGCCGCCGCCTCCGAGGACCGGCCCGGTTTCGGCTGGCGCGCGACGGTGGCGAGAGCCGCCCGCAGCCGGCGCACGTGAGGAGTGGATTGCGCGGTGCTGGAGGATCCTGGAACACAGGGGCATCATACCCAACTGTTTCCCCGATGGCGGGGACGAAACGAGGCCGTCATGGAAAACCCGACTCAGCGCCAATGGCAACGCCTGTTGCAGGGTTCCCCCCTGCGTGATCGACGCTTTGCACTCGTTCTGGTGGTGTTCCTGCTGGTTTTACTGGCGCTGGCGGTGGTTTCCCTGACCCAACTGTTCGGTGGCCTGCGCCCCGCCGCCGAGAGCGTTTTTCTCAAAAGCCTGATCGGCGCGACTCTCCTGTCGGCGGTTCCCCTGGCGATTTTAGGGTGGCTCGACCGGCGCGAGCGCGAGTCGCCGTGGCTGTTCGCGGTGGCGTTCCTGTGGGGCGGGTTGATGGCCACCAGCCTGGCGCTGCCCTTGAATAATGCCATTTTGGCGGGCGTCGGCGAGTGGCTGTCCCGCAACCCGGACCTCAGAGCCATGCTGGGGCCGGAGGCGACCGTGCTGCTCGGCGCGCCGATCGCCGGTCCGCTGGTCGAAGAATGCACCAAAGGTTTGGGCATTGCGCTCTTGTTTTTGCTGCTGCGCGCCGAATACGACAACATGCGCGACGGGTTTATCTACGGCGCCGTGGTGGGCGCCGGCTTCACCTGGTTCGAGACGCCGTTTTATATCGCGACGGGTTTCGTCGAATTCGGCGAGGCGCCGTGGGAAGTACAGTTCGGCGTGCGCTTCGCGCTGTTCGGACTGGCGGGGCATGCGCTGTTTTCGGGGCTCTTCGGCGCCTTTCTGGGGCTGGCGCGCCAAACCGCGACCCCCTGGATCCGATACGCCGCCCCGCTGCTCGGTCTGGGGCTGGCGATCGCCGCGCACCTGGCGGACAACCTGCTGCCGCTGGTGGCCGCGCTGATCCAGACCAGCGCGGGGACTTCGCCCCCCGCTGCGGCGCCGCCGCCTGCCGACCTGACCGTTTGGACGGCCTGGTGGTCGGCCAGTCTGTTAAACCTGCTGGCGCTATTCCCGTTCCTGGGGCTGATGCTGGCGCTGTTGTGGCGAAGCGGGCGCTGGGAACGGCAAGTGATCCGCCAGGAACTGGCGGACGAAGCCACGGACCTGGTGACGCCCGGCGAGTACGTGCAGATCCGCAATGACGGCCGGTTCCAGACCCGACGACTGGCCGGCCCAGACCGCCGGCTTTCGGCAGCCCTGGTTAACGCCCAACACGAGTTGGCCTTTCGTAAAAGCGCCGTTCGCCGGCGCGGCGGCGATCCCGACACCGACCCCCTGGTGGCTGGATGGCGCAACGAGATCCGCGCATTGCGCGGCAGGGTGACGCCTCCAACCGCGTAAAGGCCGAGGCCCAGGTGTCGATTCCGACGTTGTACCGCTGGATCCCCGCTTCAGGCCGTTGATGATTTAGAGAATAGAGGACGGACCGGTGGATTTTTCACCCACTCTAAATGAGCCCCGGGTAGCGCCATGGTCGAAACCGCACTCGTTTCAAACGCGCGGTCCCCGGCATCGCCGGCCCGCCCCCTGACCGCCGCCGAATTCCACAACCTGGCCGCCGTGCCCGCCCCGCCGGAAGACACGCTGAAAGGGCAGCGGGACCGGGCGATCCTGGCGACCCTGCTCTACCACGGCTTGCGCCGGGAAGAACTGGGCCGGTTGCGGGTCCGCGACCTCCAGCAGCGGGAAGGCATTCTCCACCTGCGCATCGAGGGCAAGGGCGACAAGATTCGCTTCGTCCCGGTGGCCGCCAAGGCGGCGCGGCTGATCCAGGCGTACCTGGCTGCGGCCGGGCACGGGAACGAGGGGGCCGGACCGCTGTTTCGTCCGGTCCGGAACAACACCACCGGCACGCTGAACCAGCCGTTGCACCCGACCTCGATCTACCAGGACGTGGTGCGCCACTACGGCGAGCAGGTGGGCATCAACGCGGCGGTGCAGGGCTTCTGCGTGCATTCGCTGCGGGCCACGGCGGCGACCCACGCGCTCTCGCACGACGCCGACATCGCCAAGGTCCAGGAGTGGCTGGGCCACGCCAACATCGCCACCACCCGCCTGTACGACCAACGGAACCATCGCCCGGAAGACAGTCCGACGTTTCGGGTGGAGTATTGAAGTTGCTCCACCGCGTAGACCTCTGGCTACCGCATCGGAAAACCCGAACGTCGCCGTCTGGGCCGTTTGGCTAACTTGCATTATTCGGAATCATTTCGGGCGACCCTCCCCACCTCAAAATTGTGAAGTTCCGAAGGATTGGGGCGCCTATTTTTCAGAATGATATGGCGCACGGGATGCTGATTCAGGCTGGTTACCGCACTCCACACTGGGGGTAAGAAGCCGTCGTGAGTCAGGCGCCCGGTGGCTTTTCCATGCCCGACCCGCAAAATCGGTCCATCCTCAAGTCAGAGATCGCAGCGGATCAGGCGCCGGATAGCTCGGAAAAAAAGTACACCAAATCACTCGGAAATTCACACACTCGGCTCCGCTTCATCGCCTGAACTCGGGGCGCGCTCGACGGGTTACGCCCTTTTGATTTCACTCTTCCGGTATTTCAGGATGGAATAAGCGACCACGCGGCTGTTTCAATTTTACGCTCCGCACTATCGCCAAACCGTCGTGCGAACCAGCCATTCTCATTTTGGCCTGAAGCAGTGAATGGATCTCCACAAACCGATCAAGCAAATCAATTTTTCGGGTCAGACGCCCGTTGCTTGGCCTATAAGATGCTGTTTCTAGATCAGTAACTCCATGATCCGCTTCAAAGCGAGAACGGCTGCCCTCCAAACCTTCTCGGCTCGTGACAACAGTCGCTTTCCGAGCCGTAAGCCTCATCCCTCACTGGGAGGTTGAGGCGTTGGCATAGCCATCGCAATGATTTCCCCAGGTGATTAGCGACCCGGGGCGCAAGGGGAGTTAAGCCCGCTGAGCGGGCTAAAAATCCTGCTGCTTTCACCAGCCTCGGGGGGTATCGAACTGCGACGACGCTTTCTCCCGGATTGCCACTACCGGGGGCGACTGCCGCCGGTTAACCAGCAGATCGTGGAGAGGGCGATGAACGGCAACGGGGTTCGCGATCCGGCGCAGGTGTTCGGGATTAGCGATACGACAGCGCCGAACGAGCTGAAAAAAGGCCGCCCTGCTTGTGGCTGTAACAAGCGTTAAATCACCGCACCACCGCGCTCGATGAGGTGAGATCGGATTACAGAAATTTCTTACACTTCATTTGAGCGATGACAGAGCCGTTTCCTGATTTAGGACACGGCAATCAATCTAAAAAGGGCAAGCTATGAATAGCAAGCTGATGAAAAACGTATTTATCTCAGCAGTAACCTTTCTCAGTCTTTATGGTCCGGCCTATGCGCTGGCCGATCCTGCCCCAGGGGGTCCCGGCGCTCCCGCAGCGTGGGCGCCAGCGCAGAAATCGTTTCTCGGCACCTCCGCCAGCAGCACCTCGCGCGTGTATTTCACAGGTTATCGCGGCATCCTCACCGAAGTGTTTTACCCGTTCTGGATACGCCGAACGTGCAAGACTCCCAATTTCTGGTCGGCAACAGCGGCGGTACCTGGGTGGACGAGGAAAACGGCAACCCTACCGCTCCACCCAGCCGGACAAGCGGGCGATGCTGTGGCAAGCCCAGACCTGGAATAACGCGCACAACTGGCGAATCACCAAGCGCATCTTCAGCGATCCGGCGCGGAATACGCTGATCCAGCGCGTCACCTTCGAAGCCCTGAACGGGACGAACGTGAGCCAGTTTCGCCTTTACTATCTGCACAATCCTTCCATGGATCTTTCCGGCGCGGGCGATACGGGAACGACCGTCGTTTCCGGTGGCCGCACCTATCTGGTGGCCTCGCAGGGCAACCGCCATGGCGCGCTCACCGTATCCAGCGGCTGGCGGGTGAACGGCGGCGCGACCATGGTCTCGAACGGCTTCGTCGGCGCGAACGACGGCTACACCGATCTGCTGGGCGGCGCGTCCGACAAGACCATGAACTTCACGTATGACTCCGCGACCAACGGCAACATCGCCCAGATGGGCCAGATCAGCTTCGGCGGCAGCACCGCCACCCGCTACGCCTTCGATGTCGTTCTCGGCTTCGGCGACTCGCAGGCCAAAGCCATCGCCGCCGCCAGCGGGAGCCTCCAGGCCGGCACCGCCGCGATCGAAGCGAATTACCTCAACGAGTGGCGGACGTACACCAGCGGGCTGAACACCCAGAACGGCACCGCCGACGACCAATATTACCTGGCAGCGATGACCCTCAAGACCAGCCAGGACAAATCGAACGGCGCCATGGTGGCCGGCATGGGCACGCCTTGGGGCGAGACAAAGGGGGATCTCAACTCCGACGGCATGATCGAAGGCGGCTACCATTTGGTCTGGTCGCGCGATCTGTACAAGTTCGCCAGCGGCTTGATCACCGCCGGCGATACGGCCAGCGCCAATCGCGCCGTGAGCTATCTGTTCGATGCCCAGATGGACCAGAGCACCGGACGCTTTCCGCAGAACAGTTGGATAAGCGGTTTGCCGTACTGGAACGGGACCCAGATGGATCAGCAGGCGATGCCGATCATTCTGGCGTGGAAGCTCGGCCGCACCGACCTGTGGCCGAAAATCCAAAAGACGGCCGACTATATCGTCGCCAACGGTCCGCGCACCGACCAGGAGCGGTGGGAAGAGAACGGCGGTTATTCGCCGTCCACCATCGCCGCCGAGATCGCCGGCCTGGTCTGCGCGGCCGAAATCGCGCGCGCTAAAGGCGACATCGCCAAGGCGCGGACGTACTACGCCAAAGCCGACGAATGGCAGCGCAACGTGGATGGCTGGACTTCACCACCACCGGGTTCCACGGTGACAAACAATACTACTTCCGCATTAACGCCGATTTAGATCCGAACGATAGCGACGACGAAATTACCATCGGCAACGGCGGCGGCAAGCATGGCGAGAAGTGGATCGTGGACGGCGGCTTTCTCGAGCTGGTACGCAAGGGCGTGAAGCGCCCGGACGCGCCGAAGAATCTGGAGACGCTTCCGGAGTACGACAGCACGATCAAGCAGACGATCACCGGCAAGGGAGAGGCCTGGTTCCGATACAATAACGACGGTTACGGCGAGTCCAATACCGGCGCCAACTACCGAACGGCAACACCGGCCGCGGTCGGCTGTGGCCGATTTTTACCGCCGAGCGCGGCATGTACGAGATCGCCCGCACCCGCCTCGGCGGCAACGGGTCGCGCTATCTCAACGCGCTCAAGGCGTTTTCCACGCCGGAGGGTTTTATCCCCGAGCAGGTTTGGAACGAAACCGCCACTCCCGTTGCCGGCTGGGAGGTGGAGCTGCCGGCCGGCTACGCGGCGGGCACGCCGACCAAATCGATCGCGCCGCTCAACTGGGCGATGGGGGAGTACATCAACCTGCTGGCGGCGATCAACGCCAATCGCGTGACCGAGACGGCATCGGTCGTGTGCATGCGCTATAACGCCTGCGAAATGGAGGCCGACGCCGCGGTCCCCGCTTCCACCGACTCGGCGTGGGCACCTGCAGCACGTCGTTGGCCGCCTGTTCGTAGCGGAGCCGCTGGTACCGGCTGCGGCTGGTCCAGCTCATTTTCGACAGGCCGTCGTAGATGGCTCCGCGGACGCGATAGTAGGCGTACGTGACGAACCGGCCCCCGCGGGCCGGGTCAAAGTCCCGAGCCGCCTCGGCCAGCCCGATCTGGCCGTAGGCGATCAGATCGTCCAACTCGATGTGCGGCGGCGCGTGCCGCTGGATCTTCAGCGCGCAAGGACTTCACCAACCCCTGGTGCTCGGCGATCAATTCCTGTGGCGTGGGGGAGACGCTGGTCATGCCGCGGCCTCGGACAACTGGGCCCAGAGAGCCTGCAACCGGTCCCGGGCGGTCGGATCGTCCAGCAGGCTGCCGGCGATTCGTTCCACGGCGGCCCGCCAAAACCCGGCCGTCGCCTCCAGGTTGGCGAACCGCACCCGCAGCAGCGTCTGCACCAGGTCGTCCGCCACCAGCGGCAGCGTCACCGCCGCTCCGCGGTGCCGCCGGGCCACGTCCCGCAGCGCGGCCAACTCGGCCGGGTCCAACGGCTGCCCGTCGGCGGTCGCCGAGAGCGTCGCCTGCAGCACCCGCTCCAGCAAATCCGCCGAGCCGGGCGAGGCGTTCCCGGCTTCCAGGCGTTCGACGGACACCGGTCCGCTGCGGCCGTCAGAGGCATTTCCCGGAGCACCTTGCGACGACATGGGCCAAGGCCCTCATTTTGCCATGAACCAGAACCGGTAAGCCACCGTGCCGATCAGGGCCAGGACCAGCAGGCTGCTGACCGCCCAGCCGACGTGGGCCAGCGTTTGGCAGCGGTCGTCGCGGGCCCAGGCCTCCTCCGTCCAGTCCAGTTCCTCCTCCAGATCCAGCATCTTCTCGAAGACGTTCTTGACAAACGCCTGCTGGTCTTCGGTCGGACCCGTGGCCGCGAAGTAGCAGCCGCTGAACAGCAGCGGCTGGCCGTCGGCGGACGGTATCCTGCGGGTCGCAGCTGTAGCCGTGCAGCAGGATGTTGCGGAGCCGGCCGCGGACTTCGCTGCGGATCCGGCAGAGCAGCATGTACAGCTTGGCATTGCCCGGCTTGTCAAGCCGTCCGGATCGCGGAACAGGCTGTAGACCCAGTCCTCGAACGCGCCGCAGGCATGGGCCGAGAACGCGTCGATCCGCTCGGCGGTGGGCGGGTTCCAGACGTTGAAACCCTTGCCGAACCGGTTGACCTTGGCGCGGTTCACGCCCACGCGGCGGATCAGTTCGGCGAACCCTTTCTCGGTTTCCATGCCGCTGACCAGGGCCGTGACCGGGCAGCACAACCGCGTGGCCCGCCGGACGGCGGCCAGGTCGCTGCGGACGGCGCCGGGCATGTCCTTGGCCAGCAGCACGTCGCTGACGGCCGGGAACGGCAGCACCGTCAGCACGCCGTTCAAGCGGGCAGAGGGGTTGGCGGGCCCGCACCAGCAGTCCGCACACGTACCGCAGCCGGTCGGTCTGCTCGTCGGCCTCGCGGCGCGACAGGCTGGCCGTCGCGGCGCGGGCCGGGGCGGCGGAGCCGCGCGGCGCTTCGGCCAAGCCGCCCGGCGTCAAGGTGGCGAACTGCCCGCCGCCCGCCGGCTGGTCGTACTCGGGTAACTCCGGGCTCGCGGCCGGGAAAGCCGTCGCGCCGCCGCCGCCGCCGGCGGACAGCGTGCCCTGGATGCCCCCCGCGAACTGCGGCGTGCCGTGAACGTCCGCGGACGCGGCGGGGCGGGCCGGCCCGCCCGCCAGCCCGGCTAAACGGCTCAGTTGGCTGGCATCCCGGCACACCAGGAAGATGCTGCGTTCGTCGGCGTACCAATGCAGCGGCGTTCGGCCGGCCGGGACGTGCCGCACCAGGAA
The DNA here is from genome assembly GCA_963698225.1 of uncultured bacterium. GTDB lineage: Bacteria > Zixibacteria > MSB-5A5 > CAIYYT01 > CAIYYT01 > JADJGC01. The sequence goes on from CAVOPW010000004.1 coordinate 9,361, forward strand.
CTCTCGTCCGGCGGCGGCAAACAGCGATTTCACCAGGGTTTCATCCGCCGCACCCAGAATCAAGAACAGCGGCAGCTCGCCCAAGTCCAGGCCGTTCTCGCGCAGCGCCGCCAGGCCCTGCGCCCAGGCCTCGTCGATATCCGGATACCGCGAGGCCTCGCCCTCCAGCCAGGCCCGCAGGGCGTAGTAGACGACCAGCGGGATGACCACCAGCAACACGGCGACCACGGGGGTCTGCCACCGCAGCCAGTAGTTCCGCCAGTCCGCCCGATCCTCGGGCAACAGCACCATCACGAAGGCCACCGCCGCGCCGACCAGCAGCAGCAGGGCCGTCACCAGCGCCACCCGGGCGGGCAGAGACAGCCCGCACAACCGCCGCGGGGCGGACACGACCTGCATCGGCAACGCCAGCAGCAGCCGGAACGGGGCGGTCACGATGTACAACAGCTGGTTCAGGAAGTTCACGAAACACTCATCGTCGGTATCAGCGAAAAACCCACCACGCACCGCTCGGCGGCTCAGCTCCGGGTCTCCCGACCCCGCCGAAACCGCCGACCGAAGGTCTCCCCGGCGGTTCTATCCGGCCCTCTCATCGTCGGTATCAGCGAAAAACCCACCACGCGACCAGGGCGGCCGCGACGGCCAGGACCGTGCTCAACACGGCCGTGCCCAGCACCTGGAACCGGCCCTCCAGAGGCGGCGCACTGCCGGCCGGCCGCGGCTGCTCGGCAATCGGCGGCCGGCCCTGCCCCAGCTGGATCGAGCGGGCGGTCTGCCGAGCCCAGCTCTCCAGGTCCGGCGGCAGCCGCAATTGGTCGGCCAGGAACGCCGCCCTGCGGATCGCGGTACAGGCCGCGGAATCCCAGCACCACGCACACGTAGAACACCTCCAAGGCGTCGCGCCGCGTCAGGTTCGACGCGTTGTTGGCCTTGACGAAAAACTCGGTCGCCCGCACCCGCGTGTTGAACGCCTCGACCTCCAAGGCGTTCTCCTTCCACCAATTCCGGCCCTCCCACGGCGCCTCGATCAGCAGATCGTCGATCCAGCACACCAGGGCGTACTTGGCCAATTCCCAATCCTGCCGTTGGCCCAGCTGGGCCTCCGCCTGGCGGAGGAAGTTCTGCACCGTCTGCCGCTCCTCGCGGGGCGGAGGATTCTCGCCCTGGCTGATTCGGTCCACGAATCCCAGCACGTGCAGGAACACCGGATCGACGGCGATAGCGAAATCGGGAGTCATGTCATGTTTGACGCGGTGGTACGGCGAACAACGCGAACTGCAGCAGGCTCCGCTTTCCCGTGCGCCAGCACCTCCAATTTCTGCTGTCCCTGCAAGCCGGTCCAGATTGCTGATCAGCTCCTCCCTGAACCGCAGGGCCAGGGTCTGGGTGGCCAGCACGTCTTTCCAGGCGGCGTTGCGCGGGATCCCGCTCGACTTCGTAGAAGATCCAGCCCTGGCGAGCCGGCAAGGCCCGCGGCGGCTGCGTCAGCTCCTTCTGCAGCACCCCGGGAATTCCGTGCTGGAAGATCAGGTCCACCTGCCGGCTGCTGCCCACCTTCCAGTCCAGGTTGCCGGGCCGCAGCAGGTCCCGGCATTCGCGGTCGCTGAGGTTCTCGGCCAGCACGCCGACGAACCAGTCCCAGCCCGCATGCAGCCACTTGGCATCGATCGTGACCTGCATGCCGCGGAGCGTGCCCACGAAGGGCCGTTGGTCATATTCCAGCTTCTTCGCGGCCGCCCAGCAGCTGCTCGATCCGCGTCCGAGCCCACTTGAAAATGCGGGCCAGGTCGTCGTGATCGTAGGCCGGGATCTCACCCGGCTGACGTTCCGGCCCGAAGATCGACAGCTGGCCGACGATCCGGCACAGTTCGGTATAGGCCACCAGCGGATGCACGCCGGAGGCAAAGGCCAGGCACCGCAGCACCGCCACCGCACCGTTCAACGTGGCCAGCATCAGCAGGTCGTCCAGGTCGCCCGGCTCCTGGCTGGACAGCGTCACGCCGCGGTCGACCACCCGCTGGCTGAGCACCTCGATCTTGGCCCCGATCATGTCGTAGATCGCCCGCACGATGTCCAGGGCCAGCGGCGGCCAGGCGTCGATGGCCAGCAGCGGCGGGATCAAGTCGTCGTCCAGCGCCGGGATCGGCTCCGCTTCGCCCGCCCGCTTGATCCGCGCCAGCGGCAGCACTTCGTAGCCGGCCAGTTCCTGCGTCGACAACAGCAGCCGGACGTTCAGCCCGCGGAGCTGCAGTTCCTGGTCGTTGCCGCCCTGCATTCTCGTCGGCCAGCGTCAGGGCGGTCGCCCCATACCGCCGCTCGCCGGCCCGCGCCGGTGGCGTCCAGATTCGGCCGGCCCAGGGCCAAGCTTCGGGACCGCCAGGTAGACCGTGACCACCGCCTCCCGCTGAAACGCGTCCTTCAGGTTGACCCGTCCCGGGCCCCTGGCCGGTGTCCAGGGCGATCAGCGTGCCGTCCCGCAGCCGGGCGTGGCAGGTGCGGACTTCCAGCTGGTAGTTCGCCAGCGACTCCCGGCTGAGTTCGATCGACCGCACCCCGTAGTTGTAGGCGGTGTCCCACTGCTGCGCCGTCGCCACGTAGCTCCGTCCAGTACCGCTCGGCGGCCTGGAAATGGTGCGGGCGAAGGAACATGCCTTCCGACCAAAGTACCGGCTGATACTGCATCGACGGCCCCATCGCCAACGTGTAGACGTACTGTTCTTCCCCAGCATTCCCATTGTAGGAAACGCTCCGGCGATTGCCAGTCCGGAAGAAACCCCGGAAAGCCTTGGGAAAACGGGCCTTTCCGCCGATGCGGGGGCAGTGGAAACGGAAAGGCGACGGTTCGCCCCCGACCTGCAGGCCATCACTAGGCGATCGGTGGAGCCCCGGTGCCACGCCGAGCTGCGGAAGCTGGTGGCCGACAGTTCGCCCCGGGAGCGGCCGAAGAATAGCTTCGGCACATTGTCGCCTTTCGCTCCGCGAAAAGTTGCTTCGGCACATTGTCGCCTTTCGCTCCGCGAAGGTTGCGTTCTTTCGCGGAGCGAAAGGCGACTCTATTCTTCGGCCGTGCCCCGGAAGGCGGCCCGCATGGCTGACTTGCAGGACCTGGTCGCTCGCGCCGAAACCCGGCTGGCCGAGGTCCGGCACGCAGATCGCGGAGCGGGAGAAAGACCAACTTGACGATCAGGAGGTCGCGGCCGCGTTCGGCGATTTCGACACGGTCTGGAGCGCGCTCAGCCCGCGGGAACAGGCCCAGGCCCTGGCGCTCCTGGTGGCCCGCGTCGAATACGACGCCGCCAATTCCCAGATCGCCGTGAGTTTCCATCCCTCGGCCATCCGGGGGTTCGCCCAAGACCGCTGTGGAGAAACCGCATGATCACCGTCCAACAGAAAATCGAGTTCTCGCGAGTCCGCTCGGGGCGGCGCCAGATGAAGGCCAAGCCGCCGCAGCCCGCCGTGGTGCCCGCCGGCCGGGTGCCGCGGATTTCCAAGCTGATGGCGTTGGCCATCCGGTTCGAGGGCCTGATCCGGGACGGGCAGGTGTCGGACCAGTCGGAACTGGCCCGCCTGGCCCACGTCACGCAGCCGCGGATGACCCAGATCATGAACCTGCTGCACCTGGCCCCGGACATCCAGGAATCGCTGCTGTTCCTGCCGCGGGTCGAGTCGGGGCAAGGCCCCGATCCACGAGAAGCTGCTGCGCCCGATCGCGGCGGAGATCGACTGGGGGAAGCAGCGGGAGATGTGGGCGGGGGTGAAGCCGGTGTGAGGGCGGGCCAGTCGACAAGAGCCTGGAAATTGATGACAGCTGCTAGACACTGTGAGTTTCCCGATCGAGGGAGCCGCCCTCGAATCCAAACAGCTACAAGTTTAACTCGTCGCGACACGCCTTGGTCAAAGCCAGCAGCATCACCCGGCTGGTCTTCGTGGGCATTGGTTGGGGCATCCTCCTCTTCCTCTTTTCGTGCGAAGAAAAGGAAGTTGATTGCCATGAGACATTTGGCAGAGTCCTTTACCCCCATGGCTCGTTTCATGAGGCCATGAACGATGGCATGGCGATTCCAGTAATCCTCGTCGGCCAGCATCGGGCGGGATCCTCTGCAGCGAACCAAACGCCTGGACGAAGGCTTCGCAGTAGCTGGACAAGCCCGGCCCACCGACGGTTTCCCTTGAACGCCAGTTCTGGCTTCGATTGATCGCCGCGACTACGGTTGCCACGCTTTGTCGTGAAGGTCTTGCCACAGTATAGGTACTTGGCGATCTCGTCGATCAGCGGAACGCCGATGTATGTCGCTTCTTCATAGTTGCCGTCTTGGTGATGTTTGACAAACCGGAAGAGTCAGCGGTGCAGTAATCAGGAACCCCTTCCTGGGCCAACCACTGCCGCAGCATGTCCATCCTGAATTGAGGCAGGTGCTTCATCATCTCCCGATCGACATGGTCCCAGTCACCTTCACGAATAGACCCAGCCAGCCTGAGCGACAGGGTCCACGGCTCCCGTCCGCTCAGATACCACCCTCGCTTTGGAAGAACCACTGAGATGAGCATGTGTGCGTTGCGATGTCGCTCCATTCCAGCTAGGAGCTGGTTGTGCTCATCAACAGTCTTCTGGATGAAGGTCCAGGTTCGGTCCTGCAAGACGATTCTGTCAAACGGCGACGAAAGGCGTGAGCCATCGTCGATTTCACCGGCAAATCGGGCCGCTGCTCGGCGGACGCTCTGATCCGCAAAGGTCTGGAGCAAGGCGATCCACCATCGCTTGAGCATCGGCAATTTGCCGCAGCAGGTACGAGTCGATCATCAACTACCTCGCGTTGGCCGCATGGGGTTACCGAACTGCGGCGTGCTGCACCGGTGGACTGCGGCTTCTTCCGGGGTGCTGTTCCAGCAGTCGTTCCCTCCGGCGGTTCGTGGATTGACCTGACACGCCCCCCTACACGCTCAACGCCAGCCGCGGCCAGGGACGCAGCGGCGAGACGCGATAGCTCACTCCTGATTGAACAACAACGCCACGGCGGGAAACCCGCTTCATCCGCCAAGGACCTGCATCCTAGATATCGACGGTCAGCCTCCGCTGAATCTCGTCCCACCTGTCTGGATATTCGTAGAGCAATGATTGGTACAGAGATAGAATCGCCGTGTGCGAGATTCTTTTCAGTTGACCCTGCTCGTCCCTTTGGAAGAACAGCTCCACGATCCAAGATGTCACCTCCTCGATCGTGAATGGTCGTCCAACGGGGTTCCGCACATCGAAGCGATCCTGGCGGGTTTCGCTCCAACTCCTTCGACGTAAGAATGTCAATGCGGGCCTCCCCGAATAGAAACGGAAAGAAGTTGCTGCGAACGCGCAGCTCAAGCCAAAGAAAGTGATCTCTTCTCGTGAAAGAGGATAGCGACTCATCATTCTTGGGTAGCCTCCGCACGGCGGTGTTGAACGGATCATACGTCCCGTGCGGCGTCGTATCGAATTCAGGGCTTCCCGTACCGCTCACTGCAGGAACCAAGCCCCCCTGTTCGTTCACTCCAGTCTTTTTTCCACGCCTGGCTATGAAGATGTGGCGGTCGGCAGTAACCACTGACAAGTTGACAGCTAAAGGGTTTGCTAGGTGCGACTCGCGAAAGTCGATTCCTTCGCCTGCGTACTTCTGTCGGATCGTTTGTCCATCCCGCAATCGCTGATCGATCAGCACATGCGTGCTCTGAGTCGCGAAATAGTTCGTGACAGCTCGTTGCGAGTCGTAGCGGGAATGCGCCTCGCTGCAGCATCGGCCGCGAGGTCATTACCCCAGTCATCGATTCGGATTTGGTCCTTGTCCTCGAACGGGGTTCCTGCCTCGCGCATTTCTGGATGCGTCTTTCAATCGCCTCCTTGGTTGCCATGGTGACGTCTTCGGGGACGCGGAATCTGTCAGGACGGAACGAAGCAACGACCCCTTGGGGATGGGGATAACGGCGTCTTGCCGTCGCCCCCGATGATCAGACAAACCCCGAGTTTCATCGTTCCGACGGTAACGCAATCGGCGATGTACGAAGGTGAATCGGGCATGGGTAAAGCTCTCCTTTCAGATATCTGGTCAAGGCAACACATAGCTTGGAGTGGAATACCGGTACTCCGCGTCCTTCTCAAGGCACCACAAACAGATGTCGTTGAGCCGCATCAGGGATATCTAGCCGGTGGACGTAGGGAGGCTGGACAACACCTTTGGCGATCGAATCTGGAACCGGTGCCCGACTCGTCTGGTTCGGGCTCGAATCGGCGGCCCCGTCAACAACTCATAGAGAATCACGCCTAGGGAGTACACGTAGTAGATACACCAACCGCCCGTGGGTCCTTAATTGTTCGGGGCTGCTGTACTTGGTGGTCCCAGAGTCTGTCGTGGGAGCCCGTAAGTTTGGAGTCGTCTGCTTCTTTCGCTGCGCCAAGAAATCGACAATGCAAGCAGTGCCGTCCTGCCGAAACAGAATGTTTGCCGGTTTAAGGTCGCGGTGAGGTTGACCGGCGCACGCGTGGAGATGGGCCAGGCCCTCGGCGATCTGGAGAACTAATCGAGCGGATGGCGTCGGGTTCGGATATCGCCCCTACTGTTTCACACAACGTTCCGCCAGGGAGGAACGACGGCCAAGTATGGCGCCGTCCGTCGGGTGTTACTCTCGTCCCCCACGTATTGAACAACGTGCCTGTGCGGTGGAAGGTTACGCAAGATTTCGATCTCGTGGCAGAATCTCGCCTCCATTCTGGTATCCGAATCGACGCGTAGAGTCTTTACGGCGACCTCCTGCCCGTTCTTAATCGCCCGATAACACGACGCCCATCTGTCCGTCGCAAGCGAAATCCAGAAAGTGGTAGCCGGCAAAGTCTTCAGGGTTTGTGCATTTAAGTATGACAACAGCGGTCCAGAAAAATAAGACTCGTGGACATCGCCGCGTCACTTTGCGGTGTCAAACGGCCCGAACGTCTGATTCAGGGCGTCAGCGAACTCGGCTGCGGTGCCATACCGTTCGTGAGGATTCTTCTTCAGGTATTTCATGCAGACTGCATCCATCGCAGCGGGAATGCTCTAGCATAGAAGCTTGGTGGCTGGGGGTCTTCTCCCAAGAGTCGTTCCACGAACATGACGTTGTCTTCCCGGGGTCGGGGATTGAAAGGTCGGCGGCCCGCGGTCAATTCGTACAGGATAACCCCAAGTGAATAGACGTCTGTGACCGGTGTAACCTTGTGGGCATCGCACAACTGCTCGGGGCTAGATACGTGATCGTGCCGGAGGTGCGCCGTGAGATGTGATTTGCGGGTCTGAAAGAATGTAGCGCATATCCGAAGTCCGTAACAACTGGGTTGAGGCTTGAAGAGAAAAGGACATTGGCCGGTTTCAGATCGGGATGGATGATGCCATTTTGGTGGAGAAAATGCGCGGCCTTGGCGACAACCCACGACAGCTTAGCCGACGGCGGGTTCTGAAATTCGAGAAGGCGGTCCTCGAGCGAGCCTGGCGAAGATACTCCATGCAAATGAACTCGCGGTTAAAGGGCGGCGGTAGTTGGCCGGCTGAAATGATTCGAATGATGTTCGGGTGGCTCAAAGACGTCCGATGAGGCCCTCGCTGAAACCGCAGGACGGCCTTCCGCGACGACTTCGGATCGAGGAAGAGCTCCGATTTCAGCATCTTGATGGCAACTGTCTCCCCGGTGACTTTATGGGTGGCCAGGTAGACCTCTCCCTGCATACTTTCCTTTCCCAAACGCCGGATTATCCGGTAATCAGGGAAGCAGGACTCAAATGAGTAGGGCATTTGCGCGACCTCGTTTCAATGCTTGCTGTCGATCAGGTTCATGTCTGCCTCACGAGCCTCGCCGCCCGATCCGCCGAACACGACGACCGGCCGGCGCAGCGCGAATCCCAGCGCCACGGAGGCGTCCGGCCACGCTCCGCACCGACCATTGATGGAGTCGAACCGGTAAGTACCCGTCGTCGCGGCAGGGGATGGGCCGGCCGCTTCGGCGGGCTATGGCGGTCCCTGCGACTCACGTAATTATCGGCACAAGTCCTTGTCTGTCAACAAGTCGGAGCGGTGTTGCTCCATTTGGCTGGCGGCGTGATGGGGCGACCGGTACGGCGGGATGTTGCGGCCGGCGAGTACGCCCCGGAAGAGGCCGACCGATGACTCTGGGACATCCGGACAACTCGCACACCTCGGCCGTCGCCATTCAACACATCGGGGTAACGGCCTGCCGGCCGGCCGGTCCGGAGTCGCACGCAACGGGCAACCGCATCCTATCTCGCACATCTGCAATCCAGCAGGGACGCAGGGCCAGAGTTAGGCGATTGCGCGATCGATTCCCGGCGTTGCTCCCTGCCACGGTTCACCGCCCGTCGCCCACGTCGCCCCCAGTCGCGTCCTGGCGGCCAGTCCGGCCCACGGGGGCCAACGGGCGAGAAGGACGCGACAGGCGCCAAGACTGGCGGGACTGCGCCGCCCGCCGCCGGGAGAACCGGCAATTCTGGCACGCCCCGCCTTGATCTCCGGGCACGTCGAGCCACACTCGTCCCGATTTCCCAGTTCCCCAGCCAAAGGAGCCACGCCATGCCCACGCCCCAACCCGGCGACCGAATCCGGCTGGTCGCCATGCCCGACGATCCCGATCCCATCCCGCCCGGAACCACAGGCACCGTTACCGCGGTCAGGCAACACGGGACGTGGAGCCAGGTGGACGTGGACTGGGACAACGGCCGGAAGCTGATGCTTGTCGTGCCGCCGGACCAGTTCGAGGTCGTTCCCGGCGGCGAAAGGAAATAGACACGCCGCCGGCATTCCCGGCTGGGGGTTCGCCCTGTCGCCTGCCAGATTTGGGCGAGTCTGGGGCCGGTGCGAGGGCGACCACTGCTTTGCGCACGGCCTCCCGACCTGGTCATGCGGTCTTGCCTTCCGGCATCGGGGCCGGCATCGCCGCGATCGCGTCGTAGCCCCGAAGAATGCCGGGACGACCCGCAACCGGTCGGTCATCGCGGCGAGCGAGTAGAACGCGGCTGCCCCAAGCTTCTCGCAGATCGACAACATCAGCGCAGAAACGTCGCTGCACTCCGGCGTCAGCTTGGATCACGCCAGTGCAGTCGGCATGCAGTCGGCGGAACTTCTCGATGGACCGCCAGGCGTGGTCAGGGTCCAGCGTCATCAGTCTCGCCTTGTGCTTCAGGTAGTCTTTCGACTTGCGGGCGTCATCCGGATCGTCGGCGTGGGCGTAAGCGTTGCGAATCTTTCGACAGCTCGTAATCGCGTCTGCAATCTCTCTTCGTGATGAATCCGAAGCTGTAGGCCGCAGCGGCCTTCGCGGAGAACGTCCCGAAGGCCATGTTGAAGTCGAACAGCAACTCCTCCGCATCACCCTGCCGGTGGAGCACCCGCTTGATCATCTTCCGCAGCTCGTTGTCCATCCGGGAAGTCAGGACGATCGCTGCGTACTTCTCCGGCATCGTCGTAGGGCGGCGATGGCAGGAGCGGCGACGCTGATCGCCGATTTCTCCATCTGCTGCCAGAGCCGCGGGCGTAGGCGGCGATTTGATCGCCGTACGCCTTCATCACTTGTTCGTGGATTCGGTTTGCGTCGTCGGGCATTGTGCGACTCGGCAGTAGGGCGTGGGTCAGATTCTTGTGCTTCTCCATGCTCACGGGCGGCTACCCGATCTGAAGCCCGTCGATGTTCGCTTCGTCGAGCGGCTCCTGGACAGCGTTCCGCAGCCAGTTTGCGTCGTAGCCCGCGGCACACTGGCCGTCAATGACGACCTGATCTTTCCGCCGTCGGACTTGTCGGCCAGGTTGGCGATCGCCTGGAAAGGACTTGAAGACGTCGTCTCGCGAGGCCGGAAACGCGATGTGAATGCTGGTGCGGACCTCGGGCTTGCCGCCGCCGCCACCGGTTGTTCCGACCGTGGGCGGCTGGCCGACAGGCGTGGTCGTCGCGGGGCCTTCTCCAGCGGTCATCGCGCCGCCGCCCGTGTCGCTGACCGCGTCAACGCCAGCCGTGGCCGTCGGTGTCAGCGGCGAACCGGGACGGCGGCGGGGACCATCAGGAACCCGTCGTCCAGGTCCACTTCGTCGTCGGTCATGGGGCGGCTGATCGCGACCTTGGACAGCGGCGACCTGGTACTTGCCGTCGGGGCCAAGGGCCGGCGATCCGGTCGTGTACGCGAACGTGCCTTCCTTCACGCCGCGGGCGATGGCCTTGCGGAGGACGGCGTCCGAGCTGATTCGCGGGCGGTTCCAGGAAGCCGAAGAAGGCATCGCGGATGTCTTTCGTGGGGATGCCCAGTCGCGGCGGCTCGCCCTCGGCCAGGGATTCGCCCAGCTTCACGCGGTCGACGATCTTGCGCGGGTGTCAACGTGCCGTGGATCTTCGGGTGTGCCCCACGGCCGTCAGCAGTTCCATGACCCGCTCGTGGACGCCGGTGGCCTGGAGCGGGCGGCCGCCGACCTCGATCTTCTCCAGGTCCAGCGCGCCGCCCTCGCCGACACGCGGCAGCCAGACGGACGGGTACAGTTGGCGGAAGGCCGTTTCGGCCGCCGCCTCTTCGGTCTTCCGGCGTTCCTTGAGCTGGTCTTCTTGCTCCTTGGTGAGCCGGTGCTGCTTCTTCTTCGATTCCACGCGCTCGACGGCCATCAGGTAACGAACCGCTCGCCGCAGCGATTCGATGGGCTTCTTGTCGGGGATGGCCAGGGCGACGCCGTTGCGGTACAGCCGTGGCCCATCCCCGTGCTTCGACAGCATCGCCTTGGCCGCGTCGTTCTGCTGGGCGGCGGACTTGGCGGCGAATTCCAGGCCCATGTAGCCGATCAGGAACAGCGGCTCCTTGTCGGGCAAGTCCTGCGACGTGGCGCGGCCACACCACGGCGTCGGGCTTGCCGGCCAAGCGGCCTTCGAGCAACTCCTTGATCCGCTCGCGGATGCCGTCCGGGTCGCGGGCGACTTCTTGCTCCGCATCCTCGATCAGCTTGGTGACGTTGGGGTCCTTCTTGAAACAGTACCGCACGCCGTCGTAGTGCAGGTACAGGCAGGTGTTCCGCAAGTTCGGCCAGGACCGCCGAGGCGGTGATGCTGTCCAGGTCCGGGCCGATGCAGGCCGCCAGCAGTTCCGTCTCGGTCACGCCCGGCGGCAACACGTCGCTGCCTTCCTCGCGTTTCAGTCCGCCGAAGGAGTAGGCCAGGATCGCCGTGGCCAAGCGCAGGGCCGGACGCACGTTGGCCAGCGCCGGCGTTTCCTTGGCGATCCGGTCGTCGATGCGTTTGGCGCGGGCATTGGGGCCGGCCAGGTCGTGGGTGACGACCGGCGCGTAGTCTTGTCGCGGGTCGAGATCCTTGAGCATCGCCCGCAGGACCTCCGCGTCGCCGACCGGGATTTCCGCCGGGCCGAGAACCGGCTTGGCACCGCCGTGGGCTTTGAGCGAATGCAGACACGTCGCCAGGAAGCGGAGGGCGCCGCGGGTGCGTTGGAACCCGTCGACGCTGGTCCAGCGGCTGTTCATGACGTCGATCAGCGCCGGATGGAAGGGATAGGCCGCCTGCATGCCGGTTCTTGAGTTGCAGCGTCTGTTCCTCGGCGTCTTGCTTGGCCGACGTCGTTTCGGCTCGCGCCCGCCAGAATCCGCCCACCACATCGGCGTATTCGGCTGCGACGTCGGCCGCAACATCGTCCGGGACTCTCATCGCCGAGCAGTCGCCGTTTGACCACGGCCAGGACTTCGTCGCCGGTCACCGGTTCGCGGACCTGGTCCTTGCGGCTGGTCAGCTTGTCGAGTTCCTCCAGCAGGGCGACGTTGCCCAGCGCTTCCCGGGCGCTCCATTGCAGCGAGTAGACCATGACCGCGTTGGTGCTGTTCGACACCTCCACGGTCAGGTTCTGAATGAAGTTCTTGGCCTGCCGCTGCAGCGTCGAATCCTTGACGCCCACGGCCGCCGCCCGCTCCATGTACTTCAGCACCTCGTCCAGCAGCAAGCAGCACCGGCTTGCCGGCCGCCTCCAGCATCGCCTTGATCTCGTCGCCCGTGCGGCGAGACGCGGTCTTCGTCGTGCTTCTGGACAACCTTGTACGCCGCCGGTCCGAGCTGCCATGCCAGCCAGCCCCACATCGTGTGGACCTTCTGGCCGTTGCCCACGTCCTTGTCGCCGGTCGCGGTGAACTTCTCGCCGTCGAAGACGGCCACGGCGACCTCGCCCGGATCGGCCAAGCCCTTGCAGTCGGCGATCTGGTTCAGGCTCTTGCGGGACCTGGCAGCGTGCAGCAGCGACGCCAGCGTGTGCGACTTGCCGCCGCCGAACGGGCTGCGAAGCTTCAGCACCCGGTTGTAGCTGCCAATCCCGGCGAGGCTGGCCAGCACCTCTTCGAGCAGCCGCCGCAAGTCCGTGGTGATGTAGGTGGCCGCGAAGAAGGCGTCCGGATCGCGGTAGACCAGCGGTGTTGTCGGATCGCCGACGGCGATCGCGCCGAGGTCGATGGCGAACACCGCCTCCGCCAGACTGCCGGTTTCGACATCCGGGTGGAGTTTGACGAGTTCGGTCCACGGTCTCAGTGAGAGTAATCGTTGCACGGCAGGTCCTCAAATCTCATTCTGGATTGCCGTCAGCAATTCCTGAAAGCATCGTCAGGCACTCGCCCGTTGTCGACCTGCCATTTCGCCAGGGACTTCGCGAAGTCCAGGCATCGCGTGCCGACAACGGTGCTCGATTTGGCGGCTGGTAGATATAACTCCGCGCCACGCGAGAGCAACTCCTTGCCATGAGAACGTCTCGAGCCAGTCGCCGTCGAACTAGGTCGGCCTGCGTACTCAGCCTCGCGTTCCGCCAAGCGAGCATCTGCAATAGAACCAGGCGCGAGTAGTGCGGAGGCACACGCGCCGAGCCGCGGCGAACCACGGTGAATCGACGATGTATTGCTCGGCCGAAGTGATGTCGACGACGCCGTCGGTCTGCGGGTGACCGGGGAATGTCATCAGAGGACTTCACGGCGGATTTGAGCCAGTGATGGCTCGGCACGCCATCCACCAGACGAGTTCCGCGCACGCGCGCGTCCATCCGCGCTCTGATTTCGGCTTCTGTCTTGCCGTGTCGTGTTCAAGTCGCTATCCCGCCAACGCGGCGGGGTCGATGACGTAGTTCTCCACTTCATGCACGGGCAGCACGAATGTAAGCGTCCCGTCGGTTAAGCTGGGCCAACGGGTAGTTCGTCTCGTAGAAGTCGCGGTCCGACAATCTCCGAAGACGTTCGGAGACCGATGCCGGCGTCTTGAACCGCAGGGACCGACTCGGTCGCACCCGCCTGATCAAGCAGCGTTGACCGGGCCGCCCACAAAGTCGCGGTGAGGTACGCGCTTCACGACGGCAGTCCTCGACCCAGACGTTGAACGGCCGCCCTGGTAGAGACTTGGAATATCCGGTGATTGCCGTCATCCATCCGCCTCCGCGACCGTCAAGTTGCCTCTCCCAGACCGAGCACGCGGATCGTCGGCAGGAACCAGGAAATGGCGCTCGAAGGACCGTACCGAGTCGAAATACTCCGGCGAATGCGTCGCCACGATCAATTGGCAATTGGGCTTTAGAGGCGGACAATGCGCCCAAGCAGCATCCGATGCCATTGGGGATCCAGGTGCAGTTCCGGTTCGTCGATCAGGATGACGCCTCTAGTCGGCCTCTTCCATCACCAGTGCGCCGGCAAACATCAGCACTTCCAGTTGACCCGAACTCAGTGCATCCACGGGCAAGCGGGCCCTCCGCGTAGCGACGTACACGTCGAACCCGGCGTTTGGGTCGTCGCTTTCCGGTTCCACGGACAGACTCTGCCCGGGAAAGAACATCTGCCAAGTGCGGTTGATCTCGTGCATGGCGGCGGAGAAACGCGACTCCGACGTGGCTTCCTGTGAGGGGAACAAGGCGTGCGCTTTGGCGTTCACCAGGAACTGCTTCACCAGCCAAAGCCGGTTCTCCTCGGTCTTGGCCGGACGTTTGCCGCGTTTTCCGGCCGTCACGCCCACGGGGCCGACAGTTGGGTGCACGCCACGACGAGAAGTACCAGAACGGCACGATCTGCCTGCCGGGCTTCCGGCTCGTGCAGGTGACCGGATGCACCGTGTTCGCGTCCTGAAGCTTCGCCTCAATCAGGAAATCGCCTTGTCCGAGGCGAACCGCGTCAGATCCCGACTTGCCGCGCACAAGCTTGCCGTGTCCCCCCGCCAATAAGCACGCCTCCAGCACCGCCGTCTTGCCGCAGCCGTTCGGGCCCCCGATGACGACAACCTGCGTCGGGTAGTCCTTGGGACCGACAAACGACAAGGTCAGGTCGTCGATCCCGCGAAAGTCGCGAATATGCAAATCTCGGATTCCTGCGTGCGTGGGGGACATGACTTGGTCCTCGGTTATGCTGTTTCAGCGGCGGGCAGTCGGTGCGGAGGCGCGGATATCTGTCCCGCCATGCGTCCTCAAATCACTTGGACTTGCAGAGTCAAAGCCGGCGGCTTCTTTTCGTTGCCTGGGCGTCAGGAAATTGAGTTGCTCGGTGTCGATGCCCCACCCGCGCATCGCCGTGGCGATCTCCACGTCGGGAGGCAAGACCATCGCCGTGGCCAAGTGGCGGACCGGGCCGGTGCGGGCGATCTGCAGCCGATCCAGGCCGGCCAGGCGTTCCTTCTTGCTCCGCTCCAAATCATCGAGATGGCGTTTCGCCTCGTCGGTGGCCAGCTTGTACTCGGGCTTGATTCCCAGCTCGGCCATCAGCCGCATGTACCGTTCCTGGGCCTTGTTGATCCGGGCCTTGAAGGACCGCTCCAAGTAGTCGCGGACCACGGCGGCGTACTGCTGGCGGTCCTGCTGGCAGCGCTGGCGGACTTCGATCTGATAGGTGCTCTTCAGATGGTCGAGCCGCGGGCTGCGGGTCGACGGTTCGATCTCTCGGCCGGACGTGCTGCGCGGATGCGGGGCCAGGTCGATCAGGACATCGGCGGGAACGACATCGAACTGGCCGCCTTCCTCGCGGACCGCCACGACTTCGGCGTAGCAGCAACACATCGTTGCCGCGGGTGTCCTTGCCCTTGACGGTGATCTCGAAGAAGTGCAGGCGGTACGGACCGGCGGCCAGGGGGTCGATGAACAGCGCCGTTCCGCCCACGGCCGCCGGAAGCGACTGCGTTCAGCTTCTCGTCGACGGCGGCGTAGAGCGGATGGCCGGGGCCCAGCAGGACGGCGTCGAGGTGCTGGTCTTGTTCCAGCGTCTCCTTGTGGAACGTGATCTTGCGGTATTCGGTGTCGGCCTTGCCCAGCCTCTGGACGCGCTGCAGCCGCTCGGAACGCAGGTCGGCCAGCACGTGTTCGACACGCCACAGGCCGTCGGCCCGCGGCTCGATCGCGCAGCCCGATCCGCTTGGCCGACTGCGACGAACTGCTCCTCGACGTACTTGGGCATCAGCCGACGTTCTTCGATTTCCAGGTTCCGTCTGCTGGAATCCGGAGAAGTCCACGTGGCCGCGGGCCAGGGCGATGCCGGTCGCCTGCTCGTACTCGCGCAGCTTGTCCGGGTCGATCCGGTCGATCTGGTCGAGGTAGTCGTCGAGCCGGCGCGGATCGACGGCCGCTTCGCGGAGCATTTCCGGCAGGTTCACGTCGTTCAGCGACAGCACCTCGCCGATCACGTCGAACACGCGGCCGGCCAGCGAGGCCTTCATGGTTTCCAGCTTCTCCAGCAGGCGTTCGAGAATCCGGCCCTCGACGATGGCGTCGCCGTCTTCGCCCGCGGTGGCGACGAAGTTGAAGGCGTAGCAGTCGTCGCGCTGGCCGATGCGGTGGATGCGTCCGAGCCGTTGCTCCAGGCGAGTCGGGTTCCACGGCATGTCGTAGTTGATCATCAGGTGGCAGAACTGGAGGTTGATGCCCTCGCCGGCCGCCTCGGTCGCCACGCACACCTGGGCCTGGGTGCGGAACTGTTCCTGGGCCCGCTTCCGTTCGTGCGGGTTCATGCCGCCGTGGATCTCGCACGTCGTGTAGCCCCAGCGGCCCAGGTGCTCCTTGACGTAGTTCAGCGTGTCGCGGTGCTCGGTGAACAGCAGCAGCTTGCCGCGGCCGTCCTTCAGTTCCGCAAACTGCGCCCGTGCCAGGCATGCCTTGCAGTGCCTTGAGCTTCGAGTCGTTGGCCGCCTCGCGGACTCGGCGGGCCTCTTCGACCAGATCCTTCAGGGCGGCGATTTCAGCCCGGAGTTGGTCCAGCTCCTGGGCCGCGGTGAACTCGTCGATCAGTTGGTCGCGGTCGGCGTCGTCGAGATCGTCTTCTTCCTGCTCGGCATCTGCCAGCCGGCCTTGGAGCGCGGCCAGCTTGCGGCTTCGCTGGGCTGGCGACAGGCCCTCCAATTCGTCCAGCAGGTCCTGCTGCTTCTGCAGACGCCGCTTGCAGGGATTCGTGAATGGCGCAGGCCGAGGACGCGAGGCGTCGCTGCAGGACCGTGCGGGCCAGCGCGGCAGAGGTTCTGCCGTTGGCCCTGCTGCTGCGGGATGAACTGGTTGATGTACGCCGTGACGGACTTGTACAGCGCGAACTCGTCGCCGTTGAGCGTGAAGGGCACCGTGACGGCGTGGCGGTCAGGGAACAGCCGCTGGCCGTCCATGTCCTTCAAGTCTTCCTTCAGGCGGCGGAGTGCCCAGGGGCAGTCGGCCCCCAGGCGGAACACGTCGCTGCGGATCTCGGCAGCCTGCTGGCCCAGCCGATGGGGCTCGGGAAACAGGTCGCTGTCGAGCAGACGCAGGAAGTGGGCGAACTTGTCCTCGTCGCCGTGGTGCGGCGTGGCGGTGAGCAGCAGGAGATGGTCGCACTGGGCTGCCAGCTTCGCCGCCAGTTCGTACCGCTTGGTGGTGACCACCTTCGGTTCGCGTCCGGCCCCGCCGCTGCCGGTTCGGGCGGAGCACTTGTGGGCCTCGTCGATGATGACCAGGTCCCAGTGCTGCTGCCAGACCCGCTCGCGGACGTCATCTTGCTTGGCGTAGTCGAGGGAGGCGATGACCTGGTTGCTTCGCTCCCAGGGGTTCGACAGCTGTTGCTGGTCGACGGCCGCGAAGATGATGTCGAACGTCTCGCCGAACCAGCGCTGCATTTCGTCCTGCCACTGGATCGTCAGCGGCGCCGGGCACAGGATCAGGACGCGGTCAACCGCCTCGCGGAGCTTCAGTTCCTTGTCGGCAAGCCGGCCATGATCGTCTTGCCGGCGCCGGGATCGTCGGCCAGCAGCATCCGCAAGCACGGCTGCGGCAGCATCTTCTGGTAGACGGCTTCGATCTGGTGCGGCAACGTGCGGATGCCGGACAGGCTGACGGCGAACTGCCGGTCGTGGGCGTAGGCCAGGCGGATGCGGGCGGATTCGACGAGCAACTGGAGATCGCGCGGATCGACCAGGCGCGACGCTGTCGCGGCGACTCCGGCGTGACCAGCGAGCGCCGCGGTTTCCTCGCCGGACAGGACCACTTCCTCCAGGCTGCCATCGGGCAGGCGCACGCGGCATTCAGACCCTTCCCCCAGCGGGCGGACCGCCTCCAGCACCACCGGCTCGGAAAAATGGCCCGGCAAGTCTAATCCGCTCGCCGAGAGGAAATGTGTGCTCCGACATGCTTTTCCTGCACCCTCAACCCTTCGCTGGACGGGCGACTTTCGCCAGAAAACGCTCCAGGTCCGTCCGGCGAAACAACCGATACCCGTTGGCGGGGTTCTTGTGCATCGGGATCTTCCCCGCTTCCGCCCACGATCGCAGGGTGTTCTGGGACACCCCGAGGATCTCGGCCGCTTCGGCGACTTTCACGTACTCGTTCAGTTTGGACATCCGAACATCCCTCGTCCGAGACATGGCCGCAGAAGCAGATAAGTCTATCAAAGTCTCCAGGTCCCGGAAAGCAACCGAACCGCGGCCACGCCGGAATTGCGTCGCATGCAGAATCGAAGTCCACGATCGAGCCACCGGGCGTCGCGTCCACGATTCGCAGGTGAGGTCCACAGGGGGACCGCCACGGTTCCTGCCCACGCGGCCCTGTTCCGCCCGTGTCGCGACCGCGGGGGAAGCCGCGTCGCTGTCGCCAGCTCGGCCGCCGACGTCGCGACGTGGCCGCAGGGTGGCCGTCGGCGGGCGGCGTCCCGGTTCTCTGGCCGCCACAACGGCCTGTCAGAGCGTCCGGCCCTCGCCGCTTTCGAAGACTCTCCGGTCCGCTTCAGCGAACCGGAATGTCACTATTCCGGTTCGCAAGGAGGGAACCGGACGTGGGGGTCATAACCCAGAAAAGAGACAACCGAGACTTTGGCGTTTTCGGCGCCGTTTTCGGGGGCACGTCGGGCGGGCGGGGTGTCTATCCGGCTCGAAACGGAGACACGCGGGCGAGACAAGCGGCTGATCGCAACCCGTTGCGGGAACTTGGGATTCAACGAAAAAAGCCGGGGCGTGTGTGCCTCGGCTTTGTGCGTTAACCCCTGGGTGGGCGGGAAGTTCGCTTTCCAGGGTTCAGTTGAGGGGAGCCGTACACTCTTCGAAATTAGAAAACAGAGACAACTGATGTCTCGCCCCCTCATAACCCCGGCAGGGTTGGAAATCTGACTACCTGCAGTGGTATGATTTGAGCTGAATGTATTAGTTTGGCAGGAGTCTCGATAATGGCGGACGTCCGACGGCAAATTTGATGTTCGTAAGTTGTTGCTGTTTAACCACTTCGTGGTGACGGCCCCGTTCTGCCGTGCCCACGCCGAGAAGGTCTTACTTGCCCTGCCTACGTTCCAGCAGCTCCCGAACACGCACGGCTTGGTCCTCAGTCAGTCCATCCACCATTTCCTCTGGCGTAAGCCCCCGCAGGCGTTCCTCTGGAGGCAATCCTCGTAGACGTTTCTCGACGGGGATCGTCTCCAAGACTGCCGTCTGCAATTCCTCCTCGACCTCGGTCATGTACTGCGTCTCGGCGTGTTGCATCGTAAACTCCTCACCCAAACTGCGGAACTGCTCAATCTGCTGGAGCGTGTAGCACAACAGCATGCCGTGGCCGGTTCGCGTCAGCTCTTCTATTATACGCCCACGCTCCTGCAGGAAAATACGGCTCACCAGCGACAGGATCGGCTGGCCACGCTTAGCCATCATGTCGGTTTCGATCAGCCACATGGTGAACGGCCCGCCGCTGATGCGATGCACGCCCGCCTCGTGTTCGCTGATCGGCCACCCCAGGCAACGCAACTCGTCCCGGACCGCGTCGTTCACATCGGCGCCAGGACGATCAGCGAGATGTCCGCCTGCACAACACGCTCCGCCTGCTGGCTGTGCCAGAGCAACGCACATCCGCCCAGCAGGGCGATCTGACCCGACTCCAGCGAATCGTCGGGGCCCTTGAACTCAATCGGTCGCGACATTAAGTTCAGCTGCGCACTGGCCGGCGCCTCCGGCGACGCGGGTGGCGAGCCGCGGCCGCCGGTGCGGGAGCCCTTGGCCGCCTCTCGCGACCCGGCGACGGCCGGTGCAACCGCCGGCGCGGACACCGCGGTGCGCGGCGTGGCGCTGGCCGATGACATGGGCGCTGCGGCGGCGTCGGAAGCACCTGCCGCGGCAGCCTGGGCCTGCAACTTGACATAGGCCTCACGCTGCGCCGGCGTCAGGAAGGCATTCACGCGGCCGCGCAGCTTGGCCGTAACTGCTCGCGCACGGCCGCGCGCTGCTCTTCCGCGAAGTCGCGCAGCGCCATGAAGTCCGGCCGCATCTCGGCCAGCACCGCGTCGAGTTGGGTCTGCTGCACCGCGTCGAGCTGCAGCCCTTCGACCAGGCGCTCGCGCAACGCCCCGGGCCGGCCCGGGGCGCCCTGCGCCACGGCCTCGCGCCACAGGCCGAAGCCGCCGGCCGCGCCGGTGCGTGCCGCCGAAGCACCATTGCCCGGCGCCGTCGGCGGCACGCTTGGCTCGGGTTCGACGCCGGCGATACGCACACGCAGCGCCGCGTTCGGCACCTTCAATACGTTGTCGCGCGTGTCGGTGATGATGCGCACGTTGGCGGTCATGCCCGGCAGCATCAGCGAGCCGGGGTTGGCGAATCCCACCACCACGGTGTAGGACACCACGTTCTGCGCCGACACCGCCGCCTTGCGCACCTGTTGAACCGCCCCTTCGAAGCTGCGCCCTGGAAAGGCGTCGATGCTGAAGCTGACCTTCTGGCCGTCGCGCACACGCGCAGATGTCGGCCTCGTCGATGGCGGCCTCGACCTGCATGTCCGACAGGTTGCGCGCGATGACGAACAGCTCCGGCGCCTGCAGGCTGGCGGCCACGGTCTGGCCGACCTCGACGCTGCGCTTGATGACGATGCCATCCACCGGCGAGCGGATCTGGTGCGTTCGAGGTCCACGCGCGCCTGCTGCAGCTGCGCATCGCGCTGCTTGACGATGGCCACCGCGTTCTGCTCCTGCGCACGTGCCACGGCCACCTGCGCCTGCGCCACCTTCAGCGATTCGCCCAACGAGGCGGTGCGTGCCTTGGCGGTGTCGAGTTCGGCCGGCGAGATGAAGTTCTGCGCCAACAGGTCCTGCTTGCGCTTCTCGTCGCGCTGCGCCTCGCCCACGTCGCCCTGCGCGCGCGCCACCTGCGCCAGCGCGCTCTGCACGTTGGCCTGCGCCGTCAGCACCGAGGCGCGCGCGGCCTCGACATCGGCGGTGGACTGGCGCACACGGTACTCGAAGGTCTCGGGGTCGAGCCGGGCGATCAGCTGGCCTGACCAGACTTCGCTGTTGAAGTCGACGAACAGCTCCTTGATCTGACCCGACACCTGCGAGCTGATCTGCACCTGCCGCACCGGCGTCACTGTGCCGGTGGCCGACACGGCCGCCTGCAGCGGCCCGCGTTCGATCTTGCCGGTGCGAAACGTCAACTCCGGCTCGGCGACGCGCATGAAGGCCCACCATGCGGCACCGCCGAATGCGGCCACGAGCACTGCGCCTGCAACCCAACGCGAAGTCTTCATGCAACCGATTCTAGGGACGCAGGCGTCACGCTCGCACCCAGAGGCCTATCGCTTAACGATTCTTTACCGGCAGCCTCGCGCATACAGCGGTTACATTAATGACCCAAGAGTCATTAGAGCATGCTGAGTCCGTCGCCAACGCCCACCCGCCAGCGCCGCAAGGAAGCGCGCCCGCAGGAACTGCTCGATGCCGCACTCGAACTGTTCGTCGAGAAGGGCTTCGCCGCCACGCGCGACCGAGGAGGTGGCCGCGCGGCCGGCGTCTCCAAGGGCACGCTGTACCTGTACTACCCGAGCAAGGAAGAACTGTTCAAGGCGGTGGTCCGCGACCAACCTGCGGCACCTGATCGCCGAAGGCGCAGGAGCTCGCCGGGCAGTTCGAAGGCAACACATCGCCGAACTGCTGCGCCGCTGCTCGCTCACCTGGTGGCAGCGCGTCGGCGACAGCCCGGCCGCCGGCATCCTCAAGATCATCATGGCCGAGGTGCGCAACTTCCCGGAGACTCGGCGCAGTTCTATACCGACGAGGTCATCGATCCCGGCGCACCGCAGCTGTTCGGCGGCGCGCTGCGGCGCGGCATCGACCGCGGCGAGTTCCGCGCCGTGCCGACGTCGACGAGGCTGTCGCATGCGCTGATGCGCCGCTGATCTTCATGGCCTGCACCGGCACTCCTTCGGCGCCTGCCCGGTGCACGGTCGGCATCGATGCTCGATGCCGCGTCGACTTCATCGCACCGCACCTCGACCTGGTGCTGCAGCGGCCTGGCGCGGTCCCGCCCGGCGCCGGGCCGCTGCAGTCCCGAGCGCAGGCGACGCGCATGAAGCGCGTGGCAAATGGTTCGCTGCCGGTGCTCGGCGCTGGCTGTGCTGGGCGGTCTCGTCGGCCGCGCGCCTGTCGCGCGCAAGGCCGAGCAGGCGCGCCCGCCGCCGCGCCCAGGGCGCAGCTCGCGCTCGAACTGGCGCCGGGCGACGTGGCTGCGTGGCCGAGCCGCCGAACTGGTGCGCACGCTCGAGGTCTCGGGCAGCCTGAAGGCGGTGAACAGCGCCTTCGTCAAGGCCCGCGTGGCGGCCGAGGTGAAAGACGCTGACGGTGCGCGAAGGCGACACGCGTCACGGCCGGCCAGTTGCTCGGCCAGCTCGATGCCACCGAATTCGAGTGGCGGCTGCGCCAGGCCGAACAGCAGGCGGCGGCGGCGCAGGCGCAGCTCGACATCGCCGCAGCGCGCGCTGGCCAACAACCGGGCGCTGGTCGACGCAGGGCTTCATCTCGCGCAACGCGCTGGACACCTCGTGTCCAGCGCCGCCGGCGCCGCAGGCCTCGCTGCAGGCCGCGCGGGCGGCCGCGGAGCTGGCGCGCAAGGCGGTGCCATGACACCGAGATCCGCGCCCCGCTGACGGGCATGGTGGCGCAGCGGCTGGTGCAGCCGGGCGAGCGCGTGCCGCTGGACGCGCGCCTGGTGGAGATCGTCGACCTGTCGCGCGTCGAGCTCGAGGCCGCGGTGGCGCCCGAAGACGTCGGCTCGGTCTGCGCGTCGGCGCCAGGCGCCGCGTGCAGGTCGACGGCCTCGCCGAGCCGGTGCCGGCGCGCGTGGTGCGCATCAACCCCAGCGCCCAGGCCGGCACGCGTCGGTGATGGCCTACCTCGCGCTGGCGCCCACCCGGGGCTGCGCCAGGGCCTGTTCGCACGCGGCAGCATCGAGCTGCGGCGCACGGCGGCCTGGTGGTGCCGACGTCGGCCGTGCGCATCGACCAGGCCCGGCCCTATGTGATGCGGTCTCGACGGCGACCGGTGCAGCGCAGCGTGACGCCGGCGCACGCGGCGACGCGCTGCTCGGTCGGCGCCGGACGAGGCGGTCGAGATCGCCGCACGGCCTGGCCGCCGGCGACACGCGTGCTGCGCGGCAGCGCTGGGCCGGTGCGCGACGGCACGCGCGGTGCGGCTGCCGGCGCAGCCGCCGCGCCGCGCCGGCGCCAGCCCGCCGCCAGCGCCGCGCGCTGAGCCGCCCGCGCCCATGTGGTTCACCCGCGTCTCGATCCACAACCCGGTGATGGCCGTGATGGTCATGCTGGCCTTCGTCGTGCTGGGCCTGTTCAGCTACCAGCGGCTGTAGGTGGACCAGTTTCCCGAACATCGACTTCCCCACCGTCGTGGTGCAGATGGACTACCCCGGCGCCTCGCCCGAGATCGTCGAGAACGAGGTCACGAAGAAGGTCGAGGAGGCCGTCAACACGGTGGCCGGCATCAGCTCAGCTGTATTCGCGCACCTACGAGGGCAGCTCGGTGGTGATCGTCGCAGTTCAACCTCGACATCGACGGCCGCCGGGCGGCCGAGGACGTGCGCGAGAAGGTGGCGCTGATCCGCCCGCTGCTGCGCGACGAGGTGAAGGAGCCGCGCATCTTCCGCTTCGACCCGGCCAGCCAGCCGATCTTCAACGCTGGCCCTGACCTCGCCCGACGGCAGTCACGCGCGCAGGACCTGACCACCTGGGCCACGCAGGTGCTGCAGAAGCGGCTGGAGAACGTGCGCGGCGTCGGCTCGGTGAGCTGGTCGGCGGCGTGAAGCGCGAGATCAACATCTACCTGCGGCCGGCGGCGATGGAGGCGCTGGGCGTCGGCGCCGAGCAGGTGCTGGCCGCGGTGCGCAGCGAGAACCAGGAGCTGCCCGCTGGGCGCCTCCGCTCGCTCGAGACAGGACCGCGTGGTGCAGATCAACGCCCGGCTGAAGCGGCCCGAGGACTTCCGCGACATCGTCGTCGCGCGCAAGGAGCCGCCCGCCGGCGGCGCCGGCGCCGGTGCGGCTGTGGCAGGTGGCCGACGTGGTCGACGGCCCGCAGGAGCTCGAGAGCCTGGCGCTCTACAACGGCCAGCGCACGGTGGTGCTGGACGTGCAGAAGAGCCAGGGCGAGAACACCATCGAGGTCGTCGACGGCCTGACGCGGCGCTCGCGAGCGCCGCAGCCGCAGCTGCCGCCGGGCATCGCGACCGAGGTCGACCGCGACAACTCGCGCGCCGATCCGCGTCTCGGTGGCCAACGTGCAGCGCACGCTGCTCGAAGGCGCGGCTGCTGACGGTGCTGATCGTCTTCCTGTTCCTGAACTCCTGGCGCTCGACCGTCATCACCGGCCTGACGCTGCCGATCGCGCTGATCGGCACCTTCCTCTTCATGTACCTCTTCGGCTTCACCATCAACAGCGTCACGCTGATGGCGCTGAGCCTGTGCGTGGGGCTGCTGATCGACGACGCCATCGTCGTGCGCGAGAACATCGTGCGCCACGTGCAGATGGGCAAGAGCGCGCACGACGCGGCGCTGGAGGGCACCGACGAGATCGGCCTGGCGGTGCTGGCCACCACGCTGTCGATCGTCGCGGTGTTCCTGCCCATCGGCTTCATGGGCGGCATCGTCGGCAAGTTCTTCCACGAGTTCGGCATCACCATCGTCGCCGCGGTGCTGATCTCGATGTTCGTCAGCTTCACGCTCGACCCGATGCTGTGCAGCGTCTGGCACGACCCGGCCATCGACGCGAGGGCGCACCGCGGCGCGCCGGTGACGCTGTACGACCAGACGCTGGGCCGCGTGACCGGCTGGTTCGACCGCCTCACGCTTGGCTGGGCGACGGCTACCAGGCGCTGCTGGCCTGGTCGCTGGGGCACAAGGCTGGCCACGGTGGCTGGTGGCGCTGGCGACCTTCGTCGGCGCTTCGTGCTGCTGCCGCTGCATCGGCAAGGAGTTCGTGCCGAAGGCCGACTTCTCCGAGACGCAGGTCAATTTCTACACGCCGGTGGGCTCGTCGCTGGAGGTCACCGAGACGCGGGCGCGCCAGGTCGACGCCGCGCTGCGCGAGATGCCCGAGGTGCGCCACACCGTCACCACCATCAACAGCGGCCAGGTGCAGGGCAGGATCTACGCGGCCGGTGTACGTGCGGCTGGTCGACCGCAAGGACCGCACGCGCAGCGTCGACGAGCTGACGGTGCCGCTGCGCGAGCGGCTGGCGCGCATGCCGGGCATCACCGTCACCAATATCGGCGTGCTCGACCTCGGCGGCGGCAAGAGCATCCAGTTCTCGGTGCAGGGCAGCGACCTGGGCGAACTGGAGCGGCTGGCCGCGCAGCTGATCATGGCGCGGCTGCGCGACATCCCCGGCCTGGTCGACCTGGACAGCACGCTCAAGCCCGACAAGCCGACGCTGGCGGTGGACGTGAAGCGCGACGCCGCGGCCGACCTGGGGCTGAACGTGGGCGCGATCGCCGGCACGCTGCGCACGCTGCTGGCCGGGGTGTCGGTGGGCAACTGGCGCGCCGCCGACGGCGAGAACTACGACGTCAAGCGTGCAGCTGGCACCGGAGCCGCGCGCGGCCGGCCGACCTGCGAGCAGCTGCCGCCTGGTGCTGGGCAGCAACGCCGACGGCAGCGCGCGCGTGGTGCGGCTGTCGCAGGTGGCCGAGGTGGCGCCGTCCACCGGCGCCAACCAGATCAACCGCCGCGACCTGAACCGCGAGAGTCGAGATCGACGCCAACGCCCTGGGCCGCGCAGCTCGGCGAGGTGTCGGCCGACATCCGCACGGTGCTCGACGACATCGCCTGGCCGCCGGGCTACCGCTACAGCTTCGGCGGCTCGACCAAGAACATGCAGGAGTCCTTCACCTACGCCGTGTCGGCGCGCTGGCGCTGGCGGTGGTCTTCATCTACATGATCCTGGCCAGCCAGTTCAAGAGCTTCCTGCAGCCGCTGGCGCTGATGAGCTCGCTGCCGCTGACGCTGATCGGCGTCGTGCTGGCGCTGCTGGCCTTCGGCTCGACGCTGAACATGTTCTCGATCATCGGCATCGTCATGCTGATGGGGCTGGTGACGAAGAACGCGATCCTGCTGATCGACTTCGCCATCCGCGCCAGCGAGCAGCGGCCTGGAGCGCAGGCAGGCCCTGCTGCAGGCGGCGCAGTGTGCGGCTGCGGCCGATCCTGATGACGACGCTGGCCATGATCTTCGGCATGCTGCCGCTGGCCTTCGCGCTCACCGAGGGCTCGGAGCAGCGCGCGCCATGGGCCAGGCGGTGATCGGCGGCGTCATCACCTCGTCGCTGCTGACGCTGGTGGTGGTGCCGGTGATCTACTGCTGGCTCGACGACCTGGCCGTCTGGGCGCGGCGGCGCTGGCGCGGCCGGCGCCGCCGGCCTGCCGCCGCAGGCGGCGACGCCTAGAATCGCGGCATTGACTCCGAGATCTGAACCCCATGACCATAGACGCATGAACATCGAACAAGCCCGCTTCAACATGATCGAGCAGCAGATCCGCCCCTGGGACGTGCTCGACCCGGCCGTGCTGTCGCTGCTGGCCATGGTGCGGCGCGAGGACTTCGTGCCGCCGGCCTACCGCGCGCTGGCCTTCGTCGACACCGAGGTGCCGCTGCCCCGGCGGGCCCGACGGTCGCATGCTCGAACCCAAGGTCGAGGCCCGGCTGCTGCAGGAGCTGCAGGTGCAGCGCCACGAGAGGTGCTCGAGATCGGCGCCGGCTCGGGCTTCATGGCCGCGCTGCTGGCGCACCGGGCGCTGTAGGTGATCACGCTGGAATGCCGGCCGGCGCTGGCGCGGATGGCCACCGACAACCTGCGCCGCGCGGCGTGGTCAACGTCACGCGTGCGCGAGTCAGCGCCGACGGCGCGCGCGGCCTGCCGGGCGAGGCGCCGTTCGACGTCATCGTGCTGTCGGGCTCGGTGGCCGAGGTGCCGCCGGCGCTGCTGGCGCAGTTGAAGCTCGGCGGGCGCCTGGTGGCCATCGTCGGCGAGTTGCCGGTGATGCGCGCGCTGCTGTATCACGCGCGTGGGCGACGCCGCCTGGTCCGAGCTCGACCTGTTCGACACCGTGGCGCCGCGCCTGCACGGCTTCGACGAGCCCACGCGCTTTCATTTCTGACGCCGGCATGCCGCACCGTGCGCCTGCGCCGATCCGCAGCCGGACCGTGCGCATGGCGCCGACACGTCGCATGCGCATACACCTGCCAGGCGCCGGTCCCGCACGCCGACGCGCTGTCGCACCGCTGACCAAGCGACCGCATGCGTCACACTGCCGCGCCCGCTGCGCCCGCCTGGCTGCTGAGAGCCGCTGATCGCGCTGGCGCTTGGCCTGCCCGGCACTGGGCACGCCCAGAGCCTGCAGGAGCTGTACGAAGCGGCGCGCAGCTACGACGCCACCTACCTGGCGGCGCGCGCGCATGGCCGAGTCGGCGAGTACCGGGCCGCGCAGGCCGAGGCGCTGCGCCGGCCGACGGCCAACGTCACCGGCGGGCGCCACCTCGCAGTGATCGACGTCCCGACATCGGCACCGGCGACAGCAACACCGTGCAGAGCCGCGATCAACGGCCGCTAGCCGCTGTTCAACCGTGCCAACCAGCGCACCATCGACCAGGCCGAAGGCTCGTCGAGGTGGCTCGCGGCCGACCTCGAAGCTGGCCGAGCAGGACCTGATCGTGCGCGTGGCGCAGGCCTATTTCGACGTGCTCGCCGCGCAGGACGCGCTGGCCACGACGCAGCACCAGCAAGACCGCGATCGCCGAGCAACTGGCCTCGGCCAAGCGCAATTTCGAGGTCGGCACCGCCACCATCACCGACACGCGCGAAGCGCAGGCCCGCTTCGACCTGCGCAGCGCGCAGGACATCGCCGCCGAGAACGACCTGCGCAACAAGCGCCTCGCGCTCGACCAGCTGGTCGGCCGCAGCGGCGTCGCAGCCCAAGGCCGCTGGCCGTGCCGGTGCGTGCTGCCCGCCGACGCGTGCCGCGCCGACGTCGACGAATGGGTCATCGAGCGCCGACGCGGTGCACCCGCTCGTGCGCAAGGCGCGGCTCGGCGCTCGACATGGCCACGCTCGAAACCGAGAAGGCGCGCGCCGGCCGACCTGCCGACCGTGGACGCTGGTCGGCGCTCGCTGGCGCGCGACACGGCCACGCGGCGCGGCTCGGCACCGCCATCGCCGGCACCACGGCGCAACGGCACCGCTCGGGCGTGCAGCTCAACTGGCCGCTGTTCGCCGGCGGTGCGATCGCAGAACCGCATCAAGGAAACCCTGTCGCTGGAGGAGAAGTCGCGCAACGACCTGGAAGCGCGCCGCCGCAGCGTGGCGCAGAACACGCGCGGCGCCTTCTTCGGCGTGCAGTCGCTGCTGGCGCAGGTGAAGGCGCTGGAGGCGGCCGAATCGTCGAGCCAAGCTCGCGCTCGAGGCCACGCAGCTGGGCTACAAGGTCGGCGTGCGCGTCAACATCGACGTGCTGAATGCGCAGACCCAGCTGTTCCAGACCCAGCGCGACCTGGCCAAGGCGCGCTACGACGTGCTGGTCGGCAGCCTGCGGCTGCGCCAGGCCGCGGGCCAGCTGTCGCCGCAGGACGTTCTGGCGGTCGAACGCCTGCTGGCCAAGTAGCCCGGCGGTCGGCCTGCGGCTCGGCGCGCGCGGCGCAGCGCCACGAGCACCTGCGCGCCATGCGCTCCGCCGCGCCGCGGTGCGCGGCGGCAAAGTCCAGCGCGCGCGCGGGCCCAGGCGTTCCGCGCGGGTCGCGCGCCAGCGCCACCGCGCGCGCCACGCCGGCGCCGATGTCCGGCCACGCGCCGCGCGCGCCGGCCGCCAGCGCCTGCTTCGGCCGCCTGCGCGAAGTTGAAGGTGTGCGGCCCCATCACCACCGGGCAGCCGCAGGCCGCGGCCTCGATCAGGTTCTGCCCGCCCAGCGGCGCGAAGCTGCCGCCGAGCAGCGCGACATCGGCGCAGCGCGTAGTAAAGCGGCATCTCGCCCATCGAATCGCCCAGCCAGACATCGGCGACCGCGGCCTCGGGCGGCGGCGCGTCGGCCAGCCGCTGCGCCGCAGCAGCCCTCAGGCCGCAGCGCGCACCAGCGCGGCGACCTCGTCGAAGCGCTGCGGATGGCGCGGCACCAGCAGCAGCAGCGGCCGCGGCGCTGGCAGCGCGAGCCAGGCTGCAGCAGCGGCATCCTCCTCGCCCTCGCGCGTGCTGGCGGCCAGCACCACCGGCCGGTGCAGCGCTGGCGCCACTGCAGACCGCGCGCCAGCAGTGCGGGCGGCGGCGTCATGTCGAACTTCAGGTTGCCGCTGACCACTCACCCTCGGCGCACCCGGCTCGCGCAGCCGGCGCGCATCGTCGTCGGTCTGCGCCAGCACCCGCGCCAGCGCGCCTGCGCCGGGCCGCATCAGCGCGGCCAGGCGCTCGCCCTTGGCGCGGCTGCGCTCGCTGAAGCCGGGCATTGGCCAGCACCATCGGCACGCCGGCCTCGCGCGGCCGCGCGCAGCAGGTTGGGCCAGAGCTCGGTCTCCATCAGCATGCCGACTGCGGGCCGGAAGTGGCGCAGGAAGCGCCGCGCGGCGCCCGGCGTGTCGTAGGGCAGCCAGACCTGCCCGTCGCCCTCCTGCAGCAGCGCGGCCGGCTGCGCGGCCGGTGGCGGTGCCGTGGGTCAGCAGCAGCCGCAGCCCGGGGCGGCCGCGCGCAGCGCCTCGACCAGCGGCAGCGCGGCACGCGTCTCGCCCAGCGACACCGCATGCAGCCAGAGCGCGCCCGGCAAGGGCGTCGCCGGCGACAGAAGCCCAGCCGCTCGACCAGCGCATGCGGTAGACGCGGCTCGCTGGCGCCGCGCCGCCACAGCCGCAGCAGGTACAGCGGCGTGGCCAGCCGCAGCAGCGTCGCGTAGGCAAACCGCGCCAGCACCTGCCACAGCCGCCGCCCGAGCGCCGGGGAGGGCGCTGCGCTGCAACGCGCTCAATGCGCGGCCTGTGCCGACCTGGGCGTCGGGCTTGACCGCGCGCAGCGCGGCCATGAACTGCGCTCGATGCGGTGCAGCGCCTCCGGGGGTGTGGCCCTCGAAGCGCAGCACCAGCACCGGCGTCGTGTTCGAGGCACGCACCAGGCCGAAACCGTCGGCGTATCGGCGCGCAGGCCGTCGATGGTGATGATCGTCGGCGCCGGCGAACGTCGGCCTGCTCCGCCTGCAGTGCGGCCACCACCCGTGGGGCTCGCCCTCGGCGCAGGCCACGTTCAGCTCGGGCGTGCGAGAGCTGGTCGGCAGCGCATCGAGCACCGCGCTCGGGTCGTCGCTGCGCGACAGGATCTCCAGCAGCCGCGCGGCGGTGTACATCGCGTCGTCGAAGCCGTACCAGCGCTCGCCGAAGAAGATGTGGCCGCTCATCTCGCCGGCAAGCGGCGCGCCGGTCTCCTTGAGCTTGGCCTTGATCAGCGAGTGGCCGGTCTTCCACATCAGCGGCACGCCGCCGGCCTCGCGGATGGCCACCGGCAGGCGCTGCGAGCACTTGACGTCGAAGATGATCGGCGCGCCCGGGTGGCGCGACAGCACGTCGCGCGCGAACAGCATCAGCTGGCGGTCGGGGTAGATGATGTGGCCGTCGCGCGTGACCACGCCGAGCCGGTCGCCGTCGCCATCGAAGGCCAGGCCGAGTTCGGCGCCGGTGGCGTGCACGACCTTGATCAGGTCGGCCAGGTTCTCGGGCTTGCTCGGGTCGGGGTGGTGGTTGGGGAAGTCGCCGTCGACCTCGAGTACAGCGTCGATGACCTCGCAGCCCAGCGCGCGCAGGATGCCCGGCGCGGTGGCGCCGGGGATGCCGTTGCCGGAGTCGACGACGATCTTCATCGGGCGCGCGAGCTTGCAGTCGCCGACGATGCGCGGCGGTACTCGGCGCGCGATGTCCATCGTCGCGCTGCGGCCCGGCGCCCTGCGTGTAGTCCTCGGTCTCGATGCGCTGGCGCAGGCGCTGGATGTCGTCGCCGTAGATCGCGCGGCCGGCGAGCACCATCTTGAAGCCGTTGTAGTCCTTCGGGTTGTGGCTGCCGGTGACCTGGATGCCGCTGCGGCAGCCATGTCGCCGCGCGTGGCGGCCACGTAGTACAGCATCGGCGTCGTCACCGCGCCGAGGTCGACGACATCCAGCCCGGTCGAGACCAGGCCGCGGATCAGCGCCGCGACCAGCGCGGGGCCCGACAGGCGGCCATCGCGGCCCACCGCCACCGCGCGCTCGCCGGCGGCCAGGGCCTCGCTGCCGAAGGCGCGGCCGAGGTGCTCGGCAAAGGCCTCGTCGATGTTGCGGCCGACGACGCCGCGGATGTCATAGGCCTTGAAGAGGCGGGATCGACTGCATGGAGCTCTTAATGGAGGCAGGTTTCCCTGCGGTGGCGGTGAGTGGCGCGCCGATTCTACGGAGCGCCGGCCGCCTGGCGCCGCCCGGTGCGAGGCACAGGTCCGAAAACGGCGAGTCGGCGCCGCCCCGAGCCTATCATGGCCCATGCCCATCGACCTTGCACGACGACGCCGCCTACCGGGCGCTGCAGACCCACGATGCCCGCTTCGACGGCCGGCTGTTCGTCGGCGTCACCTCCACCGGCATCTACTGCCGGCCGGTGTGCCGGGTGCGGACGCCGCTGCGCGAGAACTGCCGCTTCTTCGCCAACGCGCGCGCTGGCCGAAGCGGCGGCTTCCGGCCCTGCCTGCGCTGCCGGCCCGAGCTGGCGCCGGGGCTGTCGCTGACCGATTCGTCCGCAGTGCTGGCCGACCAGGCGGCGCGCTTGCTGGACCAGGCGCGCGCACGACGGCGGAGACGCCGCTGCCCGACCTGGCCGCGCGGCTGGGCGTGACCGACCGCCACCTGCGGCGCATCTTCCAGCGCCATGGCGTGACGCCGCTGGCCTGGCTGACGACGCAGCGCCTGCTGCTGGCCAAGCAGCTGCTGACCGACACCGACACTGCCGGTGACGCAGGTGGCGCTGGCCACCGGCTTCGGCAGCCTGCGCCGCTTCAACGCGGCCTTCGTCGAACGCTACCGGCTCAGCCCGACGCCTGCGCAGGAGGGCGCGGCCCGAGCCGGGCGCCTTGAAGTGCGCCTGGCCTGGCGGCCGCCCTTCGACCTGGCCGGGCTGCTCGGCTTCATCGCCCGCCGCGCGGTGCCGGGCATGGAGCGGTCGACGGCCTGACTGCGCCGAACGCTGGCTGGCAGCACCAGGGCCAGCGGCTGCAGGGCTGGCTGAGCGCCGTTCGTGCCCGAGCGCTACGAGCTGCACCTGAGCGTGTCGCCGAGCCTGCGCCCGCGCTGGGCCCGTGCTGCAGCGCGCGCGCCATGCCTTGGACCTGGACGCCGACCCGGCCGCGATCGACCCGGTGCTGGCCACGTGCCGGTCCCGCCGCGCGCGGCGTGCGCCTGCCCGGCAGCTGGACGGCTTCGAGACGGCGGTGCGGGTCGTGCTGGGCCAGCAGGTCACGGTGGCTGCAGCCCGAACGCTGACGCAACGGCTGGTGCAGCGCTTCGGCAAGCCCATCGAGACGCCGTTCGCCGACCTCGACCGGCTGTTTCCCGGCGCCGAGGTGCTCGCCGCGGCCGACCCGAAGCGATCGGCACGCTGGGCATCGTGCGCCAGCGCGTCAAGGCGCTGCAGGCGCTGGCCGCCGCGGTGGCCGAAGGCCGGCTGGAGCTGCACCGCGGCGCGCCGCTGGAGGCGACCCTGGCCACGCTGACCGCCCTGCCCGGCATCGGCGAATGGAGCGCGCAGTTGATCGCCTTGCGCGCGCTGGCCTGGCCCGACGCCTGGCCGGCCAGCGACATCGGCCTGCTCAAGGCCCTGGGCACGCGCGACGTGGCCGGCGTCGCGGCCGCAGGCCGAGGCCTGGCGGCCCTGGCGCGCCTATGCCGTGATGCGGACTCTGGCTCAGCCTGGAGACGACAGCCATGAACCCAGAACCTCCTAGCCCAGGCCCGCCTGGCCACGCCGCTGGGCGCGATGACCGCGGCCGCCACCGCCACGCGGGCTGGCCGGCCTGTGGTTCGACGGCCAGGCCCACCACCCGGGCCGTGGCGGCGCCGGTGGATCCGCAGCAGCGCTCTGGCGAAGGCCGCGCAGCGGAGCTCGACCGACTATTTCGCGGCGGCCAGCGCGGCCGCTGCAAGGTGCCGCTCGACCTGCAGGGCACCCCGTTCCAGCAGCGCGTCTGGCGCGCGCTGCAAGGCATCCCGCCGGGCGCACCAGCACCTATGGCGCGGATCGCGCGGCGGCCGGTTCACCCGGCGGCCGTGCGGCCGGCGCGGCGATCGGCCGCAACCCGGTGTCGATCCTCGTGCCCTGCCACCGCGTGCTGGGCCAGGACGGCTCGCTGACCGGCTATGCCGGCGGCCTGCCGCGCAAGCAGGCGCTGCTGCGCCTCGAAGGCGGCTGCCATCGCCGCCGCATGAAGACGCGCGACCTGACCGACCTGCTGCTGCTGGCCGCGATCTGGGGCGCTCGTTCCTGTTCATGCGCTTGGCGGCGCCGGCCTTCGGGCCGGTGGCGCTGGCCTTCGTTCGCGTCACCGGTGCGGCGCTGTGCTGCTGCCGATGCTGTGCTGCGCGGGAATGGCCGGTGCTGCGCCGGCACTGGCGGCCGATCGGCTGGTGGCGTCAGCAACTCGGCGCTGCCCTTCATGCTGTTCGGCTCTCGCGGCGCTACACCTTCCGGCCGGGCTGGCGGCGATCTTCAACGCCACCACGCCGCTGTTCACCGCGCTGATCGCCATGGGCCTGGCTGGGCGACCCAGCAGCGCGTCGCGTGTCGCGGGCCTGTGTGTCGGCTTCGTCGGCGTGGTGCTGCTGGCCTGGGATTCGGACGGTCTCGGCGCCGGCGGCACCGGCGCGGGCGCGGGCCTGGCGATCGCGCTGTGCCTTGCGGCGTCGGCGCTGTACGGCTATTCCGCGCTTCTTCGCCCGGCGCTACCTGGCGGGCGCGGATCCGTTGGCCGTAGCCACCGGCAGCCAAGTGTCGGCGGCGCTGGTGCTGGCGTTGCCGGCCTGCTGGGCCTGGCCCGCAGTGAACCCGCCGCTGAGGCAATGGCTGGCGGCGCTGGCGCTGGCACTGTTCTGCACCGGCATAGCCTACGTGCTGTATTTCAGGCTGATCGTTCGCGTCGGGCCGGCCGTGCGATTGCCGTAACCTTTCTGGTGCCGGCTTTCGCCATGCTCTGGGCCAGTGTCTTCCTGGGTGAAGCGGTGACGCCTGGCATGCTGGCGTTGTGTGCGCCGATCCTGCTCGGCACGGGCCTGGCCACCGGCGTGCTGCGATTGCCGACACGGTGGCGGCGCGGCCGATAGGCACAAGGCAGAAACGACAACGGCAACGATCCGCGAAACCGGCCGCAGTGTTGCTCACCGGCGTCAGCCGGCGGCGAACTCGCCAAAATTACTTCTTCGGCGCTTGCATCTGCGCTTCGGTGGCGGGGATCGTACCGGCCTTGTTGGCCTCGGCAGTGGTCTTCTTCCGGTCGTCGCGCGTGGTGGTCGACGTGGCGGCCTTTTCCTCGGTGATTGCTGGCCCGCGGCGGCGTTCAGGCACGTTGCTGGCGCCGGTGCCGGGAATCTGCCCCCGCCTTGTTGGCCGCGGCGGTCTCTTTCTTCACCTCGGAGCGCGACACCTCCGACTTGGCGGATATCGGAGGCGGGAGGTCTTGGTTCGGGCCCGTACCGGTGCCTGGGATCTGGCCACCCTTGTTGGCTTCGGCGGTTTCCTTCTTGACGTCAGCGCGCGACGCTGTCTGGGCGACGGTGGCTTGGGCAGCGAAGAGTGCGAGCATAGACACGGCAAACGAACTAAGGCTCTTCTTCATACTCAGGTCCTCCTGAATCTAGTCACTGAATCTGATCAGCTTGCGACAATGTCCTGTTACCTGGAGTTCTTTGTTGGATAGCATAGCCGCCGCAACTTGACACCTCAAGCGCGCCCGACCTCAGGCCAGCGGCGGCCACAGGCAGGTCGGTGCCCAGCACGCTACATCCCCGCGCTCGGTGAAAACAAAACGGCGACGGACCGTCAGGACCATCGCCGTTCGATGATGCGCCGACCCGAGAGCCGACACCCCTGTCCGCAACTACTTCTTCGGGCTTTGCATCTGCGCTTCAGTCTGCGGAATGGTACCGGCCTTGTTGGCTTCGGCAGTGGCCTTCTTCCGGTCATCGCGCGTGGTGGTCGACGTGGCCGCACTTTGCTTCGGCGATTGCTGGCCCGCGGCGGCGTCAGGCACGTTGCTGGTGCCGGTGCCGGAAATCTGGCCGGCCTTGTTGGCTTCGGCAGTGGTCTTCTTGCGGTCGTCGCGCGTGGTGGTCGACGTGGCTGCCTTTTGCTTCGGCGATTGCTGGCCCGTGGCGGCGTCAGGCACGTTGCTGCTGCCGGTGCCAGGAATCTCCGCAGCCAGTTTACCAGCGCCACAAAGGCCAGCAACAACGGCAGTTTTACAAGACCGATCACAGCGAGATACAACCACGGAAATGACAATTGCCCGATCATGCGCCATTCGCTGAAGTATTTCATTTCGTTTTGCTCGATGAAGTAATTGGCAACATACAATCCGGCAGCTATGACAAGCATGTTCGTGAATTTGCCCAACTCATATCTCATTGGGTAGACGCTAATCGAGATGTACCAGTTGATCAGGGCCAGCACCAAGTATGTTCCTACCGAAGCCCAAGCCGCGCCCATGCCGCAGTATTGCGGAATCAGCGCAAAGTAGAGTCCGATGCACACGGCTGTCGTGACGCCGTGCCAATTTCAGGTGGGTCTTCTTGGTGTAGTAGATTCCGCCATCGACGAAACTTGAGAATCCCTGGAACAGATATCCGAGGACGATGATCGGTACGATTGCGTAGCAGGCTTGATAGTCGGGGCCGACGAGAACCCACACCAACTCGCGCGCATAGATGCTGAGCGCCAGTCCGGCGGCGCAGTAGACGAGCATCGAATAGGTTGTGAGCCGCGCCAGTTGGGCGGGACCATCGGGGCTGCGCAATTGTTCGACCATGCGCGGGCTCCGGCGCGTAAGATCGGGCTGAAGATGAGGACGCTCAAGACCTGCGCAATGCGATAGCCAGCGGAGTAGACGCCGACCTCGGATTTGCCGCAGTATTCGTTGAGGACGAAGCGGTCGCCGGAGGCGATGACAAATGAGTAGAGTCCCAGGAACGAAAACGACCAGGTGAATTTGAGAATCTGGCCGGTGAGATGGCGGTCGAGCACGCGGGCCGATTTCCAGAACACCCACACGCCGATGGTCAAGGCAAAGACCGCCACGCTGACAATCTGCGCCCAGAGCACGGCGGCGACTTTGTCGTCCATCATCGTCAGGAAGGCAATGTTGAGCAGCAGGGTCGTCGCAAACCGTGTTGTCGAAATGATGATGTATTTTTTCGGCTGTTCAGTCGCTTGGTAATACAGGAAGGGAACGACGAAGCCCATGTCGAGGACATAGCGTATGGCGACAAGGACGATATACAGGCCGAAGTCGGGCGAGTTGAAAAGCAACTGCGAAAGGGGCACGCGCAGGAGGGCCATTGCGGTCGCCACCAAGAGTGCAATCGCCACGACGACGTACATTGAAGTCGAGGTAACGCGCTTGCGATAGTCTTCGTCGGGTTTGTCGCGGAAGAAGCGGATATAGGTGATGCCGTATTGGGTCAGGAGCAGGAGCGAGACGATTTCAATCGTGCGGTTGAGGATTTCCAGGGTGCCGTACTGGTCGGTCGGCATCAGGCGGCTGTAGATCGGCAACAAGATGAAGCCGATGCCGTAGTTCAGGGCGAGCCCGAGCCATAGATCAGGATCTGCGAGAGGAATGAGGCGGGCTTATTCGTCGCCATCGGGCTCCGTTTCCTCTCGGGGGAGTTTCTTCGCTTTCAGACGCTCCAGTGCAGGAAAAACGCGGGCCTTGAGTTGATAGAGCAGGCGCGACTTGAGTCCCGAATGGAAGATCCAGAACTGCGAATGGGGACGGAGTTTTTCGTCCAGAAAAGTTTGTAATCGTAGATCGTTCCGGCAAAATCGTAGGTACTCATGCCACGCTGACAAAGGCGTTCCAGTACCAGCGATCGCAGAACGGTGCCGGGCGAAGACTGGCGGAACTCGGGATCATAGTCGGCGGCGATGGGGAGGACATAGCCATGCGATTCGAAAGCGTATTCGAAAGCGGCATAGTTGTCCCCTATTTTCAACAGCCAGATATTGATCCAGCCGTTGGCAATGGCGGCTGCGGTGATGAGATCGTAGAATTTGGTGCGCTGCTCACTGCCACCCATGTCGACGCCCTGTTGTCCCTTCCAACTGATTTTGCTGATGTCGTAGCAGTGGCGCAGGGCTGCGCGGACATCGCCGGATGAGACGCATTCGACCAACTCAAACGGGGCTTCCTTGGACATGCGCGTTTTGGCACGGGTGCCGTTTGCGGCGCAGATTTCGGCCGAAGCCTCCCTGTACGGCTTCCCAGCCAGAGGTCAGGTCCAGATACGGTGAGATCCGCTCGGACAGTTCGACGAAACGCGTGTCGTGTTTGTGCAGGTACGATCGCCATTCGTCGTAGCCGGTATTTCCCTGCTCGAAGTTTGCCAGTACGGCGAGATCCCAGCGTGATGAGTGTTTGAAGACCTCGTCCCAGAGGAGGGCGAGATCGGCGGCGGGGTTTTCGAAGAGGAGAAAACTTGATCGCGGTGTGATGCCGTTTTCAATAAAACGAAGGGTGCGCTGGCGGATGCCTTTGATGCGCATGGGAACGATCATAAGTGGGAGTACTGCGGCGAGGCGTCCTTCGCGAGTAAGCGTGACCACGAACATTTGGGCGCTCGCGCCGAAGGCCTGCCACCAGCAGTCGTACCATTCGTGGCGAAGCCAGATGCCAGTAGCGGAGCATTCTTCGAGCCGTCGGTTCCATTCAGACTTGAGGGCAAGGAAGTCCTGGTAATTGGTGATGATTTTGATTTCAGCGGTCATGGGTGGTGGTTCCGGCGGTGGGGTGGGTGCTAGACAATGCGTGCTCCGAGTGTGCGTTTGCCGATTGAGATGAACAGTCGGCGTCTAGTTTTGGGCCAGTTTGTCAAGATAGACAAGTGGAGCCCAAGGAATCTGAAGTAGCGTGATTCGCCGCCGGTTTTCAGATTTATCCGCCCATTGGCTTTAAAGGAAGATTCATTGAGTTTATCAATGATGCCATATCGAACGGTGCGACCCTGTGGCCTGTACCAGTCGCAGACGGCGGCGGAGCACCCGCGATACAGGCTATGTCCCCGAAGTTCGGCCAAGGTATAAGAGTTGTAAACATAAACACCTTCGGGATCGCAATCGAGGATGGTTCCAGCGCCGTCAAGGTAAAGTCGCCCGGTGGATGCCCAAACCATTGAGCAGACCAAACCATCTTTGCGCACTGCCACTCCGCACTGGTCGCCGGCCGCCAGCCGACTGGTGACGGTGCTCGGACTCACTTTAAGAAGTGAATAGGATTCGGCATCGGACAGCTTGGCCAGTCGGAATTGATAAGTGTCGGATTGGGGTGCTACGACATCGAGATCATTGGCTGTCACCAAGTACGCATGCGTATAGCGAAAGAACCACTCCGGCAGGCGCCAGGTAAGTCCATAAAAAATTGCATCGGTACCGCTTTCGCGAATCTTGGTTCGCAGAGATTTCAATCTCATGAGAAGTGAATTTTCCTTCATTTGAGTACTCGCGCCATATCTAAGGTAACAGACTATAAGTCGGATCGAGTTTTTTCACAAGTGCGATGAAGCAATCGACAAGCACTTGCAATGTATCGAGCTTTCGGTTAACCTTGCGTCATGACTTTCTCAATCGCGGCATTTGAACGCAATTGGCAGGACAAGCCGGTGCGCGTGTTCCTGCTGGCGCTAGTGATCAATACGGTGGCTCTGCTGTTGTCGCATAATTACCTTGACGGCGATGCCCACTCGCGCACGATTATGGCCCTAAACTGGCTTAAGGCGCCCTTCTTTATCTATGTGCCGAATGATGTCACCTGGGTCTTTGCGCCATTGCACTGTTACCTGAATGCCGCAGTCATGCTGATCTCTCCGGATCCAATACTTGCGCCACGGCTTCTCTCGCTGGCGCTGACCAGCCTGACGATTTTCCCGCTTTACCACTGTGTCAAGATGGAATTCGGCTCGCGCGCCGCGCTCTATTCTGCGCTAGCCTGCTGTTTTTGCACGTTGTTCATCCACCCGTCGGCGATTGCGGCAAGCGAAGGGATCAATCTGTTTTTCGTATTCTCCTCGTTCTATTTCTTCCTGCGATATCGTCAGACCAGACATTGGCGCGAACTCCTATTCTCCGCGGGACTAGGCCTGGCTGCCACAATGATGCGTTACGATAGCGGCCCGCTCGTCTCCATGATGACATTGCTTTTGATAGTTTATGCCTTCAGAGACCACCGCGGGTTGGCGGAAACAAGCAGGAGTAAAGCACTTGTGCAGGCACTGGTTTTCGGCCTGATTGGCCACGGATTCGCCCTGATGTGGGTGACGGCGCAGTGGATTGAACTTGGACACCCTTTTTATATGACTGTTGATAGCCTCGACGTCGCCGTCATTAAGATGCACCTGGCCAACCGCGGGAAGTGGGGACTGCTTTTTTATCATACGGCCTTTCTGCCCGGCGTGATGCTTCTGAGTATACCTTTCCCGGCATTCGTCGCTGCAGCGATTGGTTTGTTCAATAATCTCAAAGAGAAGCGCTTCCCACATCTATTCTGGCTCCTGGTCGCGATGATCATCTATTACCTCATTACTTTTGTATTTACTCTGGCGCGTTATCCCCTGGCTCGCTTTGTCACGTTACCGACAATACTTTTCGTTTGCTTCTCCGGCGTCGGCGCAACATATCTGCTTGATCGACTTTCCCCGTCGATTAGAAAGCTCTTCATCCCAATCGCGATAATGTTGATGGTCGCCACACCGGTCATTCTCGGTTTCTTTTCCCGCCCCAGCGAGAACGCCGTGGCCGAAAAATTGCGCGCCATCAGTCCGCTTTCCAATCCGCCGCACTATTTCTTTGAGACTCTTTCGGAATGCGAGCAATTGCTTGCCGGCGGTAATCGAATCTTGCTCGATACGCGGAATTTCAATCAGCGCCTTTTGTATCTTGATCTGTATGACTACCGCGATCAAATCGACTGCGATTGGCCGCTACCGGATTCAATGTTAGCGTTTATAAAGGATGAAAAGCCTCAATTCGTAGTGCGGGCGGACCATCCGAAAACCGACAAGACCGTATTCGACACTCGGTCCGGAAGCGAGACGACCAACGCGGGTGGCGTAGTCTATCGCCTGCGATTTCGGGCGGGCGTTTTCGCCATCTACGAGCGTGATCCTGATGACGATTAGCCAATAGTTGGCTCACAACGAGTTTGGCAGGGTAGAACAGATACCCGGCGTCTTGCGCGGTGTATCCGTGACATTCTGTCTTTTTGGCGATCACAATGACCAAGATACAGGCCGACTTGACTTTAGCTGGAAAAGGACCAGTTATCGATAATGGTTGCCCAATCCGGATACAGCAAGGAGGTGCCCCTTCCGATATAAGCCAATGATACTGCGAGGGTTCAATGATGCGGTGTCGGGCACCTGGGTTGCTGACTGTTATTGATGACTGTAACCAGGTTGCTATGTATGCTGTTACCAACTATATCTCGACTTTAGGTCTTTTCGATACGGAGGCTAATCCGGTGATTCGTCCAATCTTGCGAAGTTTCTGCCTGATGATCGTTCCATTCATATTCCTGTTGTCGGATGCTGCTATGCCGCTTACGCAGTCGCTTCGTTCGGGTGCCACCTTTGCCGGTGTCGACGGCTCTTGTAAGTTTGAGAAACCCGGTGATCCTGACTGGCTCTTTGAGAGATTCACCTGTATTGTGCCGTACGCGGAATGTCCCAACAGTATCGAAGATTGGCGCGCCAAGTCTCCGGGCAGCCGCCTCTATTATTACATCTCCGGAACAGACATGCCATCGTATCGGACCAGTTCTTCGACCCTGTTTAATGGCGGCAAGAAAGCGGCCTGGATTCGAGACAGACTTGTTGCTCTTGGCGGCAACCAAGAAGAAGCCTACATGCACTTCTACAATGATACCAGGCTCCGCAACTGGAATGGCAGCAGTTGGGATACTTTTCTGATTCGGGGCACATATTCGATGACAATCACCGCCAAGGATTCTGTAAGTCGCGTACCGAACAATTACATTCAGTATCTGTTCATGGCCATGAACACTTATTCCTATCCAGCACGACTATCTCCCAACTTTGCCAGCCCGCGACTTCGACAAGCTTACAAAGAATACATCACACTGATTTTCAGTTCAGCGGGCGCCGCAAATTGGCCGGATCGCACGGGTTATTGGGATGGTGTGTATTTTGACAATTACGCTTTTGCCGGCATGCAGGGTGGAGGTTTTGTTTCTGGTGGGTTAGTCGTAGAGAGCGGAACTAATTCGTCCAATCTGCTGACATTCGCTACCCAGACTTTTGGAGACTGGGGCTGGAAGCTGATGATGCAGTTCGGCCGGGAGGTTAGAGACACTCTTCACAGCGCCGACACATGGGCAGCCGATCATAAGAAGAAGTATCTGTCGTACAACTTCGGCAATTATCATAAGACGATTTTGGAGAATCCCGACTCCTCCGGGTGCGACCTAGTTCATTACGAGTATGGTTGGGATCCGGTGTTCTGCAACAATGCGAGTGTTCATCGCCTGGAAAATCTCTACACGAGGGACTCGCTGGCTGCAAGCCGCGGCGCAACTTACTTCTGGAGTTCAGTGCCCCGGACTTCTTACGGACAGGGCTCGACCACATTGCGCAGCGCGATGTACAATAACTTGTGTTTCTATCTGGCAGCACGTTCTGATTCTACGTGGTTCTTCATTAGACCCGCATCGGGTAATGCGTATGGCGCATTTCTGAACCCCGGGTTTGATACTTTGTCGTGGATACCGGCGATGGAGTATGAACTGGGGTGGCCGGCGCAGCATTATCAGCTGGCAGCCAGCGGTCCGGCGGTTGATCAGACGGGCGGGTCGTACAAGGTCTGGTCGCGGCAATATCCTTATGGAGTGGTTTATATCCGCCCGGTGGACGGATTCGACGCCAAGTGGGGCTCGCAATCGACACCGGTCAC
The DNA here is from genome assembly GCA_963698225.1 of uncultured bacterium. Taxonomy (GTDB): domain Bacteria; phylum Zixibacteria; class MSB-5A5; order CAIYYT01; family CAIYYT01; genus JADJGC01. Next base: position 51,310 of record CAVOPW010000004.1, read on the forward strand.
AGTGAGCCTGGGCGGGAGTTACAGGCAGCTTCAGACCGACGGGACATTGGGCACTGTGGTATCGCAGATTTCCCTGCGCGGGGGCGAGGGCGCGATCATGATACCGGCGGTCACCGGCGACTGCACGACGCCGCCGACAGTGCCGGCACCGGCATCACCGGCGAGCGGTGCGACGGCGCCCTCGGCGATGCCTTCATTATGTGTCAACAGCTCGACACAGACGAATTGCTCGCAGGCAATTCGTTATCACTTTCAGGTGTCAACTTCGAGTGCCTTTGCAAGCATAGCGCAGGAAAACAGCGCGGTGGCACACACGGCCGGGACTTCGTGCTGGCAGGTGCCGACGGCTTTAGCGCGGCCACGACCTATCATTGGCGCAGCCGCGCGGGCAACGGCACGAGCTGGTCGGCCTGGTCGGCAACACGACTTTTATCACTCCGAGTGCGACCAACACGGCGCCTACGGTGCCGGTGGCGAATGCGCCGGCCGCGGGCGCGACGGTGACGACGCGGCAGCCGAGTCTGGTGATCAATAACTCGACGGACGCCGAGGGCGGGACGCTCACCTATCATTTCCAGGTGTCGCAGTTTTCGTTATTCAACTCGATTACATCGCAGATCACGGCGGCGGCGCAGGGTGCGGGTACCACGACGTGGCAAGTCCCGGTGAACCTGAACAATGTGACGACCTATTTCTGGCGAGTGCGCGCGTTCGACGGCGTGAGTTATTCGGGCTGGTCGGCGACGCGGTCGTTCTATGTGAACACTTCGGCTGCCAATGCTGCGCCGACGGCGCCGACAATCAATTCACCGACGTATGGCGCGAATGTCACTACGCTCACTCCGGCGTTGCGGGTCAACAATTCGACCGACGCCAACGGCAACACGCTGACCTACCAATTTGAGCTGTATGATTCCACGCTGACGGTGCAGCTGGCGATTTCACCGATGGTAGCGCAGGGCACCGGAACGACGGCGTGGACGGTGGCGGTCACTTTGGTCAATAGTGCACGATACCGCTGGCGGGCGCGGGCCTATGACGGGCAGGCGTGGTCGAATTACATGACAACGGCGGAATTCCGGGTCGTATCGCCGACGAATTCGGCGCCGACAGTGCCGGTGCTTCTGACACCGACAAACAACCAACAGGTAGTCGGGACGCCGATCATGTTGATGACCAACAATTCCACCGATGTCAATGGCGATGCCATTTCGTATACGTTCCGGGTGTTTTCGGATTCGATTCTCAGCAAGCAGGTCGAGGTTTCCAGCGGACGGCCACAGACGGTCCCGTATACTTCGTATTATACGACCGGCACGTATCTTCACAACACGCCGTATTGGTGGACGGTACGGGCTTCCGACGGCGCAGCGAACAGCGACTGGGCGGCGGCGCGAAAGTTCATTCATCATGATGCCGTGCTGGATATCAACAACTCGGTTTCGCTGGTTTCGCCGGCGCACGGTTCGAAAGAGTTATCGACGACGCCGACCTTTCGCATCGGACTGCAATCCGGCCACGACACGGTGGCCTGTCTGTTCGAGATCGCTTTTGACGAGAATTTCCGCGCGATTCATGAGGCCGGCAATGCTGCCGGCTTCAACAACATAGCGGAATGGATACCAAAGCGGGCCTTGGAAAATGAATCGACCTATTATTGGCGCGCTAAAGTTGCCGACGGCGGCTATTCGGAGAGTGCCAGTTTCAGCGTAAGTTCACCGATTTTCGCTTCGCCGAATCCCTTTTCGTATCTGGACGGCGAGATCACGTTTCACAATTTACCGGAGGATTCGCGGCTGGAGGTGTATACGCCGTCGGGCGACAAGGTCGCGGAGATCAACAATCTTGCCGGCGACTTCCGCTGGGATGTGCGCAATTCATCGGGAGAACGGCTCGGTTCCGGAGTGTTCCTCTACTACGTTTCCTTTGATGGCCAGCGATTCGGCGACAAGATCATTATCGTGCGTTAGCCAATTCAGCAAGGATACTACTTAACCCGCTTACTGACGATTTCGAGCATTTTGAACTCGTCGGCGCCGCGTGTCATTTCCGGATTCTTGAAAACGATCGACCAGGTGAAGGTATCTTTGTCGGTGAACTTGATGACGGTATCGTATTTTTGTACCATGTTGAAAATGGGGTCGACATCTTCGCCGGTTAGAGTGAGGGTCGACGTTTTTTCGTCATACGTTCCGGCGGCCGCTATATAGTATGTCCCCTGCGTGTCAAAGCTAAGAAGAGTGAATTTCTTGTGACGGCGGTCAAATCCCAGAATTGACATCGACTCGCTGTCGATACCGAAGATTACGCCACGGGCGTTCAATTGCAGAAAGCGCCCGCCGAGGATCATACTTGATTCGCCTTTGAGGGTGGAGGTAATCGGCTGACTGCCGGGTTCGGGCCACATAGTAGTTTCCATGATCCATCTGCCGGAGATGTTCTTGAGCAGATCGTGCTCCGGGCCCGGGAGTGCCAGTTCCTGGTAGAGGGCCATGAGTTTCGCAAGAGAATCCGGGGATGGCATTTCCTGTTGCGCCGACGCCACCGAGGCAAATGCCAATGATGCCAACAATGCGAGAGTTGCGATATGCCGCATAGTTCGACTCCTGTAAGATCGAGGAAACGTGATTTTCGTTTTTCGCCGGAAGGCGAATCATTTTATGGTCGTGAGGAGAATAATATGGAGTGGCTGTATCGTCAATCACTATTGTGTATTATAAGCATAAGCTGAAGCTGCTTCTGCGGGAGTTGAGAGCGGGGAGTTGGAATAGACTGCGGGTGCGGCACTCAAGTCCTCTCCCGAGGAGCGAATCAGGTGATTGCGAAAAGAATTCACGGCCTCGGCAGCCTGCAGGAGTGACCTGGCGAGACTGGAGGTATTGCCGCGGCGCAGGACTTCGTAGATGGCGGTTTCGGTCTGGAGCAGGAAGTCGTCCTCGGTAAACGGACGCTGCTCCATCTCGAATTCAAACTCCTTGGTGCGGATGAAGTCGTTGACCGACTGATAGCGGCCGTGCGGCGAGAGTCCGAAGACGCCTTCGCTCTGAAGGTGCTCGAGCATCTTCGAGCCGGCCTCGTCCTGGTCGTTTGCAAGCTCCGGTGGAATCTCCGGTATCAATGCCAATCTCAGTTTCTTGACGTATTCATCCAGATCAATGGGAAATGGCTGAGCGAACGCTTCGTAAACCGGTCTTTGGGCGATCGGTTCTTGCTGTGCCGGCAGTTGGCTTGCCGATGATTCCGCTGCAGTGCCGCCAATTGAGATATCAGGTGACTTGACATTTCCGCTGGTATGGAACTGGGGGTTACTGTAAAAGTCTTCGTGGATACGACGCCGAATTCTGTACATGTCCTGGTCTTCTTGTTGACGTATATCGTTGCGGTCCGCCGTTGTTTCAGTGGCAGCGCGGGAATCATCCGAGTTCTGATGGTCGGCACGGTCGGCCGCGGCAATGGCGGTCGATTCCGAAAGCTCCTGCCGGTCTTCATCATTCAAGCGTTTCTGATTCTCTTCGTTGCGGCGCGCTTTGGACTGCTCGCGCAGTTTCAGCATGAATTGCTCCAGGACACTGACGGGCTTCGGCTGGAGTGTCGTTTCACGGCGCTTGTCGGCTTCGGATCTGGCCAAAGCAACGGCGACATCTTCCTGCTGGAGAATCTTCTCACGGCGTGACTTTTGCAGATCCGATTCGGATTGCTGTGCTTGATGAAATGCAGTTTGGGCTTCGCTAACCGGCTGATTCATTTTGGGGTAAGCGGGCGACGGCAGTGGAGATTCTCCGGACTCGGTGCGGTTTGGTTCGGTATAGACCACTTTTTGTGCCACACCGTTCGGATCGTTTGGTAATTCGAGCTCGGCTTTTGGACCTTCCGTTCCAGCTTTGGCGAGGTGGGCGCTGGTTGATCCCTGCGAATACCCGAGACACCGGCTGGACTGGTGTTTTCGTCCTCCGGTTCGGGCCGAAGTCCGACTTGACGGGTGATTCTCTCACCGGACTGGTAGATATTGGTGATGTTTGCTCTGATCGAACTCATTATAGGTCGCTCGCCGATCGTTAAGAATAGTTAGCCCGACCAGAGATAAGCAAGAATCATACCCGCTATGAAGGCGTTGAATCGCAACCGGTTCGATTGTTCGATCGCAATGCGGGTATGGACTCATTCCCACAATACTGGCGATACCCCAGTGATGTTCGTTCGATGAATCGCGAGAATGCGTGGCGCTGTGTGGGAAGTAAGCGGGTAGTTGTGGTTTGGCCTCCACAGTTTCTCTTCGAAACATGTGAACCCCAGGACGTCCCAAAATCCGACTCTTCAGTCCAACTTATTGATTGGCAGCAGCTTTGGTGATTGCCTGTCGTTGATTCGGATAGCGGCAAGCGCGTTGCTTGAATAGGTAGCGTCAAGGAAGGTAGGAGGTTGTCATGGCAGCCATACAGGGTAGTTTTGCAGGAGTGAACACGGTGCGCAATATCTCCTTGATTCAGCGCAGCATTACTAAGACGCTGCACCGGGTGCCACCTGTTAGTGAAGAGAACGATGAAGCCGATGCGAGCCCGGCGGTACCAAACGAAGTAGCGATTTCGCAGCAGATGCGTTCACAGATAGGTTCGTTGACCGACAGTCTCCGGGCGTTGGAGTTTAAGTTGGGGCGAAACGAAGCTGCTGCCGATGCGATCGGCAAGTTGGTTGAAAAGGCGAAGGAGATGCGAGAGGTGGCTGTCGAAGCTGCCGGAGAATTGGCCGTTAGTGCTGAAAGGGGCAAGGCATTCCAGGGCGCATTTGATGTTCTGGTCGGCGAATACAATGACAAGCTCGCGCAGGCCAGCTTCTCCGGAAAGAAGCTTCTGGACGGCTCGAACGATGCCGCCGCCAATATTCCACCGGCGGCACAACTTGATGTCTCCTCCGCCGCGGCTGCCAAAGATGCAGTCAAAGAGATCGACTACGGACTGAGGGCTTTGAAGGAGTCATTGGTTGCCTCCGAAGCGAGAATGCAGAATGACTACGAAGCCACGGTCCGGAGTTTCGAGGTAGCTTCTCAGAACGTGTCCGCTGCAGGATCGCAGGTTCGTGATCCGGAGTCTGCCGCCAGACAAGCAGATTACCTGAAGTCTCTCGTGCGGGAGAGTACGAATCTGGCCGCTGCGGCGCATGGTCAGATGACTTCCGACACGGTATTCAAGCTCCTGCACGCTTGACGTGCAGAATAGACCTCCCCTGTAGGTGTTTTCACACCTGATGCGCTTTCTGCCTGAGAAACCCGGGATCCCCTCCCGGGTTTCGATTTTATCGGCGGGAAGATTAGTTCTGGAGCCAGCGATTTAACTGGTCGGGAAAGATCTGGCGCCCAACGTCGTAGGTGTGTTCGTGAATCGTTCCAGAGCGACCGACGACGAGCTGCAGCGGGAAGTCGGTGACGTCGTGATAGTTCATGAAATATCGGGCGGTATCACAGAAGAGCCGGAAATTCATTCCTCGCTCCTGATGATACAAGGCGGCATCCGCGGGCGACATGTTGGTGATCCCGACGACCTCTTCGGCGCTGACGGTATGGCGGTCGATCAAGCCGATCCATTTGTTGATCATCCCTTCGCAGTTGTTGCAACCGGGATCAAGGAAAAGTACGACCTTGCCGGAAGTCATCAGTTCTGAAGTGCTGATAGACTTGCCCTCGGTGCTGACTACCCGGGCGGTCGGAAACTTCTTGCCGATGAGCAGTCGATATTTTTCGGATGAATCGGGGGCAGGTTGAGAAGTGACGCCTTCGGTGTCTTCGTAATAATTCTGCAATTTGTCTTTAGAAACAAACCAATACACCATTCCGGCGACAGCGAGCACGGTAATTACAATAATCAGCTGCTTCATGATCGATAGACGCCCTTCGGATCAGTTCTTGATTGGCTGTCCGCAGCCGCCTTTACAGCCAGCGCATGCGGCAATTTGTTCGGTGATGACATCGACATCGATTTCGGCATTCATGATAGTCTGGTCGCCGTCATAAATCACATCGGCCACCGCGCACGATTGGCCTTTGCCACCAGTCAGGCGTCCGGTGAGGACCTCTAAAGTCGCCTGCACGGCGAAGAGATGCTTGAGACGGAGGAATTCGAGGACCTCATCATCGGTCCGATCGACCGCCAGGAGGCTCTCGGCGTCAACTTCGAGCAGCTCGTCAACGCTCATACCCCGGATGATATCAATCAACAGAGAATTGTTGCCGACGCCCTGGCCGCACGATTTCTTGACGAACTGATAGTCTTTTAGCCGGTCACGATCATCAATTATGACCTGGATCAACTCGACGACACTATTACAAGGCATTCCTGAAACTTCCCTGCCGGATTACTGGTCAATAGCGGTCAGATAGCTCAAATCGGGAGCTCATTACCCTTCTATTAGTACGCGATTTGTGCCGGTTTTTCAAGCACAAACTAATACTTGACATATTGCACCATTATTGCTATAGATCGGGTGAAAGCAGAGCAGTCCGCCAGGCTTGGTGCCGGGGAGGTCCCATGACAAGTATCAAGACGGTTGAGGATTTTTTGTCGAAGCGCCGAGTGGCGATTGTCGGCGTCTCGCGCGACCCGCGCGACATCAGCCGAACGATTTACCGCGAGTTTCTTGCCAGAGAGTTCCAGGTTTTTCCGGTGAATCCGCTGGTGTCGTTGATTGATGATCATCACTGTTTTAACGATCTAAGGGAGATCAAACCGCCGGTGGAAGCCGTTTTGGTAATGACACCTCCCGCCGTTACCGAGGACGTTGTTCTCCAGTGTCGAGATGCCGGTGTCAAGACGGTTTGGCTATACAGTGCGGCCGGTGCAGGAGCGTCAAGTCCAAACGCCATTTCGTTCTGCAAGGAGCACCACATTGAGGTGATCGAAGGGCATTGCCCGATGATGTTCCTGGCGGACACCGGATTTGTACATCGCGTACACCGCTTTTTCTCAAAAGTAACAGGAAACTTTCCCAAATAGATTTGCGGACCTCGGAGCGCGGCCATTTTTTCGATGGGTTATGCCGCTCAATTCATCTATTATCAGGAGACGACTTTTTTCTGCCCGGTTGCGGCGCCAAAAGCCGCGCGACGGCGTAGTATATCAGAGGAGTAATGCGCACCAAACTGCGCAAGGTAACATCACTTGTAGCCATTCTTGGAGGCTTGATGAATTCACGAATAAGAGCACTCATTCTTGCTCTGCTCGCTTTCGCGGGCCAGGTCAGCCCGTTGCTCGGGGGCGAGCCGGCGCCGCTGTTGAGGGCGATGAAGACCGAGTTAGATCGATCGTTTGCGGCATTAGCCAATGCCGATTCAATTCCGCTTTACTTTCTTGCCTATCACGTTACGGACACTGACCGTCATGCTTTGACGGCATCGTACGGTGCGCTGACGAAGGATGATGCAAGTCGCAGCCGCGTACTCGACATTGATCTGCGGGTCGGCAGTTATGACCTTGACAACACGCGGGAAATCCGCGGCGGCTTTGGATTTGATTTCAATTTCAGCCAATCGCCGGAATTGCCATTGAGCGATGATGAAAAGGCGATTCGCACCGTTATCTGGAATGCCACTGACCAGGACTACAAAGCGGCTTTGCAGCAGTATATCAAGGTCAAGACCAACCAGGAAGTGATGGTTGAGCAGGAGGACACGGCCGCCGATTTTTCGCGCGAACAGCCGGAGAACTACATTGGCGAGACGGCCGCGGCGGTGTTTGATGCCGAGATGTGGAAGAGCCGCCTTCGCGAAATGAGTTCGCTATTCAAGGAGTACAGCTTTGTCGAGGAATCGAGTTTGGAGTTGCAGCTCACAAACGACAATCGCTTTTTTGTTTCGAGCGAAGGATCGATGATTCAAAGCGGCCAGTCGTATGCGCGTCTTTTTGTGCGCTGCGAGGGGACGGCTTCGGACGGCATGCGCATCAGCCGATACGAGAGTTTTGATGCGGAAGACCCGGTGAATCTGCCGGGTGATGAGTTGATCATTGCGACGATTCAGCGCCTGATTGGTGAGCTCGACGCCCTGCTGAAGGCGCCGCTGGCGGAACCGTATATTGGTCCGGCGATTTTGGTGAATCGCGCCACCGGCGTCTATTTCCACGAGATTTTCGGACACCGGATTGAGGGTCACCGCCAAAAATCAGAGATGGAAGGCCAGACTTTTGCGAAGAAGGTGGGCGAGAAGATCCTGCCGGAGTTCATCGATGTTTATGATGATCCGACCCGGGGCGAGTTCAATGGGACTTTCTTGCGGGGTCATTATCTTTATGACGACGAGGGTGTCAGGACGACGCCGGTTACCGTCGTCGAGAAGGGTGTTCTGCGCAACTTCCTGCTCTCGCGTTCGCCGGTCAAAGGTTTCCCCAAATCCAATGCCCATGGCCGCAAGCAGGCCGGGATGGATGCCGTTGCGCGGCAAGGGAATCTGATGGTGAAGTCGTCGAAGGAGGTTTCCTTCGACAAGTTGGTGGAGATGCTGCGAGATGAATGCCGCACACAAAACAAGCCATACGGGCTAATCTTCTATGACATTTCCGGCGGCTTCACGACCACCACCCGATTCGGACCGCAGTCTTTCAAGGTGATTCCGCTGCTGGTTTACAAGTGCTATACGGATGGGCGTCCCAATGAAGCGATCCGCGGCGTGGATATTGTCGGGACGCCGCTGTCGAGCTTTGCCCGGATTGTCGCCACCGGAAACGATTATGAAATTTTCAACGGCACCTGCGGCGCCGAATCAGGCTGGGTGCCGGTATCGGCAACCGCGCCGAGTATCCTGGTTTCCGAGCTGGAAGTTGAGAAGAAATTTAAGGAGCAGGAGAAGCCACCGTTGCTTGTGCCGCCTTACAAGCCGACTAAGACCAGCGATGCCGGACAGGGAGGAAACTAATCATGCGCAAAAACATAATAGCACTGATGGTGATCGCCGCCCTGTTTTGTTTGATGACCGTGACGCCGGCAGTTGCTGACAACCGATCGGATCTGTTTTTCAAGGTCATGGAAGACGAGATCCAGCGCAACGTTTCGCAGCTGGTGATGGAGAAGCTGGAACGTCCGTACTTCATCGGTTACACGATCGACGATATCCAGCAGTTGGAGGTGTCAGCCAGTCTGGGACAGCTCCTGCAGTCGCGCATGGAGCGGAGCCGCTATCTGACGACAGATTTGCGCGTCGGCGACTACAAGCTGGACAACTCGAATTTTGTGGCGGGATTCAGCGGTTTTGGGGCGGATTTCACTTCCCTGCCGATCGAAGACGACTACGATGCGATGCGCAATACCATTTACCTGGCAACTGACAGGGTTTACAAGACGGCGCTCGAGACGTTGTCGAAGAAGCGCGCTTACCTGCAGTCGCGCGTGATCAACGACCGCCCGGACGACCACATCAAGTTCCCGGCGAATAAATTTCTGGACAAGCCGGAAGCCCTGGACATTGAAGCCGAATTTTTCGAGGAACTGGCGAAGCCGATGACGGAAGTTTTCCGCGCTTATCCCGGGATCATTTCTTCGGAGCTGAATGTTACGGCGTCGGTGGTTAATCAATATCTCGCCAACAGCGAAGGCACGCAGACGCTGCGGGGCGACCGCATTTATGGTTTCAGCCTGTCAATGTCGGGCCGATCGGCAGACGGCGAGGATGTGGTGAATTCCGACAGAATCATCGTTAACGATCTGAAGCGTCTTCCGGATCGCACACAGCTGATTGCCTGGGCCAAGGGCAATGCCGAGAAGATGAACCGGATGATCAATGCGGACACGCTCGAGGATTACATCGGTCCGGTGATGTTTTCCGGAGAAGCCGCCGGTGAGTTCCTGCGTCAGTTGTTTTCGAAAAATGTATCGAATCAGCCGGGCCCGGTATATGAAAATGACCAGATGAGTTCGATGATGAGCTCGGGTTCCGATTTTGCGAACAAGCTCAATCGCCGCGTATTGCCGATCACGATGAATGTCTACAATGATCCGACGCTGGAGAAGATCGGCGACATGCCGCTGATTGGAGCGTACGGGGTGGATGACGCCGGGAATTCGCCGCAGCGCACGATGTTAGTGGAAAACGGCAAACTGGTCAATATCCTGATCGGGATAACGCCAACGAAAAAAGTGAAGGATCCCAACGGCAGCGCCCGTGGAGCGGTCAGCAAGGAAGTCACGGCTAAGCCGTCGAACCTGGTCTTTGAGTCGACCGACAAGATCACTGCTGATAAGCTCAAGAAGAACCTGATTGCCATGTGTAAGGATATCGATCTGCCTTATGGCATTCTGATCACCAAACTGCGCGACATGGGCACGCCGACCGGCGGTTTCCAGTTTTTTGGACAGCAACCCGGCGGCGGCTCTGACGCCGGACTGACCCAGCCATACGAGATCTTTCGTATTTATGCGGACGGCCGTGAAGAGCTACTGCGGGGTCTGCAATTTACCGATGTCAATGTGCGAATCCTGCGCGACATCGTCCAGACGGACAACAGCCGGTACGTTTACAATTATCTGATTGGCAATGACTATGAGATGCCGGCCACGATCGTGACGCCATCACTCTTGATCGAAGAGATGGAATTGAAGAAGATCGACACCAAGGTGAAGAAGCCGCCGGTTTTGCCGTCGCCGCTGGCCGAGAATTAGTCTCCAAGAACTTCATTAACGATTATCGTCTCCCTGTTTCGGACAGGGAGACGATTTTTTTTGTGCGCGATGGAGTCTTCAGCAGGCAGATGGCGTTACCAGATTTTCACTCGAATTGATACCGGTCGTATGCCGGGGGCATCGGGTTTGCAGCCGAAGGCTTCGGCAAATTCCGGCAGGTTGGAAACGGTGCCGTTGACGCGGATCTTGTCGGGCGAGTGCGGGTCGGTAGCCAAGTACATTTTGGCGGCCGCGTCGCGAATTTTGCTGCGCCAGCAGTGCGCGAAGTTAATGAAGAATCGCTGTTCCGGAGTGAAGCCATCGATAACCGGCGGGCGGGGTTTGCCCTCGAATGATTTCTGATAGGCATAGTAAGCGATCTTGAGTCCGCCGAGATCGGCGATGTTTTCACCGGAAGTGAGATCGCCATTGACACGGAGAGTGTCCAGTGCAACGTAGGCGCTGTATTGGGCGCGGATCATTTCGGCGCGTTGTTCGAAATTGGCGGCGTCTTCGGAAGTCCACCACTCTTTGAGGTTGCCATCGGCGTCGTACTTGCGACCTTCGTCATCGAAGCCATGAGTCAACTCGTGGCCGATGACCATGCCGATGCCGCCGTAGTTGAGGGCGTCGTCGGCGTTGACATCGAAAAATGGCGGCTGCAGAATGCCGGCCGGAAAGACGATTTCGTTGAGGCTGGAAGCGTAATAGGCGTTGACGGTAGAAGCCGTCATGTACCATTCATCGCGGTCAACCGGCTTGCCGAGTTTGTCGAGATTGCGCTGAAATTCGAATTGGCTGCAATTCAGGACGTTTTCGACGTAAGAGCCGGTCTTGATCTCAAGTTTGGAATAGTCACGCCACTTGTCGGGGTAACCAATCTTGTACTTGATCGCGGCGAGTTTCTCAAAGGCTTTCTGACGCGTCGGTTCGGAGATCCAGTCGATGGCGGCGAGGCGGTCGTGCAGGGCGGCTTTGAGATTGATCACCAGCTGCTCGGCGTGTTTTTTCGCTTCGGGGCTGAAGTGTTTCTCGACATAGAGCTTTCCGAGCATTTCGCCGAGGCAGGCGTCGGTGACCGCCATCACACGTTTCCAGCGCGGGCGCAGTTCTTTGCGGCCGCTTAAGATGACTCCATCAAAACTAAAATCTTCGTTTACAAAGGCGGAGCTTAGATAAGGCGCAGTCTCCTTGACCAGGTGCCAGCGCAGATAATCACGCCAATCGGCAAGCGGCGTCGAGCCAATCATGGCTGCGACTTCCTTGGTGAATAATGGCTGGTTGTCATTGATATCGCCGGGGTTCTGGATATTCATCTGGGCGAAGTAGCGATTCCAATCGAAGCCGGCAGCATCGGATTTGAGCTTCTCGATATTGGTCATGTTGTAGGTGGAGTCGGGATCACGGCGTTGAACCTGCGTCATCGATGCCCTGGCGAGCCGCGTTTCGAGCGCCATGATGTTGCGGGCGGCATGGGCGGCATCAGATTCAGAGTCGCCCAGGAGTTTGAGCATGTTGGTGATGTGTTGAACGTATTGTTCGCGCAGTTCTTTGCTTTCATCGTCCTCGTTGAGGTAATAGTCGCGATCAGGCAATCCAATGCCGTCCTGTGAGAACTGGATGATGTTTCGGGTGCTATTCTTTGCATCCTGATAGACTTCGAGTGCAAAGGGCACGTAGATGGTCATTTTCTGAAGACGGACGAATTCATCGATCAGGGCGGTCGAATTCTTGATTGCAGTGATGCGCGCCAGTTCGTCTTTCAGCGGCGAGAAGCCGAGCGCTTCGATGGCGGCGGAATCCATGGCGGTTTTGAAGAAGTCGCCGACTTTTTGGGCCGGCGTGCCATACGCCCCGCCGGATGCAGCGGCGGCATCAAGAACTGACTTTCTGGTCATTCAGGTTCCGTTCGTAGAGTTCGCCCCAGGCGCCCCAGGTGGCACGGTCGGCGGGAATTTCCGTCGCATTATACCAGGCGCCATTGGAGAACATATAGAGGTCGGTGCAGGGATCGATTGAGCGATCGATGTGCGCGGTGTTGACGCCGGTCTGTGCCGACGCCGAAGAGACAATGTTAGGCCGACGAGAAGGGCGACGGCGATCTTCGTGGTCAGGCGGGTCGAGTCGAGAAAGTGACTGCATGCAGTTATCCTCTTGGAGCGTTGACAGGTGTTAAATGGATCATCGGTGTCATATACGAACATAAGTTGTGTTTGGTCAAAGCAAAGTTATCGAGTTTTGCGATTTAATTGACGAGTTTCAAGGTCCTAATTTTTGAGTAAGCTCTTTCATAATTCATGAAACATTGGTCTTGGTTTTCCGTATTTCCCGGTAGTGGGTTGAGGAGATTCATCAAAATTCCGCACTCGTAGTGTTGCCGAAACGGCTGCATTCCTGACAGGGGGTGCTGACGAGGGTCGTTGTGTCTGGCGATTCTCATAACACTTTATCCTGAGGATGCATCGTATGAACACAAGCTGTCGTATCGGCTCTTCCCTCCTGTTCGCCACCGCACTTTTCTTATCACAATTGTGTGCTTCTGACCTTTGGTCGCAGGCAACATCGGCATATGTGCGCCCGAGCCTTTCGATCCAACCGGCGGCCGGTTCAATCGACATCGACGGCCAATTGGGCGACGGCGGCTGGGAAGGAGCTGCGAGAGTGAACACATTTGTCGAACGCAATCCCGGTGACAATTTGCCGGCTGACGTGAATACCGAGGTTTTCGTCACTTATGACGAGAACGCGCTGTATGTGGCCTATGTCTGCCACGATGATCCGTCGGCGATTCGCGCGACAATGAGCCAGCGCGACCAGTATTTCGGCGATGACGCAGTGGTACTGCTGATTGACACCTACGGAACGGCCGCCGTGGCCTATGAATTTTTCGTCAATCCCTACGGAATTCAGAAGGATATGTTGTGGACCAGTGTAGCGGATGCCGATCCCAGCTACGACTTATTGTGGGAATCGGCAGCCGAGAAGACGGCCGACGGCTACACAGTCGAAATCGCGGTGCCGTTTTCGAGCCTGCGTTTTCCGGACCATCCGGAACAGTCCTGGAAGATGGATTTTTGGCGGAACCGTCCGCGCGAGACCATGAAGCAATATTCCTGGACGGCCAATGATCGCGGCGAGCAGTGCTGGCCCTGCCAGTGGGGTACGGTCAGCGGAATTCGCAACGTCAAACCGGGAAAAGGAATCGAGATACTGCCATCCTTGGTGGCTTCGCAGTCAGGGAGCCTTTCGCGTCCGGAGGGGACTTCATCCAGATTTGAAAACGCCAACCCCGAGGGCGAGTTGTCGCTTGGCGGCAAGTACGCGCTGACTTCGGACATCACGATTGAGGCGACGTTCAATCCGGACTTTAGCCAGATCGAAGCGGACGCAGCGCAGATTGATGTGAATTCCACCATCGCGCTGATGTATCCGGAACGTCGTCCGTTCTTTCAGGAAGGTAGCGATATCTTCCGGACGCTGTTTAACTCATTCTATACGAGGACGATCAACGACCCGATTTTTGCCGCAAAAATGACCGGGCGAACCGGCAAGACCACGATCGGGGTGTTGTCGGCTTATGAAGAAAACACACCGTACATGATTCCGCTGCCGGAGCGGAGTCTGCTTTTCAATTCGGGCAAGAGCACGGCGAATATTGTACGGGTGACACACTCGCTGGGCAATGATACGCGCATCGGGATGATTGTGACGGATCGCCGGTGGGACAACGGCGGATCGGGGACGGTGGCGGCGATTGACGGCGACATTCGGCTGTCAAAGTCCTACAGCATTGATGGACAGTATATCGGTACGCATACGCGGGAGTTGTTCGACCCTGCGACCAACGAGTACCTGCAGGGCCTGCGGTTTGATGACGGCAAGTACAGCACGGCGCTGGACAAGGAATCGTTCTATGGCACGGGTCTGATTTCGCGTTTTCGCCGGCAATCGCGCAGTTGGAATTTCATACTGGATTATGACCATGTCAGCCCTTCCTATCGCACCGAGACCGGTTACGACCCGTTGAATGACTATCGCAATCTGTCATTCTATACGCAGTACACCTTCTATACCAAGTCGGGACTCATCGAGCGAATTGTACCAAAGACCTATAGTCTTAAGCGCTGGTTCTGGGACGGCAGTCCAAAGGCGTTGATGATCAATGTCGGAACCGATGTCCAGCTGCGCACGGCGCAAACTTATCTCTCCATCAATTACAGCAAGGCCAACGAACACTATCGCGGGACGCGATTCGGAGACCTGTGGGAGATCGGATTCAATATCAACACGCGCCCGACCGCGGGTTTTGGTCTCGGGGTATATGGCTCGCGGGCCCGCAGTATCGCGAGGTTTGCTTTGCGGGAAACGAACGAGTCCAATCTCGGATTATTTGTCAGCCTCAAACCATACGACCGTTTGATCATTGAATCAGATGTGAGCTATTCCGGCGCGGACGACAAGAAATCGGGTATCGAACTATTCGACGGTTACATCAGCCGGACACGGTTATTGTACCAGGCGACAAAGGCGCTGTCGCTGCGAATGATTGTGCAGTATAACGATTTCGGCAAAGCCTGGGATGTCGACCCACTCGTTACTTACAAGGTCAGCCCGTTCTCGGTACTATATGTGGGATCGTCGAGTAACTACAGCTATGTCGATTTTTTTGAAGATGAACCGGCCAAGTGGCGGCTAACCTCGAGGCAGTTCTTTATGAAGCTGCAGTACCTATTCCAGACGTAAGATACCAACCCAGTAACTCTCCGTAACGCAACAGCGCGATGGTTTCCCAAGGCCATCGCGCTTTCCATTTTGACGGCATGGTCCTACCAAATTAAAACGTTGTGCAGTAATGACATATGAGAATTCTTGAGATTTCGCTTGATTTTCGCAACAACTTGGCGATATCTTCGTAATATCATAATGATATCACAGGAGGTAAACGTGATAAAGCAATATGATGGTTCGATCAAAGAGATCGAGAAGTCAGTCGTCTCCGGTTGGGGACCGTTAGTTTTCTTCATTCTGGTGCTTTTGGGTTGTGTCGCCGGGATGATTTTTCTTCCGCCGGTATTGAAGATCCCAACAGCGTTGGTACTGATGCTGGACATCTTCTTGATGGGCGGGTTGTTCATGGTCAATCCGAATGAAGGGCGCGTGTTGCAGATTTTCGGCAAGTATGTCGGAACTGCGAAGACGGCTGGACTTCGGTGGGCGAATCCTTTGTATTCGAAGGTGAAGATATCGCTGCGTGTTCGCAACTTTGAGACGAGCCGTCTCAAGGTGAATGACATCGACGGCAATCCGATTGAGATTGCAGCGATCGTAGTGTGGCGGGTGGTTGATACTGCGGAAGCGAGTTTCCAGGTCGACAAGTATGAGGAGTTTGTCAAGATTCAGAGCGAGTCGGCAGTGCGTAATCTCGCGACGCAGCATCCCTACGATTCACATAGTGAGCAGGCGGTTTCGTTGCGCGGGCATACGCAGACGATTTCCAAGCAGTTATGCGAGGAAATACAGGAACGTTTGAACCAGGCCGGCGTCGAAGTGCAGGAGGCGCGCATCAGTCACCTGGCGTATGCACCGGAGATTGCCGAAGCGATGCTTCGCCGTCAGCAAGCAGGCGCCGTGGTGGCAGCGCGAACACTGATCGTCGAAGGCGCGGTCGGAATGGTGGAAATGGCGCTGGAGCAGTTGTCGCGCAAGAAGATCATCGAGTTGGATAACGAGCGCAAGGCGGCGATGGTTTCCAATCTGCTGGTGGTTCTCTGCGGTGAGAGTTCCAGCCAGCCGGTCATTAACACCGGATCGCTGTATCATTAATCGTGGCTGAGAAGAAGTCATTCCTGCTTCGGATTGATCCGGAGACATTGGCCCAGCTTCAACGCTGGGCCGATGATGAACTGCGGAGTTTGAACGGGCAGATCGAGTTTGTCCTGCGGAAGGCGCTTCGGGATGCGAAGCGCCTTCCGGTCAAGGCGGCGGAGGAGGCCCCTCCGGAGGAGTAGTGGAACCCTTGGGGCGCACCGCGTCTTGATCAGACAAGTCGGGACGAGCCACCCCTCTCAAGGGGCTGTTGAAGAAGCCCGTGATTTAAGAATCGCTGCCAGAATCATAATCAACCTAAGCTGGAATCCGGCTTTCGGGAGTGTTGAAAACCCGTCCGACACTGTCATCCTGAGCGCAGCGAAGGATCTGTTCGTGTTGCGTAACAAAGACTAACAGATTCTTCACTTCGTTCAGAATGACACGGGAGGGTCTTTTCAACAGTCCCTTTCGCCGGAATGACTTACAGCGAGGACAGCAACACTAAAGAGATCCTTCCCTATGCAGAGCAGGGTTTCAACAGTCACTGAAGAGGGGAACAAGGTTTGCAGGGGGTAACTGCGGTACTCGAAGACTGGCGGGTCTCCGGGAGCGTGCTTCTGGTGATTGAGAGGTTTCAGTAAGAAGATCTGCACTACAAACTGAAAATGGATAGCTCGATTAAGACAATAGACCGACCGCGCTCGATTGAGCGCGACCGGTCTATTGTTTTGGTGGTGAAGATCGAATTCACCAAATGGGTACTACCGCCCTACTTCGCCAGCAGCAGTTTTTCGTATTCGTCAACCAATTCCGAGAACGTTTTGATCGTCTGCGCAAATGGTTCGGTGGTCGTCATGTCGACGCCGGCTTTCTTGAGGATATTGACCGGATAGTCGGACGAGCCGGTTTTGATGAAGTCCATATAAGCAGCCACGGCCTTCTTGTCGCCGGCGAGGATCTTGCGGGAAAGCATCTGCGAAGCGGCATAGCTGGTCGCATACTGGTAGACGTAGTACTGGCGATAGAAGTGGCTGATGCGCAGTCCACCGAGGTCGCGGTTTTCGGGGATGAAGATATCGGGGCCGTAGTACTTCTGGTAGACTTCACGGTAGAGCTTGCGCAAGCCGTCAGCCGAGAGCGCGCCGCCGCCTTCGACGATTTCATGAATCTTCAATTCGAATTCAGAGAACCAGATCTGCGTGTAGAAGGTGCCGATGATCTGGTCGATATAGTAGTTGAGCAGGAACAGCTTCTCGTTCTTATCCTTGGTCTGCGAGAGCATGTACTTGATCATGATCGCTTCATTGCAGGTTGATGCAACCTCGGCGGTGAAGAGCGAGTGTCCGGCATAGATATAAGGTTCGCTCTTGTTGGAGTAATAGGAGTGCATCAAGTGGCCCATTTCGTGGGCGAGTGTGAAGACATCGCCGAGCCGGCCGGAGAAGTTGAGCAACATCACCGGATGAACGGTATAAGTTCCCCAGCAGTAGGCACCACTGCCTTTAGCCTGAGTTTCGTAGACGTCGATCCATCGGGAGTCGAGCGCCATCTGGACGTTTGCGAGATATTCTTTGCCGAGCGGCTGCAGACCCTTCATCACGTATTCGCGGGCCTGTTCGTAGGTGAATTCCATTTTGGTGTCGGGCGCCAGCGGCACGGAGAGGTCAAAGCCAAACAAGGTATCGACGCCGAGCACTTTCTTCCGAAGCGCCATATATTTGTGCAGCGGCGCCAGATTTGTGCTGGCAGCTTTGATGAGACTATGGAAGACATCGAGCGGGATGCTGTCGCCGTCGAGTCCGCGTTCGAGACAGCTGTTGTAGCCACGAACTTTGGCGGCGAAGACATCGGCGTTAACCGATGAAGCCAGCGTGGCGGCCAGGCCGTTCTTATACTTGATGTAAGTGTCGTTGTAGGCTTCGCTGGCGGCACGACGGGCCTCGCGATTGGTCGATTCAAGGATCTGGCCGTAGCGGCCCTTGGTCAGCTGGATTTCATTGCCGTCGGCGTCTTTAACATTCGGGAATTTGATATCGGCATCATCGATCATCGAAAAGATGCGGCTCGGCCCGCCAGTGACCGGAGAAGCAAGCGCGAGAACTTCCTCGACTTCCTGCGAACGGATATGGGCTTTGCGGCGCAAGATGTCATTGAGGTAGAACGTGTAGACACCCAAGCCTTTGTCCTGCGCCAGGAATGATTTCAATTTATCGTCCGGGATGGTGAGAATTTCCGGTTCCATATAGGCTGATGCCTGACCGAGATCGGAATAGAGCATGCGCGCGCGATCCGCAAGTTCCTGATACTTGCTGACGCGATTATCCTGATCGAGACTAAGGTTGGCATAGACATAAAGACGATGGGCGATCATGCCCAGCGTGTCGTTAAGCATCAGACATTGGGCCAGTATCGTTGAAGATTCACCGAGTTTGCCCTGATATTGCGCCATTTCGCCGATGCGGACCTTGAGGGCGGCGAAGGCGGTTTCCCAGGCTTCATCGGAAGGATAGAAATCCGCGAGATTCCATTTATATTTATCCTCGATCTGGTCACGAGTGGGGGCCTCTTTGGCCTGGGCGTAAAGATTGACAGGCAGCAGGGCAAGAACAAGAAGTGCCATGGCTGTCAGCGTGATGGTTTTGAAGGTCTTCATGAAAGTTTACTCCTCTAATGCTATGGACCATTTCCTCGATGGATGGAATTAGATAGATAATAGAGACTACGTTCTAAAGCAAGGGAGAGTTTCGGCGATGTGGTTGCGGGGAGTGTCTAATTCATGTAGCTTACTTGCGAATCAGGTATAACCACGAGGGCTAATGAACATCGATTCTACCCAGAAGCCAAATCTGCTGCGCAGGATCGCCGCCAGCAAGTATCTAAGGCGAGAGGTGCCACCGATTTCTGTCCGCGAAATCATCTATTGGTGGGAATTGCGGCGAGTGCCATTCAATCTTGCAGTCGGAATCGCGGGGCTGATAACGTGTGTCATCTGGCTTTTCTTCCTAATTGCGTTGATCATTGCCAGACCTGAAATCGTGAAGATCCTGAAGCACCGATGGTACCAGACAGCGGGCTCTTCGCAATTTTCGGAATTATCCTCTATGCAATAGCCGCGAACGTGTGTTACACCGGCGGGTGGATTGTGGAAGTGGTGCTGTTCTGGCTTGGCAAAAAGGGCGACATGTACTTTGGACCAGTGGCATTTGCACTTGGTACGGCGTTATCATTGCTGCTGACGCTGTTGCCGGCTGTTTTCTTTGCGGGTTATACCATTGTCGAGGTGATTGGATCGTAGTTTGCCCTCACCCCTGCCCCTCTCCCAAGGGAGAGGGGGAAGATATGCTTATGCCTATTGACTGCAGCTGGAAGGCAGGCGACTACGACTTTTCGTCTTCTTTCATCTTGCGAGCGATTTCCATAAGATGATTGTCCGGGATGGCGGTCCAGGTTTCGACCTGGAAGGCGCCGGAAGCGCTACCGATCATGGCGATCTTGGCGGCGGTATGCTCGTCGGGGGCTTCGTAGATATCCATAAAGTCGTAACCGCCGAGAAGTGCGTAGTGGGCAACGAAATTCGCTTCGGGGACCAGTTCCTTGGCCTTATCAACCCAAGCGCGTCCGATTTTTTCGCCGTCGCGCATGCGCGAGGCGACCTCGATGAGGCTGGGTCCCTGCAGACGCAGCCGGCTCATCAATACATAAGTTTTCATGGTACACTCCGGTGATGGATGGTTAAGCTTTTCATGTTCGTAACTTCTCTATCGAACAGCGGCTTGCTGCCGCAGATTTAGCCAGACACAGGAACTCAACTCCCGGTACAGTAACCGCCCCTTACGCCGTTTCGACTACGAAAGTCGCTCCTTAAGTCCAGTAATAATATAAGCAGAAAACGGACATTTGTTACTCTTTTTTTTATGACCGAAAAGGAAAAGTCGGGTTATTCGGTGCGTTTGACGCGGATGCGACGGGTGACGGTCTTGCCATCGGCCGTGACTTTGATGTAGTAGACGCCATCGGGAGCCGTGGTGATATCGATCGGGAGCATGACTTCTTTGACACCGGGGTAGAGATTATCAAGGATGGTTTCGACGCCGCTTTCGTCGATGATGCGGACCTGTAACTCGGTGCGGCGGTTCAAGAAGATGTCGATGTCGAAGACACCCTTGTTGCGTGCCGGGAAGGGATTGACGATGGGCAGATCGGCCAAGGCGACCTCGGGTTTGGCGCCGGCGACGACGCGGAAGGAGTGGCGGACTTCGCTGCCGAAGTCGGAGTTAAAGGCCTTTAGCAGTCGACCGGGGACATCCAGCAAGCGTGCATAGCCATAACCGCCTTCGGGATTGAACCAAAAATCAAGTCCATCGCCGGCGGAGTCGGCGACGACCAATTGGTAGCAGCCGGGTGACAGTTGAAGCGTGTCGCGGTAGATGGTGTTAACTGACATTGAACCCTGTGGTCGCTGGTAGACGATTTCTCCATCAGCATTGGTGAGTTGATAGCCGGTCTGGCTGGTATCAGCATTGGTACGAATTGCCAGGACCACCGTTGTGTCATATACCGGCGTTATCGGGACGGCAGACAGCGCGGTGTTGTCGTCCGGATACTCGTCTGCGACACCGTTGGGTGAATCCAGTTTTACGAGGAAGTTTGTGTCGTTGAGCGGGGCAATAATTCCGGGAAGTTCGACGGCGGTCGATCCCTGCGGGCCAAGATTGGCCAGTCCACTGGTAGGAATATTGCGGCGGCATCCCGTGCCCGTAGCCAATTGTCAACGAGCGGAGGATTTCGCTTCCGTTGTTCTTGATGACAATGAGCGGGTTGGCACAAGCGGGGTTGAGGCGAGAATATTCATCAAGGGTGCTGGGGATGACAATTTCGGCGATAGAGGCATCGTTCATTGCCCATGGCGCGGAGTAGTGAAACAGATGCGAGTGGATGAAATAATTGGCCGTCGGTTTGCTGTTGTTGATGTAGGGTTCCATGTCGATGTCGATTTTGTGGGTCTGGCCGGGCGCCGTGGCCAGGTCATAGAGATCGGGCTGGACGATTTCGCCGGGACACCAATTGGCGCGATCGAAGATCCAGGTGCCGGCCTGCGGGTAGAGCGGGTTGGTTCCGCATTCGCGCCACAGCGATCGTTGGTCGACCAGTTGGTCATCGAAGAGGACGCGGCGGTATTTATTGCAGAATTCGGCGCAGTTTTCGACATCGTCCATGCCGTGACCAGTTTGAACGATGCGGAAGCGGGCGACGGCTGCGTTCTCCGGGCTGGTGAAAGTACGCGGCGCGAGGATTTGTTCGATGGGGCGGGCTGTATCGCCATAGGGAATTGAGCCTTGCCAGAGGCTGTCGAAGCCAAGACACTTCATCGGAGGAGGACCTTCGGTGATGGCGAAATCGAGTGTGATCAACCAGCCGCGGTCAGTATTGCTCTCATATCCGGTGTGCAGGAAATCGACCTCAACCGAGTCGTGCAGAAACAGCGAATAGTCGGTGATGTCGACGTGCCAGGTGAAAGACCAAGTGGAGTCGAAGCGGGCACCATAAGGAGAGATCATTCGCGCGATTTCGATGTCACTGGATGGATTTGCTTCCTCTCCAAGGCGGCGCAGATAAACTCCATCGATATAATCCCACTCGCCGCACTTCAGGCCATCTGGACACTGATACGTTACATAAAGGACGACTCTGCGGTATTCGACATCTTTGGAAGGAAACTCGGTCCACCGGGGATAGGAATTGCTGCCTTTGGTCGGGTCGGTGATGACCTTGACTTGCTTGTGTGAGATAACGTGACGCAGCTCGGCGGCGGGTGAAGCCGCGCTGATTAAGAAAAGCAGTACGAAGCAAACAAGCGAAGTCAAGCGCATCGTCATATCAGCGAAGTAATCAACTTTGCATGTTGAAGCAAGAGAATCTTAACGAGACGAACGGCGAAGAGTCAATACTCCCCTACCGCCTGCCGGTGCGCCGCGGTGCCTTGCGTCCAAAAGTCCTCGTAGGCTCGGGCTGCAAAGCAGCGGGTCGCTGCGGATGCTGGTGCGATTGTTCGGAGCCTTGCGGGGCATCGGGGCGGCGCTGCCTTGGACCGCGCGAGGGTTCATTGCGACCGGGGCGCTGGTAACGCGGCTGTTCGGTTGATCTGGAGGAATCCTGACGCCGCGGCCGCGGATAGGCCGGACGATCGCCGTAGTCTGATGACGGCTCCGGTTTGAGACGGGGGCGCTCCGGCGGCAACTGCGGGAGCTGAATTACCGGCAGAGCTGTGCGGATCAGTTGCTCGATACGACGGACTTCGCCGCGCTGATCAAAAGTGGCAAACGAGATGGCGCGGCCGGCGAGGCCGGCACGGCCGGTGCGACCGATACGGTGAACATAGTCTTCGGAGTTCCCCGGCAGATCGTAGTTGATGACAAGTTCAATGCCGGAGACGTCAATTCCGCGCGCGGCGATGTCGGTGGCAACCAAGACGCGGTACTTGCCGGACTTGAATCCTTCGAGCGCATCGCGCCGCTGTCCGAGGCTGCGATTGGAATGGATTTCGGCGGCGTTGTGCCCCATCGCCTTGACCTGGCGCGTGAGATTTTTGGCCGCGTGTTTGGTGCGCGTAAAGGTGAGGACGGGGCCAGGGTACTGCTGGAGGAGAACCTCGAGCAAACGGCTCTTAGCGCCGCGGTCCACGAAGAAGACCTCTTGCGTGACTTTGTCGGCGGCGGTACCGGAGCGAGCGATTTCGACCTGGACCGGCAGTTCCATGTGGCGCTGGGCGATGACGACGATTTCTTTGGGCATGGTGGCCGAAAACAACATAGTTTGGCGAGATCTCGGCAGCAGGCTTAAGATCTTATTGATTTGCGGAGCAAAACCCATGTCGAGCATGCGGTCGGCCTCGTCGAGAACGAGGATTTCGATATCGGAAAGATTGACGATTCGCTGTTCGATGAAGTCGATTAATCGACCCGGAGTGGCGATGATGACGCGAGGTTTCTTTTCGAGGGCATAGCGTTGCGGTCCCAGCGGTGTTCCGCCGATGAGGACGGCCGTGCGTAATCCCAGGTGCCGTCCAACGGAGAGGAGAGCTTCATCGACCTGG
The DNA here is from genome assembly GCA_963698225.1 of uncultured bacterium. Taxonomy (GTDB): domain Bacteria; phylum Zixibacteria; class MSB-5A5; order CAIYYT01; family CAIYYT01; genus JADJGC01. Next base: position 74,846 of record CAVOPW010000004.1, read on the forward strand.
ATAGCAAGTTCGCGTGTGGGAAGGAGGATCAGGCCGCGCCCTTTGATTTGTGCCAGCCGTTGAATCATCGGAACACCAAAGGCGAGTGTTTTACCGGTGCCGGTCTGGGCAATGGCGATGACGTCTTTGCCCTCGATGCCGATGGGAATCGAGCGTTTTTGGATTGGTGTCGGCTCCGAGAATTTCAAATGGGCAATAGCATCCATCAGATTGGGGGCAATTCCCAATCCGGAAAAACCGGCGGCCGGCGATTTTTTTGTGGTCGCGGAATCTTTGTCGTCCTGACGCGGAATAATTCTATGTAATTTTTGGGGCACTCGGGCAAAATCCTCTCGAAAGTTTGTATTGGAATTGCGTTATCGCAGCTATAGCCTGTTAATAGACTGCAAATGGAGAATTAAGTCAAGCGAAATAAGCCGAACCCGGCAATCGCTGGACGGCGAGTGCTGCCGACCGCGTTTTTGAACCGATGACACAATCAGGGGTTAGGAAGATATTTTCAGTTCACATCGCGCGGACAACTGCTAAATTGGCGACAACAACATGAATGCAGGATCACTTAACTCGCCGGCGCTGCCGGACCGATGCTCCGCGGGAGTGTGGGGCTGATGCCGCAACTTATCGAATCGTTGCGGCGGTTGCGCCATACAGTGGTGCCGTTACCGATCAAGTATGGCCGGCGGTTTCGAGAGGTGTATCGATTCCTGCAGGAGCATCAGACCGCCAGCCGGGCTGAACTGGAGTCGTACCAGTGGATGCGGATCAGGGCCTTGTTGGAATATGCCGGCGAGCATGTACCGTTCTATCGTCAGCGGTTCAAGACGATGGGAATGGCGCCGGGTGATATCAAGTCGCGCGAGGATTTCCGGAGGATCCCCTATCTGACGCGCGAGGATGTAACAAATCATCTGGAAGACTTGAAGTCAGACGAGTTTGAGAAACTCAAGCCGGTGCAGACTGTCACCAGTGGAACGAGCCGCGACCGATTGAAGATATTCCGGTCGGCGGAAGCGGAGATCTGGCGCAAAGCGATGATGTGGCGGCATTTTCACAATATTGGCTACCGGTTTCGCGATCCCCGGGCGCAGTTCACCGGCAAGCTGAAGTTTCTGCCGGAGGGTGAGTTCACCAACATCGATTACAGCGAGAACTTGCTGATGATCGAGCAGTTCAGCATCAGCCATGAGCGAGCGCCGGCGATTTATCGAAAACTGCGGGAATTCGCGCCGGCATTAATCTACTGTCAGCCGGCGAACATATCTTCGCTGATAGTGCACTTTCAAGAACAGCAGCTGGAGCCGTTTCATGTGCCGATTGTGTATACGACGGGAGAGGTGATCTATCCGCAGTATCGCCGGGCGATAGAGGGATTCTTCGGGAGCCGGATAGTCGACTATTACGGAAATCGCGAGAATACCGTTGCGGCGGTGCAGTTGTCGGATGGGCGCAAGTATGTTCAGACCGAGTACTGCCATCTCGAGTTTGTGGACGAGAGCGGGAACGAGGTAGTCGGACAGCAGGCGGACATTGTGGCGACGACGCTCGTCAATTATGCGGTGCCGTTAATAAGGTATCACACCGACGATGTGGGAATTTGCCATGGTTATCCGATCGATGCGGTGAGCAACTATCCGGTGATGGAGATTGTTGGTGGACGCGGGAAAGATCTGATTCTGACCAAACGCGGGTTGATCTATCCGCAGATCGAGATGAGCGTCGGCGGCGAGAAGTTTGAGCGTGTGCGCGTAGAACAACTGACGTTGGAGCACCTCCATGTGACTTATAAACCGACGCCACTATTCCGCGGTCCGGAAGATGAGGCAATGCTCAAGGGCGTTTATCAGGATTATTTCGGCGGTGAATTTCGGATCACGATTGAACGGGTGGAGGATATCTCCCCGACCGAGTCAGGCAAGAACAAGTTATATGTCTCGAAGCTGGCGATGGAGTACCTGCGAAAACAACAGAGTCCGGGGGATTGATCAATCACTCGGGCATTGGCGAAGGGGTAATTTCGGCCATTAAAGTTGAAACTTTTGTCGACTTAATGCAGTCGTATTCAGGTGTACAGGTAAAGGAGCGATATCGTGAAACATAGTCAGTCGATCTTGATTTCTTCTCTGCTGGCATTGTTGCTGTGGCCGACGATGGCATCTGCCCAGAGCGATCCCTATGAAGTACTGAACAAGAACATTGCCGCCAGCGGCGGATTGGGGCGGCTCAAGGGGGAGAGAACGCAATATGTCGAGGGAACGCTGGCTGTTGCCGGTCTGACCGGCACGATGAAGATCTGGACGCAGAAGCCCGATTTCAATCGCACTGAAGTGGACTTGAAGGTACTTCGCATCACTCAAGGTCAGAATGCCGACGGGCAATGGGTGCTGGACTCCAACGGAAAGCTGCAGTTGATCACTAAACGCGATGAAGCGAGTCTAAAGCGAAAAGAGGTGAAACGGCGGCTGGCGGAATATGAGTTTCTTGATCCTAAGGCAGCTATATTCAAGGTCGAAACGGCGGGAATGGATACGGCAAATGGCGCCAACTGCCATGTCGTGAAGATCTCCAACACTATCAACAGCGATGTGCAGACGAATTATGTCAACGCGAATACATTTCTACTTGAGCGTGCGATTTCCAGCGAGGGCGAAGAAAGTAGCGATTCCTATTTTGGAGATTATCGCGACATCGGCGGACTCAAGGTGGCGCACTACACCAAGCAGATATCGCTACTCACCGGCCAGGTACAAGAGATTACAATTACCAAGTATGAATCGAATCCAGTAATTGCCGCAACACTGTTTGATCCGCCGCAGGAGACAAAAAAGGATTTCCGGTTTGTCAACGGCAACAGCGCGGAGAATGTGCCGTTCCGGTTCAGCGGCAATCATATCTACATGCCGGTCACGGTTAATTGCAGGGAGCGCTTCTGGGTTCTTGACACCGGCGCCAGCATGTCGGTGGTCGGTTCGAAGTTTGCCACGGAGCTGGGATTGGAGACGGCAGGCAACATGAAGGGTGGGGCGTCCAACAGCACAGTCGATGTTCAATTCGCGACGTTGCCGCCGTTTTCAGTAAAGGGTATCGAATTTGATGCGCAACAGATTGCGGTGATCGACCTGGAGCCACTCAACAAGTTGATTAACATTCAGATCGACGGTATACTCGGGTTCGATTTTCTGTCACGGTTTGTGACGAAGGTTGACTATGCGCATGAACTGGTTTCATTCTATGATCCCGCGTCATTTAAGTATGTCGGCGACGGCACGAAACTGGATGTACACTTGAAGGATGGGGTTTTTGTCACAAAGGCCACACTCGACGGCGTGCACACCGGAACGTGGCTGTGCGATCTCGGGGCTTCCGGCACATCTCTGGAAGGGGCCCATGCTAAACGCCGCGGGTTTCTGAAAAGAAGCGGCATTGAATCGATGGGACGCGGCGCGGGAGAGGCGTACCGGAGCAAGCGGGTGTTGTGTGACAGCATTTCATTCGCAGGTTACACATTGAAAGACCGCGGGTGCACTTCCCTATCGACAAGATCGATACGGTATCGGCGCCCGATGAAATTGGCAATCTCGGCAACACGTTATTTCGAAACTTCGTGCTTTATGTGGATTACGCCAACGAGCAGATGATTGTCGAGCAAGGCGACAAGTTTGGTGATAGAGTTTCCGGAGGACCGGTCGGGGCTGCAACTGACGCGCGGCGATGAAAGTGGAATCGATGTTTGGTTCGTGTCGCCGGGAACCCCGGCCGCCAAAGCCGGATTCAAGGAGGGCGACCGGCTGTTGAAGATCAACGATATTGCTATTGAGCACTTTGGCGGGATCGAGTCGATTCGTAACGTATTGTGCGGTGCAGTCGGCAACCAATTGAGGATTGCGGTTAAGCGCGGCGGCAGTGAAATGGGGTTGAGTTTGACGTTGAAGGAACTGCTATAGAATTATTGGAAGTCGAGGCCGTGAGGGTTGCGACGTGAGCCAATGACTGTTCCTGGGCGCATTGCCATGCGCCCCTACGCGTTTGTTATAGAGTGACAGACAGGAATGTCCGTCCTGCCAAAGCGAGGTCACCGAATCACAGGAACCGATTGGGCAAAGCTCGACGCCTTCTTCAGCTGCGTTCGGGACCGTTGCGAAAATCACATCTTGTCAATCTGAGCCGCTACGCAGGCGAAGAATCTGTAAGTTTATCAGTAACAAAGGGAGCAGATCCTTCGCTTCGCTCAGGATGACACCATTGGGGGCATTTTCAACAGGCTCTTGAGAGGGGAATTTGGTTTTCCTCCGTACATTTCCAGATCGTTGAGAATAGTTCTTTATTGACAAAAAGGACGATTCTGGCGATATTGTAGACAAGGAGGGTTAGTATGAGAAGGCTTCTCATCGTGAGCATTGCGGTAGGAATCATGTTCCTGTTGATGCAATGCGGCAAGCAATCCACTCCACCAGATGATCCAGACGCCAGTAACTTAATCACAATTGAGACCAACGAGACATCGCCGTCGACGTTTGCGGGCGACAATGCGTTTTGGGCGGAGTATCGGTGCCTTGAGAATGCGACAGACTCGACATGCAATGTGCGGTTTCTTGAAATCGGCGATGCCGATGGAATGTTGTATCAGGTCATTTTTGATTCGACTGACATTAATAGTGAATCAGGTCCCATACTATTGAGCGGAAATGGGTATGATTTAGCGGTGACGATCAAGTCGAGTCAAACTGGAAAGGATGGGAATTCAGGTACCGGAGGGAAGCGACTTCTGACGTTGACGATACAACCGATGCAGATTCCGCGACTTCCCTATCCGCCATGTTACTCGACCACCACCTTGAGCCAATCGCTAACTACACGACATTACACACTCGATTCGGTGCGCGTTTCAAGAAATGATCTTCTCGCATGGATTACCTATAAGGGCGGTAGTTCTGCGCCGCAGTTCTCGTTGGTAGCTTGGTATCCGGGGGTGGCATCGACGGGAGATACAACGAACTGCTACTTACGATTTTCCGCAGCAGACACGAGCGGTCCGGTCATCAAGGCGCGATTGGGATTTAATCTGAAGCCGCTTGATGATATCATCGCCCAGAAGACTCCGTGCGAGTGTGTGTCGACATTGAGGGTGATGCGACCGCAGAACAATTGGCATTCGGGGTTTGAGGTGGCGGAGTTTGCGAGGACGGCGGAGATTCTTGACGCTGCAGCAGAGGATTATTATCGACCACTAGCGGACGGGAATTATTGGGTATATAGCGGATTCTGCCCACCGATGGGAAAGGCGACGACCGATTATGAGGTTGGCGAGAGCGTAAGTGTGGAGATTCCAGCCGCAGGAAAGTTGTAAGGAAGCTCTATCGGTTGAGATCATCACGCGATCCAGATAACCCCTTGTACCGTCGCGAATTGCGGAGGACGAATCTACGTCGGAGGGAAAGCTCTGGCAACCACCGATACCACAGAGTACTTTAGCCATACTGTACCTGCCGGGACATTTGATAGCTGTTATTACGGTATTCACATTTTCTGGTCCAATGGTTGACAACGTTTGGACTATTACGCAAAGGGGGTCGGAGTTATCGAACGATTGCAACGGTGGTTTTCAGTTCGATCGGGTGATTCATACTACTGTAATTCGCAGCTTTTGCGATACCGAGTGGCATCGGAGTAGGATGCCGTTCGCCCCGTTCCGATCCCAACGGGAAAGAGGATGTCACGGTTTAGAGGCATGTAAATGCGTTTGACAGGCTAAAGGGGAGTACCTATATTCTGCGCACAGCTAGAAAAGGAGTATTGCTGTTATGGCATCAGTTAATAAGGCTATTTTGATTGGCAATTTGGGCAAAGATCCGGAATTGCGCTATACCCCTGCCGGTGTGGCGGTTTGCACTTTTTCACTGGCCACGACCGAGAAGTGGCGCGATAAGACTTCGAACGAGCAGAAGGAAAGCACGACCTGGCACAATATTGTGCTGTGGCGGCGTCAGGCGGAAATCGCCAAGGAGTATCTGTCGAAGGGTTCGCCGGTGTATATCGAAGGCCGGATTCAGACGCGCAGTTACGATGACAAGGAAGGCGTAAAGAAGTGGATCACCGAAATCGTCGGCGACCGCTTGCAGCTATTGGGACGTCGCGGCGAAGGCGGCGATCATTCGACGCAGTCGTCCGCTCCCGACGTTCCGGAAGCGCCGCCGATGTCGGAAGACGATGACGATCTGCCATTTTAGTTAGTAGCCCGTCTGGTTCTACGTTTCGCTGTAACGGCGAACTACATGATATGATGCCCTCACCCCATATCGATCTACCTACCCTCTCCCAGAGGGAGAGGGAAACTCGCACTCGACGTCGGGTCGACACGAATAGTCGCGGATGTGGACATCCGCGACGCACTGATTTTTTGAGGGTGCGGATTGAGAAACAACACACCCCGTCTCGATCGCCCTCATTCTTCCTGCGTTCGAGCCACCCCTCTCAAGAGAGTGTTGAAAACGCCTCCCGTGTCATTCTGAACCGCTGCGCAGATGAAGAATCTGTTGATCTCTGTTCCGCAACAGGAACAGATCCTTCGCTGCGCTCAGGATGACAGTATCGGACGGTTTTTCAACAGTCTCTCAAGAGGGGAATTGAAATCGGCGTCCTCTACATTCTGTGTGCAGACTTTCATTACAGCGCGAACGACTCGTCCAGTTTGGGTTGAACGGTCTCCCATTTTCGTTCTTGCTGCAAGTGCAGCGCCATGGCGTCGGATTGTTCTTTTTCGCCGTGGGTGATAAAGACCTTGCGCGGCTGATACTCCATCGGTTCGAGCCAATGCAGCAGTTCAAACCAGTCGGCATGGCCGGACATTCCCTGGAAATTGACGACGCGGGCTTTGACCTCGACCGGAACTTTGTGGATGTAGATCAGATCGGCGCCTTCCATCAGCTTGCGGCCAAGGGTGCCTTCGGCCATGAAGCCAACCAGCGCCACGGTGGTCGTCGGATCGGGGAGGCGGTTGAGCAGATGGTGCAAGATACGGCCGCCGGTGAGCATACCGCTGGAGGAGAGGATAATCGCCGGACCCTTGAGCTCGTTGAGTGTCTGGGACGACTTGCGCGTGCGATGAAGGGTAACGTGGCGGCCATCGAGCATGGAATTTTCACCCTGGAGTCTATCCTGACTGATCGAGTGGTACGATGAGAATTTGGCATAGATATCGGTTGCGGCAACGGCCATCGGCGAGTCGACATGAATCGGAATCGGCGGGATGAATTTCTTGGCGATCAGCTGGTTGACCAGGTAGGTAATCTGTTGCGTGCGTCCAATGGCGAACGCCGGAATCAGCAGGACGCTTCTTTCTTTCACAACACGGTTGATCAGTTCTTCAAAGACGGAGAAAGCGTCCTCGGCCGGGTGCACCTTGCCGCCATAGGTGGACTCGCACACCAGGTAATCGCACATCGGCGGTTTGGAGGGATCGGTCGTGAGCGGATTGGCGTAGCGGCCGACATCGCCGGAGAAGAAGATCGAGCGCCGGTTGACGCCGTCGTCCATTTCGAGTTCGACGCCGGCGGCGCCGAGCAGGTGACCGGCGATGTGGTAGCGAAAACGAAATTCGCTGCCGATAGATTTCCACTCGCCGAAATTGGCTTTACGGAAGAGCTTGATTGCCGCCTCGGCGTCGTCCTCATCGAAGAGCGGCAAGACCACTTCATGGCGTGAAAGTTTTTTCTTCTGGCGATACTGGGCATCTTCCATCTGCAGCATCGCGGTATCGAGCAATGAAACTGCAGCGAGATCGACGGTGGGCGGAGTTGCATAGACCGGGCTGGAGTATCCTTCGCGAACGATTTTCGGCAGAAAGCCGATGTGATCAATATGGGCGTGAGTGAGGATCACGGCGTCGATGCTGGTCGGGTCAAAAGGCAGCGGCAGCCAGTTGCGCTCGCGGAGTTCTTTGGGGCCCTGAAACATGCCGCAGTCGACCAGTACCTTTTTGTCATTGACTTCAACCAGATACTTCGATCCGGTGACTGTGCCTGCGGCGCCATGGAATGTGATTTTCATCATAGTTAGTTCGTTTCCATCAATATTGAAGGGTAAATCGCCGCGTCGTTCAACAGGCCGAACCGCGGAGATATCACTTTGCCTGCTTCGAAACCGGAATAACAAGAATCGGAGTGCGGGCATCGCGCACCAATTGCTCCGAATCCGAGCCGTGAAGGTGTTCCATGAGATGGGAACGTCCGGTCGTCGTAATAATGATAAGATCGCAGTCGATTTCCTTGGCCGTAGCGAGGATTTCGTCGCGATGGTCGCCCTCGCGCAAGAGGATCTTGTGAGGAAGGTCAGCGCCACCGGCTCGCTTGAGCAGATCTTCGAGCGTGGATTTGGCGGCGACGGCGATTTCTTTCTCGTCCTTAAGGAACTTCTGAGTTGAGACTCTCAACATTTCCATCTCTTCTTTGCGCATGAACTCGGGGCGGACGTTGAGGAGAAACACTTCTGATTTGTGCATCCGCGCCAACTCGACGGCAGCCTGGATTGCGACAAGTGATTGTTCACTTAGGTCGGAGGGTACGAGAATTTTCTTGAACATTTGACATACCTGCCTATGTGAAGAAGACAAAAGTCATCAGAACGAAAAGCGGAATCAGAATCGCTCCCGACCACAGCATAAAGCCGAAGAAACTGGGCATCGGGACCTTTGCCTCCTCGGCAATCGATCGCACCATGAAATTAGGCGCATTGCCGATATAGGTGTTCGCACCAAAGAATACGGCGCCGGCGGAGATAGCGGTCAAGTCAATTACGAACTGCGCCGACATGGGATGGGCGATCTGACCGGAGAGGATACCGTGAACCTGGGCAGGGGCAATTCCGAGATCTCCCAGCCCCATGTTGAAAAACGTCAGATAAGTCGGTGCATTATCGAGGAAGGACGACAAGACGCCGGAGATCCAAAAGTAGCTTGCCGGGAGAGTGTATTGCGGCTACGATTGCACCCGCGGCACCGGATTTACCCGCTTGCAGGATTTGCAGCGGCGCGACGATGGTGACGAATATGCCGACGAACAGGTAGGCAACTTCCTTGATCGGAAACCAGGTGAAGCCGTTGGCACTGCGGTATTCGCCCTTGGTAGTTTTGAGGCTCAAGATTCCCATTACGATGATGATGACGTCACGAAGAAGCGACTGGTAGGTGAAATGCAGACCGGCGATATGAAGTTCGCCAAGGCGAAGGCTTCCCGACAAAAGGACTGCACAGACTATTCCGAAGAGGTACACGAAATTTGTACCGCCATGAATCTTGATCGGTTCGGCCTTCGCAGGAGTCTGGACAACACCTTTAGTCTCCCGGCGGTAGAGATACGATTCAATAATAGTGTAAATGATTACCAGGTAGGTCACCGAGAACAGCAATTTGTTCCACATCTTGAAAGTCCAGAAGAACGGCACTCCATTGAGGAAACCGAGGAAGAGCGGCGGGTCGCCGAGCGGCGTGAGCAGACCGCCGACATTAGCGACCAGGAAAATGAAGAAGACAACGGTATGGACCTTATACTTGCGTTCTTTGTTGGCGCGGATCAGCGGCCGAATGAGGAGAATGGCGGCGCCGGTGGTACCCATCCAAGAAGCCAAGATTGTCCCGATCAGGAGAATCAGGATGTTGACGGCGGGTTTGCCGACCAACGAGCCTTTGAAATAGATTCCGCCGGAGACGGTGAAGAGTCCCCACAACAATATGATGAACGGGAAGTACTCGCCGAGCATCACGTGCAGGATTTCGTGCAGTCCAACGCTTCCGTAGACCATTACGAAAGGCAAGGCAAAGAGAAGTCCCCAGCCGAAAGCGATTTTAGGAAAGTGGTGGTGCCACAACCGCGGGGCAATCATCGGCACAAACGCGATGGACAATAGGATGCCGACAAAGGGGATACAGCTCCAGAGCGGCAGCTGCTGTCCAAGTTGCATCTTCTGGTTGGCGAGTTGGCGTTCTTCGAAGGCCTGTTTACGGCTCTCGTGAGAGTTCCCTGGTCGGCGCGGCAAAGAGGGTACCGGCAAGAATCGACACCGCCAGGAGTGCAAGCAAAATCAATTTGATGATTCTCATCGACGTCGTATGTCCGGGTTTGATCATAATCAGAGCGAATGATAGCCAGAACTTCTCTTAAGGTCAAGCGCTCTTACCCTCAATCAGTTGCCGATAATCGCAGCTTGATTCCCAGGTCATGATTGGTTAGAATTGCTTGATGAACTTGATTGCAGAACTGCGCGCAATTATTGAACCGGCGCAGGTAATTGACAATGCGACGGCGTTGGAAGCGGCCTCGATTGATGAGTCTTCCCTGTCGCCGGTTACACCGGCGGCGATCGTCAGAGTGCTGACAGTTGACGAGGTACAGAGGGTGGTGCGGTATTGTCACGAGCACCGTGTGCCGTTGACGGTGCGCGCCGCCGGAAGCGCTTTGGAAGGCAGCGCTATTCCGTGCAAGAACGGAGTTGTCCTTGATGTGTCCGGAATGGACAAGGTGATTCAGTTTTGGCCGGAAGACTTGCAGGTCCGGGTTGAGCCGGGCATTGTTTATGAGAAGCTGAACGAGATACTGAAGAGGGAATCGCTGTTTTTTCCGCCATCGCCGGGCGGGAGTTCAGATGTGGCGACGATCGGGGGAATGGTTTCGACGAATGCCAGCGGCATCTATTCGGTGAAGTATGGCGGGACGAAGGACTTCGTGCTGGAGCTGGAGATAGTCGACGGCACCGGGAAGTATCATCGTCTGGGGAATCGCGCCATCAAGCGGTCATCGGGATACAATCTGATTGATTTGATTTCCGGATCGGAGGGGACGCTGGGGGTAATCACTTCGGTGACGCTGCAGCTTCGAGGCATACCGGAAGGTAATCGCAAGGCCGCATTCAAATTTCGTTCCGAGTATGAGGCAGCGCAGGCCGTTTCGGAGATGATGCGCTACGGTCTGGATTTGGCGGCGGTGGAATTTCTCGACCGCAATGTTATCGAGGCGCTGAACCTGCTCAACAACTATGGACTGGAAGAAGTACCCTGCTTGTTTATCGAGGTGCATGGTGCCGAGCAGGTATTGGAAAGCAACATCGAATCGGCGACGCAAATTGCCGAGGAACTGGGCGGCGAGTTAATAATGTTGAAGGGCGGGCAAAATCCCTGGGAGATTCGCCACTACGTAACCAGTGCGATCAAGCTGCGCCGTCCGGGTTACACGATTATTCGCAACGATGCGGCACTGCCGATTTCGCGATTGCCGGAGATTGTCCAATATTGCCGCGAGCTGGCGGAGGAGTCGGGGCTGTTGATTCACGCGTTCGGCCATGTCGGGATGGGTTTGATCCACGCGCTGATTCTGGCCCGCCGCGACAATGCGGCGGAATGGCAGAAGGGGCTGGAAGTGAACCGCAAAATCATCTTGAAGGCGGTCGAGTGCAACGGCACGATTTCCGGCGAACATGGTATCGGGCTCGGACACAAAGCGATATTCAACATCGAGCATGCGGAATCGATAGATTTGATGCGGCAAGTGAAGCGAGTATTTGACCCGCACGGGATACTTAACTCGGGGAAGATTTTCGATCCGGCTTAGGCGGCCGGTTTTCTTTCAAATGTAGCTATCAATACTCCTGCCAGTATTAGTGCCCCGCCCATAAGAAAGTGGCTTTCCAGTTTCTCGTTAAGCAGAAGGTAGCCGAGCCCAATCGCGACGAGGGGTTCGAGAAACGTCATCAGTGAAAGAGCCACAGCCGAGACGCGTTTCAACAAGTAATACCAACCGATAAATGCAACGCCGGTGCCAAGGACGGCCAGATAGAGCAGCGAGCCGATGCTGGCGAGACTGATATCGAAACGAAGGGGTAATTCGAGAAACATCGGGGGAACGAGAACGATCAGGCCGGCGGGAATCTGCAAGATTGATAGTTGCGCGGCCGGGATGTCGGAGAGGTCGCGTTTGATCAGCACCGTTGCCCAGGAACAAAAGACTGAACTCAAGAGGAGCGAGAGCATTCCCAGAACCGGCCCGGAGAGGGTGAGGTGGTTGGAGAAGAGTGCGATCGTGCCGGCGAAGCCGACAACCATGCCGGCGATGATCTGCTTGGTCAGGCGTTCCTGCGGCAGGAGAAAATGGGCGAAGATTCCGGTGAAAAACGGCATGGTGGCAAAAAGAACCGCCGCGAGCGAGGCGTCTATCCACTGTTGTCCGATGTAGATAAAGAGGAAATTCAGTCCATACATCAGGAAGCCGGCTACGAAGATTTTGCGGCGGATGCCGGGCAACGGCGGAAGGCGGTAACGCCAGATGCGGAAGACGATACCGAGCAACAGAAATGCAATAACGAAACGGACCACGGCAAAGGTAAAGGGCGGGACGGTCTGGAGTCCGATCTTGACGACAACCCAGGTCGAGCCGAAGAGAATCAGCGTGACGATGTAGAGGAGAATGATCACGCCGCGGTTACCGCTCGACTAAAACTGGCCGGAGGAGATTGATCTTGCCGCGGGATCGCCGGGGTTGGTCCGAAGGTATTCGCGCGAGATACGGATCGCATCCTCACGGCGGCCGTTTTGGATATAGAGCGAGACAAGAGAGCGGAAGGTAACCTGGCATCACCGGATTAATCAGATAAGCAATTTCGCTGACACGAACAGCCTCGGCGCCACGACCAAGATACTGCAGGGCGAGAGCCTTGTACTGGTAGTAATAGATATTCTCGGGATTGAAGGCGATCAGCCGGTCGATGAGTTTGAAATATTCCTGATACATGGAGTCGGTTGCGGTCTGAACTAAAGCCACGGATTTTCGCCATGCGGGTGTAACTCTGCCAGAATTCGGGGAAGCGTTTGATCATGTCATCAGTGATGGTCAGGGCGAGCGTGGTATCACCGCGGCCTTCAAGGTAGTCGACAAATTCCATCGCCGACTGCACCGAGCCGATGATAAGTGTAGTGGCGACTTCTTCGCGGAAGACTTTCGGATCGTTGATGCCGCTGGTGCGATAGACGTTCAAGAACAAGTCTTTACTGGTTTCAATGTCCCAGGTTCCGCGGCTTTCCTGCGGCACGATCTGATACAGCCACCCGCGGCGGACATTATGTTCCGCGAGGGGGTATTTGACTTCGGTCGGCAGGGCACCGGAGAAGAGAATCGGGTACTTCCACTGATTGGCGGTAATGATCTGTTCGACCATCTGGTGTGCGACGGTAGTGATCTGGCCGGTTTCCTGATCGCGGTAAGCCATCAGGAGATGCTCCCAGCCGCCGCGGAGATGGTCGACATATGGTCTGCGCGGGCGTGTCGTAGCGAGACTTTCCCACTGCATTTGGTCATCGGCGAGGTTGATGGGAACACCCATCTGATGCTTGAGCTGGAGCTGGTACCAATCGGTCTGGATCAGCGAGAGATTGGCGATGCGAACATCGCGGCGGATGCCGTAAACTTCCTGCAAGCACCAGAGCGGGAAGGTGTCGTTGTCGCCGCCGGTGAAAAGGATGGCATCCTGCGGGCAAGACATCAGATAATTGTAGGCATAATCATAGGGGAGGAAGTTGTTGGAACGGTTGTTGAAGTTATAGTTGGCGCCGATCGAAATCGCCGGGAAGACAAAGGTCATGACTCCGAGAGCGACTGTGACGAGGGTGCGGCCCTGGAGTTTCAGCCAATCAACCAGGAAATTGAGAACCACGAACAAGCCGATGCCGATGGCGAGCGCGAAGGTAATGAAGCCGGGCGTAAAGAAGTAGTCGCGGTCGCGGACCTCAAGCTTATTCAAGCCGGTTGACGGGTCAATGATCGAACCGTCGGCAAAATTCATATAGAGCACCAACCCGAGAGTGCCGGCGAAAAGGATGAGGGTAAAGAACGTGCCGATTCGCCATTTCCATTTGACCAACGCGACAATTCCAATCATTGCCAGAATAAACGGTAAGGCAAAGAGTATGCCGCCGAAACCGAACTGGTCGATCAAGAAGCCCCCGAAGCCGATGCGGGGAAAATCGCCGAGTTGGTGTTCCCAGCTGGCGCGACGATTGAACATTTTTTCGAACATCGATTCGGAGCCATACTGTTTGCGCTGCAAGTAGCCGTAGAATCGTTCCCAGTCAGCCGGGTTATTCTGATTGATGGCGGGTTTCTCGGCGGCGCGGATCGGAATGTAGGCATGGGCGGAAAAGCCGATCATGGCGGCGATGCTCAAGCCGAGTGCCAGCGCCCAGCCGGAATCGCGTTTCTGCATGAATCCCAGCAGGGAGATGATCAGCCAAATTGGGACCAAAATGAGGAACCAGGAGACATTGGCGGCGACTGTGAACAAGACGATGCCGCTGATCCAGAAGCGATAATCTTTACGCAGACGCTCGTCGACGGAGATGACGAAGAGGAAGATCGCCGGCATGGCGAGGAACGAAGTCATATGGATCGCGACGGAGAGCAAGCTGAGATAGGCGATCATAATCAGGTATTTGATCGACGACGGTTGTTGACGGTTGTCAAACCAGAGCAAGGAGAGCCAGACCAGGGCGAAATAAATGGCCATCGCGATCGCGTAAACTTCGGCCTCGACGGAATTTGACCAATTGGTCCGGCTGAACGCAAACAACAAAGCGCCCGTCACCGAACAGAGATAAGCGAGCAGTAAGCGACTGCGGTCCTCGTTGACTCCGGGCAGAAAGCGCAGGAGCCGGACGGAAACGACATAACCGATGGTTGCCGCCGCAGAACTGCTGAAGACGGACAGGAGGTTAACGCGATGTGAAATATCCGAGGCTATCGGCAGCAGCGAGAAGATACGGCCAATCAACAGGTAGAGCGGATTCCCCGGCGGGTGGGCAATGCCGAGGATGTAGGAGCAGGCGATGTACTCGCCGCAGTCCCAAAACGGCACCGAGCGCTGGACCGTCATCAGGTAGACGATCAGCGAGACCAGGAAGACGACAGCACCACCGGCGAGATAAGCGTAGTCGCGTGTTTTATTCTGGAACAGTGTCAAGCCTCTCTGCTTTACTAAAGGTTCTCGTCAGCCGATAAATATATAGAAATTGTAACAACAAACAACCCCTTTGACGGAGGTTTCAATGTTAACCTGGTGCGGATTGCTGTTTACGCTTGGCGTCGCCGCGTTTCTTGATTCGATTTTCAACTATGGAAACATTTTCCGACAGATTAACTCGGTGCTGTTCATGCTGACTTCGCTGGGTTTGCTGGTGCGCACGACGACGAAGATGAAGACCCGGACGATTGAAGGCTATCAGAAGCGGATCGAACAACTGGAGCAAGAAGTTCGCGAGTTCAAAGGCGAGAAAAAAGTGATGGTCTGACGCGAAATGTAATCCGGCTACGACTTGGTCTTGGCCGGCTGTGCGCAGAGGGTTCTTTCGGTCCGCTGCAGTTTCTTGCGGACGTCCTCGACGTTAAGACTATTGGGGTGATTCAACAGGACCTGCTGATACATGGCGCGCGCCAGTTCGCAGTTTTGCTGGCGTTCGGCGTAGAGGTCGCCCTTGCGCTCGATCGCGATCGGGGCATAAAAGCCGCCCGGGAAACGCGCAATTAGAGAGTCGTACTCGGCCAAAGCCCGGGTTTCCTCATTCAAAATTTGATAGACCTCGCCGGAACTCAACCATGCCAGTTCGGGCAAGATTGCACCCGAGCGATCTTTCAGTTTGGCCAGTTCAGCCAGAGCCTGCGGAAATTCGAAACGGAATTTGGCAAACAGTGCGGCGGCAAAAATCCGCAATGTCGCCTCTTCCATGCCGGCATATTCGCTGATCAGCATGATACGGCGCAGGCAGTCATTAACGAAAACGCTCTTGGGGAAGGCATTCATCATCTTGCCATAGGCTTCGCGCGCGGCCTCGAAGTTTCCGGCAAAGAACTGAAGTTCCGCCCGTTTGAAGAGCAATTCTTCCTGATTGCGCAGCGGAAGTTGATTGGCATTGACGCGGGCATAGGTCGAATCGGCCAATGTCGCGTCTCCCAGCGCCAGCTGACAGTCACCGATCAGCATCTCGGAGGCGGCCGCGAGCGGAAGGCGCGGATACTTCCGGGTAATTTCGGCGAAGGTACTCACGGCACCCTGGGGATCGCGGAGTCCCTGGAAGGTGACCACTCCCAATGAATAGAGCGCTTCGGAGACATCACGATCATTGGGGGCGAGGGTGATGATCTCACGGTAAAGGGCGGCAGCGGCAGCATAGTCACCGCGCTGGAATTTCGATTCGGCGAGAACAAATTGTGACTGGACCAGCAGCGGCGTTTTGGGCAGCGCGGCAATTTGCGTGCAGGCCTTGTCGACCATTTCGAAAGCGCCATTGTCGCGGGCGATGCGTGCGAAATAGAGCAGGTTCTTGCCGAGGCCATTTTCCAGCGAGTCGACCATGCGGAAGCGTTCGAGAGCTTTGTCGTATTCGCCCTGAGCAACGAGATAGTCGCCGTAGTAGCGCTGTGCGGCCTTGTGCCCGGGGTGGTTTTTGACGATATCAGCCAACGCCTTTTCGAGACCGGTGTCGTACTCTTCCTGAGCATCGAGCTTGATCAAGTTGGCGACTCTGCCGGTGACATAGATGTCCTGGGTAGTGTCGATCTGGACCATGACAAAGTATTCGCGGACGGCATCACCGTAGTTGCGCATGACCTCGTAGAGCTGGGCCAGTTTCCGTGCGAACTGCTGCGGCTGGTTTATCTTGACGCGCGACTCCTGCAGAAATTTCACGGCGTCGGCGTAGTAGCCGTTGGCCATGAGGATGTCGGCGGCATTTTCGAAGGTTTGCGCATCATTGGGCATCAAGTCGATGGCGAAGTCGATCTGCTTCCTGCCCTCGGCGAGGTTGCCCTGGCGGAGGTAGATTCCGGCGATATCGAGTTGAATGCCGGATTTCTGGAATGGCAGGCCGGCACTTAGCCGTCGTTGAAGAATGACCAGGGCGGAGTCATAGTCCTTGGTGCAGACATAGGCGTTCTTGAGAGCAGTCGTGATCCGCTCGTCGTTGGGGTAGCGTTCATAGAGCGGACGCAGTTGCGCCACGGCTTCGGTGCACCGTCCGGCAAAAATCATGGTCTCGGCGTTTTTGGCGCGCTGCATTTCCAGTTCAGTTTGCGCGTACGAAGCAGTCGTCAATGCGAACAGCAATGACGCCGCGATCGCGAGCAGTGGGATTTTTCTGGTGCTCATTTATTCGGCTGGTTGGCGTTGACCGAGCGGAAGTACTCCTTGATGAGTTCTTCGTATTCCGGCGGATAACCTTCATTCATATATTTCTGCAAGCGATCCTGATAGCTTTGTCGTGACACTGACTCGAACTTGAGCTGTTCCGGCGAACTACGAAGGATATCCTTGGCCGATTCAGCCCTGCGCTCCTCGGAAAAGTCCTGGCGTTCCATGGAGCGCTGGAAATCGAGCATGCGGGAGTGGATTTTGTTTTGGCGTTCCAGAGTCTGCTCGGTGACCTGGCCGCTTTCGAGGTCTTCCACGACTTTCTGGACTTCCTTATCGAGCTCGTCGAGCCGGCCGAGGATCTCCTTGCGTGCGCCCTGTTCTTTTTGGAGTTCGCCGAGGCTTTTGCGAACGGCACCCTGCTCGGCGGCCAAGCGTCCCAGTTCACCCGGCTTGGGGTTACCGTTGCCCGGTTTATTGCACGACGATGCGGTTTTGCTGTTGAGTTGCTTCTGTTGCTGGGAGAGCTTATTCATCTTCTGGAACATGTTCTCATTATCACAGCGACCGCTGTTGCACATCTGTTGACTTTGAGTGGATTGCATCAGTTGATTGGCGGCCTGATTGAGCGAGAACATAGCATCCTTCTGGGAGCGCATGGCGTTGGAGCCATTGCGTTTCATCAGTTCTTCGGTGGACTGGTTCATTGATTGACGGGCCTTGTCCATCAGGTTGCTGATATCCTGCGAATAGAACGGCGACTCCCGGGAAATTTCCTTGAGCTTGGAATCCAGCGATTCCATGGTGCGTTGCAGCGCCTGTTGTTCGGCCGCGAGTTGCTGCAGTTGCGGCGAGGTCGGATCGGCCGTTTCTGCGCGGTCAATGACATCTTCCTGCTTGTCGGAGACGTAGAGAATTTCGTTGGCGGCTTCTTTCATTTTCTCGGCCGATTTTTGGCTCTGCTGACTATTGAAGGAGTCTTTCATCTCCTGCATCTGTTGCTGCATTTTCTTGAGGCTCTTCATGGCCTGTTCGCCGGCTTGGCCTGATGACTTTTTGTTTTTCTGTTTGAGCTGGTCGGACATCTCCTGCATCTTTTCGCCGGCTTCCGGCTCGCGGCTGGCTTCGAGGAATTTCTGTGCGTCTTCCTGCTGATCCAGCTTGAGTTCTTCGAGCATTTTCTGCAGTTCGTCCGCCTGCTTTTGCAGTTTGTCGAGGTCTTCCTTATTCTGTTGTTCGCGCGGCGCCAATTCGGCGAGTTGCTGTTCCGGGCTCGATTCGGTTTTTTCGTTCATCGCCTGTTGTTTTTCGATGATCTCCTCAAGCTGACGCACCATGTTCTCCATTTTTTGCTGGGCCTGCATGAACTTGAGCATCGCGATGGTGCGCTCCAGCTTTTCCTTGATGTCTTCCTGCGAGAGCTGCATTTCCTCGGCGGCCTTCTGCATTTCTTCCGGCGACATTTTCTCCATCGCCTCCTGCAGTTTGCGCATGGCTTCCTTCATTTCCGGCGTGGCGACCTCCTGGAAGAGTTTCTGGAGTTCCTGCAGTTTCTGCATGATTTCCAGCGAGGTCAGGTCGTTTTTGCGCATTTCTTCTTTCATTTGCTCCATGCGCTCGCCGATTTTCTCCATCGCCCCAAACAGTTCCTGCTGTTTGTCGAGCGCTTTCTGGAGTTCCTGTTTCTTTTCCCAGTCCATGTCTTTGTTGGAGAGGAGTTCTTCCTGCAGTTTTTCGGTGTTTTCAAGAAGTTGCTGCTGGGTTTCGCGCAGTTTTTCGAGTTCGCTGATTTGCGCCTCGCCCTCGTCTTCGAGGTAGGCGAACTGTTCATCGAGCGACGGCAGACGCGCTACCAGCAGCTGCGACAGGGCGCTTTTGGGTCCGGTGATATTATCGTTGTCGAAGACTTCGAATTGATATTCGACCCAGCCTCCGGGTTCGAGGCCAATGTCGCCGAGGGCCCAAGGATAACGAACTTCAATATTGCGACCGGCTTTACGGTCGAAGGGAATGTCGATCTTGCGGGCGAAAGTTTCGCCCTGGATGCTGAACACGCGATAGTGCAGCTTGAGATCGGAGAACCCGAAATCGTCGAATAATTTGACACCGAGATCAAGCGACATGTCTTCCGCGAGATTCACCGGCACGCCCGGAGCGAAGAGATCGGCTTCCGGGAAGGCATCGGGAATCGCAGTAATTTTGTAGTCAATCGGGTCGGGATTTTCGATGCCCAGTTCATCGGTGATTCTGATGCGATAGCTGCCATCTTCCGCGACCTTGATCGTTGCCGCCAATTTGTGGCCCTCGATTTGCACGGGCACGAGTTGGCCACTTTTCATCTTGATGACGGCCGACTGCGCCGGCTTATTGGCCGTGGCTTCGACACGTACTTCCGTGCCTTTGAGGGCGGTAATGTTGCCGTCGTTTTCATCGACAACGAGCGGCTGCATGCCAGTGTACCGGGGGTAGTGGTAGGTCAGCTTAACATCCATGATCCGCGGTTTGTCGACGGCCTCAATCTGGTACTTGGGTGATTCGATTTCACCGGCGGTTACCCAGTACTCGAAGGAGCGGCGGACTTCGCGGAATTCGTAGGCCAGGACGGTTGTGTCATCCGGTGCGAGTTTTCCGGCGATGGCGGCAGTAGCAGTGGTTGAACGACCCGGTGTAAATTCTTCAGTCTTGACGGCGCCGTCTTCATAGCGCCAGTGCAGTTTGGCATCTGTCGGCAGAGACCTGCCGAAGAGAAGTGCTTCCACGGTGACCGGGGAGAACTTGGCAATTTCAGCATCCTTCGGGTTGACATCGAGGTTGTAAGAAAGCTGGCGCGCGACATCAACTGTCGGATTCGTCAAGAGGAATACGGTTTCGCTAAAGACCGAGGGAAAAATGAAGCCGAGCATTACCACGATCAAAGCGGCGCCGCTGAAATAGCGGAGACTGCGCTTGACGTGGCCGTGGTCAACCGACTTCTTGAAATCGATGTCCTGACACATTTCCTGCGACTGGCGGATGATGGCCTGAATCATGTCGGTTGAGAAACCTTCGCGGTTGCGGGACAGGTTGTGTTCCAATTGCAGGGAGGCGATCAGGCGATCCTGCAACTGCGGGTATTTTTCTTCGACCTGCAGCGCAACCGTTTCGGTAGAGGGCTTGGTGATAATCGGCCAAATTACGGTGCGAAACAACAGCGCCGCAAGACCGAGCAAGGCGACGACCGCGAAGACGATTCTGAAGGTCGTAGTCAGGAAGAAGGCGGCGTTGAAAATGAACCCCAATACGAGGACAATCGCCAAGCCGGTGAGAATTAGCAGGGCGCCATTAGCGGCATGTCCGAGCAATATGAAATTGCGCAGCCTTATCAGCCGTCCGGTCAAGTATTGTATTGAAGTCTTGGGATCCACAGCTGTACCTCTAATTCATTAATGCCCAAACCAGGATGTTTGTTCCCATCTGGAGAGCGGCGGTGCGTTTCTCCGGCGGGTCGTTGTGTACACGCGGGTCTTCCCAACCGTCGCCAATGTCGGATTCAAACACAAACAGGGCGACCAATCGTTCTTCGATGAACCAGCCAAAGGCCTGCGCGGGTTTTTCGTCGTGCTTGTGTATTTTCGGAAGACCGTTCGGGAATTTATAGTAACAATTGAAAATACCATGATTAAAGGGTAATTCGCGCGGTTCTTGATCGGGGAATAGCTTCTTCATTTCCCGGAAGAAGGCTTTGCGCATTCCGTAGGAGTCGTTGGCAAACAGGAAGCCGCCGGTACCGAGGTATTTGCGGAGAATCTCGAGGTCTTCGGCGCGAAAATTGACGTTACCGTGGCCGGTCATAAACAGAAACGGGTAGTTGAACAGGCGATTGTCGGTCAGTTCGATGCGAACTTCTTCCTGGCTAATTGGAATACTGGTATTTGCTTGCACGAAATTGACCAGGTTCGGAATAGCTGACGAACCCCAATACCAGTCACCGCCACCGGGGTACTTGAGGCGGGCGATGGAAACGCCGCTCGCAGGTTCGGCTGCGGGAGCGCTCGAAGACGATAGATTTATCGCAATCAGAAAGCAGGTAAGTAGAGTCTTCATATTACTTCAATTTATACGCATACAAGGGCTTATTAGTTCATCCAGATCAAGGAAAATCGGCTTTGACGGTGGTTTGGCGGAAGATTCCGGCGAAATCGGCTGAAACGAGCTTGACAAAAAGCCGACATCCCATAACATATGAGCAGATGTTCATATGTCGGAGGTGAAGAAGATGATTGAGAACGAAGATATTTGTCAGGTCAAGTTCGTGAACCAGTCGACGGTCGGGCGGTTGAAGAAGTCGCTTAAAGAGCCGCAGACCATTGAGAGATTGGCGGAGATCTTTGGCGTGCTGGCCGACCCCACGCGCCTCAAGATCTGCATATTTTTGGCGCAGGAGGAGTTATGCGTCTGCGATCTGGCCGCCATGCTGAATATCTCCGAGTCGGCGATATCGCATCAATTGCGGCTGTTGCGGTCGCTGCGCCTGGTGAAATTCCGGCGCGATGGAAAGATGGCTTTTTATGCACTGGACGATGCGCACGTGTCGGCTCTCATAAGGCAGGGGATGGAACACGCTGAAGAGAGGGCGAAGTAACGATGGCGCTCGCCAACGTGGAAGCGCGGACGACGCGGTTAGACTGCCCGAATTGCGCGAAGACAGCCGAGGCCGAGATTCAGAAGATTGACGGTGTGGCCGGCGTCCGGGTGGATCTTCTCAATGCGAAGGTTTATTACGCCTATGACTCGGACAAAACCACTGCCGAAGCGCTGCGCGGAGAAATCGAGAAACTGGGGCACTTCAAGTTTGTCGAGCATAGTGCCGCCAAGCAAGAGTCATCACCAATTTCGCAGTGGCTGGGCTGGTCGCTTCTGGCGGCAATGTTACTTTACGGCTCCGGCGCAATTCTGCTTTTCGCTTTCGGTCAGGAATTGCCGGGACAGGTGTTTTTTTACTTAGCGACGGTCATCGGCGGCGGGGATATACTGCGACGCGCCGTCATCGGCGTCCGGCACAGACGGTTGGATATCAACGCACTGATGACGATAGCGATCGTCGGTGCGATTATCATCGGCGATCTTCATGAAGCGGTCGTTGTGGTCTTGTTGTTTGGCCTTGCGAATATGCTCGAGTCGTATTCGCTGTGGCGGCTGTCAAAGACACTCGGAGGGCTTTCTGATTTTACCGCCGAGCAGGCACTGCTCAGGCGCGGGAGTGAGGTTGCGAGCGTACCGCCGGAATCGCTGGTGGCAGGTGATACTATTGTCCTTAAGGAAGGGATGCGAATCCCGGCTGACGGCAAGGTGGTTATTGGTAAGTCGTCGATTGATCTTGCAAGCCTCACGGGCGAGTCCCAGCCGCGTTCGGTGGCGGTTGGCGACGAGGTGTTTGCCGGGGCGATCAATCTGGACGGTTACCTGGAAGTAACGGTTGTCGCGACGGCGGGCGACTCGCGGATGGGCAAGATATTGCAGTTGATTGGAGAGGCTTCTGCCCGCAAGGCGCGGATAGAGCGATTTGTTGACCGTTTCGCGCGAGTGTATACACCGATCGTAGTGATGTTGGCGGTGTTGGTTGCAGTCGTCCCTCCCCTACTGCTGGGCGCTTCGTTTAACGAGTGGTTTTACAAGGCGCTGGTGTTGATGGTGATCTCGTGCCCGTGTGCGCTGGTAATTTCGACACCGATTGCGGTGACGACGGCGCTGGCGGCGGCCTCGCGGATGAAGGCGGTGTTCAAGGGCGGCGACGCGCTGGAGCGGTTGGCGACAATCAAGACCGTGGCTTTTGACAAGACAGGCACACTAACGACCGGAGCATTAAGGCTGGTCGACCGTGGCATTTTGGAGGAACAGAACGAATCGAGATTGCTGCAGATAGCCGGCTCACTCGAGCAGATCTCCCAGCATCCGATAGCACGGTCATTATTGGCGGCCTGTGCGGAACGAAATTTGCCGATGCTCGCCGTCGAGAGTCCGCGAGCGATTGCCGGCGCGGGTGTTGAGGGCAAGATAGGCGGGAGTCTATACCTGTTGCGCAGCTCAAGCTCCGGACCCGGGGCTGAATTTGGACCGACGGCAGCCTTGAGTGAAGAAGGGCGGACGCTGGCCGTGTTTCGATTCGCCGATCAGATTCGCGCCGAAGCCGGCGCGGTGATTCGGGAACTTCGAGAAATTGGAATTGCCCGCGTGGGGATCTTGTCGGGAGACGCACAGGCTAATGTGGAGCGTGTCCGAAGTGAATTGGGGCTCGATTTTGCGTACGGGAATTTGATGCCGGATCAGAAGTTTGAGAAGTTGACGAAACTGGGAGAAGGAATAGTGATGGTCGGAGACGGGATCAACGACGTGGTGGCGCTTTCGGGGTCGGATGTTTCGATTTCGCTGGCAAGGTTCGGCAACGACATACCGGCGCAACATTCTGACATCATTTTCTTTGGCGATACCCTCGATCCCCTGCCGAAGGTGGTGAGTCTGGGGAAACGCACGCTGTCCGCCATCAAGCTGAATATTGCGGCGGCGTTTGCGATCAAGGCAGTTTTTCTCATATTGGCAGCGGTGGGGTTTGCGAACATCTGGATGGCGGTCGCGGCGGATATGGGGGCTTCGTTGTTGGTGATTTTCAATAGTCTGCGATTGCTGAAGTAGCGGGCACCCTGCCGAGCGTTCACTTGCGCAATGCACTTAAACATTCCAGATTCAGTTCATGCTCAATTACAGTGGCAAGATCGCCGGTGTTGTGATTTGTAATGATTTACTGCGGTATGTCACTACAATGCCGACGGGAGATGGGCTTGAGATTCGCGAATCCGGCGAATTCGGGCTTGCGGAAGCGGACGAGGCGCAGTTCTTGCCGTTGCTGGGCTGCAAGTGCGTCTATGGGATCAACCGGTCGCAGTATCATCGCAAGCGGTTGTATCTTGCCGATGATCTGGCGGCTTCGGATCCGGAGCAATTCTTGTGGGAACTGTCGCGGTCGTCGGCGGATAAGATCGAGAACTACCTTTACTCTATGTTGAGGCTGCAACCGACAGACAAGGGAATTCACATTGAATGTCTTTCGATTAATCGCAAGACGTTCAATCAAGTCGGAGAACTGTTTGAGCGGCGTCACTTGACTTTGGACAAGATGGTTTTTGAACCGGAGGCGACACGGCAGTGCATCAAGGAGTTGGCCACAGACGATCGGGCCGTATTTCTGCAGGTCGAGAATGACTTTGTCAATCTGCAGATGTACCGGCACGGGCATCTGGTGGCGATGGAAGCATTACGCGCTTCGGGCAGCGACTTCCTTTCTGCGCCGGAGAGTGTCGTCGAAGAAATCGGCGTCCTGATGATGTCAATCTTCGGCGGGCGGCCGCTACGGCGCAAGGTGACTTTGATTGCTGCAGGAGATGCGGCGCGGCAAGACATCAGCCGACTTATGATCAGGACGCTTCCGTACGAGCTTTTCTTTCTCGACCTGCCATTTGAAAGAATCAAGATATCCCCCGGGAAAATGACCACCCAGCAGTTGCATTATTATTTCTCCCCTCTTGCGCTCTGTTATGCTTATAATAAGAGCCAGAAATGCGCATCATCGCCGGAGAAAAACGCGGTCTGGTCCTAAAGACCGCGACTTACGAGGGTTTTCGCCCCACACTTGACCGTGTTAAAGAGTCGCTGTTCGGCATACTGGCGCCGCACATTCGCGATGCACGGGTGCTTGACTTGTTTGCCGGGTCGGGTGCACTGGCATTTGAGGCGATCTCGCGCGGAGCGGCATCGGCGCTGATGATCGACAACGATAAGCGCGCGGCGAAAGTCATTGAACAGAATTTGGCGAAGACCGGATTCGGAGATCGCTGCCGATTTGCGCTGGCGGATTTTGAGGCGGCGGGAAAAACGGTTGCGCGGGGGATGCAATTTGATTTAGTTTTTGCAGACCCGCCCTATGATGGCGGTTTCGGGCAGCGGCTCTTGAATCATCTGCGAACTGTTGATCTGCTTGCGCCGGAAGGACTTCTGTCGCTGGAGATGTCGCGCAAGGAGATGGCGGACCTGGACATTACGGGCTATGAAGTCCTGCGTCCCAAGCGATTCGGATTCACGTTTGTCTGGATAATGAGGAGAGTTTAGTTGAGACGAGCAGTTTACCCGGGGAGTTTTGATCCGATCACTTTCGGCCACGTTGATTTGGTGAGGCGGGCGGCGGTGATGTTTGACGAAGTAGTGGTCGCCGTGGCGGACAATCCGAACAAGAAGGTACTGTTCACTCACGACGAGCGGCGCGACATGGCGGTCGACGCCCTGAAGGATATTCCCAATTCGCGGGTGATTGTATTTCGCGGATTGCTGGCTAATCTGGTGGAACAGGAAGAATGTTGCGCAATTATCCGCGGCATGCGCGCGGTCAGCGACTTTGAGTATGAATTTCAGATGGCGCTGATGAACCGGAAGCTGTCGCCCAAGGCGGAGACCGTGTTTCTGGTGCCATCTCTTCGCTATGTTTATTTAAGTTCGAATACGATCAAGGAAGTTGCAAAGCATGACGGCAAGATCGACGATCTTGTACCGGAAATTGTACTGAAGCACTTGAAGGAAAAATTCGGACACAAACAGATACAATAATTGGATGTGGTGCGCGCCGATCAGCAGCAGCACAGGCGATCCCACTGACTGTCTGTTGCCATCCCTGCTTCGACCACGTATCATAGGAAGTTCTTGGAGGATCCTGCGTGACAGAGAATGCCACCGACCAGCATTTAGTTCGAGTACAGAAATTGCAGGCGCTCCGCGAAGCCGGAGTTGAGCCGTTTGCCTATAGCTACAGCAAGAGCCATGACTCGGCGCAGTTGATCGAGAATTTCGAGGCCATTGCGGCGGCGCAGACGACGGTGAGTATCGCCGGGCGATTGATGACGATCCGCTCGATGGGCAAATCGATCTTTGCGAATCTGCAGGATGAGGCCGGGCAAATTCAGATTTATGTCAAGAAGGACGCCGTCACCGAAGGCGAATTTGAGGTTTTCAAGAAAGCGGATATCGGTGATATTTTCGGTGTTGAGGGTTATCTCTTTCTCACGAAGATGGGTGAGAAGAGCGTGCACGTCAGCAAGGTGACACTGTCTGGCCAAGAGCCTGCGGCCGATGCCGGAGAAGTGGCACGGATTGCAGGACAAGGAGACCAGGTATCGTCGCCGTTATCTTGACATGATCGCCAACCCGGAGGTGCGTGAAGTTTTCAAGAAGCGCAGCCGGATAATTCGGGCGGTGCGTGATTTCCTCGATGGCGAGGGGTTCATTGAAGTTGAGACGCCGGTATTGCAGCCGATCTATGGCGGTGCGGCGGCACAGCCGTTTATCACGCATCATAATCGGCTGGACATGGATTTGTTCATGCGAGTAGCGGACGAGCTTTACCTGAAGCGGTTGATCGTCGGTGGCTTCGAGAAGGTGTGGGAATTTTGCAAAGACTTCCGCAACGAAGGCATGGACCGCAATCACAACCCCGAATTCACGATGATTGAATTATACTGGGCATATGCGGACTATCAGGACGTGATGAAGTTGTATCAGCGGATGATCACGACGGTTGCGACCAAGGTCTTGGGCACGACAGCGATCGAGTTTGGGGATAACCGGATCGAATTGGGCGGCGAGTGGCGGGTGTTGCCGATGCTGGATGGAATTAGTGAGGCGGTTGGGCGCGACATTTCGCAGATGGATGAGCCGGCACTGCGCAAATTCTGCAACGAGATCGGTGTGAAGACCGAAGGCTTGGTTGGCCGCGGCAAGTTGATCGATGAACTTTTCAGCGAGAAGCTCGAATACAAGCTGATTCAGCCGACTTTCATCACCGATTATCCGAAGGAGCTTTCGCCGTTGGCAAAGCCGCATCGGAGCAAGGCCGGATTGACGGAACGATTTGAGGTTTTCATTGGTGGAATGGAGATGGGGAACGCTTTCAGTGAGCTGAACGACCCGATCGATCAAAAGGAGCGTTTTCAGAAACTTGTCGAGTTGGCGAAAGCCGGCGACGAGGAAGCGCCCGCAGTGCTGGATGAGGATTACATATTCTGTCTTGAACACGGAATGCCGCCAACCGGCGGATTGGGATTTGGTGTTGATCGACTCTGCATGATGCTGTTGAATCAACATTCGATTCGCGACGTGATTCTTTTCCCGCAGATGAAACCGGAGTAGCCTTGGGCTTTGAGCTGTTTATCGCGCGACGATATCTACGGAGCCGGCGCCGCGAGAATTTTATCTCCTTCATTTCTATTCATCTCTATTGTCGGAGTGGCGATCGGCGTTGCCGCTCTGAACTTGGTTATGGCGATGATGAACGGTTTCGAAACCGAGATTCGCCAGCGCATCATCGACACGACCGCGCACATCACGGTTTACTCGTATGCCGGCGACGGGTTCGTCGACTGGCAATCGTTGTCGGATAAAGTCAAGACGGTGCCGGAAGTAGTCGCAACCGCGCCGAATATTTTCTACAAGTCGGTCATCGGTTCCGGTGACGCCAATGACGGGATATTCGTCAAGGGGATCGATCCGAACTACGAGTTTGAAGTGTCGCGCCTGCGCGAGAATATTGTTGCCGGAGAGATCAATTTCGACAACACCGCTGACAGCCTTCCGGGAATCGTGATTGGGCGTGAACTGGCGGGAATCTTGAACGTCAAGTTGGGCGGTGAGATAGTATTGGCGTCACTCAAGCAGAAGAAGATGACGTTGACGCTTCAGCCGAAGTACAAGAAGTTTGTGGTTACCGGCATTTTCGAAACCGGCATGAACGAGTATGACGGCAATCTGGCTTACATCTCGATACCGGTGGCACAGGACTTGTTCAAGCTCGACAACATGGTTACGGGTCTGCAAGTGCGCGTGAAGGATTTTTACAAGTCGCAGGAGGTAGCGCGGGATATCGAGGAAGTTGTCGGCAGCCCCTATTATGCAGTTGACTGGTCAGAGCGCCACAAGAACCTCTTTGGCTGGATGACTTTGGAAAAGTACGGAATGTCGTTGGTAGTCGGGCTAATTGTCCTGGTGGCGGCAGTGAATATTGTCACGACTTTAATTATGCTGGTCATCGAGAAGCGCAAGGATATTGCGATCCTCAAGTCAATGGGGGCGAATCGTAGGCAAGTCATGAAGATATTCATGTTTCAAGGGACGTTGTTGGGGCTTGTCGGTACAGTTATCGGAACGATGTTGGGGTTTGCTTCGTGCTGGGCGCAACAGACTTTTAATATAGTGTCAATTCCGGGGGAAATTTACTTTATTAACAGTTTGCCAATTGACATGCGTGCTTGGGAGTTTGCCATAGTCGCTTTTGCAAGTGTGATAATATCATTTCTGGCAACGCTTTATCCTTCATGGCGCGCGGCCCGGCTGTTCCCCTCGGACATTCTCCGACATGGATAAGTTTATCACTCATTTGGGGTTAAGAAAACTCCTCTTTGTGGCGACAATAATCTTGAGACAGGAGTCGTAGGCAACCATTGGATGAGATCATTCTGGAAACAAAGAGCCTTAACAAGAGCTTTGCGACAATCAGCGGCGAGCTGAAGATTCTCAAGGAACTGGACTTTAGGGTCTTCCGAGGAGATTTCGTCGCAATTACCGGCGCATCAGGAGTAGGGAAAAGCACATTGCTGCACATATTGGGAGGACTCGACCTGCCGACATCCGGAAGTGTGACAGTTGCCGGTCAGCGGATCGACAATCTAAGTGAGGCGCAGCTTTCGGATTACCGCAACAAAAAGTGTGGTTTTGTCTTCCAGTATCACTATCTTTTAGAGGAGTTTAACGCGGTTGAAAACGTGATGATGCCGCTCCTTGTTCGAGGTGAAACGCGGAACAATTGTCACGGGATTGCGGTTAAACTGCTGGACGAGGTCGGGCTGGGGGAGCGATTGGATCATCGGCCGACTCAACTCTCCGGTGGAGAGTGCCAAAGAGCGGCGGTCGCCAGGGCGATGGCCGGAGCGCCGGAGATTCTCATTGCTGATGAACCGACCGGCAACCTCGACCACGAAACGGCAGAGACTCTCCACGAACTTTTGACGCGCCTGAACGAGCAGAAGAGAATGACGATCATCATAGCGACGCATGACCTGTCGCTGGCTGATCGCGCGTCACGCAGGTACCGCTTATCAGATGGTCATCTGGCAGAAACGAGCTAGACATGTTATGTGAAGATTGCCGCAAGCAGGACGCTACGGTGCATATGAAGCAAGTGGTCAACAATCAGAAGATTGTTCTGAACCTGTGTTCCAGTTGCGCCAAGCGACGCGGGTTTTCAAATCCGCTGAAGAACATCCCCTTCCCTCTGGCCGATTTCCTGACCTCGATGGTCTCCGGTTCGATTGCCGAGCCCGACAGCGAATTGATGGGACAGAGTTGTCCGTCGTGCGGCCTGACCTACGACAAGTTTGCCAAGACGGGTCGACTGGGTTGCGGGGAGTGTTTCAACACCTTCCGCCAGCCGCTGGCTGATTTGCTGCGAAAGATCCACGGATCGAACCTGCATCGCGGCAAGCGGCAAAGTTCGACGGCCGAAGGAATGGATACTTTGAAAGAGGAAGCTCGTCTGAAGGAAGAGCTCAAGGCGGCGATCACGAATGAAGATTTTGAACGGGCGGCGCAGATCCGCGACCTGATCAAGGATATACAGGCGAAGATGGAGACGAGCGATGTTCGATAACATGACCGAACGGCTAAGCTCCTGGCTGACGGCGGAAGGCGCCGAAGGCGGAATCGTCCTGTCTTCGCGAGTAAGGTTGGCGCGGAACATCAAGGGATTGTCGTTCCCTCCTTATGCCGACGATGATTGTCGCGAGAAGGTTGTCGGTTTTGTCGAGACGGCTTTGCAGAAGAGCCACGAACTTGAGCGGGGTGAATTTCACCGCTCGGAAGTTATCGATGATCTTGACCGGAGTTTCCTGATCGAGCGGCATTTGATCTCGCCGGAGTTTATGCGGCCGGATTCCATCAGCGGGATTTTTATTTCGCCGGACGAGAAGATCGCGATCATGGTCAACGAAGAGGACCATTTGCGCATTCAGTCGATGGGGTCGGGACTGACCCTGACCGACACACTGGCGCGCGCGATGCGGATCGATGACGATCTGGCGCGGACGCTGGAGTTTGACTATGACACGGATTTCGGGTTTTTGACCTCCTGTCCCACCAATGTCGGCACCGGGCTGCGCGCATCGATTCTCATCCACCTGGCGGGTCTGGTTCTGACCAAGGAGATCGACTCGGTGATTGATCACATCACCAAATTGGGATTGGTGGTGCGCGGGTTTTATGGTGAAGGTTCGGATGTTTGGGGCAATTTGTTCCAGATATCGAATCAAACGACTTTGGGTCGATCCGAGTCTGATATAACGGAAGCGTTGCAGAAGATCACGCGTCAGATCATCGAGTTTGAGAATCAGGCGCGCGAGCAGTTGGTGAGTCAGGCTCAAGACGAGATTTCGGATAAAATTTGGCGCGCCTATGGAATATTGAAGCATGCGCGCGTATTAACTACAGAAGAGGTGATGAATCTCTTGAGTGCGGTGCGGCTGGGTATAGCATTAGAAATTCTCAACGAGGTGTCGATGGAAGCGGTCAACAAGATGTTGATCTTAAGCCAACCGGCGCACTTGCAGAAACATGTGGGACGGGTCTTAAGCCCGTCGGATCGTGATATCGCCAGAGCCACGCTGGTTCGTGAGACCCTGGCATAATTGGAATAGTAGACTATCTCATGCGGAGGTATAGATGAACGAGATGTTTACCGAGCTGGCTCGCAAAGCAATCGAATACGCTCGCGACGAAGCGGCCAGACTGCGCCATGATTACATCGGTACCGAGCATCTCCTGCTGGGCTTGATTCGTCTTGGTGAAGGACGCGCTGTGTGAGGTCTTTTCGAATATCGGCCTCGATCTGAACGAGCTGGTCCAGTCGATCGAAGACGTGGTTCAACCGGCCGGCGGGACTATGACGATGGGTCAGCTTCCCTTGACGGCTCGCGCCAAGAAGACGCTCGAGGTCGCCGGTCAGGAAGCGCGCGCCCTGAAGTCGAAGGAAATTGATACGGAGCATATCCTTCTTGCCCTGCTCAAGGACGAGGAAGGCGTTGCCGCCCAGGTATTGTCGATGTTTGACATCGATTACAAGGATGTTTACGAAGAACTCAAGAACATCTCAGAGCGGCCAGCCGTCATCGTACGGCAAGAAGCGCAAGAAATCGAAGACGCCGGCGCTCGATCATTTCGGACGCGACCTGACCGAGCTGGCGCGCCGCGGCAAGCTGGATCCGATTATCGGCCGCGACAACGAAATCGAGCGCGTGTCGCAGATTCTCTCGCGCCGCAAGAAGAACAATCCGGTGCTGATCGGCGAGCCGGGCGTGGGCAAAACGGCGATCGTCGAGGGATTGGCACAGCGCGTCGTCGACCGGACAGGTGCCGGCAGGTGCTGGAAAATCGCCGCATCGTGATGCTGGACATGGCCTCGCTGGTGGCGGGCACGAAGTATCGCGGTCAGTTCGAAGAGCGCCTGAAAGCGGTGATGAACGAAATCATCAATTCGCAGGATGTGATCATCTTCATCGATGAGCTGCACACGATCGTCGGCGCCGGCGGTGCGGAAGGTTCGCTGGATGCATCCAACATCTTCAAGCCGGCGCTGTCACGCGGCGAATTGCAGTGTATCGGCGCGACGACGCTGAACGAATATCGCAAGTATATCGAGAAGGACGGCGCGCTTGACCGTCGATTCCATACCGTGATGGTTGAAGAGCCGTCACAGGAAGACACGGTCAAGATTCTTCAGGGGCTCAAGGGCCGTTATGAAGAGCATCACCAGATTGTGATTTCGGATGAGGCGATTCGCGCCGCGGTGGTGCTGTCGAACCGTTACATCTCCGGCAAATTCCAGCCGGACAAGGCGATTGACATCATCGACGAAGCCGGTTCGCGCGCGCACCTGTCGACCTACACCAAGCCGAAAGAGTTCGGCGAGATGGAAGCGACGATTGCCGAGATTTCGATTCGCAAGGAAGACGCCGTCAAGAATCAGGAATTCGAGAAGGCGGCCAAGCTGCGCGATGAATTGAAGTTGAAGAAGGAAGAGTACGAGCAGATGAAGCGCGACTGGGAAGTGTCAGCGCCAGAGCGAGAAGATCACTCTGGGCGAGGAGCATATCGCCGAGATCGTCGCCAAGATCACCGGCATCCCGCTCTTCCGTCTGGAAGAGAAGGAATCCAAGCGCCTGATGCGCATGGAAGAAGAACTGCGCAAGAAGATCGTCGGTCAGGAAGAGGCGATCACGGCGCTCACCCGGTCGATTCGCCGCGCCCGTGCCGGACTCAAAGACCCGCATCGTCCGATCGGCTCGTTCATCTTCCTTGGTCCGACCGGCGTCGGCAAGACCGAGTTGGCGCGCGTGTTGGCGGAGTTCTTGTTTGAGAATGCCGATGCGTTGATTCGTATCGATATGTCGGAGTACATGGAGAAGTTCGCGGTCAGCCGTCTGATCGGCGCGCCTCCGGGATACGTCGGATACGAAGAGGGCGGACAGCTTGACCGAGAAAGTTCGCCGTCAACCCTACTCTGTCGTGTTGCTCGACGAAATCGAGAAAGCGCATCCGGATGTTTTCAATATCCTGCTGCAGCTTCTCGATGACGGCAGCCTGACCGATTCGTTCGGCCGCAAGGTCGATTTCCGCAACACGGTCGTGATCATGACTTCGAACGCCGGAACGCGCGACATTCGTTCGGGCAAGACGCTGGGCTTCGGGTCAAGCCGGCTCGAGGATGACTACGACACGATGAAGCAGTCGGTCATGACCGAGATGAAGCGCATCTTCAATCCGGAATTGATCAACCGTATCGACGAGACGATTATTTTCCATCCGTTGTTGATGGAGCATATCGTTTCGATCGTGGATATTCTTCTGGCCGAGATGGCCGGCCGTCTGGCCGAGCGCGGATTGAGCATTCATGTGACCGATGCCGCCAAGAAGTTCATTGCCGAGAAGGGCTTTGATCCGCTCTATGGTGCGCGTCATCTCAAGCGTGCGATTCACAAGTACGTGGACGATCCGTTGGCGGAGGAGATCCTTGCGTGGTCAATTCGCCGGCGATTGCCAGATCGAAGTTGACATGGGCGCCGACAAGGACAAGTTGGTGTTTCGGATCAATGCTTCATCGGAGTCGCGCAAGATCGCGAAAGTGTAGTTAGTTCGAATTAGTTTGTTGATACGACGCGGTCGGAAGAGATTCCGGCCGCGTTTTTTTGTTGGGGGGGCTCTTTTCCGCGACCAGGTAGCCCACCCGGAGCGAAGCGGAGGGTGGGATTGCCTCTGAGTCGTCTGTTGGAAACGACGATGTCCCACCTTACGCTCTGTGCCATATCCACGAGTTCCCATTGTCAACCTTTGCTGCAAAAGCAACTGAATACTACAACCAAGCACCGCTTCAGGTGGGCTACCAGGTTTTCGCACAGGTGATAGATACTCGTTGCAGTCGCGGCCCCTCGGTAGCCCACCCGGAGCGAAGCGGAGGGTGGGACATGCACGAAGCCTTCAGTTTGTCCGGTTCTACGATGTCCCACCTTACGCTCTGTGCCACATCCACGAGTCCCCAATGCCAACCTCTGCTGCAAAAGCACCTGAATACTACGACCAAGCACCGCTTCAGGTGGGCTACCAGGTTCTCCGGCGGCCTAAATCCTTGCAGTGCATGCCCATAGGATAGCCTTGGCTGTTCTGACCGGACTTGCTCTCTCTTAAGCCGCGCCGCAAAATTCCGCTTGACCGCTAGGGCCGGAAAGTTATATTAGGCAACTACCCGGCGCAGGCCGGATAATTGAATTTGATAATTAGGAGGATACCTTGGCTCATAAAAAAGGTTTAGGTTCGTCAAAGAACGGCCGCGACTCGAATGGTCAAAGACGCGGTGTGAAGACCTACGGCGGCGAAGCGATTCTGGCCGGGACGATCATTGTCCGTCAGTGCGGAACGAAGATTCTCGCCGGACGCAATGTCGGCGTCGGCAGAGACAACACGCTGTTCGCGACGATTACCGGTGTGGTCGAATACGCGCGCAAAGGCCGCGACCGCAGAATCGTTCACGTATTGCCGTAACTCTCGAAGTACAGAGAGACAAGATTGAAGCGTCCCGGAAACGGGGCGCTTTTTTTGTTGGGGGGGGAATGCTAAGAATGTCCGACTGAAGTCGGACCCACAGAAACAGGATGGCGCGATTTTACGATTTACATGTCGGGTTCCGCGCTTCGCTGGGAACGCCGACCTACGCGCCTAACACGGGTGTCGGAACCCTCTGGCAGGTCTGGTGGAAACACATGCTGTCTTCGGGACGAGGGTTCCAACTACTCTGTGACTGAATCGGTGTCGGGTTCCGCGCTTCGCTGGGAACGCCGACCTACGCATTGTTTGAAGGGTTGTCGGCGCGAATTTTGGACAATAATCCGCCGTTTCAAAGGGGAACAGGCGCATTTTATTGGTCTTTCCTGCTCAAATAGTGCTCTGAAAAGCCGATATAACTGGTGTACATGGCAACAGAGATAACTACCATCGGCGCCGCTCGGGCAATGCGGCGGAAACGTCAGTCCCATATCAAGGAATATGTTGAAGCGGTTTTGATCGCGGTGGTGATCGCGGTGATTCTGCGCATGTTCGTGGTACAGGCTTACCGGGTATCTTCGGGTTCGATGGAGCACACGCTGCTCGAGGGTGATTTCCTGTTTGTCAACAAGTTCGCCTATCGATTTGCCGAGCCGCAGGTGAATGATGTCATCGTCTTTGAATACCCAATGAACCCGACCAAGGACTTTATCAAGCGCATCGTCGCCGGACCGGGACAGATGGTTGAGGTCAAAGACAAGGCGCTGATGATCGACGGGCAGGTCGTTCCGATGATGGCGGGGATGTACCATTCGGATCCTGACACGCTGCCGGAGTTGTTCTCTTCGCGTGATCAGTTCGGACCGATGCAGGTTCCGGCCGACCACTATTTTGTCATGGGCGACAATCGCGACGACAGTCAGGATTCGCGTTTCTGGGGATTCCTCGACAAGAGCCGGATCAAGGGTCGGGCGCTGTTTATTTACTTCAGCTGGGCACCGGATCCGAAGGCACCGACAATTGAGCCGCCGTATGTTCTTGATTTGTTCTCGTCGGCGTGGTACAATGTCGCGAATTTGGAATCGCGTCTGCGCAGCGATCGCCTGTTTACGCCGCTCTAAACCACTCTTCCCTAATCAACAATGTCTCCGATAGATCGCTTGCGCCGCAAGTGATCGATGTGTATTTTAGTTGTCTGATGACAGACACAGTTCCCAACCCCGCGCGGAGTCAGGTTGCTGACTCCCGGCCCGGTTAATCAACGCCATGAACCAAGTCACTCTTGAGCTATTAGGCATTGCCGCGCTGATAGTGCTGAACGGGTTTTTTGCCGGTTCGGAGATTTCGATATTGTCCGTCCGCAAGAGCCAGCTGCGAAACTTGATTTCGCAGGGTAACCGTTCGGCGAAGAAGATTGCCAAGCTGCTGGAGCAACCGGAAGAGTTCATTGCGATGATTCAGGTGGGCGTTACCGTCGCCGGCACGCTGGCGTCGGTAATGGGAGGCAGTTCGATTGTACCGCTGCTGAAGCCGATTTTTCAGGAAATGGGAGTAACTGCTTCCACTGCCGAGAATCTGGCGGTTTCTGCGGTCGTCATTGTACTCTCGACGCTATTTCTGGTAATCGGAGAACTGGTGCCGAAATATCTGGCGGTGAGTTTCCCCGAGCAGCTGGCGCTGGGAGTGGCGCCCGCGGTTTCGATTTTTGCGAAGCTGGCTTATGTACCGGCGAAGGTGCTTAGCGGGATGGTGCGGCTTATTCTCAAGCCGTTCGGCCTGGTTGATCGCAGTGTGGAGGCGGCGCATACCGATGAAGAAATCAACCTGATTTTGAGCGAGGGCCACGATCGCGGGCACTTCGACAAAGCCGAGCGCGACTTGATCGAAGGCGTATTTGAATTTGCCGATACCACGGTGCGCCAGGCGATGACGCCGCGCACAAGAATTGTCGGACTGGATTTGAGCCTTGATCACGATCACATCCTGCGACGAATCACGGAAGAGGGTTACTCGCGGTATCCGGTGTATGTTGATTCGCTGGATAACATCAAGGGGGTCATTCACACCAAGGATGTTATCAGCGTCGTGGTACTCGGGAAGTTGATCATCATTCATGATCTGATCCGGCCGGTGTCATTCGTGCCGGATTCGAAAATGATCTCGGCGCAGCTCCACGATTTTCAGCGCGACCAGCAGCATATGGCGATCGTGCTGGATGAATTCGGGGGAACGGCGGGATTGATTACGCTCGAGGACATTCTCGAGGAGATCGTCGGCGAAATTCGCGACGAGCATGACACCGAACTTGAGCCATTCCTATTGGTGAATGACCGACTCTGTCAGGTTCAGGGGCAGTACCCGATTGAAGATTTTAACAAGCAGTTCGAAGTCGAGTTGGATGAAGAAACGGCGGACACGGTCGGCGGGTTTGTGGTTGACCACATTGGCCGGGTACCAAAGCAGGGCGAAAAGATTTCGGTCGACGGTCTGCAGTTTGAGATTACGACGGTCAAGGGACCGCGAATCGAGCGCATGCGAGTGCGGAAGATGCATTAGAGTGTATTAGGCTAAGGGCGGCTACTTCCCGATCGAGTCCGAGTACTACCCCTTATTCCGTTTCCTGCCGGGTAAAAACAGAACACCCGACGGTTTGAGTTGACCGTCGAGCATGCAGTTCTGACTGGGCACAATTAGATTGACTTCGGGTGATTACGGCTGGACGCCGGAATGGCACTCGTAGCAGCCCATTTCCTTCCAGGCTTCATCAATGTCAACCGGATGTTGGAATTCCAGACCCAAACCGGTGCTGTCGCGCATCATTTTGCCGGGCATTCCCTGTGCGGTGATGGTGTGACAAGCACTGCAATCGTGAGTTATGACGGCGCCAGCCGCGGATTTGTGCGTGCCCGAGTGACAGCGCATGCAGCCGATATCGTTGAAGTGGCCGATATTGACCGGATAGGCGGACCACTGGACCTTCATTTCCGGGAAGATGTTTTGCGAGTAGACCAGTTGCACGCCGGCAATCGACTGCTCCACAGCTTTGCGTCTTTCCGGCTCATTGAGCAATCCGGCTTCCTGATAGTATTCGGTGATTGATGAGGCGATGCCGGTCCTGGCTTCATCCTTGGTGGCGTATTCTTTTGCCATGGCCTCAACGGCCAGTCGCTTGATCGCGGGCAACGAGGCATCGATAAAGCCGGATTGGATCGCGCGGTCGGCGGCGTAGTCCGGCGAGCGATAGACGTGGCTCGGGCGGTTGTGGCAGTCGATGCAGTCCATGACACGCTTTTCCAGAGAGTCAAGCTGGGCCGGCTCAAGCGGTTTTTCCTCGTTCTCATAGAGAGTCACGGTGCCGGTGGTTTTGTCGGTCACGCGCACCCAGGGAATATCCTGGCGACCGCGGTCGCGGGCAACGTATTCGATTTGAATATCGGGGTTGATGTGCCAGTGGATGCCGGCTTTCTGTCCTTTGTGCGGCTCGCCGGTGTCAGTCTTGATTAGCATCTCGGTTGTCCAGATGGAACTGGAGTCATCATATTGGTAATGTTGGAACGAGCGCATTTCGGCGCCGTAGGTCTTTTCCGGCCAATGGCATTCTTCACAGGTTTCCCGCGCCGGACGCAGGTCGGCGATCGGGGTCGGGATGGGACGCGGGAAGACGTCGGCCATGACGGCATACACCTGGTAGGCGCCGGACAATTTGGATTTTGCGTACCAGCTGGCGCCGGTGCCGACGTGGCAATCGACGCAGGCGACACGCGCGTGCGGTGATTGTTGATAGGCCGTGTATTGCGGTTCCATAACATCATGGCAAGTCTCGCCACAGAATTGCACGGATTCGCTGTAGTGGAATGCCTGATAACTGCCGACGGCGGAGATTGACAGGAACAGGACCGTTCCCACGACGAAAATGATTGTCGCATTGCGGTGGCCGGGCCGATTGAGGTCGATCAAAGGCCATCTGTTGGTGGAGAGTTCTTCACCGCGTTTCCAGCGCCGCCACTGGCGGTACATGCCGATGGGGATGAGAATCAATCCGCCGACGAGAATGCTGGGGAGTACCAAATAGAGGAAGATGCCGAAGTAGGCACTGGTCTGCGCCATGGTGAAGTTAATGATCAACATAACAATGATGACCAAAGCCATGGAGATGGAGATAAAGGCTCCAAGTGAACTGATCCAATTGTATGTTAATCGGGGCAGACGGGGTTTTTCCATATCTCTTTTCCTCTACTAAAGTTGTCATTCGGGCGGACTCAAACCGCGGGCACAATCCGGAAGTCAGAATAGGCAATCTCTGGCACGATATCAATGACTATATGAGTCTTTCAATTCTCTATTGGCGGCTGATTTCCGGTGGCGAAAATAGCGATTGACTAAGAGGGTATTTGCCGGTATTATCCGGCGGCGCGTTGGGATCGCGCGCTGGTCTGATACCGGCATCCCGAGTTTCATTGGGGGAGTTTGAAACAGACCAGGTCCCGCGCAATGCAAGCGTACCGAACCCCGCCAGGACCGGAAGGTAGCAACGGTAGGTAACCGTCTTCATGTGCCGCGGGGTAGCCTGGTCTGTTTCCTTCCTCTGTGAATAG
Source organism: uncultured bacterium (assembly GCA_963698225.1). Lineage (GTDB taxonomy): Bacteria > Zixibacteria > MSB-5A5 > CAIYYT01 > CAIYYT01 > JADJGC01. Next base: position 113,752 of record CAVOPW010000004.1, read on the forward strand.
ACCGAACCAACTAGTTTTGACAGCCGCCGGGTTGAGGCGGGCTGCAACAAGATCTGCTGATGAGTTATTTCGTATTTTCACGCAAGTATCGCCCGCAGAAGTTCGGAGATGTTTTGGCCCAGAAGCACATCACCGAGACTTTGACCAAGGCTATTGAGTTTGACCGTGTCAGTCAGGCATATTTGTTTTGCGGCGTACGCGGGACGGGCAAGACTTCGGTCGCCCGCATTCTTGCCAAACGCCTGAATTGCGCGGCGCCGCAGGGGGTTGAGCCGTGCGATCAATGCGACTCGTGCGTGGGGATTGTCAAGGGGCGATCGCTGGACATTCTCGAGATCGATGCGGCATCGCACACGTCGGTTGACGATATTCGCGAGCTGCGCGAGGCCATCAAGTATGCTCCGGTCGGGGGAAAGCGCAAGATCTATATCATTGATGAAGTCCATCGCTTGAGCGGCTCGGCTTTTGATGCGCTGCTCAAGACGCTGGAAGAGCCGCCGGCACATGCCGTGTTTATTTTTGCGACGACCGAGGTCCACAAGGTTCCGCAGACAATTCTCTCACGTTGTCAGCGATATGATTTCAGGCGGATTCCGGAAGCGGAGCTTCGCAGCGCCCTGCATGGGATTGCGGAGAAGGAGCATCTTAAGATCACCGATGATGCGCTGGTGGAACTGGCCAAGCGCGGCGACGGTTCGTTGCGAGACTCACTGTCGATTCTGGATCAGGTCGCGTCGTGGCAGCACGATATCATCGATATCAAGCTACTGAGTGATGCGCTGGGGATTCTGCCGCGATCGGAGTATCGCGCGCTGATTGGATTGATACGGGGCCAGGATGGGGCGGGAATCGTTGGCAAGATTGACAGCGTCCTCAAGGCCGGGGTCGGTGCGGCCGAATTCATTCGCGGGTTTCAGGAAGAGATCCGCGTGATGCTGGTCCTCAAAGCGGCAGCGGAAGTTGCCAGTGACTATGGAATCACCGCCGAGGAGGCGGCAGAGTATCAAGTGATCGGCGCGGGTTACTCGCTCAATGACTTGCTGCGAATCCAAAATCTGCTGGTTGCCCTGGAGCAGAAACTGCGCGACGGGTTTGATCCGGTGATCAATATCGAATTGGCGTTTCTGAAGTTGATGCAGATGGAGAGTTCGATATCGATCGAAGCGGCGTTGCGCTCGCTGGCGGGCGGTGAACCGCTGTCGACGCAAACTGTATCCGCTCCTTTGGCGGAGTCAAAAAAAAAACTCGAATTGACTCGACCGGCGCCTGAAGCGGCGACCAATCCAAGCTCGCAGACGACGCCGGGATCCGCCCCTCTTCCTTCACAGGCAACTGCGGCCGAAGTGCAAGAGATCTGGCAGAAGTTCCTCCAGGCTCTGAAGTTGCAGCACCGGAATCTTCAAATCAAACTTTCCATGGCCCAGGCGCGTTCGATAGAGGGTAACAAGCTGGCGGTGGCGTTTGACCGGCACGGCGAAGTGCATGTGCGCTACTTCCAAGATCGGACGCAACAACAAACACTGGAGAGTATCATCCGCGAATCGAGCGGCCGCGAACTGCGCTTCAACTTCTTCGTGGACGGACTATGGACGCCGAAGCCGGAAGGCAATGTCGGAAACTCCGGCCTACTACTGGCCGAGGGCGAGCGGGAGGATCATCCGCTGGTCGCCAAGGCAGTTGAGATTTTTGATGCAGAGATTGTGTCGCGCCGGGAGTTGAAAGAGCGATAGGCGCCTTGCCAGATTGCGCAAAAGGTCAACAGACTGGCGAAGCGCCGGTATCTTGAGATTGAGAATCGTTACAGAGAAACGGAGTGAGAAAATGGCCAAAGGTTTTGGCGATATGATGAAGCAGGTTCAGAAGATGCAGGCCAAGATGATGGAACTGCAGGAGGAACTTGACAACAAGCGCGTCGAGGCAACCGCCGGCGGCGGAATGGTTCGCGCGGTGGTTACCGGCAAGGGCGATCTTAAAGAAGTCAAGATTGACCCGGAAGTCTTGAAGGAGGGCGACGTGGAGATGCTCGAAGAGTTGATCGTATCGGCGATCACGCAAGCACAGCAGAACGCCAGTGCGATTCAACAAGAGACGATGTCGGGACTGACCGGCGGGCTGAATATTCCCGGCCTTGGCAGCTTGGGAATGTAAGAGTCCTGCTGACTCACAAAGAATGGCGATGGACGACCAGCGCAGTGCCTACAACGGTTATATCTGCGCTGTTTGAGGCGAATTGATTGCGCAGCGTCCAGGTCGATCCCATTATCACTTCCCTCCTGTTCAACTCCCATTCCACACCGGCAATAGACAGAACAATCTTCTCACTCATCGGAATGATCGAGACAAAATCGCCCAATTTGCCCTGAAGCTTGAGGTCTTCGCTCTCAAGCAAGTAGATGCGCTGACGGTGGTCGATGGCGCGAACGCTGTTGGCCGTTGCGGATTGAGGCAGTAAGCGTCGCGCGAGTTTCAAGAGGAGCAAGTTTGCCAGAAGGTGGTCGGTTTCGTAGCGCGTATCAATGGCGCCATAGAGTTCGATATCTTCGCATCGGCGCTCCAGTGCGGCCCTGATCGCCAACTCGCCATCAGTTGCGTCTTTGCGGGTCGGAAATCGGAGAGTCTCCACGCCGCCGAATTTTTGCAGGATATCCGGTCCGACGGAATCGAAGTCGCCGATGATGAGATCTGGCTTAAGACCAAGGGAGTCGAACAGCCGCAAACCGCCGTCGGCCGCGATGATCAACCGATTGATTCTACCGTTACTGATGGCCTGCCGGTAGAATTCAGCATGTTCCTCAGGGTAGGAACCGTGAAGGAATATGAGAGCCGACGGCATCTATTCTAAGTCATTCCACACTGGCATTGATTGAAACTGCACCGGGTGATATTTTCTTTCTGAGTTCATTATACGCAGGAATCAAGTTATGTACCAGCACTATCGACGCTTCACCTGGCGGTTCGATTAGCGGCGGCCACCCTGGCAGCACAATCGGAACAACAAGCGGATTCAAGATGAGATTGCAGTCTGATTCGACATTTTCCGAATCACCGGCCGAGCGGCTCGATTTTTTCTACGGACCTTACTCCTAGTGGGACCTGAATCCCGGAATGTATCCAATCATGAAGCTCATGACAAAGATCAGCCTGCCACTGGAATGAAAGTGTCAATATCCTGTTGGATTGAGCGTATAAACATCAATTGAAGAAGACAAACCTCATGGGATTATTGCATCTGATTTCCAAGGAGAGCGAATCATGAAGATCGCAGGAAGTATTACCGATCTGATCGGCGGCACACCATTAGTATATCTTGATCGGGTGGCCGCCGGGCTACCGGGGCGTGTTGTGGGGAAGCTGGAGTCTTTCAATCCGTGCTCGTCGGTGAAAGACCGGATCGGGTTGGCAATGATTGAGGCGGCGGAGCGTGCGGGCAAGATAAAGAAAGATACGATCATCATCGAGCCGACCTCCGGCAATACCGGAATCGGTCTGGCCTTTGTTTGCGCGATGAAGGGCTACAAGCTGGTGCTGTACATGCCGGAGACGATGTCGGTGGAGCGACGGAATTTGCTGAAGGCATTTGGCGCCGACTTGGTGTTGACACCGGGTGCTGAAGGAATTTCGGGGGCGGTCAAGCGCGCAGAAGAAGCGGCTGCGGGCGATTCGCGTTATTATATGGCGCAGCAGTTCATGAATCCTGCCAATCCGGAGATCCATTCCAAGACTACGGCTGAAGAAATCTGGAAAGACACGGACGGTACCGTTGACGTTATTGTGTCTGCTATCGGTACCGGGGGTACTATTACAGGTTGTGCGCGGGTACTGAAGCCACGCAAGCCGGGACTTAAGGTAATTGCGGTGGAACCGGCTGCTTCCCCGTTCTTGTCCAAGGGGATCAAGGGTCCCCATCCGATTCAGGGCATCGGCGCCGGATTCAAGCCGGACGTCTTGGAACTTGAGCTGGTGGACGAGATACTTACGGTTGAAAATGAAGAAGCTATCGAGACGACTCGGCGGGTGGTGCGGCAGGAAGGAATTCTGCTGGGTATTTCTGCCGGAGCCAATGTAGCAGCGGCGATAAAGGTCGCATCGCGGCCGGAGAGCAAGGGAAAGCTAATCGTGACGTTCATTTGCGATACAGGTGAACGCTATCTTTCGACACCGACATACACAGAGTTCCCTGCCGGCTGAAGTGCGCGACTCAAGGAAATCGCCTGGAAGAAGCACTACCGGAGAATTCCGCGTTCAAACGGCAATAGATCCGCCTGTGTTGAAGCACTACCGGATTACATCAACACGGCTTTTTCTTGCGAACGTCTGATGAATGCTATGTGCTTCTATTGACAATTTGCGCCAGGTCCGCTATTCTGGCACTCCCATACTGCTGAAAGTGGAACTAGAATGAAGTTATGCCAAAGAAGAAGCTAATACGATTCGCTGAAATGGCGACTTTTCCCCATGTCATTCAGATGTTGACTGACATGAAGGGACGATGGCATAGTGAGTTTTTTCACAATGACAACCCGATTACATTGGAATTGGCGTGCGGAAAGGGCGAGTACACGGTCGCCATGGCGCAGATGTACCCCAATCGCAATTTTGTTGGTGTCGATCTCAAGGGAGCAAGGATGTGGACTGGTGCCAAGGCGGCGCTCAATCTGAAGCTGCAAAACGTAGCGTTTCTGCGCATGCCGATCGAGAGGATAGCCGATTGCTTCGGGATTGATGAAGTGGCCGAGATTTGGATTACTTTCCCAGACCCCTACCTGAGCCAATGCCGTGCCAAGAAGAGACTGACATCTCCTGATTTCATCAGTCTTTATCGGAGAATCCTGCAGTCAGGCGGTTTGATTCACTTGAAGACGGACGAGCCAAATCTTTTTGCATATACGCAGAAGGTTGTCGCCAATAGCGGCGGCCAGATTGTAGATAAAATAGACGATGTATATGATAGTTCACCAACGAATGAACTCCTGAAGATACAGACGACATACGAAAAACGGCATCATCGAAGACAATCGCACGATTCGATATCTTTCCTTCCACCTTTAACTTACGACTACACAAGCTCTTCAAATCATGGGCGTATCGTGTCCGAGATTGTGAAAAAAGTAACAAAATCACTCAATTTTCGCTTGACAGCGTCGAACCTGTTAGTTAGCGTTAACTACAAGTCGCCCACATAGTCAAGCATAGATTGGGCTGATGGAGGATAGATGAAGTTAGCAGCCGAAGACAGACGCCATCAGATACTCGAAGAAGCCACGAAGCTTTTCTCGGTTGAGGGCTATGACAAGGTGACGACGAAGCGATTGGCGGCGGCGTGTGGAGTGACAGAGCCGGCGCTGTATCGGTATTTTGCTTCCAAAGAGCTGATTTACGATGCTGTGCTTGACGCTCTCGAGAGTCGACTGCAATGCGACGAGATATATCCTGAATTGGCAGCCGAAAATGATGTTGAGAGGCTACTGTCGCGTTTGGCCACACAGTTACTCGACTGCTCGCAAAAGCACCAGGAAGTCTACCGTCTCCTGCTCTATTCTGCCTTAGGGGGTCATGCCAAGGCCAAGGCGGTGTATCAGTCGATTCGGGGCCGGCACGCCAAGTTCTTACAGGCTCAATTGGATCGGCTTCAGGGACAGGGGTTTATATCGACTTCGAACACAGAGATAACTGCCCGCAGTTTTATGGGGATGATTTTTGATTGTTCTCTTGGGTTGACACTTTGGAAGAACTCCCAGGGGCGCGTCTATCGCTGCGACGAGTTAGTCGCGAATAATGTCCCGATCTTCGCTGCAGGTTTATGTCGAGCGCTTCCCCAAAAATGAAAACTACATCTAAGGATATGGTCATGTCAGTGAAACAGATTGTGAACCGTCATTTTCGCCTGCTGTCAGCATCAATGGTGGTTGCGGCGATATTACTGCTGAGCGGTCGTGCGTTTTTGTACGCACAGGAAGAAAATCCATCCAAGCCGGACAATCAGCTTTGTTTGGATTGCCATTCAGACGAAACGCTGGAGTCGGAGTCGGGAAAGTCGGTATTCGTCAGCGGCGACAGCCTGCACAGTTCGGTGCACAAGAATATGGCCTGCCTGGACTGCCACAAGCAGGAAGGCGCGAACTTCGAAGACGTGCCGCATTTCACGCAATATCAGCCGGTGCAGTGCGAGCCTTGTCACAAGGTAGTGAGCGCAACCTGGATGGAGTACTTTTACAAGATGCTCAAGGGGAAGGGGAAAGAGAGCATTCCTGACTGCAAGGAGTGCCACGGCACGCACAGCGCTCAAAAAGAACTAAGCATGAAGATCGTCTGCGAGCGCTGTCACCCGAAGCAGGCCGCTGAATACAAGCAGAGTTATCATTTTCAGAAGTACCAGGAAGATAACCGCAAGTATCCGATCTGCACCACCTGTCACGATGCGCATTTTAAGTCCAAGAAAGAAGTCATGACGGAGACGGAATACAGGCAGGAGATCGTCGATATTTGTTCGAAGTGCCATCAGCGCGACATTGAGACCTACATCCATTCGCGGCACTTTCATGAGATGGAAGGCGGCAACACCAAGGCACCCGTTTGCACGAGTTGCCACGAGAAGCACGAGATTCGCAAGCCGTCCGATCCGAAATCACGCGTCGGAACGGCCATGATTTCGGATGTCTGCAACAACTGTCATCCCGGACACAAAGAGAGTCTTCATCGGGCACCGGGAATAGATCCCGGAACAATTTCGTGCGCGTCGTGTCACACCGGCCACCAGACCGATATGGCCTCGATCAATGAGGCAATTTTCAAGGAGGGTGGGATTGCCAACCAATGCAATATCTGCCATTCGGGCGAGCGGCACACCAGGGAGAATCTGGCGCACGGCCAGCTGATGATGCTTAATGCCGACGGTTCCGAAGCCAACTGCACGAAGTGCCATACCTATCATTGGAACTTGCCGGGGCTGGACAATGATGAGGTCAAGCATCGCCGGACGGAGTGTGTCAATTGTCACGCCGAGGAAAACCGGCAGTACAAGCAGTCGATTCATGGCCGCGCACGCGCCCAGGGCATTATGGAGGCACCAACCTGCACTGATTGCCACGGCGAAATTGACATCAAGAAGACCAAGGAGCAATTCACTCCGGAGGGTGTGGTCGCGCTCTGCTCGAAGTGCCATTCCGATAAGGACAAGATGCTGAAGTTCCAGATCAATCCTTATGTCGTCGAAGGCTACAAAGAGACCTATCACGGGAAGCTGTTTGAAACCGGCACCGATGAGGTCAAATTTGCGGTCTGTACCAACTGTCATGGTTCACACTCGATTCAAGAGCCGGCCGATTCGACATCTTCTGTCGCGCGCGGACACATCGTCGAGACGTGCAAGCAGTGTCATCCAAGAGCCAACGACCGGTTTGTGTCGTACCTGGTTCACCCGGTGAAGCCGAGCTCGGCCGAATTGCAGGCCGGATTGGCGAGTGCGCGCGAGGACAGCGTCTTGAAATCGCTGGAGCGTGATACCAAGGACGAGGGTCGCCAACTGACTGGAGGCTGGGGGAAATTCAATAATCTCGTCACGGGAATGATGACAGTTCTGCTGATCGCAGTCCTGGGCGCATTCGGATTCCACACGATGTTGTGGTTCCAGCGCGGGATCAGAGTTCGGGTAGTGAAAAAGGAAACCTACTACGGTCGCATTGACGGCTTCCATCGCTTCTTACATATACTTGTGAACATCAGCTTCCTGACACTCGCATTTACCGGCCTGCCGCAATCATACGCGCACACCGAACTGGCGAAATGGCTGTTTGCGAACGTGATGTCGTTGCAGTCGGCACAGAAGCTGCACTACTTCGCGGCGGCGGTCACGGGATTCTACTTTGTCGCGCATCTGCTCTTCCTCGCGATTAAGCTGCGCAAGACCAAGATCCGCGAGATGTTGACGGGACCGAATACGCTGATGTTCCGCAAGAAGGACCTCACCGATTTTGCTGCGCACATGAAGTGGTTCTTCAATAAGGGGCATCATCCGCGGTTTGACCGCTGGACCTATTGGGAGAAGTTCGATTATTTCGCAGTCTTCTGGGGTGTGTTTGTCATCGGACTCTCGGGCTTGTTGAGATGGCAGGAGGAGTTTTTCGGGAACCTCCTGGGCGGCGGTGTGATCAGCTTGGCCGACACCGTGCACAAAGAAGAGGCGCTGCTGGCAACGGCTTTCATTTTCATCGTGCATTTTTTCAATACCCATCTACGCGCCAGCAAATTCCCGATGGATGTGTCGGTATATACCGGCCGGATTTCGGAAAAAGAGATGATGGAAGAACGGCCGTTGGAATATGAGCGGCTTCGCGAAGCCGGTGAATTGGAACAACATCAGAAGAAGCCGCTCGGCCTGGTGTTGTCGATCATCGCATATGTCTGGGGAACGGTTGCGTTGTTGACGGGATTTTTCCTGCTCTTCCTGATCATCTTGGGGCATTTGACTGCATGATGGAAGAACGGAAGCAATAGCATTACAGGTTGAATTTGTATGGTTTTTAGTTATAATGGAGACGTCATCGTGAAACATATCAAGCGATTTTGGGGAAAGTATTACGCGCTGCCGGGAAGACTGTTAGCTATCGGACTGGTATTGGGCTTGCCGGCGATGCTGCCGGCTGCAAACAACGACGCGTGCATGGAGTGCCATTCGGACAATACGTCTGACGGGGTCGGATCGTGAAGGCAAGGAAGTCAGCATGTATGTGCATCTTGATTCGCTCGGCGCATCATTGCACAGCGGGCTTGATTGCGTAGATTGCCATGCCGACCTGGCAGGTGTCACGGAGTACCCGCACGCAGACGCGTTGAAGCCGGCGCAGTGCATAACCTGCCATGAAGATGTCAACACCACATTCATGACATCGGCACACGGATTGGCTCTGGATAATCCGAATTCGCCAAATTGCCAATCTTGTCATGGCAGCCACAGTATTTTGCCGCAATCGAACCCGGCTTCATTGACTTCGGCGAAAAATCTTGCCAAACACTTGTGCAGCCTGCCATCACCGGATCGCGCTTAAGGCAGACCCGGATATCCGGATTGCGGATTCGTTTGACCGCTATATACGCGGTATTCATGCGGAAGGGATTCAAAAGGGAATCGGATCGGCGGCATCCTGCAACGACTGTCACGGAACGCACGACATTAAGAAGGCTTCCGATCGCACCTCAATGGTCAACAAGCAGAATCTTCCCAAGACCTGCGCGAAATGCCATAACGACATCAGCATTCAATATTTCCGCGGGATCCACGGCAAGGCACTGGAGGCCGGTATTCTCGATGCGCCGAACTGCACGGATTGCCATGGCGAGCACGAAATCCGCCGCATTGGCGATGCGAACTCGCCGGTGAATCAATCGAACCTGGCCGACTATGTGTGCGGCAAGTGTCACAATGATCCGCAGCTGATGGAGAAATTCGGGTTTACCGAAGGACGATTCACTTCTTATCAGGACTCGTATCACGGTCTGGCGATTCGAGGCGGATCGATCAAAGCGGCGAATTGTATTTCGTGCCACCGAGCACACGACATTCTGCCATCAACGAATCCGGCATCGTCAGTCAGCAAAGCCAACATTGTCGAAACGTGCCAGACGTGCCACCCGAAAGCGAATCTGGCTTTTGCCACCAGCTACACTCACAGGACGGCTCAACAGGAGTTTAACCCGATTGATCGATGGGTGCGGTTTGGTTACATACTCGCGATTGTGCTAGTCATCGGCGGCATGTTAGCGCATAACGGTATCATTCTCGGCGCCTTCGTAGTTCAGAAGCATCGGCAAAACAAGGCGCAACCGACGGTGATGCGTTTTACCGGCAACATGGTTTTTCAACACTTGGTGCTGACGGTCGCATTTATCACACTGGTCATAACCGGCTTCGCGCTGCGCTTCCCCGATTCCTGGTGGGTGGGAATTCTCAACTTCTTCGGGATTTATGAAGATGCCCGCAGTGTAATTCATCGAATTGCCGCAGTGTTCCTGATTTACATTTCGGTTCACCACGGCTTGTTCTTATTCTTCTCGCAACGCGGCAAGGAGCAGCTGCGCGGGCTGATGCCGGTGAAGCAGGACATTTCTGATATTTTCCAGAATGTGAAGTTCCATCTCGGAATGACTGATAAGCGGCCCGAATACGATATGTATGACTATACCGAGAAGGCCGAGTATTGGGCCCTGGTGTGGGGTACGATCGCGATGGTTCTCACTGGATTCGTGCTGTGGTTCCCGACGTTCTTCACCGGCTTCCTGCCGGCCTGGGTTGTCAAAGTGTCGGAGACCATACATTACTATGAAGCGTGGCTGGCGACCCTGGCGATCGCCGTGTTCCATTTCTTCTTTGTGATCTTCCATCCCGAGCAGTATCCGATGTCATTTGCCTGGATAACAGGACGCGTGACAGAGGAATCGGTCAAGCATCATCACCCGAAATGGTACCGCCGGATGTTCATGAAAAAGAACGGCGATACGAACAAAGAGCAGGGCAACAAGGAAGAGAAGTAGGATTAGCTTGTATTGAGGCGGGAAACAAAAGCCCTGTCGGCGAAATGCCGGCAGGGCTTTTTGAGTGCAGTGACCGACTTCTGTCTTACCTACTCACCATCCAAAAGTCACGGGGATAGAGACGGTGCAGCCTTGCACCGGGCTCGACGCTCTGGAGATAGCGTTCATATGATTCAAATTGCTTCTCGGGGCCGGTTACGAAATTGACCGCATTGTACTTGGTCACGGACTCCAAACCGCTTGGGCCGTAATCCGGCAACAACAGACCATAAACGGCTTCCATGCGATCCTGGACGCGATTATAAAAGTCCGGTTGTTTGCGCAGATCGAGTATCCCCTGCCGGAACTTGCGCACGCTTTGCGCCGGGATATTATCGGCGAGATCGCGCGCAATAGCTTCGCCGCGCGTTTCATAGGTCATTGCCGCGCGGTTGGCATTGAAAGCCTGGGCGATGGTATATTCGCCGAGGGCGGGATCGTTCGGGGCCTTCTTCAGCTCGCCGACAACAAACTGCATTGTCTGGGCGAGATCGGGGCAGCGCTCGGCATAGTAGACAATGCGTCCGGTCGATTCGCGGCTACGCAGGCCGTTGGAATAGGCGAGGCCGGCGCCCCAAGTCTTCATGAACATGCTGTGGGCGCCGCCGCCGCCATAGAGTCGAGCGGCGAGAAAATCGATTAGACCTTCGGGCGTGTGTTCTGCAAAGCGGGCGCAATCAGCGGTGTTGACAAAGACTCCAGAGCGGGTGTTCTCGTTGACGAGACCGACATAGACCGGCATACCGGTATCGGGAGCGCGTTCATGCAGGCGATTGATCACCACCGGGTCGGTACTGTATTGTTGTCGCACCGAGGGCTTCGGGTCCAGCTTGCCGATGATCCCGGTGAGGCGCGGCATCAATGCATCTTTCGCGGCGGAACTGGAAATCATGAAGGCGCGGACATTGTCGGTATGACGCAGTTTTTCAATAACTCCGCGGATTTGAGCAAGGGCGGTATTGTCGTCCATCGAGGCATCGCGGGCCGTCTGCCAGCAGAGGAATTGCCAATCGGTCGCCAGGGTGGCATCGGGGATATCGCTGAGGACTCGCTGGAGATCACGGGCGACATCCTGGATCAGGCCGGCATTGCGCGGATCGGCGGTGAGGTATTTCGCCGTGAGTTCAACGACAATGGCGGATGACCAGGCAAATTTCTGGTCTCCTGAAAGGGTAGCGAGGAGTTCTCCAAGTTGTTTGCGGTCGAGGCCGGCGCCCTTGGCGGCCAGCGACTCGAGGAATTTGACAAAGCTGTACGGCTGATTCGGATCACCGGCATCCTTGAGCATCCATTTGACGCGATAGAGGTTGAAGGCTTTGGTCATGAAACAATCGGTCGCCAGCAGTAATGGCCTGTTCTGGCGCCAGTAAGCATCAGCCGGGCCTTCGACCCATGATTCCTCGGAGCCGCGCATAGTGCTGCGCAAACCGGAGAGAGTGTAGTCGATGGCGTCGCGGATACGGGGTAAATTCTCCGGCTCAAGATAGGAGTCAAAGAGAACATCGTCGAGCCAGTCGAGAGCCTTGAGACCTTCGGCCTGTGTACTTCCGGAGGAGCGCAGGACAAGTTCGGCGCGTTCCGTGCGATAATTAACACTCGTGTAGGCAGCGAGTCCGGAAATCTCCGAGCGCAGGCGGCTTTGCATCTGGTCGAAGGTCAGAGTTCCGCTATCGGAGATTACGCCGATGTCAGTCAGGATGGTCGGGAGCGCCGAGATGTAAAGCAGTTCGCTTTCGGAGACGACATCGAGATTGAACGCCAAGCCAACAGTGGCCGCGGTGATATTCTCAAACTTGGAAGCCACGACCGGAACCATGCCGGCGATAGTATCGACAACGTATTTGAGCGGGTCATCGAGAGTCATTGGCGGGTTCTCGACGAAACCGGGCAATTGGATGGTGGCGGCAACAGCATCGAGTTCGGCAGTTTGGGCGTCATACTCGGACTTGAATCGCTGGATTGCTTCCTGGTCCGAGGAAACAGAGTAGATGACCTTGAGATTGGTGACATAAGTATCGAGGCGCGCCTGGCGTTCGCTTTCCTGGCGGGCTATGAGTTGGGGATTGGCCACCGCGGCAACGGCGTAGGGACGATTTTCCATCAGGCGCCAAGCGGCAATGTACTCGCGCCAGACGTTTTTGCTGCCGCCGAGCTGTTGGCGGGCGAAAGCAATTTCGTCGGTGAATGCCAGCGAACGACGGAATCCCCCGGTCTTATGCAGGCGCTGGGTGTTGGTCATCCACTGTGCACCGGAACTGCGTTCGCCGAAACGCGGCGGCGAGTTGAGGAAGGTGCGTGTCGCGCGTTCGCGCGAGGTAACGCGTTCCAAGGCGCGCCGGTTGAACTCCTGAAGTTCGGGAGAACCGTCCGGCAGCGAAGCGATCTGGCTGATTTCGGCAATAATAACATTTCGAATCGAGTCGATCATTTTGGGCGTGCAGGACTCGCGCTTGATATCATCGAAGTAGATGTTGATCGGGGTACCCTTCTCATTGCTGACCCAGCTGCCGATTCCGGCGGCGCCGACATCTATCAGGCGGGTTTGCGAGTCAATGAGCCGGCTGTACAGGCGGGAGGTCTGGTCGCCGGAGAGATTCTGGACAAACAACTCAAGCAGATAGAGGTCATTGTTGTTCAGATCAAATTGCGCAGGCCATGAATAGACGAGCAATCCGGGATCGCTGGCAAGTTGTGCCGGAAAATCAACCAGTTTGACGGATCCGGGTTCGGCGGCAACTGGAGCAGGAAGGCGGTCGTTGAGTGATGCCGGGTCGTCCTGGATCACGGCATTCGGTTCGATGCGGCTAAGTATCTGCGACAGGCGATCGAGGCAGCTGGCGATCGAGATATCATCTGCGATCGAGATAACCGCTCCACTGTTGTTGATATGATAAGCGCCTTCCTGGAAGCGGCGCAGGTCGGCGGGAGTCATGGTGCGAATAGCCGGGGGATATCCTCCCGATTCGTAGGAAAGGGGGTGATTTGCGCCGTAGACCATACGGGCCAATTGCAGCATCAGTTCGCCCCAGGGACTTTCAAATGAGCGCACCATTTCGTTGTAGACCGTGCCCTTTTCCTCAAGCCCAACTGTTTCGGTGGCCTGGTCAACGGTCAAGCCAACGTGGCAGACTTCGCGACGGATTTCTTCATCGGAGTAGTTGGGGTGAACCAGAGCGTCGAGTTTCTTCTCGAATAGTTGGAAGAAATTTTCGGTGCCGGAGCCGCAGTTGAAATGGTAGCAGGTTTGGAGCTGCATCGTGAAGGCGGAACTTTCGCCAAGGAGCATGTCTTCCAAAGAGGCGACGTAGCGGCCTTTGGTGCCCTTCCCCAGCAGAAGGTGCTCGCAGGTGTGCGGCTCGCCCTGGTCGGAAGGGGGAAGCGTATTGAACCACATGAACGCCTGCGGCAGCGATTGAATGGTGAAGAGATCGGCGACAAAGCCGGAAGGGATATGGCGGAAGCGGGCGCCGATGGCGATCTTCGCTTCGTTTTCATAAATGCATTCGGTCCGGAATTGTCCAAGTTGCTGATCCGGTTTAAGCTCGCCATAGCCGGCCGCGCCGGCAGCGGCGGCCAGCAGCAGCAGCCATGCTGTCAGCGCCAGGGCGGTTAGTTTCTTGTTGTACATGAGTGTTCCTTTATGGTGCCGCCACAACGCCGCAGCAGCTTGCTCGAGGTAATAGTTCGTTGTCAATGTGGCGGCAAGATAACAGGCGGAAGGTCATTCGACAATGGCTTTTGTGCTGTTCCGGCAACAGCGGCAGCCGGCCGTCATAAATTCCAAGCTAAATGTTGACGCAAAGGACTCATTCGTTCATACTCTTGATCACCATGCCTGCAAACACTGAAGCACCGCTGCGAATCCGTCCTCTTAGAGATTCGGATTCACTCGAGGAACTCACCGAACTGCTGCATCGTGCCTATCGCGTGCTTGCGGACATGGGGCTGCGGTTTCTGGCGACGCATCAGGATGTGGCGACAACAAAGAGGCGGGTTGCTTCCGGACACTGTTTTGTTGCGGAACGAGGCGGCAAGGTTGTCGGCACGATCTGCTATTACGATCCGAGCCGCAAATCGGGATGCGATTATTACAAGAAGAAAGGTGTGGCGCACGTGGGTCAGCTTGCCGTTGAACCGACTCTGCAGCGGCTTCGAATTGCGACAAAACTAATGGGACACGCGGAAGATTTTGCGCGCGAGCGCGGTATGATTGAGTTGGCGCTGGACACGGCCGAGCCGGCGCTGCATTTGATTGAGTGGTATACGCGGATGGGATACCGGATTGTCGGCCACCAGCAGTGGGAAGTCACCAACTACCGCAGCGTGATAATGAGCAAGGTCTTGCGGGACAGTTAATTATCACGAAAGACAAATCGACGACGGAGGGGAAACAATGTCTTCCTCGACACAAGAAATCATTTGGTTATTTGGCCAAATGACCGATATTATGTCTGGAAGGAAGAATGATGGATAAGAAGACACAGGCACTATTTGAAGCGCGCGCCAAGGTCATTAAGGCAATGGCACACCCGACGCGGCTGTTCATGGTTGACCAATTGTCGCATCGCGAACACTGCGTCTGCGAGCTGACCGACATGATCGGAGCGGATACTTCGACGGTATCAAAGCATCTGTCGATTCTCAGGAATGCCGGAATTGTGTCGATGGAGAAACGCGGCGCGCAGGTGTTTTATCAACTACGGGTTCCCTGCATCCTCAATTTCTTTGGCTGCGTTGAGGGTGTAATGAAGTCAGCCGCGCGCGATCAGATGCAGTTGGTGAAGTAGTATTTTTTTGAGCAATCATTTGGCGATTTGGCCCAATGACAGACAACGAGGATTCACTTAGGCGATTATTATGACGGTTGCGTGGAAATCTGAGGGGAAAATGCTGGCGCTGATGGCGGTGGTGTTTGCCGCATTCTATTTCCTCCCGATCGATGCGCCGCGCACCGGGAAGTCACTGCAAGAGGCGCTGGCGCTGACGCAGTGGTATGCCCGGGAGCATGTGCTGCTCTGCCTGATTCCGGCCTTCTTCATCGCCGGGGCGATTGGTGTATTCGTGCGCCAGGAGTCGGTAATGAAGTATCTTGGCGCCAGGGCCAACAAAGTGTTGGCGTACGGGGTTGCCTCGGTGTCGGGAACGATTTTGGCTGTTTGCTCCTGCACGGTGCTGCCGCTGTTCGCCGGGATTTATCGGATGGGTGCAGGAATCGGACCGGCCTCGGCGTTTCTGTATTCCGGTCCGGCGATCAACGTGCTGGCAATCATCATGACGGCGCGAATTCTCGGACTCGAACTGGGAGTTGCCCGTGCCGTCGGCGCGGTGGTGTTCAGCATCGTAATTGGACTGGCGATGCATTTCATTTTCCGCAAAGAAGAAGCTGTTCGCAACAATATGCAGATGCAACTGTCTGAATCGCAGGCGAGCCGGCCCCTCTGGCAGACGGCGACGTTTTTTGCACTGCAGATTGTCATCCTGGTATTTGCGACTTGGAGTGCGCCACAACAGGAAGGCGGCGGATTCTTTGCAGCGATCTACTCGATCAAATGGCTTCTGACGGGTGTTGCTGCGCTCGGGCTTGGTTTGGTGCTGGTGCTTTGGATCAAGGTTGCGCCCTGGAAAGTCATTGCCGGCGGCGGGATAGTACTGACAACAGCGTTGATATTTCGCGGGCATCCGCTGATTGCATTCGTTGCCGGCGTATTTGTGACTTCAGTGATAACAAGCACGGACAAGGGTGAGGGCGGCGAGTGGTTTGCGCAGACCTGGGGATTTGCCCGGCAGATTTTGCCGTTGTTGTTCTTTGGTGTCTTGATCGCCGGATTTCTTCTGGGACGTCCGGGCGAAGAGGCGTTAATCCCGCCGGGCTGGATCAGTTCTGCGGTAGGTGGAAATTCGTTGTGGGCGAATCTGTTTGCATCGGTAGCAGGCGCGTTGATGTACTTTGCCACCTTGACCGAGGTGCCGATTCTACAGGGATTGATTGGGTCAGGAATGGGCAAGGGTCCGGCGTTGGCGCTTCTGCTTGCGGGACCGGCGCTGTCATTGCCGAGCATGATTGTACTCAACGGGATCATGGGAATAAAAAAGACGGCCGTCTTCGTATTGCTGGTCGTCGTGATGTCGACGATCACGGGGTTGATATTTGGTTCGATTTACGGATAGGAGAAGGAAATGAAACTCATTCAGGTACTGGGCACAGGGTGCCCGAAGTGCAAGAAGTTGGAAGAGCTGACAAAGCAAGCCGCGAAGGAAGCGAATCTTGAATGTGAAGTGTTGAAGGTCACCGACATCAACGCGATCATGAATTTCGGTGTGATGATGACACCGGCGCTGGCCGTTGACGGTGTGGTAAAGGTCGCGGGGCGCTTGCCGTCGATTGAAGAAATTAAGGCGATGATTCAATAGCAGTTATAGAGTTTGGGAGATACGGAAATGAAAATCAAATCGATTATCACGGTAACCTTGTTGATTTTTGTCGCGGTGAGTTTGACGGTTGTGGTGATGCGCAACACATCGACATCCGCAATCGGCACGTCGCAGGGGTCCGAGGTTGCGACGACGGGGACAAAGTCATCGCGTATTATTTCCACCGCACGCAACGCTGTCCTACCTGCAATCGAATCGAGGAATTGACCCACGAGATCGTTCATGAGAATTTTTCCGAGGACCTCGCATCGAAGAAACTGGAATTGCGCGTCATCAATATCGAGAGCGCAGGTAATGAGCATTTTGAAACTGATTTCAATCTTGTCGCCCAGTCAATCATTCTCGTCGACTTGAAAGCCGGCAAGCAGGCGAGATGGAAGAATCTCGACCAGATATGGGAGTTGATCGGGACGGAGACGGAATTTCGCAATTATATTGCGGAAGAGATTCGCGGTTACCTGAGCGCATCGTGATGGATCAACTCTATGTAGCGATGTCGACGGCGTTGTGGCTGGGAATACTGACCTCAATCAGCCCCTGCCCATTGGCGACGAACATTGCCGCGGTGTCGTTTATCGGCAGGCGACTGGATCGGCCCGGGCTGGTGGTCGCTTCGGGGGCGCTTTATACTCTGGGGCGGACGATTGCCTATGTGGGACTAGGGGTGCTTCTGGTCGGCGGCGCATTATCGGTGCCGGAGTTGTCGCGATTCCTGCAGAAGTACATGAATCAAATTCTGGGTCCTCTGCTGATCATAGCCGGGATGTTCCTACTGAATATGATCAGCTTCACGACTTCCGGTTCAGCGATGGGCGAACGTCTGCAGAAACGAATCGGTACGATGGGCATCTGGGGGGCCGTACCATTGGGGATGCTTTTCGCGCTTTCGTTTTGTCCGATTTCGGCGGCGCTTTTTTTCGGCAGTCTGATTCCGCTTGTCGATCGAACAGGAGTCGGTGGTGCTACTGCCACTGGGATACGGAATCGGCACGGCACTGCCGGTGATGGCGCTGGGTATAGTGCTGGGAGTGAGTGCACGTTCAATCGGCGGCCTGTTCAATCAATTGACGCGGATCGAGAAGTGGGCGCGATTGATTACCGGGGCGACCTTCGTGGTGGTGGGGATGTATCTCAGTTTGGCGTACATTTTCCGAATCACTTTTTTCTAAAAACATTTGACAGAGCCGACTTCATTGCTATATTTCGCCACATAACGAATTATGAGTGACGAACTGAACAACTTGACGGAAATCGCCCAGGCGCTCTCGGATAGCAGCCGGGTGCGGGCGCTGATGTCCCTGCGCAAGCAGGAGCTGTGCGTGTGCCAGCTGATTGATCTGTTGGATCTGGCGCCTTCGACGGTTTCGAAACACATGGCGATTCTCAAGCAGGCCGGTCTGGTGGAGACGCGCAAAGAGGGCCGCTGGGTGTACTATCGGCTGAGCGAGCCCGAGGAATCTTCGGTGGCAGCACAGGCTCTGCACTGGGTGCAGGACGCGCTCTTGCGTTCGCCGCAGATCCGCCAAGATGACCGCAGGCTGCGGGAGATACTGGCGACGGAGCTTGAGGTGATTTGCTGCAGGATACGATCATGAAATTGAAAGTCCTGTTCTTGTGCACCGGAAATTCCTGCCGCTCGCAAATGGCCGAGGGATGGGCGCGGTACTTAAGAGGTTCCGTCATCGAAGCCTATTCGGCGGGCACAAAGGCTCAAGGGCTCAATCCGCTGGCGGTGAAAGTCATGGCAGAAGCAGGAGTCGACATTTCCGCACACCGCTCCAAGAATCTGGCAGACCTGTTTCAGATTGAGTTCGAATTTGTTGTGACGGTTTGCGACCATGCGCGCGAATCGTGTCCGATTTTTCCCGGCCCGGCTAAGGTTGTTCATCGCGGATTCGATGATCCGCCGCATCTGGCTTTGGGAGCGAAGTCAGAAGAAGAGGCCTTAAGACACTACCGGCGCGTCCGCGACGAAATCCGCGATTATGTACTGACTCTCCCCGAGGCGCTCATTGCCCGTTGAATGCAATCCGACCAAGCGGCTGGGTTTTGTCGACCGTTATCTGACGCTGTGGATCTTCCTGGCGATGGGAATCGGCGTGGGGATGGGGCACTTCTATCCCGGCATTGAAGGATTCATTAATCGGTTCCAAAGCGGCACAACCAATATTCCGATTGCCATCGGGCTGATTCTGATGATGTATCCGCCGCTGGCGAAAGTGCGATATGAGGAGTTGGGCAAGGTATTTCGTAATTGGCGAATTCTCGGGCTTTCGCTTCTGCAAAATTGGATCATCGGGCCGATTTTGATGTTCGTGCTGGCGATTGTTTTTCTCGCCGGATATCCCGAGTATATGACGGGGCTGATCATGATCGGATTGGCGCGCTGTATCGCCATGGTGATCGTCTGGAATGAGCTGGCGGACGGTGATACCGATTACGCCGCCGGATTAGTTGCGTTCAATTCGATTTTTCAAATTCTTTTCTACAGCGTGTATGCGTGGATATTCATCACGGTTCTGCCCGGTTGGTTTGGATTAAAGGGCAGTGTTGTTGAAGTCTCAATGGGACAGATTGCCGAAAGCGTAATGATCTATCTCGGGATTCCTTTCTTCGCGGGAATGATTACGCGATTTGCGTTGGTCAAAGCGAAGGGCAAAGAGTGGTATCACAAGGTTTTCATACCGAAAATCAGCCCGATCACACTGATCGCCCTGTTGTTTACCATCCTGGTGATGTTCAGCCTCAAGGGGAACATGATTGTGCAGATTCCGCTGGACGTAGTGCGCATTGCGATTCCGTTGTTGATATACTTTGTCGTGATGTTTCTGGTCAGCTTCTACATGGGCAGGCAGGTCGGCGCCGACTATTCCAAGACGGCGACGTTATCATTCACAGCCGCGAGCAACAACTTCGAGTTGGCGATCGCGGTGGCAGTGGCAGTGTTTGGAGTCAATCATGGTGCGGCCTTTGCGGCAGTGATTGGTCCACTGGTAGAAGTACCGACTTTGATTGCGCTGGTCAGCGTTGCCCTGTTTTTTCGCCGCCGGTTTTTCGCGGGACAGAACCAGTTGCGGAGCGGTTAGGCCGCTCTTTCTCCCCCATTTCAGATTTTCAGTAACTTGAAGTTGCGTCTTCCGGATTGCGGCCCCGCAGGCGGTCAAGCCGTTGACGCAAATCGCTCAGGCTCTTTGCGTGGAACATGCGCAGGCGCGTCAATTCGCCGGTGTAACTGGCTGATGATTCGCCGCCGACGATGATCTCGACCGTGTCGGTCAACATCTGCCGGAGCCGTCTTAACTCCTCGACGGTGCGCGGGTCGTCGGGTGGATAGATGATGCTGATGCCGACTGCTTGGGCCTGACTTTGCTGTACGGCCATGGCAAACTCGCTGGCCGGGGTTTCTACGCCCAGATAGACAACTTTCCAGCCGGCCGCCAGCGCCGTCACTGTGGCGAAGACACCACCGAGTTCGTGCACCTGTCCCGGTGTCGTGCCAATTACGATGGCAGGAGCGTTCTGCGCGACGCGATAACCGGATGCGAGTGTGCCAAGAAAATTTCGGACCATGGCGGAGGCGAGATGCTCATGCGCAACTCTCAGCCGCCCCTCTGCCCAGTCACCACCGACCTGCCGCATGAGCGGTACAATAACATCTTCAAGCAAGACCGGCTGCGAAAAGGCTACGGATGCTTTCCGCAAGCAGAGGTCGAGTTTCTCGCCATCAAGTTGTTCGATGGCTGTGAGACATTCCTGGATGTGGGAATTTATTGCGGAAGGAGACTCGTTGTCGTTCCTGGAACTTGCTCTACCGACAAAAGCGTTGTCGGTAGAAATCATCTTCTGCAGTTCTTCGTCGGGCAGCGCGGCGATCTGTCCGATGTTGTGGCCCGTTTCGGTGGCGCGTTTGAGAAGCGTGAGTCTGTCGATATCGGTGTCGCTGTAGAGCCGTCTATTTGTGACAGTTCGTTGTGGTTCCAGCGCTTTGTAGCGTTTCTCCCAGGCGCGAATGACGTGGGCGGTGAGGCCTGTTCGTCGAGCGACGGCCTTGATAGGGTGTTTTCCTGTAGCTTCCATCTCAACATAGATACGGAGATGTCTATTAAAAATCAATATTATTTCTATATTTATTGTCACATGAATATCAAAGTTGTTACGATAAGCGGAATTGGGACGAACAGCGAATCAGCCAAAGGTGCAATTGCCATGTTAAGCAACTCATTCATAACGAATTACAAGACAAAAGGCGGCCAGGCACGAATCGGGTCGGAAAATTAGAACTATATTAGACACGATATCGATATGTTGACTTCGTGTTGTTATACCTTATAGATATGGATAGAACAGAAGCAGGTACAAGTGGGTGATCTTGAATTGATACTCGCCGCTAATCTATTGAGTTGCTTAATGATGACTGGCTTAGTTTGGTTTGTGCAGGTCGTTCACTATCCTCTTTTCGCTCAGGTGCCGTTAGACCGGCTGATTGCGTATGAGAAATCGCATTCGCGTCGAACGGGGGCTGTTGTAATTCCTTTGATGTTGATAGAACTTGTGTCGACCGTGCTCTTGTGTTTTCCGCGATACAACTTAGAAGATTCGAGCTTGCCGATGGTTGGAGCGATAATCCTGGCAGTTGTGTGGATTTCGACGTTCGCACTTCAAGTCCCCTGCCATCGGAAGCTGTCGCGGGCGGGTGATTATGCCGTTGTGCAGAGGCTGATCAAGACGAATTGGATTCGGACAATTGGCTGGAGCGCCCGCTCGGTGATTGTCATGGCCATGGTTTTTTCTGATGGAGGTTTTCTTGGCTAGTCGGGTAAGTGGCGCATGCGTTGTCGTGATGACTCTCATGCTCATGGTATTCTGTGTCGGTTCGGTCACTGCTGCCAAGGCCTCTTCTCGGCCAGCCGGAGAATTGACCGGGCAAATCGTAAATGCGGTAACGCGTGAGGCATTGATTGGAGTCTCGATCCAGATCGAAGGCACGACGCGCGGAACGATGACGGATGTCAACGGCGAGTTTCGTTTGGCCGACCTCCCGGTCGGCGAGTATCGTCTCCGGGTATCGGCGATTGGCTATGAGACGCAGATGATCACGGATGTGGTGGTTGCCAATGTCAAGCCGGTAAATCGTACGATCTCGTTAGTGCCGGCCGTGGTGCAGACCGAGGGGATGATTGTCCGGCCCGATTATTTCCCGCAGACCGCGGAGGCGCAAATCAGCAGCAACTCGCAATCGTCAGAAGAAATCCGGCGTCTTCCGGGAGGTTTCGAGGATGTGGTGCGAGCCGTTTCGATTTTGCCGGGGGTTGCGCAGGCGGAGCCGGGCCGCAATGATCTGGTGGTTCGCGGCGGAGCGCCATCCGAGAACCTGTTCCTGGTCGACAATCTTGAAGTGCCTAACATTAATCATTTCGGAACACAGGGCGCCACCGGCGGACCACTTAGCATTGTAAATCTTGATTTCGTCTCGGGCACGACATTTTCGACCGGAGGATTCGGCGCCCGCTACGGGGACAAGCTGTCGAGTGTGCTGGCTCTGGAATTGCGCGAGGGCCGGCGGGATCGGCCCGGCGGCAAGGCTACGATTTCGGCCTCGCAGTTCGGATTGAATCTGGAGGGTCCGATAGCGCGGGACGGGTCGTACATCGTTTCGGCGCGACGGAGTTATCTGGACCTGATTTTCAAAGCGGCGGGGTTCTCTTTCGTGCCGGAGTATTGGGATTTTCTCATGAAGGCGGATTATCGGATAGATCGCAAGAATCGAGTGAGCCTTTTGGGTATTGGCGCGATTAATCAGATTCGACAATTCAACGACGATGACGAAGATCGATTTGACAACTCGCGCGTGCTTGCCAATGAACAGAATCAGGTGATTGCCGCGGCATCATGGCAGCATCTATTCAAGTCCGGTTATGCAACGGTGACGGCGGGCCAGACATATGTTGAATACAATTACCGTCAGAATGATTCGCTTCTGAATCCGGTATTCTTGAATGATGCGTCTGAACACGAATCGTCACTGCGCGGTGATCTGGTGATTCAGCTGGCGCCGCAGACGAAGGTTACCGGCGGGATCCAGGGGAAGGCGATCCGGTTTTCGGCTGATGTTCTTGTCCCCCGGTTCACCGACAGTTTTGGCAACGAGGTTGAGCTTGATGAAGAGATCGACACGACGGCTTACAAGGGTTCGGGCTATGCGCAAATAGCGCAGACAGTGGGGCGGATGAGTCTCACCGCGGGCGGGCGCATCGACTACTTCAGCTTGATCGAAGACCGGGTTGTGCTGTCGCCGCGTCTCGGTGCGTCATTTCGCTTAGCCGATCGCACCTCGCTCAACGCCAGCGCCGGAAGATACTATCAGGCGCCGTCGTACATCTGGTTGGCGGCCTACGCGGAGAACCGGCGATTGGAGTTTGTCGGAGCGAACCAGTATATTGTGGGCATTGAGCGGATTGTTCGGGATGACACGCGCGTCACTTTGGAAGCTTACTTGAAGAACTATTCTGACTATCCTGCCAGCACGACCAGGCCGTATCTGGTGTTGGCAAATACCGGCGGCGGGTTTGGCGGGAAGGATGAAGGATTTGTCTCGTTCGGGTTTGACCGGCTGGTCAGCGCGGCTGCCGGGAGAACGCGCGGATTAGAACTGTCGGTGCAGAAGAAGCTGTCCGAGATACCGTGTTACGGGACGCTTTCGGTGAGCTACAGTCAATCGGAGTTTACGGCGCTCGATGGGATTACGCGCCCCGGCAGCTATGATCAGCGCTGGATACTGAACGCCGGCGGCGGATATTTGTTCAATGAGAGATGGGAGTTGGGAGCGAAATTTCGTCTGGCATCGGGTTCGCCGTATACACCGTACAATAGCGACGGGACGCAGTCGCGGGAGCTGTACAACTCCCGCCGTCTTGAGGCGAACCACAGTCTCGATCTGCGACTGGACCGCCGGTGGTTTTTCAGCGGTTGGACGATGATCACCTATATCGACATTCAGAATGTTTATAACCACGCGTTTCATCAGGTGCCACGTTGGAATGAGCGGGAACAAACCATCGATGAGGACGAGTCAATTGGCCTGCTGCCGACGATCGGTATCAGCGTGGAGTTTTAATTATCATGAGCAGAATCTTAATCACAGGCGCAACGGGATATATCGGGGGGAGATTGCTTAAAGCGCTTGAAGCGAGTGGTCATCAGCTGCGATGCCTGGCACGCAAGCCGGAGTACCTGAAATCGAAAGTTGCGCCGGCGACGGAGGTTATTGCAGGAGAGGTGGCCAATACGGAGTCGCTGGAGAAGGCACTCGCCGGTATTGACGTTGCTTACTATCTCGTGCATTCGATGGCGGCTGGTGATGAGTTTGCCAGCCGTGACCGTGAGGGCGCCGAGAATTTTGCCAGAGCCGCAGCGAAGTCCGGTGTGCGGCGGATCATCTATCTTGGCGGGCTGGGGAGCGACCGGGAACTTTCGAAGCACTTGTCGAGCCGTCAAGAAGTAGGAGAATGCTTACGCAGCTCAGGCGTTACGACAATCGAGTTTCGCGCTTCAATCATCATCGGTTCAGGCAGTTTATCCTTTGAGATGATCCGCGCGCTGGTCAGCAAACTGCCGGTCATGATTACGCCGCGCTGGACGCGCACGCTCGCACAGCCGATTGCGGTGGAGGACGTCATCGAGTATCTCATTGCCGGTATCGATGTCGAATGTCCGCAAAGCACGGTCGTGGAGATCGGCGGGGCTGACCAGGTGTCATATCTGGATATCATGAAGGAATTTTCGCGCCAGCGCGATCTTCGACGGTGGATCGTTCCGGTGCCGATTCTGTCGACATACATTTCGAGTTTATGGCTTGGCCTGGTGACACCGGTTTATGCCGGTATCGGGCGGAAGCTCATTGACAGCGTGCGCAACGAGACGGTTGTGACTAACGATTTAGCCGAACGGATGTTTACGATCCGTCCGCGCGGTATTCGCGAAGCGGTGGAGCGCGCACTGAAGTATGAGGACCAGAGTTTTGCCCAGACGCGCTGGAGTGACGCGTTGTCCTCGATACCGGCCCGGCGTCCGTGGGGCGGAATCAAATTTGGTTCCCGGCTGGTTGATTCGCGCAGTGTAAGTGTGAAATGCACTCGCGAGCAGGCTTTTGCTCCGATCCGGCGCATCGGCGGGAAGACTGGCTGGTATTACGGCAATTGGTTATGGAAGCTGCGCGGGTTGATGGATGTCCTGGTGCGGGGTGCCGGGATGCGCCGAGGCCGCCGCAACCCCGAAGAGATCGTGGTTGGTGATACCGTTGACTTCTGGCGGGTAGAGGCTTACGAGCCGGGACACCTGTTGCGGTTGTCTGCTGAGATGAAGGTTCCGGGCCGGGCCTGGCTGCAATTTGAAGTCAGCGGCGAAGGTGACAACGTCGTCATCAGACAGACGGCGCTCTTTGATCCGGCAGGGGCATTTGGGCTGTTATACTGGTACACGTTGTTTCCAGTTCATGAATTGGTATTCAAGGGGATGCTTAACGGAATAGCGCGTCGTGCCGGCCGGCCGGACGCTTACCGCTGTTGACATTGGCGGCAATTCGCGGTATCATCAAGCGATGCAGTTTGAACTACCCGCTGAATTTCGGCAGCGCTACGAATCACTTTCCGATCAACCTGAAAAGTTTTTTGACGCCCTGTTGCGGCCGCTGCCGCGGTCATGCCGGGTAAATACGCTCAAGGCTGAGGTTGAACACGTGCTCGAACGATTCAAGGGGTACGGGATTCCACTGCATGCTTGCCCGTGGTATGAGCATGCCTTCAGCTCGGATGATGTACGTCTGGGAGCGACGTTGGAGCATTTCATCGGCGCGATCTATATTCAGGATTTGACCTCGATGCTGCCGCCGCTGCTGGTCCGCACAGAACTGGCAAATGCAACATCGGTGCTCGACGCCTGCGCGGCGCCCGGCTCCAAGACGACGCAGTTGGCGGCGCTGATGAATAATCGCGGCACCATCGTCGCGAATGATCTGGAGTATGAGCGAATCCGGGCACTCAAGTTCAACCTGGAAAAGACCGGCGCGTTGAATACCGTTGTCACAAATTACGATTTGCGGAATTTCCCGCAGACGGAGTTTGATATCATATTGCTGGATGCGCCGTGCACCTCCGAGGGTACGATGCGGAAAGACCGCAAGCTGTTCACCTGGTGGTCGGCCAAGCGGATACCGGCCAGCGCCAACCGCCAGCGGCAACTCATCACGAAAGCGTTTGACCTGTTGCGCGTTGGCGGGACGCTGATCTATTCGACCTGTACTTTTGCGCCGGAAGAAAATGAAGAGACGATTCAGTATCTGTTGGAACACCGGCCGGCCGAGCTGGAAGCGATTGAGATTCCCGGATTGACGATGACGAGCGGTCTGATCTCGTGGCAAGGCCGGGATTTCGACCCCCGGCTGGCGCGAACCAGGCGTATTTTTCCGCACTTCCATGACACCGGCGGATTCTTCCTCGCCAAGGTGCGCAAATGATTGACTACTGCGAACCGGAAACTCGTGAGCTGGTTCTGGATTATCTTGAACTGCGCTTTGGTCTGTCGAAGAAGCTCTTTGATGATTTTGGATTCTATGCCGGGCCCAAGGGCCGCGTAATCGTGGGGCCGAAGCAATACGATGAAACGCTCGTACCGGACACGGCCGGGTTGTTGATTGCGCGGGTGCACAAGAGCGTGAAGCCGACGACCAATCTGCTGCAGATTTTCGGCGCCCTGGCGACCCGCAACACCATTACGCTGTCGCGAGCGCAGACCCGGAAGTATCTGCAGGGCCTGGATATTAAGCCGACCGAGGAAGATACTGTTGACGCGACCAACGGCTATGTCCTGCTGCGTTATGATCGCTATGCGCTCGGCTGCGGGCTGTTTCAGGATGGCCAGGTTAAGAACATGCTGCCGCGGGCCAAGCGAATCGAGCTGGAGCATTTGTAGCTCGACAAAGAGTCTTGACAGGCAGCGGCAATCGCGTTAGTTTTGATAATTAAGTAACCGCTTACCGAATACAGTGTGGTACTTCGACATCAGATCAGGAGAATAGTAATGTCCAGTGTTGAGATCTCGGCCAAAACCAAGGCTTCCGCGCCGCGATGGGAGCTTGATTCAATATTCCCGGGCGGGAGCGGCTCGCCGGAATTCAGAAAGTTCTGCGACGCGATTCGCGGCGACCTGGAGAAGCTGGCCGCAGACGTGAAGGCGCTTCCGGCGGAACTGAACGATTCGAGCCGGGCGAAGTGGATTGCCGCCATTCTGGAGTTTCAGCGACTGGGTGCGCACATCGAGATGGCGCGGTCCTTTGCGCATTGTTTGACATCGCAAAATGTCAAGGACGATGCCGGTCATGCGTTGGAGGGCGAGATCGACAACTATATTGCCGCCTGGCTCAATCTGCGAACGGGCTTCGAAGCCAGTTTCGCCGGTCATGCCGACGCTGAATGGGAAAAACTGACAGCTGCCGGACAGGTTGCCGAGATCAAATTTCCGCTCGATGAAATGCGCCGCCTGGCGAAGCACAAGATGCCGCCGCAACTGGAGGCATTGGCGCAGGAGCTGGCGGTGAACGGGTATCACGGCTGGTCGCGTCTGTACGACAAGATCTCCGGTGAGATTGCCGTCGAATTTGCCGAGAGCGGTACCGTGGAGACGATGTCGGTCGGACAGCTGGCGAACAAGTTTCAACATCCCGATCGAGCCGTCAGGCGTCGCGCCTTTGAGGCATTTGAGAAGGCGTGGGCGAACGAGGCCAGCGTCTGTGCATCGGTACTGAACGCGCAGGCGGGATTCCGACTGGCGTTGTACCGCAATCGCGGCTGGAAGAGCGCACTGGTTGAACCGCTGATGCTTAATCGCAGCCAGCAGGAGACGCTGGACGCAATGTGGAGCGCCGTGAAATCGGTGATTCCCGATTTGAAGCGCTACACGGATGCGAAGAAGAAACTGATGGGCACGGATCAATTCTGTTGGTACGATCAGTTCGCTCCGGTGGGACATCTGGATCTCGAATTCACATACGACCAGGCGGCCGATTTCATTGTCAAGCACCTGGGCTCATTCTCTGACGAGATGGCGCAATTTTCGCGGATGGCGATTGACAAACGCTGGATTGAAGCGGAGGATCGCGCCGGCAAAGCGGATGGTGCCTACTGCACCGGTCTGAATCTCAAAGGCGAATCCCGCGTGTTCATGACCTATTCGAATGATTACAGCAGCATGTCGACGCTCGCGCACGAGCTGGGTCATGCCTATCATCAATGGGTGCTCAAGGACACGCCGCAATTGGCGACAGAATATCCGATGGGGCTGGCGGAAACGGCATCGATCTTCAATGAACTGCGGGTGGGCAGCGCGGCCCTGCAGGAAGTCAGCGACAGACAGGGCAAGTTGCTGCTGATCGATCAGGAGCTGCAGGGTACGCTGATTCTGTTCTGCAACATCTATGCGCGATATCTGTTCGATACGCGATTCTATGAGGAGCGGGCCGGCGGAATAGTCGGCAAGAATCGCCTCGATGAAATGATGCTGGCAGCGCAGAAAGAAGCATTTGGCGGAATCCTTGATCCCAAGGAAGGCCAGCATGCTTTGTTCTGGGCTTCGAAGCTGCATTTCTTCATCACCGATGTGCCGTTCTATAATTTCCCGTACACGATGGGATTCTTGTTTGCCGGGGGCGTTTACGAGCGTGCCGTGCAGGAAGGCAAGGGATTTGCGAAGAAATATCGCAGCCTGCTCGAAGACACGGGCAAGATGACGACCGAACAGGTCGCGAAGAAACATCTGGGTGTTGATTTGACCAGGGACGAATTTTGGCGCCTGGCTGTGCGTCGTGCGACAGCCCGGATCGACGAATTTGTTCAGCTCGTCAATAGGTAAAACAAGAGCTCATTGAGCCACCCATTGCTTGAAGGCGCCCGATTTCGAAACGGGCGCTTTTCTTTGTTATCAAGCGATGATAACACTGACGCCGACATCAATATTCTTGACTTCGATACCGTCCGGAGGTTGATTGTGTCATCATAAGATCAATATTACGGGAGGAATAAATGTCGCTTCGTTGCTTTGTCACAGTCTTGCTGATCGGAACACTTTCCACCTGCGCATACGCGGGTTTGCCGTCGACCCGGGTTACATTGGAAAATGGACTGGAGGCAATCTTCGTCGAAAACCACTCTTCCCCCATGATTACATCGATAGTTTTTGTCAATGCCGGAGCCCGGTACGAGAATCAGTTCAACAACGGCGCCACGCATTTTTTGGAGCATTTGCTGTTTGACGGCACGAAGACCAAGTCGCAAGTCGAGTTGGATGACATCATTGAGCGACACGGTGGGTACATCAATGCCTTTACGCGCAAGGATCTGACGGCTTATCTGGTGCTGATGCCAACTGACTATATCGATTACGGGCTGGACGTGCAGTCGGACCAGCTTTTCAACTCCATCCTTCCCGAGGATCAGTTTCCCAAAGAACGCAAAGTTGTTATCGAAGAGATTCGCCAGAGTCACGACCGGATTGACGATATCGTGGATGACCTGCATCAATCGGTGGTGTTTGCCGGCACTCCGTATGCACGGCCGGTTCTGGGTTACGAAAATCTGATCAACACCGTGACGCGGCAGGAGATTCTGGACTACTACCAGACTTATTATGCGCCCAACAATATGGTGGCGCTGGTAATCGGCGATTTCAACACAGCCGACATGATCAAGAAATACAAGAAGTACTTCGGCACCGCGCCGGCGAAAGCGATTCCGCCGGTTCCGCAGTTTGCGGTAAGCCTGCCGAGCGAAAAGCGAGTGGTGAGAGCGGAGATGGAGAGCGAGAGCTGCTACCTGAATTTCACTTCGCGAGCACCACTGTGGTCCGATCCTGATTATTATGCTTTCTATATTCTCAATGACCTGCTCAACACGCAGGGTGTTTCGCCACTGCTTAAGGCAATATCGGGACCGGAGGGAAGTTTGACGCAGTCGGTGTCGGCGTCGGTCAATACTCAAAAGGATTTCAGCACCTATGATATTTCGATCAAGGTCGACTCGGTCCAGAACGTGCAAAAGGTGATTGATCTGCTGAATCAAACGATGGAGCAAACTGTGTCGGGGTGGGAGCCAAGCGAAACTGATATCAAGTCGGTTGTTACTTCGGCAAAGACCAGCGAGATCTACCTCAAGGAGAAGCTGCACTATTACGGATTCCAGGTGGCTCCTCTGATGGTCGCGACGGGATACGATTTTATCGACAACATGACGGCGAATCTGGAGAAAGTCAAACCGGCCGACGTCAAGCGGGTGGCGGCGAAATATTTCAAGCAGTACAACTATGTCGCGACGGTCGTGACGCCCATCGCCGAATCGCAGTCATCGGCGGCGGCGCAGATTACCAGCAAGTACCTCAAGGAAACACTGCCGAACGGGCTGGAAGTGATTATCAAGTCGAATCCTTATTCGCAAGTGCAGGCCTTTATGGTGCTGGGCAAGAACCGGGCGGCGATGGAGCCCGCAGGCCAGGAAGGCATCACGGATTTTGTCAACCGGATGCTCACGCATGGAACGAAGAGCTACAGCACGGAGGCGATGTCGCGGGCATTGGCGGCGATTGGGGCAAACTTGACGGCCAATGACAATCCCTACATCCCGTATGACGACCGCTATACTTCGAGGCAATTTTCATTCCTGAAATTGGAGACGATTTCCGATTTCACCGACAAGGGCCTGGAGTTGCTGGCGGAGATGGTCAAGAATGCCACATTTCCGGAAAGCGAAGTGGAGCAGGTGCGCGGCGAAGTGATGGGGATACTGGGGATGCAATCGGGATCGACCTCCGATCTGGCGAAGAATATTTACTATGATTTGCTTTTCAAGAACACGCGCTTCACGAGCCCGGAGACGGGGACGATGCGCTCGGTTGGCGCCATAACCGCTGACGATTTGCGTTCGCACTACACCAGGTTCTATGCGCCGAACAATGTGATACTGTCGGTTTGCACCGATCTTGAGCCGGCGCAGATGCTGGCGAAGATCAAGAGCGCGTTCGGCGACATGCCGAAGGTGGATATTGGGGCCGTTCCGGCGGTCGCGCCAATTCCGATCGCGGGCGAGATAAAGCAAAATAAACCGATGGAAAAGAAGCAGGCCTATATGTACATCGGCAATTCGGTCTGCGGAGCTTCGAGTCCGGATGCGGTTGCGCTGCGGGTAGCGGTTGATATTCTCTCTACGCGCCTGGGCAAGGTCCTGCGTGAGCAGCAAGGGCTGGCCTACCGGGTCGGGGCGGGAGTCGGGTTTGATCGCGACTTCGGCTGGTTCTCTGCAGTCATGGGAACCGGAGTGGAGAACTATGCGGTTGCCAAGGCCGGGATTCTGCATCTGATCGACTCGATGCGTACGGTGGAAGTCTCTGCTGATGAGCTTGAGCGTTCGGTCAATTCACTCTGGGGATCGCAACTGACGGCGCGGCTGTCGCGGATCAACCAGTCCTACTATATGGCGGTGAATCAGTTCCTGGTTGGCAAATACGACGTTGAAGACGACTTGATCACGGCGATGAAGACTGTAACGACTGCGGATGTCAAGCGGGTAGCGCAGAAGTACCTTGACACTGCGAATTATGTTGTGGCAACGGTGGGAGCCCCGGAGTAGGAGCTTCAGCGGCCAATAGCGCGCAAATCTTCGAGATGTTCGGGCCAGTAGCGGGCAATGTCGGATTCGGTAACCAGTCGTCCGGACAGGGATAACAACACGAAGGAATCGCCGGTATCGTGATACCAACCTGCGGTTAGAGCGCCGAGCAGCGAAATTGGGCCGACGCTAATCAATTTTGGTACCGGGTCGACGACGCCTTGCTTGTCCATTTCGCGGCGGGCGCCCTCGACGGAAAAGAGATGGAGCTTAAGCGTCTTAACGTTGGATTTCGAGCAGATTTCGGTAACTGAATTACGTTTGGGGTCATCGCGGTAGACCGAAACAAGCACCCCATTTCGAACAACCGGAACAATCAAGAAGTCCTTGAATTTCTCTCCGTAACCGGTGACACGCAGCGGCATGCCTGCGGAATCGCCGGCAGCACCGTTTGTTTTCAATTCGGCAGACACCAAACGACGCATTTGATCCGGCGTGATGTCGTCGGCGTGCGAGACCGTGAAAAGGCTGAACACTAAAGCAACAGCGACAATTACCTTATTCCGGTTCATTGAACGATCCTTTGGGTTGGCGTTTGATGGTCGTGTGTTCCAATCTTTGGTCGGTCTCAAGTCCAAAGCCGGAGATCATATCCTGGCCGCGATAAATCTCGACGTACCCTTCCGTTTCGATGCGCTCGGTTTTGGCGTTCCAGCGGAGTGAATCCGCCACGAGGCGGCGGTCATTTTTCGTCCAAGCTTTAACATGCCCAAACACCGACATGGTGTTGGCCCGTTGACTGACTCGCGAAGAGTCTGCGGTAAGAGTTGAAGTGTGCGTGCCGGAACTATCGAAGAACATGACTTCGACCTTATAAAGCAGCGTTGTGTCGATCCGCGCATAGGTCATCAGCGTGTCGGACTTGATCGTCGCTTTACGTCTGCCGCCGCTGGTGAGGTAAATCTCGGAGTTTGTCATCACCTGATCCGGGGCATCGCTGATAGTGGTCTTGGCGGGAGGAGTTTCCGAGGTGTCAGCTCCGCACGATACAAGCACGCCCGCGACGATACCGTAGGCCAGGCACAACAAGCAGAAACGTCTCATTCAGTTATTATACGATACTGCAACACAACAAGCAGATGATTTTGACAAAAAGGCCGGCGTGCGTCCGGCCATTTTCTTTCGAGCTGCCTCCTAACTGCTTCCGAAGTCCTGGCGATAGGGCGTTTGACGTCATTGCTGCGGAGGTCGATTTCGTGTTCGAAATAGCACTCGAGATTGGTCAAATAAAGAGTCCAGCCCTGTAGACAGCCCCGGCGCATCGACCATCTGGATGCCGGATTGGTCTTCATGTGATGTTGCTTGAGCTCGCAGGGCGTGCCCGTGCCTTCGTTGCGCAAATTGCCGCCAGTCGTGGTCCTTGCTTCTGGCTGCAATCCTGATCCTTTATTAGGAAGCCGGTACTTCAAGAATAGCCGGCATCACCTGGAATTGTCAATCACCTATTAGTTAGACGGTGCCACCATCCCATGCAGCTGGAGCGTATAAACGGGGCAGGTTAAATTAGCCATTGAGGAGAAGCATGAGAGAGATTACAGCCATAAGCTTATCGGTAGCGATGTTCACGAGCCTCGCCCTAGCCGGGACACCAGCCCCCGAAGCGAAGAAAGAACCGAAAACGGAGACAGCCATGACCGAGCAAACCACTGCCGATTACAAGGCAATTCCATTCAAGACTATTGATGGTGTAGCGACGAATCTGAAATCATTTGAAGGGAAAGTGGTGCTGATTGTAAACGTCGCCAGCCAATGTGGCTACACTAAGCAATACACGGGCCTTGAAGCCCTATATGACAAGTACAAGGGTCAGGGTGTCGTGGTAGTCGGATTTCCGGCGAATAATTTCGGCGGGCAGGAACCCGGCACTGATGAGGAAATCAAGGAGTTCTGCACAACGAAGTTCGATGTTTCATTTCCGATGATGTCGAAGGTCAGTGTCAAGGGAGGCGATATCCACCCACTGTTCAAGTATCTGACCCAGACTTCGAATTTACCCGGCGAAATTGGATGGAACTTCAGCAAGTTTCTAATCGACCAGAAGGGCAATCTCGTCGCGCGTTGGCCGTCGAAAGTTGAGCCGACAGGAGAAGAGATTACCGGTAAGATTGAAGAACTACTTAAGGCCGCCAAGGCTGAAAGCAAGTCGTAATCTCCGACCCGGAAACGAGAAAGTGCGGCCATCGAGATCGATAGCCGCACTTGTCATTCCCACTCCCTCGCGACTACTTTTCTCCGAAGACCTGCGACAATTTGGCATCGGTGCGTTCATCGAGAACCAGCACATTCGGGTATTTGACTTCGGTGGCCTTGACCTGTGCGGGATAGACCTCGAAGTTAGCTTTACCATTCGGAGCCGGAAACATCTGGCGGAATTTCGCCGCGTTGTCCACTTTCTGCCCTCGTTCGGGCAGCAGCTTGTGCATTTCGTTCGCAATGAATTCGTGCGAATATGATGCGCCATGAACACCACCGTCAGCAGACTGCATGATACGAGCAATAATATCGATGTTGCTGTGCCCGGTGAGCGGTCTGCCAAGAGGCTTCAGCGGCTGGCGCAGACCCTCCCAGTTTGTCATCGTGCCTTCGTCTTCGACATAGCTGTTGAGCGGCAAGACGACATCTGCGAGTTTGGCGGTTTCCGTCATGAACAGGTCGGCCACGACCAGGAATTCGAGTTTTTCAATCCGCTTGTACCAGTCGGGATCGACGGCCGGATTTTCGCCGAGAATGACGGCGCCTTTGAGCTTGCCGTTTTCAAAGTCGGTGCGGAAATCACCGCTATCGCCATTCTTCAGGCAGTCAAGATCGTGGTTCCACAGCGCTGACAGTCGGGCGAATGACTCGGGCGTAATGAGCGTTCCACCGGGCAGCAGATGCTGGTCAAAACCGGCGATCTGCATTCCCCTGGTATTGGCCTGGCTTGAGAGCAGGATCATGCCATTGCCGTCGGTGCCGATCCTTCCCGTCATGAGCATCAGCGAAGTCAGCGCCTTGAGGTCGTTTGGAGAGCGGTCGCGACGGCTATCGTGATTGTAGATGGCGACTACCTTGCGATTTCTCGACGACAGCAGGCGTGCACATTCTTCAATGACAGCAGATCGGACTCCGGTGACCGAAGAGACTTCGTCGGTGTCGATGACTTCGATATAACGGCGGAAGCGTTCGTAGTTCGCGGTGCGCGCGTCGAGATACGATTTTTCCTCGCCGCCCTGACGAATGATCTCCGCCATCAGTCCATTGAGAAGCAGAGTTGCGGTTCCGCGGCGCGGATCGAGCCACTGTGTGGCATAGCGATTGATGCCGATATCGGCGGAGTTGATAACGATGGCTTGCTTGCCCTTCTTCAGCATGCGTTTGAGCCGCCAGCCGAGGACGGGATTTTCGGTGAAGGGGTCGCAATTCACGAGCAGAATCAGATCGGCTGATTCCAATTCAGCGGTTCCGCAAGTGGACATCGTCGCTCCGAGCAAACCGTCGAGCGCATGATAGTCGGCCTCGGTCGCCAGATGCTGGAAACTGCCGATGGCGTTGGTTTCGAGGGTGACGCGAGCAAGTTTACCGGCGAGGTACAATTCTTCATCGGTGAGTTTTGGCGATGCCGATACCATCATTGCTTTGCGTCCGTATTCAAGCCGGAGGTCCTTGGCGCCCTGCTCGATTCGCTCCCAAGCTTCCTCCCACGTAGCCGCTACCAGATCACCGCCCTTACGGACGTATGGTCGGCGCAGGCGTTCACTGCCGAGAAGCTGCTGATAGCCGTACCGACCGCGAACGCAGAGTTCGCCGAAGTTGGGTTCGCCTTCGAAGGAGCCCGAGACATAGAACAAGTCGTCAGTTTTGGCATTGATTTCGACGTTACAGCCGATCGAACAGAAGTTACAGACGTTTTTGATGCGATTCATCAGCCACGGTCCGGAGCGGCCGAAGGGCAGTTTATTGACAATCGCGCCGGTCGGGCAGACATCGACACAGTTGCCACAGGAGACACAATTGGTATCAGCCAGGGCCTTTTCGAGGGCCGGTTTGACCATAGTGCGGAAGCCACGATTGACGAATCCGAGTGCCGAGACATCGAGGATATCGGCGCAGGTTCGCACACAGCGGCCGCAGTTGATGCACTTGTTGGAATCGAGGGTGATATACGGATGACGGGTATCGACCTTGTAGCGATTGAACTCGCCGACGAAACGCTTCTGGTCGGCGCCATATTCACCGCAATAGTCCTGCAGTTTGCATTCGAGCGCTACCTGACAGCCGCATTCCATGCAGCGGCAGGCTTCGAATTTAGCCTGCTCCTCGGTCAGTCCAATTTCGACTTCCTTGAAAGAGCGGATTCTCTCGGCCACCGGTAATTCGGTGATGTGGGTCCGTTCGCTGGTTTTGGGGTCGCAGAAGTCTTCGGTGGTAAATGGCTTGAGATTATCCTTACGGCTGGCGAAGAGCGGTTTGAGCCTTTCGTAGTGTCCGGTCTCGATGTAGCGCTGGATGGCATAAGCCGCCATGCGTCCGGCCGCGACTGCATCGATGGCGTCGGCGGGACCGGTGACAACGTCACCGCCGGCGAAGACGCCGGGACGATTAGTCTTGAAGGTGCCTTCGGCCGCGATGATTGTGTGCCACTTGCTCAGTTCTATTTCGTTTTCATCCGTGTCGCCGTTTTGGACGCCGGCAAGGTCGGCTTCCTGCCCGATCGCGGAGATTACAAAATCGCACTCCAGCGTGTAGTTGGAGTTCTTTTTTCGACCGGACGACGACGGCCGGAGGAATCCGGCTCGCCCAGTTCCATCTCGATGCATTCCATCGATTGGAGCATACCATCCTTGGAATTGATTTTGGTCGGAGCCGCGAGGTATTTGAAAACAATTCCTTCTTCTTCCGCTGCGACAATTTCCATTTCGTTGGCAGGCATTTCTTTGCGCGTGCGCCGATAGAGAAGGATGACTTCATCGGCACCGAGGCGCAGAGAGGTTCTGGCAGCGTCAATAGCGGTGTTGCCACCGCCGACAACAACGACACGGCCCTTGATCGCCGGAGCGTGATCCATGGTCACGTCGCGCAGGAAGTCAACGCCACCAAGCACATTTTTGACCTGCTCATTGGCGATGCCCATGCTCTTGGCAAGTTGGGCGCCGAGGCCGACAAAGATAGATTTGTAGCCTTGCGCGAACAATCCGTCGAGAGTGATATCGCGACCAAGTTTCGTATTGGTGTGGACTTCGACGCCGAGGTCGGTAATCCACTTGATTTCTTTATCCAGGATAGTTTTGGGGAGACGATACTCCGGAATTCCATAACGCAGCATGCCACCGAGTTCGGGGAGCGCTTCAAACACAGTCGGTTCATAGCCTTCGAGCGTCAGATAGTAGGCGCAAGTCAATCCGGCGGGACCGCCGCCGATGATGGCGACTTTCTTGCCATTCCGCGATTTCGGGTTGGGGGTCCACATGTCGTCGAGGTCCTTGTCGGCCGAGAAGCGCTTGAGGTAGTCAATGCCGACGGCATCATCGATCATTTTCCGGCGGCAAGACAGTTCGCACTTGCGGGTACAGACACGACCACAAACAGACGGGAAAGGATTTTTCTCTTTGATGAGTTGGACAGCCTCGTGGTACTTGCCCAGATAAGTCAGTGACAGGTAGCCCTGAATGTCGACATCTGCCGGACAATTCAGGCGACAGGCGCCAAAGCAATCGGCGTGGTGGTTGGATACCAGTAGTTCCAGACAGGTTTTGCGGGCATCGACAACCTTGGGCGAACGGGTTTGAAGCACCATGCCGTTCCATGGCTTAGTTGCACACGACGGGACGAGTTTGTTCATCCCTTCGACTTCGACCACACAGAGGAAGCACGAACCAAACGGTTCCAACTTGCGGTCATAGCACAGGGTGGGAATCGAGTCCAGTTTCTGATCATGGACGATTTGGAGAATTGTCTTGCCGGGATCAGCGGTGACTTGTTGGCCGTTAATTGTAATCGTAATCATCATTCACCTTAATCCTTGATAACCGCGTCCTGGTTGCAGACGGTAAAGCATTTCCCGCACTGGATGCACAAATCCTGCAGAATCGTATGCGGTTTCTTCTTTTCCCCGATGATGGCATCGGTCGGACAAGAGCGCGGACAGAGCATGCAACCGTTGCACTTTTCCTGATCAATCGTGTAGGTCAATAGCGGGGTGCAAACGTGCGCCGGACATTTCTTCTGGCGGATGTGCGTTTCATACTCATCGCGGAAGTAGCGCAGAGTTGACAACACCGGGTTTGGTGCAGTTTGACCAAGCCCGCACAGGGACGCGATCTTGATTTGTTCGCCGAGCTGGTCGAGTGTGACGAGATCCTCTTCCCTGCCCTTACCCTCTGTGATGCGTTCAAGAATCTCGAGCATGCGCTTGGTGCCGATCCGGCAGAAGGTGCATTTGCCGCAGGATTCCGCCTGGGTAAAGGCGAGGAAGAACTTGGCGACATCGACCATGCAGGTGGTTTCGTCCATGACGACCATGCCGCCCGAGCCCATGATGGCGCCGGTCTTATTGATTTGCTGGTAGTCAATCAGTGTTTCGCCGAGTGATGCCGGAATACAGCCACCGGAGGGGCCGCCCATCTGGACGGCTTTGAATTTCTTGTCATTGACGATACCGCCGCAGATTTTGAAGATGATATCGTTGATGCTCATCCCCATCGGGACTTCGACCAAGCCGGTGCGTTTGACTTTGCCGGCCATAGCGAAAACTTTTGTGCCTTTACTGTCGTCGGTGCCATAGGCAGCGTAGGCGGCGCCGCCGTTGAGAATGATCCAGGGGATGTTGGCAAATGTCTCGACGTTGTTGATATTTGTCGGCTTGCCCCAGAGGCCTTGCTGCGCCGGGAAGGGCGGCCGGAAGCGCGGCATGCCGCGACGACCCTCGATTGAGGCGATCAGAGCGGTTTCTTCGCCGCAGACGAATGCGCCTGCGCCTTCTTTGACTTTGATGTTGAAGTTGAAGTTGCTACCGAAGATGTTATCACCGAGGAGTCCCTGCTTTTTGGCCTGGGAGATCGCAAGGCGCAAACGGGCGACGGCTTTGGGGTATTCGGCACGACAGTAGATGTAGGCTTCATCGGCGCCGATCGCAACGCCGGCAATCATCATGCCTTCGAGCACTGAATGTGGGTCGCCCTCGAGAACTGAACGATCCATAAACGCCCCGGGATCGCCTTCGTCGGCGTTACAGATGATGTATTTCTTGTCGGAGACGCTGGCGCGCGTCAATTCCCACTTCTTTCCGGTTGGGAATCCGCCGCCGCCACGTCCGCGAAGTCCGGAGATCTGCACTTCCCTGATGACTTGTTCCGGTGTCATCTCTTTTACAGCTTTTTCGACAGCCTTGTAACCACCGCTCTGCAGGTATTCTTGGAGCGAACTGGGATCGATGACACCGCAGTTGCGGAGTACGATTCGCACCTGCTTGTCAAAGAATCCGATCTCCCGGCCAACGCCGGACACCAGCCATTCGTCAATTGGCGTGTCGTTTTGAATATGTTCCGTGACTATTCGCTTCACCCGATCGGGAGTGACTTCGCCGTAAAGGTAGCTCTCTTGATTACCATTGGAGATCGACACGAGCACTTCGCGATAGCACATGCCGACGCAGCCGGTTTCGCGCAGGGTGAAGTCGGCCCCTTGCTGAAGTTCCTTCTGGAAGGCTTCGTAGACTTTCTCACCGCCGGCGGAGATACCGCAAGTTGCCAATCCGACCATTACTGTTTTGCTTGCCATTGTCCCGGACCTTCCCTATTTCCGCTTCAAGTCGCGCACAAGCTTGCGCGTCTTTTGAGGAGTCAAGCGACCAAAAGTCTCGTTACTGACCATGACGACGGGTGCCAGCGAGCAACAGCCGAGACAAGCTACAGAGACCATGCTGAATTTCCCGTCTTCTGTCGTTTCTTCGTAATTGATGCCGAGTTCGTCGGTTAGAGTATTGGCGATTTCTTTGACGCCATTGACGTGGCAGGCGGTACCGTTACACACCTTGATAACTTTTTCACCAAGAGGCTTGGTTCGAAACTGGGCATAGAAAGTGACCACTCCGTAAATCTCGGCCGGAGGGACCCCCGTAACGTGGCTGATGTAGTCAATGGCGCGCTCCGACACATAGCCGTAGGTGTCCTGTGCAGACTGCAACAATGGGATGAGCGCGCCCGCGTGCCCATCGTACTTCCAGATATCTACATTAAATGGTTTGAATTCTCGATCACTCGTCTCCATGGTCTTGTCTCCTGATGTTAAGCGGCGGGACGATTACGCCAGCACAATTGGACGGTGTCGATCCGCAGGCGCTTCCACTTCCAAACCTATGTCTTTGTGAAAAAAATCGCAAGGAATTTCATCCGGTTTCTAAGTTTTTTCCGGGTGGAATTCATATTTATGAGTTGATTTGTCCTGTATTAGTGTCGGCTTAAAAGCCAGCGAGCTTGATGATCCGGTTCTCTTTTGCTCGCAAGACACCTGGCAAGGGGCGAATTCTATCATTAATGATTTTGTCCAAGGAGTCAAAGCTACCTGATTCAATGCGCAGGACGAGTGAAAATTGGCCACTGGCGACTTCACAGGAAGTTACTGAACCCAAGACACTTAGGGTGCCAAAGATATCTTCAAAGTGACGACGGTCGGTCTCAAGGAAAAGATAGCATTCAGCGCTGGAATTAGCGGATTTGACTGA
This sequence comes from uncultured bacterium, assembly GCA_963698225.1. Taxonomy (GTDB): domain Bacteria; phylum Zixibacteria; class MSB-5A5; order CAIYYT01; family CAIYYT01; genus JADJGC01. Next base: position 154,153 of record CAVOPW010000004.1, read on the forward strand.
CTGCTCCTTCCTGTCACCGGCACCATCAACAGTTAATTCGACGTGGCAGATTTCGATGTCTTTCACCCCATCCAGATTTCGAATCGTATTATTGACAAATTGCTCGATAGTTGCGCCGGGCAGTTCCTTAATGAGCAGGATGATATCGTAGTCGCCATCGACGGCGTCTGATGACAGAATTTGTGCAAAGCCGGCGATTGCCTGCATTACCCCGAGACGGTCCTGACGATTGTGCACTTTGAGGAGTGCATAGCTTCCTGTGGGCCGTTCATTATTCTCAAGATTCATTAATGCTCCTGTTCCAGGCAGTCCGAAGGTAAACACGAGTGGACGAAGCTGCTGCCTGTTGACTTCAATTATAAGAGCCGGATGGCCAAATACGAAGGTATTTCTTGGGGAAATTAGATGAAATTGTTCACTTTCATGCACCGGCATGTCGCTTGTTCTATACTCAATTCTGACATAGATTGCCCTCGATGGCAGCAGGAATTTTCCGAAGATACCCGGCGCTCCCCAGGCTGATCGTCCTTACGCTCTTGACTTTTGCGGAAGTTGTCATTCCGTCAGAAGTCGCGGACGCCAAGGACGAAGCAGCCAGCAGGGTTGACTCTCCGGAATTCGAGAGTCGATTTGCGCTTTACAGATACCTGCAACGGGGACTGGAAGATTATTTTGATACCGGTGATTCGGTGCTTTTGGCGGAGATGGAGCTTGCGGCGCAATTTGTGGCTGGATCGTTTGGCGATGATTTCTATCTCCGGCAGTGCGGCAAATTCAGGGAATGGCGGGAGAACCGTTGGTCTGACCGGAACCAGCTGAAGATAGAATACGCGATTAATAAACAAGGGTTGGCTGGCGAACGAGGACCTGCGGACATCTACTATGGGCAGATGGTTGAACTGGGTGATGAGTTTCTCCAGCTCGGAGACTCTGCATCGGCTGTCAACTGCCTGCAAGTAGCCGGCGCAATGGGAGCCGGCAGGACAAGTCCCGACAACATCAAGGGACAGTTGTATAAGTCGCTGGCAATTAGCCGGGCCATTGGCGACCGTGACGGTTTGTCGCGGAGCTACGGCTTGATGGGACGGTTTCTTGAGCAGCGCAGTGAGTTCATTGCGGCAGGCGCTTATTTTGATTCGGCACGGGTAATCAAGGCTGAACTTGGCGATCTGGCGGGGATTGCCGATGCACTGAACAATATCGCTTCGGTATATCTCTCCCTCGGCGACAGGACGAGTTCGTTACGGTTCGCGGAACAAGCCCTGCAGCGAAGGCGCGAACTCGGCGATACGACACAGATAATTCAGTCGCTGCTGATGATTATTCCGGCATTTGCGCGCGAGGTATCGGACTCGACCGCCCAAGGCTGGCTCGATGAAACAAGACGCCTCTCGCGTTCGCGCTCTGTGTCGCAACAGGCAGAGCGGTTAATCTACTGCGAGGCGATACTGGCGGAACTTAGAGGTGATCTTGATTCGGCCTTAAGTCAATATACACAGGTTCTCGTTATTGCCGACGCTTCAAATAATCCCCGTCTGGCGCTCGCTGTATTGCAGAATATCGCGGCGCTCGAGTCGGCGATGGGTCGTTATTCGGAAGCGATGACTCATTACGTTGCGGCTCAAGAGCTGGCCGCGGCGACGCGCAATAGTGCGGCGCAAGCTACCGTTTACCACAATCTCGGTTCGCTGCACCAACAGCTGGGCGAGCTCACCTTGGCAAGCGACTACTACCAGCGTGCTCTGGAAATCCGCCGGAAGTTAGACATGGGAATTCAATCATTCGAAACTTTGAGCAATCTGGCGGAGTTGTATTTGACGGCCGGAGATTTTGCAGCAGCGGAAATCTATATTCAGCAGGCGGCAAAGATCGCACAGGTCGCCGACGACCGGCGGCTTCTCGCCTCGACGCTCACGCGGCTGGCACAGCTCAGGCAGTTACAGGGTAATCACGCCGGGGCCATGGCGGCACTGGATAGCGCGGAGGTGGAAGAATCGGGATCGCAGACGCCGCAGCGCCGGATCGACTATCTCTGTCTGCGGGCGGAGTTTGCGCGCCTGGCACAGGAATTGACGCTGGCCGGGAAGTACCTTTCTGCCGCGTATCTGCTGTTGGACTCTTGCGCTACCTACAGTAACCGTCAGAGGATTGACATTATCAGCGCCGAGCTGGCCATTGACCAGAAACGCTGGCAGGAGGCTTACAGCATTCTGGCCGCAGTCATTGCGCGCTCCGAAAAATCGCGAGGGAGCATACCGGATCCACAGTTGCGAACAAGCTTTCAGGGGCAGACGCGCTTTGTCTACGAACAAATGGTCAGAGCGCTATTCAATCTGCGCAGGTCAGGAGAACTCGCCGGAGTTGATGATTCATTATTGGCTTACATCGAGAAGGCCAAATCGCGCGGTCTGTTGGACGCATTGAAGGGAAGGGATGATACGCACGGCTCACGAAAACTGGCACAGTTGCGCGCGGAAGAAATGCGCCGGTTGCACGAAATTGAGCGTGTCGAGCAGTCGCTGGCCGACGATGGTGATGCTCTGTCAGTCAAACGCAAGTTGGCAGCGCTGGCAGACCTTGATCTTCAAGTGACTGACTTGCGGCTGAGGCAAAGCGTGGCAATTCCCCCGGTCAGCCCGCATTTACACACCGGAACCGATTTCGATCCGGAACATTCAGGCATCACTCCCCGACGAACGCACAGCGTTGGTGTCTTTTCTGCTGGCACCCGAATCAAGCTACGTTGTTCGTATCGATCGTCGACGGTTTGTTGTCGAAGAAATTTCAGGCCGCAGCGAGATATCCGTCGGAGTTGCGGAGTTTGCACGCTTGATCCAGGTCTCGATCAAGGATGAGTCTTTGTTGGATAGTCTGAATGCAATGGCAGCGAAGCTGGGTGAATTGCTTCTCCCACAAAGGGTACTTACGCAAGGAACTTATGATCGTCTCTTGATTTCAGCCGACGGCATACTGAGCGTTCTTCCGTTTGAGGCGCTCCGTTTGGGGGGCAAGTACCTGATCGAGAATTCGGCGGTCGCATCAGTGCCATCGCTATTCCTCTATGGATCAGGCGAATCGAATTCGAAGGAATACAAGCCGACGCGATTGCTTGCGCTCGCCGATCCGCGCAACAATTCGCAGCCGCGGCAATTGCCGTTCAGCGCCCGTGAAGTTGACTGGATCCGCGATGTCTTCGGCAAATCAAACTGTACAATCCTGACGGCGACGAGAGCCACCAAATCCGAATTGCAGCAATTGCGCCTGTCGGACTACGACATCGTGCATGTCGCGACACATTCAACGATCAATTACAGCGATCCGCGGCGGTCCAAAATCTGGCTATCGGCTGACACTTTGTCGAAGGACGGCGAAAGCGCCCTCACTCTGGCCGAGATTGGCGAGCTCAAATTATCGGCGGACCTGGTTGTTTTGTCATCGTGCGAGTCCGGCGGCGGAAGTCTCGATATTGGCGAGGGCATCGACGGATTCGCAACAGCCTTCATGCAGGCCGGAGCAGCGAACCTGGTGGTTTCGCTCTGGGAGGTGGAGGATTTTACTACGGCAACGTTCATGAAGACATTCTATCAGAACCTGAAGTCAGGATACGCCGAAGCGCTGCGTTCGGCAAAGCTGGAGATGATAACTTCGCCGCGTCTGCGGCACCGGCATCCCTATTATTGGTCACCGTTCAAGCTGATTGTGGGTCGAAATTGACGTTAACACCGACGCTGGATCTCGAAACTGTTAGCGATGTGTTAGAAATTCATTAATCACCGCATTCAGCTTGACTTAAATTCACTGCGGCTGCTTCTTGACATTCATATGATAAAGAGTATAGCGCTGTTACTGACGGTTGTTCTTCTTTCGATCTCTTTGGCACAAGCTCAAGACTGCGTGCAGTTGACGAAGTCACTGAACAGCCTCGACGATCTCTATTGCAGTTATCTGGCAAGCAAAGCTGACTTGCCGACGAGCGGCAGCGAATCGGGGGCTACTGCCGTTCGCGCATATCGTGACGTCATCCAGTATGAATTCATTGATGATACACTTTGGGTCAAGGTATTCATTACGACAGCTAGATCATCAGCAGCGACTGCACTTGAACGGCTGAAATCGATGAATCTTCGCTCCCTGTCGCAGTTTGGAAACATTTTCGCGGCCCGCATCGATCTTCAGCAACTGCCTGCTCTGGACGGTTTGAGCTTCGTACAGCGCATTGAACCGGTGGCGCCTGACGGTTACTCGGCCCGGGCAACGGTTGAGCAAACGACTCCAGAAATCAGCGTAAAAAAAAAGTAAGCGATACTGATACCACGGGGGCCATCGCGAAGTCGCGGGTCATCATTGGGCTGATCGATACCGGAATCGATTTCGCACATCCGGAATTCCGCCGCGACCAGGGGCACAAGGTCATCGCGTTGTGGGATCAACTGGACACTTCCCGCAACAATTACAGGTTTGATGACGGTTCGGTGCTCGGATCGGTATATCGTGACGGCGAAATCAACTCACGGGACTGCGATTCGCGCGACCTCGACGGGCATGGAACGATGGTGGCATCTGTGGCCGCCGGCAATACTTGCGGAGCGGCTCCCGATGCTGATCTGGTGGTAGTCAAGGTCGACTACTTCGACTTCGACGAAATGATGCTGGCCTACGGAATCGACTTCATCAAGAGAGTTGCCGAGGAACGCCAGCAACCATACATCGTGTCGCTATCGTACTTGCCAAAGGGTGGAGCGAAGGATGGCGAAACCGGTGTGTTGGCGAGAATACTCAAAGGCGAGCTTGACGCTAATTTGGGTGGCGGGCTGCTCAAGGGCATTGTGGCAGCCGCCGGCAATGAAAACTATGAGGCTGATAATCCCTGTCGCGATGAGAACAACCGGATGCACGTGCATAAAGCCGGGACAGCGTCATTTGAACTCGACATTGAAACAACTGATGGCAATCCGTGGGACGATGTTTGTGTGCTTGAGTTATGGTATCCGCTTGAGAGCAGCTACAGCGTCCGGCTGATTTCGCCATCAGGAACTGATTTTCGGACCGGTCGCGCCGGATGCGCGCCCGTTGCGCGAAGTCAGCGATGACGGATTCGTCATGATTTCCAACAATCGGCGCGGTATGGAGAAGTGGGGGGCAGGTCGCATCATTCTGCGCGACACCGACAGCCTGACGACCGGCGGGAGTAAGGCGGGACAGCTAAGGACCGGAAATTGGCGAGTTGAGATGTTGGGCGATTCCGGTGTCTGGCATGGCTACGTCACCTACGTGTATCCACCGGAGTTGACGAAGGCGATCAGTAAACGGGACCACACCAACCAATTCAAGATTCGCTCCGGCGGCAATGTGCGCGACGTTGTGACCGTCGGTTCGATCAACAACGGTGTGGTATCCTGGCGTGATTTATTTGGCTCTACCACCGACTATACATCGTGTTATGACCCTGCCGAGGTTTCGCATTTTTCGAGCCGCGGACCAACAAAGGCGGGCGTCAGCAAGCCGGATATTTATGCTGATGGCGCCTGGGTCAAGGTGGCGATCTCGAGAAGCGTTACTATACAGGTCAATGACCCAAGACGACGCAAGACACTATTCGCAGATGATTATTATGTCATGGAAGAAGGTACCAGCTTTGCGGCGCCAAGGGTGGCAGGTGCAATGGCATTGATGGTGGCCGGTGACAACGATGCGACTTTGACGCATGATCGCATCAAGTACATTCTCGATCAGACTGCGAGGCGCCGCGGACGGGGTGTCGGGTCCTATCTGTGTCTTGATCTCAAGAAGGCTTTGGAGATGAGTGCTCGCTATTGAGCGAGGTAACGAGATTTGGTATCGAAGGGAGGCTTATTGATCAACCTGATGGAGAAAAACAATTACTCTTTTACCGACACATTGAAGAAGAACTCGTATTCGGCCGGCACGAGGCTGACACCGTCGGGGAATTCTTCCTTGATGGAGAGCGAGAAGCTGCCGCCCTCTTTGAGAGCATTCAGGGCATTCTGATCGGTGACCTTGAGTTCGCATTGATTGATGAACTCGGTCGGGAGGCATTCGAGCTGCTGGTCTTCCAGGGTAAGGGACTCGCCGCCGCGGCGGTTCAAGTCGATGCTGTAATGATAATCAGGAAGTTCGACTCTATCGGTCGGGAAGGCGAAGATCAGTTCGCGGGTATTCTTCTGCAACGCCACCTGCATTTCCGGAACTTGACCTTCATCGGCGATGGAGCGTTTCTCGTTCTTCATCGTGAGTGAGACGCGCACAAGCAGGGACTCTTCGCCCGGTCGATTGAGCATAACCACGGCGCTCAGGACAAGAATCAGTGCGAGGGCGACGGGAGCTACGAATTTTGAGACGGCGGTGGAACCGACAAGCTGTGATAACCAGCTTTGTTTGCCATCTGGCACGGCAGTGGTTGATTCTTCGGGAATATGTTTGACCGCCAGGCGGAGCAATTCGACATCGCCGGTGCAAGACTGACACTGCTGAAGATGACCGGCAATTTCAGAATATTCAGGGGAGAGCTGGTTGACGCGCCCGAGGGCAAATCGGTCGAGGGTCTCTGCGGCAAGATGACCGGAGAAATCGAATCTGGGCATTGAGCGGCGAATCGAATAGATTCCCTGCCAGAAGGCGTACTCGGCCTGCAAGATTGAGGAATTGGCGATTTCGGTTTCGATTCGTTCGGCCTCTACCTTACTCAGTCTGCCCTGTACGAGCAGCGGGATCATTTCGATTATCTCGTTGTTGACACTCATCGCCGAGGTCTCCTTTCACAGAGAACTGTCGAGAGGCTCTTCTCGCGGTTCATTCTAAATCAGCTTTTCTTTCATTTCCATGGCCGTTTTCTTGCATTCATGGACTTTTCGCTTCACAGTCCCTTCCGGAAGCCCCAGTTTCCCGCCTATCTCCTTGTAATTCAAGGACTCCGAGAATACCATCCGCCACAGCTTCTGGCATTCGGGATCGATTGAGCGGAAGATTTTCTGGAAAATCTGGTACTCGACCGACCGCTCGTGAATTACGTCGGGTGCTTCGGACCCGCTTGGCGCCGGCAGATCCTCCGGATCGGCATCGCGCTGGACGCGCTGGCTGCGAACCTGGTCTATGCAGGTATACCGGGCAATTCGTTGGACATAGGTGCGGAAGGTCGATTCGCCGCGGAATCTGGCAGCCTTCAGCGAAGAAAATAACTTGAGATGCACGATTGAGTTGGTGTCTTCGGTTTCTTCCACAAAGTGCCAGATTGACAGACGCGTAACCTGGTTGATCCAGTTGTCGACCTGGCGGTAGACATCGCGCTGTCCGGCGACGTATTGATTGGCGATTGCAATCTCCTGCTCGGGCGAAGACTGCTTGAATTTATCGGTGATTGCCAGCATGATCGGCAATTTATTTGTCTATTTGAGTTTCGACAACTACAAACTATGTAGAGATTAATGGCCGGAGGGATTGTCAGAGACTGTGCTGGTGAAGTATGATCGAAAGTGGTAGTTATCTATTCCGATGAAATTGGCGATTATTTCCGACACTCACTTTGGCGACCCCGACTGCCTGCTGGCAACCCACAGGGACCAGTCCTCCCGCAGCGACCCGGTACTCGGTTCGCGGTATGAACATTTTCGGGAAGCGGCGGGCCGGGACAATGATTTTCTGGTCGTCCTCGGCGACATACTGGATTTCTCGGTTTGCCGTTATCGCGAATCGTTCGACGTCGCCCGCCGGTTTTTCCGGCAAGTTCAAGCCGATCGGATCGCGCGAAGCATCATTTACGTACCCGGCAATCATGACGCCGATGTCTGGCATCTATACGAATACGAGGTGAACGTGATCCGGCGAATTGCCGCCGGGAAGAGCGCGCATGACTTCCTCTATTCCATTCCCGGGATCATCGACGGTCGCCGCGAGACCGGCGGTCCGCGTTTCCGGTTACACGGGGTCAAACCTTCACCGCAATACCGCTACGGTTATGGCGGTACGTTTATCGATAGTATCACGCTGGAATCGTCGGGCGACGGTTTCTGTTCGGGAGACACTCTCAATTTCGCGCTGGCGTATCCGAATCTCTACCTATTGACGGACAAAGGATCGACTCTCTTGACTCACGGCCACTACCTGGAAGAGTATTGGTCGATGCTGGGTGAATGGGCGATCGAAATTGCCGGTACCGAACTTGGCATTATCAGATCGCCGACGATCCGGCAACTGGTAGAGATCAATTTTCCGCTGAATCAGCTGGCTTGCAGCGGCGCGGGCCAGGCCGGGGCGTTAACTGAAAAGGTGATCTTGCCGCTCCAACGCGATGCGCGCAACCGTGACAGCCGGCGGATCGAAAAGTATGTCGACGGCATACTCGAGAAAATTGACAAACTGATTCCCGGGAAATACTTGATAGACGAGATCGTCAGTGATGCGCTGTTGCGGAAACTGCGATCACGCATAGTCGAGGCAATCCGCAGCGTTGAGCCAACACGCTACAGCGAGGGGTTTGTTCACGAAACCCATGTGCAGGAGCGTTTCAAGAGATACTTCAAGTCATGTTGCGCCGAGTTGCAGGAGTTTGTCGAGCCAACGATGCCGATTCCACGGAGCTTCGTATTTGGCCATACGCACCGGCCGATACCATGGAGAGGCGAGTCAAAGGCCGGAGCACCCACGTTTACGGCGGACACTGGCGATCTTGTGCGATATTGCAACCTCGGAGGTTGGTTAAAGCGACCGGAGGAGAGCGCCGCGCAGGAATTCTGCGGCGCGGAAGTTCTGACGTTTGATTCCGACACGCAGAGGATGAGTTCGCAGCGCGTCTCGTGATAAGTCACGGTCCGGCGTATTCGCCGATTGCGCGCCGGCGCCGCTAACACGCCGGGCTCTTTAGAGGCTGGAAAAATTCGCGGATGATCGGTCTTTCTTAAGTTTATTTCGGATCTTCTGGCGGAATTTCTCGATGGTGCCGGGCTCTCAAGAAGCTGGAGAGATTAGCGGAAGATCCGTCAATCTTGAGTTTCTTGCGAATCTTCTGGCGAAATTTCTCGACGGTCTGTACGGAGATATTGAGAAGATCAGCAATCTCTTTTGATCGAAAGCCATTCTTGATGTGGTTGCAGACTTCCATTTCCCGGGGCGTAAGGTTGACGAACTGCTTCTCAATGTCGGAGACAAAAGGCGAGGTCACTTCCGCAAGGGCAGATTCCAGTGCATCAATCTGGGTTCGACCGCGCTCACCCACGGATGCGCGGAGTTTCATCAGACTGGGTTTGATGATTCGCTCCAGATTCTGGGCGATTTGCTGATTGGTCTTGTCACGCTCATCCTGAATCTGTGAGAGGATGACGCGAAGGGCGACGTTCTTTTCTTCGAGATCCTGATGTTTCTGTTTCAGATTCTCATTAGCGGTAATCAACGCCAATTCCATTTGCTTGACTTTGGTTATGTCCTGGAAGGTTCCGACCAGTTTGACCACTTCACCATCTTGATAAACTGGCGTGCAAATGGCACGCGTTAACAGTTCCCTTCCGGCAGCTGATATAAATCGCAACTCCAAATCGAACGGGTGCCCATGCTTGATGGCGTTTTCCAGAGCAAGCCGGAGAGTCGGCCGATCCTCGGGGTGGTAAAAATTTATGGCGTCCTCAAGCGGCGGCCTCTGGTCGAACGGTACATCGTGAATGCGGTAGGTTTCGGTTGTCCAAGTTACCTTACTCGTCTTGACATCGAGTTCCCAACCGCCGACCTTTGCCATCCGACCGGCGGCATCAAGCAGTGCTTCGCTTTCCTTGAGTGCCTGTTCTGCGCGCCTGATCTCGGTCATGTCGGTATGTGTTCCAACGATTCTGATCGGGGTACCGTCAGCCTTACGCTCGACAACCTTGCCGCGGGCCAAAATCCATTTGTATGTGCCGTCTTTACAGCGAATCCGATGTTCGTTGTGATAGATTGGCGCTTCACCCTTAAAATGTTTCTCCAGGTCAGCGTAGCATTGCGGCAGATCGTCGGGGTGAACGCGACACGACCATTCTTCTCCTAATGGTCTGATTTCGTGATCCTCATAGCCAAGCATCGACTTCCACCGGCTGGAGAAAAACACCTCATCCGTCTGCGGATTCCAGTCCCACAAGCCGTCTTCAGCGTTTTCCAGCGCAAATTGCCAGCGTGCTTCGCTGTGCGAGAGAGATTGCAGCAACTTCATCCGTTCTGTGATATTAAGAATCACTCCGGTAACCTGAACTGCGTCACCAATATCATCGCGGTGGATCTCGCACCGACAGAGCAGATTGACATATCCGCCTTGATGTCTAAGCATGCGATATTCAAATTCGATGGTCTCAAGAGCAATCCCGGGCAGACGAGCAGCGATTTTCTGATCGACTTCATTTAGAGTTTTGAGATCATCCGGATGGGTTCTTTCCAGAATCGTCTCTGCGGTAGGAGAAAAGCTCTGCGGCTCGTAGCCGACGATTCGGTAAAGATTGTCCGACCAGTAGCCCCGACTCGACGTGACGTTCCAGATCCAGCTGCCGACTTCGCCGATTTGCTCGGCCTTCTGCAGCAATGCGTCCCGCTTACGCAACTCCGTTTCGAAATTCATTGTGTCAGTCACATCGATGCAGATGACAAGGAACTTGGAGGGCTTGCCGCCGTCCAGTACCGGCAAGACACGTACGGCCAGGTAGCGAACAAGTTCACCGGAGCGCACGGCAACATGCGCCGACATTACCCTATTGTTAAATGAGTCGCGAAGGCAGGCGTCCCAATTCGCCTGGTGCTCGGGAAGTACGATGTCGCGGAACCTTCCCCCTGATTTGAAGTCCGGGACCAAGGCTGCAAAGGGCTTATTGAAATGGCGTACGACGAATTCAGCGTCGACGATCGCTATAGGATCCGGGGTGGTTTCAATGAGGTGTTCCCAATGATCCCAGCCATCAGCGAATTTTCCTTTGTCGGATTTCTCACTGGTCACGAAGTCTGCCCTCCTGATCTGCCTGTTTGTTACGCATCATTCGGATAGATCCGGTTACGCCCTACTTGTCCAAGTGCTGCGACTGGCAGTGAATTCTCATGTTACCCGCCCATTTGTCTATCAAGTCCAAACACAAGATAGCGGTTGAAACCGGTCATGTCAAGAATCGTGGCGAAGTAATTCCCGGATTATTCTGATAAAGTTAGGACTGCCATTCGATCGATTGCGGAGAGGCAATTATCGATTTTAGACAAAGTCCGGCAGGAGTGACGATGCGATCATGTCGGCGCGAAACATTCCTTTGGCGGTCAGGCGGAGATTTCCAGGGCCTTCGATGATGTCACCTTCGTTTTGAAGCCGATCAATGAGTTTGCGGCGGACTAAGGAGATATCGTAGCCGTATTCCGTCTGCAGGCGCTGGGTATCGAGGCCATCACACAGTCGCAGCGACAGCATGATTGTCTCGATCAGGCGCTTCGGAGGAGTGACCTGTTCTTCATCGGCCACCGGGAGTCTTCCCTGGGCGAGATTCTTGACGTAGCGGAAAATGTCAGGTTCGTTCTTGTAGCGCAGATCTCCGATTGTACCGACGGCGGCCGGACCGAAGGCGATGTAATCCCGCTGTCGCCAATAGGCGAGATTGTGCCGACAGTGTTGTTGTTCGCGGGCGTAGTTGGAGATTTCGTAGTGATCGAAGCCGTATCTGGGACAGGAAATTTGCGGCTCGTAGATAACGGTCGGCGACGAGATCGTCGGCCGGAAGCGGAACTTCGCGCCGTTCGACCTGATAGCGCAGCGGGACATTTCCTTCCAGCATCAGTGAGTAGAAGGAAATGTGCTGGGGATTGAGATCTACGACGGCCCGCAGGTCGGCATCGAGGGAGGAATCGGTTTCATCGGGGAGACCATACATCAGGTCGATCGAGAGGTTGTCAAAGCCGGCGTTGCGGGCCGAGCTGACCGCGATTCCCACCTGTTCGGCGTTGTGCAAACGACCCAGTCGCGCGAGATTAGCCGAATTGAAGGATTGTGCTCCGAATGAAATGCGATTTGCACCGAGCGATTTAAGCAGCCGCAGTTTCTCCGGCGTTGCCGATTCCGGGTTGGCCTCCGTGGTAAACTCAATGTCCGGTGAGAATCGGGTGTGCATTTTGAGCCGCGCGACGAGCTTTGACCAGGAGTCGACGGAAAGCACTGTGGGGGTACCGCCACCGAAGAACAGGGTGGCGAGTTCGATTTTATCAGTGTCGGCGCCGGTCCTGGTGGAATTCAACAACTGCCCGAAACGCATGTCCATTTCCGTGCAGACGGCGTCTATATAACGCATTTCCCAGACAGGATCGTGCACGATGCGATAGAAATCACAATAGGTGCAGATGCGGGCGCAGAACGGGACGTGAATGTAGCATGAGAGCTTCATCATATCAAGATAGCGCGTGCAGGCACGTCCCGAAAGGATAAACGGTGCAAGCGCGTTCACCGGGGCAGAGCAATTCATCTTGATTGGGAGATGCCGATTCGATATTATTGAGACCGATGGCAAAGCAAATACAGGAATCGGCGCTTACGAGCAAAGACCGCATTATTGGCTCGGCTTGCGTGTTGGTCGTGGCTCTGGCGCTGCGGCTGATTTATCTCAATGCGGTTGCGAGCCTGCCGACTTTTGGTTACCTGACTTTTGACCTTCTGCATTTCCACAATTTAGCAGTTTCGATATTTCAGGATGGCCGCCTCGGCCATGAGGCAGTGTTCAAAGCCCCGCTTTACTCGCTGGCATTGTCGCAGATTTATGGAATTGCCGGCAATCCTATTTATCAGGCGTTGGTGTTCCAGTGTATTTTGGGTTCGTTGTCTGCGGTTTTGATCTACTTGATTTCGACTTACTTCTATTCGCAGCGGATTTCCCTGACCGCCGGGATGATCGCGGCGCTGTACGGTACGCTGATCTATTTTGACACTGAACTGCTCCCGGTGAGTCTGACCGTATTCCTAATTCTGGCCGCGATTTATCTGCTGTTGCGACACGAAGATAGCCGATCGATGCCATTCGCGGCCGGCGCCGGTGCGGCGCTGGCTTTGGCCGGTGCGGCGACTCCGGAGACGCTGATTCTGGTTCCGGTGGCTGGATGGTGGCTCTACCGGGAAGGCTCCGGCAAGAAAAAACGCCGCGGCCGCAACATCATCTTTTTTGTGTTGGCGGTTGTGCTGGTGACTGCGCCGTTTGCAATTCGCAACAATTCGCTGGGCGGTGAGAAGGTTCCCTATGTCACCGATGTCGGCTTGCGTATGGCAATTGCGAATCAGGAAGGGGCCAACGGAAGGGCCTTCGCGTTGCCGAACGGATATCGCGAGTCGGGGCAAAATTATGTGAATGCGGCCGAAGCCACCGACCGCACCAGGGGCCGGGAGTTGCCGCTGTCGGAGATGGGGGGATTCTGGCTGAAAGCAGGCTGTCGGATATGTCGTGGGTCATCCGCTGGATTGGATCAAGCTGGCGTTGCGCAAGCTTGCGTGCTTTGTCAGCGGCTACGAGGTCTCGACCGACCGGCCGATTTATTTTATCGCGGGCGAGAAAATGCCGCTGCAAATTCTGCTATTTGACCGGTTTATCGCGTTTCCTTTCGGATTGATTCTGCCATTGGCACTGATGGCGCCGTTGGCAGCACGCGGCTTTCAACGCAGGCAGGGACTACTGATAGGGGCAGCGACCGGGTTGGTCGTCGTATCGTTGTTCTTCAACGCGTTTGCTTTCCAGAGGATTTTGTTTGTCCCGTTCGTAATTATCTGGGCCGCGGCCGGATTCTGGGGTCTGGTCGCACTATATCAGAAGCAGGAATTTCGGCGGTTCTACGTCTGGCTCCCGGCGCTGTTGGTTGCGATCATTGTCGTAAACGGCCTTGGTAAGATTCCGGGTTTGGTGCCGACGACAGACTCGGAGTTTGAAGGCAAGATGTATGTTGCCAACGCTTTGCTGACTGCCAATCGGCTGGACGACGCAAAGAGCAATTATGAAGCGGCGCTGCGACTTGAGCCGCGCTCTCCGCGAGCCTACAACAGCCTGGCGAATATCTACAGCCAGCAGGGTAACGATTCGCTGGCGATGGTGTTTTACAATCGCGCCATGGGAGTTGAGCCTTCTGATGACAGGCCGCTGCGGAGTATTGCCAGTATCTTGAAGCGACGTCAGAAGATTGGAGAGCTCAACAATCTACTTGTGGGCGCGATGCGGAATTTCCCTAAAGCGAATTGGGCCTATCGAGAGTATGCGTTGCTGCACATCCGATTAGAAGAATTCACCCAAGCGGCTGACATCTATGAGCGATCGTTTGCAGCCGATTCGACGGACTTTGAATCAATCTTTCTCAAAGGTGAAACTTACTTGATGGCGGATATGCGGCAAGAAGCCGAGACTGAATTTTTGCGCTATTTACAGTATGCCCCGAATTCGGTGCCGGCACGGGCGAATCTTGGCCAGGTCTATGCCCGCCAGCGGCGCATCGACGAGGCGCGACGAGAGTTTGAGTATGTCCGCGAGCAACAGCCGGGTAATCCAGCAACTTACTTCAATCTCGCTTCCCTTCATTACCAGACCAACGACTATGCGCGCGCGACGAGTTATCTGGACACAGCTACGGCAATTGACCGCAGTTTCCCGGGGCTCGAGGAAATGCGCAGTATGATTGATTCAGCACGGGCCAATCAGTAGTCAGAAAGCGCCGATCGGCGTTTCCGCCTTAGTCGGCTCGCCAGCCAATTCCCCAGGAGTCCATGCCAACTTCGGTGGAGTCGATAAGCTTCTCGTAATATGCTTCGGCACAAGCGGTCGTTCAGGCCAGGAACCTATACCAACATAGTCGATTTTGGGAATTGGTCAATTGCGGGAACCGCTCTTTCGAGCAAACTCCCGCCCATTGTCCTTAGAATATCTCCGCGAAGAAATCTTTCATCGCCTGCCAGGAGCGCTTGTCGGCCTTTTCGTTGTAGGCGGCGCCCTTGGAATTGTCGTTTCCGGCCTCATTTTGCGTGAAGGCGTGGACGGCTCCGCTATAGGCGATGAACTGATAATCGGCGCCGGCGGCTCTCATTTCATCCAAGAAGCCCTCAACGTCCTTCATTGGAACAAAGGGGTCGTCCGCCCCGTGGCAGACAAGGATTTTCGCCGGAACTTTTCCAGCCACTGCAGGGATAGTTGTTGCGAGGCTACCGTGGAAGGAGACGACACCGGCGATGTTGGCACCGCTGCGTGCCAGTTCCAGGACCGCGCCACCGCCGAAGCAGTAGCCGATCGCCGCTACACGTTTAGGATCGACATTCGGATTCTTGAGCAAAGTCTGGAGTCCGGCGTTGATTCGTTCGCGGAACAGCGTCAGGTCTTTACGATACTTACCCGCTTCAGCACCGGCGGCACCGCTTTCTTTGGGTCTGATTCCCTTGCCATAGATGTCGATGGCAAAGGCGACATAGCCCATTTCCGCCAGCATGCGGGCACGCATCTTTTCGTTGTCGGTCAGGCCCAGCCATTGATGAATGATCAGGACTCCGGGTCGCTGCCCTTTGACGGCATCATCGTACACGAGATACCCTTCAAGAACCGTCTCGCCCTGCTTGTATTCAATGAATTCGCTCTTGATCGCCGCGAAAGATGGGATTGCCAGAATTGCCGTCAGTCCCACCGCCAAAATCATCAATTTCATCATTCCTCCAGAAAATCACTCATCCATGTAACCAAAGTCTCGTAATTTCGTCATAGCTTGTACGATAGAAGTTGAAGAGTTGTGGCACTTTCAAGGAGCGGCAAATGCGATTTGCGGGATTTTGTATCATTGCACTATTGTTTTCATCTTCCACCGCCTTCCCGGCGGAGAAGTCGGCACCGGTGAGGTCGTCGCACGAAGCCTTGAAGCACTTGTCGTGGCTGATCGGCAGCTGGGGATCGACGCAGGGAGGCAAGGCAGTCTATGAATCATGGCAGGCGGTCTCGTCTGACAGGTATCAAGGAATGGGATTCAGCGTGAACGGCAAAGATACGACGATATGGGAAAGGCTGACCATTGCGGCGACGGACTCGGGGATGTACTACATTTCCGATGTTGCGCACAATCCGGTGCCGGTTCATTTCAAGATGACCCATCAGGATTCGACGACGACGGTATTTGAGAACCCGAAACATGATTTTCCGACGCGAATCATATATCGCCAGCATACCGCCGATTCTCTCAACGCCCGAATTGAGGGGGTGCGAAAGGGCAAAGCGGCCGGGATCGATTTCGTGTTCGGGCGTATAAAGTAGTTGAGACAAGTTGCGGCCCGCAGATTATATTGTTGACGACCCGCCGACGGGCCGGGACAGAACCAAAATCGGTAATCTTTAATGCTGGAAGGCAAACTTGGCAGCACAGAAACGTGGAAGCAAGAAATCAAAGCCGACTCCGGTACGCAGCCAGCGCCCGGGGCTGAAACGATTTTTGATTCTTGGAGTGATTGGCATCATTGGCGCGGCCGCGGTAATATTTCTTACACGGGACAACAGTAAGTCCAGCGAGCCGCAAGGCGCCGGCACCGAGGACGCGGGAATTCAAGCACCGATGCGAACGGAGTTTCTCAAGGAAGGGATGCTCTCGTTCTATACGGCAGCAGGAGAGTACATTACGACGATTGATATTGAACTGGCCGAAGCCTACGAAGAACGCCGACTGGGATTGATGTTCCGGACAGCGATGGAAGAGAATCAGGGAATGTTCTTCATTTGGCCGACAGATGTCCGGCAGTCGTTCTGGATGAAGAACACGATTCTGCCACTTGACATGATCTTCATAAATTCGAACAATGAAATTGTCACCATTCAGAAGAACACGACGCCTTATGCCGAGACGCAGTATCCCTCGACACGTCCGGCGCAATTTGTGCTGGAGGTAAATGCCGGATACTGCGACAAGTTCGGTATCGGTGAGGGCGACAAGATTGGCTGGATGCGGACCAATTGACGTGAGGTTGCATTGCAGCAAAGACGGGCACCAGAATCGACGCCGACATTTCCAGGTCAGCGGAGATATTGCCGGGTACCGTACTTTCGAACTGCACTCTGAAAGACCTAACTCTTTATCCCACAAACAAAAAACCCTTCGACTTGATAGTCGAAGGGGGCAAATCTGATTTTTGGCTGGGACACAGGGATTCGAACCCCGAAAAACTGATCCAGAGTCAGTTGTGATACCATTTCACCATGTCCCAGTGAAATCCTAATCGAATATATCATCCTGCGAAATGAGTGTCAACAGGATTAATATCGGCAAAACAGTGGACTAAGTCGCGCGCAAAGAATCGACAATCTTGAGTCGCGAGGCGCGCACTGCCGGCAGGAATCCGCCGAGGAACCCCATTACGACGGCAAAGACAATTGCCGACACTATCGTCTGGCCGTCGAGGCGGAAATTGAAAGCAAGTTCCGAGAAGGTATTGAAGTTCACAGTCGAGACTTCGACAAAGCGCAGGAAACTGGCGCCAGCCAGGCCGATTATTCCTCCGGCCACCGAGATCACGAATGACTCGAACAGGAATGTCCGGAGAATAGCCAGACGGCTGAATCCGAGCGATCGCAGCGTTCCGATCTCCTTCGTCCGGTTGGCGACGGCGGCATACATAGTGATCATGGCACCGACGATGGCGCCAAAGCTGAAGATAATGCAGATCGCGACGCCGACGATCATGATGAACTGGGTGGTCGCCGTCGACTGTGCGGCATAGTATTCTTTTTCAGGTTTCGCCTCGAGCTGCAATCTAAGATCGCCTTCAATCCGCGATGCTACGGCGGCAAGGCTTGACGGATCGTTCAGTTTCATTGTCAGTGAGGAGTATACCGGGCGGCGGAAGGCGTCCATCATTTGTTCGATGTCGCCCCAGATTTCGGAGTCGAACGCCGAGCCGCGCGGCATCGAAGATACCGACTACCGTCCAGTCGCGCGAACCGAAGCGCACTTGTTCACCAACCTTACAACCCTTGAAGCGGCTGGAGATCGATTTGCCGGCAATGATCTCGGCAGTCCCCGGCTGGTACATGCGACCCTCGAGCATCTTGATATCAGGCCGCATTTCCATGGACTTCTCGGTAACGCCGCGAACCGTGACGTTGGAACTGCCGTCGTCGTCGCGCTTGATGAGACTGATCAGGACATACAGCTCATTAGTAAAAAGCGGTTTATTGTCCTGGCCGAGTTTGATCTCGGGAAATGTTGAGACAATGTCGGCCTGTTCGCGCATGATGATCGAGGTGACCTCGGACTGCGACGCTTTGCGGATGATGACGACATTGTCGTCGCTTCCCGTAGCCACCAGAGTAGCGAACAGCCCGTGGGCCAGCATCAGCACTGCAGTGAAAACGAACACGACCAGAGCGACGCCAAAGATAGTCAGGGTTGAAGTTACCTTGTGCTTGGTGACATTTCTATATGTATAGCTTGCCGGAATCATGATCGTACCTTTCTAATCCACAACTCGCAGGCCGTCGACAATGCGCATGCGCATCGCTTTGATGACCGGGAACGCCGACGCGACCAATCCGATGGCAATCGCCAGCGCAACAACGAGAATCCATGTCAGTGGTTGAATCTTGAAGACAGGGAACCATGCGCTCAATCCGGCTTTGAGGACATTGACGACTGCCGCCAACAGTGCCAGGCCGAGGAATCCGCCGGAGAGCGAGATAACGATCGCCTCACCGGAGATCATTCCCCAGAGGTGGTAGCCCTGGAATCCCATAGATTTCATGAAGGCATATTCGGAGGTCCTTTCGCGTGCGGTCATCGCCATGGTGTTGACCAGGACCATCAGGATGACACCGATGATAAGCCACGACATGACTGTGAGCAGCACGAGGATGGCGCCGGACATGGCGACAAAGCTCATCTGAAACGCCTTTTCAGTTTCGGTCAGTGTTTCGGCGGAGGAGTTTTTGAAGCGCGCATCGACTGCGGCTGAAACCTCGGCGGCTCGATTAGGATCGGCAAGCTGCAGACCGTACCAGCCGACCTCGCCGGCCCGACCCGGCATCTGTTGCTTCATGGTTTCGTCAATGTACTCCCAGCGCATGAACCAAGTCGACTCATCGATAGTCTGATCTTTGCCTTTGTAGATGCCGACAACGTCGAAGTCCCAGTTACCCGGGTAGATAGTGCCAATGAGTGTGACGCGGTCACCGACCTTCCATCCGAAGCGGTCGGCCAATTTTTGGCCAACTATCACTGATTTGATATTGGAGTTAAATGCGTCCATTGCTTCGGGAGATATCACGAATTCCGGAAAGACCTTGAAATAGTTGCCTTTTTCAACGGCAAACTGGGCGAAGAAATTGCTGGCATCGACATAGACTCCTCCGAACCAGTTCGCATAGGTGACAGCTTTGATGCCGTCAATCTTCTCGATTTGCTCCTTGTATGAGAGCGGAAGCGTGAATGTGATTGAGATCGATGAACGGGTGATCAGGCGGTCGGGAGCAGCGGCCTCGACGCCGGCGTGCCAGGCATCGACGACCGTGCGAATCAGACCGAAAGCCATTACGGCCACGGCCAGCCCGACGACGGTGAGGATCGTCCGCAGTTTGTGGCGGAACGAATTGCGATAGATCAGATTCATCAACATAGTCGTGCCTACGCCAGTTCACCCTTGTCAAGATTGCGAATAGCATGTGCTTTTTCCGCTGCCCGCGGATCGTGCGTGACCATGATGATCGTCTTATTGAATTCCTTGTTCAGGCGCGAGAGCAGGGTCATGATTTCTTCGGCGGAGACTTTGTCCAAATCGCCAGTCGGTTCGTCCGCCAGGAGCAGGGTTGGATCGGTAACGATGGCGCGGGCAATGGCGACGCGCTGCTCCTGTCCGCCGGAAAGCTGGCGCGGATAATGATCCATGCGGTCCTGGAGGCCGACGATAGTCAGGGCTGTCTCCACGCGTTTGCGCCGGTCAGCTTTGGAGAGTTTGTACAGCAGAAGCGGCAATTCGACGTTTTCGAATGCCGTCAGCACCGGCAGCAGGTTATAGAACTGGAAGACCAGCCCGATATGCTGTGAGCGCCATTTGGCCAACTGGCCCTCGCTCATGCGGGCGATGTTTTCGCCGCCAACGACCAGGTCGCCGCCGCTGGGTTGATCAATACCGGAAATGAGATTCAGCAGTGTCGTCTTGCCCGAACCAGACGGTCCCATCAACGCCAGGAATTCGCCTTCGGGGATGTCGAAACTGATATTGCGCAGCACTGGTATTTCCAGCGAGTCGCGATAGTATGATTTGGAGACACCGCGAACTTGTACTAATGCTTGTGCCATGAGAGTCCTTTTATGCCAGCTACTGTGATATTTCGATTTTGTCGCCGGATTTCATGCCGCCGGCCGGTGACAGGACAACCTGGTCGCCAACGGCTATCCCGGAGGATATTTCTGTAAGTGTGCCGAGCTCGCGGCCGACCTGGACAGCGACTTCCTGCACGTTTTCGCCGATCAACCTGTAAACGACCTTGCGCCCTTCGCGACTTGTCACGGCAGTCTTGGGAATAGCGATTACTGCCGGTTGGCCAGGCTGGTCGACGCCTGATTTTTCGGGAAGGAAATTGACCCGGGCAGACATCTCCGGCAACACCTTTTCGTCGATTTGCGTGAATGCAATTTTGGTCATAACTGTTGCGCGTGAGCGATCAGCCGTGGGGACGATTTTCTTGACCGCTGCCGGATATTTGACATTCGGATAGGCGTCGAGAATAATTTCGCAGGGCGCTCCGACTTTGACTTTGTAGATATTTGATTCCGAGACATCGGCCTCGACTTCGAGCGAACTCATGTCAGCGAGGGTCACAACGGCACCGCGGGAAGATCCGGCCGAGGAGAAGGGTGCGACCATTTCACCGACATCGGCGTCCTTGGACAGAACGGTACCGTCGAAAGGCGCGCGGATGATTGTATTCTCGACTGCGACTTCGGCATAGCGTACTCCGGCAAGCGCGACATTCACCGACGCAATGGCGCGATCATAGTTTGCTTTGGCGGCATCAACGATATCCTGCGTAGTCGAGCCGGACTTGATCAATTCGCCGGCGCGGCGGTACTTAATGGCAGCGTCGGTAGAATCGGCGCGCGCCATTTCGAGGTTGGCCAAGGTCCGGGCCTGGTCGGCCTTGACATCAGCGTTGTCAAGAATCGCCAGGATCTGGTTTGCTTTGACGATGTCGCCTTCTTCGACGTTGAGCACCTCAAGTCGACCTGTCGCCTTGGATGCGACGGCGGCTTTGACCTGCGCGACGACATAGCCGGTTGCGACCAGTTCAGCCGATGCTTCACTACCTGTCATCATTTGGGCAGTGGCAATCTTGACCTTGGTTGCCGGGGTCACCTGCCTGATGGTGACTTGGTACCCAAAATACAATACGACGGGCAGCAACAACCAAAGCAGGTGCAGCCACTTACGACCACTACCCGGCGCGCCGGACTTGTTGGACTTATCAATTTTCAATGTCGAAAGATCGACATTTCCCGTTTTGAATTCACTCATAGTGTTCCACAGTTTACTAAAAATTAGTCTGCCGTCAACCGCTTTCATTAATACGAAATTCTGTAACCATGTCTTAGTATTAACTGCAAATCCAGTCAAAGGTTGCCAAAGTCTAACGCCAATGTGAACTTTTTCCCAAACGGCTGCCTGCGAATTGAAGTGATTGTGTTGCACCGACTAAACGGCCGACCTCAGCCAAGGGTTGGCCGGATCGCCCGCTTTTTTGCTTGCTAAATCGTTGAATTTAGCTATCTTAGCCCGTGAGTTAGTACCACAATTCACGTCTTCACCTGCTTGAGGACCACTTTGCACCGATGATGGGAGAATCCATGTTCAAAGCGCTAAAACTTAGCTTGCTAGGCCTGTTGCTGCTTGCCTCTGGTTTGCAGGCTGCCGAATTACACCAATACTACTTTCGATTTGAGATACAAGACCGCAAGGAGATTTCGACTCTCACCAAGCTGATTTCGTTAGACGAGTGCAGTCCATTCGATGGCAAGATCGTTTATGCGTACGCGAACGATCAGCAATTTGAACATTTCAAGACCTTAGGGTATTCGTACGAATTGCTTCCGAACCCGGGTGATGTCGGTGAGGTCGCAATGGGTGACAACTCCAAGGATGCAATGGCCTGGGATGTTTATCCGACCTACACAGCCTATGTGCAGATGATGAATGACTATGTGACCAATTATCCAACACTCTGTCAGTTGGTGACTATTGGGACGACCTTGCAGGGACGCTCGCTACTGGCTGTGAAGATTTCCGACAACGTGACTTCAGAGGAAAACGAGCCGGAAGTTCTCTATACATCTTCGATGCACGGCGACGAGCTTACGGGGTATGTATTGATGTTGCGTCTGATCGATTCATTGCTGGTCGGCTACAATGCCGGCAATCCGCGCATACAGAACATGGTGAATAACATGGAAATCTATATCAATCCGCTGGCGAACCCTGATGGCACGTATCGCTCCGGGAATACGACGGTTTCGGGCGCATGGCGCGGAAACGCCAATGGCATTGACCTTAACCGCAACTTCCCCGATCCGAAGGGCGGGCCAAATCCTGATGGTAATGCGACTCAAGTCGAGACGACAGCGATGATCAATTTTGCGGCAGCGCGCAGTTTCGTGATCTCGGCTAATTTCCACGGCGGCACGGAAGTCGTGAATTATCCGTGGGATACCTGGGTGAGGCGCCATGCCGATGATTCCTGGTGGCAGACGATCTCGCATCAATATGCGGATACTTGCCAGGTTGCCGCTGCACCTGCCGCGTATTTCAGCGGATACAATGACGGAATTACCAACGGCTATGATTGGTATACGGTAGAAGGCGGGCGCCAGGACTTCATGAATTATTGGCACGGGTGCCGCGAAGTGACCATGGAGATTTCGAACACTAAACTGGTTCCGGCGTCACAGTTGCCGACTTTTTGGAATTACAATCGTCTGTCGTTGCTGCGATACCTTGAGCAGGCGCTCTATGGTATCAAGGGTGTGGTGACCGATGCGCAGACAACGCTGCCGCTTGGCGCTTTGGTGACGGTTGTCGGGCATGACCTTGATTCAAGTGAAGTTCGTTGCGATCCAACTCTTGGAAATTACCATCGGATGATCGCTCCGGGAGTTTGGTCATTGCGTTTCAGCGCGCCGGGGTATGTTTCGCAGACGGTCTCGGGAATCATCACATCGCTGAGCGGTTCAGTTGTGGTCGATGTTCAGCTTCAGCCGGTACCGCAGATTCCGGTGCTGTACTATGTCGACGACAACGCACCGGGGGCGATCAGCGCCGGCGACAATGTTGCGATGCGGATTACGCTAAAGAATGACGGCGGCGGCAGTGCGGTCAATGCGCAGGGCTTCCTGAGCACGACCGATGCCTACGTCGCGATAACACAGAGTACTTCCACCTACCCGACGATCACCGGCCTCGGCGGGACAGCACAGTCCAATTCAAACTATGTATTCGACGTTTCCAGTCTCTGTCCACAGAACCACCTCGTCAGCTTCCGCGTCGACGTGACCGCTGACGGCGGGTATGTTGATTCCACTTTCTTCTCGCTGACTGTAGGACAATTAGTAGATGACTTCGAAACCGGCGACTTCACGGCATTTAATTGGACAATGGGCGGCAACGCGCCTTGGACGATCGTGTCGACCGGGCAATACGAGGGAAGTTTCTCGGCTGCCAGCGGGGCGATTGGAAACAGCCAGTCTTCGACAATGTCAGTCACACAGCAGGTCTCATCGGCAGCGAATGTTTCTTTCTATTACAAGGTTTCCTCGGAATTGAATTGGGATTGGCTGCGGTTCTATATCGACGGTGTGGAGAAGGGTGCGTGGTCCGGCAGCGTTGGCTGGGCGCAGGCAAGTTATGCGGTCACTCCGGGCACGAGAACGTTCCAGTGGAAATACGTGAAGGACGGTTCGCAGATAGCCGGCAGCGACAAGGCCTGGATTGATTTGGTAATTTTCCCGCCGCAATCGAATCCACTGGTGATTACGACGACAAGCCTGCCGAACGGGCAGGTCGGGGTACCCTATTCGCAGCAATTGGTGAGCGAGGGCGGAAACGGCACAAAAACCTGGATTGATCTTGGAGACAACCTTTCTGGTACCGGACTGTCACTTTCCACGAGTGGCCTTGTGTCCGGCTCGCCGCTGGCTGCCGGAACACTGGGGTTCACGGCCCGAGTTCAGGATCAGTCGTTATCGGTCAACGACAAGGTATTCTCGATACGGGTCATTCAATGCGGTGATGCGGACGGCAGCAACGCCCTGAACATCTCGGACGCAGTCTACTTGATATCTTACATCTTCTCCGGCGGACCGGCACCGGAGACAACAACTCACGGCGACGCCGACTGCAGTGGAAATATCACGATTTCCGATGCCGTTTACATGATCGCCTATATCTTCTCCGGCGGACCAGCGCCGTGCTCCGCCTGCAAATAGCGATTGTCATTTCTCAATTGACGAAGGTCCCCGTTCAGCGGGGGCCTTTTTTTTGGGGATCGAGCTCTCCTGATCCGGGTATGCAAGGACCCAGAAAATACAAAAGCCCAGTCTCGGTGAGCGTCGAATGACTCCCAACGAAACCGGGCTTCCAAGCAAATTTCGTGTCGACTTATTTGCTCTGAAGTTTGAACTTCAGGGTCGCTTTTACCGTAATCTCTCGTTCACCATGTCCCGACAAGCGGGATTCCAAAGAAGCCGCGAGGACTGCCTGCTCGAATCCCCATCCGGGGGTAGTGCAGTTCACAACGCGAGCGTCTTTCATCTTGCCCTTCTTGTCGAAAGTGATGTTGACCTCGACGACTGCTTCCTTATTAACCAGACGAGCCTGGCGCGGATAGACGGGCTCGATATAGAGCTGGTAACGGGAAGCATCTTCAACTGTCTTAGTAGTGTCGGAAATGAGTCGGCGAGTCGGATCGGCCCTCTTGATGGGTCGATCATTGGCCGGCGGCGAGATACGGTTCTCAATGTCGAGGATCGGTTTAGTCTTGCCGCCAGTGATGCCGGTGGCATAGAGATCATCCTTGTCATTGGGACCCGCCGAAGCCGGCACCGCCAACATTGTCACGGCTACCATTACGGCAACTACCCAGAAGGCTATTGCGTGCGCATTATTCGCTGTCATAGCCCATCCTCCTCTCACTACAGTCAAACAACGTCCGTTGTTTAAAGTTTCGACCCGTCTCAAATAAATTTGAGCCGTTCCGCCGTGGCGGAAAAAGACCGTGTCATCGAACGCAATAATTCTGAACTGTTGTTTGGCTGTTGTCTACACTATCAAGATACGCCCTGTTAAATGTACGTCAAGAGCTAATTCGATGTTACCTGGAGTTTTGTTGGAGAAAGTCGAGCTGCCTGGTTTTCCGCCATGGTTTTGGCAGGTGGGAGCTATAGGTTGGGCAGGTCAATCGACCTGCCCAATTGCGGATAATCGGCAATTCGCACGGGAGAGTGGGCCTACTTGCCGGTTTGTGACTCTTTCTTGAGAGAATGACCTGTTCTCAGACCAAAAATAAAGAGTACTATTGTTAGAATTCCGATGGCGAAAATGGTGTCGCCCGGTGCGCGCAGCCACTTGAGAATTTCCACGGCCGGCGAGTAGAGCAGTTCGGGCGAACGTGCGTACCAGTAGCCGGTTTCGACGGAGGCCCAGGTCTGGATGAAGCCGATGGGCAGCAGGCTCAAGAGCACCATGGCCAATAAGCCGATGTTGATCGTCCAGAAGCCGAACTTGATGACATTGTCTTTCCAGTCGCTACGGACATAGAGAACCCGCAGACAGAACAACATCAGGCCGATGCCGAGCATACCGTACACACCGAAGAGCGCAGTATGGGCATGGACAGGTGTGGTATTAAGACCCTGCATATAGTAAAGCGCGATTGGAGGATTGATCATGAAGCCGAAAAGCCCGGCGCCGACCATATTCCAGAAGGCGACGGCGACGAAGAAGTAGATTGGCCAGCGATAACGCATTACCCACGGGGTCGCGCGCGCCAAGCGGATATTGTCCCAGGCTTCGAATCCAATGATTGTCAGCGGTACTACTTCAAGTGCGCTGAACACGGCTCCCAGGGCCATTACGACAGTCGGCGTGCCGGCGAAATAGAGATGGTGCAGTGTTCCGATGATGCCGCCGGTCAGGAAGATTGTCGTCGCAAAAATCACCGAGGAGTTGGCGGTCTTGAGACGAATCAGTTGCAGGCGTGCAAAGAGGAAGGCGATGACCACGGTGGCGAAGACTTCAAAGAACCCTTCGACCCAGAGATGAATGACCCACCAACGCCAATATTCGGCCATCGAAAGATGGGTTCCTTTGCCCCACATCAGCCCGGCGGCGTAGAATGCCCCGATGGCGACTGACGCAATCAGGAACATAGTCATTAAGGGTTTTTGCTCGCCCCCTTTACGCATGGCGACGAGGATGCAACGACCAACCAACCAGACCCAGAGGAAGAGGCCGATCAACAAACCAATTTGCCAGACCCTGCCAAGATCGACGTATTCGTAGCCTTGATGGCCGAAGTAGAACCAGTTGTTGCCGGTCATCTTACCCATGACGGAGAACCACTCGCCGGTCATCGAGCCTCCGACTACGACAATCAAAGCGCCGAATAGGATGTTGACACCGAGACGCTGGAATTTTGGTTCCTTGCCGGCGACAGCGGGTCCGATGTACAGGCCGGCAGCAAGCCAGGCAGTCGCGATCCAAAAGATACCCAATTGGGTATGCCACGTTCGGGTGATGACGTACGGCAGCCATTTGGCAATCGGTATGCCGTAGAAGCCGTCACCCTCGACACCGTAGTGCGCGGATATGATGCCCATGATCATCTGCACTAAGAAGAGCGCTGCCACAACCCAGAAATATTTGATAACGGCGAGCTGGGAGGGTGTCGGCTTAAAGGAGAAAAGCGGATCCTGTTCCGGCAACTTCTCTGCGATCGGCTCCTTTTTCTGCGACGCATGATACCAAACCATCATTCCAATGCCGGCCAGCAGCATGATTATGCTGAAGCCGGTCCAGATGATGGCGTCACTGGTGGGAACATTGTCGACCAATGGTTCGTGCGGCCAGTTGCTGGTATACGACATGTCATCGTCGGGCCGATTGGTCGATGCCGCCCACGAGGTCCAGAAGAAGAACGAGGACATCTGCCGCAATCTCACCGGATCGGTAACGGTGCCGGCGGGAATGGCATACTTTGTATGACCGTTCGAGAAGATGTCACTGTAGTAGGCGAGATTGGCCTCGAATGCGCGCTGCCTGACAGGATCGACGATAATCGTGTTAGTGTTCTTGTCGTATGTATTCGTCCTCATCAGCTTTTTGAGCCGGGCCTGGAGCGAAGCCTGGCGCTCGACATCAAGTTGATCATAACTGATACCAAAGTCGGTAATTCGACCACTCTCCGAGAATGAAAACAGCTTCGCGGTGAAGCCAATCCGCCGTCCAATCGGGTGCCACATAGCTTCCGTGACCCCAGATTGAGCCTATCTCCATTCCCCCCATTGCCTGCCAAACATTCTGGCCCTCGGTAACAACCCCGCGTTCGATCATGACCGAGCCGTCAGTTGTCTTTACCTGGTCAGGAAGAGGGGGCTTTTCCTGATAGATTTTGAATCCGGCCCATCCGAGGACTGCAAAAGAGAGGCATACAACTGCAGTGAAGGCGATCCATAGTTTTTTCATATCACTTCTCCATTCGCCAAAGCCGTCGACTCCGCAAGTGACCCGGCACCTGTCTGCCTGTTTTTGGCGTGGCTGCAGCCACACGAAATCTGCCCGTGGAGCGCGTCCGCCTTCACCCCGAATCGGTCAGCCAGCGACTTGGCGAGAGCCAGGTACTTTTCATGGGTACCCTCACCCATGTGATGTGATTCGACATGGTCAAAGGCAGCACTGATCCGGACGTGATCTTCTTCGGAAAACAGGCTATCGGCAAGGGGAAACAAGATTTGGTCCTCTTTGAGAATGTGAGCCCTTAGGAGCTGCACATAATTGTCAGCGCTGAGTAGAAATGCCTGGAGAGCGACCTCGTCCCCGATCGCGGCTGCGGCGATGTTGGCGGTCATTTGAGAAACATAGCCGCGGCCGAGTTGGTGCTCATGAAGCATTACTCCGACGGGACCGCTTTCACGTGAGGCGCCTTTGCTCTCAAGTGCAGTGAACAGATGGTTCTCTTCCTTGCCGTGATGGCAGCCATCAGCGAAAGTGCGAATAAAATCGACGAATTGTTCAGCAGTCTCGCGATCAAGCGTATTGCTTTCACGGCTGCGAACAATCATTTGCTCGAGACAATCAAGGACAACCTCGATGACTCGATGTTCGCCGCTAAGAACTTGTGTTGGTTTCACGATTCCCTCCCGGGATTTCAGCGTAAAAGTAACTTTCAGACAAGTCATAAATAGAAGTAATCACATCGTCATATCTGATTTTATGAGAAATAATGAGGATCATAAGTGTAACCCTCTTCGATACCAGGTCGGCAATTGACGTTTCGTGGAGAAATCCAAGATATCCTTCCCGGATAATTTTCCAACGACTGTGGACAGCACACGGCTCACCTTCCGAGCAACTCCCCATCCGCATGAAGCAGTTTCCCCAACGGCTGACCTTGTCAATCGGTTCGATTACGTCATAGAGGGAGATTTTCGCCGGGTCTTTTGCCAGCCGGAAACCACCGTTGAAACCCTTTTGCGATACGAGCATTCCATTACCAGCCAATGTCTTAAGGAGCTTTCCGAGGTAGTTGTTTGGTGCTCCGATTTCATCGGCAATGTCGGATGCACCGGCAAATTCACCTTTCGGCAGGGTCGCCAGTTTTGTCAGTGCCGCAAGGGCATGTATTCCAGTTTTCGATATCATAACAACCTAATCGCATGTCAATATGCTATTCTATTATCGACTAGTCAAGTGGATTTTTGAGGTTTTTTTCGAGAGCTACCATTTACGCCAAGATGAAGCTGCCAATGCGGGAGCATACTTATGTCGTGTGCCAGTGATTTGACGAACGACTGCCGGGCGCGTAATTAGAGGTGTAACCTCGAAATGGGCAGGCACAAATGGCTGTCAGCAATAGTTATTTGGAGTATGTTTTAGAAAGGCTGGGGACGGTAGGAGCCGTAACGGCACGGAAAATGTTTGGCGGTGTCGGGCTGTATTTCGACATAACTTTCTTTGCGTTAATAGACAATGACACTCTATATTTTAAAGTGAACAATGAGAATCGCCCCGATTATGATGCAGAGCAAATGGAACCGTTCCGGCCCTTTGGAGAAGATTCATATTCCATGAAATACTATTCGGTGCCGGAGCGAGTTGTAGAAGACAATCAGCTTCTGCGCGAATGGATGCTAAAAGCTGTCGCTGCAGCCAGAAAGAAAACGAGGAAAAGTAAGTAATGCCAAATGCGATGCTCACCGACAAAGACAGACGGCAAATGATTGACAAGATCAGGGATTTACCTGCCCTCGTTCGAGAGGCAGTGAAAGGGCTCAATGACGAACAACTGAACACACCTTATGGACCGGGAAAATGGACGGTTCTGCAAGTTGTGCACCATCTGGCCGACTCGCACATGAATGCATTCGTCCGAATGAAGTTGGTTCTGACGGAAGATCATCCGACGGTCAAGGCCTACGAGCAGGACGATTGGGCGCGCACGCGCGAGGCGAGTCAGTATCCGATTCAGGCTTCGCTGAATATCATCTCCGGTCTGCATGAGAGATGGTGCGGGCTACTTGATTCACTGCCCGAGTCGGCCTGGCGGCGGACGGCTTTCCATCCGGAGAACGGCGAAATGACTTTGGAGGACCTCCTGAGGATTTATGCCGGTCACGGGGAGAACCACGTCGGTCAGATCACGGGACTGCGTAAGGCCGAGGTTGGTGAAATCGATCGATCGAAGATTCGCCAAATGACACGTAAGACAAAGGCCGATGGAACGTGTTCCATCGGCCTTGCGATTGCTGTTCAGTAGCCAAGGCTACATTTTCTTGTCAGCTTCGATCTCAAGTACAATTTCGACATCGTCACTGACGACCAGACCACCCGCGTCGAGGCTGCTGCTCCAAGAAACACCCCAGTCCTGGCGATTGATCTTACCGGTCGCGGAGAAGCCGGCTTTGGCACCTTCCTTCATTGCCACGGTACCGCGGAACTCACCAGTAAGTGTTACGGGCTTGGTGACACCGCGCATGGTCAAGTCACCGACCATCTGGAATTTGTTGTCTCCAAGGCCGGTAATCTTGGTGGACTTGAACTTCATTTCAGGGAGGGAGTCGGCAGCAAAAAAGTCGGGACTTTTCAAGTGTCCATCACGACGCTCATTGCTCGTATCGATGCTTCTGGGGTCAATGGTCACATCGACGGAGGCGGCACTGAAATCCTTACCGTCAAAATTGATGGTACCGTTGAAGGTATTAAAGTGGCCCTTAACCTTGCTGATCACCATATGAGTGACGCCAAATCCGACGCTCGAATGGCTTCTGTCGATTTCCCAGGTCTGGGCAAATAGCGACGTTGAGGTAAGCATGGCGGCAATGACGAATGCTGCTGCACGATTCATTCTTTCTCCTTTGTTGTAAGAAATTCGTTAACTCACTTCAGTTTACTATCGATTTTCAAACCGTTTGGTTCAGGTATTACAGTTGCTACCGAGTGTTAACAACCACACCACGTCAGAAGTTCCCTGCCGAGTTTTGCCCAATTTTCTCATTTTGCCCTGAACTTGTGTTTCCGGGTGGTGTTGCGATTGGTATAATGTATTTGTTAACACTCTCTCAAGGCGTAGGATCTGAAAAAGAACTTGTTCCGCTCTTTGTCCTCGTGGCTCGCTGCTAATCCGTGGGCCGAACTCAAGATTGCGATCTTGTTAATTCTTGCCGTCTCCCTGGTGACGCGGTTGGTACTGGCATTTCTCTTCTGGTCGCAGATCGGCTCCAGCGGATGGTTCAGTCCGTTATCCTTGTTGGTCGGATTCCTGTTTGACGTGTTTGTCGCTTTCTGCACGACGGCTCTTTTCGCCGTCTTTCTCTCATTTTCTCCCGGAAGATTTCTGCAATGGGCGCCGGTGCGCTGGCTTTTGATATTCGGATTTTTCCTCTTCACTTACGGGGCGATTTATCTGGGCGTCGTCGAAGTGTTCTTCTTCGACGAATTCAATTCGCGGTTCAATTATGTAGCCGTTGATTATCTTCTCTATCCCCACGAAGTATTCGTGAACATCTGGGATTCATATCCGGTCCTGGAAATCCTAATCGCGGTTTTTGTCGCGACTGCTTTGATCACTTACTGGGCCGCACCGCGATTGCGCGCGGCGTGGGCCACACCGAAGTCGATGTCGGCCCGATTCAAAATGATCGGTGTTTATGTACTGGTCATCGCGGCGGGATACTTAGGGCTCAACATTAACTTGTCGAAGATTTCCTCCAATCGCGTTTTGAACGAGATCACGGCGAACGGTGTCTATTCTTTTTTCTATTCGGCTTTCACCAATCATCTCGATTACGATGTCTATTATTCCCGTATTTCTGATTTCGACGCAGCTGCGCGACTACGCGGACAGCTAAATGCTCCCAATGCGGTTTTCCGCGATCCGCTGGATAGTCTCAACATCACGCGCGACATTTCCGATCCGGGAGTTCCGAGCAAATTCAACATTGTGCTTGTCCTTGAAGAGAGCCTCGGCTCGTTGTTCGTCGGAAGCCTGCATCCGGAAGGACCAGCTTGCACTCCGCAATTTGATTCTCTGGCGGCGGAAGGACTCTTCTTTACGCACATTTACGCGACAGGCAATCGTACCGTACGCGGAGTCGAAGCGAGCCTGTTGAGCTTTCCCCCGATTCCGGGGCAATCGATCGTAAAGAGGCCGTTAAACGAGAATCTATTCAGTCTCCCGTCGATCCTGAAGATGAACGGATATCAGACGGTGTTTCTGTACGGCGGTCGATCATATTTTGACAATTTCCAGCAATTCGCGTCAAGTAATAACTTCGACCGGATCATCGACCAGACTGATTTCAAGAATGTAATTTTGAGACCATTTGGGGCGTATGTGATGGTGACCTTTTTGATAACAGCCTTTTGACATTTGATTCGCTCCACGCTGTGGGCAAGCCATTTTTCGCAACGATGATCACAGTCTCCAATCACAAACCTTATCTTTATCCGGAGGGCAAGATTCCTTTCGACCCGAAGAAGCAGGAACGATTGCATGCAGTCCGCTATGCCGATTTCGCGATAGGCGATTTTGTTCGCAAGGCTCGCAGCCACGATTTTTTTGACAGCACGATTTTCGTGTTTCTGGGTGATCATGGCGCCCGGGTTTATGGCTGGCAACAGATTCCGATGGACTCTTACGAAATTCCGATACTCTTCTACTGCCCGGCTCTGATTCCGGCCGGGCAGCGTGTGGAGAGACTGGGATCGCAGATGGATCTGGCTCCGACCTTGCTTGATTTGTTGAATTTCAGTTATGTGAGCAAGTTTTTCGGCCGTTCACTTCTCCAGTCTCATCAGGGCGATGACGTCGCATTGCTGTCGCACAATCGCGATGTCGGCTTACTGCGCAATAACAGACTCGCGATATTGGGAATCAAGATGGAGAACGGGCTTTGGGATCGCGATCCGAAAGACGGAAAGTTTACTTCGATGCCAATAGAGGCTGATTCCACGTTGTTGCTGGACGCTATTTCATATTATCAGACAGCGTATCGGCTTTATTCTCACAGACAACTTACCCCTTAAGTAATCGGGGCCGGATTATCCAGCCCCGAACCGTGATTTGAACTACTTGACCGAACTTTTATAGGCCGGTCCGGCGTTCTTGATTTCGTCGGGAACGCCTTCGACATATTTGGCGAAATTCTTGTGGAACATCATCGCCAGGTCCTGCGCCTGTTTGTCAAACGCTGCCTTGTCTTTCCACGTGTTGCGCGGATTGAGAATCTCGGTCGGCACATCTGGGACAGGTCTGCGGGACGTTGATGCCGAAAATCGGATCCATGGCCATCGGGGCTTTGTCGAGTTGGCCCGAGAGGACGGCGTGGATGATGGCGCGCGTATGCGGCAGGCTGATGCGCTTGCCGACGCCGAATCCGCCGCCGCTCCAGCCGGTATTGACCAACCAACAAGAGACTTGGTGTTTGGCAATTTTCTCGCGCAACAGCGAACTGTATACCGATGGCGGCAGCGCCATGAAGGGGGCGCCAAAGCATGTGCTGAAGGTGGCTTTTGGTTCGTTGCCCATTCCCATTTCGGTGCCGGCGACTTTGGCGGTGTATCCGGAGATAAACTGGTAGCTGGCCTGTTCGGGAGTCAGTTTGGCAACCGGCGGTAATACGCCAAAGGCGTCACAGGTCAGCATGATGATAGTCTTGGGATGTCCGCCAATGCCCGATGACACGGAATTGCTGATGTGGCCCAGGGGATACGCGGCGCGGGTGTTTTCGGTTAGTGAGACGTCATCCAGGTCGACTTTGCGCGTATCGATGTCGAAACCGACGTTTTCGAGAATCGTGCCGAACCTCCGCGTGGCGGCATGAATTTCCGGCTCGTTCTCGGCTGACAAGCGCACGACTTTGGCGTAACAGCCGCCCTCGAAATTGAAGATGCCGGTATCGGACCAGCCGTGTTCATCGTCGCCGATCAACAGGCGTTCCGGATCAGCTGATAGCGTTGTCTTACCGGTTCCGGAGAGGCCGAAGAAGAGCGCGGAATCGCCGGCCTTGCCGATGTTTGCCGAGCAGTGCATCGGCATGACACCGTGGTGCGGGAGCAAGTAGTTGAGAATCGTGAAGACCGATTTCTTGATTTCGCCGGCGTAGGCGGTTCCACCGATGAGAACAAGCTTGCGCTCGAAATTCAGAATGACAAATGCTTCACTGCGGGTGCCGTCAAACTCAGGGATAGCGCGGAAGCGCGGCACCGCCAGAATCGTGAATTCCGGCACGTGCGCATCGCGTTCGCCCGGATCGTGGATTTGGCGAAACATGTTGCGGGCGAAGACCGAGGTCCAGGCGTCCTCGGTGATGACGCGAATCGGAACGCGGTATTTCATGTCGGCGCCGGCGTGACAGTCTTGGATGAAGATATCCTTGCCTTGCAGGTAAGCCTGGAGGCGATGGAAAAGCGTGTGGAACTGCTCCGGCTCAAAGCTCTTGTTCACCTCGCCCCACCAGACCTTGTCGGCGGAGATTGAGTCTTTGACGATGAACTTGTCATTGGGGGAACGGCCGGTATGTTGGCCGGTGCGGACTACCAGTGCGCCGTGATGGGCGATGTAGCCTTCGTGGCGATGGACGACTTCTTCATAGAGTTGCGGGGTCGTGGCGTTCCAATAGACATTGCCGAGGTTGTTCAGTCCCAGTTCTTCGAGGGTTTTGCTGCTGCCGTGTGAAGTAACTTTCATCGGTAGATTCCTTATTCGCCTACAGATTCATAAACTGTCTGCCATCACTCTCAGACGCTGACTCGTCTTATATCGGTTGAAATTAAGTGTTTCTGCAGCAACGGCGCAACTGTTATCGTGGAGAAGGTGGGGTGATGAAGGCGAGTCACGGCCAGAACGGCAGATGCGGACATCTGCCGTTCATAAGATTCGAAACCCCGTCTTGATCCCCACCCTGCGCTTCGCTCGGGTGGGCTACCGGATGGCCACTTGCTACGCCACCGGATAGCAGATGTTCAGTTCCTTGGCGGCGCCGACTTCGTCGAGACGCGATACCGGTGTGGTATGCGGTGCGTTCTTGACGATATCGGGATTCGTTTCGATCTCCTCGGCGATCTTGAGCATCACATCGGCAAGATAATCGAGCGACTCGATGCTTTCGGTTTCGGTCGGTTCGATCATCAAGGCTTCGCTCACGATCAGCGGGAAGTAAGTCGTCGGCGCGTGGACGCCATAGTCAAGCATCCGCTTGGCGATGTCGGTTACCTTTACACCCAGTTTCTTCTGGTAGTCGCCCGACAACACAAACTCGTGCTGGCAGACGTGATCGAAAGCAACTTTGTACTTCGGGCGCAGGCGCTTGAGCAGATAATTGGCGTTAATGATAGCCGTCTCGGAGATATGGCGCAGACCTTCGCCGCCGTTCATCAGGATGTAGGTATAGGCGCGCACCATCGAGCCGAAGTTGCCATAGAATGAATGCATCCGGCCAATCGTCAGCGGACGATCATAGTCGAAGAAATACTGCTTCTCGTCACGAGCCACCACCGGAATCGGCAGATACGGTGAAAGGAAATCCTTGACGCCGACTGCGCCGCCACCCGGACCACCGCCTCCATGCGGAGTGCTGAAAGTTTTGTGCAGGTTGATATGGAGCATATCAAATCCCATGTCACCGGGGCGAACGATGCCCATCAGGGCATTGAGATTTGCGCCATCCATGTAGACGAGCGCGCCTTTGGCGTGCGCGAGCTCGGCGATGCGAAGAATCTCGCGTTCGAAGAGGCCGACGGTATTCGGATTGGTGAGCATGATCATTGCGACTTCGTTGTCGAGAGCAGCTTCCAGCACCTGCGGGTCAAGTATCCCCTGTTCGCTCGATTTGAGTTCGTGCGGCTGCCAACCGGACATCATGACCGATGCCGGATTGGTTCCGTGTGCTGAATCGGGGAGCAGTACCTTGTGCCGCGGTTCACCTTTGTGCTTGAAGTAAGCTTTCGCCAACTGGATGCCGCAGAATTCTCCCTGGGCACCGGAGGTCGGCTGCAGGCTGACTTCGTGCATACCGGAGACTTCCGCCAGCATGCGGCCGAGATTGTACATCAATTCGAGTGCGCCCTGTGCGGTGCGCGCCGGCTGGAAGGGATGAACCTGCGTCCAACCGGGATGGGACACGGCTTTCTCGTTGACCTTGGGGTTGTACTTCATGGTACAGCTTCCCAGCGGGTAGATTGCCTTGTCGATGTGGTGATTCAGCGTTGACAGGCGGATGTAGTGCCGCACAACCTGATTTTCGGCAACTTCCGGAAAAGCGGCGTCCTGGGCGCGCATATTGGCTTTGCCCAGAGTCGTCTCCAGCGGCAGTTCGGGGACATCACACTTCGGCAGCGTGTATCCTTTTTGGCCTGGCCGGGAGTTTTCAAAGATGGTTGCGCCATCGTTATAGTTCATAGGTCCTACTTCTTTGTTTTCATTGCGGTGAATTGTTCTTCAATCCACTCTTTCTCTTCTGTATCAGGATACTTCTTTAAGAAAGCTTTGAATTCTTTCTTGGCATTCTTGAAATCGCCGGATTTCTGGTAGCTGTATGCCGTCATTAACTCGGCATCAACGCTCAACTCATTAGCCGGGTAGTCGGCAACCATTTTCTTCCACAGTGCTACAGCCGAGGAGTAGTCTTTGAGTTTGTACTTCATGTGGGCAAGATTGTATGCCGATTCGGCTGACTTGCCTTTCTCGTTGCCGGGATCCATCGCCATTACCTTGGTGAAGTAATTTGCGGCCTGGTCATAGTCTCCGCGCCAGCGGTACTTCTGACCCACATCATAGAGAATTCCGACTTCCGGCTTCGCATTCGCCTGCTGTAAAAGATCATCCAAGGTGCCGATGCCGGCCAGGGCATTTGTGACTCCGGCCACGAACTCTTCCGGAGGATAGTAGCCGACGAGGCGATCAATTTCCTGACCTTGGCGATTCAGGATGAGAGTCGTCGGATAGCTTCTCACGCCATAGCGGTTTGCTGTAATCGTGTCGACCTCGGCGTTAATCAATGCGGGTGCAAAATTCTTCAGAAACTTCTGAACGTAGGTGTCTGGCAGAGTCGAGTCCGCCATCACCTTGCACCATTTTCACCACTCGGTATAGAACTTGATCAGAATTGTCTGATTCTGATCGTGGGAAGTCTGCATCAGAGAGTCGAAGCTCGTCTGGAAGA
The DNA here is from genome assembly GCA_963698225.1 of uncultured bacterium. Classification (GTDB taxonomy): domain Bacteria; phylum Zixibacteria; class MSB-5A5; order CAIYYT01; family CAIYYT01; genus JADJGC01. Next base: position 191,056 of record CAVOPW010000004.1, read on the forward strand.
CCAAGTCGCCGACCTTCTGCGTTGCCGACAATGGCGCGCAGACAAGCAGCACCAGCAAGAGCGTACCCAGGAATTTCATCAATTACCTTTCGTCGTCGTCCTCAAAGAAGTTCTCTTCCGCATCTTCTTCCTCGTCATCGTCGTCATCAAAGTTCACGATCCCTTCGCCTTCAAGAGACTCAAGCAGGTCTTTGGCGCGGTCGTAATCCTCGGCGTTGACGTAGATTTCCGCCGAGCCGGGAGCATCGTTGGCCCGACGCGTGATGGCACCGCGCGCGGGATCAGTGAGGCTGGGCGGCTTGGTGACGAAGAAAATCTCCTCCTCTTCGAGGGCGCCAATCAGAAACTGTGCTTGGAGATAGTTGTCGGTTTTCAGCAGCAGGATCGAATCGGGGTCGTCGATCTCCTGCGGTGTTTGATTGGTGATCGGCTCAGAACTGCTCTTACGGCCTTTGGAGGCCTTCGTCGAGCGCTCTTCATCATCCCGATTGGCTCGTGATTTTGCCATACAAAACCTTCTGTTGATGGAGAGTACTACAATTGGATTACAGTTTTTAGACGATATCTTCTTCGATATCGCCGATGATCGATTCGGCAATTTCCTTGGCCGCATCGATATCATCTTCTCCTACGTAAAATTCGCCGTCGATGTTTTGACCGCGATAAAGCGACTTCACGCTGCCGGCGACACTTCCGCGTCCGGCCACGGGACGAAAGTCAAAAGTAATGCCGGCGTCGCGCAGGGCGTCAGTCAGTTCGTCGGTTATTTCCGGACTCGGAGAGCGATAAAGTAAAATCTGTTCGCTTTCGTCGCCATCAAGTTCTTCGTCAAGTTCTTCATCTTCGGTCATTTCGACGAGATGTTCACCGCACTCCGGACAGACCGAGACATGGCCTTTGTACTCCGTCTCACAATTGGGGCAGAACGGCATCTTTTACCATCACCTCTTTTAACGCATGTTGATAGTTATCCATCTCTGATTTCGTGCGGGTTTCGGTGGCGCAAACGATGAGAAGGTCCTCCTCCCAAAGGAAACGCGAGGTTGGCACGCCCGCAAAGATCTTTTTGGTTAAGAGGCGATCAAAGACGTCACGTGCCGGTTCCGGCAACCGCAGCGGGAACTCCATAAAGAACGGGCGATCGAACGCGATTGAGACGCCGCTGACAGCAGAGAGCGCCTGCTTCAGATAGTGTGCCTTATTGACGCAGAGGCGCGCAACTTCCTTGAGGCCTTCTTTGCCCATTGCCGCCATGTAAATGGTACCGGCAAGGGCGCAGAGCGCCTGATTGGTGCAAATATTGGAAGTAGCCTTATCGCGGCGAATATGCTGTTCGCGTGTCTGCAACGTCAGGCAGTAGCCGCGTTTGCCGTTGCGATCCCTGGTCATTGCCGCCAGTCGTCCAGGCATCTGACGCAGGAACTGTTTCTTGGTCGCGAAGTATCCGAAATACGGCCCGCCGAACATGAGGTTATTGCCGAGGGCCTGGCCCTCGCCGACGGCGATATCGGCGTCATACTCGGACGGCGCTTTGAGGTAAGCCAACGAAATCGGCGATGTCACGGCGATCAAGAGTGCTCCGGCATCTTTGACGATCTGCGGGAGACTCTCGGTCGGTTCGATATAGCCATAGAAATTGGGATTTTGGAAAACGAAGCAGGCGGCATCTTTGATTTTGCTACGCAGATCGTCGAGATCGACGTTGCCGTGATCGTGATTCACCCGGACGATTTCAATATCGTTACCGCCAAGATATATTTTGACGCAGTCCAGATAGTGGGGATGAACCAGTGCGGAGACGACAATTTTGCGGCGCTTGGTGGCGCTTAATGCGAGCAGAACCGCTTCGGCGGTAGCCGAGCCGCCATCGTACAAAGAAGCATTGGCGGCTTCCATTCCGGTGAGCCGGCAAATCAGCGATTGGAATTCGTAGATGACCTGCAGAGTGCCCTGAGCAACTTCCGCCTGATATGGTGTATATGCGGTTTTGAATTCCGAGCGATCGACCAGATGCCCGACGATTGAAGGCACATAGTGATCATAAGCGCCGCAACCCATGAAATTGGCATATTCGGGGCCGATGTGATTTTTGGCGGCGAGGGAATCCAAAATCTTGAGGGTTTCGAATTCCGAAAGGGCGCGGGGCAGATTGAGTCTCTCGGTCAGCCGGACCGATTCCGGCACTCCCTTGAGCAACTCTTCAAACCGACTTACTCCGATAGACTTCAGTAATTGCAGTCGCTCAGCATCGGAGTGGGGAACATAAGTCATATTAGTCCTCTAACAGCTTCTTGTAAGTAGCGGCGTCAAGCAAAGCGCTGATTTCGTCAACCGGGAAGTTTTCGACTTTGATCATCCAGCCGGCGCCGTAGGGATCCTTGTTTATTACCGACGAATCCGCTTCGAGACTTGCATTAATCTCTTTGACGCGGCCGGAAACCGGCGCAAACATCTCACTCACGGCTTTTACCGCTTCAATGGTACCAAACGCCTGCATCTGCTTAAGCGTTTGACCAACTTTGGGCAATTCGACGAAGACGATGTCGCCAAGTTCGCCCTGGGCGAAATCGGTGATACCGATGGTTGCGACGTTACCCTCGACCTTGATCCATTCATGTTCTTTTGTATACTTCAGGCCTTCCGGGACTACCATGGCTCCTCCAGACTAAACAACTTTGTCTTTATTTTGCAGCCCCTTCTTTGGAGCGCTTAAAATAATCTTCTACAAAACTAGTGTCAAACACTCCCGACTGAAATACCGGGTCGGCAATGATTTTTTTCTGGAAATCAATAGTCGTAAAAATACCTTCGACCACGAATTCGTCCAGTGCCCGCAGCATCTTGCGCAACCCGTCCCGGCGATTCTTGTCCTTGACGATCAGCTTGGCGATCATCGAGTCATAGTGCGGCGGAACGACATACTTGGCATAGGCGTGGGTATCTACCCGCACGCCATGGCCGCCCGGCACATGGAATGACGTAATTTGACCCGGTGAAGGTGCAAAATTCTTGTCGGGATTTTCGGCGTTGATGCGGCATTCGATCGCGTAGCCGCGAAAAGACGACTTGCTCCTGCGTGAATGAGAGTTTTTCACCGCCGGCGATGCGCAGTTGTTCGACGATGATATCGATGTCGGTCACTTCTTCGGTTACCGGATGTTCGACCTGCACGCGGGTGTTCATTTCCATGAAATAGAAACTCCCGGAGCCATCAACGAGGAATTCGACGGTTCCGGCGTTCTGATATCCGGCGAACTTGGCGCCGGCGACTGCGGCGGCGCCCATTTTCTTGCGCAGTTCCGGAGTCATAACCGGTGAAGGTGATTCTTCGATCAGCTTCTGATGACGCCGTTGCACGGTGCAATCGCGTTCACCGAGGTGGATAACGTTGCCGTGATTATCGGCGAGGATCTGAAATTCGACGTGCCTGGGGCGGTCGACAAACCGTTCGAGGTAGATTTCCGGGTTACTGAACGCTGCCTGTGCTTCCATCTGGGCGGTTCGAAATGCCGACTCCAGTTCGTGAAGCTTGCTTGACGATTCGCATACCACGACCGCCGCCGCCAGCGGCGGCTTTGAGGATAACCGGATACCCGATTTCCGCAATTACTTTCAGTGCTTCGTCGATGTCGGCGATGCCGCCATCGCTTCCGGGAACCACCGGAACACCGGCCTTGATCATCGTTTGCTTGGCTTGCACTTTGTCTCCGAGCAGACGGATCACATCCGGCGAAGGACCGATGAAAGTGATTCCACATTCACTGCAGATCTGGGCGAACGCCGCGTTTTCCGAGAGAAATCCATATCCGGGATGTATAGCTACCGCGCCGGTAATTTCGGCGGCGGCAATGATTCGTTTGGGATCGAGGTAGCTTTCGGCCGACTTTGCCGGACCGATACAGACCGCCTCGTCGGCGAAACGAACGTGCAGTGAATCAATATCGGCTTCCGAGTAAACGGCGACTGTCGGCACACCTAATTCGCGGCAGGCACGGATGATGCGCAGAGCGATTTCGCCGCGATTGGCAATGAGGATTTTCTTGAACAATGCCTTCTCCTGACCAATAGTCGTAGTGCTAAACGGCGACTTACGCGGGATAGAGTACGAGATTCTGAAAAACTAAGCAAGGTGATTTAATGGCTTTGTCAGGCGTCATTGTTTGGAAATTGAACTTCAGCTAGAGCCCAACGGACTTGCATTTTCAGGCATATCCGCCTTATTATGCTCTATGAGTAGGAAACCGAAGGAATCGACAAAATCTTCATTGGGCCATTCCCGCCAGAACCTTTTTGGCCGGCCGCGGCGAATCATCGCCATGGCGTCAGCAATCCAGCTATTCTTGGTCGCCACGGTTTCGGCGGCGCAGATACTGTGGTACTGGTCAGGTGCCGTCACGGAATCGTCGTTCAGGGTTAATGCAAGGACATCTGCGGAAGGTTCGGCAGTGCGCCTGATTGTCAGTTCCACGATGAACTTCGACTCACCGACCTATTCCCTTCCCGATACGGCAATCAGCAGCGTCAACAATCGGATCGTCCAACTCAAAATTGAGAATCTTGCTCCTGCCCAGGAGTACTATTACGGGTTTGAAGTCGATGGTGTCTGGGATTCAGTTTCAGTCGGTCGATCGAGAACTTTCGCAATAGGCGCACACTCCTTTACGATAGCCCTCGGTTCATGTGCACAGACCGGTTCAATCAACCCGGTTTTTGACACTATTCGGGCGTTGAATCCGGCTCTTTTCCTGCATTTGGGCGACATGCATTATCAGAACATTGCAGTCAACGATATTAACCTGTATCGAAACGCCTTTGAACGTGTCCTGTCGTCGCCGCCCCAGGCTGCTCTGTATCGCAGTGTTCCTTTAGCCTATGTTTGGGACGATCACGATTACGGTCCGAACAACTCTGATTCGACATCTGCCAGCAGGCCGGCTGCACGACGGGCTTATCAGGAATTTGTACCGCACTATCCTTTGTCATTCGGTGAAGGCGATATTCCGATAAGCTATGCGTTCACGATAGGCCGAGTGAGGTTCATCGTTTGTGATATGCGGTCTGCCAGGAGTCCGGCGTTTGCCCCGGATATTCCAGCCAAGACCATGTTGGGGCGCTCGCAGAAGGACTGGTTCAAGAGGCAACTAATGATCGCCAATGGTCGTTATCCCCTCATTGTCTGGGTAAATTCGCTCCCGTGGATTGGCTCGACCGGTGATGACGGCTGGTACCTATACACAAATGAACGGCGGGAGATAGCGAATTTTATCAAAGACAATCGCATCCGCGGCATCTGCATGCTTTCCGGGGACGCCCACATGCTTGCGATCGACGACGGAACCAACAGCGACTATGCAACTCCGGGTGGCGCAGCGTTCCCGGTGTTTCACGCTGCCGCGTTGGACCAATCTCCCAGTCTCAAGGGGGGACCATACAGTCACGGAGCGTTTCCCGGCAGGGGTCAGTTTGGACTGATGACGGTTTTGGACGAAGGTGATTCGATCATTTCCGTGGCGTGGAGTGGAAGAAGAGAAAACAATACGCAAGTGGTTGGGTATTCGTTTAGCGTCGCTGTCAGGAATATCATCTGCGGTGATGCGGACGAAAACGGAGTTATCGAGATATCTGATGCGGTCTTGCTGATTGACTATGTTTTTGCCGGAGGGGCGGCGCCATTGACCCTGACCGGTGGTGACGCCGACGGGAGTTTATATATCTCCGTTTCAGATGCGGTATTTCTTCTCCGTCACTTATACCTGGGCGGTCCGGTACCTGCCTGCCCTTAGAAGGGTTTTCCGGGCGTTTCAAAAAAGGGAATGGGCGTAAAGGAGAGGGCTAACTCACCCGATAACTTGTGTGAGCGGTGCGGCCTCGGCTGCCATAAGGCAACCGGGCGGGGCTTACACCCGCAGGCATAAGAACTTAACACAAATGTACGGACGCAGGCGCTGTTGTCAGAACCAGCATAGCTTAGTATGCTGCACGCACAGCGACATTTCTTGCGACGAAAGGCCTAAAGATGTCCTCTCAAAATGCGCTCATAGTTGGACAGCAGGATATTGCCGATGATCTGCGATTCGGACTATGCAGGCCCGAAAGCGGATGGAATCTGACATTCGTTGCCGATGGTGGCGAAGCGTTGATGGCAATGAACGCTTCCGGGTATGACTTACTCATTACGGAGCTTTCTCTTCCGGACATGGAAGCGGCTGATTTACTGACAAAGACGCGGGAATCACATCCGGGGGTCGTTCGTTTTGTATTGACTGCAGATGATAACCGGGAACGGATGCTGCGAGCCGTGTCACAATCGCATCAGTTCCTGGCCAAACCGATAAAAATGGAAGCACTGCAAATGCAGGTCAGCAACTCGTTGGCATTGCGCACAGTGCTGACTGACAACAAGCTGCATGAACGAATTGCGCAGATTCGCTCTTTGCCGACGCTACCGAGCACTTACAATCAGTTGGTTTCAGAGATGCAGTCGGAGATGGCATCGATGCAAAAGGTGGCAAACCTGATCAAGCAAGATGTCAGTATAACTGCCAAGCTGCTGCAAATGACCAACTCCGCCTTTTTCGGACTTCAGACCCGCGTCGAAAACCCGCTCCAGGCCGCGAATTTGTTGGGAATGGACACGGTCAAGAGCCTTGTTTTGACCGCCGGGGTGTTCAGCCAGTTCGACGATCCGGGCCTGCCGGGATTTTCCATTGAGACAATTTACAATCACAGTCTGGCGGTCGGATCCGGGGCCCGCCATTATGCCAACGCCTTTGGTCTTGGCCGTAAACAGGCGGAAGACGCGCTAATGGCCGGCATGCTGCATGATATCGGCAAGTTGGTAATGATGACCAATTTCCGGGATGAACTCGCACAATCCCTGGCGATTGCCCAACAAGAGAAAATTCCGATGCATGCGGCAGAGAAGAAAGTCCTGGGAGTAAGCCATTGTGAAATTGGAGCGCATTTGCTCTCTCTCTGGGGCTTCTCGGACTCGATCCTTGAAGCAGTGACACTGCACGACACACCGGCCAATAGCACATGTCCCATGGTGAATATTCTGGCTTCAGTGCATATCGCTAACGCTTTAGATCACGACCAGAGTATTCCGGACCGCGACCCAAAATTCACTCATGCCGATCTCGATTACCTGAACAAGATAGGTTTAGCGGGACAACTGCCCTACCTGCGGACGCTTGCTACCAGCGGAAAATAGCAGTCGTACCGGGTTCGCATCAAAACTCTGAAAAGGAGCTTTGGCCGCGCTGTTGGCAAGGTGCTCCCGGGCAGGCGACAGTTTCGCGGCAAATCAGCATTCTCACCAACCGACAAGCGACCAATTCCACAGGTTTGCAGCTACCCAGATGAGTGTGCTTCAAGCTTAGTATCCTTGTGCGATTGGGAAGAAGCACACGTGCGAAAGCTTACGGTTCTACTCCCGATATTCATCTGAATCACAAGATTCGGCAATTGACAATTCTGTTGCTTGCTTCTAAGGCGCGGTTCTGATATAATTAGCTTCCAACATCGACAATGCGACCTACAAAGGGCGGAGAATCGCGATTATGAAAAGGCGCCATCTTTATCTTGTCATAGCTTTCCTATCGGTTCTGTTGACCATTTCGATGATTCTGCTGGCGGTCGCCTATCGGAATGGTTCTTCGCGCAACGCCTTTGACGTTGAAATCAAGAGTGATTTAGACACTTCACGGTGCAATATCAGTGCGCAGATTGCACGGGATCTGCGCGAGAGCGCGATGTTGTTCATAGCTGATCAAAGTGAATTCGCTGACTTGAGTAGACAAACCGTCGTGGATTTTCTGGACCACTGGTCCACCGTCCAGCCGGGCGATTTCGAGGATGGTCTTCGTGGCCTGGAAAAGATTGCGGTCGTATTGGAGATCGATTCGATCGCGTTGCGACGAGCAGGCGAGTATATGGAGACGTGGGATTATGAGGACATCGCTGTTGCCGCGCACATGCGCGACACGAATTTCACAACTGCCGATCTGGAATTCTTCTGGCGAATCGGCAATATTCGCCATCGCCTGAATGCTGCCCGTGTGCGCGATGACTGGTGGAATAGAGTTGCGTTAGAGATAATCGCGATGCCGGCAGTTTCGGGGGCTGGCAGCGAAGCGGATTCGGTGGAATCGGCACGCAGTGGCCGGAGAACTAATCAGCTATCACAAATCGCACCCGGAGATGAAGCTCATCGTCTTTTACGATGCGCCTCTTCTCTATCGAACCCTGCCGTCATACTATGGAACAGCCTTGATGTCGACGTCGGTCGTACGTGAGCTTGAGGAGCATTGGGGCGAGGCCGTTCGATTAACAACAGTCTCCCAGGCTGACCGTTATGAGTGGCCGTTTTCTTTTCTGCGGGGGGTTCCGGATTGTGATTTTGTTCTGCCGTTTAGTTCGCTGGAAAATACGGCCATCAAGGGTGAGTTGCCGCCCGTGTTGCGCTTTGATCGGCTGGTGTTGCGCAGTCGCCCGCCTGGATTGCATCTGCCGATCTCGTCAGTTCCGAGCATGCATGTGGCGAAGGCGGTAGTTGCGTGGATGCCGAATCTCAATGACTCGACGGGTTTGGAACAATGGCCGGCGATGCTGACGTATCTTGATGCCGTCTCCGGCGCGACGCCGCTGCGAGTCAATGTCGACGACCAGACGGTGATTCGGGAGTCGTGCATCCAGTGGCAAAAATGGGCGGACACGGCACAAGCGAATATTGTAGACGACATAGTCACGCTGCGGATCTGGACGAGGCTGATTGACAAGATCGCCGGAGCTTCGAATCTGGTCTCGCGACATTATGACGAGACCTTGATGTCGATACTGCCGGGAGCGCCGGCATTTGATGCGCGATTCGAGACACCGACCAAAGCCGAACGCGCCGCGCAGTTGCGCGGTTACTTGACGCGCAATCGCGACAAAATAGTTGTACGGATGTTGATCAATGTTCTCTGGGTGGGAAGTCAGGACGAGAAGTCTGATGCATTATCGGCTTTGTCACGCGACACAGGAATGCGGTTCAATACGGCGGCGGAGTGGTCGCAGTGGTATCGATCGGGGCGGCCGGACGAGTGGTAGGGGGCGGCGACTTCCTGTTTAGCTTTTCGCCAAACAATAAAGCAGAGTAGCAGAGTAGGTCCGAACCCCTGTGGTTCGGACGTCTTGTGAAGCCCATCGTGTCGAGATACATTTAAGGCACTTGATGATCATATTCAATCGCGTTATCATAATTGTCAACGACGGTAATTGCGATTAAAGGGAATGTCCGAACCACGGAGTCCCCCACCGGAACGGTGGGTTAATGAGAGTACTGCTATCTCCTCCCTTCTTACAATGCGTGCCACTCGAAGTTTTTGCGTTGTAGTCCAGCAAAGTGATTGATATGTCCACAATAAGAGTTAATACTCCGGCGTGACCAGACTTAGGCATTACGACCACGACGGGCTTGCGCGATTCATCACAATCAACAGTCATCAAGATTTGCCCATCTTTTCGAGTACGGAAATAAGAGATAGTATCGAAGACCGCTTCATCGAAAGTTGTCAGCAAGAAAGGTTCGTGTTCTTGCATACTGCCTGATGCCCGAGCACTTCCACTTTGTCGTAGTTCCACCGCTTGAATTGAAGATCGGTCCTTTCGTCGGAAGATTCAAAATCATCACGGCGATAGAGATGCACAATCACTATCTCCAGCGCAACAGTGCTCCTGCAGCGCTTGCAGGCAGTGCGTGATGGAGAGGTTCGCTTTGTCCTGTGGATGCGACGCTGTTATGACCGCAATTGTCGAAGCGACCAAGAAGTTCAGCAAAAGGTTGATTACTGTCATCAAAATCCTGTCAGAAGAGGACATGGTTCGTTCTCCCGAGCTGTGGAATTGGTCAAGCCACCAATACTATCTACAAGACAACGATAATTTGGAGGAGTTTGATATCGTGTCGAAGTATCGGGGACTGGCAAGTATTCTTCACTTCGTTCAGAATCGGACATTCGAAGGCCAATCGTAGCATCAACCCACCGTTCCGGTGGGGGACTGAACAATAGAAAAAAGCCCGATCTGTTGCGACTCGGGCTTTTTTGTGACTTCAGTTGATACTATCGGATTTAGTGCTGCCCGCCGGAGAACGCCGACCAGGCGGTTTCGGATGAACCGGTAATACCCTTGATGCGCAGATCGAAGTCGTCCGGGTTGCTGGCGTTGCGCATGGCATCCTCGTAAGTGATGTGTCCGGCGCGATACAGTTTCATGATCGACTGGTCGAACGACTGCATGCCGTACTGCACGTTGCCGCCCTCGATGAATTCGATAATCGAAGACGTCTTCATCGGGTCAATGATGGCGTCGCGAATGGCACCGGTCGAGACAGCGACCTCGACGGCGGGAACTCGGCCCGGCATGTCGGCGCGCGGCAGGAGACGCTGGCAGACGATCGCCTTGAGTGTGCCGGCGAGCAGCAGACGAATCTGCTGATGCTGGTGCGGCGGGAAGAAGGAAATCACGCGCGTGATGGTTTCGACCACGTTCATCGTGTGCAAGGTTGTCAACACCAGGTGACCGGTATCGGCAGCGGCCAGGGCGATGCCCATTGTTTCGGCATCACGGATTTCGCCGATGAGAATGACATCGGGATCCTGGCGGAAGGCATGGCGCAATGCGGCGGCGAAGTTTTCTGTATCCGCGCCGATTTCGCGCTGGCAGATGATTGATTTCTTGTCTTTGTAGATGAATTCGATCGGGTCTTCGATGGTAACGATGTTTTCCGCGCGATTCGAGTTGAGATTTTCGATGATCGCCGCCAGCGTTGTCGACTTGCCGGAGCCGGTCGTACCGGTAACGATTACGAGACCGCGACGGGCATCGCAGAGGTCGCTGATGACGTCGGGCAGATTGAGAGCCTCAAACGAGGGAACCAGTGTATTGACCGCACGAATGGCGATTCCGGGAGTACCGCGCTGGCGATAGAGGTTGATACGGAAACGACCCAGTTTAGTGACCGAGAGAGCCAAGTCCATTTCGTTGCGTGCGGCAAAGCGTTTTTGTTGCTCGGGGGAGAGGATCTGCGACACGATTTCAGTCATTGCCTCTTTTGAAATCGGGTCGGTGTTAATTGCCACAAGTTTGCCGTGGACGCGCAGAGTCGGCTTGATGCCAACACGCAGGTGCAGGTCGGATGCAGCGAGGTGCTGCATCTCTACCAGCATGTCACGCAGGTTCATCGGTCTCTCCTTACGGTTATTCCGGAAACCAGACCGATGAGTCAGTAGATCAGGATTTAGGTCGGTTCGACGATGAACAACGCCTGACCAAATTCCACCGGCTGGGCATTTTCCACCAGGCGTTTGACGACGACGCCGTCAAATTCAGCTTCGATCTCATTCATCAGTTTCATTGCTTCGATGATGCAGATCGTCTGGCCCTTGGTGATGCGCGTGCCGACCTCAACGAACGGCGGCGCACCCGGTTCGGGCGCGGTGTAAAATGTTCCAACCATCGGGGACTTGATCTCCTTACCCTTGACGACCGCCGGTTGCGGTACGACAGGTTGTGGTTGCGGCATAGCCTGCACAGGTTGCGGAGCAGGGGCAGCCACCTCGATCGTCGGCAAAGTAGAAGTCACTTGTGATTTAGCGATGTTGACATGACCATGCGAGCCGCCATTGGAGCCGTTGCTCACTTCGGGGCTGCGCTTGATAATCATCACATTACTGAACCAGTTCTTGACAGTCAGCGACTCAATGTCCGACGATTCCACCAACTTCACCAGTTTCCGGATAGTTTCTTCGTTCATTAGTTTCTATGTCCGGGTTGAATCAACCCTACTCCTGATTATCGAATGTTTTTCCAAAAACTATAGCTCCAGCAACGACTTATCGGCCTTGTTCATCACACGACAGCCGTTTCTGGTAATAACTACATCATCTTCAATGCGGACGCCGCCCCAGCCGTCAATGTATATGCCCGGCTCGACGGTAACGACCATATTCGACTGTAACACTGTGTCGGACAGCGGACTAAGACGAGGTTCCTCGTGAATCAGGAGACCTATCCCATGTCCCAGACCATGTCCGAAATTCTTGCCATATCCAGCCTTGGCGATGATGTCGCGAACGTGCTTATCTACAGCAGAGCCCTTTAAACCCGCTTTGGCCTTGCGAGTTCCAGCAATCTGCGCCTTCAAGACGAGATTGTAGATCTTCTTCTGCTGGGCGGAGGCTTTCCCGACAACCACCGTTCTGGTAATATCGGAGTGGTAGCCGGCGTAAATTGCGCCGAAATCCAAGGTTACAAAATCCCCCTTCTTGATGATCTTGTATGAGGCACGCCCATGCGGAAGTGCCGAGCGGTAGCCCGAGGCAATGATCGTTTCGAAAGAGGGGTCCTCGGAACCAAGCATCTTCATCTGGTATTCCAATTCGGCGGCAACTTCCGATTCGCGGATACCCGGTTTGATGATTTGCAGGATGCGCGCAAATGCAACATCCGCAATATCCACCGCCTTTTGAATATTTCTGATTTCGTCATTGTCTTTAACCGACGCTAACGCTTCGACAATGAAGGTAGTCGGCGCGAACAGGGCAGCCGGTAACAGCGCCTTCAGCATATTGAGGTTCTTGACCGCCATGTAGGCTTCAAGATAGCCGACGCGAAGATTCTTGGCGTTGAGCGGCTTGATCTTGGGCAATTCGGTGTAGAGGTCACGCTGGGCGATCAGAATCTTCGCGCCCTTCACTTCCTTGCCAACCTGGGCCTTGTAGCGGAAGTCGGTAACAAAATGCGCTTCTTTGCCAAATACGACCAGCACACCGTTGGAACCGGTGTACCCGCATAAATAGCGCACTTGCGACAGCTCGGTCACCAAGAGGCAATCGAGGTTGAGACCCTTGATGATTCCTTGAAGCTTCTTAATTCTAACTTGCATGTTTTCCTTATCCACAAAGTTTGAGTTTGTCGTGAAGGTGTTGATCACTCGGCGTTTCTTTGAGCAGCCGCAGATAGATCAACTTCGCCTTCTCGAAATAGCCCTGCAGGCGGAACAAGTCCGCCGCTGTTTCCGTGACCAGAAAATCGTGTTCCAGTTCAGGTGTTTCCGCCTCGAAGAAGCCGATTTCTTTCATCCGGGCGGCAATCGTCTCGGAATCGGATTCCAAAGCTGCCGCCTGAAGATAGTACTTCCGCGCCTCGCCGATATTGTTTTCGGTTCTGAAGACATCACCCAATTTGAGCAATGTCAGCGGGTTGTCGGGCTCGCGCCTGAGCGCTTCCAAGTAGGTGAAAGTCGCGGCAACGTGATTGCCGCGCCGGCAGTATAGGTCGCCTAATACCTGAAAGCCGGAGGAATATTCCGGAAATGCAGTTATTCCCGCCTGAAGCAGTTCTTGTGCCTCATCGAGCCGTCCTGCGGCGATCAATTGCTCGGCCCGGCGGGCGAAGTCGTATCCCGGAGATTCTGTATCCCCAGAATTAGCTTTCACCCCGGTAATGCGATTATTCGTCTGCTGGGCAGAATAATCCATGACCCTCCCACGTAGTGTCGAAAAACGATAGGTGTGGAGGGCTGAAAGGTCAAGAAAAAACTGCTGGGGCGATTTGGGGTTGGAAGAGCGACTTGCAGCATCAGCGAATCAAGTTCCGGGCAAATTGAAAATCGGTTTCAGTTTGTGCGCTTGGTCGGGCCATGACGATCCGTCAGATCGGGAAGTCACTTTGGGACAATGCGATCTACCCACCCTGCGCGTTGAATTCCAATAAAAAAACAGGCGTTTGCGGGAAGACCTCCCGCAAGCGCCCGTCTCTCTTGATGGTGGTTTTTGGTCTATTTCACGCCGTAAAGCGGCTTGAATTTCTTCTCCAGATATCCCATCAACGGTTTGTGGTCGAGTTTCTTGCCGGTAACTACTTTGACCAGATCTTCGGCATGGTAACTCTGACCCTGGCTGTGAATGTTCTTCCGCAACCAATCGAGCAGAGCCGAATATTTGCCGGCCGCAAATTGCTCATCCAAGTCGGGGATATCCTTCTTCGCTTTGGCAAAGAATTGTGCGGCGTAGAGATTTCCCAGCGCATAGGTCGGGAAATAGCCGAACAGGCCGGCGGCCCAGTGGATATCCTGGAGACAGCCCTGTGAATCGGTTTTGGGCGTTATTCCAAAGTACTTGGTAAACTTCTCGTTCCAAACTGCGGGCAGATCCTTGGCCTTGATCGAGCCGTCGAAAATTCCCTGTTCAATTTCGAAGCGCAGGAGAATATGCAGGTTGTAAGTCACTTCATCGGCTTCGACGCGAATGAACGAGGCCTGAACGTCATTGATGGCAAAATAGAAGTCATCGAACTTGACGTCGCCCAGGGCTTCATAGAAGGTCTGCTGCGCCAGCGGGAAGAAGAATTTCCAGAACGGTTTGGAACGGCCCACCATATTCTCCCACATCCGCGACTGCGATTCGTGGATGCCGAGACTGACGGCTTCGCCCATTGGTGTGCCGAAGTGTTCACGCGGCAGACCGAGTTCATACAGAGCGTGGCCGGCTTCATGCATGGTTCCGAACAGTGCCTGACCAAGATGCTTGGGATTATAGCGGGTGGTGATGCGGCAGTCGCCGGGTCCGATTCCCGAACAGAACGGGTGCGCCGTAACATCCAGGCGACCTTCGCTAAACGGGAAACCGATGGCGGCGGCGACGGTTTCGCCGAAGATCCGCTGACGGTCAACCGAAAATTCTCGTTCGACGATTGATACATCCGGTCTCTTGGGGGCATTGCGGATTTTTGCCACGAAGTCGACGAGTTCCTTGCGGAATTCGGAGAATACGGCAGTAATCGTTTTTGCGGTGGCGCCCGGTTCGTAATCATCGAGCAAGGCATCGTAGGCTACTTCCTTATAACCGACGGCTTCAGCATACTGACGCTTGAGTTCGATCATCTTCTCCAGATGCGGGAAGAAGGACTTGAAGTCATTGTCGCGGCGCGCATTGACCCAAACTCCCTGCCCGGTTGTTTCGGCATGGGCGATAGCCTGCACGAGTTTGTTCGGCACCTTGGTTCTCTTGTCATAAGCGCGGCGCAGTTCGCGTACGATGACGGCGTCAGCGGCCAGAGGGTCTTTTGTCAGCGGGCTGTTTTCCGCAGTTTTCAACAAGTCACCGACCTTGGGTGCGGTGAACTTCTCGTGCAAGAGTCCTGCCATATAGGCAAGCTGATTGGCACGGTGGGCGGAACCGTTGCGGGGCATATTGACGCGCTCGTCCCAGCCCAGTAGTGCGGCTGTCGAGCCGATCAGTGAAACCTCGTTCATGATCTGTTTGAGTTCAGTCATGGCCTGTTTTGACATTGGTATATCTCCTCGGAAAACGCGTTTGATCTTCTCAGGAACGGCTGTGTTATTATAACATGCCGCACCTTGTGAAACAAGTCCGTCGATGAAATCTGCGGCGACGCAAGCCGGGTATTCTTACTGTTGATTACCGAACCCGGACACCATCGGGGAAGTCTCGATAGAGCGCCGACTTGAAGTCGGTAATCGCAGCAAATACGTGGCGATGGAGCCGTTCGACCTCGCCATCACGGGTAGCGACGTGCTGGAAGGCCTGTTCCAGCTGCGCCATATTGTCGGTCATAATTGTGATGTTGAATTCGCCCAATTCCGGCGGTCCCCATCCCAGTTTGCGCCGCGTAATCGTAAACCCCTTAAGCCTGTCTTGCTTTTGAAGATAGCCGAGGTAGTTTTTCAAGTGCTCGCAGAATTCGAGATCTTTGTGTGATTCCTTGAGATTGCACCAGATCTGATAGTAGTCCATTAGGTCTCCTGTCTTGATACAGTGATTACGAAAATGGGCGGCGTGGTGTTACACTTTTGCAGGAACTTGGGTCGAGTTTCTGTTAATAATGGCTGGCGAGGATCTTGATGCCAATCATGATCAGGATGAGCCCGCCCACCAACTCCGCCTTGCGACCGAGGTAGCCGCCCAGTCGTTTTCCGCAGATCATACCAGCAAGCGTGAAAGCCAGCGCGACGAACCCGATGACAATGATTGGCGCAATTATGTCGACTTTGAGGAACGCGATGCTCAAGCCGACTGCGAAGGCATCAATGCTCGTGGCAATCGAGAGCAAGATCAGCGACCACTTGCGGGTCGGGTCCTTCAAGGCAGCATCGAGTTCCTCTTTGTGCGAGCGTGATTCTTGAATCATTTTGACTCCGATGATAACCAGCAGACCGAAGGCTATCCAATGATCGATGTTGACGATCATGAATTCGACCTTGGTGCCAAGATACCAGCCCAACAGCGGCATCAGCGCCTGAAAGAGGCCAAAATGAAATGACAGACGGAAGTAGTGGCGATAGGTCAGATTGGGAATTCGGCATCCGACGGCAATGGCGACAGCAAACGCGTCCATTGCCAGGGCAACAGCGATGCCTATTACGGTGAGGAGATTCAATCCGTAATTTCCCGGGTGAGGCGGCCGATTGTTGTCATACTTGCTGATTATAGCACAGCCGCCACGAAAAATATACTGGAAAAGCCGCCTGACCCGATGGGGCCATGGCCCTGCTGTGCGAGGTGATTTTCCCTTTGAAAAATGCCCGATTTAGTTATCTTCGCGGATCAGCGGCTGCGTGAAATGCGCTGGATAGGGCACGTATTGTCCGCTGGAAACCAATGGGCATTGATTGATAGGTTAGAGGATGAAACCGTTTTCACAATTACGACGCACCCATACCTGCGGTGAACTCCGCAAGGAACAGGCCGGTTCAAGGATTACGCTCAATGGCTGGGTGAAGAAATACCGGAATCACGGTGGCATCTTGTTTGTCGATTTGCGCGACCGCTATGGTGTCACGCAGGTGGTTTTTCATCCGGACAATTTTTCCGTCGAGAAGATGGAAATTGCCTCGCACCTGCGCGGCGAATTTGTGATCAGTGTCACCGGCGATGTAGTCCGGCGGCCGGAAGGGATGGTCAATCCGAATCTGTCCACCGGCGATATCGAGGTCGATGCCAAGGACTTCGAGCTGTTGGCAGAATCTGAAACTCCTCCGTTTGAAATTGAAGAAGATACTACAGCCAACGAAGACCTGCGTCTGACCTATCGATATCTCGATTTGCGCCGGCGGTTCCTCGCCGACAAGATTGAACTGCGGCATCGGTTCGCATTTGCGGTTAGACAGTATCTGCATGGGCAGAAGTTTCTCGAGATCGAGACCCCGCTGTTGATGCGCTCGACTCCGGAGGGAGCACGCGATTATGTCGTACCTTCGCGAGTCCATCCGGGAAAATTCTATGCCCTGCCGCAATCGCCGCAGTTATTCAAGCAGATTCTCATGATATCCGGTTTTGACCGCTACTTCCAGCTGGCACGGTGCCTGCGTGATGAGGACCTGCGCGCTGATCGACAGCCGGAGCATACTCAGATCGATTTGGAAATGTCTTTCGTCACACAGGACGACATCTTCACGATGGTCGAAGGGATGATGAAATATTCCTTCAAAGAGACATTAGACGTTGATATCGAAACACCATTTCCGCGCTACCCCTATGATCAGATCATGAGCGAGTATGGTTCCGACAAGCCGGATCGTCGATTTGAAATGAAGCTGATTGATTTCTCGGCAGCATTTGTAGGATCAGAATTCAAGGTATTTGCCGAGGCTCTCTCATCGGGCGGAGTCGTCAAGGGCGTGATTGCGCCGGGGCAAGCTGGGTTGTCGCGCAAACAGCTTGAGGAGATCGAGGACGAGGCAAAGCTCGCCGGAGCAAAAGGTCTCGCTTGGATAGCATTTGCCGAAGAGATTAAGTCGCCGATCAAGAAGTTTCTGACCGAGGACGTACTGAAACGACTTCGCGAAATAGGTGATATCAAGGATGGCGACCTATTGCTGCTGGGAGCGGGAAAGAAGCTTCCTACCGAGGGAATACTCGGGCGAGTTCGCAGTTACTGCGGCAAGAAATTCGGATTGATTGACAAGTCGAAGTATTCATTCCTTTGGGTAACAGAATTCCCGCTGTTCGAATATCATCCTGATCTGGGTCGATTTGATGCCATGCACAATATTGTCACCTCGCCGCGGGAAGCTGATCTGACACTGTTGGAAGAAGGCTTCACCACCTCGATTCCGCTAAGCGACCAGAATCATCCCTGGGCAAAAGTACGAGCGAATCAGTATGATTTGGTGTGCAACGGGTTTGAATTGGCTTCGGGCGGCATTCGCAATCATCGTTCGGACATGCAGAAGAAGATACTCAACATTTTGGGAATGGATGATGCCCGTGCCGATCGCATGTTTGGCTTTCTGTTGACGGCGCTTAAGTATGGTGCGCCGCCGCACGGCGGAATGGGACTGGGTCTGGACCGAATCGTTGGAATCATGACCGAGTCGGATTCACTGCGCGACGTGATTGCATTCCCAAAAACAACAGCCGCACAGTCACTTATGGATGGTTCGCCGACAGAGATCGAGCCGGAACAGCTGGCTGAACTGTCCTTGGCGATAAGTATTGACAAGAAAAAGCAATCAGGTACATTTTAGCGTTCGCAATGGGCGAAGTAAAAGCCGAGGAACGAAATCTCGTTGGTCACGTTCGGATAGAGCGTGACAACGTCTTTGGGGCAGAATTTTAGGCTTTTGAGGTACAAGAAACCATTTGAGTGATCCCAACGAAAAGAAGATCGAGCTAAAGAGCATCGATCCCCGCACCCTGTTTACGGGCAACAATAACCTGCTCAAGACAATCGAAGCCAATTTTGATGTTCAGATCGTCGCCCGCGGAGATGCCATTTCGATTACCGGGCCCGAAGCATCGCAGGCGGAAACTCTGTTTATTGATTTGTTTGAGCGCCTCCAGCGTCAGGGCGAGATATCGGAGCAGTATCTGCTGTACGCGATTTCGCTGATTAAGGAGTCCGGGCAAGGTCCCGCGACGGAACTTGACATTTCATCTGCGCTTTCAAGCATCGTTAAGGCAGATATTCGGCCAAAGACCATCGGACAACGGGAGTACATTGAAGCGATTGAGAAGCATGATATCGTGTTCGGCATCGGTCCAGCCGGCACTGGAAAAACCTATCTTGCTGTTGCAGAAGCAGTTGCCGGGCTCAAGGGGAAACTGTACAAT
Source organism: uncultured bacterium (assembly GCA_963698225.1). Taxonomy (GTDB): domain Bacteria; phylum Zixibacteria; class MSB-5A5; order CAIYYT01; family CAIYYT01; genus JADJGC01. The sequence continues at coordinate 210,177 of CAVOPW010000004.1, forward strand.
CGCATAATTCTTGTCCGTCCAGCTGTCGAGGCCGGTGAATCACTGGGATTTCTTCCTGGTGACATTCGCGCCAAGGTTGACCCCTATCTCCGTCCGGTTTATGACGCTTTACATGATATGCTTCCTGCCGATAAGATAAAGAAGCTGATGGAATTAGGTGTGATCGAGATTGTGCCGTTGGCATTCATGCGCGGCCGCACTCTCAATACCGCGTTCGTCATCTTGGACGAATCGCAAAACACAACCGTCGCTCAAATGAAGATGTTCTTGACGCGTATTGGTGAGGGTTCCAAGGCAGTTATCACCGGCGACGTCACGCAAATCGACCTCGACAGAAAGCGACTTTCAGGATTGGTTGCCATTCAGAAAATCCTCAAGGACATTCCCGAGATCAAGTTTTCCTACTTGACTGACAAGGACGTAGTGCGTCACCGCCTGGTGAAGCAGATTATTCGCGCATTCGATCGTTACGAGACCGGGCAAAGATAGTCTATGTTTGATCTCCTCCGCATAGGGATGCGGAAGGTGCGCCGCCGTATCCGCAGGGAGCGGGCGACGCACGGACAATCTGGTGCCAGCCGGTTTTGGCTGGTGCTGATTACCGCCTTTGCCATTGCGTTTACGTCATTCCTGTTTCCGATGGCCCATGTATTTGCCCCGCCTTCGACGCCGCAGGTTGGCGATATCGCGACGGACGACATCATTGCACCATTTGATTTTCCAGTTTACAAGAGCGAAGCCGAGCTTGAAATTGAGCGGCGCGAGGTTATCGCTTCATTGCCGGCTGTGATGATTTATGACGAAGCAAAGGTTGACTCGGCATTTCGCGCATTGAATCGGTTGTTTTTTCTCGCGGACAGCGTCAAACTGCGAATCAAGAACGTTGATAGGGGCGCCGACCGACTGCGGCTGTTCTATCCCCGACTGAAAGAGAGTGTCTTGCGTCGCATGATCGCCGCAGACAGTCTGCAACAAAAGAAGCGGATTATCCGCAATGCCCTTGAGGATCGTTACCTTGTGGGTGTGGCGGTAGCCGATACCGCCGTGCCTTCGAATTATCAGACTGCACAGATCAATCGGAGCAGCCGGACCTCGTTGTATGCTGCCGACCAGATTCACGGTTTGGCGGAAAACCGCAAGGAGCTGGAGGCGGATCTTGGCCTTCATGCCGAAGAGGTGCATGTTCGCGCAACCTGGCTGTATGACATTGCGATTGAGTTCCTGATACCGAATCTGACCTATTCCCCGGAAGAAACAACGCGTAAGCGCGAAGAAGCCTTGGCCGCCATTTCTCAGGAGCGCCTTTGGTTTAAGGCGGGGCAGCGAATCATTGCCAAGAATGAACCGGTAACCAAGACGCACCTGGAGTGGCTGAATGCGCTGGCGGAACATCGTTCGGTTACGGGAGCAAAGGCCGGCCTGCTGCAATACCTGCTGCCGATACTTGCGCGCGTCCTGTTTGTGTCATTTGTCTTCTTGAGTTTTCTGCTCGCTTACTATGCGATGAGAGGCAAGGACGATTTTGTCCTGATCAGAATTTTCCCGTTGCTCCTGATAATATTAGCCACGGTAGTGGCCGGTTATTTGATAACCGAGCAGACCGGTCTTTCCGAATACTTGATTCCGATTGCTGCCGGGGTGATTCTCGTCGCCATACTCTACGACTTTTCGACGGCTGTCCTGGTTACGCTGACCGAGGCGGTATTATTCGGCATACTATATCAGTTCAATTTCGAGATCAGTTTTGTCATAGTCGTGTCGGGGCTGGTATCGGCTTTTACGATGCAGAAAGTCAAGAAGCGGTCGGATTTTTATCGCGGCGCGCTTTACATCTCGCTGGCATTGGCGGCGACTGCCTACCTGCTCGAGTCGCTGAAATTCGCCTCCGGCGAGTTCGTACTGCAACAATGCGGCTACTCGCTCATCAATGCGGCGACCTCGTCGTTCATTGCCATGGCAGTGCTGCCGTTGTTCGAGTCATTCTTCTCTTTTACGACGAACATAACCTTGTTGGAGTTGTCCGATATGAATCATCCGCTCCTGAAGCGGCTGGCTCTGGAATCACCGGGGACCTACCATCATTCGCTGGTAATTGGCAGTCTTTGCGAAGCAGCGGCCGAAGCGATTGGCGCCAATTCCCTGCTGGCGAGGATCGGAGCATATTACCACGATGTCGGCAAAATGGAAATTCCGGAGTATTTCGTCGAAAACCAGATGGGGTTGCGCAGCAAACACGATGAGTTGTCGCCGACGATGTCGGCGATTGTGATCAAGTCACACATTACGCGCGGACGCGAGCTGGCGGAGGATAACGACTTACCCGACCGGATAATCGCGTTTATCGAGGAACATCACGGGACATCGCTGATGTCGTTCTTTTACAACAAAGCCAAGGAACTGCGGCCCGACGAAGATGTTTCCGATGCCGAGTTCCGATATCCCGGCCCCAAACCACAATCGCGGGAAACCGCAATTTTGATGCTTGCCGACTCGGTGGAAGCCGCTTCGCGCACGCTGGACGACCCGAAACCCGCGCGCATCCGCAATTTGATCAGGCGACTGATTGCAGACAAATTCCAGACAGGTCAGCTTTCGGAATCGACGCTGACCCTGAATGATCTGCAGGGTATCGAGGACGCGTTTGCCAAGGTGTTGATGGGCGCTTTCCACAGCCGGGTTGACTACCCTTCGCGTGAAGAAGAAAAGCCTGTTTGATGCCGCTGATCACGATTTACAACAGTGTCCCGAAGACGCGCGTGCCACGCAAAAGCCTGATTCAGCTCGCGCTAATTGTGCTTAGAGGCGAACACTGCAGCAGAAATGTGAACTTGATTTTTGTCGATGACAGTCGTATGTATCAACTCAACCGCGAGTTTCGCGGAAAGGAGAAAACGACCGACGTACTGTCATTTGCTATGGAAGACGACGACGATCCCCTGTTAGGAGAGATATACATCTCGATTCCCGAAGCGCGCCGCAACGCGATCGAGTACGGAATCACTCCCACACGTGAACTCCACAAATTGTTCTGTCACGGATTGCTGCACCTGCAGGGAATTCATCATCCGACGCCGCAGAAGCGCGCGATCATGGCTGCTAAGGAAGACAAGTATCTGGCGCTGCTCGATACCGGGGGCCGGCGATGATATATATTGCGGCTTTTTTCGCCATTCTGATCCTGTATTACCTGTCGTATGTGTTTGCTGTCGGTGCCGGCGGGTTGTACTTATCCGATCACGACGAGCGGCGTTTCATTGAATCGTTACCGGAAAAAAGAAGAAGACCTGTACAGAGGCTGCTGGACAATCCGAAGCGTCTGGCGGTCACTGCGACGTTGATTCAATCGGGGTCGTTGATCGTTTCGACAATCTTGTGGTTTCTGATCGGTTCGAGTTTTGATGTGCCCAATCTTCAGAAGTACGCGATCGAGGTGGCATTGATAGTCATCGGCTGGTTTGTGTACACGACGCTGGTGGCGGTAATCGCGCCGAATCTCAAGCAGGAGCGCGAGCTGGACATCATTGCTTCGAAGGCATGGATGTTGCTGGGCTTTGTGGCATTGGCATCGCCGGCGGTGTCGTCGATTATCAAGTTCAAGAGCAGCCTGATCGACAAACAAGATCTTGATGAACGCAAGGAAGAGATCGTCGAGCGGGCGATCGAAGAGCTGGCTGATTCGGCCGGTATCGACGAGCCGATGATGGAGCCGAACGTGCGCGACATGATCGTCAATGTGTTCGACCTGGCCGATTCGGAAGTTCGCGAAGTGATGATCCCCCGGATTGAGATCAAATTTCTTGAGGCCGGTGCCAGTTTCAGCGAGGTTCGCGCGGTCGTGGCTGAAACCGGCTACTCGCGTCTTCCGGTCTGCAAAAATGGGATTGACAACATTGTCGGAATTCTCCATGTGAAGGACCTCTTCAAGCAATCGCCTTTGCCTTCGGCCGACACTGATGTCACAAGTGTGGCGCGCCCGGCGCTTTTTGTTCCGGAGAGCAAGCAACTGTCGAAGCTGCTCGAGGAATTCAAGATCCAGAAGATCCATATGGCGATCGTAGTCGATGAGTATGGCGGCACCTCGGGACTTGTCACTCTCGAAGACCTGTTGGAATTGATTGTCGGCGACATCCAGGACGAGCATGATGCTGAAGAAGCTGATATTGTGAAGGTGTCGGACACGGAGTATGTCGTTTCGGCGAATCTCTCCATGTACGATCTGTCCGACCAACTCGACCTGAAGCTGGAAGAGAAGGAATTCGAAACGGTGGGCGGGTACATCTACGATCTCGTCGGTTCGCTACCAGACGTCGGGCAGAAAGTCTCGGCTGATGGTATCGAGTTCGTGATCGAACGGGTACATGGCCAACGGATCGAAAAAGTCCGCGTCATCCTGCCTAAATCGGCAGAGCAGCAAGTCTGACGCACGAATAAAAGCGGCGGCCCCGACCTCACTTTCCCCATACTTTCGTGAGCTTTAGGTTTTCTGATCCGGTTGCATGATACCAAGATTGGTGGAGGAACTGCCCAGTCAGTCGAGAACTGGACGCATCACGGCCGGCCGGTGGTGCCGCCGTACTTCCGCATCATTTCCTGATAACGGGGTAGTTTTCGAAGCGGCTCTAAATCCGGGTTCAGCTTAAAATCATTGACCGTGAAAGGGGTTTGCTCGGAAAGCAGCACATCGAGCTCATCCAGAGCTTTGTCATACTTACCGCACTCGACATAAATGTGGCCATGACCATGACCTGACCAGGTCCTCACCAGTGGCATTTGGCGATTGAGAGCAACTCCTTTGCGCGGATGCCGTATTCCACCGCCTTGTCGCACGACCCCAAAAATGCGCAGAACGGAACCAAGGCTCCGAGAGGAGCAAGATGGGGGTCATCGGGAACGATCTTGAGGCTATTCCTCAAGCGTCAGTCCTGGCCGAATCGAGATAGACGTTAGAGCCAGCGCCGCATTCCCCGCTAATCGCGATACATCGAAGGCCAGCGGGCAGTGGAAAGCCGGGGCATCCGACTTCGTTGCGAAGTCGTCGTAGAAAACGATCAAGGAGTGATTACTTAATCAGGATGAGACTGCCGAAAGAACAGTCCACGACAATCGCCAAACACGGACAAATTCCAGCGTATCAATGTGGCTAAGGGCCTCCCGAGCAAATTCTCGCATTTTTGTTCCAGTCGCCATACCGCGATGTGTATCACCGCAGCTTTTCCGGAATAGAAGTCCAGCCGCGCTTGGGATCAAGGGCAATGGCCCGATTAACTGATTGCTCCGCATCGGTAAACCGTCTCATAGAATCTGGAAGAATTGGGAGCGCCAACTCGAATGAAGGTCGGGATTCAAGCGGGTCAAGCTTCGGCGGCCTTCTGAAAATTTGCACTGCTTCATCGAATTTCCCCTGGCGCAATTGCACCAACGCAATGTTGGCCATCAGTTCGGCATCATTAGGGAGTTCTGATGTGGCCAGATCTAATTCGGCCATCGCCTATCGTAGTCGGTTTCAATCAGATTGTAGAAGATCCCGGCGCGCCATGTGACCGTAGGACAGATTTGGCTGGAGCTTGCAACGCTTTTTCGAAAAGACTCCCGAGCGCTAACTTCTGTATTCTCCGGCGGAGTTCAATTCCAGGCAAGCAAGGTGTAGGCGCGAGATCTTGCCGCATAGGCCAGAGCGAATGACGGGATCAATCATCACAGCGCTGTCAAGATTGGCCGCGCCAGCAGTCAACCCGGTAAGACCAGTCAGTCTGTCGTAGCCGCTGATTCCTTTCAGATAGTAATCATATGCCTGTCGAATCGTCGTGGGACGAGCAGCCAGTTCCTTGCGGTCTGGACTCCAGAAGCGTCAGGCCGAGCTGGTCGACTATCTTGAGTCGCAATATCTTCCTGAACCGCGAAAACCTCCATCACCTCGCGCTCGTAGTTGTCAGCCCACATATGGCGATCATCTGATACCCGAATGAGCTGTGGCGTAATCCTGACTTTGGTCTGTCCGCCTGTTCTTGCCCAGCGCACTGATCCCTCAAGGACGTAATTGACGCCAAGCTCATTGCCGATTTGACTCAGAGCTCTTCCCCGATTTCTTGTACTGCATGGCGCTGGTGCGCGAAATTACGCCGAGACCCTCGATTCCGGCAAGTCGGGAAGTGATCTCTTCAGTCATACCATCGGCGAAGTACTCGTCATCAGGATTCCCAGATTTTCGAAAGGCAAGACCGCAATCATCGGCATGGCATTGGCTGTATCGGTTTGAGTCGAATTCAGAGCGCGGGAAAAGTAGAGAGGCCAGAGCCGCCACAAAGACGACGATCGCCGCCCCGACATACAATTTCAGGTGTGATTTGACTGGTTTGGACCGGGATTGATTTCCGGTTTGCTGCGAATCATAGACGAGTCGTTTCAGATCAGCGATGATATCTTCAGCCGTCTGATACCTCATCTCGACGGTCTTTCTCCAGTAGCTTGTCGATAATCTGCTGAAGCTTTTGTGGGATGTCCGATTTGTACCGACCCAGCGGCTCTGGCGTATCCTGCATTATCGCCCGCAGACGTCGCGCCTTCGCTGTCGCGCCGGAAGGGCGTGCGCCCGGCAAGCAACTCGTACAGAACGACTCCAAAGGAAAACAAGTCAGAGCGCTGGTCGATGTCTCGTCCCGAGACCTGTTCCGGCGACATGTACGCATACCGTGCCAAGAGTAGAGCCGGTCTTCGTTAATTTGTCGTCCCCCGCAACGGCCGCCAGGCCGAAATCGAGCAGTCGTGCCCGCCCCTTGGTATCAACGATGATGTTGGTGGCTTTGATATCCCGGTGAATTACGCCGGCGCGGTGCGCTTCGCCGATTCCCTGGCACACTTGAATGGCATAATCCACAACCGTGTCGAGCGGCAACGGTTTTTCGTGGGCGAAGTGGTGAAGTAAGTGCCCCTCGACATGCTCCATGGCAAAAAATGGCCTGCCGTTGAACTCGCTCACATCATAGATCGTGACGATGTTCGGGTGATTCAGTTTGGCAACGGCCTGTGCCTCGCGCAGAAACCGAGTCTTGATCTCTTCGCTTGACACAAGGTGGGAAGGCAGAAATTTCAGGGCGACTTTCCGCTTGAGGCGGGTGTCCTCGGCCAGATAGACCTCACCCATTCCGCCGGCACCGATTTTATCGATGATCTGGTAGTAGGAGATCATCGTGCCGCCGGTCAGGGGTACGTGAGTTCTCGTTTTGTCGTCTGAATCGTCTTTTGACACGGTCGTCTATATTCCAGTTTGTTAGGTTTTGAGCACATCTGTTCTCAGTCGCAACGAGCAAGATGCGCTCTTTCAACAAATAACGCAACAATTTACCGGACTGGTGCTGTCGATTATGGACTCAGCAGAAAATCAATGTATTTTCAACAACTTGGAGAAACTGCCGAGAGGGAAACAGACTGATTGCAGAATATGCGGACCGACGGTAACGGCGGGAATTTCTTCCCGCCGCCGTATTCATCTGTCAGTCCGATTGAGACTGGCGAGCAATCTTAGTCTTCGCCCTGCGCTTTTGTGAACCCGTCTTTGCCGTCAAAGATCTGCAGCTTCTCGATATGACCCCACCGGAATTTGCCGCTCATCTTCTGCATGGTTGCGGCGAGAATTTCGTCGGTCATATCCTTGTCGGCCTCGCGCATCAGTATGCGGCAGGTGAAGGCGTCAACGGTATCGGTAATCGTGCCCATCGACGGATACATCTTGGTACCGCGGCTGGAGACCATTTTTAGCTTGAGCGGCGTACCTTCGAGCACTGCTTCCATACCTTTACCAAGTTCGTCGACGGACAAGGCCCACTCGACGAAGAGATCGAGCCCGACGACCTTGCGAGTCTTGGCGACGACGAAATCCGGCTTGGCGGAGATATCCGGCATCTTGATCGGCTTGTGGTCGCGAATTTGCACCTTTGACGGTTTCTTGCCATAATTGGCGATAATCGCGTCGGTGTAGCCGGAAGTCGAAGCGGCTTTTTCATCGCCGACAACGTCGCGCGGCATGACCCTGCCCTCTTCGAGGGTGAAGAGCACGGCGTTTTCAATGGTCGCAGCTTCCTTAAACATACTCAGGTAGCGCAGCATCATCACCGCCGAGAATACGACCGCAGTCGGATTGATGACGTTCTTGCCGGCATACTTTGGAGCTGATCCATGAACGGCTTCAAAGATGGCAATATCAGTACCCAAGTTAGCAGAAGGGGCGAATCCCAGACCGCCGATCAGGGCTGAACTCAGATCGCTGATGATGTCGCCGTTCATGTTGGTCGTGATGATGACATCAAATTGCTCCGGCTTCTTAACGAGCTGATGAGCGCAGTTGTCGATGATGATATGGTATGATTCGATGTCGGGATATTCCGGCGCAATCGCTTCGAAGGTGCGTTTGAGAGTACCTTCGGTGAATTTCATGATATTGGCTTTGGTGGCGCAATGGACGGTCTTACGCCCTTCCGCGCGGGCAACCTCGAAGCCAAGGCGGACGATCTTCTCGCAACCCTTGCGGGAGATAAGTTTCAGGCATTGGGCCACGCCCGGCGTCTGCATGTGTTCGATTCCGGCGTAGAGATCTTCGACATTTTCGCGAACAACAACGAGATCGACTCCGCGACCGGTGTAGGGAGTCTTGACACCAGGAATTTCACGTGCCGGACGAATATTCCCGTAGGTTTCGAACAGCTTGCGCAATGTGACATTTGCGCTCTTCTCGCCGTAACCGACCGGCGTGCCGAGCGGTCCTTTCAAGACGAGGCGGGTTTTCTTGATTGATTCGATCGTTTCCGGAGTTACACCGGAGGGGATTCCCTGTTTGAAAACGCTTTCACCGGCGGCGCGCTCTTCCCAGGCGAGCGGCGCGCCCGTGGCTTCGATCATCTTCTTGGCCGAGTTGACACACTCGGGTCCGATACCATCGCCGGGTATTAAAGTAACGAGAACTTTACCATCGGGTGTTTTGAACGGTGACATGTTAAACCAACCTTATCATTAGTGTCGAAGTCCCTGACTTCAATTGTTTCAGACGGTCGCTTGTTTTTCGCGCCGCAGGAACGAAGCAATTTACACCAAAGTTGCTTCCGCCAAAAGGAAATCTTGTCGGTTGGGATTAAAATAATTGAGGACTTATTCGACGATCAGGGTCTTTCAGCGCAAGCAGATCGGCGGTTATTTTCCTGTCTATTGCGGGAAGGGGGTAGCCCTCGAGTTTGTCAAGCGCCACCCAATTGGCATTGGGGGACGCAGCAGGCCTCGCGCTCTGAAGTGCGACCACAACTGGCGTAAGTCTGTCGGAATACTTGGTATAGGTGTGGGTTCTGGCCCGAAGTATTGCCATAATCTCAAATCCGGCCGCATCTTCTTGCCGCAGGAATCGGGAAATTGCCCGTTCGGCCGACAGCCTCGATTTGGACATGCGCGGCAGAGACCACATCCCCACAAACCGACCGGTTTGATTCCTCTGAAGAAGCAGCTTGCCGCGACAAAGAAGCAGCAGGACATAAGATGTCTTGCCGACCGAAGCTCTCGTTTTCGGTGTCGGGATTTCCGATTGAATACCGAGAGCAAGCGCACGGCACTGACTTTTGATGGGGCAATCATCACACAGAGGACTCCGGGCCCGGCAGACCGTTTGACCCAGTTCCATGATCGCTTCATTAAATGCGCCCGGCTTTCCGCGAGAAATGGCGCGGTGCAAGAACTCGCGGAGTTGTTGCGTGGATTGCGAGTCTTCGGCCCGGATGGCAAGAAACCTGCGAACAACCCGGCGAACATTCGCGTCAAGGACCGGATACGGTTTCTTGAAGGCAATACTCAGAATTGCCGAAGCCGTGTAGTCCCCAATTCCGGGAAGGCGAATGAGGCTTTCGTATTGGTCCGGGAGGCATCCGCCGTTTTGAGCGACTAACAATCGTGCTGTTTTGTGGAGATTACGTGCACGCGAGTAGTAGCCGAGCCCTTCCCATCGGCGAAGAACTTCTTTCTCCGAAGCTGATGCGAGAGTCTGGATATCGGGGAAGCTCTTCATCCAGGCGTTATAGAAGGGTAGAGCAGCTTTTACGACAGTTTGCTGGAGCATGACTTCCGCAACCCACACGGAGTATGGTGTAGGATCGGTTCGCCACGGATCAGGGCGTTTGTTGCGAGCAAACCACCGCAGCAAAGCGGTGCGGGTGTAGCGAGGGCCGTTGAGCTGCAGATTGGCGCGGGTCATGACGGAGGTTCTACTCGTTGACGGGCGAATATGTTTGTGCTTGACGCTTAGCGATAACTGCTGTACACTTGCCATGCCTCCGACAGACCATAAGAGAAGGATCATTCAAGTCTGCCGGACCGAATTGTGTTGGGAGAGTAATTGGAAGTCTGGACATATACTTTAGTCAGTGTCGCCGTGGTGAGCCTGATCTCGCTGGTCGGTGTTTTTACGATGTCGCTCTCGCGCGACCGGCTCCAGCGGATAACTCTCTACCTGGTGGCGTTTGCTGTCGGCGGGTTGTTTGGCAATGCGTTTATTCACCTGCTTCCCGAAGCATTTCTTCATAGCGAGTCCTCGATAACAACGTCTCTTCTGATTGTCGTGGGCATCATGATCTTCTTTGTGCTGGAGAAGTTCTTGCGTTGGCGGCATTGCCATGTCACCTCGCATCAACATACGCACCCCATGGCAACGCTGAACATTGTCAGCGATGCTTTGCACAATCTAATCGATGGCGTGCTGATTGGGTCGACATTTCTGGTGAGTATCCCGCTGGGATTGACGACATCGGTGGCAATTGTCCTGCATGAGATACCGCAGGAGATCGGCGATTTCGGCATACTCGTACACAGCGGCATGTCCGTCAGAAGGGCATTGATATTTAATTTCTTGTCAGCTTCGGTCGCAATGATCGGAGCAATTATTGTTCTGACTTTCGGACCGAGCATTGGTCACTTGACCGAGGCGATGATTCCGGTGACTGCAGGGGGATTTCTCTACATTGCGGGTTCTGATTTGATTCCCGAGTTGCAGCACGACGTCAAGCTATCGAACTCGGTGGGGCAATTCATCTGCATTATTCTCGGTGTTGTCGCCATGGCGCTGTTGGTCGGTATCAGTTCCCACGCACACTAATCACGAACAATTTCCCTTGCCGATGCCTAAGCGACAGTTGTAGAATGCTCTGTGTGGATTCTAACGCGCTACGTCCTTAGGGAGCATCTCGGCCCCTTTCTCTTTGCCTTCTTCATTATCACGTTCGTCCTGATCATTGACTTCATTCCGCGCATGCTGGAGTTGATCATCGGCAAGGATCTTTCGACCTGGACGGTGGTCAAGTTTCTGGCACTCAACCTGGCATGGATGCTGGCATTGGCGGTGCCGATGGCGGTATTAGTCGGGACATTGATGGCGTTTGGCCGAATGACCGGTGACAAGGAGATCCTGGCGATCAAGTCGCTGGGAATCGACCTTTTTCGTCTCATGATTCCGGTCATTCTTGCGGCCTCGCTGATCGGCGGCGGACTGATTTGGTTCAACAACGACGTATTGCCGGAGGCCAATCACATGGCGTCGAATTTGCGGAGTGATATTGGCAGACTTCGTCCCGCGTTGCAGATCCAGCCGGGTGTTTTTGTAGACGACATTCCCGGATATATCGTTCTGGTTGATGATATCAATCACAAGACGTCAAAGATCAAAGGCGCAGTAATCTATGATCGCACCAACCAGAATCTCAACCGCACGATTACCGCCGATTCGGGAACAGTGGAATTTTCGCCGCGCGACGAGATGATAACATTCCATCTCATGAGCGGACAGGTGCACGAGCAGGATCGCGACAATGCCCGTGATTACCGGATATCTGCTTTCCAGTCACAGACGTTCAAGGTTGGCAACCTTGAAACGCGGCTCAAAGAGACGCAGCAGGATTATCGGGGCGATCGCGAGATGTCAGCGCCGCAGATGCTGGAAAAGGTCCGCGGCTGGGAGGATGAGATAGCAGAATACCGTGAAGCGATCGTTCTCGACACGGACTCATCATTATTGACGATTCTGAACGCTCCGGTGAAATTCGTCGAAGGAGAAAATCGCGGCGAGCGTGAGTGGCTGTCATATGCGATCGGACAATCCTACAATAAAGTTGTTCAGATGGTGAGATTGTTCAAGACCCGGCGAACGCAGATTGCGACCAATATCAAGTTGATTTCCAAGTATTCCGTGGAGATCCATAAGAAGTACTCGCTGCCTGCGGCGTGCCTGGCATTCATCCTCATCGGTGCGCCGCTCGGAGTTGTAAGTCGCGGCGGCGGGATGGCTTTATCAGTCGGGATATCGATCGGGCTTTTCACCGTTTACTGGGCATTTCTGATCGGAGGCGAACAATTGGCGGACCGCTTGATTATCCCGGCATGGGTGGCGATGTGGGCGGCGAACATACTGATGGTGGGGGCCGGAATGATTCTAATCTACTGGGTGCGAAGTGAGAAGAGTTTCATGTCGGCGCTGCAGGCAATTTTCTGGCGGAGAAGCCGAAATTGAGCATACTTGCACGTTATCTGCTCAGGCGCTTTTTTCTGACGTTCTTTGTCTCGATCGCCTGTTTCATCCTGATCTTCGATCTCGTCAATCTCGTCGAGAACATCGGCAAGTATGTTGAGTCGGGCGCGAAGGCTTCGGATGTCGCGCTCTACTATGTGTACTTCACCCCGTTTATCGTCGTATTGACATGTCCAATTGCGACGTTGTTGGCGGCGATATTTTCAATCGGGCTGCTGGCAAAAACGAATGAACTGACGGCGATGAAAGCCGCCGGCGTTTCGATTTATCGAATTGCGGTGGTTCTAATGACCGGCGGCTTTGTGATTGCCGGCGGACTATGGGTATTCGGTGAACTGGTGTTGCCGGAAGCCAATTATCAGAAGAACATAATCAAAACTGAACGAATTGAGCGACGTAGGTCTGAAAGCGCCGGAGTCTATCGCAATCAACTGTTTCAGGGACTGGATGGCCGCATTTTTCAATTCGGCAATTACGTGTCCAAGTCTGCTACCGGCGAGGATGTGTTGATTCAGACTTTTGATGGGCGGTCATTGCGACAAATTATCACGGCCAAGAAACTGGAGTGGCGTGACTCGATCTGGGTCGGCACCGGTGTCAGCTTGAAGGAAATCGGCGATCTGGACACGGCCAGTCAGCCAATTCTGTCAATTACCCACGATTCACTGGTCTTTTCGAATTTTCGCGAACAGCCGGGATTCTTTGAGGATTGGTTTACCCGACAGGACGCCTACTCCATGGATTACTTCAAGCTGCAAAGGTTTATTACCGTGAGCCGTGCCCTCGGCAAGGATGTAACGCCGCAGACGGTTGATCTGTACAACAAGACATCATTCCCTTTGATAAATGTGATCATTATTCTTATAGGTGTGGCGTTAGCATCGAATCCACGCCGCGCGGGAATCGGAATCAGTTTCGGGCTGTCGATGGGCATTTCATTCATATTCTTCACGATGGTCAAGGTGGCAATCGAGATGGGGCACAATGGAATCATCACACCGATGGTTGCAGCCTGGGGAACCAATGCGGTGTTCTTCGTATTAGGGCTGATTCTTCTGCTTCGCGTTCCCAAGTAGCGCTTCTTCAGTATCTTTGTTCACGATATTGCATAGTCTCCCGGCGAAAGTGCAACAACGCGCACAGTATGCATATCGATTGCATCATCGTTCTTCTCTGCAATAGCGTGTAACCCCATAACCAACAAGAGCATCCCTCCCTCGCGGCAGGACAGCCGCCAGAAAACGCGGTCGGCACAGCTATTGCGTAAGAGTATTTCCGCGAACGATAGAGAGGGAAGGAGAAACACGACAATGTTTGCAACCGATATGAAGAGAGGATTCGCCGCAAATCGCTTCGACAAGAGCGTTGAGCCGCGAGTGAAGAAGGATGACGGGGGTTACTTCATCTATACGCTTAGCGAGAATGTGAAGGTCTACTTCGAGGATTATTACGGATTCCTCGAACAGGTCGAATCACGCGCGCTGAATGACCTGAAAGATGTCAAAATGAAACTGTCTGAAGTGCAGCCGCACCAAAATGAATTGAATGCCTATCTTTTTGCCCGCAAGAAGGTGATTGAGGTATTGCTGCGCACGGTTTACGATTTTTACAGCGAAGGCAACAATTTCGGCGTGGTTATGACACCGTGGTGCTTCGGAACCGTTGTGCTGGAAAAGGTCGAGGCCTACCGCGATAAGCTAAGCAAGGGTAATGCGAATGACGAAGACCTGCCGGAGTACACCTACGACGTCGTACGCTACCTTGACGAGATCTACCGCAAGACGTTGCTGGATTTGTTCGATTTCCCGGAAAAAGCGTTCTCGATGCGCTGGCAATACTCGGAATTGTTGAAAAGATACTCAAAAGCTCTCACCAATATTACTACCTCGCTGCAGTCGGTCATGATGTTAGTCAAGAGCTACGGCAGCTGACAAATCCTCCTCTTTAGTGTAGCCTGTTGGCCCCTCCCTTTCTGTGGACCGGTCCTGCCAAGTGCAGGGCCGGTTTTTTGATTTCAAGTAAGCCTAAGCCTTTGTCGATACATCTCTTGATGCTCTCGCAATCGGAACATTTGCTGAAGAAGCGACAAGAAGCTGGTCAGCCGGCGTTTATCCCGATTCATGTCGAATCATTGCGAATCGACAAGGTGCTGGGATTTGACATCTATATCTACGTCGGGCGGGAATTGGTGCTTTATCGTTCCCAAACGCTGCCCTTCAACTGCGAGAACCTGGAGCGACTGCGCGAGAACAATGTTCAGCACATCTACATTGCACACGATTCCAGAGCGGCGTATCAGCGGTATATCGAAGAAAACTTGTCGGACATTATGACCGATTCAAAGATCGAAGAAGTCAAGAAGGCGGAGATTCTCTACGATACCTCCAAGGCTTTGATCAAGGACGTTCTTGCGAATCCGACTTATTCGGAGAATATCAAGCGCAGCCAGAGCCTGGTCGAGAATACAATCGACTACATTCTTAAGGGGCGCGAGGCGTTTTTGAGCCTGATGAAGATCACTTCATTCAATTACTACACGTATACGCACTCGGTGAATGTTGCCACTTTCGCGTTGGCGCTGGCGCGACAGCTGGGCATCAGTGATCGCAATGAGCTGACGGTTCTGGGAACGGGCGCGCTGCTGCACGATGTCGGCAAGAGCAAGGTCCCCGAGCGGATCTTGACGAAGCGGACTTCTTTGAATCGCTCGGAGTTTGAGATCATGAAGAAACATCCGAGCTGGGGTGGCGAGATCTTGCGCGAGACCGACCTGATTCACGAAGAATCGTATTACCCGGTACTGCATCATCACGAACGCCTGGATGGTTCGGGATACCCGCACGGTTTGGTTGAGGCAGACATGCATCCGTACAGCCGAATAGTGGCAATTGCCGACGTATTTGACGCGCTGACCACAGAGCGAGTTTATCAATCGGCGATAGAGACATTCTCGGCGTTAAAATTGATGCACGGAATGAGGAACAACTTTGACCAACAGCTACTGCGCGAGTTCACCGTACTGATGGGACCGGACAGCCCGGACGTGCGTTACTAATCACAACTGCAAGAATACTCCTACAATGCCGGCCAGGCATCACGACGAGTCTAATACCGTAGTCCCTACCGCGTTGGAATGATACTCGGCCACAAGGCTGTTCATCAGACCACAGCCGCAAGCACATTTATGCCTCTAAGTACTTGTCTGAATTAGTATTATAAGAGATAAGACATATCGGACTTGATTCGGATTGGAGAATAGTCTACATCATTGTAGAATATTCTCCAATTGCCGGCACAGAAACTCGTACAATTGGGACGGGTGAATTGGATTTGATCGTTGTACAACTTGACTTTGGAAGTTCTGTCCAGAAGGTTGCGGTCTAAGGCTTCGGGACTGCCAGCAGAGAAGTCGAACTTTGGAAGGAAACAGATTGATCAGCATCGATGACCGGCGCTACAAGATTGCCACAATTGCAGCGATTACATTGTTAACGACCGGGATTCACTACGGCTATGTGCTTGAACCCATTTTCGGCGATGCGCATTGGATTCACGCCGTTCACAGCCGGTTTTGTTACATTCCCATTGTCATCGCCGCCGCATGGTTTGGCCTGCGCGGCGGGCTTTGGACCGCGACTGCTATCTCCATAACCGTAATGCCGTACGTGTTGGGCTCGAAGTCGAGCGAACACAATTTTGCCGGCGAGCTGGTTGAAATCGTGTTCTACTTCGCTCTGGCGCTTCTTATCGGTGCGCTGGTTGATCGCGAATGGCGAGCGCGACGCCGCCAACAGGAAATGCAGCTTCAACTCGAACGATCGCAGAAGCTGTCGTTGGTTGGCCAGGTTGCGGCGGGTGTCGCACATGAACTGAAGAATCCGCTGGCTTCCATCAAGGGTGCAGTTGAGATAATCAGTGACGAAAATACTGCGGATAGTGACAGAAGCGAATTCCGAGAGATACTCTTTCGCGAAATCAAGAGGATGGACGGCACGGTCACTGAATTCCTGGAGTTCGCCCGCCCGAAGCCGACGCGAATAGAACAGATTGATCTTTCGCAACTGGTGCAATCCAGTTTGCGGCAGTTAGAGGCACAAGCGGCCAAGGAGTCGATAAGAATCGCGGAAGAAATCGAATCTGGTGTATCGATCGAGGGGGACCGCGAGAAGCTTCATCAGCTAATTCTGAACATCGTGCTGAACGCGATTCAGGCGTCGCAGGCCGGCAGTCTCATTGAGATTGGACTGTGCGCCCGCGCCGAAAACGTGGAGCTGAAGTTCCGCGACAACGGTCAGGGCATGAGCCGGAATGATCTCGAACGAATTTTTGAGCCTTTCTATACCACCAGGGCTTCTGGAAGCGGGCTGGGGTTGGCGATTGTGAAGTCGATCATCGATGCCCACGGGGGCGTAATCGACATCCAAAGCGAAGTAAATGCGGGCACGACGGTGACGGTCAGGCTGCCACGACAACAAGGGGTCCCGTCATGATGCGGATACTTCTTGCCGACGACGACGACGCCTTACGCCGCGTGCTGGAATTCAAACTGAAGAAAAGCGGATTTGCCGTCACGGCTGTTGCTGACGGCGAGGAAGCCCTTTCGCAGGTGCAGGCGCAGGTCTTTGATCTGCTCCTGGCTGACATTCGCATGCCGCGGCTCACGGGAATCGCGCTTCTTGAGAAAGTCCGGACGATCGATCCATCGCTTAAGGTCGTGCTGATGACCGCTTATGCAACTGTGCCACAGGCGGTCGAAGCAGTCAAATTGGGCGCGTTTGATTACTTGACCAAGCCGTTCGAAGATGAGCAGTTGTTGATAACTATTGAACAGGCACTGAAATTCAAGCGGCTTGAGGATGAAAACCAGCGACTCAAAACGGCGTTAAACTTGCGCTCGGGACTGAATGAAATCATTGGTGATTCGGAACCGGTAAGAGAATTGAAAGAGATCATCACGCAGGTAGCACCGACCGATGCCACGGTGTTGATAACCGGGGAATCGGGATGCGGCAAAGAATTGGTGGCGCGCGCAATCCACACATTGAGTCCGCGGTCAAACGCCCAATTGGTGGCGGTCAACTGTGCGGCATTGCCGCGCGACTTGTTGGAATCCGAGTTGTTCGGTCATGTCAAGGGCGCGTTTACGGGTGCTGCCAAGGATAAGCGGGGAAAGTTTGAAATGGCCGGTGGCGGCACTCTGTTACTCGACGAAATCAGCGAGTTGGCGCTCGAATTGCAGGCGAAACTTCTGCGCGCAATCCAGGAGCGGGTGGTTTCTCCGGTTGGAAGCGAAGCAAGTCGCGAAGTCGACGTGCGCATTATTGCCGCCACAAATCTTAATCTGAAGAAGCGTGTGAGCGAGGGTAAGTTCCGAGAAGACCTGTTTTATCGGCTGAACGTCATTCCGATTCATGTGCCGAGTCTCCGCCGGCGATCGTCAGACATCCCCCTTCTGGTAAGCCACTTCTTGAGCCGCCACGCACCGCGGTCGGATGTGAAGCTGGATGCGGAGTTGATGTCAATACTGACCAGGCACCGATGGCCCGGGAATATCCGAGAATTGGAGAATCTGATCGAGCGAATGGTCGTCCTGCGCCGCGGCGATACTTTGACCCGGGCGGATTTACCGCAAGATTTCTCCACTGAAACTGAAAAGGCGGACATCCCGCCGGCAGTTACATTTCATGAAGCGGAGAAGAGCTTGATTCTGAATGCTCTGGAACGAAGCAACGGCAATCGTACCAAAGCGGCGGAATTACTTGCGATTCCGCGGCATGTCCTCTTGTATCGGCTGAAGAAATATGGCATTGTCACGGAGGAATGAGCCGGTAATCAACGCCGGCAATTATCACTTTGCATCAACTGCGTAAAGTCGCGATCTTGGATTATTATGAACTGGAAGCGTTTCTTCGTCATCCTGGCCGTATCCGTTGTCATCCTTATCTCGGCGGCACTGATCGCTGTCAAGATACTCGTTTCTCCGGCGGCAATTACAAGAGCGATTGTGCCCAAAATTTCCGCGATGCTGGACCGCGAAGTCCGGATTGGCAAGGCGGAGCTGGGGCTGTTCCCGATCGGTGTTCGTATTTTCGATGTCACCATCGCAAATGAAGGGCAGTTCGCGGGCCGTCCGCTGGCAAAGATCGATCATCTTGACGCGAAGCTGCAGTATCTGCCGCTGCTGCTTGGCCGGATCAAGGTCAAGGAAGTCGCGATTCACGGTTGGGAGATGTTGCTCTTCAAGGACTCATTGGGCGCTTTCAATTACGACTTTTTTTCGGCGCGAGCGATGCTACCCGACAAGCAGCAGCAGTTTGAAGAGCCGCTCTGCCGCAAGTTTCGATTAGACAGCGGACGGCTGCTGATGCGCGATGATTCAACCGGATTTCGCATGTTGTTGGGCAATGTCAAATTGAGCTACGACCTGCTCGGTGAGCGACAGTCGGAGATTCTGGGCAAACTGGAGATTGATTCGTTGTTTGTCTGGGCCGCGGCAGGGAATTTCCTTATACATCCCAATGCACTCGCCACTGATTGGCGCGGTTTTTATTCGCTAAGCAAAGATTCCCTGTCTTTGCGGCGTTGTGATTGGCGGCTCGACAAGTTTTCCGGACGTCTGGAGGGCTCGGTTGGCCGCGTTACATCTTCCCCTTCGGTTAATCTCCGGGTGCTTTCAGAGCGCACTGATCTGTTCGCCTGTGCGGACTCACGCGTGCTGGCGGCGGTTCCCTTTCTTCGGGACCTCGATCTGGGCGGACAGATTCGGATTGATGTTGCCTATTCCGGCAGGGCCGGAGTGCCGGCGAGCCGCAGCCTGCGCGGCAAGGTGTCGGTAACGGACTTCACCGGCGTTCTTCCCGAGAAGAACATTGATCTGCGGGTGAAACTCCTGGAAGCAAACTTCAACGAACAGACACTATCGCTCTTTACCGAAGCCGGATTCATCGGTTCTTCGCCGGCATCATTTCGCTTCACGGTCGACAATTACAGTGATCCAACCTATTCCGGTGAAGTGAATTTGACCAGTGATGCGATGACGCTGGCGCGGATACTTGGTGCAAGGCCAGAGCTTTCGCTTCACGGCCTGGTTGAGGCCAATCTTTCGGGATTCGTCAGACCCTCGGCACCGGAGCAGGGCCGGGTCTTCGGTTCGCTGGTCATTTCCGGAGTGTCGGTTGCGGACTCCATTGCCGGCTGGTCACTGGACACTCTGAACACGGAGATGCATTTCAGCGGCAACTATGCCCAGATACCGCAGTTCGACCTGCGCATCGGAGCGAATCGACTCCAAGCTTACGGCAACGTGACTGATTTCCCATTGCTGCTGGCGAAGGGGAGAAAGGTGTACAAGCGCCCGCGACTGGAATTCAATCTCTCCAGCGAATATTTCAACTTCGACACGCTGGCTGCCTTGAGCAACAAGCGAATCATCCGGAAAAGGATACCGGCGCGGTGATGGCGATCATTGACCGCTTAGTCGATGTCGACGCCACCGGCCAGATCCGGGTGATGTCCGGCCGAGCCGCGGGGATCGACTTCGAGTCACTTGAGTCGCGCCTGTCAGTGACCAACAGAATCATGTACAGCGACACCCTGTCGGTAAGCGCTTTTGGCGGATCGGTGAGCGGCGAAATCATCTATGACCTCAACGAACTCCTTCGGCCGGATTTCGAATTCGACCTGCGTGGAAAAAAACTCTCGGCAACGGGAATCCTCAATCGTTGCACGGGACTTGGTGAAGCATTATCCGGAGACCTTGACCTGCAGTTCGTTGCGCGGGGGCGAGGGTTGGCAGTGACGGACTACCGGCCGACACTGAACATCAAGGGACGCGCGATCATCGAAGACGGCAAAGTCGAGGGGTTTGAATTCAGCCGACGTTTTGAGGATTTCTCCGGTATCAAGGCATTTGAGAAGCGGAGTGTCGAAAATCTTGTTGCCAACTTCATTTATGCTGACCAGACTCTGCGTTTCAACCAGCTGGAGTTTGACTCCGATGACATCGAATACTCGATCGAGGGGACTGTTACTCAAGATGGGGCGACGGACCTTCTCATCAATCGGAAGCTTTCGAAAGATGATTCGCAAGTTCTCCAATCACTGTCGGAGTTTCGCGATTTGAGCGGCGGCAAGCAGCCCAAGTGGGCGGCATTCCGTGCTACCGGACCGGCCGGGAGCCCCTCGTTTCACATTGTTTCAGTGCGGCTGAAGGATTAGCTAATTTTCTGTCCCCGGCCTGCGTAATGATTCGACTATGGCATTCGAAGACATCAAAGCAATCTACCGCAACGATCCGGCGGCGAGGGGAATCGAGCCGATCCTCTATTCGGGTCTGCATGCGATACTTTTTCATCGTGTGTCTCATCGCCTTTACAAGTGGGGACTCCGCTTTCTGGCACGGGTTGTTTCACAGACGGCTCGCTTCTTAACCGGAATCGAAATCCACCCCGGTGCTGCGATTGGGAAGGGTCTCTTTATTGATCATGGCATGGCCCTGGTAGTGGGCGAGACTGCCGAGATCGGCAGAGACTGCGTGCTGTTCCATAACGTCACTCTGGGCGGCACCGGTAAGCACAAAGGGAAGCGTCATCCGACTTTGGGCGATGAAGTGTTTGTCGGAACTGGCGCGGTTGTTTTGGGTCCGGTGAAGATCGGCAATCGGGTCAGGATCGGGGCGAATTCATTTATTTACATGTGCGATGTGCCGGATGACGCGACGGTCGTCGGTAGTCCGGGCCGAATAGTGCGACTGGGCGGCGAGCCGGTGGATCTGCCGCTGCCAAAGACAATTCATATCGAAGAGTGAGGCCGCAGGTCTGCGAGCGGTGCAGAATTCCAGTGAATTTCTGCAGCAGCTTTACTGTTGCGGCCGGGGATGTGCGGGGGTAGTGGCGTTACCTCGTATCATCTGTTGTTCCGTTGTCGAAATCTGTGAAGTGCGCGAGTTGATTGATTGTCGAGCTGATGTTCTCAACAGATTCACTCAAGGCAGCAGCCAGCTTGGCGATTTCTTCTTTCGTCTCCGGAAATGCGGTAATCATGCCGGCAACTTCGAGAAGGAGATGAGCGTCATCCTCCACCGGGTTTCCGGCGATGAAGTTGTTCATCAGATTGGCGGCAAAACAGGCGGCAAAGATCCCGATGCGGGGATCGGAGCACTCGACAAAGACGTCGAAGCGGCTTGCCGGTTTTTTCCAGCCACTGATAACGCCTGAGCCACCTGGAGACGGACCGCTGCTGCCGTGCATGTCAACCATGAGCTGCTCAAGCAGATGCGGAAAATCCGCCAGCTCGCCAAACCGCTTCACTACACCCCCCTGCTTGCTGAAGACATTGAGCCGAGCTGGTTATAGGACTTTGCAGCGGGAGTGTTTGGAAATGGCAGCGATGACGCTTGCCATCGAACGGGGTCGTTCAACGGACTCTTCGCGCTACCAACCGAGGTTCTCATCGACATCAACTGCGGCCTTTACCCTTCTCAATTCTTCCCTGAAACGGTATTGAGGTTCTCGACATCGAGAAGCCTCCGGAGCACATGAACAGGATGTTTATCGACGGAATCAGCAATGACCGGCTTGATTCCGCTTGGCACTATCCCCCAGAGTTATCGGACTCGAAAGGAGCGACTTTAGCGATGCCGGCGGGTCAGTGACCGGACAGGTGTTATCGTCAAGTCCGTACAGGTCCGGGTGGCCGGTGTTTCACTGGGTGGAATTTGCGCAGGGAGTGATTGCACCGCATCATGCTTAACGATATATTGGATGCCTTCGCGCAGTTACGTTTTATGAACGAAGAGGATGCAACAAGTGAGCGATCTGTTTGAAGATGATGTTCCGTTGAAGAGAAAACCCAATGCGCCGCTGGCGGAGCGGATGCGCCCCGAGCGGCTCGATGAGTTTGTCGGACAGCACGACATCATGGATGAGGGCAAGCCGTTGCGCGCGTTGCTCGACAAGGGCAAGATCCATTCCGCGATTTTCTGGGGACCACCCGGATCCGGCAAAACGACGCTGGCTTACTTGATCTCCAAGACACTGAAGTTGAAATTCATCTTTTTCTCGGCCGTGACTGCCGGAATCAAGGAGATCAAGGAGGTCATGGCGGAAGCCGAGAAGACTGAAGCGCTTTATGGCCAGCGAACCGTGCTGTTCGTCGACGAAATACATCGATTTAACAAGGGGCAGCAGGATGCTTTCCTGCCGTACGTTGAATCGGGTAAGATTGTTCTTCTGGGAGCGACGACCGAAAATCCATCTTTTGAGGTAGTCGGTGCGCTCTTATCGCGGCTCAAAGTCTACTTGCTCAAGCCGCTCGACGCGGAAGACCTCGCCAAAATCATTATGCGCGCCCTGGCGGACAAGGACAGAGGGTTGGGAGCCAAGCATGTGAACCTGAGCGAGGATGCAAGATCCTATATCATTCAGGTAAGCGGCGGCGACGCCAGACGGGCGTTGACTCTGCTCGATTTGGCCTGCGAGGCAGACCCGGAATGGGAGCAGGGTTCGGCGAATATCACCCTGGAGCGAATCACTGAAGTCCAGCAGAAGAAAGTGCTGTTGTATGACAAGTCCGGCGAAGAACATTTCAATCTCATCTCGGCGCTGCACAAATCGATGCGCGATTCGGACCCGAATGCGTCCCTGTACTGGCTGGCCCGAATGCTCGCCGCCGGGGAAGATCCTTTGTATATCGCCAGAAGAGTGGTGCGGTTCGCCGTCGAGGATGTCGGTCTGGCGGATCCAACGGCGATGGCAGTGGCGTTGAATGCCAAGGAGATCTATCACTTTCTCGGGACACCGGAGGGAGAATTGGCGATCGCCGAAGCAGTGGTATATCTTGCGGCAGCGCCGAAGTCAAACCGCATTTACAAGGCGTATCAGCAGGTGATGAGGACGGTTGAGGAAGAGCCAGCCTATGAGGTGCCTTATCACATCCGCAATGCCGTGACGGGGATGATGAAAGGGTTCGGTTATGGCAAGGGCTATCAATATGCGCACGATGTTGAGAATGCCATTACCGGGCAGTCCGATCTTCCCGATCAATTGAAGATGCGGGCATTTTATGAACCGTCGGAGTACGGAATTGAGAAGAAGATCCGGGAGCGGCTTGAGTACTGGGAGGAAATCAGGAGGCAGGCACGTGAACAGGGCAAGAAATAATTTCTGTTGATGATTTGGGCGACTTGGTGATTGCCCCGTATAATCAGAAGGTAAACAACTATCCGTGGATGCTATGAAGACATTTCGATTCCTGATACTCGCGCTAATCGGCCTGGCTCTGCTGAATTCACACGCCTTCGCCGACAAGATCTTAATCTTTATGGATCGCGAGCAGACAAATCACCTTAAGGCGTATGGCGTGGCTTTCTGGACGCTCAAGCAGAATCGTCCGGTTGAATGGCTGCTCAATTATCGCGGCGGGTCATTCTTGATGGATGAGTTTGAGGGCATCAAGAATCTATGTGCGCTGCGAGGCGTCGCCGCGACAACCATCGATGCCGGCGATGAGGCACTGATTCGCGCCACGATCGAGGAAAACAACATGGAGACGGTGTTACTGGAGAAGGCGCCGGCGGTGGCGATTTATAGTCCGCCGAACAAAGAGCCCTGGGATGACGCAGTGACGCTGGCGCTCGAGTACGCTGAAGTTGAGTACAAGACCCTTTGGGATCCCGAAGTTCTGGATGGCAAGCTCGAGGAGTATGACTGGCTGCATCTTCATCACGAGGATTTCACCGGGCAGTACGGAAGGTTTTACAATTCTTTCCGCAACACGCTTTGGTATCAACAGGAAGTGGCCGCGAATGAACAGACGGCCAGAGCGCTGGGCTACCGTAAGGTGTCAGAGATGAAGCGTGCGGTCGCGCTCGCGGTGGAGGACTTTGTCGCCCGCGGCGGATTTATGTTCTCGATGTGTTCGGCACCCGAGACATTTGACATCATGTTGGCGGCCCAGAACACGGATATCGTACCGAAGGAGTTCGACGGCGACGCCATCGACCCGAATTTCAAGAGCAAACTGGATTTCAGCAAATGTATGGCGTTCGAGAATTTCACGTTGTCTGTCAATCCGCTGGAGTATAAGCACTCGGATATTGACACTTACCCCGATCGACAAAAATATGCGCCGGTACCCGATCTTGACTATTTCCAGCTGTTCGATTTCTCCGCCAAACTCGATCCGGTGCCGACCATGCTGGTACAAAATCATGTCGGGGTCGTCAAGGGTTTCATGGGACAGTCAACTGCATTCCGAAAATCGCTGGTCAAGAAATTCGTGACGATATTGGCGGAAGTTGATGGGCAGGATGAGGTGCGTTATGTTCACGGCAACTATGGCAAGGGCACATTCACTTTCTTAGGCGGGCACGATCCGGAAGACTATCAGCATATGGTGGGCGATCCGCCGACACAACTGGAGTTATTCAAGGATTCCCCCGGTTACCGCCTGATCCTCAACAACGTCTTGTTTCCGGCGGCGAAGAAGAAAGAGCGCAAGACATAAGTTGCTGTCAGTATCACAGATAGTGATAGTGAATAATTTCTCTTGATTTTCGTAACGGCTTTCGTTAATTAATAGTACCTTCACTGATCTGAACAGGTCGGATAGACGGCTAAATACCCTTCATCGTTTAGAATGTCGTCATTGCGTTGAGCCGGATTTGCCCGAGAATCTGGTGGTCCGTCCGTTGATCGAGATAGAAGAAACACAGCAAATTACAACAGCTTGGAGGAATACGTGTCCGGAGCGAGCGATATACTCATCGCGAATATTAAGGAAAAGGGTTCGGAGGTAACCGCCTTTCTGGAGAAGGAAGGTATTAACATCCGTTACACGGCGCTGCGCCTGATCGACTACTTGATTGCCGGAAGAATCGCCGTGATTCGCCGAACGGTGCCGGCGTTCATGGAGGATCTGTCGAATAAGTTGGTCTATCGTACGGCGCCGGAGTTCAAGCGCACCTTCCCCGATCCGTTGTACATCGTCGAAGGCGATCGTCCGGCTTCTACGATATCTTCGACGACTCACGGCCGTTCGGGAGTTACATACTTAACTTTTGTGAATCGAATTCCCATCATCTTCTCCAGCACTCCCGAGGAGACCGGCAAGTATATTGCGTTGATGATGAAACAGGTGGCGTTTGCCTCGACTGCGGAAGCAATGTCCGATGACGGCGAAGAGACGTCGGACGATTCAACGGTTGAAATCGACGCTGAAGTTCAGATGCAGATTTTGTCGGCGATTCCCGGAATAAAGGAAGAGGATGCCAAGGCGCTGATTGCCAAATTCGGCTCGTTGCGCGCCATCGCAGAGGCTGACGAAGCGGCGATTGCCAAGATCAAAGGCCTCGGCGGCAAAAAAGCGAAGGCCATCGCACAGGCCTTCAATGCGTCGCTTCTGCAGAGCCAACCCCGTGCTGAAGCAAAGTCTTCCAAGTCGTCCATTGCCCGGTAGACTATCAAGTTAGTTTCGAAACCAGTCTCGCTCTTTCCAATTCTCGAATAGTGCGTATATTGGCTCAGTGACCAAGAGACCGCCGATCGACACAGTTTTCGCAACACTGGCCGTTGTGTTGCCCTTCTGCCTCTACCTCCTCACACTGTGCAGGGGAATTCCAATTGGTGATGCGCCGGAGTTGGCATTGGCTGCCGCGAAGCTCCAGATTGCGCATCCTCCCGGTTATCCACTGCTGACCATTGCCGGCCGCATTTGGAGCGCGGCACTGTTCTTCCTGCGTCCAGTCGTTTCGCTCAATCTGCTGAGCGCCGCATCTGCGGCAGTAGCGTGTGGAGCATTGTACCTTTTGCTGGCAAGACTTGTGTTCAAGCGCGGGACGGCGGTTTGTGTTGTCGTGTTGGCCATCGCGGTCACCTTCGCGGCCAGCCGGACCCTGTGGTCGACGGCGACGAACTTTGAAGTCTATTCGCTTGGCGCACTTTTCACCGTCCTGATTCTCCTGCTTCTCAACCGCTTCATACTGACCGGAGAACGTCGAGATTACCTTCTGGCAGCATATCTGCTCGGCTTATCATTCTGCAATCATCTCTCATTACTCGCACTGCTGCCGGCTCTGGTCATTGCGGCAATCGGCATGCGGTCAATCCTCGGTGTTCGGACCATATTCGCAGCCGCAATCCTGGGCGTGATTCCGGGAACACTGTACGGATACCTGGTCATTCGTTCGCGATTTGACCTCGTGATGAGTTGGTACGACCCGCAGAGGTGGACCGGCTTCAAGCAACAGGTGTTTGCGGAAACTTACCGGCGATTCGTCGCTGCACCGAATCTAGCCGATATTGGGCCGTATCTTCATCGACTCGGGAATCTATTCGGAAGCGAACTGGTGCTGCCGATTACCTTGCTGGCATTGGGGGGACTGATTGTGCAATGGCGAAGAAATTCCAGAATCGCCGTGATGCTGGGTTCTGTGGTCTTGGCCAACTGCGCGCTCAACTTCAACTATACGATCAGCGATATTGCTCCTTATTTCTTGCCTTCAATCATTGTCCTCTTGATTTGGCTACTTGAATTGCTGGCGTGGCTGGCCGGCAGGTCACGCACGGCGGCGAAAATCACCGCCACGGTTTCCATTGCCATCGCCGCCGTAGCGATTGCCGGAAATTACAACAGGTCTGATCTCTCCGATCGGACCAAGTCGGAACTTTACGCCAAGGACCTTTTCGAGAGTGTCCCGGCAGGAGGAATGCTCTTCTGCGGAAGCGACAACTCGATGTTTCCGGCGTTGTATCTTCGCTATGTTGAAGATTACCGTAATGACTGCGGTGTATACGGGCACCTGCCGACCATGAGTCACCTGCAGCGGGATGTGGGCTATCAATTTGAAGGTGATTGGAAGAATTTCCCAGAGTTGCTCAACCATGCTATCAAGTCCGGCACGCGACCCGTCGTAATGGCACGGGAGTTGATGAATTTCGACAATAACTTCCCGCGCCTGCGGGATAACCTGATTGTCCGGAATCTGGTTTACGTTGCCGACTCGGCAATGCAACTTCCGTCAAGACAACATCGTGTGGACTTCGAAGAGGTTCCCGAGCTTTACGATCCCAAGGAAGCCCTGATGTACGTCGTCTATCAATTGTCGGCAGCGGAATCGTTCGCCGGCGAGGACGCCGCGGAAGGCGAACGCTATTACAACCGCGCCGTCAGAATTGTCAATGCGATGAGTGAGCCGTCGCTGTCGAGCGCGCTGGCGGCCTACTTTCTTGATCGCAATCAGCACCGGCAAGCGATAGCGGTAATTCAACCTGCACTTGAATTGCCGACACTGCGCCGGGAAGAGAGACAGCAATTGCTCGGCGGACTCGGAACGGCACAAATGCGGCTGCAAAACACGGCCGCAGCAAGGACGGTTTTCAATCAGATGCTGGCATTGGAGGCCGGCAACATTGAAGCGCAATTTCAGTTAATGACGTTGGATGCTTCGGAAGCCGTCAGCGGGGGAGACCTGGTGACTGCGATATCGATCTACCAACGGATGGCGCAACTGGCTCCCGATCAGCATCAGGTCACGATGCAGTTGGCACTACTTTACATCAGGACAGAGAACTACAAGTCGGCCCGGCTGGCACTGCAGGCGTGCATTGATGCCGATTATCAGAGCATCGAGGCCCGAATGCTGCTTGGGCAGATAGACTCAGCGGGTGTCAGGTGAGCGCTTTGATTACACTGCCACGGAGGTCGCTGTTTGCGCTGGCGGTACGGCGATCAAGCGATCATTGTCCAAGCTTGAAAGCTGAACAGCGCAGATTTGATTCGGCAGTGCCTTCTCGGACTTGCAGTGGACTCGCATGTAGTTTTCCGCATACCCTGTCCAGAAGCCGTCCTCTTGCGTTTCGAATAATACAGTAACCGTTGTCCCAAGATGCGAAGTGTAAAAGGCCCGGCGCTTGCGCTCGGAGAGTTCAATCAGGTTGCGAGTGCGCGCCTTCTTGACCTGGTGCGGCACTTTCGGCAGGAGATTCCAGGAAGGCGTGCCGGGGCGATCGGAGTAGGTGAAGACATGGAAATAGAAAAAGGGCAGATCAGTCAGGACATCGCGGGTGTTCTGGAATTCGACTTCGCTCTCCGTGGGATATCCGACCATGATATCAGTACCAAGTCCAATATCGGGAATCAACTTAGCCGACCACTCGATGAACTTGGCGAATGGCTTAATGGCGTGCTTGCGCGACATCGACGAGAGAATCCGATCATCACCGCTCTGCAAAGGCACATGCAGGTAGTGGCAGAGTTTCTCTGAAGTTGCCATATAGCGCACCAATTCCGTGCCGATGGTAGTTGGCTCGATTGAACTGATGCGAATGCGTGATAGACCTTCTATTTGTTCAAGCCGCTCGATTACCTTGAGGAGGTTTTTTCCGTCATTCTTGTAGGTGCCGATATTGACGCCCGTGAGAACAAGTTCGTGATGCCCGGCGGCGACCAGCGCTTCGGCCTCGCGAATGATATCGGCGAAATTGCGGCTGCGGGCACGACCGCGGACAGTCGGGATGATACAGAATGAGCAAAAATAGTTGCATCCATCTTGAATCTTCAAATTGGCCCGCGTATTGAAAGTGTACAGACCGTTGGTGTCAATGGTGAATTCTCTCTCGGGCAGCTTGGGCGAATGGATGATTTGCGGTGGAGAGTTTTTATTGAGACCATTGAGGAAATCGCCCACTTGCAGCTTGTGCTCGTTACCGATGATCAGATCAACGCCGCGGATGCTGCTGATGGCATCGACGCCGTTCTGGGCATAGCAGCCGACGACTGCGACAAAGGTCGTGGGATTGACGCGCAACGCCGCGCGTACCGCCTGCCGGCACTTGGAGTCCGCTTGTTCGGTCACGGTGCAGGTGTTGATAACGGTCACATCGGCAGGCTCGCCGAATTCGACAATCTCGAATCCGCGCGCCGCGAGGCCGTTGGCGATGATCGCGGTCTCGGCCTGATTCAGCCGACAACCGAGCGTATGTAGCGACGCTCTGGGCAATTGCTTACTCCGGTAGTAGTCCATTCTGACGCCGAATAGCGGCGCCGCTGATTGCCAGCAGAATATAGACTCGGGCCGAGAATGTCAAGCAGGAGGCGGATTGACCTTAGGTCCTGTGCGGTTTGAACGCAAATTCGCGGATACTCATTGATTCGGGAACGGGATAGACACCGGCGCCGGCGCAGAGCGGGCAAGGGTTCTTGTCGGACTGGCGAATTTCGATCATACCCGAACCTCTGCAGGCGTAACACTCCTGGCCCGAGACAGTCTGCCCTTTGCCAAAGCAGTACATACAGACGTGGGCATGATTCGGTGTCAGGCAGCGATTGTCAACCCAGCCGCGCCCCTGGCATTCAGGGCAGGTTTTCGGCGGCCCTTCACTGGACGGTGATTGGTGCTTCTCGGTCGACATAGATATCCTTTCTCGTGTGCAAGGCAAGCCATCGCTCGATCCTTGCCAGGGCCGGTTCGATGGCAGATTTTACCGGCCCGGTCATAGATTCATTCAGTGTCGTCACGTCAGCCACTTCGACGGCCAGCACATCAATGTGCTCTGGCATCTGATACCCGAGCTGGCGCCCTAACTCCAACGCGGTCGGGAGACTCATCTGATGGCTGGTCGTGAGATTTCGTGATGGTGTCAGAGTCCCCATTGGGAAGAAGTGCAAAGTTCCGGGCGGAACTTTACCGGTTACCATACTATCGATGAGGAGGACTTTGTCTCTCCCGTTGAGCAAATCCAACAGGCCGAATCCGGCGACCGGCGCAAAGATCACTTCGACCTGGTCGCACTGACTCTGCTGCTCGTTCAGAATTCCGGCGAGGGTCGGACCGAATGCGTCGTCTGACAGGACTTCGTTGCCGAGACAGAGGATCAGATACGGCTTCAGCATTGCCTTCTAGCGACCTCGATAACTTCTCCGCTTTCCGCAGAATGAATGACAATCTCCAGCGGCATTTCACCCGGAAGTGAATGGGTGGCGCAGCCGAAACACGGATCGTAGGCGCGGAACGCCATCTCGATGCGATTGAGAATGCCGTCGGTGATCGTTGTGCCCTTCTTGATCAACCCTTCGGCGGCACGTTTGATCGACATCGTGATCGGCGCGTTGTTGTTGGTGGTACCGACGATGAGATTTGCCTCGGTGACAATGCCGTTCTGGTCGGTCTTGTAGTGATGCGTCAGGGTTCCGCGCGGCGCTTCGACGATGCCGACACCTTCGCCGACGATACCGGTCGGTGGTTCGAGAATGTGATCGGAAGTGATCTCATCATCCTTAGCCTGTTCAAGTGTGGCCTCGCAGGCAAACATCAACTCGACCACGCGCGCCCAGTGGGTTGCCAGCGTCGAATTGACCGGAGTCTTGCCGGAGCGATCACCGGTGAGTGTCTCGAAGTAGCGTTCGTACTCGGCGTGCGCCAGCGGTGTCGCCATGCCTCCGGCGACATTGAGCCGCGACAGCGGCGTCGCCTTGTAGACACCGGAATCCATACCGTCGACGAACCCTTTCCAACCGACTTTCTTGAGATACGGATACTTGAGATAGCTGATAGGGTTCAACATGTTCGTCCACATATTGGAGATAGTCTTTCGGCTCATACTTGGCGTGTTCGGTTCCGTCGGGTGCTGTCACGCGCACCTTGCCGTCATAGAAGTTGACTTGATTGTTGGCATCAACCAGCCCCATATTGTAGGTCTGATGAGCGTAGGAATCGGAGAGAATCATGTCGAGATAAGCCTTGTTCGCGAGCACGACGTCATTCAACACCTGAATGGTGAACTTGGCGAATTCGACCATCTCTTCGCCGATCTTGATGATCTCCTGCTGTTCTTCCTTGGTGACACGCTTGCACATACCTCCGGGCAGAGCGGTAACCGGATGGACTTTCTTGCCGCCGATGATCTCGATGACCCGCTGACCACGGGCGCGTTGTGCGATGACCTTCTTGCCGGCATCGAGGCCGACTTTGGCGATCACACCGAGGATATTGCGTTCGGCCTTGCGGGGCATCGGGACCGCAGACGAAGTCCGGTCCGCCGAGCGCGTAAAAATGCGTCGTATGATCGCCGGCAAAGAACGCGTTGTACACCAACTCGCGCAGTTTGCGCGCCGCCGATGGAATCGTCACACCGTAGACGGCATCGGCGGCTTTAGCGGCCGCCATGTGATGCGCGTCGGGGCAAACGCCGCAGATACGGGTGGTGATGCGCGCCAATTCCTCAACCGGACGGCCCTGGCAGAATTTCTCGAAGCCGCGCAGTTCCGGTACCTGAAAGTAGCAGTTGGCCAATTCACCATCGTCGTTGACGAACAGGTGAATCTTGCCGTGCCCTTCCAGGCGCGTGATCGGATCTATGACAATGCTCTTCATACTTGCACCCTCCGCAGCAAAGATCCGGCCATGCTGAAGCGATAGAATGTTCCCAGCGGATCGGGAATGGTGTTGATGATCTGCTCGATCTCTTCCGGATCGGTGGAATCGATGACACTGGCCAGTGCCGACGCCATCTTGGCGCCCTGATCGTTGATGTTTGACGGGAGACCATAACAGCCACGACACGGCACTCCGGCTTTGACGCATTTGGCTCCGCAGCCGGAACGCGTTGCCGGTCCAAGACAGACAATACCCTGTTCCATCAGACAGAGATTCGGATCAGTGACGACTTGCGAACGGCCGCGATGAAGTTTCTTGATTTTCTTGATATTGCGTTCGCGCGGGCACTCGTCACAACAGCTCTTGTCGGTCGCGCCAAGAACTGTTCCCTTGGGCGGCAGCGGCTTGTCGTTCTGGAGAATGTCGATAACGGCCATCACCGCGTTCACGATCTGATCGGACTGAGGCGGGCAGCCGGGAATGATATAGTCGACATCGACCACTTGCGCAGCGAGCGAACGGTGTTCCAGAATTTCGGGATGTGCATGCGTTCCTTCCGGAACCTGCACCTCCGGCTGCGGCACGACCTTGCCGCCGATTGGCGAGCGACGGCGACTGATGGTAGACATAGTCCATGATCGACTCCTTGTCGAAGAAGTTGGCCAGCCGGGAATACAGCCTTCGCCGGCGCAGCTTCCGAATGCGCACGAGCACCACGCGATTTCTGCCGCAGCAGTTCGGCCAATTTCGTAGTTCTCGTCGCTGCGAATCGCGCCGTTGAACAGTGTCAGCGTGATCGACTTGTCCTCCATCTTGCGGACGTCGTCGTACTTGAAGTCCATGGCACAGGGCCAGAAGACGACATCAAAGAAATCGACCACATCCAGGATCTTTTCCTCGATATCGAGAATGGCGATATCACATCCGCCGCAGGAGGCGGCCCAGTAGATGGCCAGTTTCGGTTTAGCCATGTCATCCTCCCCGTGCGCGCGTCGCTTCGATGCTTGGGATCGAAATTGTCCAGTCGTTCAATTGCAATGGTCCCAGAGCGCGAATCTGTTCGGTGAATTCGGTGATGACTTCCTGAAAGCGGCCGCCTTCGGAGGCCGAAACCCATTCCAGGCGCAGCCGGTTCGGATCGATACCCATTCGCTTGAAGCATCAATTTGGTCAGGGGCATACGACGCATGCACTTGTGGTTGCCTTCGACGTAATGGCAGTCGCCGGGATGACAGCCGCAGACCAGTACGCCATCGGCGCCGCGCGCGGAAAGCATCGAGGATGAACCCCGGATCGACGCGGCCGGAACACATCACGCGAATCGTCATGGCACATTCGGGCGGATACTTCATGCGCGCGGTGCCGGCCAGATCGGCGCCGGTATAGCTGCACCAGTTGCAGAGAAATCCGACAATACGTCGGTTCAAAACTCATGACAAGAATCCCCTCGATCTGCGCATAGATCTGTTCATCGGTGAAGTGACGGCGCCTTGATCGCGCCGGAGGGACAAGCCGCCACACAGGTGCCGCAAGCCTTGCACAGCGCGGAATTGATGTGACTGATTTTCTTGCTCATCATCAAAGTCAATGGCGTGATACGGACACATATCGTTGCAGATTTTGCAGCCGCAGCAGAATTCATCCTGAATTTCGGCATAGGCGGCATCCATCAGCACCTCGCCCTGGCACATCAGCTTCATCGCCTGTGCTGCGGCGCCGCAGCCCTGCGCCACGGTATCGGGAATGTCTTTCGGCGCCCTGACAGGCGCCGGCCAGGAAGATGCCCTCGGTCGTGGTCGAGACCGGCGCCAGTTTGGGATGCGCCTCGATAAACCAGCCATCGGCGCCAGTGGAGATATTGAACTTGCGGCCGAATTCCTTGGCATCCTGCGCGCGCCTCCAGAGCCGTGCAGAGGATCAACCATGTCGACCGGAATCTCGCGATACTTGCCGATCAGCGTGTCTTCGCAGCGAACGATCAGATGCTCCTTCCTCCTTCTGTCGATTGGCTGGCCGGAACGACTTCCGCGCCCTTGCCGCGAATGACATTGACGCCTTCATCGAGAATCCGCTGGTAGAATTCCTCGTAGCCCTTGCCGAAAGCGCGCATGTCGATATAGAATTGATAGACTTCGGCCTTGGTCTTTTCCTTGACCAGATGCGAGAACTTGAGCGCGTACATGCAGCAGACGCGGCTGCAGTACTTGTGATGGTTTTCGTCGCGGCTGCCGATACAGTGCAGGATCGCGATCGCGCGCGGTTCCTCGCCATTTTCCAGATAGATCTTGCCGCCGGTCGGGCCGGCGGCATTGTTCATTACTTTCAAACTCATTCGCCGAAATAACATTGGGATACTTGCCGTAGCCGTACTGCTTCATTGGCGTCGGATCGAAATCGTCGAAGCCGGTGGCGATGACAACAGCGCCAACTTCGATTTCCTCGATTTCCGCCCGATCACCGTAGTCGATACAATCCTTCGGACAGACTTTGGCGCAGATCATGCATCCGCCGGTCTTGAAGTGGATGCAGTTCTCACGCACGATATAGCGGAACGTTCGGCACGGCCTGGCGGAACGGCAAAGTGATCGCGGCATTGGGGCCGAGACCGAGTTCGCGGTGGTTGATGACTCTCTCTTCGATGTCCTGCATCTTGATATGGCCGGTCGGGCAGTGCTTGGCGCAGGCGCCGCAGAGGATGCAAGCTTCCGAATCGAGATGAAACGGCGTTGAGACATCACGCTCTTGGCCGCGATTGACAAAGGCCAGGGCATGCGCACCGACGACTTCGTCGCAGATGCGGACGCAGAGACCGCACAGGATACAGGTGTAGGTTCCAGTGTCCCCAGCGCGGTTCTTTGACTCCGAACTTTGCCGCCAGACGTTCAAGCACCGGCACCGGCGCGCAGTTGGCCATCAGCATTTCGAGATTGGTACGACGCGCATTGACCACGCGCGGGGTGTCGGTGAAAATCTCGAGCCCGTCCCAGGCGGGATAATTGCAGGCCGTGACAATCTTGCTCCAGCCCTTGCCATTGCGGGCTTCCACAACGCAGATTCGGCAGGCGGCATACGGACTCATGTACGGATAATAGCAGAGCGTCGGAATCTCGATGCCGAGCGACTGCGCGGCGTCGAGTACATAGGAGCCTTCCTCGACCTCGATTGCCTGACCGTCGATTTTGATCTTAACTGTTGCCATCATCAGTCTCCTAGGCCATGCTCGCCGGTTGTTTTGCGGTTTCCCTGGGCTGCCAGAGTTCGCGCGCCCGCTGCTGAATCTTGTCGCCTTCGCCGCGTTTAACACGCTTGATCGAGTTATAACGACAGATCTGGTAGCAGGCGCCGCATTGGATGCACTTGTCCTGGATGATCATGTGCAGGCGCTTGGGTTCGCCTACGATTGCGTTGGTCGGACAGGGTTTGACACAGGCGTGACAACCGGTGCAGGTGTTGTCGATGGCGTGCGCCACCAGTTCCTTGCAGACTCCGGCCGGGCAGCGCTTGTCGCGAACATGTGCGATATATTCCTGGCGGAAGTAACGAATGGTGGAAAGCACCGGATTCGGCGCTGAACCGCCAAGTTGACAGAGGCTGGTGTCGATAATTACCTGTGAAAGTTCTTCAAGGTATTCGATGTCCTCCATGGTGCCTTTGCCTTCACAGATTTTGTTGAGGATATTCAGCATCACAACGATGCCCTCTCGGCAGGGAACGCATTTGCCGCAAGATTCTTCCTGAAGGAACTTCAGGAAATACCGCGCGACATCGACCATGCAGGAATCCTCGTCCATCACAATCATGCCGCCCGATCCCATCATTGAACCGGCTTTGGTGAGTTCGTCGAAATCCACCGGTAAATCGAGCAGGCTGACCGGCTCGTCTTCTTCCCGGATATCGCCGTGTGCGACCATGCTGGCGTGAACGGAGGTCTCGGAGGTTTCGACGATGAGGGTGCCGCCGGAAGGTCCGCCGGTTTGAACGGCTTTGAACCGCTTCTTGTTCGGGACGCCGCCGCCGATGTCATAGAGAATCTCGCGCAGGGTGATTCCCATCGGGACTTCGACCAGGCCGGTATTGTTGATCTTGCCGGTGAGTGCAAACACCTTGGTTCCTTTGGAATTAGGTGTTCCGATCGCGGCAAATTTCTCGGCGCCTTTTTCAATAATGACCGGGATATTCGCCCAGGTCTCGACGTTGTTCAGATTTGATGGTTTTTCCCAAAGGCCGGCTTCCACGGTGTGAATATATTTTGCCCGCGGTTCACCGACTTTTCCTTCGAGTGAGGCCATCAGCGCGGTTGATTCACCGCAGACGAATGCGCCGCCGCCGCGAGAAATTTCAATTTCAAAGTTGAATCCGGTCCCGAGGATATCTTGTCCGACCAGTCCGTACTCGCGCGCCTGGTTCATCGCGATAGTGAGGTTTTTGACAGCCAGCGGGTATTCGTTGCGGACATAGACGAATCCATCGTTACTGCCAATGGCGAACGCGCCAATGACCATTCCCTCAATGACCATATGCGGGTTACCTTCGAGGAGAGAACGATCCATGAAAGCGCCGGGATCGCCTTCGTCAGCGTTGCAGATAACGTATTTTGGTACGCCCGGGGCATGGCGACAGGATTCCCACTTCTTGCCGGTGGGATAGCCGCCACCGCCGCGGCCGCGCAGACCTGACTTCTTGACTTCAGCAATAATCTGTTCCGGGGTCATTTGCGTCAGTGCCTGGACCATTGGCTTGATAGCCGCCAAGGAAGATGTAGTCGTTAATGGAAGTCGGGTCCATAAAACCGTTGCGACCGAATATCAAGCGCATTTGCTTCTTGTAGAAAGGAATGTCCTTCTCCAGTTTGATGACCTGCTGGGACTGCGGATCACGATAGAGCAGTTTGTTCACCAGATGCCCGCCCTTGATAGTCTGATCCCAGATCAATTTGGCATCGGCGGGGCGCACTTTCTGGTAGAATACGCCTTGCGGCTGGACGACAACCAGCGGCCCACGTTCACAGAAACCGTGGCAGCCGGTGGTTTTGATTTCAACCTCATTCTCCATATGGTCTTTGGCAATTTCTTCGCGGAATACTTTGCTCACCGCCTCACAGCCGCAGGCCAGGCAACCGGTGCCGGCACACACGGTCAGGACCGTTTTGTTGGCGTTGCGGTTGCTCCGGATCTTCTCGCGCAGCTTTGCCAGATCCTGAGGAGAGTGCATTTTCATGTCTGGCATTATTTGACCTCCTCGGGCTTGTGGACTCGTCCGGCGCGAACGTCGTTGAGCATTGTCTCGGTTTTCGATACGGTCATATTGCCAAAGTAGACCTCATTGGCAGTTACGAGCGGTCCGAGTGCGCAGGCCCCGAGGCAGTTCACTGTCTCAAGGCTGATCTCACCATCGGGAGTCGTTTCTCCGGGCATGATTTTGAGATCGCGTTGGAGCTTGTCGACAATCACCGTCGCCTGCCGCACATGGCAGGCGGTGCCGGTACAGACGCAGATGTGATTCTTGCCCTTGGGCTTCAGGCTGAAGGTCCGGTAGAAAGTTGCTACGCCATAGATCTGCGCCAGCGGCAGTTTCATAGTCTTGGAGACAGCGCGCATGGCCGACTCCGGCAAGTAGCGATAGTGTTTCTGAATATCCTGCAGGATCATGATGAGGGCTGATGGTTTGGCGCCATATTCAGCGACGATTTGATCGATCGCTTCCTGGACGTCATAACTCTCCTGCTCGGTTGCCATTACTGTCGTCATGAGTGTTTCACCTCCACCGGCAGCAGATCTCTTTCCGGCATAGGTTGTGCTGCGGTCAGAATTGTCAAGTCGTGCTTTGGTCCCATCCGCCATTTGTCCTGAACGTCGAGCAGGCGGCCCTCGCGATAGACCCGATCGCCAAGCATCATGCGGCGACGAGCCGGTGTCGGTACGCTTGGACAAGCTTCGTAGCAAGCGCCACAACTGTTGCACTTGGTTGTGTCAACGTATCGTGGCTTCTTTTTTAGCTTGATGGTGAAATTACCCAGGTATCCGGAGACTTCCTCCACCTCTGTCCAGGTCAGCAAGCGAATGTTGGGGTGCTTACCGACAGCCACCATCTTTGGCGTCAGAATGCAGGCAGCGCAGTCGAGCGTTGGGAACGTTTTGTCAAATTGCGCCATATGTCCGCCAATGGTGGGTTCCTTTTCGACAAGGATGACCTTGAAGCCGGCATCAGCGATTTGCAGGGCAGCTTCAATTCCGGCGATACCGCCGCCGACAATCAGTACCTGTTTCTTGATCGGAACACGGCGCATATCCAGCGGTTCATGGAGCCTGACTCTGGCCACCGCCGCACGCACGAGTGCGATCGCTTTGGAGGTAGCGGCTTTGGGATCAAGAGTCACCCAGCTGACTTGCTCGCGGATATTTGCCATTTCAAAGAGATAGCGATTAAGTTGGGCTGCTTCACAAGCATTACGGAAGGTCGGCTCGTGCATGAGCGGACTGCAGGCGGCGACGACAACGCGATTGAGTTTGAGTTCGCGAATATCCTTCTGAATCAGTTCCTGCCCGGGTTCCGAACACATAAATTTGTACTGTCGGGCGATTGACACATTGGGAAGCGTAGCCGCCATCTCCACGACTTTACCGACATCAACCATCTTGGCGATGTTATTTCCGCAATGGCAAACGTAGACGCCGATGCGGATTTCGGAGCCATTTTGCGACTGGTTCATACAGCCACCTCGCTTTTCATCGCCATTAGTTTGGTCGGCTCAATCAACAGTTTGTCGAGTCCGAGTTCCACCGGCGACAGCCCGAGCGCAATTCCGACCAGGTGCGTGAAGTAGATTACGGGTATGTTATAGCCGGTTGAGTAGCGGGTATTGACCTTGCCCTGGAAGCCTTCGAGGTTGACGTGGCAAAGCGGGCAGGCAGTGGCAATGACCTCGCCGCCGTTTTCGGCTGCAGCTTGCAGAAGTTCATGACAGAGCTTAAGTGCAATCTGTTCGTCGGTAGTCATCAACATCCCGCCGCAGCACCGCACCTTGGGCGGGTAGTTGACCGACTCGGCACCGAGGGCACGGATCAGGATATCCATTGTCTGGGGATCATCCTTGTCATCGAAGTAACCATCGGGACGAACAATCTGGCAGCCGTAGTAGGGCGCGACTTTCAGTCCGTGAAGCGGTACTTTGACGTTTGCCTTAATTGTCTCAACCCCAATGTCATTGATTAGGATGTCAAGCGGATGACGAACGTTGACCGGTTTGGAGTATGATAATCCCGCGGCGGCGAGAGCTTCATTTATCCTCTTGCCCTCTTTGGGATTCCAGGCGATTTGCTTATTTGTCTTTCGCAGTATTGTATAACAACTGCTGCAAGGTGCACAGATTTCGAGCCCCATCTCCTGTGCTAGAGCAAGATTGCGTGCACTGATGGAATAGCCGACAGTTTTCTTGGCGGACATGTACATAGTGGCGCCACAGCAATTCCAGTCTTCAATTTCACGAAGCCCGATTCCGAGAGACTTGAAGACGGCGCGCGTCGACTTGTCATAGGGGCTGGCCGTATGCTCGAGGCTGCAGCCGGGGTAATAGGCATATTCTGGCATCACTGTTCTCCAAACTCGTTAGCTTTTTTGATAATGGCCTGGATTTGACTGACGCGCTTGATGCGTTTTGGGAGCAGCCCCATTCTGCCACGCCTGATCATAGCGATCCCGTAACCAGCCGTCGTGAATAATTTCACAATGTGTGAGCGCATAAAGTACTTGATGCCGAGCCCGAGTTCATAATTGCGTCCATATTTGTAGACATTATTCATGAATGTCGAGGAGAGGCTATGGACCGGAAAGTTGGCAGGATAGATTTTTCTGGCCATGGCAATTCGTTTCAGCGCATACATGGTGTCGGTGACCTTGATTCCGGATGGGCATCTGACTGTGCAGGAATAACACGACGCACAGATCCAAATCGTCTTACTCCGGAGGATGTCCTCCAGATGCCCGGCTCTGAACATCGCTATCGTCTGCCGTGGTGTGATGTCCATGAACTCCGACACAGGGCAGGTTCCTGTGCAGGTTCCACATTGGAGGCACTTCTTGATCTTGTGACCATCGGGAAAAGACTCGACCTGTTCCCAAAATGCGGCGTGCAGTTCAGATTCTGTAGGCGAAAGGGTCTTGATAGCTTCAGTCATAAGACCTCGATGAAAAATAAGTACTCGAACTCGGAAGGGGACATCGACACGGAATTCTCACCAAGTCAGGCTGTTAGCATTGTAGCGCTGCATTTCCGTCGATGTTTTTATCTATGATGGAAATAATCGGCTTTACGGTCGGGTGTCAAGAGAAAAATTTCACAAAGTCCTGTATGGAAATGAGACAAAGAATAGCGAGATAGTGGCAGAAAATTACGATCGCAATGCGGTCAAATTGGGCCTTTTTTGATGTTCAGCGCCCGATAAGGTGAAGGAATTCCGCTCTGGTAGCCGGGTCTTCATGCAACTCTCCGAGCATGGCCGAAGTGACCATGACCGAATTCTGCTTCTCGACGCCGCGCATCATCATGCAAAGGTGCTGTGCCTCAATGACGACTCCAACGCCGATGGCTCCGGTATGAACTTGAATAGTATTGGCAATTTGACGAGTTAAATTCTCCTGAATCTGGAGGCGCCGGCCAAAGATATCGACGACACGCGCCACTTTTGAGAGACCGAGCACCTTTCCATTGGGGATGTACCCGACATGGCACTTTCCAAAGAACGGAAGCAGGTGGTGTTCACACATAGAATAGAGTTCGATATTCTTTACGACTACAAGCTCCTTTGTATCCGATTCAAACAGCGCATCGTTGATGACAGCGCCGATGTCCTCGGTGTAACCTTTCATTAGGAACTCAAATGCCTTTGCGGCACGAGCCGGCGTCCTCTTGAGGCCTTCGCGGTTGGGATCTTCGCCGATGTGGGTTATCAGATTGTGGTAAAGCTTCTCTAGCTGTGTAGTCATTTAGTTTTCTCCTGACAGTCGTGCGCCTTGGTTCAATCGTCATCGAGTTGACGATCAATTGGCCCTTCGGCAATATACACCTATCGGAAATCAAGTGTTGGAAATATCTGCTGACTGACGGTGGAAGTGGACTATTCAGGGTCAATTGCCCGGTCGGGGCTATCGGCAGCGTCGGGTTTGCTTCGGCAGAGATGACCATCCGTAGTGGCGCTCCGGCGGATTCAGCGGCGCTGACCATGATTGTGGTCGAGCGGCGTACGCGTGTCCATTCCGACTGCGGAATACTTGTGGTAAGCGCTACTTCGAATTGGTAGAGAGCGAAATTGATGTCAAACAAGGTCCTGACATCAAAGCTGAGTAGTAGGTGAGGTGGTTTCGTGACAATATGGGGCAGATTGCCCTTCTTGGCGTATTCGGAGAAGTTTAGCAGAAGCGGCCGCCTTGAAGAGGTCTGACCCAAGAGGTCACTGGGGATTTCGAAACAGGCGATGAATTGAGTTTGCGAGTGTGGTAAGCTGATGACCGAAAATGTAACTGATCGCTGTATCATCTCCACATCTTCCAATCGATTGACTGTGCCGATGATACCATTGACGGTGTGGATGATCTCAAGAAATTCAGATGTTGAATTGACCGTATAGCGAATGGTCTTCAACACTCCGAATGGAGTACCTGCCGCCCGATTCAAAAGTTGGGGCATTATTACTGCCCCAACCACCCGGCTATCAAATGACGCATGTTACGATTATCGGCAAGGCTCGAGATTTAGTTAGCAGGCAGGATATCAAGAGCGAGCAGCAACATGCTCTTAAGTGTTTATGAAACAGTGACTTAAATTATTCGGCGAGCATTACCGTAATCCCCCAGTATTGGGGATTTCTCGGTTTTGCGTCGTTCCAGTTTCCGAATGAATGGGACCCATCAGAAACGTAATGCAGTCGATACGTTCCGGCATCGAGATAGATGTTTGTATCTGTCAGCCGGTTTTTTTCCGCACCGCCGGCAGAACTGGTTTTGCGGTACGTCATCTCCCAGACAATGTCTGAAGTTTCGGCATTTTCAATCCATCCGTAATCATACATTTCATTACCGGAACCCTCACCCATGGCGACAATGTGCACTCGGGTAGGCTTATCGATTTTGAATGAAGTTGACTCCTCGGCATCATCGCCAACGCGGACAATTTTGGCCAGGACGTTCTTCGATTCTGCCTCTTCCTGCATCTCGGTGATGATCAGAGCGATCGAACGAATTATTGACCGCAAAGAGGGTCACGCCATAGTTTTTTTGATCGTAGGGTGCGCCTGAGTTCCATTCACCGTACGCGTGTGAGTCGTCGGTAACATAACCGAGGACATAATCGCCCTTGGAAAGCGTAACGACCTCATCCGCCAACCGATTCTTTTTCGCGCCGCCAGCGGGCTCGGTATTGCGTTCCTGCATTAACCAGAATGGCCGCGAGTCGCCCATCCGTTCAATCCACGCGTAGTCCGCGAAGTCGCCGCTGCCGGTGCTATATTCGCCGAGGGCGTAAACGCGGACTTCGCAGTCTTGCTTCACGCGGAAGGGCTTGACTTCCATGAAGTCATTGCCGGCTCGAACAATTGAAAGGAGAGGCATTTGCGATGA
The DNA here is from genome assembly GCA_963698225.1 of uncultured bacterium. GTDB lineage: Bacteria > Zixibacteria > MSB-5A5 > CAIYYT01 > CAIYYT01 > JADJGC01. Next base: position 252,707 of record CAVOPW010000004.1, read on the forward strand.
GCTTTCGCGATAGGTGGACACGGAGGCCAGGTCGCTTTTGACTACGGCAGATACACGTACGCCGTAGGCTTCCGGGTTATAAGGAGGCGGGCAATTCCAGTCATCGTAACAGTGGGAATCATCGGTAACGTAGAACAGCAAGTAATTCCCTTTGTCGAGCCGCATCGTGCGCCGCGCCATTTTGTTTTTTTCTCCCCCGCCCGCCCAGCGCAAGTGTTCGTCGGCCATTGACCACTCACGTTTACGCGTATCGGCATTGATGATCCAGCCGTAATCGGCGTAGGAATCGCTCCAATCGGGGATTTCCCCGATACCCTGAATTTCAACTTCCATCGGCTTGGCAAGTGAAAAACCGACTGAAGTGTACTGCTCATGGTCCGGATGAAGTATTTCAGCAATGACCCGATCGGAAGCATAGGTGCAGGTCGCGCTGCCGATGTCGTTGTTGTCACCAACGATCTCGAAGCGGTATTCGGCAAGTAGTTTCTCCATTTGAGCGGACCAATCCGAATCAATCTTAATGTTCCAGTTGCCGTCCTGAAGCTGTTTCTCCAGTTTTGCCAGGTCTTCCTTCTTGCTTCCCAGTTCTTTCTCGATCTCTTCCAACGCCGCTTTGAGTTGCTCCCAATCAAGACTGAAGTTAAGACCGTTCCACGAATTTACCGGACCAGCATAGAAATAAGCCAGATATTGACCGGACTCGAGTTCCACATTGCGATCATACTCGCGAAGTCGAGCGTCAATACTCAATGGGTCGGTGTTCGTATCATCCATGACCCAAACAGGTTCAAGCGCACCGGAGGGAATGATCCAGGCATAGGCCGCCATTTCGGGACCATTGCCTGACGCGGCGCCAACGGCGTTGATATGAATCGAGGTAGGCTTTCTGACTTCGAATGCTCGGCAGTATAATTCACCTTTGCGAAAATCTCGTACTTTAACGAGTTGGACGTTTTCGGCCACGGCACCAACAGCCAATGCCATAACGACCGGCGCTACAAGGCTAATACCAAAGGTGTTTACCAGGTTTCCGAGTTTCACTCTCACAGTTCTCGTCCTTCCACGTCAAGTCAGGAAATCATTAACCGCCCAAAGATAAGTACGAGTTCCGAAGGCATAAGTTTCACTAAGACAAGCCTTACGGTACTCGTGAACTGCGGCCAAATCGACTCATTCTGAAGCAATCACTTCCGTTTCCAACGGCGCAGGCGACAGAAGTCAAGATCCTCCACAGAAGCGGTTTCGGCCCGATTCGTAGCCACTTGTACGGCACATCGAGCAGCAGATGCGACTTCAGCGCCAGGCATCAATGCGGAAAGAAATGCCGCAGCAAAGACATCACCGCATCCGGTAGTGTCAATCGCCGTTCTGATTGATTGGGGCGCAATCTGTTGCGAGACAACCGATCCATTTTGCCGGTAGCACGCGATACAGCCGCTGCTTCCAAGCGTGACCAGCAGTGCCCGGGCTCTCGCATTCATCTCTGCGGTCATGAATGCCCGGCAACTGCGGCGGTCCGGGAGTTGTCGGGTCAGCAGCTGGAATTCCAGTCCGTTCATCTGCAGGATATCTGCGCAATGAATAGTTTGCCGCCAATCTCTGGGGCGGCGAAGATATCGAGAACCGTCGGCGCGGCGACCGAGCGTTCGCGAGTGGAAGTCGATATAGATCATCGCCCGTGTTTGCCCGCGCAGCCAAATCAGATTGGCGGTCGAGATGTCGCTTCCGGATATGTAGTTAACCAGAATGTAGTCCGAGTCAATTATCTTCCGCAGTTGCTCCCGGCTGACGCTACCAACCCAACCAGAAAGGGTCTCGGTCTTATCGGACAAGTTCTGGTATGTCAGCAAACAATGATTATTCCGAGCAGACACTGTGCGCACCGACCCGGACCTGACTTGCGGTAGTTCGCTAATTCTTGCCCTGATTTGGGTATCGTGATCTTTCCCGATGTTCACGACCGGCCAGATTTCCAAGCCGCCGCTGTCCAACCGGGAGAGCACAATAAGATTGTAGAGAATCCCCCCATACCCTTGGAAGCGGGTACCGTCGGGTCGGAGCACCGTATCGCGATTGATGGTACCGATGACGGCAATCTTGCGAAGTCTGGGACCTGGTCATTGACTGAACTTAAGCAATACTGGAGTGAGGAGCAACTGCTTGCAAGATTGACTTGCCCGAAGGGAAGCGATATAATGCGCAGGCTATGAGAATCGGTTTCGACGCGAAACGAGCGGTCTTTAACATGACTGGCCTTGGCAATTATTCGCGCAACCTTGTCCGGGGCCTCGCTGTCCAATACCCTGACGCCGAATTGCTGCTCTATTCGCCGGGTCGAAACAATAATCCGCGCCTCGAGTTCTTGAAGGATTTCCCACATGTGAATGTTGTGGTTCCGAAAGGCATCTATTCGGGAGCGTTGAAAGGCATCTGGAGGTCGCTGGGAATCTGCGGCGACATCAAGCGCGATCGAGTCGCAGTGTTTCACGGACTTAGCAATGAGCTGCCCTTCGGTATCGGCCGAACGGATGCTGCAAAAGTGGTCACGATTCATGACCTGATATTCAGGCGTTTTCCTCAGTACTATCCGGCTTTGGACCGGCGAATTTATGATTTCAAGAGCCGCTACGCGTGCCGGCATGCTGACGTCGTCGTTGCTGTCAGCGAGCAGACCAAACATGATATCGTTGAGTCTTATGGCATTGCCCCGGAGAAGATCAAAGTCGTTTATCAGTGCTGCGACCCGAGCTTTTCGCGCTCAGTTGCCGAGAACGACAAGTCTGCAGTGCGGTCGCGTTACAATCTGCCCGCGCAATTCGTGCTTTATGTTGGATCAATCGAAGAGCGAAAAAACTTGCTGGGGTTGGTCAAGGCGGTTGCTTTACTACGAAAGTCGCACGATCTATTTCTGGTCGCAATCGGCCGCGGCACAAGCTACCTCGAGAAGGTCGAGCAGTGCATAGCGTCTTCAGGCATGAGTGAACGGGTCATGATCCGATCCGACGTGGCATTTTCCGACTTCCCCGCCATTTACCAACTGTCCCAGGCGTTTGTCTACCCCTCGCATTTTGAAGGTTTCGGAATTCCGATCATCGAAGCTTTGTGGAGCAAGACGCCGGTCATTACCACTCGCGGCGGATGCTTTGCTGAAGCGGGCGGTTCGGCAAGTATGTACGTCTCACCCGACAGTCCCGAAGAGATCGCCGGAGGCTTGTCGAAAGTACTTGGCGATTCCAATCTGCGGGCAAGAATGATTGGCGCGGGATACGCTCACGTTCAGAAATTCCGTGAGGAAGCAGTCACCAGGCAGATGATGGAACTCTACAGAAGCCTGGTTTCACAGTGACTACGGTTTGGGTTTGAACAACGCTTTGCCGGCCGCCATGGCAATTCGACCGAGTTCTTTTCCCGTCGTGTCTCGAAAAACCAGGACGGCCAATTTGGGATCATATCCGCATTTGACAAGACATTCACTCCAGTAGCTGAATGCTGATTCTGCTGTTTTGTTTCGGTCCTCGACGGTGAGAGAATTCCACTCATCGGCAGACACAGTCAGAGCGGCCGAAGGAGCTTCGCCATCAATGCCTGCAATCCCGGAGATAATGTTGAGTGCCGGATCGACGCGGCTGGCATCAAACTTAAAGCGCGTCAAAGGGTCAACGTAGCGTTCTTTGGTCAGAAGCGTTTCGAATACATAGGCCGTGCGACCGTCCGCCAGTTGAACTTTCCACCACTTATCCGCTAATTCGATAAGTTTGACTTCGGTGCCGCGCGGTAGTTGCGAAACCACATCCGCTGTTGTGCCGGGCTTGCTGCGGGCATTGATAAGATCCTTGATCACCCAGCCGGAGGATACTTCTTCGGCGGTTGCTGAACTCAATTCGGTATCCGGGTAGGCGGGGGCAGTTGGCTCTTGAGCCGCGGCCCGTGCCTTGGCTGTTTCGTCAACGGGTGGTAGAGTAGACTCTGCCTTCTTGCCGCAACCAAAAACGAAAACAGTAAACAACAGGCCCAACAGGGTCAACTCAAACAAGGTCTGCGATGAATTCAGCTTGCAGTTCATAAGCACCCAATTGCCTCCTTGGCATGACAGCATGTATGATGCATAAGTATTGTCGAGTTACCACCGACTGTCAAGTCGATTCGAAATTCGGAAGAAGGGCTCGGCGGGCGATTAATAACCGCCGACTGTCGATTTGAAGCGCCGATGCGTCCAGAGCCACTGGCCCGGATAGCGCCGGACAATATCGCCAAGCTGTCGGGAAAAAACAGAGATAAGTCGTCGGATTTCCTCCTCGCGGGGGGCGTTTCGATTTGGCTCGACAATCGCCGGAATCACCAGATTCAAATCACCGCCGTTGCGGATGAGAAACACAGCCACCAATGGCGCATTATAGTGGTAGCTGAATGAAGCGATGCCGCGATGATAGGACGCCGGAGTGCCCATAAAGTCGACCACGATACCTTCTTTTCCGGCATCCTGGTCAGCCACCAGCAGGATCGGCGCTCCCTGTTTGAGAGCACGCGGCAATTCGCGCGCCGCCGCATGGCTGTGGATGATAGTATTGTTCTCCATCCGGGCGATCCGCAATTCGTTGATATAACGATCAACCAGCTTATTGCTTTGCTCCTGCGCGACGAACCGGCACTCCTTGAACTCGCAGCCGATATACTGCCCGAGGATTTCCCAATTGCCGATGTGACCGGTAGCAAAAACGACCGGGCGGTTCGCATCGAGACAACGTCTTACGGCCGCCAACTGGGATTGGGCTTGCGGCGGAATTTTGATGTGTGCCAACGCGGTTTTGGCATCGGCCACATCAAAGGCGTTACGAGCAATGTTGCGGTAGACCGCGCGGATAATGGGTTGAATTTCTGCCCGGGTTGACTCGGAGAAGACGAGGTTGAGATTGCGACGGGCAACCTTTACCCGTCGAGCGGTGAGAAGTCGGGCGGTGTCCGCAAGTAGCCCGGCAAGCGGAACTCTTAGTCTGCCGGGCGTTAACTTAACCAGAAGGTGAAAAGCGCGGACAAACAGATATTCAAATACGTGTTGAATCTTCTTCAGAGTCTTTCCATGGCTCATCGTCCGATCCGGAATAATCAAAGTCGGTACTTTGGTACTTTTCTTCCTCTTTCCAGCGATCGATCGCGTTCTTCTTGCGCCGGCGAATGACGATCCATCCGAAAACCACAATCAGAGCGAGAATTACCCAGAGTCCCGACATGTCTGTGAGTATAGCAAACAACGTGTAATTGTCCGACAGGAATTTGCGATAGTCGGCTTCGAACCTCCAGAACGAGATACCGAAGGTTTCGTGAAAAGCCTCGCTCATATTCTGGCCGGCGGCAAAAGCATCGAGCAGGTCGAGGAACGCCAGTTCGCCGTATCGGGTAAAGATGAAGTTGACGACCAGGTAGCTCTGCGCGTAAGCCAGATTAGCTTCACCCTGATGGAAACGGTTCACATCATCAATATCCCGAAGCGGCAGGATTGACCTGGTGATCTGTGCCGCGGCGACCGTCGTGACGTGCGAAAAAGTCCATTCTCCGGCGAACCACGACGCGAATCCTTCGTCGATGAATCGCGGCAAACGCCCCGTCTGGACCCGACGGCTCAAAGCAATGTGTGCCAGCTCATGCTGCAACAGGTCCGCCGTGTTTCCCGGATAGCGATTCATCATCGGCTGGCGCAGGATGATGAGATTTCTTGACGGTATTGCGGCACCGGCACCCCACTCGGGAATCTTGCCGCCGGCAAGGGCGTCAAACTGCTCTTGGGTTTGGACGATAGTGATGTCGATAGTGTCGCTGAATGTTATTCCGAGCAATTTCCCAAGTCGCAAGGCGGCAACTTCAAGGACCAACCGCATCTCCTTGTCTTGTGACTCACTAACAGGTGTAAACCGGAAGGTCGCGGCCTGGAGAGAAGTGGTGACGACGATCAGGATCGCCAGTAATGCGGCAAAAAGTCTCATAGATGAAGTATACGCAATCGACGAGGTAAAGCAAAAGCCGAGTCGGGGTTTCCGGTTCTGATTTCCAATGCCATTTCAAGAAATATTGCCGAGCAAGGGCAGGAAAAGACGGCCCAGTGGCATGGTTTGAGGAAGAGAGTGAATCTTGTTCCTTCGGGCTGCGACCTCACTCACCCCAGACTTCTCTGAGCTTCGACTTCTATATTAGGTTACACTATGCGAGAATCGACGGAAGGCGTTGGAAAGCTATCGAATGCGAAGGCACGCCGGCCCTGACTGATGGATTCGACCTCAAAGGCGCCGAAAGAGAAAGGGCAGGTCGTATGACCTGCCCTCTCAACGCAATTAAGTGTACCTCGTCAGCATCTTTGGACACGTTGCTTGTTAAGGTAAGTAGCATTGTGCCTAAAGGCAATGGCTCTTCGATACTCTGTTTGTCTTCGGCTAATGGTCGGTTTCGTTCTCTCCCGCTGCTCCAGGATGGCTGCCACTACCATTCGACGCTGTTTGTTTACTCAGATTTAAGCGACGCCATATCGATTGAAAAACGGTATTTCACGTCGGACTTGAGCATCCGTTCGTAGGCTTCATTGACTTTCTGGATCGGGATAACTTCGACATCGGCGGTGATATTGTTCCTGCCGCAGAAATCGAGCATCTCTTGCGTCTCGGCGATGCCGCCGATGAGCGAGCCGGAGAAGCTGCGGCGGCCAAAGATCAGGGGAAAAGCAGAGACCTCGAGCGGCTTCTCCGGGGCACCCACGAGGGTGAGGTTTCCGTCCCGGCAAAGTAGGTTGATATAGGCATTGATATTGTGGTCGGCGGAGACAGTATCGAGAATGAAATCGAAACTCCCAGCATGTTTCTGCATTTCGCTGTCATTGCGGGAAATGACCACCTCATCGGCGCCAAGGCGGACTGCGTCTTCGGCTTTGCTTTGTGAAGTGGTGAATACAACCACGTGAGCGCCGAAAGCATGCGCAAACTTCACCCCCATATGACCTAATCCGCCAAGACCGACCACACCGACCTTCTTCCCCTTAGTGATGCCCCAGTGGCGCAAAGGCGAATACGTGGTTATCCCTGCGCACAAGAGCGGCGCGGTACCGGCGAGAGCAAGATTGGCGGGCACTCGCAGGACAAAGTGCTCGTTGACCACAATGCTCTCCGAGTAACCGCCGTAAGTCATGGCGCCGGTATATTCATCGGGGGAGTTGAATGTAAGTACCATTTTCGCGCAATACTGCTCAAGTCCCTCCTGGCACGCTGGGCAGGTGCGGTCGGAGCCAACCAGACAACCAACGGCAGCGAGGTCGCCAGGAGCAAATTTCTTAACGGCAGCACCGACTTTGGTAACTCGGCCGACGATTTCGTGCCCCGGCACAATCGGATATTGGGTGCCACCCCATTCATTGCGAACGGAATGGAGGTCGGAATGGCAGATGCCGCAGAACAGGATCTCAATCTGTACGTCGTGTTCAGTGGGATTTCTTCGGGGAATCTTGGTGTATGCCAGCCCTGATGCGCGGGCCGATTGCGGAGTAAGCTTTAGCGCTATTCATATCGTTGTTCTCCATTTAATGCCTTTTGAGCGTTTTCGGGCGATGCCTAACTGCCTGAGCCCGGAGATGCCAGTTCAGCAGATAATAATATACCAAACGGCTCTATACAATCGAAGTTTCTGGAGGTAGTGGGGCTGATTGACAGGGAAACTGCAGAGATCCAAAGAGTGAGAGATAGGACTCGGCATATCCCAAATGGCGGGCAAAGCCCTTTAAAGCTTGACCGGCGACCCGGTCGCGTTTAGCTTAAACCGGTTAGATTCCTTTCATAGAATGGAGCTTCGCAGATGCGTCATTTTTCATCAATTCTTCTGCTGGTCTTGTTGATTTCAAGCGCGACTACTAATGCTGCCGGGTTTGATATCGCCGTCGATGAGAGCAGGTTGGACAACGGCTTGACATTACTGATAGCGCCGGATTCGACGGCAGTCACCGTGAGTGTCTTCACATTCGTTAACGCCGGCTCGCGCGACGAAGATCGTGCCGGAGTGACTGGACTCGCCCACGTTTTTGAGCATATGATGTTTCGCGGGACGGAGAAGTATCCGGTGTTTTCGGATGCCGTATCTCCGCTTGGCGCCGAGACCAATGCCTGGACGACCAACGACTACACGGCATATTTCTTGAACGCCGAGTCGCGATTTCTTGACAAGATGCTGGACATTGAGTCCGACCGGATTCGCAACTTGATCTTCACCAATGAGACTTTCCGCACGGAATTGGGGCCCGTAAAGGAAGAGCGCCGACGCGGAGTTGAAGATGACCCGGACGGATTCTTGAGCGTCGAATTGGAGCGACTCGCATATACCATTCACACCTATCATCATCCGGTAATTGGCTGGGAGGAAGATCTTGAACAGAACATGACTTCCGATGATGGTCTGCAGTTCAAAAACCGTCATTACGTGCCCAACAACTGCGTTCTGGTCATATCAGGTAATGTCGTTGTTGCCGAGGCGCGTAAGCTGGTTGACAAATATTACGGGGACTGGAAGCCAGGCGAAGCATACACATCATTGGTGCTGCCCGAGCCCGTGCAAGCGGAAGAGCGAGTCAAGAATTTCACCTGGAAAGATGACGAGATCTCGCAATTAGTGAGAATTGCTTACCATATTCCTTCAGCAAATCAGGACTTTGAGAGCCTGGCCGCGATGAACCTGATCAATGAGGTGCTCTTCTCTAATTCGGGACGGCTCACTCGCTTACTGAAAAATGATCTCGCCCTGGTAGAATCAATTAGCGGTGATGGGGAAATGCGGAAGGACCCGAGTATTGAAGTGATTTCCGCACGCTTGCGGAAAGGGACCTCACTTGCCGAGGTTAGGGATTCAATTTACAGTGAATTGCGGCGAATAGGCACCACAGTTATCTCCGGTGAGGAGTTGGATCGTGCGCGGAACAATCTGCGTGCTCGCATGATCTACGGACTCGATAGCCCATCGCGAATCGCTTCTTCGCTGGGCGTGTATCGGATTGTCTCAAGTAATTACCGCGGCTTGATGCAGTTGTTTGATCTGTACGCATCAGTGTCGGCCGAGAAGATTCGCAGTCTGGCTTCGGAAGTGTTCGTGCCGGCCAACCGGACAATTGTAACGCTTGTACCCAAGAGCGGGATCTAAGGAGCAGGGATGATGATGAACAATAAACTGACCAAGACTCCGCTCCATTCGCGCGGCTCGCACTTTGGGAGCGGTTCCACACTGGTGTTCGCGTTGCTGGCAGTTATCCTGGGATGCTCGATTCTCGGGTGCGGACCGGTGGCGGACGACCAGATCGTTGTGCTTAAGAAGCAAGGTCTGCCGGTCATCTATTATCGCGTAATGATAGACGCCGGTTCGGCGCTGGATCCGGCGGAAAAGCCGGGATTGGCGTATTTCACGGCAAAATTGCTCGACAAGGGGACACGCAATCTTTCGAGCGCTGAAATCGAACGCCGTCTCAATCAGATCGGCGCCGACATCACCATTTCGGTAGACAAAGAGGTCGTTGTCATCACCGGGAGGACACTGTCCGAAAATGCCGGGGAATTCTACAGCATCTTCCGGCAAGTTCTCACGGAACCGTCGTTCCCCGAAGATGAAGTTCGCAAAGGCGCCGCAAGACAGATCGATGAAATCGGGCGAATTCGGGAAGATGATGCGCTGTTGTCGCAAACAGTTTTCGAGAACGCGGTGTTCGAAGGCCATCGTTATGGCCACGCCGTTCAGGGCACGGTTGATGCCGTGCGGAATTTCAACCGCCGGGATGCCGTGGAATTTTACCATGCCAATTTTGTGCGCGGCAATGTGCTGGCCGGTATCGGCGGTGACGTCGAAGACTCACTTGTAGAGCGCTTTAAGACCGATCTCGGAAACCTGCCCGCCGGGCGAGTCCTGCGGTCCGACGTCGCACCAAACCTCCCAAAGACGCCGAAAGTGATTTTGGTCGAGAAAGAGAATCGCACCCAGTCGCATTTGCGCATCGGCCATGTACTTGATGACAACCGCACGTCTCCGCAGTATTATCCGATGCGGCTGCTCGGTTGTTACCTGGGCCAGCATCGGGAAATGTTCGGGAGACTATTCAAGACAGTGCGCTCCGAACGCGGCTTGGCCTACGGGGCCTACGCGTATATTGAGCATTTTCGCCCGCTGGGCTGGTCGAAACTTATGGACAACGGGATTGTCCGCAATGACCAGTATTTTCAGATGTGGACTTACCCGAAGGAAGCGAATTTTGAGTTCTGCATCAAACTGATGCTGATCGAAATGACGAAGCTCACCACGACCCCTCTAACCGCGGAAGAAATCGACCGTACCAAGGATTATGTTGCCAATAATTTTGCCTTCCAGTTGGAAACACCGGATCGGCAATTGGGAATGCGCCTTGATGAAAAGTGGTACAAACTCCCGGAATTCGTCGACAAGTTTAAATACAATATCAATCGGGTGCCGCGCAGCGAACTGCAGACGGTTGCGCTCGACAACCTTCATCCGCAAAGCGTGTTGATCGTAGCGGTGGTTTCAAACGGCGAGCTGGCCAAACAAGAACTGTTGTCGCTGGACACCAAATTGGAACTCCCATCCGGGTCGGAGGAAGGGGAACTCCAAGGCATGAATGACGCAATCAAGGGGCTGGATCTGAAGCTACTGCCGGAGGACATCGTGGTCGTTAAGGCTTCCGAGCTATTCAGATGATCTGCCGGTTTTGCGGCTCGCAGGAAGTCACGGCAACAAAGAACGTCAAGAGTCCGCACATTGAAGCTGAATATGCGCTCTATGAATGTCGCAGCTGCGCTTCGGCATTCTTTGATCTCGAGCAGCATCCAGTTAATCTCGAGCAGTTGTATGCCGAAGTTGCAACGACCAAGGCGGAGATTTATGAGGGCTCATTTAAGCCGAGCCGCTATTGGCGACACGAAACGGTGCTGATCCGGCGGTATGCATCCATCCCTATTCAGTCGGTCCTCGATGTCGGTTGTCGTACCGGCGATTTCCTCATGCATTGGCCGGCGAACGTCGAACGGGCCGGAGTGGAGTTGTCGGCGCGATCGGCAAAAATTGCGCGATCACGAGGACTGGCGATTTACGAGGGCAACTTGGAAAGAACCGAATTTGACAAGAAATATGATGCGGTTACCTGTTACGCCGTTATCGAGCACTTGACAAATCCCGTCGCTTTCATTTCGCAACTTTCACAGCTTGTCAATCCGCGTGGAGTGCTGGCGATTATGGTACCGACAAGGGAATGTATCAAGAGAAGATTGCTGGACGTTGTCGGAAAACGCTGGCATATGTACTGCCCGCCTCAACACTTGAATTTTGTCAGTCGCGCCCTATTGGATCAAAATCTTGCAAACAGTGGGTTTACTCTGCAGGGGCGGCGGTTCACTTCCGGCGGATTGTTCAACCCGTTGAGTGCGATTTCAGTCGCAGCCAAGTTCGGAGCAAAGCTGATGGAGATGAATGATCGGCTTAGTCCCTTGAATGTCCTGCCCGTCTTCGATCATATGTACTGCTACTACAGACTGGAGCAGTAGACTATGCATAGATTTCGGTTCAACAAAAGACCGAAAAACTACCAGTCAGTTCTGATCAATTTGTGGATTAATAATCACCCCTTAAAATCAACGAGGGGAAGCAGTCCTCTCCTACTTCACTGATACACCCAATGGAATCAGTCAAGCGCTTCCCCTGTCGATACACAACTGAGGCGAACCTCATGTTTATTATACACCCGGAACTGAAAAACCGCAACTGTTTTTCCGATTTTTTGTTGACCGGCTATTTTGCCGGAAAGCTGGCAATCGTGTAATTTAAGAGTCATTTCCCCGCCTTTCCGTGGCCGGTTTACTTGTAATTTGACTGTTATGTGATATCTTCTTCAGGGATGGAACTCTTAAAGCTCTTGCGCGCCTTCAGGAATCGGGCGTTTGTCGTCATTGGCTCCCTGGCAGTTTTGGCCGTATTTTGGGTATTTCTCAATCGGGAGATTCATAATGACGAGGCTTGGATCGGGCAGCACGTTTGGAGCCTTGCACAACACGGAATAGTGGAGTCCGAGTTGTTTCGCGACTGCCCGCCACTCGACAAGGAGATTGTCGTTTACCATAAGCTGTTGGTGTGGAGCGGATTAGCCGTCACAGGGTTGTCGGGATGGGGGCTGTTTCAGCTTCGGAGTATATCTTTTCTCGCCGGTTTGTTAACCCTGATACTGGTGTTTTGGCATCTGCGAAACGGTCAAGGTCAGGGCCTGGGTTGGCGGGTCATTGCCATTTTGATCTTCACTCCGGTGTTTTGGCTGCAGATGGTGGAGTTTCGTCCCGAAGCGCTTCTCCTGCTGCTGGGTTTCTCAAGTTACCTGATTATCAAGTCCGGGCTCCACGGTCGGAATCATCTCTTGTTTGCAATCGCCGGACTGGTCGGCGGTATGGCCGGATTGGCGCATGCCTTCGGCTTCGTATTCGTGATCGCGGGATTTGTTGCTCTGATGGCGGAGCGCAGATGGTCGCCGGCAGTCACGGTATTGGTCTGTGGACTGATCGGATTCTCGCCGTATCTATCCGGGTACTTCACTCATCGTGAACTCTTCATCGAGCAGACGATTCACAACCCGCTCACAACGACTTCCTTCAACTTCAATTGGTGGCAGCCGCTCGTGAATCTACTCACTGAGCACAAACGCCTATTACGCAAACCCGAGGTGATCGGATTGACTGTGTGGTTCTTGTTCTCCATGCCGTTTATGAACGGAGAGTTCTGGCGCAAGAATCGTTTTTCCCTGGTTTACCTTATTGCAACTGCCGCTGTGCTGGCGGCATCGCCGTTGCCGAAATTTACCCGCTACATGATTCCACTGGTGCCGTTGATGGCGATTGTTGTGGGGCAGGTATCGCTCGATCTGACCGAAACGGTTTCGGGCTGGCGTCGACATGCCGCCACCGCCTTCCGGATCTGGGCTGCGGCGTTTTTCATGTACGGCGCTTTTGCTCTCACCCGGGAGGCATTCCCGCTTCGACAGAACCAGATTGCGGTAAACGCGCTGATGGCCGGGCAGATGCAACCCGGCACATTAGTCATGGCGCCGTTCGACTTCGTCTACATGCAGCAGGGCAGGTTTGTAATTCAGTCGTGGTGGGGCGTTGATCGAGCCGCCAGAGGACAGAAATCGATTTCGTTTCTCGAAAACTACGCCGACTCTCTCGGTGCGGCATACCTGATTATTGATCCCGTCGTCATGCAGGCTTGGAATCTTGACGAGCATCGGCTGAGCAGCACGTTCAGTAAGTACCAGCCTCTGCTCTCATTGCCTGATTCCCGGCGATATCTCTTGGGTAGAGTCCATGAACGAATCGAATCAGACCAATAATTATGCGCCGGCCATTGCCGTTGCGGTGCTGTGTATACTTGCACGGGCAGCAGTTTCCTATGCAACTGCCTACCAGGTAGACGATGCTCTCATCACATTTCGCTATGCGGAAAATATCGCAGCCGGCAACGGTTTCGTTTACAACATTGGCGAGCGTGTTTGCGGTACCACCACACCCTTGTTTACTGTACTGCTTGCGGCGCTCGCAGCCGTTGGGATCCCAACTTCTCTTGCAGCAGTAAGCTGTTCCATCTTGTGTGCCGGAGTGACGACATTTGCGCTTATCCGTCTGGCACAAGCTTGCGGTGCCGGGCCGATGGCGGATTTGCCGGCAATCATCTATTCGCTCTATCCGCGCAACCTGATCAGCGACATCTGTGGACTCGAGACGGCGCTATTCACATTGCTGGTCGTGGTCCGGCATTCTGAAATCGTACCAGAAGCAACATTGGCAGGCAGCCACAATAGCAGGCCTTGCGACCTTGACCCGTCCCGAGGGGATCGGTTTGATCGCGATGGTGGCGCCGTTGCTATTGTAGATCGCGCACCACGACTGTGGCGCGTTCTCGTATCGCCACTGTTGCTTGTCGGCGGCTGGGCGGTATTTGCGCTATCATATTTCGGTACCGCGATACCGAACTCCCTTGCCGCCAAGTCAGCGCTTTACCGGACTGAAGGGACCGGATTGTTGGTCCGTGCCGGCGAGATGACGACGCTCGGTCCGGTGTATGGAGCTGTCGCAATTGTTTGCCGGCCGACTGTGGTAATTTCTGGCTCGCGTTCAAGCGAGAGAGGAGTGTCATCGTCGCACTCACGGCATTTGGACTGATTTGCGGCCTGGCGTTCTTTTCACCCCGGGTATTCTTCTGGTATGCGGCTCCGGTCCTGCCGCTCGCCTTCGTGTTGTTTGGCAAGTTCTTCGCAGCGATTTGCAAAAAGATGAAGTTTCGCAGTCCGGCAGTTATCAGCGCGATTGTTGTCATCCTCATTCTTGGTGCGGTTTCGTTCAGCAGAATCGCCGACCTCAGAGACGAGATGGCGTGGTACACGGCGAATCACGTCGCGGCGGCAGAGTATCTCAATGCCAACTCGCATGACGGCGATATCGTTCTCGCGGAGGATATCGGGCACTTTGGATATCATTATCGTGGCAAAATCATCGATCGTGACGGCTTGGTCACACCGCAGGCAATCAAGTACAACCTTCGCGGCGAGTATCTGCAGTTTGCCGATTCAGTGAAAGCCGATTGGATATTCATTGCGAGTAATTATCCAGCCTCACAGGCAATACTAAACTCGGCCACGTTTCGCGATCGATATGCAGAGGTGGACTACGGAAATTCTGCGGACGTTAAGTCGCATCTACTCTTCAGACAACTGAAGTAATTCCGGAAATATAAAACCGGCGGTTGCTATGGTCTGGAACCGCCGGCTAAGACGATGGAGCAGGGTACACGCCCGCCCCACAGGAGGTTAAACTGGAAGGGCTTTAGAGGCCGCGTCCTTTGCCGCCGCCGCGCGGGCCGCGTTCACCGCAATCCATGCGGTTCATCTTCATTCCGCGTTCCATCATGCATTTGCCCTGACCGCCCATCTTACCCATCATCTTCGGCCTGCTGTCCCAAATCTCACGTTGCTCGGGCGTGAGCAGTTGGCGCATGGCAATCCGATGAGCAGCCTGCTTCTTGGCCATGTCGGTCCGCAGTTTGCTGATCTCGTCGATTTTGCTGTTGATCGTGCCAATCGCTGCATCAGAAGTCGAACAGATCGTTCAGCTCGATTTGCTTCACCTTTACTTGCGCCCGAAGAGGAATCATCTCCTTGCGATGAGACGAACGCATCTGATCCATCTTCTGGAGTTGATCCTTGGTCAGAGCCAGTTCTTCCATCATCGCTTTGCCGGGTCCGTCACCATGTCCGCCACCACGTCCCCAACCGCCGGCCCACACGACATCGTCGTTGTCGACATCGACGTCGTCGGCTTCTTGGGCGAATAGCGGCAGTGCCACTGCCAAAGCCAGAGTCAGCACGGCTACAATTGATGCGAGTTTCCATTTCATAATTTTCTCCTTTCGAAAATCCACTCACCTAAAATTCACGGTTCATTCTTCGACCGCCCATTTGTCTTCGTTCCTGCCAGCGACTGCGCTCTTCAATCATCTTCAGAAGGCGCGCCCGCTGATCAGGACGAAGCGAATCGCGGTCATTCAGGAATTGGGCTACCATCTGCTTCTGGATTGCGCTCTGCAGTACGCCAATCTCACCGATCAGTTGGTAAACTCGATTGGTATCCGGTTCATCATTTCTTAGTTCTTCCAATAAGTCGCGGCGAAAGATGCTCATCTTCTCTGCAAGTGGTGCGATGACGCTATCAGCTTGCAGGCGCGACCGCTCCATCATCTTCCGCTCCTGACTCGAGAGCTTGGGCATATCCGCCGGTGGAGGACCATCTTCGTGGCCAAACGGCATGCGCATCTCGCCTCGCGGCGCCGACATGCGGTAGTACACGATGGTCGAGATTGCCGCGACGTTGACAACCAACAACAATATGACGAGATAAACCAGCGTACGAATCTTCATCGACCGCCCCCTTGATCCTGGCTCACCTGTTCATAGACCTCGGTAATCGGCAGCACGGTTTCGGTAAGAGCACCGGCATAGTAGGAAGCATATTCATCTTCGTAGGTCGTCTGCTGACTTTCGGGAGTTCGTCCAAGCAGTACTCCGACAATTATCGCAGTCGCAACGCCGAGAGTTTGGAGAGCATAGCCGAACAAGGGCCGCCGTTTGGGAAACGGGGTAGGCTGTGACTGACGGCCCTCTTCCAGCTCGTTGAGGCTGATCTGAATCTTGCGCCAAAGCGATTCCGGCGCCGTGGTCGGAGCACTTGCTTCCGTCTTGAACAGAGCTTGATAGTGCGCAACCAGATTACGGCAATCAGGGCAGTCGCGCAGATGTTCGACAACTGCCGCGGA
Source organism: uncultured bacterium (assembly GCA_963698225.1). Lineage (GTDB taxonomy): Bacteria > Zixibacteria > MSB-5A5 > CAIYYT01 > CAIYYT01 > JADJGC01. The sequence continues at coordinate 269,069 of CAVOPW010000004.1, forward strand.
GTCTGCCTGATTAAGTTCTCCTTCAAGAACTTCCATCAATCTGCTTTCAATGTCACTACATCTAAACAAGTGTCTCCTCCATCATTCGTATCTTGGACATTATCATCCCCCGCTTACTTGCGCTTGTTCTTGAAGCGTTTCAGCATCACTTTCTGCAGGTTCTGTTTCGCCCGGTGCATGAGCGACTCCACTGACGATAGCGAAAGGTCCATTTCTTCCGCGATTTCCTTATAGCTCAATCCTTCAAGCTTATGCAGCAAATAGATTTCCCGCTGACGATCGGGCAATTCCGACATGAGTTCGGCTAATTGCACGCCAGCTTCCCGAGTCTCAAGTTTCATATCGGGACGCTCGGAATCAGGCGCCGGGAGTTGCTCGGCCAGCGAAACCTCCCCGGTGTCGATCGACATGATCTGCTTGATTCTACTGAAAACGCCGCCACGTTTGCGGTAGTTGATTGATTTGTTAACGGCTACCCGGTGCAGCCATGTCGAGAGCTTTGCCTCACCGCGAACGCTGTTCGCTTTCTGCCATAGAGTCAGGAAGACATCCTGCGAGATCTCCTCCGCGTCACCCGGATTGCCGAGCATTCGATAACACACATTATAGACATGGTTGGAATGGGAATCGAACAGCGTCTTGAAGGCAGACCTGTCCCCCTGGGCGACCTTGGCCAATAGCTCAAGTTCGTTTATGTCTGATTCGCGACGCACCGGTGCGTTCAACATACGAATCATTGGACAGGAGTCGGTACTAAAAACTGGCGGAGGTTTGATAACCGGAGTGGAATCTAAATATGTCAGCGTATCGCCCGATGACATCACCACGCACTCTATCCCCTGTGCCCGCACCAGTTTCGCGAAATCGTTCGGGTCCTGCTTGATCATGTCGAAGGTGTTGTAATGCATCGGCACTACCTTTTTCGGCCGCAAGAACTCCACGGCTTTGGCGGCATCAACCGGTCCCATGGTAAAATTGTCGCCGATCGGAAGCAGTGCGAGGTCGATCGCGTTCATTTCACCGATCAGTTTCATATCGAGAAACAGTCCGGTATCCCCGGCATGATAGATGGTCTGTCCGCCGATGCTGAACAAGATGCCGGCCGGATTTCCGCCGTAATCGTCGGCCTCGCCCATTGAGGAACCGTGATGAGCGATCGTAAGTTTAAGCCAGCCGAACGGGAAGTTCGCTTTGCCGCCGATATGAAGCGGATGGACCATACATCCTTGCTTAGCCGCGTATTGTGTCAGTTCGAAGTTTGCGATGACCATTGCGTGGTTGGCTTTGGCGATTTCTGCGGTGTCGCCCCAGTGGTCGCCGTGGCCGTGAGTCACGATCACAAAATGTGCGTGAATGTCCGACGGCTTGACCTTAGCTACTGGATTTCCAGATATGAACGGATCGATGATTAGATTGTGCTGGCCGTCGGTGATTTCAAAACAGGAATGCCCGTGATAGGTGAGTTTGACCATTTTTGCACCTCGCTAAAGGAATACTACTCACAACGCACTACTCTATAAGAATCGGTCCATTGTGTCAATCACCTAAATTTCAGATCAAGATGCTGTAGACGACTTTAATTGCCCAGGTGTGACGGTATTCGTGTTCACGAGTTTCGTAGTAACCGTGCCACGTAACTCCGTCATAATCAGAATAGTACTCTTCGGCAGTGAAGTCCATCCTGAATCGCGTTCCGGGCTGCCATCGTAAATGCGGGCTCACGACCCATTTGTCGTATCGGTATCGGCGGTTGTATCCCGGCTCATAGTCGTATGAGGATACCACTTGTTGGTAGTTGGCATTAAGTCCAATCTCGACGCCTTCGCATATACCGAGAGCACTTGCAGATAACACAGACCACTTATTGTTCGACTCGCCTTTGAAGAAGTTGAAAATATTCTCTTCGTCATAACGGCCGTTCCACTCATGCGCCGGTGGTGTGACGGATATCGATGCGCGCCAGTCGCGCGGCTGCATTAGCGGCCCGAAGAGGTAGTCAATGTCGCTGATCTGGTTCCAACCGATAGACTGTCGTTTGTTAGGATCCCAGCGGAATGAGTAATATGACAGCTGGAGATTGAAGTAGTGCGTTTGCGTGTGTCCGTAGGACATCTTTTCGTTGTCTCGCGCGCTCCCCGAGACTTGGCGATCCAGCATGAATCGCAACATCAGATCGAGGTTGAATTTTGAGAAATAGCTGACCACGCTGGTTACCGACAAAAGATCCCGGCGCGACTTGTAAGTTCTGTAATCGCGCACGGGCGTGCCGACTCGCTCTCGCGACTGCTTGCCATTACGACGTTCCAGTGCGAGACTTGCCGACGAACTGACTCGAAAAGTCCCCGGGGGCAGCCGATGTCCGTAGTAAGACTTATGATCATCGAGGATCTGACCGAGAGGAATTGTTGCATTGCTGGATATCCATGTGTGGTCGGCGGAAATGCCATATACATGTGTATCGTCAACGAGTTTATTAATGGTTCTGCTTGTTATCTGTGAGTCATCCCAATTTGTGTTATCGGACTTGTCATTCTCTGGCATAACTGTGAAATGATGGTCGAATACTCGCCCAGTGTCGACTACTTTTCAAGAACAACGATTCGACAAAGATCTCATTGCTGTGAACGGCGTCATCTCGGTCACCAACCGATCGGACGACGATGTGAATCGGGATCACTCAAATCATAAGAATCACGACTTTGGCTTGCCGGTCTGCTCTGGCGTCCAAGTTCCCAGCCCAAAGTGAGCTGAAGCTTGCGGCTGACTCCGTAACTTGATACAACTTTGGCGACCCAATATCGCGAATCACTTACTTCTGCCGATTTGATTAACCATGAGGCAGGATCTGCCGGAAAGTAAATTACTCCTTGTTCCTTCCGGCTGTAGTCGCCGATATTGAGTTGCAGGCCCGCATCCAGGCTCCAGTTGCGCGGCTGTAGCACCATTCCCTTGGTGTAGTAGTACAGCGATCGCGACGGGTCGAACTCGATGTCTTTATGAAGGACTCGCATCGTCTGGTCGGAGATAAACTGTGATTGCTGGGTGAAACTGATATTTGTCCCGTCATTCCAAAGTTCGGAGTCTTCCCGCCAATCGAGCCGGTGGATTAACAGGCGCATTCTCGGCCCGAGTTCCGACGACAGCGCTAAGCTTCGGACGCAGAAACTCTAACTGAAAGACATTGGACTGGCTTGTTGGACCAATTTCAAACAGTGACCCGACATTGACGCTCACCGCGTCGCCATAGCCGGTTTTGAGACTCGTCGTCAATGCCCCGCGCTCGTCATTGTAGGCATCATGGATGGACTGTATTTGCGTGCGCCCGATAATCCGCCCATACCAATAGTCGAACGGTATCGTGTCAGCACTTGCACCGACAACAAGGCAAAGCGCGATCATTAGCCCTGTGAGAATTCTTCTCTTGCCGATCATGGCATTCTCCTTTTGGTGCTGGACAGGCTCTTGCGCCAAGAGTATCTGCCGTTCAATCTAACGAGATCAACGCACACCTACAATGACTTGCTTTGAGCTGCCGATAAACCGTTACATAGATATTACTGTCTATGACCCTACAAGTCAAGTGAGAGTTTATTCCGCATAAATTGAAAGCTAATTCTGTCATTTGTTATCTTGCCCTTTTCTGTCGACCAACTTGCCAAACGCATTCCCTCAAGTTACGCGATCTTGCCACCTCCCAGGACGATGTCGTCATCATAGAAAACGCAACTCTGACCGGGAGTCACCGCGCGTTGCTTATCATGTAGTTTAACTTCTACATTGCCGTTTGTCAAGAGTGTGACGGTGCCCGGCACCGGTTTGTGCAAATAGCGAATGCGCACCAAAGCATCAAACGACTCGCCATTTCCGGTCGGGTTTTTCGCGACCCAGTTGACCTCTTTGACCTCGAAGGTCTCAACCAGAAGGTCATCCTCATCGCCGATCACGATCTCATTGTTTGCGGCATCAATCGCCGTGACGAATTTTTTCTCGGTGGTGTTGATTTGGATGCGCTTGCGCTGGCCGATCGTGTAGTGGAAGTAGCCTTCGTGCGTGCCGACGACCTTGCCCTGTGTGTCGCGGATCTTGCCCGGCTTGGCGAGTTCCGGATGCTTCTTCTCGACCAATCGCGAATAGTTGTTGTCGGGCACAAAACAGATTTCGCGTGACTCTTCCCGCTCGGCATTGATCAACCCATACTCGCGGCCAAGATCGCGCACCTGTGTCTTGTGCAGATCACCGAGCGGAAACATCGTCCGCGCCAGCGATTCCTGTTTGAGTCCCCAGAGGAAATACGACTGGTCGCGAGTCGGGTCGATGCCTTTGAGAATCTGGTAGCGGCCGCTTGATTCGTCGCGATGGATGCGCGCATAGTGTCCGGTTGCGAGATAATCGCAGCCGAGCTGCTTGACCTTGTTCTCCAGCAGTTCCCACTTGATCTTGTAGTTGCAGACGACGCAGGGATTCGGTGTGCGTCCCTGAACATATTCCGACACGAAGTCATTGATCACCGTGTCGTGGAAATCCTTGTGCATGTTGAGAACGTAGTGGGGAATGCCATACTTGAAGCAGACACTGCGGGCATCATCGAACATCTCGAGCGAGCAACAACGGCGCGAGACTTGTTTGTCTTCCCCGCCGACTTCGGCGAAGTCCCACAGTTTCATCGTGAGTCCGATGACATTGTAACCCTGAAGTTTCAGCATCACGGCAGCGACGGAACTGTCAATTCCGCCCGACATGGCGACGGCAACGAGCGTTTTCGAATTGTCAGTCATGATCGTTCCGGCCGTTTACTTTGCCACATATTGCGGCGACATCTTGCGCAGGCGTTCGACTATCGGCGGCAGGGTCGCAAGGAGGTAGTCAATCTCGTCGTCGGAATTGCTTTTGCCCAGCGAGAATCTGATTGCGGAGGATGCTTCCTGCGGCGGAACGCCCATCGCCACGAGGACATGCGACGGCTCGGTGGCGCCGGACGTACAAGCCGAGCCCGAAGACACTGCGATTCCCGCCATGTCGAGCGAAAGGATGATGGCTTCGCCATCAGTGCCGGGGAAGGTGAAGAACATTGTCCCGCGGTTTCCATGCAGGGGATCACCGTGCAGGCGCGAGTCGGGAATTGTCGTGAGAATTCCTCGGGTCAATTTCTCGGAAAGTTCCGCAACGTACTTGGTCACACTTTCGAGCTCGTTGATGCTGTATTCGAGTGCAGCCGCCATACCGACCGCTCCAGCGACGTTTTCAGTACCGCCGCGTTTCCCGCGTTCGTGGGCGCCGCCATGCGTGTGCGGCAGAAAGCGAGTACCGACTTTTGCGTATAGAAAACCAACGCCTTTCGGACCATAGAACTTGTGGGCAGTTCCAGAAGCCAGATTGATTCCCAGCGCATGCAGGTCTGACCGGCATCTTGCCAAGGGCCTGGACGGCGTCGGTGTGGAAATACACATTTCGTTCGCGGGCGATGTTTGCCAGCGCCAGCGACATCCTGCAATGTCCCGGTTTCGTTGTTGGCCATGATGATAGAGACAAGAATCGTGTCTGGGCGAATGGACGAACGCAGTTGTTCAGTATCGACGTATCCGCGCGAGTCAACTTCGAGATAGGTGACTTCGTAGTCGTGCTTTTCCAGGTACTTGCAGGGCTCAAGCACCGCCTGATGTTCGGTCCTGGTGGTGATGATGTGGCGTCCCTTGTGAGCGAGAGCCTCGGCAACTCCCTTAATCGCGATGTTGTTCGACTCGGTAGCCCCGGAAGTGAAATACAGCTCATCAGGGCGACAGCCAAGCAGTGAGGCGAGTTTCTCGCGCGACTGCTCTAATCCGGCGCGTGCTGCCTGACCGACTGAATGCACCGATGAGGCATTACCGTACGTATCTCGAAGGTACGGCAGCATAGCTTCGAGAACACGAGGGTCAAGAGGCGTGGTGCTGTTATGATCGAAGTAGATTTGTTTCACCGTCGTTTGCCTGTACCTGGGCGATCAGGCCGGTTTCGATGTTCTTGAGATCTTGCAAAGAGGTATTGTAAAGCTTGCTGTTGACATCGTTCTCCAGATCAGACCAGAAACGGCGAGAGGCGCAGATATCCTTCTTCTCGCATTCCTCCTCATGGGCCGGATGGTGGCACTGGCTGAATTTAACCGGTCCGTCAAGAATGGCGATGATCTCTCCAACCGAGATTGTTTCCGCTGAACGAGAAAGCAAGTACCCACCCTGCGCGCCACGCTTGGCGCGCACGACGCCGGCCCGCTTCAGTTTATTGAAGATCTGCTCCAGATATGGCAGAGAAATATCTTCAAGTTTGGAAATATGCGAAGTCGATAGTGGACCATTGGCTTTCACAATCGCCAAGAGCGCTCTCACTCCGTATCTTCCGCGCGTCGAAATTGCCAATTCCGTCTCCTGTTAGTCGTGAAGCAAAATAACAATCCTTAGCGAATCTGTCAAGATTGCCCTTGCTCTGACAGTTAATACGCTTGGAAATGAGTGAATTGAAGTATCACAAAATGAAAGCGACCCGTTGGGGCGGGCCGCTTCTTACCGAATCGGGCATTCGGTTTCGTGTGGGAGAGTGGAGCTTAGGACGTCATTTTTCGGTTCGGGAGGGTCGGCGGTTTGCTCGAGGCCCGAGGGCCTTCCGTCGACCCACTCCCAGGGGTTCACTTCTTGTCCAGTAGCGAACGCCTTTCAATCATCTCCAGGAGGCTTTGCGCCCGGCAGTTGAATTTATCAGCCGGTACGGAAAGCTGCATATTCAGATAAAATTCATGTGCTTTTGAGACCGCCTCAAGTGCCAATTGGCGGGCATATTCAACTTCATTGTTCATGAACTTCTTGTACGCCAATTGGTAAAGAGCATTGTGTTGTTCGAGCGAGTTCATATTGATGTCAGTTTCCATAATTTCCTTCGCTCTAATGGTCGGTATCGGAAGCGTCCGGTTCAAGAAAAGAGCAGGATAAATTTGCTACCATTTTTTACTTTCGGGGGCCTTTCCGGGACTATACCTTGGCACCCTTGGAATCGTCATGCTAAAACCAAAACTCTTCACCACACTGCGGGATTACACTCGCCAGCAGTTCACCTCCGATGTAACTGCCGGAATCATAGTTGGAATTGTTGCATTACCGCTCGCAATTGCCTTTGCGATTGCCTCCGGAGTCTCGCCCGAGAAGGGTCTTTTCACCGCAGTCATTGCGGGATTCCTGATTTCTGCCCTCGGCGGCAGTCGAGTCCAGATTGGCGGGCCAACCGGCGCATTCGTAGTGATTGTCTACGGCATCGTGGCACAGTACGGCCTCGACGGACTCATGATCGCAACGATCATGGCCGGGATCATACTGGTTATCATGGGACTGGCGAAGTTTGGATCGGCGATCAAGTTCATTCCCCACCCGGTGGTGGTTGGATTTACCTCGGGGATTGCAATCATCATCTTTTCATCGCAGGTGAAGGACTTCTTCGGACTCAAGATGGGAGATGTTCCGGCGGACTTTATCGAGAAGTGGATATCCTACCCGCTACACCTCGATACGATTAATCCGTACGCACTCGTGATCAGCCTCGGAACCGTGCTGCTGATCATGGTGTGGCCAAGAATCACCCATCGCGTCCCCGGGACGCTTATTGCCCTGCTCGCCGCCACGGTGGCGGTCCAGATATTTGATCTTCCGGTGGAGACCATTGGCAGCCGATTCGGAGATATTCCGTCGATGCTGCCCACCCCGACATTCCCCAAAGTTGACTTCGAGACGGTCAGGAATCTCATTGGGCCGGCAACGACCATTGCGATCCTCGCGGGTATTGAATCATTGTTGTCGGCGGTTGTGTCCGATGGCATGATCGGCGGTAAACATCGCTCCAACATGGAATTAGTGGCGCAGGGAATCGCCAATATCGCTTCACCGCTCTTTGGGGGTATTCCCGCTACCGGCGCGATTGCCCGCACAGCCACCAACATTAAGAACGGCGGGCGCACACCAATCGCCGGCATGACGCACGCCGTGGTGCTGTTGTTGATCATGCTGTTTTTTGGGCGATGGGTGTCGCTGATTCCCCTTGGTGCCCTGGCCGCCATACTGGTGATTGTTGCCTACAACATGAGCGAATGGCGATCTTTCCTGGGACTGCTGCGTGGTCCCAAGAGCGATGTCGTCGTCTTGTTGACGACCTTCGGACTGACGGTGCTGATCGATCTCACGGTCGCTATCGAGGTCGGCATGGTGCTCGCGGCGTTCTTATTCATGAAGCGTATGTCGGAAGTCACCAATATTGGAATCATCACCAAAGAATTCAAAGATGAAGACGAGGAAGCGGATGATCCGCTGGCCATTAACAAGCAACAAGTACCGGCAGGGGTCGAGGTCTACGAAATCAACGGTCCGCTCTTCTTTGGTGCTGCTTACAAGTTTGAAGAGTCGATCAAGATAGTCGAAAAGCCGCCCAAGGTACTAATTCTAAGGATGCGCAATGTACCGGTGATCGATTCGTCCGGAATTCACGCCTTGGAACAGGTACTGAAGAATTGCCGCAAGCACAAGATTTCCCTGATACTATCCGGCGTTCATGCCCAACCCCTCTTTGCGCTCACGAGTTCAGAATTGATAGCATCTATCGGCGATGAGAATGTCCACGCCAATCTGCACGACTCGCTGAATCATGCGCGAACCATGTTGGGACTTCCGACGGTTGAGCGCACGGGGCCTTTTGTTCAGACCGTAGCACGCGAAAGTAAGAACCGGCGCGACCAGAAAGATTGAAGTTTAAGGTAACCTCGCAGAACGGTTCTCGTTATATTAGATGTGGGAGAATTCGATTTATGCGGTTACTAAGCGCGCGCCAGGTTCTGGTCACCATCATTGTGGGGCTGGTCCTCCACAGTCCTCTTGCTGCATTCTACTTCGAGTCATCCGACGAAATCTATTTAAGCGGCGACTTTCAGGAAGATTTGCTGCTTGCCGGCGGCACGGTCAACTTCGATGGCAGCCTGGTAGGCGACCTGCTAGCCGCCTCCAGAACTCTCTCCTTTGACGGGATGATTGACGGCAATTTGAATGCGGCCGGCCAGCGTATTGCCGTCAATGGCGAGATCTGCCGCTCGCTGCGGGCCTTCGCACAATCTGTTAATATCGGTTCGAGAGTTGAAGGCGATGTAACGGTATTTGCCAGCGAGATCACACTTGGTGCAGACGCCGAAATTGGACGCGATGTTGCGGTCTTTGGTTCCGAAGTTTTTCTCGGCGGGCAGATTGGCTCGGATGCGTATGTTTATGCCAATATTGTGACGATTACCGGGCGTATTGATGGCAATCTCAAGATCAAGGCAAACAAGATATCATTGGCGCCGGGGGCTTATGTCGGCGGCGACTTTAACTACGAATCGAAGGAAAAGGCGAAGATCTCTGCGGAGTCGCAGGTTCTTGGCGAAACACGATGGAAGAAGCGCACCGGGGATGGTGAGTCGGGCGCAATTGGCAGTATGGTTCCGCCGCCGGCGGAGCATAATTTGGTCGGTAGTGTTTCTTGTCGGTTCGATTATTGTCGGGGTTCTTCTGATCGTGATTCGTCGCGAAGCGGTTTACTGGGTGCTGGATGAGATACGGACCAACGGGCCGGTTTCAGGACTGCTCGGGTTGGCGATAATTCTGCTGATGCCGGTTGCGATTGTATTGACCGGAGTGACTTTGGTCGGTCTGCCCGCCGCCATTGCGGGACTGACGGTATATACTCTGTTTTTCTTCATCGGAAAAGTTCTCACGGCTATTGCGATCGGGATGCTTCTCATCGGGCAAATGCGCAAAGGCAAGAAGGTCTCTCTGGGTTGGTCGCTGATTTTGGGATTGTTGGTCCTGGCGCTGTTGTTTAAGATACCAATACTCGGCTGGCTCGTTTATTTGGCTGCGTGGTCGCTGGGCGCCGGCGCTGTCGTGTTGAGAGTTTTCCGAAGAAAGTCGATCGCGGTTGCGCAGGCCGCTGCGACGCAATAGCATCACGAGCTTAGAATTTAAACTCCACTTCAATCCGCCGATTGATTTCGCGCCCGCTGCGGGTTCGATTGGAGGCGGCGAAGTTGCTTTCGCCCCGGCCAATCGAAAGAACGCGACTCTCTGCCAAACCAGCGGCTACGAGATATGATTTAACCGCATCAGCACGCTTCTGGGAAAGCTGCAAGTTGGCATCATCGGGGCCAACGTCATCGGTATATCCATAGACCATTACCGAAACGTCGGCGAACATTTTCAGCATGGTAACCACGGTGTCAAGAGCGGCGGCCTGTTTTGCCGCAATCTTGGTCTCACCCAAATTGAATAACGAGTGGTAAACCCGCTTCACAAATATTCTCGCCAGATCGGGGCAGCCGCGTGCGTCGACCGGCAGTTGTTTGGGAGTCTCGGAGCACTGGTCGAGCGAATTCTCAACGCCGTCATTGTCGAAATCCAACATGCAGCCACTACTATCGACGACGGCACTGTCTCGGGAATCCGGGCACGAATCGCGGAAGTCAGGTACTCCGTCATGATCTGCATCCGGGGCACACCCGGTCGCGTCCACGTATTGGGCGTCCCTGGCGACAGTCTGCGGACAGCGATCAATTCCGTCGAATATGCCGTCACTGTCGGAGTCGAGCGGACAGCCGTCACGGTCGACAATCGCGCCGGATGGTGTCGCGGTGCACTTATCGAGCATATCAACGATGCCGTCCGAGTCCTGATCCACTTCGGAAGCCGGTTCGCGGCGAGGAACCTCGGCAACCGGACCTGCTTTGACTGCAGGCTGTGATTGGGCCGAGACCGTATCTTTCGCTTCGGTAATGTCCATCTCATAGACTTTGCGATTAACCCCGTCCCGGTCATGCTCGTCGTCGTTGGCTTCCTCGAGCAAACTTCGGTGTTTACGGCCAAAGTGAATCGAGAGCCCTGCGCCGAACTGGAGAATCGCGCGGGAACGCGAGTTCTCGACCCACTGGGCAAAATCCGCGCCAAGGCCCGTGAGGAATGTGAACTCTGCACCAATCGAAAACGCGACTCGGTCGGACAGCAGTTGTTCGATACCAAACCCGCCGGTAATCCCCAGCTCGGTGGCCTTGTAATCGCGGGAATTGCCTTGCGCACCCTCGACGACCACAGGCCCGTCAGCTGGATATGAGTTGATGTTCCAAAGCAGCATTTCCAAACGCGCCAGGAAGTAAGGTGTGGTATGGCCGCGTTGATTCAGGTAGAACTTGGGACCAAGGGCGACGCTCGTGAGGTTCCAGCGGCGATTGGCGCGGTCGTTGTTGAATTTGAATATCGAAGTACTGACCGAGTCGTTGTACACCTTGCCGGTGCGTATGGAAGCGACCAGCGCAGTCTGCGGCGACAGCATGTACTGCAGGTCCGCGCCGAGATAAGGGCTGAAAAGCCAGATCTGCGCTGAATCGTTGAGTGCCGGCTGGATGCCATAGAGATCAAGATGGAACGAAAACATACGGTTCTTGATGCTTGCCTGCAGATCCGGGGTCAGGCAGATAATCGCGATCAGGGCAATAGACAATCCGAAGGCATACTTGCGCATAGTTCGTAGATATGAAAGTTGTTAGAAGCAGTTCAATACAATTTTCGGATTTGGACGCCGGTATAATAATGAGTGAGGATTTCGTCGTATTCAAATCCGGCGCGGGCACGTCCGATCGCGCCGCATTGACACATGCCGACGCCGTGACCGTAACCGCGGCCGTGAAGCATCACTGTCGCCACCCGACCGCCGGCATCACGTTTAAGTTCGAGGTCAAAATCCGAGGAGCGGAGAATCCCCGGCAGCCCGGGCCGGGCAAAGGCCCAGCGAATAATGTCTTTTCCGAGCGAGGTCGTGCCGTCCTCGGTGATGATCCCGAGCGAGGCAATACGCCCGCCGGCCGAGCGAGATTCAATGTGGACATCCTTCAATTCACTCCCGAGGCGTGAATGCGTCCGGCCGGTTGACTTGAGATAACTCCGGACATTTGCGAGAAGCGTCGAAGCCGGGAATTCCTCATCCCAGGTATAGTACTTTGACCAATTGCAGAATGTGTCGTCTTCAACACTCTTCAGATACGACTTCGGGTCCTTCTCCCAGACATCTTCAATGTTGTCAGTGTGCCCGCCGCAGGTGGAGTGGTAAAACGCATCGATCAGCTTGCCCTCGACCATCATCACTTCCCCACGAGTCTGCTTCAGAGCAATATCGCAGAGGCGCTGTTCGCCCTCGACACCGGTATAAACCTGATCGAGTATTTCATTGACCAGATCATATTCTTTGTCCGGATACTTGTCGCGCGTCACCAAAGCATAGGTTCTGGCCGCTACAGCTTGGGCTTTCACGGCCTGTAACTCTTCCGGTTTTCGCCGGCCAATTTCCGGAGCCAGGACGCCGCGAAGGTAGTCTTCAACGTGAAGCACATTGACAACGTACATGGTGTCGTGGCCATCGGAGTAGAACTCGAATATTCCGCGAAACTTACGTTTATCGAGCCATAACCAGCTCTTCTTTTCGGCGACCACGGTGACACGGCGCAATTTCGATTCGAGGCGGTTACCAGCGAGATCGTACAGCGCCAAGTGCTGCCCGTCAGGTTTGACAACGACATTGACTGCCGAAAAATAGGCCGATTTTTCATCATTGATGTCCCAGGTACGGACCACGCAATCGCCCTTGGCGCCAACCTCAACCTTGTCTTTGGTATGCAATACCCGAACACGAATGATCGGCTGCTTGAGTTTGTCATAACCCTCTTGACGAACGGCGTAGTTCATGCGCGCGCACGAAGACAGGAGCAACAGCGCGCAGACCTGTATCAGGAGTATTTTGAATTTCATGGCATCGAAATCTTTCCCAGGATGGCGGCCCGTGATGCGCCGGTTACCTGCGGCAGATTGCCGCACGCCGAGTTCATTGTCAAGTTGGCAAGGTAGGCAAACGCTTCCGCTTCGACAAAGTCGACATCTGTTCCAAATGCTCCGGCGCTCACCACTTCGGAATCGGCAAAATGTTCCTGGAGGCGGTGCATCAGGAATACATTGTGAGCCCCGCCACCGCAGACGATCACGGATTCCGGTACTACTCCGCCGAGAAATTGTTCAGCGGCACGTTTGATGGTGAGCACTGTCAATTCACCGAGCGTCGCCATGACTGATTCAGTAGTCAGCCGGTCCAAGTGCGCGGAGATCTTTTCATCCCGGAGCAGGCGCAAGATCTCTCCGCGGTCGTGCGAGGCCGGTAGTTTCCGCCGCAGGACTTCGGCCTGAAGCAGTTCTGCGAGAAGAGCTTCGTCAATTGCGCCGGACGAAGCGACGGTCCCATCCGTATCGAAGCGCCCACCTGTTCTGTCATTAATGATGGTGTCGAGCAGGCAGTTGCCGGGGCCGGTGTCGGTCGCCAAGCACTCATCATCACTCTTGAGGAGTGTGATATTTGCAATACCGCCGATGTTGATCACTACGTTAGTTTCACCCTGACGTGCGAACAAAGCTCGATGATAAAGCGGCGTGAGCGGCGCGCCTGAACCACCGACCGCGACATCGCCGCTGCGAAAGTCCGAGACCGTTACTACACCGTGTCTCTTCGCGATTATCTCGGCCTCCCCGATTTGCAGGGTACCGCTAACCATCCGTTCTAAGCAGGGCCTCGGCTGTGACAAGTGGGCCACCGTTTGTCCGTGGCTCCCCACCAGATCAATGCCGCGCCTGGTGACCTCGTGATGGTAGCAAAATCGCTCGATAGCATCCGCATAGAAGTGGCCGAGATAGCTCGAAAGGCCGAGCAGTTGCGCCAGATCCGCATTTCCCGCCCTGGCGATTCCCAAGATCTCGTTCTGCAAGTCGGCGGGGTACGGAATTGTCTCACTGGCCAGATTCAAAAGAGACTGATTGCGGATGTTCACTTCGCAGTAGGCGATATCAAGACCGTCGGCAGAAGTGCCCGACATCAGTCCGATTGTCAGGCGAGACTCTTTTTGGAGAGTTGATTCTAAGGATGATCGTATCATGCGGCAAAGTATTGCGGATTTTTGTCCTGAAACGCAACGATTCGTTGATAACTTTCGGAGATACGCGAGCGCAGAGTGGAATCGGCTTCGGTTTGCTTTACCAGGCCATCGAGCAGGCTCTCGACTGATTCCTGGAGATTTGCGTAGATCAGCAGATCGCATCCGGCCAGAAGCGAGCGTCTTCCTGCTTCGGTCTGATCGGTACCTTCAAGAGCTCCCAGCATTTGCAGATCATCGCTGATTATCAGACCGCCAAACCCGAGGTAAGAGCGGAGTTCGTCCTGCAGGACTTTGCGGCTGAAAGTCACGATATTATCACGATCAAGAGCCGGCGCCCGCAAATGTGTGGGCATAACCATGTCGACCCCGGCCGCGACAGCTGCCCGGAACGGCTGATAGTCCTGCATTCGGAACTCGTCCAAGGATCTGATTGAATGCGCAACCTGGAAGTGCGGGTCGCCGGTCGCTGAGCCAAGGCCGGGGAAATGCTTAGCGCAGGTCATGACCCGGTTGGCATGCAGTGCGGCAATTTGGCCTTCAGCGCAGGCGGCAGCGGACTGAATTTCCCGAGAATAGGCTCGGGAGTGGAGGACATGTGTGGTGTCGCCGGGATCAAGATCACAGACAGGGACGAGGTTGAGATTGACTCCGTGCTGGCGCAGTGCTCGCGCCGTTGCTGCGGTACTGCTCACCAAACCATCAAGATCTTTGCGTATGCCGAAATATTGCGGCGATGGGAATACGGGGAAATCACCGCTGAACCGGACTACACGGCCGCCTTCCTGATCCACGGCAATGATGGCCTTCCCCTGCGCGGACGACCTTATCGAATCCGTGAGTTTCCGGAGTTTGGCGGACGTCACGTAGTTGCGGGCGAAGAGAATGATGCCGCCCAGCGATCCCTGCTCCAGCAGCGAGCGCATGTTTTCCGGCAGTACGGCCCCATCGAAACCACAAATAATCAATGAACCCAGTTGCTGGCGAAGTTCGGCCATCACACGGTGACTACGGCGTTTTTGCCGCTGCCTTTGGCCAGGTACATGGCGCGATCGACCAGCTGTACGAGCTCGTCCTCGCTGTGGCCGTTGTCCGGATAGGTGGTGATGCCCACCGAGACGGTGGCATTGAGCTTGGGATGCTTGACTCCGTCGCCAAAAGTGGATCGCTCGATTTCACTGCGAATTCTCTCGGCGATAATCTGCGCGCTTTCGTGATCGGTCTGCGGAAGAATGATGATGAACTCCTCGCCGCCGTACCGCGCCAGTGTGTCGGTGTCGCGGATATTGGTGGCAATCACGCGCACGATGCCTTTGAGCAGCACGTTTCCGGACTCGTGTCCGTAGGTGTCATTGATGCGTTTAAACCAGTCGATGTCGACCATGATCAGCGACAACGGTTGGCGATAGCGGGTTGCGCGCTTGATTTCGTCGGACAGCCTGTCCGCGAAATAGCGATAGTTGTAGACATTGGTCAAGTCATCGATGATCACCATTTTCTCAAGCTCGCTGTGCAAACGGCTGTTTTCGTAGGCCATGGCAGCGGAAGCGGCGAGAATCGATGCAACTTTCTGATCGATTTCGCTGAAGCGGTTGAGGCGTGTCGATTCGGCTTGCAGAATGCCAATCACCCTTCCATGAGTAATCATCGGTACAATCAGCGCACTCTTGGCGTTATTGATCGTGGGAATATACTTGTCGTTCAGATCAAGATCAATCAGTCTTTTCGGTTCGGCGGTGCGGACGGCCTCGCCGACGATACCGTCCAGCGGGATCACTTCGCGGAGATTGGAAGTCTTGCGCTCGTCGTCTTCCAGTCGTCCGCGTTCGTAAAGATAACTCAAATCGGGCGAGCAGAGCTGAATCGAACACATTTCGAATCCGAGAATCGAATCGACAATGTGAAACACGTCGCGCGTGATTTCCTGGTCGTCGTGCATTTCGCCGAGCACACGCGAGGTTTCGTAGATTTTTTCGACGCGCGCCTGCGAGCGCTCGAGCTCGGTCGTGCTTTCATTCAACGAGTCGAGCAGCTTGAGAAGTTTGAATTCCGACTGTTTCATATGTCGAGACACAAACCCGACGGCATAGGCGAAGAACCAGGCAAAGCCCACACGCAGCCCCAGCTCAACAGGCGGAACCAGTGTCAGCAATTCCGGGTTGCTGATCATGTACAGGGTGGTGACCGCAATCGAGATGCCGATACAAAAATTCAGATTGAAGTAATAGGCCGAGAACATGATGTTCAGGTAATACAATAGATAGAAATTGGAGTTGGCGCCGCCGGTAAACTTGATCAGATATGTGACGAAGATGACATCGAATATCAGCGAGTAGGTGAAGACTTCAGAAATCAGCTTCGGCTTAAACTTCCAGATGAGCGAGAAAATGGACAGGTGGAGCGCAAAGATGACCATCGCAAATGATATTTCCCGCTGAACAGTTTGCGCGGTCGGCGTGGAGAGCAACCAAGCGATCACCGCGACCGCAGTTATCGCCCTGGAAGCGATGTAGATGTTCTCTAAGCGTGGAAAGAGTGTTCTTATAGACTGGTTCAATGCGCGTTCACCCGATCAAGAATATTCCTATTCTATTATCGGTAATGCAAACAGACTCCCTTAGTGGCGCAAGTCATTAATATGCTTACACTTGACCACAGCGAAGCGCTTGGGTCTACTGAAAAGGTTGACTTAGCCTCCGGACTCCGTCTCGTCATCTCCCCGGAGCGTTCCCTTGTCCCGCGGTGTCATTTTGATTGGCACTGTCAAAATCTCCGCGTGGATGTCCGGAGCCTGCTCAATTTCGTACCGCAAACGCAAAGCCGTCTGATTATGAAGGATGTTTTGCCACCAGCGATGTGGCACATACTCGACCATCACAACAATTATCGACTTATCCAGATTTTTCCGCTGGAACGCTCGGAGATATTCCATAACGGTCGCGTTAATATCCCGGTAGTCGTCGCGAATTACGTCAAATGGCACGTCCGGAAATGCCCACATCCAATGCTCACGAATCTCTTCCTCCGCCTTATCGTCTAAAGCTACGTGAACAGCGCGCAGCCCGGAAGGGTTAAGCGATTTGGCAAATTGCACCGCGTGAATCACTCCGCGATTCACGCTTGACACCAATACCACCATGGTCTTGGCGGTGAAGATCGCTCTTGGTGCCATCCGCTCCGGTGCCAACAAATGGCCCACAGTAGCGTAGTGTGTCTTGATCGATTTCATCATGAAGACAAGTAGTGCGATCGCC
The DNA here is from genome assembly GCA_963698225.1 of uncultured bacterium. GTDB lineage: Bacteria > Zixibacteria > MSB-5A5 > CAIYYT01 > CAIYYT01 > JADJGC01. The sequence continues at coordinate 286,319 of CAVOPW010000004.1, forward strand.
GGAATCAGCGCCCAGGCACCGTGAGTGAACTTCGAAAACAAGTATTACAACCAGCACCAGCGCCGTCGCAAGTAAGCCCGAGCCCATTTATCAGAATCTTGGAGCCATGACCCTTGCCCAACTTACGCCAATGAACGATCATTCCGGTCTGTGACAGCGTGAATCCGACAAACACTCCGACCGCATAGAGCGGAATCAAGGCGTGAACATCGCCACCGAATACAATTACCAGAATTGCTGAAATGACACCCAGTGTGACTATTCCGTTAGCGAAAACCAGACGCGCGCCCAAGTTCATAAATTGCCGGGGAAAATAACTGTGCTTTGCCAACTGCGAAACAACACGCGGAAAATCCGCAAAGGGGGTGTTCGCGGCCAGGAACAACACCATAAAGGTCGCCCACTGTACTAAATAGTAGAGCGGTGAGCGCCCAAAGAGATTTCGTGTCACTTGCGACACGACGGTTTCGGTTTCAACCGGTCTGATATGACCCCAATGCGCCAAAGCAGTTACGCCGAGGAAAATTACGCCCAGGACAAGCGCCAAAAACAGCAGTACTCTGCGCCGCATTTCTCGATTCCGGGGGGCGAAAGGCCTGGACACCGTTTGAGATCGCTTCGATGCCGGTTAAGGCAGTACACCCACCAGAGAATGCCCGCAATATCAGAACCAACCCCAGAGCGCCCATTGCCTGCTGCGGCACCTCCGGATAGCTCATGACGGGGTAGGTTCCCACGGCGTATCGGAAGACACCGTAACTGATGAGAACAGCAAAGAGGGCGATGAACAAATAAGTCGGAGCGGAAAACAATCGCCCCGATTCCCGGACACCCCGGAGATTCACCCACGTCAGCAATACAATCACAGCAACTCCGACGAGCACTCGATGGGCAAATAGCGCGGGGAATGCCGAAGTCAGCGCGGCAACACCGGCCGTAGTTGAAACCGCCGCAGTGAGCACATAATCGATCAGCAGGGAAGATCCGCCGACCAATGCCGGCAGTTCTCCAAGATTCTCACGCGCGACATTGAAAACGCCGCCGCCTTGTGGATATTCGCGTACTACTTGGCGATACGAAATCGCCACGAGCAAGATCAGCAGCACAATTGCTATTGCGATCGGCGCGGCCACGTCAAGATTCATCACCGCCACACCGGCCAATACGAGCAGAATCTCTTCCGTGGCGTAAGCCGTCGATGATAAAGCATCAGCGCCGAAGATTGCCATTGCCTGCAGTTTGCTCAATCGCTCCTGGTGTGCTGCCGTTGTTGCCAGCTTCTTACCGAAGAGAAATTCCCTTAGCCTCATAGCCATATAATTGCTCGTCTCTTTCGATTTGTATCAATCATTTCTGTGCTATGAAAAGAGGGGACAGGCGTCCCCTCGCAATAACTCAAGTTCAAAGTGATTCCAATTATTCGGTGATGCCAAGCACCTTCAGTAAGAAAGCATACTCAAAGGCGATTTCCCGGAATTGCTGATATCTGCCGGAGGCTCCGCCGTGGCCGGCGTCGAGATCAATCTTAAACAACAGCAGGTTATTGTCTGTTTTTGTCGAACGCAATTTGGCACACCACTTTGCCGGCTCCCAATAAGCCACACGCGGATCATTCAGACTGGTCGTGATCAAGATATTCGGATAGTCCTTGGCTACGACGTTGTCATAGGGCGAGTACGACTTCATGTAAGGGTAGTATTCGGCATCAGCTGGATTGCCCCACTCTTCCCACTCGGTAACAGTTAACGGAATCGTCGGGTCGAGCATCGTATTGATCAGATCGACAAATGGTACGTCGCCAATGGTTGCACGCCACAAGTCTGGCCGCATGTTTGTGATCGCACCAATCAGCAGTCCACCGGCGGAAGCGCCATTAGCGATGACCTTGTCCTTTGCGCAGTATTTTTCAGCGATCAAATGTTCGGCGCAGGCGATGAAGTCCGTAAAGGTATTTTTCTTCTTAAGCAATTTGCCGTCAAGATACCACTGGCGGCCCATTTCGCCGCCGCCACGAGTCTGTGCGATGGCAAACACGATACCGCGATCGAGCAGGCTGATGCGATTCGAAGAGAACCAGGGATCGAGCGGATCTCCATAAGCGCCGTAGCCATATAAATAAAGTGGATTCGTGCCATCTTTACTGAACTTGTCTTTGCGGTAGACAACCGCGACCGGCACCTGCACACCATCCGGTGCCGTCGCCAAGACGCGTTCGGAGTGATAGTTGTTTGGGTCGAATCCGCCCAGAACATCTGTCGTCTTGAGCAATTCGCGCGTTCGCTTGTCCATGTCATAGTCATAGATGGTCGTCGGTGTCGTCATCGATTGATAGCTGAAGCGCAGTAGGCTCGTGTTGAATTCCGGGTTAGCGGCGCCCGCCACCGAATACGTCTGCTCCGGAAACTCGACGTTATGCGCTGAATTATCCTTCAGATTGACAATCTTCATTTCCTGCAAACCGTTTTGTCTCTGCTGAACGACCAGATGATTTGCGAAGGCATAGATGGCATCGATCTTGATGTTGTTATTGTAGGGCAGGAAGTCCTTCCAATTGCCGCGGGCAGGATTGGCAGCCGGCGCTTCGACGACCTTGAAGTTGACCGCATTGTCATTGGTCAGGATGAAGAAGCGATCGCCGTGTGGGTAGACATAGTATTCCAACTCCGCCGTCCGAGGTTCAACCACTTTGAATTGAGCCAACGGCGTCGCCGCGCTAATATACCAGGCTTCTGCCGAGGTCTTGCTGCCAAGACTGATCAAGATCCATTGCTTGTCGCGGGTGCGGGTGACATCGAGGAAGAAATGCTCATCGAGTTCTTCAAAGACCAGTGAGTCAGCGGAGGATTCCGTGCCGAGCTGATGCCGATAGACGCGGTATGGGCGATAAGTCTCGTCAATGACGTCATAGAAAAATGTCGCGTTGTCACTGGCCCAGGCAATGCTGGTGCCGACATTCGGGACACGATCGGGAAGTAGTTCTCCGGTCACGATGTTCTTGACATGAAGTTCGTACACTTCCGAACCGGTGGTGTCAACGGTATAAGCCAACAGTTGGTGGTTGGGACTGACCGAGAATCCACCGACATCAAAGTAGCCGATTCCTTCCGCAAGCAAGTTCTGGTCGAGAAGAATCTCCTCGGCGCCATCAAGTGACCCTTTCTTGCGGCAGTAGATCGGATAGTCTTTCCCCTGCTCGGTGCGCGAGTAATAGAAATAGTCGTCAATTCGCTCCGGCACGCTCAAGTCGGTTTCCTTGATGCGACCCACCAATTCGTTGTAGAGCTTCTCCTGAAGCGCTTCGGTATCTTTCATCATCGCCGCTGTGTATTCGTTCTCGGCATCGAGATAATCCATCACATCAGGATCGGACTTGTCACGCAGCCAGAAATAGTCGTCGATGCGCACATCACCGAGCGTAGTGTCGGCTTTGGCGATCTTCGTCGCCATCGGCGGCTGCGGCGTTTCCTGTGCGGTCAGTGTCGCGGCCAAGGCGATGACAAGTGCGCCAACGAGGAGATATGCAAAAGTCGATTTATGGTTATGGTACGATAACATGTTTTTCCTCCGCGGTTTTGCGGTTAAGATGCTCATTGGGGGAAAAATGTATAGTTTTGTTGAGTGGGGTGGTTAGGGATATTTTTGGGGCTTTCCTAGTCTCAATCAGTCATGCAAAAGCGGCAGACGTTGCCATCTGCCGCTCATCATTTCACAGACTTACGAAACTACTATTACGCAAATCTCATCTGCTCAAGCCGCTTGACACGCTCTTCCATCGGCGGATGCGTTGAGAATAAGCTCGTGATCCCGCCGCGGCCAAACAACGGATTCACGATGAACATATGGGCTGTCGCGGGCGAGGCATCCATCGGCATTTTCTGCGCCGCCGCGTGCAGCTTGCGCAGGGCGTTCGCCAGATCGTTGGGATTGCCGTGGAACTTGGCGCCGCCGGCATCGGCCAGGTACTCGCGCGAACGCGAAATCGCCATCTGAATCATCATCGCCGCAATCGGCGCGATAATCGCCATCGCGATGACAGCAATCGGCGAACCGCCGCGTTCGTTGTCGGATCGTCCACCGCCGAAAATCGCCGCCCATTGCGCCATGTGTGCCAACATCGAGATCGCACCGGCAAAGACTGCCGCAATGGTGCCGATTAAGATGTCGCGATGCTTGATATGCGCCAGCTCGTGGCCAAGAACACCGCGCAGTTCAGGTTCGGTGAGAATGCGCATAATGCCCTGCGTCACCGCTACCGCCGCGTGCTCCGGATCGCGGCCGGTCGCAAAGGCATTCGGGGTGTCATTCGGAATGATGTAGACCTTGGGCATCGGCAACTGCGCCCGCTGGGACAGTTCGCGCACCATGTTGTAAAGACGCGGCTGTTGGGCTTCGGTGACTTCCTGCGCCTTGTACATCTTCAAAACGATCTTGTCGGAGAACCAATAACTGAAAAAGTTCATTCCCAGCGCAAAGACGAAGGCGATTACCATTCCGCCTTGCCCGCCCAGCGCGTAACCAATCCCGACCGCCAAAACCATCAACAGCGCCATCAGGAAGGTCGTTTTCATTGTGTTCATTATCTCAAAACCTCCATCACTTTCACTTTATGCGACGCTTCTACCTGCGTCATATTCGCTACATTATACGCAACTTGCCGGTGCTTTCACCAGCGCAATCCGATCGATACATTAAACCGAGTAGGGGGAGTAAGTGGTTCCAGAAATCGGAAAGGCACCTTTATTCAAAGTGGTGGAATCTATTCAAGTTCAACGGGATACAGCAGGTTGGTTACTCGTAATCCGACTCGAGATAGTCCATCGTCATCTGCTGGCGGTGGATGCGTTCCGACAGGCGCTTGGAGAGAGCTTCGGCGGCGTTCTCGCCATAGACTTTGAGCATGTGATTCATCGCGATCACTTCGGAGATCACGGTGATGTTCTTGCCGGGTGAAATCGGAATTGTCACGACCGGGATTTCCACTCCGAGCACCGTCGTGTAGCGTTCTTCCAATCCAAGACGCTCATATTGCGAGCCGCCCTCCCAAACCGTGAGGCGGACTTCGACCTCGACACGCTTCTGCAGACGGATAGCGCGAATACCGAATAGCTTCTCAATATCGATTACACCGATGCCGCGGACTTCCATATGATGTCCAAGCAACTCGTTGCTTTGCCCGATGATCGTCGATTGCGCCTTGCGGGTAATCTTGACCATATCGTCGGCGACCAGGCGATGCCCGCGCTCGACCAGGTCGAGCGCACATTCCGACTTGCCGATTCCCGACTTGCCGGTGTAAAGAAGGCCGACGCCATACACATCGACAAGGGTTCCGTGCTTGGTGATTGATGGCGCGAAGATGTTATCGAGAATTGTCGAAAGGCGCGTGATGAAATCGGTGGTCGACATGCGGGTGGACAAGAGCGGCACTTTGGCACGGTCAGCGACCTCCATCATTTCCTTGGTGGGGGCGATTCCCTTGGTGACGACCAGCACCGGCACCGGAAACGAGGTCAGTTTCTCCATCGATTCGGTACGCTGCTTGGGAGTTAGCGAGGTTAAGTAAGTCAGTTCAGTTTCACCGAATACCTGTACGCGTTTGTAGGCAAACCTGTCGGTATAGCCGGCCAACGCCAGACCGGGACGGAAGATTTCGTTGGTTTGAATTGCGCGGTCGACGCCTTCGGCTCCGGCAAGGAGTGTCATGTCGAGAATCTCCCGACGTTCTTTGAATAGTTTCTCAACAGTAAGTGCGGCCATATCTGCTTTCCTCAGTTTCAATCTAAGCGGTTGAACAGGAAAAGCAATAAATATAGATTTGGGCAGGATTGACGAAACAGCGCCGACATACGCCGTCCGGTTTATCAATCCTTAGATGTTAAACACTGTCGTCAGCATTGCTCTCAGCTCAGTCCCCCACCGGAACGGTGGGTTAATGAGAGTACTGCAATCTTCTCCCTTCATACACTGCATGTCAGTCGAAGTTTTTGCGTTGTAGTCCAGCAAAGTGATTGATGTATCCACAATAAGAGTTCATACTCCGGCGTGACCAAACTTAGGCATTACGACCACGACGGGCGTGCGCGATTCACCACAATCAACGGCATCAACCCACCGTTCCGGTGGGGGACTTCGGCGGAGTTTGATATTGTGCCGATGTATCGAGGCGGGAAGTACTCTGACTCTCAAAGCGGAGTTCAAGAACAACTGTAGCAGGGCTCTCATCAACCCACCGTTCCGGTGGGGGACTGAGCACGAAGGGTTGCAAAAGAAAAGGCGCGGATGTGGACATCCGCGCGCACGGTGTGTTTCTGTCCCACCCTGCGCTGCGCTTCGGGTGGGCTACCGGCTAAGCGGTTGAACAGGAGAAGCAATAAATAGCAAAATAACAAAACGGCGACAGGAACATCGCTTCCCACCGCCGTTGATTCTGGATGACAAATCAGAATTAGCGCTTAGTATTCGACCTCGTCAACCTTGGTTGAGAGATCAACCTTGGATTTCTTTTCGGACAGCACCTTCTGATCGCGCTCTTTGAGTTTGCCTTTGTGCTTCTTCAGTTGCGCAGCCATCTTATCGGTCACCATTTCGATAGTTGCGAACATATCTTCAGTCGAAGCCTTCGACACTAATTTCGATTTTGAGACCGTCATGGTCAATTCGCCCTCGCAGCGAAACGCGTCCTGCGACAGCACGAGGTTGGCGGAGATAATGTTATCGAAAAACTTGTCCAGCTTCTCGATTTCACTAATTGCCCGCGCCTTGATTTTGTCCTCCACTTCATAACGCCGTCCGGTGACTTTGATTTGCATAAACGGCTCCTTTCCCACTGAAGGATATTATCCTTCGAAAAAGTTTATTCAGGTCCACTGTGATAGTGGTGAAATGTTTCGATAAAACGGATCGTGCGTGTTTGCAGGCGCATCACCACCGAGTGAGTGTTCGAGCCCTCGCGGCTGAAACGTACGCCGTCGAGCAGTTCGCCGTCGGTGACGCCGGTGGCACAGAACATCAGTTCGTGACCCATCGCCAGTTCGTCCGACTTGTAAGTTTTGTCCAGATCTTTGACACCCATTCGTGTTGCGCGCTCGCGCTCTTCGTTATTTTGGAAGCGCAATTTGCCCTGAATCTCTCCGCCGAGGCAGCGTAAGGCCGCCGCGGCCAGAACGCCTTCGGGGGCGCCGCCAATGCCCATCAATACATCCACGCCGGTATCGGGGCGGGCAGTGGCAATTGCTGCCGAAACGTCCCCATCAGATATAAGCCTGATGCGGGCCCCAAGTTTCCTGATTCGTGCAATTAAATCATTATGCCGCGGACGGTCGAGGACGGCAATGGTCAACTCTTCCATTTTCATCTTCTTGGCTTCGCGAATCTGCTGCAGGTTGGTTTCGAACGGCTTGTTGAGGTCGATAGCTTCGCGTGCCTGATAGCCGACAGCTATCTTTTCCATGTAGGTGTCCGGAGCATGCAAAAAGCATCCGCTCGGTCCCAGGGCCACTACTGACATAGCGTTGGGACGGCCATAAGCACAGGAATCGGTACACTCGAGCGGGTCAAGGGCAATATCCATCGCCTTGCCGGTGCCTTTGCCGACCTTCTCGCCGATGTAAAGCATTGGCGCTTCATCACGTTCCCCTTCGCCGATGACAACGGTGCCGTTGAAATCGAGTGCATTGAAGCGTTCGCGCATCGACTCGACAGCAGCCCGGTCGGCCGAATCTTTATCGCCGCGTCCCATCCACTGGGCACAAGAAAGCGCCGCCGCCTCCGTCACCCGCACCATCTCCAATGCCATATTTCTATCCATGGGTCAGCACTGTATATACGATGTTAAATGGGGTTCTGAAAGAAAAGAAAGTCCACTGTACCGGACCATGTGCTCTTCTATTAGTAAATGCCAATCCGGTCCCAAATTGCCCGCAAGGGCAGAGTTTGTGTTCAGGTAGCGCGGCGGCGGAAGCGCGCCGGCAGAATTTTCAGTTCTTCGCGGTATTTAGTGACCGTCCGCCTGGCGATCTTGATGTCCTTCTCGGTCAGCATCTGAAATATCTCCTGATCCGACAACGGCTTGGCCGCGTCTTCCTTGGCGATAATCTCCTCGATTAGCTGCTTGACCGAACGCTTGGCGACTTCTTCCCCATCCTGCATCTTCACGCCGGAATTGAAGAAGTACTTTATCTCAAAGACACCGTGTGGTGTCTGGACATACTTGTCGGAAGAGACGCGCGAAATCGTCGCGACGTTCATTTCGACGATAGTGGCGATGTCTTCCATGGTCAGCGGGCGCAGATGCTCGACCCCGCGTTCGAACCACTCGATTTGTTCGGCAACTATGGCATGCATAACGCGGATCATCGTGTTGCGACGCTGATTGATGGCATTCAGAAGCCAGCGCGCCTGTTCGAGCTTCTCGCGGACGTAGACTTTCGTTTCTTTAGGCGTATTGTTGCCGCGCTTGAGCAGTTCCTTGTATCCGGCATTCACGCGCAATTGCGGGATGTTGCGGTCATTATGCGATATAATCCACTCTTCGCCGACCTTGTCGACGATCAAGTCGGGGACAACAGCAGCCGCGGCGCGGGAGAAACGCCCATAGGCAGGACGTGGCGAGAGGCCTTTGATGACCTCCATCGCTTCCTGTACACGTTCAAGGGAAACACCCATCGATTTGGACAGCTGTTGGAAGCTTTTTCTGTCGAGGGATTCGAGGTGCTCCTCGACGATCCGATAAACCAGATTGTTGTCAATGTGGCGGTCGCGCAGCTGCAGCAATAGAGATTCCTTGAGATCCCGGGCGCCAACGCCGGGCGGGTCGAAACGCTGGATCTTGATGAGGATCCGCTCGACACGATCCGGATCGACCTTGAGTTGTTCGCCAAGTTCCTCAATCGAGCACGAGAGGTAGCCAGCCTCATCGATATTGCCAATGATAAACTCACCGATTTCGAGATCCTCGGCAGATACTTTTAGGTAAGTTAGTTGCTCGAGCAGGTGCTCATATAGCGACTTCTCGCCGGCGACACTGAATTCCGGCATTTCTTCGCCATCGCCGGTCTTAAATTCCTTATAATTATAGTCTTCATTATCGCGGAGATATTCGTCCCAATCAATCTTCTCGTCGTCTTTCTTTTCCGGAGTTTCGGCGACGAGGTCGGAGGCTGCCTTGTCTTGTTCGAGTTCCAACTCCTGCGATTCGATTTCTTCAAGCAACGGATTGACCGAGAGTTCCTGGCGCAGGACCTGCTCCAGCTTGAGAATTGGCATTTGGAGCATTTTCAGCGACTGGATAAGTTGCGGAGCGAGTTTGAGTGAGAGTTTCTGTGTCAGTTCCAAACGCATATTATCTAGTTGCCCTGTATGGTGTTATCACTTCCTACTGTCTTGTATTCCTATTATCGGTCAAATTGGCGGTCAGTTTAACCGGAACTTCTCGCCCAGATAGATCTTTCGCGCTTCGGGATCAGAGGCCAGATATTCGGCTGTACCGGCTTTTAGTATCTTGCCGTCGCACATGATATAAGCCCGATCAATGGTTTGTAGTGTTTCGCGCACATTGTGGTCGGTGATTAGTATCCCCAGACCCTTGTTCTTCAAGGTATCTATTATACGCTGGATATCCTCGACGGCAATGGGGTCGATTCCGGCAAACGGCTCGTCCAAGAGCAAAAAACTCGGCCTTAACACGAGAGCGCGGGCGATTTCAACCCGGCGACGCTCCCCCCCGGAGAGCTGATATCCTTTGGATTTGGCCAGTCGCATTACATCCAGCTCTTCGAGGATCCCGGTTACTCGTTCAATGCGCTCTTTCTTACGAAGGCCCAATGTCTCGGCGACCGCCATCACATTCTGCCAAACAGTCAATTTGCGAAAGATCGATGGTTCTTGCGCGAGATAGCCAATGCCCAACCGTGCGCGACGATACATTGCCAGCCCCGTAATGACCCGGTCGTCCAAGAGGACCTTGCCGGATTGGGGCCGGATGAATCCAATTACCATATAGAATGTCGTTGTCTTGCCGGCACCGTTCGGTCCGAGAAGTCCGACGACCTCACCTTGATTGACCTCGATCGAAATTTCGTCGACGACTTTACGCCGACGATACGTCTTGACCAGATCCAAACAATGCAGTTTCGCCATCAAGACTTATACTAATGTGTTGAGGGAGGAATGACCAGAATTTTGAAGTAGTTCAGCCGGTCGAAAGAGATAAACAAACCATGTTATTCGTGACCGGAAGAGCCATTGCCGTTGCCGTTTAGCGATGCCACGATGACCCCATCCTTGATCATGATCGTTCGTTTGGTCCGCTTGGCGATATTGGGGTCGTGAGTGATCATAAGAATGGTGGTTCCCGATTTCCACAACTCCTCAAATATGCCGATAATCTCCGATCCGGAATGCGAATCGAGGTTTCCGGTCGGCTCGTCGGCCAAAATCAACTTGGGGCTGTTGGCCAAAGCGCGGGCAATTGCCACTCGCTGCATTTCGCCACCGGACAACTCGGTCGGCTTATGATCCATACGATCGCCAAGCCCGACACGGGTGAGCAGTCTCGTGACCGTTTCCTTGCGCTCCTTTTGAGGAGTGCCGGCAAAGATCATCGGCAGTTCGACGTTTTCGTATGCCGTCGCATAGGGTAACAAGTTGAAGTTTTGGAATACAAAGCCGATCTTCTTGTTTCGAACTTCGGCCAGCTGGTTACCATTGAACTGGTCGACTCGCTCGCCATCCAGGAAGAACTCGCCTTCGGATGGCGTATCAAGACAGCCGACAATATTCATCAGGGTAGACTTGCCGGAACCGGAGGGTCCGACAATACTGACAAATTCACCGCCCTGGAGTTCCAGGTCCAACCCTTTGAGCGCTTCAACCGCAACTTTGCCGGTTGCATAGAGCTTTCTAATGCCGTTCATCTTTATCATTGTGTTCATACCTCGTTCTTATTCATACCTCAACGATTCAACCGGATTCACTGAGGCGGCTCGCCGCGCCGGGAAGAATCCCGCCACCAGGCCGATGAATGCCAGAATCGCAACTGTGACCATGCCGATAGTCATCGAGATTGTCGGTTTGCCTAACCAGGTCAGGGCCTCATTATTGAGGTCAACTCGTTCGAAGAACCCGCAAACGCCCTGCGCCACGAGGATACCGAACAAACCGCCGATACCGCAGATCAAGACTGCCTCAAGAATAAACTGCCCCATAATCTGGCGTTTTTTTGCACCCAGAGCCATTTTGACGCCAATCTCGACCGTGCGTTCTTTGATCGCGGCGTACATGATGTTGGCAACACCGACTCCGGCGATCGAGAGGGAGAAGAAGCCCATGACACCGAAGAAGACCTGGAGTCCCAGCATGATCTTGTCCATCATCTTCTGTCCTTCGATGACATCCCAGATTGACAGTGCGGCTTTGTCCTTCGGGTCAAATTTCTGCCGCTTACCAACGACTTCGTAGATTCGTGATTTGACAAACTCCGCTTGATTGACATCCCGCGGTTTGATCACCAGATTATTGTATCGCAGATTGCCCCAAATTGCAGAATGAGTGGTCGCGGGAATAGAAACCTTGTTGTTATCCGGACCAGAATAAGATCCCATCTGCTGCTTTTTGACCTGCACACCGACGACGGTGAAAGGCATGTTGTCGATTGTGATGACCTTGCCGACTGGATCCTCCTCACCGAAGAGATCAGTCGCCATTCGGTCGCCCAGAAATGCGACTCTTCGGCGTTTACTCATGTCGAGGTCATTGATGAACCGGCCGCCCGGCATCGGGTAGTGCGCGCGCATTGTCTCAAAGCTGGGGAAGAGACCGTTCGTTCTGCCGGAAATTGTCTTCTTACCGTAGCTGATTGATGTCCCCCAATTGAAGTAGTCAGCTCCAACTTTTTCGATTTCCGGAATCTGACGTTGGATTTCCTGCAGATCCTCCGGATAGAAACGAATGCGGCGTCCCTTGCCGAGGCCCTCGTAGGGAATCGTTGTCTGGCCACCCCAGATGATCAAGATGCCCTCGCCCAGCCCCTTGCCGTTCTCGGCTAACTGTGCCTTTAAGCCTTCGGCGAAGGCTAAGAGCAGGACGATCGATAGGGTGCCCCAAAGTACGGCGATCAGCGTCAGCGTCATGCGCTTCTTGTTGGCGCGCAAGTCGCGCCAGAACAACCGGACGAACAGAAGTGAATTGATCATGTTACAGTTTCAGTGCCTGAACCGGGTTCATGTTAGCCGCTCGACGCGCCGGGAAGAAGCTCGCCATCAACCCGATGAATCCCAAAATTGCTACGACCGCAAGCTTGTCCTGCCATGAGAGCGTGGGAGTGCCGACATAGTCCTTGATATTCATCATCGGGGCCAGCGAAATAATCAACTGGGCGATGGCATAGCCAATTCCGCCGCCAATCGTCGTTAAGATCAGAGTTTCGAAAATGAACCCGAACAGAACGAAGCCTTTCTTTGCTCCGAGTGCCATCTTGATGCCAATCTCTTTGGTTCGTTCTTCGACGACGACATACATGATATTCGCCAAACCGATGCCGCCGACCATCAGGGTCATGAAGCCGACGAAGCCGACAAAGAGTCGCATCGCCACGAAGAACACCATGAACCCGTTGTCTTCGACCGTATCCCACATCGACAAAGCTTCGCGATCGGCTGGGTCGAACTTATACCTCTTGGCAAAGACCTCGTAAGTGCGGTCAACGGCTTGCTTGTGGATCTCAAGAGTCTTGGCGCGAAACACGATGTTGTCGAGATATCTGTCGCCGTAGGTTGATTGGAATGTTGTTGCTGGAACAAATCCCTTGTCCTTGTCGCGTCCGGAATAGGAAGAGTCCTGCTTCTTCTTCACCATGACTCCGACCACGGTATAGGGGACATTGTCAAGAAGTACAGCTTTACCAACCGGATCGATTCCTTCACCGAAGATTTCGTCACGCAGATCGTTGCCGAGAAAGATCACCCGGCGTTTATCGTTGACATCAATGTCATTGAGGAATCGGCCGCCATCTTCGGGAACGATTGTCCGCATTGGCGCAAACTCCGGGTCAACACCGGATATTTGGATGAGTTTGGACTTTCGGCCGTTGCGAATAGTGATATTCCCCCGCTGAAATTCGCCGGAGACGGCCTCAAGCTCCGGAATGTTCTGGCGCATCATCTTGATGTCATCCGGAACGAACCCAAACCACCGGCCCTTTGGGTATCCGGCGTACGGCTTGCTGGTGTTACTCGCCCACATGATGACGATATTGTCGCCCAGCCCCTTCATCTGCTCCTGTTGATTGTTCTGCAAACCATAGCCGAAAGCCAACAGGCAGATCACCGTCACGGTTCCCCACGACAATCCGACTAAGGTCAGGAAGGTTCGCAGTTTCTGCGCGCGCAGATCATGCAGAAACTGCTTCATGTATAGTTTCAGTGAAGTCAGTTGCATACTAGAACGGATTCACAGTTCCAGTTTTTTCGGCCAGCATTTCGCCCTCGGTCAGGCCCGTGGTAACCTGGATTGTCACTCCGTCAGACAGGCCCGTTTCGATGAGACGTTCCTTTTTCCCGCCGATTGAGTCGAGCACCTGCACAAATGCCGAATCACTGCGGAAGTCAACCAGGCGTTCGGGAATCACGATGATGTCCCGCGCTTCCTTGATGATGATCTCCGCGTTGGCGGAGTAGCCGGCGCGCAGCTTGGTCAGGTCGACATCCTTGAATCGCACTTCCACATCAAACACTGTCGCCGATTGTTCCTTGCGCGCCTTTGGCGAGATCTTCCACAAGGTGCCGCTAACCGTGTCTTTCGGCAGTGCGCCAACCTTCAGTGTGACCGGCATTCCCTCGACAAGCTTGCCGACATCAATCTCATCCACTGTTCCACGGAAGATGAGATCAGTCATGTCAGCAAGGGTGATCAGAGCAGTTCCGTCCTGATAGGAGGTGAGCGGCACCACCGGATCACCCTCATTGACGTTTTTCGAGAGTATTGATCCGGTGATGGGCGAGCGGATCGTGCTTTCGACATTGACATTGGCGGTTTTGATGGCGCCCTTCTCCAGCAGCTGCATCCGCTCCTTGGCAAGATTCAACTGCAGCTGCGCCTGTTCGAAACTGACCTTGCGGTCGTCAAATTCCTGCTTGGAAATCAACTTCTTGTCGAAAAGTTCGGTCGAACGATCAAATGCCGACTTGGCGTTGTCGAAGTTGATTTGCGCCACGTCGATCGAACGCTGCGCTTCGGTATACTCCAGCGGTGTCGGCTGCGGCGAAATGTCGATCAGCAGTTCGCCTTCTCTCACGACATCCCCGACCTCTTTATGGAGCTTCTTCACGATTCCGGAGATCTTCGATTTGACGAGGACTTCTTTGTAAGGCTGAATCGTCCCGATCGCCATCGCCTTCTCGATGATTTCCCCTTTCTCGACCTTGACTCCGTTGGAAGCCGTCTGCTTGCTGGAATCGCCGCGATTGAACATTACCAGTACAATCACCGCCACGATTGCGACGACCAGCACCGATAGTATTACCTTTTTCATGCTTTATTCCTTATGAGTAGTTACAAAATTCTTCGTCATTGGATTACCTATAGAGCGTACGGGATTATGGCGGTGAAGTTTCAGCGGAAGATCGGGGGAACGGGGTGAATGGCGGGTCATCGCGCAGACCCGCTATCACAAAGTGCCGGGCGATGTGTTACTTGAGCTCGATTTTGACGCCGATTCCGCGCTCGCCGAGATGCTCGATAAAGCGACGGTGATCGATGCCTTGTTCCGAGCGCAGGGTACCGCGCCTGCTGATTGACCCTTCAGCGATCATCTGCATGACGATTGCCGCTGAATAGGCGGTCGTTCGCTGCATGGCTGAATGGCCGGTGGTCTTGTCAAGGTAGTCTTCGATATAGTAGGTGGCCGTCTGGCGGCGATTGTGCTTCATGCCGACAACCTCAACATACACCAGGACTACATCCGGCGCATTCTTTGGCAGGTGCCGGTATAGGACACTGCGAAGCACCTGATCCGGACTAAGCATTACTCCATCAACATCATACTTCGTTTCGTCGGCCATGCCGATATCAAAGAGGAACTTGATTTTTTCGAAGTGGCCGACGTAACGAATCGTCTTGTAATCGAGCTCGTTGATTTGCTTTTCGAATGTATAGGGCAGGGTTGAGGCGCCTCCGGAAGTATGGTAGGCCTCCAACTCCGGGAAGTTTGGCGGAAACGAGAGGCGTTCGCCTTCAGTGAGGCTCTGCAACTTCGTCAATCTCCCGTCACGCAGGACCACGGTGGGTTCGCGGTACTCGTTCAGCAAGCCTTCCGGTGAGAAGAAGACTGCATAGTTGAGCGGTGGAACGGGATTCTGCGGCAACCCGCCGACCCGTAACTTGACTGATTCGACCTTCTCAAATTGCGAGATGCCGTCAGCTGCGAGGACTGAGGCCATCCCGGGAGCCAGTCCGCAATCGGGAATAATCGTCACTCCCGCCGCCGCGGCCAAATCAGAGAGCGCAAACTGGGCATCGACCACCGAATTATTGCCACCAAGATCGACAAAATGTGTTTTGTGTCTGATGGAGCATTCGGTGAGGGCGCGGTTGAGTTTGTAGCTGGCGGAGCCGGCAGCGACATCGGCCTCTCGGACAAATGGCTCGAAAAACGCCTTATCCGACAAATCGCCGCGGTGTTTTTCGACTTTTTCGCCGCTGATAGAATCGAGGCGAGCTTGATCGATGTCGAGAAGAATGACTTTGGCGGGATTGCAGAATTTGATCAGGTCATATACCAGGGCTTTGGACATCAGTCCGGCGCCACAAACCAAGAATGTCGTCATTGTATGCTCCTGTTCTTGCGGATTTGGCCCCGCAGAAATCGGGTTATTCTTTGGAAGTTAACGCGATTTCGCACTTTGCCGCAAGAGATATACAATTAATGGAATCAGAATGGTGTATAAAGGAAGCATGTATGTATTCTCCGGGCGTGGGCGGTCGGGGAAAAATTCGCTTGACGAACGCCGAATTAATGGTAATTTGCCTGTCTCAGTGGAGGCCCGATGGCGCAGTTGAAGAAAGTTAAGGCGTCTCGTCAAAGCGACGAGCTGCCGTTTGGAAAGAAGAACTGGATGATCCTTGGTGCGGCGCTTGCGTCGATCATCTTAGGATTCATTGCCCTCGCCTCCGGTTCGATAACGCTGGCGCCGATTCTTCTGGTGCTTGGTTATTGCGTCCTGATTCCGGTCGGAATCATGATCAAGGACAAGCCGTCGGAAGCGGAAGGGAAACAATCGGCGTAAAGCGTGCCCACAAGACAGATTTGCCGGGGTTGTAGTTCAGTTGGTTAGAATGCCTGCCTGTCACGCAGGAGGTCGCGAGTTCGAGCCTCGTCAACCCCGCCATTGAAATCAATTTCTGTCCTATTTTCCTTTTGCTCCTTCGAATGTTATCTCCCAGCTATTCCCGTTTCCGTCATGCTCAGCATCGGCGTTTATCCCAATCTGGCAGCCCACCGATCCCCCCATTCTTTTCATTCGCAAAATCGACGACCGTCTTGTATCTTGTGGGTGAATCGTAGACGATCTTTTCGCCTCTTCGGGCGGATGAAAGGAGAATTCTATGCGATCCTCACACATGCCTTGCCACCAGAAGTCTATGTCTTGTCTCGCACCGCTGAGCGCATGGCATCGCAACAGCGGAGTGCGAAGTTGTGCGATGTTATTGTCTCTAATCACCGTGGCAATGTTGTCATTGCTGCTTGTTACCTGCTCTGGAAATGAAAAACCGACAGAACCTGCAGTGCAGAAACCAGCGGTTCTTACGAACAATGTCGCTGATATTACCGGAACATCAGCTATATGTGGTGGTACCGTTACATCCGACGGTAGCGCCGTAGTAACTGCGCGCGGTGTGTGCTGGAGCACACATCAGACGCCCACAACCGCCGACAGCAAAACCATTGACAGTAGCGGTGCGGGATGTTTCACTTAGCTCGCTTGCCGGGGTCTGAGTTCAGGCACCACCTACTATGTACGCGCCTATGCCACCAATTCAGCTGGGACCGGCTATGGTGACGAGATGTCGTTCGGGACTAACGGGGAGAGTCACCTGATGTAGATGGTGAACGTGTATGTGACCGTCAAGATCGGCACTCAGTGGTGGATGGCTGAGAACCTCAAAGGTGACTCGCTACCGTAACGGAGTCGCCATACCGATTGTCAGCGACGGAGGCGCTTGGAATAAAGTCTGACGACTGGTGCTTGTTGCAGCCCGGCCAACCAGGATAATGACGTAGCCACCTACGGCCGGCTGTACAATTGGTACGCTGTCAACGATAGTCGCAATCTGGCACCAGCCGGTTGGCATGTGCCAGACGACTCTGAATGGCTGGTTCTCTTAGTCGATTACCTCGGTGGCGAGTGGGTGGCCGGAGGAAAGATGAAAGAGGCTGGGATCGCGCATTGGGCCAGTCCCAATCTGAACGCCACTAATGAGAGTCGCTTTTCGGCACTACCGGCCGGATTCCGTACCAACCAAGGCTACTTTGGGTCAGGGCATGACCACGCCATATTCTGGTCAGCCACGACGTATGATACTGGCAATGCGTGGGCAAGGGCGCTGGCCTATGACTATGCCGCCGCTATCAACGAATATGATCCCAAGGGGTGCGGCTTTTCGGTCCGCTGCGTGAAATAGGACTTTTTCCTGCTGGCATTCGATCGCTTAAGAAAGCTCATCTCACTGAAACGGGTGGCCGTGCAGAGGCAGCTACCACGCTCTTAACAGAAGACTCATCGGTGTCCGACTATAGCTAAACCGCAGCCTGGAGAAGCAGCTTAATATCGTTGAAAAACTGGACCCAGAGTTTGCAAAAAGACTCGAAGAGGCCACAGACTAAATATCTCCCGCACTTGATCTAAGTCCTCAAAGAGATAGCTGTTCAGCACTTTATCCCGGTAGGTCCGGTTTAATCGTTCGACGAAGGCACTCTGATTCGGTTTGACCGGGCTGGCCGTACCGTAGCATGATCGCCATCCGTTCACACCAGCCGTTGAAGGAGTCATCGTTCTCGAGCTAAATTTGTCATTCACTCTTTGGGTAATCTATTATTTTCCAACGTCTTCCGTCGAATCATGGCATAGTGTAACCGGATCGGAAAGCTGAAGCTCACAGAAGTTTGGGGAGAGTGAGGTCGGGGCCGCCATTCTTATGCTTGAAATCAGAGCATCTTGGCCCGAATTTTCTTGTCACAACTGTCATCATATTACGGTTTTTCGCCTGCGGAAACTGAATAAGATGGATGGCAGTCTTAAGCCTTCTCAAGCAATTTGAAGCCCAAAACGTTCATCTCTTTATAATGTCCTTTTCTCAATCACAGGCGCCGTTATAGCAATATAACCGGCCACCGAATTTGTAGCAGCCTCGTTCACCCGTCGTCTGGTATTGCACCGTCTGTTGTTTGCCGTTAGCGTAAGTGATGGTAATCGTCCCGGATTCGATTGTGCCCTGGATTGACCAAGTGCCGCTGGCGCGGCTCTGGCCGGCCTGACCCCATTGCCCGGAACCATAGTAGCCGGATTCATAACTTTCGAAATAACTGCCGTCGGGACAGAAAGCGATCTGACTTTCCGAGCCCCCCCGCCGCTTAATGTCGAGCCGCCAGTATAGCTGTAATATTTGCCGGAAAAAAGTTTGGCAAGATCGGCATCGCCGCTCGGCTGGACGGAAGGAGTTGCCTCACCTTTTTTTTCGGTCGGCTTTACGGCCTGAGCCGCCGCTCCCGCGGCATAATTCATGGTTCCATCTTTGGCGCTCAAGTCGATGTCGAGACGAACATCCTTATCGATGAGATAGACATCCATAACCTTCTCGCCAACCTTAACCAGATAATGTCCTGGCAGGTAGCTTTTTAAAAGCGTATTTTCCGAAAAAATTGCTGTTGGTATTGGCCAGTGCCTTGTTGCTGTCGGCATTGAACAGCGTTACTGTCTTATTCGTCGCTGCCACAGTCGATGATTCTCCTAGAAACCCGTGAATTTTATAGGTTTTTTCCGCCTTTTTAGACGGCGAGTCTGCCATGCCGGAAATGGCCATGGTGAAAACGGCGATAAAAATCGTCGATGCAATTATGCGTTTGCCCATAGTCACTCCTCCTCTGCGATAACGGTATTGCAACGAGATTAATGGCATATCTAAATATACAATCATCCTGATCTTCATATCAAATATTATTGTGGAGTTATTGGGCCATGCCTGATAAGGTGTGAATCTGTGCATGGTAGACGAGTGCATCCGGCAATCACTTAGGTCTGCGATATTTAGAAGTCAATGAGATTGACAAGAATAATCGGGATGACGGCGTGTGCGATAGTTAATTTCTCCTGCTTCGCCAATCATGTCCGGGTGAAAGGATATAATGAAAAGTACTCGGTCGATGAGTTAAAAACTGGTCATTTCTCATAATTCCATCCAGATTTTCAATTTCGAAGCCATAGTTTTCCAACGCGTTTTGTCGATCATAGAGTAGTGTAACCGGACCGAAGAGTTGAAGCTCACAAAAGTTTGGGGAGAGTGAGGTCGGGCCCGCCATTGAACACCGTTTTTTATCCGCTTTGCCTTCGTACGAGTTAGTATCGAACACGCAACTCCTATCTTGGTATGCCCGTAGACTATGATGGATGAGACTTCACAAGTCTCGTGGATATTCTCTGACAATTGGAGATTTGATATGAAGAAGAAAAGAAATCTTGGCTACCTTGGCTTTTTGGGACTTCTAGGATTCCTGGGTATGCTCGGTTCGACAACCGGAAACGGAGCCCTTTACGCTTTTTATGGATTATTCGGGCTGTATGGTTTCTTCGGATTCTTTGGGATTTCGGAGCGAAGGTGAGGCGGCGGATATTCTCTGTCGAATTCGACGCTGGGACTATATGTATTTGATTGATTTCCATCGGCTTTCGCCGATCCGGGCATAGTGTAACCGGACTGAGAAGCCGAAGCTTACAAAAGTTTGGGGAGAGTGAGGTCGGGGCCGCCATATTTTACCCGTCAAGACACACACAAAACTTCAGGGCGGTTAGCTCGGTTGGTTAGAGCATCCCGATTACATCGGGAGAGTCACTGGTTCCGCTCAAGAAACCGCGAGCCATCACCCAGAACCGATACTCGGCTCCACAACCATCCACTTCTTCAGTTGCCCAAAACGGATCGTTTTGTATAATAGCGACAATCAGGGCGGTTAGCTCAGTTGGTTAGAGCATCTGCTTTACACGCAGGGGGTCACTGGTTCGAATCCAGTACTGCCCAATTTTGATATCACGGGATGTTGGTTAGAGCATCCCGATTACATCGGGAGGGTCACTGGTTCGAATCCAGTACTGCCCAGATTAATACCCTTGAACAACCTGCATAATCTAAACATCTTCCGTCGATCAAGGAGAGCTTTGAACGTGGCATCGTGGCTGCGCATCTAGTTGAGAAAATGGGTCAACAACTGGTTGTTGCTGACCCATCTAAAAAGAGTATTCTAACTTCCGCCATTGGCGGCATTATTTCTGCAGGCAGACAGATGTACTACTTCAACAGCAGCATCTTCTTGGTCTCTGTAAAAGAACCGGCCGTCAATCGATAGAAGTACACCCCCGAAGGTAAGACTTCATTGGACTTGGAACGACCATCCCAACTGACGGTGTGATTCCCAGCCGGCTTGATTTCGTCGACCAGAATGCGAACCTGATTGCCGAGGATATTGTAGATCGCCAGCTTCACCCATCCCGTTACTGGAAGAGAATACTGAATTGATGTCGTCGGATTAAATGGATTCGGCCGATTTTGATCCAGACGGTAGGTCGCCGGCAACACCGAAGTAGTTTTCACACTCGCGAGACGATACTCGAATGCATTTCTATCAACTGCGATACCGCTGATCACATTAGATTCAATGGCGGAGCTTTCGGCGAGTTTGACTCGGAAGAGATCCGTCGCGCCGGCGCCGATGACGGACTGACCTGACGGGTCGACGATTCCGATCTTGATGCGATCATCATTTAGCGCAGTCCAATAGAGGTTTAGTCCCGGATGAGTGTCTGTCATTTGAATATCTGCGATCGAGCTGACCGTAATTGCGATTTCCAGTTCAACTGCGGCTAACTCAAATTCGGAATTCGTCGATATCACCAATTCATTTTCGTTTTCACTCTGGCAAAACGACAGAGTGGGGGCCGGAACGACCAACTTGTTTATAGGTGGGTTATCAGGACAAGGGGGCTGTCCACCAAGGAAAATGAAATTCACCAAATAGACCACATCGCTGATATTGTAGCGGCCGTCACAGTTCACATCCTTGGCGCGCTCTATGCAATCACAGGACCCGGATCCGCCCGCAAAAATGTAGTTGATCAAACAGACGACATCACTGATTTCGATGCTATTTGAGCAATTCACATCACCGATGGAATGAATGCTGAAGAGCCCATCCGACGCATCCTGTTGGATGCTCTGGCCTGTTTCATAGTGCAGGACTGACACCCGGCAATCATCTTCCCACAAAACCGGAACCGTCCAAGCCATAGTCGTATCTGAACCAATTACCCGGCCCACGAAAGTATCATACGATGAACCGCCATTGGTTGACAGCAAGACCACTGTGGAGTCGATGTTACCGGAAAAGCTTCGCCAAATGATGGTTTCGTTGTGGAGGCCAATATACACTTCTCCGCCATTGGGGACGACAACTCTCGCATCCGGCGGATCGAACTCGAAGCAGTAGGCTTCGAAGCTGGGATACAGTGTCTGTGCATTTTCATCCGTGAAAATGAATTCGCCTCCCGGCGGAATATAGGTAGTGTCAAAACAGACATTCACTCCTACGAGCAGACCAGGAGCATGCAGAAATACTTCACAGAGTAAGCCGGCACCCGGGTCGGCCGGTGCGGCATTGATTTTCGTGGCGACGATGAGCAAAGTCTGACTGTTGTTGTCAGCCTGGGCCTGCGTAATCTCCCAGTCAATGACCCGCGAGTTCAGCCAGCTGACAGAATCAACCAACACTTCAGCACTGGACCACTGCAGCGGAACCGAGACGGCTGCGACAACATCGCTATCGTTTGCAAAAGATATCGGAACACGCAAATGAGCGGCGTCGAGATATTCGACCGGTCCGACAATCACTCGATTTAATGGATCAGGTTCGGGCGTGAACGGGAAAGCGCCAATGTCATTACGGCTGCCGTCCGGATCGTTGAAACTAACAGCCGGATCCCCGGCATTGATGCACGGCGAGGAGGCTTGCAGACGATAATCGTGAGCCAGAATGTTCCGGAACAGGGGATCAGCTGCTATGCCGTCTGTGCCCGGGGTGTTGGCACTTCCGTTACCCCAGACGCAATTGTAAGCCGCCACGGCACCGCTGGGAACGAAACCAGCGTCATTACTAAACGCGACGATGTTGTTTCTAAACTCAACGTCGCCGCCTCCCAAAACGACGATTCCTTTGGAATTTCCAACGACCGTATTGTTGAACACTCTGATGAACGGATAAATCGCATCAATGTAAATTCCGCCGCCAAACTGCGCATAGCCGATATTTCCCCAAATCACGTTCCGACTGATTATGGCATTGCCGATGCTCGGAGCACCGATGCCCGGTCCATGGGGTGCCACATTTTCGTAAACTTCATTACCTGTGACTTCAAGAACTTCTGATGCCTGTTGAGTTATGCTTATGCCTCCGCCCGTAACTTCGCCGGTATTGTGGTGGACTCGATTACCGCGTATCTTCGCACCGGAATAGATGCAGCGGATTCCGCCGCCGTCTCCGGGTCCATCACAGTAGCTCACATCGCAATTCTCAATGATCGGGCCGGAGTTGAAGCACAAAATGCCGTATGCATGAGTCGTATTGCGGACTGTGAAGCCATTAATGACCGAAGTGGTGTCTTCACCGCTGTCGAATCGAACGATCACAGCGGTCGGATTAGCCGGATGGATGAAGGTGTAATCGCGGCCGGCTTCGGACAGCAGCACGACAGCCTTACCCAAAAGTTGATGTTTTCAACATATGTCCCGGAAGCCACAAGCACCGTATCGTTGCTTCCGGCCGCGTTAATGCCCGCCTGGATAGTTGGCTGATTCAGCGGCACATGAATGGTTGCAGCACAAACCTGAAACGAAAGCGCCAGAACCAGCAAGAATGTGAATACGCATCTCATTTGCGTTTCCTTCCCTTTAGGCGTTTAAGCTAGTGATAAACAGCATGTCGGCGAGACGAATTGGTATCATCGAAGTCCCAATCTATCGATTACGTTAGAAGTATACTTTTGACTCGATGTTTTGTCAAGGACTTTAACTCGGCAGTTTTGCTGTGTCACACTTAGGTAACCGGCTGTGCACGATACTGATATATCACGGTGATACATATCATTCGCAGCATCCCGCCGACGTCGGTACAATCCCGAAAAAAAACGGCCGACAATAATGCCGGCCGTTCGTGATTCGAGGGAATGACGAGACTACTTCTTGTCTTCCTTTTCCTTCTGGCGTTCTTCTGCCTTCTTCTCGGCAATAACCTCCGGCTCGGTCGGTTCCGCGCCTTCGGCAACTTCCACACCCTCGCCGGCTTCCGGCAGCTTCGTGACGGTCGGCGGCTGGACCGAGACGATCGTGCGATGCGGATCAGAGACGATGTCAATCTTCTCGAGCTTCAAATCGCCGACGTGAATGGCATCGCCGATACCCAGTTCGCTGACGTCGACTTCGATGTGCGTCGGGATATCGGTCGGCAGGCACGACACTTCCAGTTCACGCATGATAAATTCCTGGACGCCGCCGCCGGAGCGGACGCCGTCTGCGACGCCGATCAAGTGCACGGGCACGGCAATGACGATTTTCTTGGTAAGGTCGACACGCTGAAAATCGATATGCACGACTTTGTTGGTAACCGGGTGATGCTGGACGTCCTTGAGCAGGACCTTGACCGCCTTGCTCTTGCCGACAGCCAGGTCGACCAGGACGTTTTCGCTCGAAGCGCTGTGCAGCATCTTGTGCAAACTGCGGCTGTTGACTCCGAGCATGACCGGTTTGTCTTCCAGACCGTACAAAATGCCGGGGACATTCCCCGCAGAACGCATTTTGCGCGTCACGCTCTTTCCGGCGCCGGAGCGAACTTCGGCATCCAAATGTAACTCGTTCATTGTTACTCCTCTATTAATTAATCAAATAGCTTCGAGACTGATTCTTCGTGCCAGATCCGGCGAATCGCTTCGCCAAACATGTCCGCCGTTGACAGTTCCTTAAACTTGGACGGCAGATTGTCAATATCGCGCAGGATCGTGTCGGTGATAACCATCTCGGTGATCGGCGAATCCTGAATCCGTTCAATGGCCTTACCCGACAGAACGCCGTGTGTAGCGCACACTAAGATGTCCAGCGCGCCCTGCTTCTTGAGCGCCTCCGCTCCCAGAACGACCGTGCCCGCAGTATCAACGATGTCATCGCGGATGATGACGTTCTTATCCTTGACGTCGCCGATGATATTCAACACTTCGGCCTCGTTGGCTTCAATGCGCCGCTTGTCGATAATCGCCAGCGGGCAGTGAAGTTCTTTGGCAAATGCGCGCGCCATCTTGATCGAACCGACATCCGCGGAAACCGAAACCAGATTCTGGATCCGTTTGGCGCGGAAATAATCGAAGAAAATCCGGCTGGCATATAAGTGATCATGCGGTATGTCAAAGAACCCCTGCAACTGCGATGCATGCAGGTCCATGGTAATTACGCGGTCGGCGCCGGCGGTGGTAATCAGATTTGCCACCAGCTTGGCGGTAATCGAGACGCGCGGCTGGTCTTTGCGATCCTGCCGGGCGTAGCCGTAATACGGAATGACCGCGGTAATACGTTTGGCTGAAGCGCGCCTGGCGGCGTCAATCATGATCAACAATTCCAGCAGGTTTTCGCCCGGTGGATTGGTGGGCTGGATAATAAACAAATCCGAACCCCGGATATTCTGATTGATCTGCACCCGCACTTCGCCGTCGGAGAAACGCCGGACGTCACATTCGGTCAGCGGCACTCCCGTATACTGCGCGATTTTTCTTGCGAGGGGCAGGTTAGCCGTTCCGGCAATTATCTTAAGTGCGTTCAGCATCCCGTCCTCCAAAAAGAGAACCTTTATAATAAGGGTGGCGGCGGAAAAATCAAGGGGGAAATAGGAGATGGAGGACGATCTGCAGCCGTGATAACCGAACGTGTCGATTCGGCGCACACGGTCGAGGTGCGCAAGATTATGATGTTTAGTGAGTTAGGCTGCGAAGACTGGCGGCAATGCTATCTGAACGCCACGCCAAACTGCAGCGGAATTATGTGGACCCGCGGCTTATCGGTGAAGAGTAAAGTGTAACGAGCTTCGAAGAACAGGAAGCTCTTCGAGCTAAGATGCACATTGAAGCCGGCGCCTGCATTAATCCCGAGGGCGCTTTGGCCTTTGCCATCCTTCACGGTTTCAACCACGTCATTGCCCTGGGTCTGGGAAAGCAAGACATCACCAGCAATAAACCGTCCGATGGTTGCTCCGCCGGTAAGAAATGCCGCTTCGCCCGAGCGAGCGCGAGAAAACGAATACTTGACGTTAAGAGATCCAGTTAGAACCGTGGCACTGCCCTCTTCGGCCTGGTTGTCTTTGGCGAAAGCATCTATGGACTTGAGGTACTCTTCCTCGTCGAGCGGTAAGTTGCTGACCTGGACGTTGCCTGTCAGCATAACCCGGTCACTCAGAGTATATCCCAGACCTATCCCGAGATGCAGTCCGGCATTGTAGATCTTGGTGAGGTCCTTGTCATAAATGGGATAGGCGACACCGCCGGTAATGAAATATTGGAGATTCCTGCCCAGAACGGACGGAGCGCAGAAGATCATGACCGCGGCAAATATCAGGTTGAAGATCATTCGCATAGATTCTGATACGATCAATACTGATCTTTGTTCAGTTTGTCAAGGAGATGGCGAAATCATCCGGTGAAAAGTCGCATAATCAACAGGACTGCTACGCCAAATAGAGCCGCGCCCGGGAAAGTGAACACCCAGGCGAGCAGGATATTGAGCATTATCGACCAGCGAACATTTCCCAGACGATAGGCGCATAGCGGTTCCGACAATAGAACCTGTCGCTACTTGGGTCGTTGATATTGGAGCGCCCACCAGCGAAGCCAGGAGAATGACGGTTCCGGAAGCCGTCTCCGCGGCGCAGCCATCGATGGGTTCATGCAAGTGCGTCATCTTTCTGCCCATTGTTTTCATAATGCGCCAACCGCCGACCGAGGTTCCCAGCCCAATCATGAATGCGGAGGCAACCCGAACCCACATCGGCACGTGAAATTCGCTGATTGCTCCGGCGGACATCAGAGCGATCGCTATCACACCCATCGCATTCTGGGCATCGTTCATTCCGTGCGTCGTCGAGACGAAAGCAGCCGACAGCACTTGCAGCCGTTTGAAGAATTTGGCGGTCTTACGATAGTGCATTCGCCAGACAATCCAGCTGAAGATGGTAATCAGGATCAGCCCGATAAGGATGCCGGCAATCGGGGAGATGACCATCGCTATCAAGATCTTACGCATTCCTGATTCGATCAATACCGAAAAGTCGAAACCATTATTGAAAAGCGCGACTCCGGCCAATCCACCGATCAGCGCATGGGTCGAAGACGACGGCAGGCCAAAATACCAGGTGAAATAACCCCAGAGTACTGCACCCATTACCGCGGCAAACAATAGCGGTAGCGTAATGAAATTACTGTCGACCACCCCCTTGCCAATTGTGTAGGCCACTGCCGTGTGCAACATGGCGCCGGCGAAATTGAGTGTGCGCGCCATGATAATTGCATTGCGGGGGGATAATGCGTGGGTATAGACAGTAGTGGCGATGGCGTTGGCGGCGTCGTGAAAGCCGTTGACGAAATCATACATCAACGCGGCGGCAATAATCAGGATGAGAAGAAGCTGATCAGACATTGTCCGCGACCATGCGTTTCAGCGTGTCGGTGGCATCGGTGCATGAGTCGATGGCGCGCTCGAGTTCGGCGTATACCTGACGAAGAATGAAAAAGACAGCCACGTGGCGGGTATATTCGACATTAGCTGATATCAAATCAAGTATGGCCTGCGGTTCGGCTGTTGCGGGAGTCTTCTGAATTCTTGATTCAAGACTCGAGCGGTCGGCGCGAATCTCCTGAAAGCGGCGATGCAGACCGCCGTGATAGATCTCATCGGCTCTTGTCTCCAACTGGTCGACCGCCCGAGAAAACGCATCAATTCGGCGCTCCCTCCGGAGTGACTTGACCGCCTGCACAATATGCTCACAGGCTTCGCGTATGATGGCGCCCAGCTCTCTCATTTCTTTGTCTGACGACGGAATTTCATAGATGACATACCGATTCGCGGCATGATTGATAAATTTGGCAATGTCGACACAGTCATTGGCAAACTGCGAAATATCGGAGCGGGAAAATGGCGGTTGTTGGGCGCGAGCTAGTGTATCCTCCATTGATTCGTTCAGTTGTGAGCACCGAGTCAGGCAATTTTCGATCTGGTAAGCCAGTTCCTGGCCGTTACGCCTCTCAGGATTAAACAACTCGGTTAGAAGGAATGAGGCTTCGGCTACAGTGTCACAGATTCGTTCGAAGAGCGAATACACTTCTTGGTCCCGGGGCGGAAGAATACGCATCCTGCGCAAACGCCCAAACAGGCTATGGTCGGTCATGAGGGAGTCTCCCCGCTGTTATGATCTACGCCGCCGGCAATATATTCAAACGGAACGGCGATTGCAAGTCTGGCGACGCAAGGTAATGGAGTTTTTTGTCCGGGCGCTCCGGGACAAGGAAACAGCGCAGATAATTGCAGGGATGGAGCTAATACTGCCGATGGCCGTGGCGGATAATGTCGCCGTCGACCATATAAATGACATCTTCGGCAATATTGCTGGTGTGGTCGGCGATGCGTTCGAGATTGCGGGAAATTGCCAGCACCTGGATCAACGTGTCAACGTTGTCGGGATCCTGCCGAATCCCCATCTTGATTGAGTCGTACATCTGCCGGTTCATTTCATCGATTTCATCGTCGGAGACAAGTACTTCACGCGCCAGTTTGGCGTCGCCATTAACAAGGGCGTCGAGAGCTTTCTGCAGCATTTTCTGAACGCGTTCGGCCATGGTCTGGAAATCGAAAGGCGAGTTGATCTTGTCGCGCTTGGAAAGTGAAACTGCGCGTTCGGCGATATTGACGGCGAGATCGCCGATACGCTCGAGGTCGTTATTGATCTTGAGGACGGCGATAATGAAACGCAGATCAATCGCCACCGGTTGATGCAGTGCAAGAATCTTGAGGCAGTCCTCTTCGACGTCGACTTCCATCTCGTCGATTTCGAAATCGGTGTCGATGACCCGTTGCGCGAGTTTTTCATCGCGTTCCGAAACCGCCTTGACCGCGCGCTGGACGGACTCCTCGACATAGGCGCTGAGCGCCAGCAATTTTCTCTTGAGTCTGTCAACTTCTCTACGTAAATGCTGCATATTCCTGACTTCTGCTTAGATCAACCGAATCGACCGGTTATGTAGTCTTCGGTCTGTTTCTTGATTGGTTTAGTGAAAATCTGCTTCGTCGGTCCGAATTCTACGAGATGGCCTTCATAGAAGAAAGCAGTATAGTCGGAAATTCGGCCCGCCTGCTGCATGTTATGTGTCACGATGACAATTGTATAGTTTTTTTTCAATTCACCAATCAGATCTTCGATCTTGGAGGTTGAGATCGGATCAAGCGCCGAAGCCGGCTCATCCATCAGAAGGACTTCGGGACGGACAGCCAGGGCGCGCGCGATGCAGAGGCGCTGTTGTTGACCGCCGGAGAGCATATACGCGCTGACGTTGAGCTTGTCCTTTACCTCTTCCCAAAGAAACGCCTTCTTGAGCGTTTCCTCGACTGCTTCGGCAATCAGCCCTTTCTCCTTGATACCGTTAACGCGCAGGCCATAGGCGACATTGTCGAAAATCGATTTGGGAAACGGATTTGATTTCTGGAACACCATGCCGACGCGGGTGCGCAGTTGCGACACATCGCGGAAGCCGTTGTACACGTCGATGTTGTCAAGCTTCACCGATCCATTCATTCGGGTTCCGGGAATCGTTTCATTCATGCGATTGAGAGTGCGCAGGAATGTAGATTTGCCGCAGCCGGACGGGCCGATAAATGCGGTGACCTTATTCTCCTCGACATCAATAGAGACATCTCGCAGCGCCTGATTGGCTCCGTAGAAAAAGTTCAAGCCGCGAACTTCCATCTTGATCTTGGTGTTGTCGTGAATTTCGGGAGGCATCTTTCTTACAGTCTCCTCCGACTGGATTTCAAATTCTGACTTAGGCACTGACCCGCCTCGATCGGATACGCGACCGGATCAAGATGGCCACGAAATTTAGCAGAAATGTCAGCACAAGCAACACCAAAACGGTGCCGTAAAGTATCGGCAATGTCTTGTCAACGTCTGGTGATTGCGTGGCCATGACAAAAACGTGATACCCCAGTTCCATGAACTGGTCGGTGAGTTTTTTGGGCAGATACGGAAGATAGTATGCTGCTCCGGTGAACATGATCGGAGCGACTTCGCCCGCGCCCCGGCTTACGGCCAAGATGGCCCCCGTGAAGATTCCCGGCAGGGCCTGCGGCAGCAGGATCCGGACAATTGTCTGCAATTTGGTGGCGCCAAGGGCATAAGATGCGTCCTTGAGTTCGCGCGGAATCACTTTCAGAGCTTCTTCGGTCGATATGATCACGACCGGCAGTGTCAGCAGAGCGAGCGTTAGCGCAGCCCAGATGATTGCCGGCTGCCCCCAGATCGGTGTCGGAGAATTCAGAATCAGCGAGTCGATATTGTTGCCGATAAACCCAACGAAAAATCCCAGACCAAACAGACCGAAAACAATAGATGGCACGCCGGCGAGGTTGTTGATGGCAATTCGAATCAGCCTGGTGATTTTGGAATCGGGGCTGGTGTACTCCTGCAGATAGATTGCTGTCATCACCCCGATCGGCACGCCGGTGATCACCATCAAGATTACCAGGAATACCGTGCCGATGATCGCCGGAAAAATACCGCCGGCCTCAAGCCCCTGCTCGGGAGCTTTCGAGAGAAACTCCCAACTGATAGTGCCAAGTCCGCCAAAAATGACATTCCCGAGGATAACGACCAGCATCAATATGATGATTAACGTTGCTGCCAGAGTCAGTCCGCGGGGCAGGTAACCTTGCGTTTTGGGTTGGAATCGCAAGTTCGCAACGAAGTTGGTCGCTTCCGGGATAGTCGGCGTGAGGCTCATCTGGCCCTTCCCTGGAAGCGTGTCTTCAGTCGCGCCAGCACGATCTCGCCCCCGAGATTCAATACAAAAGTGAACAAGAACAGCAACGTACCTATCAGAAACAGCACATTGTAGTGGGCGCTACCAAAAACGACTTCAGCCAGTTCGGCGGCAATAGTTGCTGAAAGAGTACGGATCGAGTCTGTGAAGGAGCCGGATAATATGGCAGCATTCCCTGACGCCATCAGTACGATCATAGTCTCCCCGATTGCCCTTCCAAAGCCCAGGACTATTCCGGCAGCGATTCCGGGCATGGCCGCGGGTAAGACCATCGTGAACGATACCTGCCAGGGGTTTGCGCCCAGGGCGCGGGCGGCATCGCGCAATGACGCGGGAACAGAGTTCATGGCGTCTTCAGCAATGGTAAAGATTATCGGGATTATGGCAATTCCCAGTGCAATTCCGGCATTGAGTGTGTTGAGGCGATAGGTCAGACCGAAGAGATTCTGCAGAAGCGAAGCAAGAATAATCAGGGCAAAGAAACCCAAGACCACAGAAGGAAGCCCTGCGAGCAACTCAATCACCGGCTTGATCACTTCCCGCATTCGTTTTGATGCAAATTCTGATGAGTATATGGCCGCACCTATTCCGAGAGGAGCTGCCAACAGCATTGCGACCAGGGCAGCTTTTAGTGTGCCGACAAACAGCGGCATCAACGAATACTTGGGGATGTTCGAATTGGGCTGCCAGGTATGCTTGGCTTCCTGCCCCTCTTTCCAGACTTGAGGGGTCACCATCTTATCGAACGTGACCTCCTCGTGAACTTCGGCACTGGTGAAGATTGGAATCGCTTCTTTGAAGATGAATACGAATATCAACGTGATACCGATCAGGGCGGAGAAAGCATTGATGGCGATGAACTTTTCGCCGAGCTTTTCCCGCCACTTTGACTTGGGCTTGAATTGATACTGTGCATCCATCGGGCTGTTTATTCTTCCTTCGAAGATCTGCGTTACTTCAACATATTCGACTTGGCGACTTCAGCATGCAGCGGAATATAGTCCGCTGATTCAGCAACCTTCTGCCCATCAGGAGAAAGAGCCCAATTGATGAAATTCTTGACCTCAACCGACGGTTCTCCACGCAGGAAGAAATAGAGTTCACGCGAAATCGGATACGCGCCTTTGGACACTGCTTCAATTGTTGGATGAATGGCGCTGCTGGTATCGGTCGCTTTAACACCCGCATGTTTAACGGTAGTTGCCCAGGCAATCCCGCCATACCCGATGCCATTGGCATCTTTCGTGAGGGCGTTTACGACCGATGCCGTTCCGGGAAGGGTCTGGCAGCGGTCCGCAAAGTCGTCTTCCTGGAGCACATGTTCCTTAAAATAGGCGTATGTCCCGGAATTGTTCTCGCGTCCGTAGAGGATTATCGTCGCGTCCTGTCCCCCGACTTCTTTCCAGTTGGTCAATTCACCGGTGTAGATCGCCCGGAGTTGAGAGATCGACAGATCGTTAACGGGGTTTTCCTTGTTGAGGAAAATAGCGATGCCATCCAAGGAAACGGCGATACGTGTGACACCGAGGTTCTTCACTTTAGCATCCTGATATTCCTTGGGTTTCATATCTCGCGAGGCCATGCAGATGTCGGTGGTGCCGTTGAACAGCGCCGCAATGCCGGTACCGGAACCTCCGCCCGAAACCTGTATCACGCTCTTCGGATTCTTCTTCATGTATTCCTCGGCCCAGCGCTGGCCAAGACGCACCATCGTGTCGGAGCCCTTGATAGTGATGTTGGCTGCTGTTGCAGAGATCGTGAGCAATACGGCAAGTATTATTGAAAAAACCGCTGGTCTCATCTTATCCTCCTAGAATTCATCTCATCCATAGAACACTCTAATAAGGCTATCCGTGTTAGGATTCTGTTAGGATTTCATTAATTGCCTGTCATGGAATTGTGTGCGAGCGCGGCTCTCATGCGCGCGGAAGGCTGATCGTGAAAACGCTGCCTTTACCGACCTCACTCTGTACGCTGATATTACCGCTGTGCGAAAGGACAATGTGCTTCACAATGGCCAGGCCGAGGCCGGTTCCACCCTGGGCGCGGCTGCGGGCTTTGTCGACGGTGTAAAAGCGTTCGAAGAGCCTGGGAAGGTGCTCCTTGGCAATTCCGTTTCCGTGATCACGCACGCTGATCAACAGCAGCTTGTCGCTGATTCCGGCCGCAACGGCGATCTCCGTCTCCGGCTCGCTGTACTTGATGGCATTTTCGATGAGATTGACGATGGCCTGCTCAAGAAGCGGCGCATTGATTCGCGCTTTAATGGTCTCAGGACAGTCCAGCGAGATTCTAATTTGTTTGCCGGATGCCTTCAGTTCGCACGAAGTTATCGCAGCCTGCAAGACATCAATAAGACGCTCCAATTCCAGGACTATTTCACCACGCTCCGATTCCTGTTCGATGCGAGAGAGCTTCAGCAAGTCTTCGATAATCGCATGCAGGCGGTTCGCCTGGCGGGCGATGATTTGGAGAAAGCGCTGCGACTCCTCCTGGCTCATGGCAGTACCTTCAATTAGAGTCTCAACGAAACCCTTAATGGAAGTGATGGGTGTCTTAAGCTCGTGCGAGACGTTTGCGACAAAATCGCGACGCAGGTTTTCCAGTTTTCGCATCCGGGTTATGTCATTTAGAACCAATAGCGCTCCGATGACCTCCTGGTGGGAGTCGCGCATGAGTGTTCCGTGCGCCTGCAGAAATCTCTCGCCCAGCACCGGGTCGGAGAGAGTCACATCCCCCTCGACCGGTTCGCCGACGACAAAGGTCTTGGCAACTAACCGCTGCAAGTCGCTATTTCGCATAACTTCAAGAATGCTCCGGCCCGTGGCGTCATCGGCGTCGAGCCCGAGAAAGCCGGCGGCTGCGCGATTGATACTGATCAGTTTCTGGTCGGCATCCATCGCTATGACGCCTTCCATCATATTGGAGACGATTGCCTCTTGTTCGAGATTCTGACGTTGAACGGTCCTAAACCGCTCGCTGAGTTGCACCGCCATCTTGTTCATCGCGACTGCAAGTCCGGCGATTTCCTCATACTCGGGAACTGCCACGCGGCTATCGAGATCGCCTTGGGAAATTCGTTCGGCCCCTGATTTAATCTCTGCCAGTGGATTGCTGATCGTACGGGCAACCACGATGCTCACGATGGCCGCGAACAGCGCAACAATCAGCCCGCCGACGCCCAACCGCCAATAGACATCGTCAAGCGCCTCATCGATGAGTGACACCGGTACGGCGATGCGGACAGCTGCCAGGACTCTACCTTCGTCAGTTGCCGGAATTGCCACGAAGAGCATTTCCTGATTGAATCGGCTCGTGAAACGCCGGTCGGTACCGACAGTACCCGCAAGTGCTGCCACGATTTCATCGCGGCCCGACTGGCTCTCCAGGCCGGCGGGATCTGCATGGGAGTCGCCCAGAATCGCACCGCTGGGGGCGATAACCGTCAGAAACGTGGATGACTTGGTCCCGAGCTCTTTACAAAGAGCGTCTACACCAACATAGTCGAGCTCCGTCAGACGCGATGCGATAGCCCGTTCAACCAGGGCGGCGCGCGACTGCATATCGGCTACTATTTGGTGCTCGTAGAATTCTTGCAGCGAATGGTAGGCATACCAGCTTACCGCAATCAGCGAGACTGCGGTAATCAGCAGATAGGATGGATAGATTTGCCAAAGCAAACGCTTACGGCGCAATGCTACTCCCGAAATTTGTAACCAACGCCACGTACTGTTTCGATATACTGGCCCGCGTCGCCTAATTTCTTGCGCAGACCCACTATTTGTACGTCGACTGATCGGTCGGTGACAATAGTTTCGTCGCCGCGAATTTCGTTTACGATCTGGTATCGAGTAAACACCCAGCCCGGATGGCGGGCGAGAAACTGCAGAATCTGGAACTCGGTCAGAGTAAGGTCCGCCGACTTGCCGGCGACCAGAACTTCATGACGGCCGGGATTGATAACGATCTCATGGACCTTGATCGTGGTCACAGCGCGGTCGGCCTCGCGGGCTTTGCGGCGCAGGATATTGCGGATGCGGGCAATCAGGATCTTGGGACTGAATGGCTTGGTAAGGTAGTCATCGGCGCCCACTTCCAAACCGGTAACAACGTCCGACTCTTCACTCTTAGCGGTCAACATGATGATGGGAATGTGCTGGGTCTTGCCGTCGTTCTTGAGCATTTTGCAGACTTCCAGACCATCCAGGCCGGGAAGCATGACGTCAAGAACGATGAGGCTGGGCAGATTATTCCTCGCTGACTTGAGACCATCTTCGCCGGACGTAACTCCGGTAACGCGATAGCCTTCCTTGCTGAGATTGTAATTAATCAACTCAAGAATATCTTCCTCGTCCTCGATGACCAGGATGCTATCTTTCGCCATGACTAGTTCATCTTCCTTTCGACGCGATGGTAGCACAATTACGTTTACAATGCAAAAGATATCTACGAGTGTCTATGTTAATTCTGCATTAGGATTAGTGATTGGCTTGGGTTAATAGCTTCAACAAATTCGCGGTAATTGTTCGCCCGATAACATGTTGACAATCCTCTTGGCACCGAACAAGGTGACCAAGACGACCTGGGGGGAACCGACCGTACCGACCTTTCCGATGATCTGCGGTGAGTTATCCGGGGAAATCGCTTTCAGAGTCTCAACGGCACGCGCCGCAACATCACCGGGCACGA
Source organism: uncultured bacterium (assembly GCA_963698225.1). Lineage (GTDB taxonomy): Bacteria > Zixibacteria > MSB-5A5 > CAIYYT01 > CAIYYT01 > JADJGC01. The sequence goes on from CAVOPW010000004.1 coordinate 321,385, forward strand.
CTAAGATAAATCGCCCTTCATTAGCGACATGAAGCGGATCGAATCCGAGTAGTTCACAAGCCGCTTTCACAGGTTCAGAGACGGCTATCAAGCGCTCTTCGATTTCAATTTCCAGGGATGCCGATTGGGAAATCTCCACCAGCGCGCTGGCTAAGCCGCCGCGGGTGAGATCCCTCAGACAGTGAATCTCGATACCGGCCGCAAGCAATGCCAGCACCTCGCGGTGCAATGGCGCGCAGTCGCTGCTCACCGCCGTTTCCAGACCCAGATTTTCGCGCTGGGCCATGATGGCAATGCCGTGACGGCCAATGTCGCCCGAAAGGACAATGCTATCACCCGCCGTCACCTTTGACGGCGCAATCATCAGACCGTGTTCGATGATCCCGATACCGGCGGTATTGATGAAGAGCCCGTCGCCCTTGCCGCGCTCCACTACTTTGGTGTCGCCCGTGACCACTCGAACTCCGCAGTCGGCAGCTGTTATGCGAATTGACTCCATGACACGACTTAGGATTTCGATCGGCAATCCCTCCTCAATGATCAGCGCCAGGCTCAAGTAGAGCGGCCGGGCGCCGGCCATGGCGAGATCGTTGACGGTGCCACACACGGCCAGTTTGCCGATATCACCGCCCGGGAAAAAGAGCGGGCTGACGACGAACGAATCGGTGGTAAATGCCAGTTGCGATTGACCAATTTGGATGACTGTAGCATCGTGACGCGAAGCCAGATGTTCGTTGTCGATCGGCGCCATGATGACGCGTTCGAGCAGTTGATGCATCAATGTGCCGCCGCCGCCATGAGCCATGAGAATTCGATCGCTCTCCGCAAGCGGCAGTGCACAGGACAAATTAAACTTCGCTTCGGTCAATTGTTCTCCTCTGGCATTACGATTGCGGGCGATATCGATAGTATGCTGCGCAAGCGCCTTCACTGGAAACCATAGTTGCGCCCAGCGGCGATTCCGGGGTGCAGCGAGATCCGAAAGCCGGGCAGTCGGTCGGTTTGCGTTGCCCGCGGAGAATTGTCCCGCTGATGCATTCGTCGGAATCGCGATTCGGCGTGTAGCGAATCGCAAATTTGTGTTCGGCATCGAATCTTGAGTACGTCTCGCGCAGGCGCAGGCCACTCCGCGGAATGATGCCGATGCCGCGCCAATTGCGGTCAGATACTTCAAAAATTTCGCGCATGATTTCCTGGGCCGGTTGATTCCCCATCCGCTGGACCGTGCGGGAATACTGGTTCTCCACTTCGTACCGACCCTCCTCCAATTGGCGCACACACAACAGGATGCCGTGAAGCAGATCCGCCGGTTCAAATCCGGTCACGACTACCGGAACGCGGAATTTCTCTGCGAGCGGCTCGTACTCTTCATAGCCCATCACAGCGCAGACATGCCCGGCGGCGAGAAACCCCTGTACCAGATTCCCTTCGTCAGTCAAAATTGCCGCCATGGCTGCGGGAACTGTCACCTGCGAAACTAACTCCGAAAAATTCGTAACGTTGTTTTTTGCCGCCCGGTACACCGCCATAGCGTTGGCCGGCGCCGTCGTTTCGAAGCCTACAGCGAAGAAGACTACTTCTTTGCCCGGGCTTTTTGTCGCGATTTCGACTGCATCCAAGGGAGAGTAGACGATTCGCACGTCGCCGCCCGCAGCCCGGACCTTGAGCAGGTCAGTATGCGAACCCGGGACTCTTAGCATGTCACCAAATGAACAAAAAATTATGCCGGGTCTTGCCGCCAGCTCGCAGGCAGCATCAATGACCTCAATCGGTGTAACACAAACCGGGCAACCGGGACCGTGCACCAAGGTTATATCCGGCGGCAATAGCTGGTCGATGCCATACTTGACGATGGAGTGCGTCTGTCCACCGCAGATTTCCATGATAGTCCAGGGACGGGTAGTAATCCTTCTGATTTCTGCCGCCAGGGCTGAAGCCGCTTCGGCGTGCCGGTATTCATCGAGGTACTTCACTGGTTCGACTCGTCCGGAATCTCGAGTTCGCCGATTTGGCGGAGGTATTCAAAGACTTTGTTGGCTTCTTCCTCGTCGACAATGCTCAACGCGAAACCCACGTGCACAACAACATAGTCGCCCAACTTGACTTCGGGAACATAGCAGAGGTTGACTTCGCGAATCACGCCGCCAAAGTCGACGCGCCCGGTCCGCATGATCGGATCATCGCCGCTAATGGAGATAACTTTTCCCGGCACTGCCAGGCACATTTCCGTCTACCTTTCCGAACGCCGCGCGACGGCGACGATCTGACCAACGGCAATACCGCCGTCATTGGTTGGAATCTGTTGGTGCCAATAAGGCAAGAAACCGCTTGCCCGCAACCGGGAAATCGTCCGCTCGGACAAGTATTTGTTCTGAAAACAACCGCCGCTTAGGAGGACCCGGCGCAGTCGCCTTCTCTGTGCAATAGAGACGATAATTTCCGTCAGTGTGTTGTGGAATTTCGCGGCAATTCGCGAAGTTGCAACTCCCGCTTTGCGGTCTGCAACTATGGCAACAATCGTTGGCCGCCAATCGATTTCGCAGCCGGTGGGAATGTCCTTCAAGTCGAATTGGTAGCAAGTCGCGGTGTCGTCACCGTTGATGGAAAATTCGAGCATCATTGCCGCTTCGCCTTCGAAAGTGCATTCTTGGGAAAGACCCAGAATTGCAGCAACTGCATCGAAGAGCCGTCCGGCACTCGTGGTCTTAGGTGCATTGAAGCCTTGCTGCAGCATCCGCCAAAGTACTCCCGCTTCGTTATCGGTGAAACTGCCATTCGGGAGCGCTTCGCGCCAGGCTGGATATGAATCGCCGCAAATCTCAAACAAGACACCCGCAGCGGATCGGCGCGGCTCCTTCGCAACGATGTCCCCCCCCGGCAAGAGGAACGGTCTGAAGCAGGCAACACGATCGAAGGAAGATTCATTCACCTGAAGAAATTCACCACCCCAAACGGTGCCATCCAGCCCATAACCGGTACCGTCCCAGGCAACGCCGAGCAGCGGGGCTTCCACATTATTGTCGGCCATGCAACTTAAAACATGGGCGTAATGGTGCTGTACCGCAACCTTGCTTCCGGACAGCGTTGCGGCGTACAGCGTCGATGCATAGTCGGGATGCGTATCGTGAGCCGTACAAGTCGGCTCCAATTCATAAAGCCGGGTGAGGTCGTGCAGGGAGTCCTTGAAGGCTTCATTTGATTCGAAGGACTCAAGGTCGCCGATATGCTGGCTGGCGAAAATTTGCCGGCCTTTGCCAATCGCGACGGTGTTCTTGAGATGGCCACCGACTGCTATCGCTTCCGGGAGTTCCTGGCCAAACCTGATCGGCAAAGGTGCGTAGCCGCGAGCACGGCGAATAATCTGTGTTCTGCCGGCGATTTCACGGGCCACCGAATCATCAACATGGCGGCGGATGGGGCGATCGTGCACCAGGAAATAGTCGGCAATCCCCTTGAGCCTGCGCACGGCCTCATGCTCGTCGATGCAGAGCGGTTCTTCGGACAAATTGCCGCTGGTCGCCACGACCGGTTGATTGAACTGCCGCAGGAGTATGTGGTGCAGCGGCGTATACGGCAGCATCACCCCGAGGCAGGGGTTGCCCGGCGCGACTTCCACAGCAATGCTTGAGCCCGCATCTCGCCTTCGGCAAATGACGATCGGAGACTCCGCACTGCAAAGCAGATCGACTTCCAAATCTGTCAATTCACAATCCCGCCTGATCATCTCGATTGTCGGATACATTACTGCGAACGGCTTGTTGCTGCGGCGCTTTCTGATTCTCAATTTGCGCACGGCGTCGGGATTTACCGCGTCGACCATGAGCTGAAAGCCGCCGAGGCCCTTGATTGCAAGGATCATCCCGCTGCGGAGCTGTTGGGCGGCTTTGTCAATGGCCTCGTGAGCCCCTGCGACTGGTTCGCCGGTTGAATTCCACAACTCCAGTTTCGGTCCGCAAGTCGGGCAAGCGTTTGGCTGCGCGTGAAACCGCCGATCGGCAGGATCAGAATATTCTGCGGCGCACAATTCGCACATCGTGAACCTGTTCATGGTCGTATTGCTGCGATCATACGGCAGGGAAGTAATGATTGAATAGCGCGGTCCGCAATTAGTGCAATTTGTAAACGGGTAAAGATATCGGCGGTCGCAGGGATCGAAAACTTCGCGCAGGCAATCGTCACAGGTTGAAATATCCGGCAGGACAATTGTCGTCTTACTGCCATCCAGATTGGATTCCGCGATTACGAATACCGAGCTTCCCAGTGGTGCAATTTTCACTTCGGCAGTGGCGTTGACGATGGCGCGCGGCGGAACTTCGATCTTGAGCCTCTGTCTGAATTCCGCCAAGGCACGCTCACTGCCCTCTACTTCAACGACAACTCCCTGCGAGTTGTTCATGACAAAACCGGTCAAGCCCAGACTCCGGGCAAGCCTGTAGACAAAGGGCCGAAATCCAACGCCCTGTACAGCGCCGGTTATTTTCAGCTGCAATCGGCTGTCCGTGGGAGGGGATTCCAAACGGCGGTCGCTCATAAGATCATCCCCGCAAACAAGGATTTGATCTTCGCCACCGCTTCTTCGACGGCAACTTCGACTTTCGGAGATAAGCCCACCCCCTCGGAAAAGTCCAGTCCCTCAACACCAATGACCGAGACGCGCGGCGGTAGTTGATTGAGAACCCGCGACAGTTCGATCGCTTCGGCGACACCAAAGGCATGTGAGGAATAGTGGAAAAACTCTGAAGGCACCCGCACCATCGCAGCGTCGATCTCATGAATCTTGCCCGGGGTCGATTTTGAGCGGACGGCATCAACCACGACAACCTGCTCGGCACCCAGCCAGCTGGCCATCAGCGCCGTCCCTTCCCCGGATAGCGTGTGGACCTCGACACCAACCGGGTGCATTGCCCGGATCTTGTCAGCGATCTGGATGCCAACGCCATCATCGCGACGAAATGGATTGCCTATTCCAATTAACAGACGCTTCATACTGCTTCTCTTTTAGCGGCAGGGCTAATGTCCTGCCGCTGAAGCTGGATTCAACTCCGTTCGACTTTCAATTTGAGAAAGTGAGTGGCGCATGAGATGCACGGGTCGTAGTTACGAACCGCCTGCTCGCATTGCCAGGTCAGTTTTTCATCGTTGAGATCGATGAAACGCGGAACAAACTGCCGCAGATCTTCCTCGATAGTCTTCTGATTCTGCGAGGTCGGTGGCACGATCTTAGCATCCAGGATGATTCCATGGTCATCGATCTTGTAACGATGATAGCAGATGCCGCGCGGCGCTTCACTGCAGCCGCAGCCGACACCGGCTTTCGGAGCCACATGGATAAACGGCCGTTCCGGCTTCTCATAGTTTGCTATGATGCGCAATGCCTCGTCGACGGCATACAACGTTTCGACCGAGCGTACGATGATCGACTTGAAGGGATTGTAGCAGGTGGAATCAAGTCCGGCCTCGCGGGCTGCCTGCTGAATCTCCGGGCTGAGGCGATCAAAATTCAGATTGTAGCGGGCCAGGGGACCGACGAAATAGGGTCCGCGGCCCTTCATCACCGAATGCAGCGCATTGGAATGGCGAACGTGCTCCTCGGCAAAATGCTGTTCATATTCGCGAACGGCAATATCCAAACCGCGGTTGGACACCAGCCGTCCTTCGTTGAGCGGATATTCGTCCGGATGACGCAGCGAAACGAATTCATAGTCCCGCTCAAATTCCGGAAATTCAAAAGTTGAAACCAGTTTGATCGTCTCCAATGCGGCATCATGCGCCCACTTGAGCCGTTCGGTAATGGCCGTGAATTCGGATTTCTCGGGGGCGCGGTAGAAACCGCCCACACGAACGTTGATCGGATGTATTTCGCGGCCACCGACCAGAGTCATCAGGTCGTTGCCGATTTTCTTGAGCGCGAGAGCTTTCTTGACGGCATCGGGATAGTCTTTTGCCATTTGAATGGCATCTTCGTACCCCAGAAAATCGGGAGCATGCAGCATGTAGACATGCAGAACATGGCTTTCGATCCACTCGCCGCAATAAATCAGGCGACGCAGTTCGCGCAATTGACCTTCGATGTTGACTCCACAGGCATCTTCCATTGCGTGAACGGCGCTCATTTGATAGGCAATCGGGCAGATGCCGCAAATGCGGGCGGCGATATCCGGGGCTTCCCGGAAATCGCGGCCGCGCAGAAAAGCCTCGAAGAAGCGCGGCGGTTCGAATATTTTGAACTTCAAATCGGTTACCCGATCGTCTTGAATCTTCACTAACAGAGAGCCTTCGCCTTCAACGCGAGCGAGGTAGTCAACCTTGATGGTTCTACTTCCTTTCATGGGCTTCACTCTCCTTTCGGAACGGCTCGGCATAGGCGTTGAAACTGCGGAAAGCGCGCATCAGTGTGCCGCTATCGACGCCAAGTTTCTCCCATTGATTGCTAAGCGAGGTGGTATTCGGGGTTTCTTTTGGACCAAAACAGCCATAGCATCCGCGATGAAAAGCGGGGCAAATGGCGCCGCAGCCAGTGTGCGTCACCGGACCCAGACAGGGGGTGCCGTGTGCAACCATGGCACAGGGAGTGCCGTTGAGTTTACATTCAAGACAAACAGCGTGCGGCGGCGTGACCGGTTTGCGGCCATGAAGAAACGCGCTGACAACTTCGAGAAGCTGTGCCTTGTTAATCGGACAACCTCGCAATTCAAAATCGACGAAAACGTGATTTTGAATCGGAGTCGAGTGGCTCAAGGTTTCGATGTATTGCGGCGAAGCATAGACGATTGAAGTATATTCCTTCACATCCGCAAAATTGCGCAGTGCCTGAATACCTCCGGCGGTCGCGCAGGCGCCGATCGTGACGAGCTTCTTCGATGCCCGGCGCACCTTGTGAATGCGTTCGGCGTCGTGCGGAGAAGTGATTGACCCTTCGACCAAAGAAATATCGTAAGGGCCTTTAACGACCATGCGGGTCGCCTCGGGAAAGTAAGCCAATTCAATTTCGCCGAGTACGGCGAGCAATTCATCTTCGCAATCGAGCAGGCTCAACTGACAGCCGTCACAGGAAGCAAACTTCCAGACTGCTACTTTGGGTTTGGGACGCGTTGCCATAACTATATCTCCCTCTTCAGCAGCAGTTCGCGAATCTTGTCGTAGGGATAAACCGGGCCGTCCTTGCAGATAAATGTCGGCCCCATCTGGCAGTGCCCGCACAGTCCGATTCCGCACTTCATATTGCGTTCCATCGACGCGAAGACACTGCTCATCGGCACACCGCGCTTCTGCAGCTCGAGCGCCACATAACGCATCATGATTTCCGGTCCGCAGATCATCGCCGTTGTCTGCATCGGGTCAAAACCGGCTTTGGGAATCAGCGTCGTCACAACACCGACATTACCCTGCCAGTTGACCGAGGAACGGTCGACGGTGACATAAACTTCCATATCAAGCCGCGAACGCCAACTTTCCAGCTCTTTCCGATAGAGTATGTCTGATGGTGTGCGGGTGCCGTAGAGCAATATCAGTTTGCCATACTTCCGGCGATTGGCGAGAATTTCGTAGATAACCGGGCGCAACGGCGCCAACCCGATACCGCCGGCAACCAGGACAACATCGTCCCCTTCGGCGTGCTTCACCGGCCAGGCAGAACCGAACGGACCGCGCACACCAATTATGTCGCCGGTCTTGAGCTTTGCCATTGCCTTGGTAACGTTTCCAACTGCGCGTGTCGTGTGAATCAGGGGTTTGGGATCTGTCGGATCGCCCGAAATCGAAATCGCCACTTCACCAAATCCAAAAACGTAGAGCATGTTGAATTGCCCGGCGGCAAAGTGATGGACCTCTTGTCCATACGCCGGATGCAATTCCAGTGTGAAGGTGTCGTGCGTCTCCTTGCGAACCCGATTGACTCGCGCCATGGTCGGAACCATCGGGCCGGCAACTGTCGTCTTCATATCAAGAAACCTTTCAGTCAGTACTGCTATATAGATCCAATAATTGCAATGTCGCTCCCTGCAGCCGGTGCTCAATCACATGCGCCAGCCGCTTAGCCAGTTCATAACCGAGGCTCGGGTCCTTTTCGCACTTTCCGCGCAGGCATTTGGCATCGAGCGCGATCGCCCGCGTTAATTCCATTGCCCGGGCATCGAAATGCCACAGGTAGGGCGGGAACAGCCACGACCAACCCAGGATGTCGCCTTCACGGCAGGTGTGAATTGTCACCGCGTGCCGCTTGGGGCTGTGGATTTCCAAATTCACCTGCCCATGGCGAATGATATAAAATTCGTTCGCCTCGTGGCCCTCGCGCAGGATGAATTCTCCGGCTTCAAATTTCACGTTGCGCGAACAGCCGACCATGAGTTGGATGTGTTCCGGCTTGAGTCCCTTGATAAAAGGATGCTCGGCAAGAATCGGTTCAAGTGTTTCCATTATGACTTCTCCTATTAACACAGAGAATAATTTCAATCTCCACGAGACGATGAACGAATGGCAGCCGCCTCTTCGGTGATGTCAATCCCCACCGGACACCAGGTTATACAACGCCCGCAGCCAACACAGCCGGAGACTCCGAACTGATCCTGCCACGTTGCCAGCTTATGAGTCATCCAATGGCGATAGCGCGCCGATGCAGAGGTGCGCACGGCGCCGCCGTGGATATGCGAAAATTCAATGGTGAAACAGGAATCCCAGCGGCGCGAGCGCTCGGCGATCTTGCCGGTGATGTCGGTGGTGTCCTCGACCGTCATACAGAAGCAGGTCGGGCAGACCATCGTACAATTGGCACAATTCAGGCAGCGGTCGCCGACGTGATTCCAGCGCGGATGGTCTTCGTTGCGCTGGAGCAGTTCATTGATGTGACTGGTATCAATCTTCCGGCCCATTTTTCCGGCAGCGCGATTCATCACCGCCGCTTCATCAGCGATTTCAGCGGAAGTAGCCTGCTCCAGATTCAGGGCCTTGACAATCTCAATTCCCAGCTCGGAACCAGTGGTCGCAACGAACAGGTGACGATTGGTTTCCTGAATTTCAGTGAGCGAAAGATCGAAACCGGATTTCGCTTCAGGACCGGTGTCCATCGAAACGCAAAAACAGGTGCCGCCGGGATGCGCACAATTGACGGCTATGATGGCAATCGCGCTCCGCCGCTCCTTATACAGGTTGTCCACGTACGGACCGTCCTGAAACACGCGGTCCTGAACTGCAATGGCCGCGATCTCGCAGGGACGTACACCGATGAATGCGTAATGCGGGACCGTTTCCGGCTCGTCAGCAATCAGACTCATTTCACCGTTGTCCAGTTTGGCCTTCCAGAGCGTGCAGCGCGGAGGATTCAGGAATTTCTTCCAACTGTGCGCGCCCACCACATAGGTGAAGTAGCCAGCTTCCTTGCGTTTCTTGACGCGATAAAATCCCGCTTCCTGCTCGTCGGCAACGCCAAACGGAATTTGCTCGATGCCCTTGATTTCATCATAGATAACAGCACAGTCGCGGATTGTTGGCCCCGCGGTTCGGAAACCGCGCCCGTGAAGAAAGTCGATCAGGGCCTGAATTTGATTAGTTCGCAGAATAAACTTGGTTTTGGCAGCAGATTCGGAAGCACTCATACTTTATTGTCCTTGAGCTTCGTTCTCGGATTCGCAGACCAAGAGTCGGGCATCAACGGAAATTTGGACCCGATTGGTAGAGTCTCTTCGTCTTCAACAAAAGTCGTGTCCCTCTTGGGAAACTCTTGACACAAATCTATTCAAACACATCGACATTGTCACGCGAAAAGTGTGAAATCTTGTGAATTTTTTCTCAATATAGCCGGCATACTCAAACCACTAAAGCTCATAATGTATTTATGTTCAACATGTTATGTAACTGCTCTGCCAATGAGACTTCAATCAGATATAGCACATAATCAGGAGTCCACATATCCTATATTACTGTCTCGCTTTTGAAAATTGTGGTGATGGGACTTGATGAATCGTCGGCATTAGTCGTCCTATCTCTGGATAAGACTTTATGGAACGTGATATAGGCACTGGTGCGATTTCGCCAAAACGTCTTAACATAGACCAACTTAGCCCGACGAAATGGTGACTAAATATCAAGTTTGCTATTGCCAAAATACGGCGCGGCTCTTTATATTAGTTACTGGGAATACGTATCATGCGACACTGACTCCCTGTCTGGTTCAAGAATTGTGTCCAAGCCTCACATGACGCAGTTCGTTGACAGTTCATGCGGCTCCACCTGAGCGTTGGCTTAGTCGGAGTGCGTCGGTGTCAATAAGCCTTTGCTGCATAGACGCACAAATAGGAAATGACTGTGAGTCCTGAAACTTTTTTTCTCCTTCCATAGGACGAAATTGGATTGAGGAGGTGGTAGCCCGGCAGGCAGAATCTTCCATTCTTAGACAACGACACGGTTTTTACTTTTAGTTGCAACGATCTTTCACTCTCTGAAAGGAGCAAGAAGATGACGAGAAGACTCTCGACTCTTTTGATGCTATCCCTCTTCGCGCTGTCGCTGCTTAGCGTTCCGACATTCGCAGCCAAGGCCAAAGTGGCCTCGAGCCCGGCTGTCAGTGAAGTTGCTGCTGCGCAAGCTATCAAGCCCGCCCTGGTTGGCGGTGCTGATGATCCGTATGCCTACGGTGTAGCCGAAGGCAAGCCGACCACCTCGTATACGCATTCGCTGGGTTTCCAAGCCGCTAACGGCATCGTTGACCTTGGCCCCACTACCCGTTATGACCTTCCCGGCAATCAGAGCCAGATGCGCCAAATTGCCATTGGATGTTCCGGCAACGTACACGCAGTTTGGGCTGACCTTCAGCCTGCCGCTACGCGTTTCATCGCTGCGGCTTCCTACGTTCCGGGCGGTCCGATCACTACAGGCACCGGCTCCGGTGCCGGCGGTGGATTCCCCGATCTTGCGGTTACCGGTACGGGTGTTGGTCTCGCTGTCTGGCACCGTGTTGCCGGTGGCGGAACTTTTGCCGGTATCGACTTTGGTTGCGCAGCGGCGTCCTATGCCGAATCAGCTGTTTATCCCGACTCGTCACCGGTGAAAACTGGACCGAGTGAAGTCAGTAACTATATCTGGCCGCGTATTGCCGCCGATCGCGACGCAGGGGGAAACTGGTTCGCCCACGTCGTCGCTCACGAATCGCCGGTTGTTGCTACTTCAGATTTGACTGGCATACAGTCGCTCATCTACTGGCGTTCGCAGAACAACAGCCATCAGCCGATAGCCACCGCGACTGGCGCTTTCATTGACTCCGTTTCGGGACTCACCGGTACAGTGATAGCTCATCCCGATCAGGCGGATCAGCGCGTCGCGATTGTCTACACCAGACCGCGCAGCTGGATTACCGCTCCGGATACAATTGGAATTAACGAAAACGTTGTCTATCGTGAGTCAACCAACCTGGGTGTAACCTGGGGTCCGGTTACGACGATTTTCAATTTCGGAAACACTCCTGACCCGCTGTTCAATCTTGGATTTGAGCGTGGTTGGGAAACTTCCGGTCTTTACGCCGCCGACGGCTGCCTGCACGTTCTGTTCCAGAGCCGCTGGGCATCTGATACGTTGGACAACTCGATTTACTACTTCCCGGGCAGAATCCGCCATTGGGATAAGTGTTCCAATCTCGCGACCGTGGTAACCGAAAGGGCCGGCGCTACGGCTACTTGCCTTGCGCAAAGTGCCAACGTTGCTAAGGTCACCTTGAGCGAATGTCAGGGCAAGCTCTACGCAATCTTTTCGAAGAGTCTCAACGAGACAGACGCCAACAACGTTGAAGTTTATCGCGACTGCTCGACTGGCGGATTTGCGAACTATGATCTTATCGCCAAGGCTTCTTCGACCGCCGGTCTGACCTGGGGTCCTGACTCCAATCTCACCAATACCAGAGCCGCTGGTCCTTCCTTCAACTGCGCCGCTGGTGCGTGCCGGTCCGAACTGAATCTCGGTTCGATCGAGCGTTCTACCGACTCGCTGCGTATCCTGTACATTGAGGATCTCGACGCGGGTATCAATGTTCAGACACAAGGCGCCGCAACCGACAACCCGATTAAGGTGATGTCGATTGGCTGCTTCAACATGGTGACCTTCCAGAACCTGACTGCAGCTCCGTCTGAAGTTCGGTATCCGTTCCACACGGTTCCTGCCGGTATTAAGGATACGGCAGTGGTCCTGACGAACTTCGGCAACATTGCGTCGCCACACACGTCGGTGATCAGCTATATCAGCGGATCGGGATGGCTGGCATTTGGTGGTACGCAGGGTCCGGCCCCGACCGGAACAGTCCCAGTCGGTGTGCCCAACACGGAGAACATTGGTCTTCGTGCAACGGGTCCGGGCGCCCAGGGTCTCTACCAGGCTACCGTCACGTTCACCTATGATTCAGGCACTAAGACCATCGTGGTTCCGGTGGACCTGTATAACTTCACCAGCTGGTTCCTGCCGCAGGATCAGGCGATTCGCACCTCCTGCAACAGAATGAACGTCAACCAGGCTTCCGAAATCGCCAACAATGTTGACGGCAGCAGATTCAGCTATTTCGCTGATGCCACCGACTACCTCTATGACGGTTTCCTGATTCTTGGTAACAGCGCAACGAATCTCACCTATTCGACCTTCGGTGGCGCCGGTTCCGCCGGCCTTCCGACTGTCTCGAACCCGTACGGATTCCTGTATGCTGCGAGCGCCACGACCTACGACTCGACGACGTATGCCAATTTCAGATACGCCTCCGGTCAGGGTTACAACCGCGACTCGACCATCCAGTTCAGATCCGACTACTATGCCCCGAAGAATCCCACGACCTGCAATTTCTACGTTCTCGTCTACACCTTGAAGAAGGGACCGAAGAACCCGGCCGGCTCGATCAGCAATCTTGCGGTCGGCTACTATGCAGACTGGGATATTCCGTCTGACTCGGGTTCCGACAACCGCGGCGGATTCACTGCCGCCAAGCAAATGATCTTCCAGCAGGGTTATGATATCACCCCGCCGACTGACAACGAAGTTCGCTTTGGCGCGCTTGGCGGTCGAGTTAGCGGCGGCGACGCGATTATCGGCGGTTTCGTCGTCGACAACCTGACCTACATCTATCCGGAAGTAGGCTGGGAAAATGACTCATTGTGGAATAAGATACAGGCGTTAACCGCAGGCCAGTACACTGCCCCGGCGGCATACTTGTATCCAAGCGGCGGTAAGGAAGACTTGAGCATGACTCTTGTCCTTGCACGCAACAAGACCCTCAATGGCGCTACCAACGACTCGCTCAAGTATGCGGTGGTCGTGGCTGGAGTCCAAACCGCAGGCGGTCCTGCGGCAGGTCTGACAGCCTTAGAGGCGTCGATTGACGCGGGTTACACTTTCGCCTGCACTAATAACCTGATCGTCTGCGCCACTTGCCTTTGCGGTGATGCAAATGGTACCGGCACGATCAACATTTCCGACGCCGTGTATGTAATCAACTACATCTTCGGCGGCGGGCCGGCACCGAATCCGATCTGCCTTGGCGATGCCAATGGCACCGGAAGCGTCAATATTTCCGACGCGGTGTACATCATCAACTTCATCTTCGGCGGCGGACCGGCTCCGTTCTGTCCGTAATCAATGATGACATTCTGATGTGACCTGTCACGTCAGATGAATCATAGACAAAGCCGCACCTGACTTCGGTCGGGTGCGGCTTCTTATTTGTGCCTGAGATAACTCAAGAAGGGAACGACCGACTATTCATCGGGCTGTGTTTCAGCAAGGTCACAGATCACGAAGCGGAATTTCCCCAATCGAGTACGGGGAATGTCGTCAACATACTGCACCTGCAAATCGACCTCGTTGCGTGTCAGTGCGCGAAGTTTCGCAACGATCGCCGCCTCATCGGCCTGCGTGAAGCTTGGACGCCTGACGAGGCGGACAATCACGCGGGCGATATCGGGTTGATGAAGCTGCATCTGGGCGACGCCCATGGTCTTGTCGATCAATTGCGCCAGGTGCCAGGTTACAAAGACATAGCCGCTTTTTGTCCTAATGAAGTCGCGGCTTCTTCCCCCATCAATCTTCATCACTGGCAGACTGCGACCGCAGGGGCACTCGCATTCGCACAGTCGACCAAGGTCTTCAGTGCTGTAGCGGATCAGCGGAACGGCAAAGTTATGCAGATTCGTCCCGATAATGGCGGCGCTTCGTTCCGCCGGCGCAACACTTCCGCAATTCTCAAACTCCATTAACGTGAACTCGGAGTTGATATGCATGTTGCCGAATTCACATTCGCTGGCCGACACCGCATTTTCGCGCATCCCGTAAGCATCGTAAAGCCGGCACCCGAAGCACTGTTCGACCATAAGGCGATCTTGCTGTGAGACGGCCTCCCCGATTACGAATATGGCCTTGAGGTGATGGAGCTTCACATTCTCTCTTACGGCGAACTCCCCGAGGACCCGGACGAATCCAATTGATGCGATTATCGACTCCGCCTTGAACTTCCCGGAAAGTTCCAGCAACGCTGACAGCGTCCGGTCGTTCGTTTGTGCCGTGTAAAACAGCAGGAACTGCCGGCGAAAGTCGACATGCCACTGCCGGTGCACGGGAGAATCGGAGTGATTGACCAGTACCTTGCGTGTGTCGAAATTGACCCCTCCGAACTTGAGCGTTCGCCACGAGACCGCGACTCTCATGTGCTCGGCGTTTCGGCTCTTGAACATATGGAGCGGCGCACCGGTGGATCCGCCGGTGCGGATTTCGACCGGCTGGAACTGATCAAAATTCTTCGCCCGCATCCCGGCGAGCGAGTTACGGACATCGTCTTTCGTCACGCAGGGCAGTTTGCGAAAGTCGTCAGGCGACCTGATATCGTTGGGGTGGGCTCCCAGGTCATCGAATCGTTTTCGATAGAAGTCTGTATTACTGTAGGCGTGGTCGAGCAGTTTACGCAGCATTTGCCACTGATAGGCCTGGAGTTGGTCTTTGCTCCACCACTGCGATTCGAGGAGAAACTGGTATCTCTCGATCTGTGCGGCACCCCAGCGTAACGCCGGAGATTGCCAGGCAAAGCGCAGGGCAGCAAGTTGTTTCAACGAATAGATGACAGAATCGGGCAAAACAGGCGCCACAGTCTCTCCGACTTCGTTTTCCGGAAGCGTGATCAACTAAGCTCCGGACATATCCTCAACATCGACAGGTCAAAAAGAATCCTGAACTGCGACACAAACAACAATGGCTCCGTAATGATACCGAGCCATTGGGAGAATATATGGTAGCGCTACGGGGAGTCGAACCCCGGTTTGATGGCTGAGAACCACCCGTCCTAACCACTAGACGATAGCGCCGTAAATCGCGAGTCCTGGCTTCTCCTGAATTGGAGAGCGAACATTATACGAATTCTGTCAGGAATTTCAAGGTTTTTTTGGCGATTGCAATTTGCGGCTAACGGCTGACAGAACAAGATGTTGTAGCGCGGTGTTCATCAGCTTCGGCGTCTACTATTCGCTTGACACCCATGGGGTGGACGTATACATTAGAGCGCTCGTCAAGTCGGTTACGGAGTGGCGTTTACAATCCCCCGCCGACTTGCCGTCAGAGCGAGAGTGGCGGAACTGGTAGACGCGCCAGACTTAGGATCTGGTGGTTTCGGCCGTGGGGGTTCGAGTCCCCCCTTTCGCAAATTGGCTTCACAGAGCGGAATCGCCTTGCCAATTCGGGCGGTTCCATGCCAGTAGCGCCGATCTACAGTTTAGATTTCGTGCGAACGTGGCGGAATTGGTATACGCGCTAGACTAAGGATCTAGTGGTGAATAACCGTGGGGGTTCGAGTCCCCCCGTTCGCACCATACTTATCGCAGGAAAGGATTCATCTTGCCCGTAAATTTCGAACTCGTTCAGGGGGAAAAGTGCAAACGCACACTCAAGATTACGGTGACCCAGGATGTCGTTCAGGAGAAGTTTGACGCTGTCTACCGCAAACTCAAACACGACGTCGAGCTTCCGGGATTTCGCAAGGGAAAGGCTCCCTTGCCGACAATCAGAGCCCGCTATGGAGCGGCGGCGGCGCGCGATGTCCTCGAAGATCTGATGGACGAATCGTACCGCGACGCCATCGCCCAGTCGGGTGTGACGCCCGTGGATTATCCGAAGATACTTGATGTCGACTTCGAAGAAGGCAAGGCGCTCACTTACACTGCTGAATTTGAGGTGCGCCCCGAGATTGTGCTTGAGAAGTATTCGGGATTTTCGTTGAAGAAGCCGGACGATGTTGTCAAGGAGTCAGAGGTCAATGAATTGCTGGAATACGTCCAGCGCAAGAACTCCTCACTGGAAGCGGTTGAACGCCCGGCGCAGAAGGGCGATTTTGTCCTCGCCGATTTGGACGTGATCAGTGACAGTGCCGGTAATCTGGGCACCAAGAAATTTGAGAACGTGCAGTTGGAGCTGGTTGAGGGCGACGTTGCCAGCCAATTCGCCAAGCAGATCAGCGGTCTTGATGCCGGAGCGGAGACAGAGATAGAAATCGTCTACCCGGCAGAGCATTTCGACAAGAGATTTGCCGGCAGCACGATTCGCTTCAAAGTCACGCTGAAATCAGTCAAGCACCTTAACTTGGTCGAACTAAATAGCGAATTCTTCAAGCAATTTGATGAGTCGATTACGACCATCGACGATTTCAAGACGAAACTGAAATCGGATATTCAGGCGCGTAAGTCCAAAGAGGCCCACGATTCATTGCGCGAAGAAACCATTAAGGAAGTCATCGACAAGAACCGTTTTGAACTGCCGGAAGCGATGGTAGAGCGATATCTGGAACGGTTGATCGAGGATATGCGTAAGAATTCCAAGGAAACGATTGACGAAGCGGAGGTGCGCGAGCAGTATCGGGCCGTCGGAATTCGGCAGATTCGTTGGGATTTGCTATACCATGATATTGCAGAAAAAGAAAATATCCGCGTAGAACAATCGGATATCGATACCTGGCTGCAGCGTTTTGCCGATAATTATAAGATGACGCTGGAGGAGGCGCGCAAGACGATTACGGAAAACCGTCGAATTGCCGACCTTAAGGAAACGATACTGGAAAATAAGGTTATTGACTTCATTATCGCCGGCTCGACTGTCGAGACGGTTGTCGACTCGCTGATACGGCCGTGATAGTGACTTCAAGGAGGAACTTACTTTGAGAAACCAACTGATTCCGATTGTCGTCGAGCAGACCGGACGCGGCGAACGCGCCTACGACATTTATTCGCGCCTGCTCAAGGACCGCATCATCTTCCTCGGCACCCCGATTGACGACAATGTCGCTAATCTGGTGATCGCCCAGATGCTTTTCCTTGAGGCCGAGGATGCCAACAAGGACATTTTCCTGTACATCAATTCGCCCGGCGGCGTGGTCACCTCCGGTTTGGCCATTTACGATACCATGCAATTCATAAAGCCGAAAGTGTCAACTTTGTGCATGGGGCTGGCCGCTTCAATGGGAGCGTTCCTTCTGGCTGCCGGCGAGACGGGAAAGCGCGCGGCGCTTCCCCATTCGCGCATCATGATCCATCAGCCGCTCGGTGGCGCCCAGGGACAAGTGACTGATCTGGAAATTCAGGTCAAAGAGGCCGTTCAGCACAAGCAGCGGCTTTCAGAACTGCTGTCAAAACATACTGGTCAACCTCTGGAAAAAATCTTGTCCGACACCGACCGCAACTACTTCATGTCTTCTGAAGAAGCAAAGAGTTACGGCATAATCGATGAACTTTACGTCAAGAAGGCTTAGCCCCAAGGCGGCCCCGGGATACAAAGATGACTAATGGCGCCAAGCGCGTTGAGCGCTGTTCTTTTTGCGGCAAGGATGCGTACAGTGTCCGGAAGCTCTTCTCCGGGTACAATGCGTTTATCTGCGATCAATGCGTCGAGATGACGCACGAGATGATCGATGATATCCCGCGTGGCAAGTCGGTCCAGCGTCCGGTCAAGATTTATAAGCCCAAAGAGATCAGGGCGTTCCTCGATCAATATGTCATCGGCCAGGACCGCGCCAAGAAGACTCTCTCGGTCGCGGTCTACAATCATTACCAGCGCATTTTCAATCCGTCTGAAGCGGGCGAAGCCGAGATGGAGAAATCAAATATCCTCATGCTCGGTCCGACCGGAACCGGCAAAACACTTCTGGCGCAAACCCTGGCACGGATGTTATCGGTGCCGTTCAGCATTGCCGACGCGACCGTCTTGACAGAGGCCGGCTATGTCGGAGAGGACGTCGAGAACATCCTGGTTCGTCTGTATCAATCGGCGGACTACGACAAGGCGCGCACGGAAGTCGGTATCATCTTTGTCGACGAAATTGACAAGATCGCGCGCAAGTCCGCCAATCCCTCGATCACCCGCGACGTGTCGGGCGAAGGCGTGCAGCAAGGTTTGCTGAAAATGCTCGAGGGAACGGTGTCGAATATCCCGCCGAAGGGCGGGCGCAAGCATCCCGAACAGCCGTTCGTGCAGATCGACACGAAGAACATTCTCTTCATCTGTGGCGGCGCCTTCGACGGGCTCGAAAAAATCATCGCCCGTCGTGTCGGCAAGCAGCAGGTCGGATTCAAAGTCGACCGCAGCGAAGTGAGCATTGACGACACCAGCGCCTTGCTGCATATGGTCGAGACTGAAGACCTCCTCGAGTATGGGCTAATCCCCGAATTGATCGGTCGCTTGCCGGTGGTCACAGTTCTCGATGAACTTTCTGATGAGGCGATGCTGCAGATTCTGACTGAACCTAAGAACTGCCTGACCAAACAATACATCAAGATGTTTCAGCTTGAGAGCATTGAACTGGAGTTTACGGTGGAAGCGCTCAAGGCGGTCGTCAAGATCGCCCGCAAACGCAAGACCGGTGCCCGAGCGCTGCGATCAATCTTCGAAGAGAAGATGCTTGACATCATGTACGAAGCGCCTTCCTATCGCAATGTCGCCAAGATCGTTATCTCTGACGAGACAATCACTGCCGGGGCGCCGCCGATTATCGAGCGTTCGTCCAAGTCAGGTAAGCAAAGCGCCTGACCAAGCCCATGATCTATCAGTACGGTTCTGAAAAACTGACCATCAAGGAGTTCCTGCCGGTGCTGCCGGTGCGGGACACGATTGTCTTTCCCTATATGGTGTACCCGATGATTGTCGGACGGCAATTTTCGGTTGACGCCCTGCAGGAAGCGATGGTGCGGGACAAACAAATCTTGCTTCTGGCACAACGCGACAAGGAGACGGAAATCCCATCCGCCTCGGATTTGTACACTTTCGGCACAGTCTCGCGCGTCCTCCAGGTGATGAAGCTGTCCAATGGGACGATGAAAGTCCTGATGGAAGGTATTGGTCGTGCCAGTGTCAAGCGGCTGACTTCAAACAACGGTTACATCGGTGCCTATGTCAAGGTTGTCGGCGATGTTATTGAGAGGGACGATCTGCGTATCGAGGCGCTGGCGCGAACGGTGACCACATCGTTCACCGAGTATGTCAATTTGAATCGGCGGCTTCCGGATGAAATTCTGTCTTACACTACCGAAGTCGGCGATCCCGGCAAACTAGCCGACGTCATCGCTGCGCACCTGTTGCTTCCGATAGAAGTTCGTCAGAAGATGCTGGAAACTGTCTCCGTCACCCGACGGCTGGAGTTGCTGGCAAAGAATCTCTCTTCCGAGATTGAAATTCTCCGGCTCGAACAGGAAATCGATACAGGCGTGCGAGAGTCTCTAAATAAGACTCAGCGCGAGTTCTATCTCCAACACCAGTTGAAGGTCATCAAGGAAGAACTCGGGCAGTTTGATGATTCGGCAGACGTCACCGACTATGAGGATAAGATCAAGAAACTGGGATTGCCGGCGGAGGTCCAAAAGAAAGCGCTGGAAGAAGTCAATCGCCTGGGACGCATGCATTCATCATCGGCGGAAGCAAACGTCATCCGCAACTATCTCGAGTGGATATTGGCGATGCCGTGGAATGAGACGACAACGGATCGTACTGATTTCGGTGCAGTTGAAGCGATTCTCGATGGCGAGCATTTCGGTTTGGAAAAAGCCAAGAAGCGCATTCTTCAGCACCTTGCGGTATTGCAGCTCTCCAAGAACGTGAAAGGTCCGATTCTCTGCCTCGTCGGTCCTCCCGGCGTTGGAAAGACCTCACTTGGCAAATCGATTGCCCATGCGCTTGATCGTAAATTTGCCCGGATGTCTTTGGGCGGCATGCGTGATGAAGCCGAGATCCGCGGACACCGCCGGACCTATATCGGCGCCATGCCGGGGCGAATTGTGCAAATGCTCAAGAAAGTCAAGAGCAACAACCCGGTGTTGTTGCTCGATGAAATCGACAAGATCGGTTCCGACTTTCATGGCGACCCAGCGTCGGCACTTCTCGAAGTGCTTGATCCCGAACAGAATTCCACATTTCAAGACCACTATCTCGAATGCGAATTCGATCTGTCACAGATTCTTTTTGTGACAACCGCCAATACTACGGCGGGAATTCCCCGGCCTTTGCTGGACCGCATGGAGATGATCGATCTCCCCGGCTATCTCGAGCTTGAGAAAGTCCAGATTGCCGAGAAGTTTCTGATCCCCAAGCAGCAAAGAGAGAATGGTCTTGAGAAGTACAAGATCACGATGGGGCGACCGGTGACCTTTGCAATCGTGCGCGACTACACACGCGAATCGGGCGTGCGCGAACTGGAGCGTCAGATCGGTTCCGTCATGCGGCAAATTGCGGAACGCATCGCCAAGGGTGATCGGAAGAAGAGTTTCACCGTCACGAAACCGGATCTCAAGAAGTATCTCGGCGTACGCAAGTACCATGATACCGAGTTAGGACGAATGATTCCCGGAAAGGCGATTGGATTGGCATGGACGCGTGCCGGAGGGGAAATTTTGCCGGTCGAAGTCGTTCTGACGGATGGCACCGGCCGAGTGACATTGACAGGCAAGTTGGGCGACGTCATGCAGGAATCTGCCCGGGCGGCATTCACGTATCTAAAATCGAAAGCTGATAAGCTGCATATACCCAAGGAAGCCTTCAAGAACTCCGACGTGCATCTGCACCTCCCGGAAGGCGCTGTCCCCAAAGATGGCCCATCGGCAGGCATAACTATTTTGGTGGCACTTTGTTCTGCCTTCCTGGCGAAGCTTCCGGCCAGGGACATTGCATACACGGGTGAGATAACGTTGTCGGGCGAAGTCCTGGCAGTCGGCGGTCTTAATGCCAAGCTCATTTCAGCGCTGCGAGCGGGTATCAAGAACGTAATCGTGCCTTCTGCGAATAAGCCCGATATCGAAGAACTGCCTAAGGACTTGACTTCTAAGTTAATTATTCACTATGTAAAAAATGCTTCCGAAGTTTTAGCGCTTGCCTTCCCGAAGTAATTTCCATACCTTTTCTCACCGGTAGAAACTTAAAAGCAAGAGAGTGAAAACCTGACTCAGGTAACGCTGGATAGGACTGCCTATCTGCCGGATCAATTATTACTGGATGGCCTCGCACAGGTTGCGTTCGCCGGCCGGTCCAATGTTGGCAAATCCTCGCTGCTGAACAAACTGTTCAATCGGCGGAATTTGGCCAAGGTCTCACAAACACCCGGCAAGACCCAGTCCATCAATTACTATCTTAGCGACCGACGCTGCTATTTCGTCGACCTGCCCGGCTATGGTTATGCCCGCGCCGGCAAGATCGAGCGGGAGAAGTGGCAACGGATGCTCGAGTTCTATTTTGAAAAAAACCAGGTGCTGCGCGGCTTGGCACACCTCATTGACATTCGCCATCCGGCCACGGACCTGGATATCATGCTGCATGAATGGACCCAGCCTTTGGTAAAGAACCATCTATATATTCTCACCAAAGCAGACAAGGTTCCAAGCAGCAAACGTGCGCAGGCGATAATCAATTTGGCTAGAGACATGAGTATTCCGCGCGAGCGCATCATCACGTTTTCGATTGAAGTGGGTGACGGCAAGCAGCGAGTGCTGGAATGGGTGGCGTCCCTGATATGATAGCTGATAATGGGAGAGAATGAATGACCAATCGGGTAGTGCTCGGATTGCAATGGGGCGATGAAGGTAAAGGCAAGATTGTTGACCTGTTGTCTAAGGACTTTGACATCGTCGCCCGCTGCCAGGGCGGTGCCAATGCCGGCCATACGGTCAAAGTCGGAGAGAACAAGTTCATATTGCATCTCATCCCATCCGGCATCCTGCATCCCGGCAAGATTTGCATCATCGGCAACGGCGTCGTGCTGGACCTTTTCCAGCTCTTCAAAGAGATGCGAGAACTGGAAGACCGCGGCATCAAAGTGGGTGGGCGAATATTGGTATCCGGCCGGGCGCACTTAGTGATGCCCTATCACAAGATTATCGATGCGGTCATGGAAGAGGCACGCGGCGATGCGCTGCTCGGAACGACCAAGCGTGGCATCGGCCCGGCTTACCTCGACAAAATCGGGCGTTGCGGCATACAGTTCGCGGATATTTTTGACGACCACGTCCTGCGCTGCAAAATCAAGGAGAATTTTGAGCTCAAGAAACACATTTTCGACCGACTCCCTGCCGATCAGCGTCCGAACATCGAACTGACGTTCGAAACCTTTGTCGCCAAGCGGGAAGAAGCAAGGGCCCTGATCTGTGACGTTGCCGAGTTTCTCGACGAATCGATTCGCGGCGGCAAGAAAGTGCTCTTTGAGGGCGCACAAGGAACATTGCTCGACGTTGACTTTGGCACCTATCCGTTCATCACCTCGTCAAATACGACCATCGGCGGCGTTTTGACCGGGCTGGGTATCGGCTGCAAGCATCTTGGTCGCATTACCGGCATCGTAAAGGCATACCAGACCCGCGTTGGCAGCGGACCGTTTCCCACAGAGTTACTTGACGAAACGGGCAACCGCCTTCGCGAACAGGGCAACGAATACGGTTCGACTACCGGCCGGCCGCGGCGTTGCGGCTGGATCGATCTGGTGCTGCTCAAGTATGCCGTGCGCATCAACGGTGTCGATGATATCGCGCTGATGAAGATGGATGTTCTCGATGGACTGGATGAAATCAAAGTCTGCGTCGGCTACAATTTCTTCGGCAAAGTCTGCGACACTCCGCCCCAGTCAAACTTCCATTTCAAGCATGTCGAGCCGGTCTACGTGTCCATGCCCGGCTGGAAGAAGCCGATCGGCGGCGCCCGGTCATTTGGCGATCTTGACGCCAATGCCCAGGCTTATCTTAAGAAAATAGAGGAGTTTACCGGGGCCGGAATCAGCATCCTCTCCACCGGACCGGAACGGGATCAGACAATTTCGCGTTAGATTGGACTTGATTGTCGCTGTTCGATCGTTTAATTGGGTATGTGAATTAGGCTTATATTGCTTCCACGAGGTCTTTATGAATTACGTTGGTTCAACACAATCAATCCCTACCACGCTTTCACCCACGAAGGTTAACAGCGTTATCTGGCAGACGGCACTGGTCGCAATGGCGATATCGCTTCCATCACTTGCCCATCTTGCCGGACTACCGGTCCGTACACTTCTCCCGATGCACTGGCCGGTAATTCTCGCCGGACTAGTATATGGTTGGCGGGGAGGTCTCTTGGTCGGATTGGCGAGTCCCGGGCTTAGTTTCCTGCTTTCGGGAATGCCGTACCCGCCGATGATTGCACCGATGACAATCGAATTGGCCTGTTACGGTCTGGTTGCCGGATGGTGTCGCGAACAGCTCAAGTGGAACGCATTCCTTAGCACAGCCGTGGCCCTGGTTATCGGACGCATCGTGTTTGTCGCCTTTGTTGTGTTCGCCGGTTCAGTTTCTCAGCCATTCGCTGCTTACATGGCGGCTGCGATGTTGCCGGGAGTGTTCGCCGCGATCGCTCAGATTATCACGCTGCCGCTCATCGCCGGCTGGTGGGTGGCTCGTAGTCGCTGAAATCGCATTCAACTTGTCCTGACAACTGACTGGAGGATTCAATGACTGAACAACGGACTCTCAATGCGATTCCGCTGGTATTGCAACTGGCCTCTGCAACCGGCGCGTATCAACCGCTCTTTGATGAGACAAATACACATCAATATCATTCCGGGTGTGTCACTCTGAATCCCGGAGACGCAGTCGGCGAGCATAGCACAAAGGGTCACGAGGAAATTATCGTTTTCCTGGAGGGACGGGGAGAAGTGTCATCCGAGTGCTGGAACGAACCGCATCGGGTTCATGCGCCGGCCGTGGCTTACATGACACCGCACACTCGGCATAATGTCATGAATACCGGCGACGGTCCATTGCGGTATGTGTACATCGTCGCCAAAGTATAAGCAACGGACTGGCCCCGGCAGGTCCCACGGTGCGCTTGCGAAATGTCTGAATTACGGATAGTCCGCGCCGGCCAGCATGCTCTGACGCTGCTGGTCGACATCCGCGAAAACGCCCAGCGCGGACTGTGCGACGATTTGATCGAGTTCGCCGGCGACGACTACGCCGGGCTGCACGAACACGCAACCGAAACTTCAACCCACTACTTCATCGGCTTTGACGATCATCTGCCGTTTGGTTATGTGCGCATCTCGATAGATGACGGCGAAGGTGAAGTCACGGGTCCCTACCTTTACCCGGACTATCTCCGCAGTGAACTGCAGACTGCTTTGATCGAGTTTGCTCTCGAATTCATGCAGAACCTCAGTGTCCGGCTTGTCTACGCATTGGCCCTCACTGTGATACCCGGCACCGTGGAGGCTTACTCCAATGCTCGGTTCGAGGACTTATCCGATGACCCGCAATTCATCAAGCGATGGCATGACGGCATACTTGCCCATCGGACGATACCAGCGGAGACGCGACTATTGGCGCGAATCCTGGAGTCAACCCGGCTGCCGGCCAATTCAGAATGAAACAATCGAATCATCTCAATGAGAGCAGGCGGTAACCCCCGCCTGCTGTACCGTATGCTCTTTTTTGGCAGGCGGGTACCGGGTCGGCCTCTCAATCATCGGCAATTCCACAAGCGGTTGGGGCGACGCCCCGCACTCTTTCCCGCTCAATACACATAATGCACTGCAATTCAATCGCTTAGAGCATAAGGAGAAGCGGTTGCATCGGCACAATTCGATGCGTATATTAATTAGTTATCCGGCAGAATTCTGAAGCCGGACAATTGGAAACGAATGAAGGAGATTGCCATCAGAGTGCCGATTGAATCGCCATCGCGCGTCGATGTCTATCGCATGTTCGATAACATCAGCAGGCGTTATGACTTTCTCAATCGCTTGTTGTCACTGGGAATGGACATCTACTGGCGTCGTGCCGCGATCAAGGAATTGGATCCAAGCCGGCATCTGCGGGTGCTGGACTTGGCTTGTGGTACTGGCGATGTTGCAACAGCCGCAGCTAATGCCGCTACGAACCGACGGGTCATAGCAATTGACAGGGCCGAACAGATGCTCTCTCTAGCCGGCGTCAAGGTTGCGCGTCAGAAACTTTCCCAGAGAATACTTCTGGTGTGCGGCGATGGAATGAATATTCCGGTCGCCGATGAATCAATGGATGCTGCGACAATTGCGTTCGGAATTCGCAACATGCCGGATACCGAGACCTGTCTTCGCGAGCTGCATCGGTTGTTACGGAAACGCGGCAAAGTGGTCATCCTCGAATTCTCGTTGCCCGGAAATCGCATCATCAGAACGCTGCATCTTTTTTATCTTCGCCGCATCGTTCCGTTGGTGGGACGCCTGCTCTCCGGAGATGTTTATGCCTATAGCTACCTGAATCAGACCATTGAGACATATCCCCACGGGGCCCAGTTTGGCGAATTGATGCACCGAGCCGGCTTTGCTGAAATCAAATGCCGTCCACTGACGTCAGGGATCGTTTCACTGTACACGGGAATTAAGCATTGATTTATAGTTTCGCGCACACTGACGACAAGACCCAGGTGTTTCTGGAGATTCTAAGAGACGCCGGAATCGATTTTGAAGTGACCAGGCATGATCGGACCGTAGTCCGCGTGCTTGGCCGTATGAGCGCTGCCGTTGAATCGCAAGTTAAGGCAGCGGGAATCCACAACTCCGCAATCAGCCTGGTTCGACACCCCGAAAGATCATGTTATGACCACATTCTCGACCGCCGGGAACTCTCAATAATTGCCGGACCCTGTGCGGTTGAATCCTCCGAGCAAGTGAGGATTGTGGCAGAACGGCTCAAGCGGCTGGGCGTCCGCTTTCTGCGCGGCGGCGCGTTCAAGCCGCGCACCAAGGTTGATTCCTTCCAGGGCATGGGCACGGCCGGGCTTCGTATCCTGCGCGAGCACGCCGATGCGCTTGGGATGTACGTCATCACCGAGGTCATGGATCGTGCGCAAATTGACACAGTAGCCGAGTACGCCGACATTCTACAAGTCGGCTCCCGCAATATGTACAACTATACTCTGTTGACCGCGCTCGGCTCGGTTAATCGACCGGTTCTGCTGAAACGGGGAATGTCGGCGACGCTGGCGGAGTGGCTATCGGCGGCAGAGTATGTCAGCCGCGGCGGCAACAATCAGATCCTGCTCTGCGAACGCGGAATCCGGACTTTCGAGCCGGAGTTTGCTCACACTCTCGATCTGGCGGCATTGGTGCTGGCAAAGGACAAGACCGATTATCCGGTCATCGCAGATACTTCACATGCGGCCGGACGAACCGACCTGGTGGAGGCGCTTGCCCTTGCTGCCATTGCGGCCGGAAGCGACGGCATCATGATCGAAGTTCATCCGCAACCAAGTCAAGCACTGTCGGATGGCAAGCAGGCCCTTGATCTCGACCAGTTTGAGACGCTGGTTACAAGGGCACGCCGCATTTTTGCCGCTCGCCAGGAGTTTTCCAGTCACAAACCGGATCACGAAACGAATGAATAGCGTCGCCGCACTTTTTGACCCCGGCAAATTGACAGAGATGATTGCTGCGGAAGAATCGCGTATTCGACTGCAGGATCAAACCGCGCAAAAATGGCCATTGACTCTGCAACTTCCCCTTGGCCAGACAAATATTCTCGCCTGGCTGAACTCAGCCCCGTCTCCACTTCGCTACTATTGGAGCAATCGTGACCAGACGTTCGAGTTTGGAGGGATCGGCAATGTCTTAGCTGACCACAATTGGCGCGGGCAGACCTTACCGGAGCAGCTTGATGAACTGCAGTCATTCCTGCGCAGATTCGATCATAGCGGTCTGGTGCACGCCTTCGTCGGAGAGGTGTTCGACCGCGGCATGCGCTCGGACGAAATCTGGCGGGACTTTCCGAAACAGTGCATTTTTCTGCCGGAGATAAGCATCATCCGCGAAGGTTATCGGACCAATGCGCTGATTACAATGTTTCTCGATTCGGAAATTGACCAGCAATTCTACGTCGACCGCATCTTCGCCTTGGCGCGCACGCTCGAAAATTATGAGGCCTTGCCGGACTGCAAACTTGGCTTGTCCGGGCGCCACGACACTCCCGGTCGCGAAGACTGGCTTCGGGCCGTCGACACAGCGATCGAGGCGATTTCAGCCGGGCCGATCGACAAGATCGTCCTTGCGCGCCGAACCGATCTCACGTTGGCAAACCGTCTTGAACCAGCAGAGCTGCTCGTCCACCTCGCCGAAGTCGCCGCTAACTGTTATCGTATATTGTTCGCGCCGAATGAAGAAGCGGCTTTCCTGTGCCTGTCCCCGGAACGCCTCTTCTTGTGCAACGGCAATTTATTAAGCACAGAAGCCGTTGCCGGAACAATTCGTCGCGGCGTCAGCGAGATCGAGGATCTCGCTCTGGAGAACCGCCTGCGAACAAACGTCAAAGACCGGGTGGAGCAGAGCATTGTCGTTGATGGAATCACCGGTTCGTTGAAGCCCCTCTGCGAAAAGATCGAATTCTCGACGACGGCATCAGTGATGAAGTTGTCGCGTGTTCAGCACTTGATATCAGAATTTCGCGTTATCCTGAACAGCACGGCGACGACCGGAAAGGCGCTGACAGCCCTGCATCCGACTGCCGCGGTTTGTGGCAACCCTCAACAAGCGGCGCTGGATATATTGCGGAAAGTCGAGTCGTTTTCACGCGGCTGGTACGCTTCCGCCATCGGAGTGGCCGGAGCGGAGCACTGCGAGTTTGCCGTCGGCATTCGATCAGTTGTGATGCGCGAGCATTTGATTAGCCTGTTTACCGGCGCAGGTATCGTGAGTCAATCGGACCCGGAGGCAGAATGGCTGGAACTCGAGGACAAGCTGCATTCGGTGCTGCCGGGTGGAATTGGAACGGTTGTTTGAAAGCGCGCAATCTCAACCATCTCTGGGGCAAACTCATAGTCGCGGAACTCGTACGCAACGGCATTTCCGAATTCTGCCTCTCGCCGGGATCGCGCTCGACCCCGCTGGCGATTGCGGTCGCCGAGCGCGACGATATTCAGTCGAAAGTTCATTTCGACGAGCGCGGAAGTGCATTTCGGGCACTCGGAATCGCCAAGGCAACAGGAAAGCCGGCCGCCCTGATCTGCACATCAGGAACGGCAGCGGCAAGTTTCTACCCGGCGATTGTCGAAGCCAGTCAATCCGCCACACCGATGATTGTACTAAGCGCCGACCGGCCGGTGGAAATGCGCGCATGCGGCGCATCCCAGACCATAGATCAGATCGGCATGTTTGGCAGTTACCTTCGCTGGTCATTCGATTTGCTGCCGCCGGACGAAAGAATCAAACCCGAGTTTGTTTTGTCCACGATTGACCAGGCCGTCCACAGATCGTTGAACAGTCCGGCAGGTCCGGTTCAACTGAATTGTCAGTTTCGCGAGCCATTGGCACCTCTGGGAGAAGAGCAAGACTACTCCAAATATGTTGCATCGATTAGCGCATGGGCAGAAGGAACGTCCGTCTTCACTTCCTACTTGAATTCGGATCGGACACTCTCGCACAATAAGATCAAACCTGTGGTGGACGCTGTGCGATCAGCCAGGCGAGGAGTAATAGTTGCCGGGACACTTCCTGCCTATCTCGATGTGAAGCCGATCGTGAAGCTTGCCGAGCAGTGGCAGTGGCCGCTGATTGCCGACATCAGTTCCGGCGCACGATTCACCGGCTGTGAGAGTTCCGTCGTCATTTGTCATTCCGATTTGTATCTGCGACACGAGCAGTTACGTTCGAAAACTTGCCCCGACGTCGTCTTGCAGTTCGGTACATCAGCCATCTCGAAGTCAGTCGCGCAATATGCTGCCGGCGCATCCGATCACTACATTGTCGTAGTCGACCGTCCCGACCGTGACGACCCGCTCCATCGAGCGGCGTTTCAGGTGTCGGCCGAACCTTGCCTTCTGGCAAACCAGCTCGCCGCCGAAATTGACATCCCTAATTCTGACTTGCTCAAGCAGTTTGTCCGGTATGACGATATCTCCCAGCAGTGCCTTCGATCGACAACTGCAACTGCCGGCAGAGGACTGTCGGAGTTACAGGTAGTCGGTGAAGTCTTCAAACTAAGCACGGCTTCGCGGGGGGTGTTTCTGGCAACCAGCATGCCGATCCGAGAAGGCGAAATTGTTGCCCGGCAATCCGGTACTCGGCTCTTTGTGACGGCCAATCGGGGCGCCAATGGAATTGATGGGACGATCGCCTCCGCAGTTGGATTTTGCGATGGACTCGGCTTGCCCGTGACGCTACTGATCGGTGACATGGCATCGCTTCACGACCTCAACTCACTGGCGCTTTTGCGCGAGGCGCGGCATCCAGTGATCATGGTTGTTCTCAATAATGACGGTGGCGGCATATTTTCGATGCTTCCAATTGCTTCAATCCCGCAATATTTTGAGAAGTTTTTTGCGACGCCGCATGGATGCGACTTCAGAAACGCCGCGGAAATGTTCAGCTTGAAATACCACAACCCTTCGAGCTTGAAGGACTTTGCAACCGTGTATCGCCATAGCATGAAGTCAAAGAAATCAGCGCTGATTGAGGTGCATTGCTCGCGGGACGACAACGCCCGCCAGCATCAGCTACTTTGGGAAGCCGTGAGGGACAAAATTGAAACTCAAACCTAATGTTGGAACGGATCATAAGTCTATGGATTGGTACTATCAAGAACGCGGTTTGCAGACTCAATCACCGATTCTTCTCCTTCACGGATTCATGGGACTTTCAGATGACTGGCACGAAGTGATAGATCAGTTGGAGTCACACTACCGCTGTATCATGCCTGATCTGCCGGGCCATGGCCGCAGTGGCTTCCCAGTTCGCCGGGAGATGATCACCATTCAATCCGTTGCCGCCGGTATCATTGCGCTTCTGGACAAACTCACTATCGGAAAGGTGACACTGATCGGGTATTCAATGGGCGGTCGAGTCGCACTATATACTGCGCTGAACTATCCGAACCGGGTGGAAGCACTCGTTCTTGAGAGTACGGGGCCGGGGCTTGAAGATGAATATGAACGGCGGGTGCGCACTGCTCTGGATGACGATCGAGCTTATCATCTCCGGGTGCAGGGACTGGACGCTTTTCTGGATGACTGGTATAAAGCTCCACTGTTCGAGTCTTTGAACCGGTTCGAGGACAAGCTCGCCCGCTTGAAGACATCCCGACACATCCACAATGTCGAAGGTCTCGCAGCCGCCCTGCAAGGACTTAGCACCGGAAGACAGCCTTCACTCTGGGACAAGCTCGAAGAGATTTCCGTTCCTACGCTCCTGATCTGCGGCGCGTTGGATCACAAATTCACCCGAATCAACCGTATCATGTCGGAATCGATACGCTTCTGTGAGTGGAAGATGATTGGGGACGCCGGTCACAATACGCATCTTGAGCACCCCGAAGCCTTCACGACTACAGTGATGCGATTCCTTGGAGAGAAACTCCACAAGCAGCAAGCATAGAAGGAGACGACGGAGATTATGAGCGACGTTAACTGGCAGGCAGCCGGGACTTATCAGGATATCGAATATCACAAAGCGGAAGGAATCGCCAAAATCACGATTAACCGTCCCGAAGTTCGCAACGCGTTCCGGCCCTTGACGGTCGAGGAAATGTCGGAGGCATTCGCCGATGCGCGCGAAGACTCGGATATCGGCGTAGTCATCTTGACCGGCAAGGGAAAAGACGCGTTCTGTTCCGGCGGCGACCAGAAGATCCGTGGCGACTCCGGCTACAAGGATGACAGCGGCGTCCATCGCCTAAATGTTCTCGATCTCCAACGACAGATTCGGACACTTCCCAAGCCGGTAATTGCCATGGTTGCGGGATATGCAATTGGCGGCGGACATGTGCTGCATGTGATATGTGATTTGACCATTGCCGCCGACAATGCCCGCTTCGGTCAGACCGGGCCAAGAGTGGGTTCGTTCGACGGCGGATATGGTGCAAGCTACTTGTCGCGCCTGGTCGGACAGAAAAAGGCGCGCGAGATTTGGTTCCTTTGCCGGCAGTACGATGCGCAACAGGCGCTGCAAATGGGACTGGTCAATTGCGTCGTTCCTTATGACCAACTGGAGCAAGAAACGGTGGCCTGGTGCCGCGAAATTCTCGGCAACAGCCCGCTGGCGTTGAGATGCCTGAAAGCCGCCTTGAATGCCGACTGCGATGGCCAGGCCGGTCTCCAGGAATTGGCCGGCAATGCGACAATGCTATACTACATGTCTCCTGAGGCACAAGAAGGACGCGACGCCTTCGTTCAGAAGCGGAAGCCTGATTTCTCGAAGTTCAAACGCAATCCGTAGCCGACTCCATGAACAGCGCAACGCCCCGTTACACACGCCAACAGATTTGGATTCTGGCGGCGCGGCCAAAGACGCTATGGGCGGCCGTAGCCCCGGTTGTTATTGGCGCAGCTGTGGCATTCGATGATGGCTTTGTTCATGTCGCATCGCTCGTCGCCGCTTTACTGGGAGCCATCTTCATACAGATCGGCACCAACTTCGCCAATGACCTGTTTGATTTCAAGAAATCCGTAGATACGGCTGATCGTCTGGGACCGCTGCGCGTCACTCAAGCCGGGCTGGTCACTCCAATTCAGATGCGCAATGCGACAATCCTCGCTTTCAGTATCGCCTTCGCTGTAGGAATATACTTGGTCTATCGCGGAGGGTGGCCGATCGCGGCCATTGGTTACTTGCTATCCTCTTTGGAGTACTTTATACCGGGGGACCGTTTCCGCTTGGTTACAATGGCCTCGGCGATATTTTCGTGTTGATATTTTTTGGGCCGGTTGCCGTCGGCGGAACCTACTATGTCATGGCACAGACGATCACCACGAAGCAGTCTTCTGCGGGATTTCGCCCGGACTTCTCTCAACAGCAATACTCGTGGTCAACAACATCCGCGACATCAAGACGGATTCGGTAACCGGCAAGAAAACTCTGGCGGTCCGCTTCGGCCGACGAGTATCAGAAATTCAGTACGTCATCCTGGTCGCGGCGGCTTTGGTATATCCGGTGTTTGCCTTTGTTGTTACCGGGTCACACGCTTTTTCCATGGTCGCCGCCGCCGCACTTATTCCCGCAATTTCAGTAATCAGACTTGTTCTCCACGAAGAGGGAACAGTTTTGAATTCCGCGCTGGCCGGTACCGGAAGAGTGCTGGCAATTTATTCGCTATTGTTTGCGGTTGGCTGGTTGATATGAGAGTCGCACACATACAGCTCTATCGCTACGACATCCCTTTTATTCGTCCGTTTGTGACTTCAAAGTTCACTCTCGAGAACCGCACCGGGCTCATTCTCACAGCCGAGACGGCGAACGGAGCCATCGGCTTGGGCGAAATTGCCCCGCTCCCCGGATTTAGCCATGAGACAATTGACGACTGTGTTGCAGCAGCCAGGGACATGATTTGGGCGATTCGTGATTACGACATTCCGGATTCACCAGCATTGCTGCGAAAGTGGAGCGACGAACACTTTGGCGCACCGCCCAGCGTTGTCTTTGGTTTCGAGACTTTGCTGGCTGACCTTGCGGCACAGGCAGCCAATATGAATCTCGCTCAGTGGTACCGGACAAATGCGAGCTCGCGGGTTGCGATCAATGCCGTAATCGCCGGCGCGATTGTCGAAACGTCAATCAGACAAAAGTGCGAACAAGGATATCGCACCATCAAGCTCAAGGTTGGCTCGTTGCCTGTAGCGGATGACGTCGAGAGAGTCGCGACGGTGAAAGAAATGGCTGGACCTGAAGTTAGAGTACGTCTGGATGCCAATCGCGCCTACGATCTTGCAGAAGCAGAGAGTCTCATGAGTGCGATCGAGTCATACGACATCGAGTATATCGAAGAGCCGCTTCGGAATGCCGACGCGAAAGGTCTGGCCCGTTTGCGGCGCAAGTCGATAATCCCGATAGCCATTGATGAAACGCTGGTCGAAATGTACAACGCCAGAACGAGTACAGCGACGGCGATCCTGGCGACTCCCGCGGAACTGGATCTGTGCGACGTTGTCATAATCAAGCCGTCCTTGATGGGCGGCATTGATAGCACGATCGAATTTTGCCAACGCTTGATCCACGGCGGGAAGCGAATTGTGGTAACCTCGGCGCTGGACACCGGGATCGGAGTTGCCGCGGCTCTTCACATCGCCTGTGCACTGCGCATTCCCGACGCCTGCGGACTGGACACCGCCGGAACGCTAGCGAACGAGGTTCTCGACAGCCCATTCACACCGTTTGACGGACACCTTGCGTTGCCGAATCAGCCCGGCCTCGGGGTTAGGCTCTCGAATGACCCTGTCGTCCGTCGCTGCCTGACAGAGCTCCATGTTGATTAGTTGCCCTCTTCGACAGGCGGTGATCGCCTCGCCTGATTCTTGCGCAATCAGGGATGAACATCGCCTTCTGACATTCGCCGAACTCGATCGATTAGCGGCTCTTTACGCTGATGATTTGACCGGTCGGGGACTCTCCCCCGGCAGGTTCGTCGGAATATTAAGTGATAACTCGATTGAATATGCCGCCCTCCTGATCGCGTTGATGCGATGTCGTGCCGTTGCCGTCCCGCTTAATACAAGGCTGAATAGTGTGGAGCTGCATCGTCAGACAACGCAAATTGACCTGACTTTGATGCTCGCGGATGACACTAATCTCTCCAAGGCGAGCGAAATCCATTCGCAACCAACTCCCATGAGTTCTCTATCTGATCCCAGACCATCAGCCCGGAACGATTTCACGCCAACAGAACTGGAGATGGATCGCAGTTGCTTCGTCGTGTTCACATCCGGTTCGAGCGGATCGCCAAAAGGCGTGATATTGAGCCTGGGCAATCTCTACTACAATGCGCTCGGTGCGAACGAAAATATTCCCCTGCATCCAGAAGATACCTGGCTGCTTTCGCTCCCGCTCTTTCATGTGGGCGGTTTGGGAATCATGTTCAGATGTTTGTTGGCCGGAGCGAAGATGTTCGTGGCTCGGCGCTTCGAGGCCGGAGAAGTCGGCAGACTAATAGACAGCGGTGGCATAACCCACGTGTCGCTCGTCCCGACGATGCTGATTCGACTGCTTCAGGAGCGAAGCAACCGTCCCTTCCCAGCTGCGCTCAAAGTCATATTACTTGGCGGGGCACCGGTCTCCGCCAACTTGCTTCAAGCAATTCGCAGTATGAATATTCCCGCCGTTATCAGTTACGGAATGACAGAGACAGCTTCACAGATAACTGCGACGAGATTGACAGATTCGCCTGAACGACTGGTTACCAGCGGCAGAGTTCTGCGCCACTGCGAAATCCGTATCGAAAGCGAATCCGCTTCAAAAATCGGCGAAATCTGCGTTCGTGGGGAAGTTGTCTGCCGCGGATATACCGCGGCTGCTGATTATGCAGTCGCCGACGGCGGATGGCTGCATACTGGCGATATCGGCACATTGGACAACGATGGTTACCTGACCGTACTGGGAAGGAAGGACGGGATGTTCATCTCCGGAGGTGAGAACATTTTTCCTGAAGAGATCGAGAGCGTTGCCGCGAGTCTCGCCGGTGTAACGGCAGCGGCGGTGATGCCCGTTGAGGATCCGCTTTGGGGCAAACGACCGCTACTGTTCATCGAGTGCCGCCCGGGCAGCGCAGTCGACAAAGAACAGATTTTCTCATATTTGTCGAGTCAACTGGCAAAGTTCAAACTGCCCGACCGGATTATCATTGTTGAGAAATTGCCGCGCACGGCATTGGATAAAATCGATCGGACGGCTCTTGCCCGGTTGGCGGAATCGCCTGAGGGATAGTTTCAACCTATGTCGCCTGCTGAAACTGTGCCAGGCCGGTGCGCAGTTCCAGCGGCAGCGCGATCTTCTTGCGCGTCGTGCGATCAACGCTGACATGCACTGTTTTGGCACGCCCAACCACCTCGCCGGCAAGGTTCATTAGCTCGTATTTCAAGGTATAAGAAGTCGTCCCCAGATTCTCGATTGCAACGGTTGCCTCCAGTTCCTGCCCGGCCTTGAGTCCCTGCAAATACTGCGCCTCGGCGTGGACAATCGGCACAAAAAAATCGCTGTGAGCAAGAAGCTCTTCCATCGGCAATCCAATGGCACGCAGGAGATCTTCATAGATGTCGTGCGCATAGAAAAACTGGTGGGCAAAAAACAGTAAACCCGCGGCATCAGTGTCATGCAGCCGAACGAGTATCTTCTTCTTGAGTACTGCCATTTCTTCTCCTGTTCCGGCACAAGATATTCCTACCGCAACAAATGCCAAAGCAGAATGTTCTGCCGCAACATCAAAAAACATAGCGGTTGCGAGATCTAAGGAAGCGCCATAGGTTTCGGGCAGTTCGGGAGGGACTATGATTCGGTTCTTGATTCTTGTGCTCACACTTGTCGTCATGCTATCCACGTGTGCTCTTTCCGCTGATCTGCTGGATTCGGCGCTGTCGCTGGCCGGCAAAACGCGGGCGGACCTGGGCTATCAACCGAAGGGCTATTGGAACCGTTATCCGTTTGCGGTTCCTTACAAACTACCGGCATTTGATGATCTCTTTGCCGAGCCGCTGCGAGTCTATGACTATAGCCAATCGATGAAGGCCGCCTTCATGAATTACATGGACGATACGACTTTTGCCAACACCGCCAATTCTGCTCTCTACCAATTGACTTATCACCTGGGTTGGGAACGAAAAGTCGGCGGATTCCGCAGTTATTCGGCCAACCTTACCGACTCAATCGGCGGTGATTCGCCTCTGTTTGACGCGGTTGAAAGGCTCTACGAGGCTGCCGGATCGCAATTGGAATATCGCACGTTTGGCGCCAAGTCCGAGTCGGAACTGTCACGATCGCGGATTGCGAAACTGACCAGTGCGTTAAGTCCGGAAACCAAGAACGCATTGGCGTTGTGGATTCTGAACATCGTTGAAGCCTATCGCTATCATAAGCTGGCATTCAGAAATGTCCCGGACCGCATCGTGCACGAGGTCTATCGGATACAGGATCTCGACGCCACGCAAGGTGATGGGCAAGTTTACTATTCGCAATTCGACGACTGCGCCGCGGCAGTAGATTGGCAGTCGCTGGTGTATTCTTCGTTCAAAGTCATCGCGGTGTCTGACATAACTGCCAGGAAACTTCAGTCGCTTCCCGTGCCCGAACATTTCGAGACAATCAACATCGATACGCCACTGGGACGGATTGTGATCGGCGACAAGAGCGCTTCAACCTATAAGTCCGCTGACTACCTGTTGATTTGCGATTTCGGAGGTGATGACGTGTACGAGGATGGCGGAGGGTCCAGACCCGGCCTGCCTTTGAGCGCAATCATTGACTTAAATGGCAACGACACCTACGGCGATAGCTTGAGTAGTCGCGCTTTCGGATACGGCAATTGCGGGACCGGCATTGTTGTCGACACTCGGGGAAACGATCATTATGCCTCAAGCCGGCTGTCACAGGGAGTCGGCATTTTTGGAACCGGACTCGTCGCTGATTTTGCAGGAAACGACGACTTCCGGTTGAAAGTATCGGGACAAGGTTGCGGTTACTTTGGGGTCGGTATGCTTATCGACCGATTGGGTGATGACAATTACTATCTTGCCGGAGACGGGCAGGGAGCCGGCGGTGTCGGCGGCGGTATCGGCGTCTTGGCTGATTATCGCGGCAACGACCACTACACGGCGGAGCCGTTTGCGGAGACATTTAATCGCGGCGATTATCATTCCCAGATGAAGATCAACGCCAACAATGCCCAGGGTTGGGGCGGCGGCCGGCGCGGCGACGGTTCAGACGGTCATAGCTGGGCCGGCGGTTTGGGCGCACTGATCGACTGTTTCGGCAACGACGATTATTACTCCGGCAACTGGAGCATTGGCACCGGTTACTGGTTCGGAATCGGGATTCTCTATGATGTCGAGGGCGATGACCGCTATCGCAGTTGCTACTTTACGCAGGCGTCCGGCGCTCACTACTGCATCGGCGCCATTTTTGATGAAACCGGCAATGACCGCCATGAGTTGTTTGAAACGGCAGGTGCCGGCATTTCGTTCGGCTGGGACTTTGCCGTGACATTGCTGGCAGACTGGCAGGGTAATGATACTTATATCGGAAAGATTATCTCCATCGCCAACGCCCAGATTCGCTCTAATTCTTTCCTGTTCGATCTCGGCGGTAACGACTTGTATCAGTTGTCCGCCGGCACTGATGGCATGGGCGAAGCGACATTTCGCGAGGACTATCGCACTCCGCGTCCGACAGCGCCATTTCTTTCTTATGCGCAGTCATTCGGCATTCTTATCGATGCTGGCGGCGCCGATCAATATCTCGATCACGTTGATAGCAGCTCAACCAGCGCACCGCGAGTTGGCTGCAGCAACGGCACTACCTGGCTGCGGCCCGCCAAAGCATCTGATCGCTTCGGATTCGACAATTTTGGTATTGGCCTTGACGCTGATTCCGGTACGGTCGGCGATCTCCTGCGTTTTCGTACGATTAACAAGAAATA
Organism: uncultured bacterium; assembly: GCA_963698225.1. Classification (GTDB taxonomy): domain Bacteria; phylum Zixibacteria; class MSB-5A5; order CAIYYT01; family CAIYYT01; genus JADJGC01. The sequence goes on from CAVOPW010000004.1 coordinate 359,238, forward strand.
AAATAAGGGCAGCCTCGCGACCGCCCTTATTGCCGAAATCTGCTTTCTCCCGGTTCTACGTCGTCGACTGTGCGTTCTTCTTGGCCAGCTCTTCAGTCTGCCAGAGTAGCACTTGATCGGCGGACGGATCGTATCCGACATGACGATAACGAATGACACCATCCTTATCGATAATGACAAGCGTGGGAATGCCGGTCACTTCATACTGCGAAGCGATGTCCGCATTTCCAAACAGCACGTTGAAGGTATATCCGTAGTCTGCCAGGAAGGGGCGAACCTTGGTGGTGTCGTCTTCCCAAACATCCATGGAGATGAATTCGACGCCTTCCGGTTTGCGCTCAACAAATTCCTGCAGCAGCGGCATTGTCATTCTGCAGGGACCGCACCAGGTTGCCCAGAAATCGATGACAACCACTTTGCCGCGCAGGCTCTCAAGCGAGACCGTTTGTCCCTCCAGGTTGACAAACGCAAAAGCCGGCGCCGGTTTGTTCAACGTCTCGGCGATGGCTTTGGCGCGATTACCGTCGGCATCCGCCATCAGCGGGGCGAGTCGTTTTTCGCGTTGCGCCGCGGAAGCCACCTTGAGGCGATTAACCAGGTCCTCGAATCCGCCCAGCGACCGAACGGGTGTTAGTGTTTCGTTATGCATCAGCCGACGATAGTCGCCATAACCCTGATCGGCGGCCATATTGAGATAGTTGAGCGAGGAATCCGGCTGGTTTGCCATCGCATAGATCTTTGACAATTCGACCAGTGCGTCAGCGGGCTGGCGCGACGTACCGACAATCGCATGCTGGTTAGTAATAGCCTCCGGGTAGCGACCTTGCGTCTTGAAGAGCTCGACCAGATCGCGCTTGACCTGCCCATTTTCAGGATGAGCTTCGGCAAACTTGACGAGCACTGCTTCCGACTGCTTTGTATCGCCCATCAAATTCAAAATTTCCGACTCCATGGCGACCGGACGGTACTGATCCGGCGAGGTCACACCAAACATCTTGGCATACTTCAGTGCTTCCGGGTAGTTCTTTCTGGCCATATGAATGCCGGCCACTTGCGGATAGGTTGTCGGATAGGCGGGGTCGGCGGCGATCGCTTTGGCATAGAACTCAAGGGCTTTCGCAGTGTCAGGCGGATTGGCCGAGAGCATTGCGGCACCTACGCCGAAATTCCCCCAGAAATAACCGGGGTCGAGGTCTACGGCCTTTTGGAAATACGTCGCCGCTTCCATTCCTCCGAGGCAGCGGCCATACAAATAGTTGGCCATAGCCGACTTGGGGTTGGCGTCGTACATCGCCTTGTAGTAATCGGACTTCTCCTGTTCGCGCTGGAAACCGTCGAACAATGATTGAAAATCACGCTGTAACAGAGTTGAAGTCGGATGCTGCGCGATGAAGTGTTCGTAGACTGCTCTGTAATCCTCGAATTTCGCTTGGTCACCTAAAGCGGCGGCCAGGGCTTCGACGGAGTCATTGACCGCCTGTATTTCCGGCGGTTCAACATAGACTTGAGCCTTCGGTTCTTTTTGCATCTGGCTGCAGGCGGCTATCAAAAATACTGCCGCGCCCGCCGTGAAGTAACGGACAAATTTCATTAATCCTCCGATGAAACGGATATATCAACTACCTTCAATTCGTACATAATGCTCCTACAACGTCACTCAACCGGGAAAGTTTCCCGCCTTGATTTGCTGCCCAGGACAATATCTCATCTTATGGCATCGCAGCAAAGACAATTCTGTAGAGGACGGTGCTAACCGGCAACAGGCAAAAAAATGAGCGGCCGGCCGGCCGCTCATTGCCAATACTGTAGATTCGTCGGAATGATCAGAATCGCAAGCCGAACGAGAAGCGGTGAACGGAGTTCAATCGACCGAAGTCGGCAAATGCATAGTTCATGCTCAAATCGGTGGCATTCCAGACCTGAAGTGCAAGGCCGGCGCCTACGCTGGCTGATTGCTCCTCCTGATTGAGCTGCCATCCGCCGCGCAGGAAAAACGTCTCTTGAAATGCCATTTCCGCTCCGAAGGAACCTTCCTGGTCATTGTCAGACGGGTCGCGCGCTTCAACACTCAAGGTTAACCGCGTACTCGGCGAATACTGAATGTCATAGGCCGCGCCGATGCGAAACACCAGCGGGAGGTCGTAAGAATCGACATTCAGGACACCCTTGGCGTTGTCGTAACTCTGGTTGTCACCGGACGGATTATAGTTGAAGTTAAGTTCGGGTCCTGTGTACTTCATCTCCGATCCCAGATTGGAGATATTCATGCCGATGCGCAGATTACGATACCCCGGCTGGAGAAGAGTACCGAAGTCAAAAGCCAATCCGCTGGCGCGCTCTTCAGAGATTCTCTCGGTAATGTATTTGGCGCTGAGTCCGAAAGAGAAGAATTCTGTCCATTGACGTGCAAAACCGAGCGTTATGGCATAGTTGGAAGTCGAGAACATCTTACCGGTTCCATCGGGCTGATCGACCGTCGTTATTTCCATATCGCCCGAAGTCAGAGCCGTTACGGCGGCGCCGACAGTACCGAAGCTCAACGGTTTCGCAAAGGCGACGTAGTTCAGATTCACATTTGAGACATAGGCAATGGTCGTGAATTCCAAATGTGACTGTGTCAAGCCGCCTAACGCAGCCGGGTTCCAATACAAGGCATAAGCATCACCAGCATTGGCAACGGCAGCCCCACCCATCGCCGTATAGCGAGCACCGACGCCGATCTTCAGAAACTGCGCCCCTGAAGTTCCCACTTTAGAAAACTCACCCGCCTGAAGCGATGATGCCGCGAAGAATGCGACTGCGACAACAGTTATGAGTTTGAATTTGCGCATATTCGATTCCTCCTTGGCTCTCACTTGATCACCGCAAACTTGCCGACACGTTCGCCAACCTGTGATTCAACATGATAGAAATACAGGCCCGGTGCGATACCTTGTCCGTTGCTCGTGAGCATGTTCCAAACATAAGTGCCGGAGCCGCTGTGTTCGAGAGTCTGAACGAGATCACCCGCCAGGGTGTAGACCCTGATAGTCGCGGTTCCGGGCAGATTGACAAATTCCATTCGGCGTTCGCCTTCAACCGTCTCCCAGGCCGCGCGTGCGAGGTAGGGGTTGGGAACGACGCGGACTTTATCGAGAGCCGCGGCCGCAACTTCCTTATCGATGGAAGGCACATTGAACACAAACTTATCGTCTGCCCCGTTTACCGGCGCGCTGCCAATTTCAAAAACATCACCGACATTGTAGTTGTAACTGGCCGTATCCAGACGGAAGAACCAGACGTGCCCATAGGGGAAAGCTTCCGGATGAGCCTGGTTGTCATAGGGGACGTTGAGAATTGAGATGTAATCGCGATTGCGCGGATCCCAGCCGGGTTCGGCGCTATTCCGGTGATATATCTCGGCCAGAACCTGCTGATTCGTCGTTGTATTCCACACTTCGAACGGCAGATTGATCGGCGTCACATCGTCATAGAATGAATACCCGACGGATCCGGAGGCGGTGAATCGCAGTTGGTAAGTCGAACGGAAGTTGATGTCGCCACCGATCGGGAAGCCAAAAGCGTTGCCCATCGGCCCATAACTGAATCCCAACTCCAATGTCGTGTCGGTGCCGGAAGTGAAGCTAACCTGCTCATAATGGCTCGGAACTCGTTCGCCATTGTAGACGTAGATTTGCACGCCATCAACAACCGGAGCCTGTGCCGGATTCCCGGTCTGGTCAGTCAAATCATTGGCCAGCGTATCCCCGGTTGTCCGATTGAGCACATACCAGGTTGTCGCGTACATATCTTCCTTGAATCCGACTTCATATTCTTCGCCGCTAAACTGCGAGTCATCAAACAGAACCGGAATGACCTCGCCGTCTGAAGCGGCCGCCGAGCCAGCGACGATATGCCGTAGCGTATTCTCGACCGGAACATAACCTGCCGGATTTGATCGTGGAATCGCAGCACCAGCGTTGACATCCGAGCCCGGACGACCATAAGCCGTCTGAAGCGGGCCAACTCCCGAACTGGAATCCCCCTTATCGAATGCGACCACGGAGTACCAGTATTCAAATCCATTGACGAGTGCGGTATCGATATAGGTGTGCGGAATCGGCTGCGAGGGATCCTCCACACGCCAAGTCGCCAATGGGACATAGTCCGGTCCCAGGCTGCCGTCGTTATTGCGAACCAGGCGTCCCCAGCTTGCACCCTGATCATTGGAACGGTAAACCTTGTATCCGGCGAAATCCGGAGTGCCGAGTAGCGGATCCACACTCTCCGGAGCCGCATTGTCCCAGGACAGGCGCGCTTCGCGATTGCCGGAAAGCACTGTTAACTTCGACGGCTTGGGCGGAGTCGGTCCAACGAAGTGATTGGAATAGACGGTTTGAGCGATCTTGGATTTGTTGCGAAAATCCTCTTCGTCATAGCCCGCAATAAGCGCAAAGCCGATTCGGATCGTCTTGCCACTTTCGAGGCTGATCCCCGAAGTCGCTTGCACATAGAATTGGTCGGTGGGCGGAAGGGACTCTTCGAAGACGTTTTCAGTGATGTACGCATACTTTTCGCGGTCATTCGTATTGGCGATTCTCTCCCACTGGCCGGTGCGAAATGCCGTCATGCCAATGTTGTCGGGCGTCTCGATGTATCGAGTTCCCATTACACCCGTAACCACGTTCGCTCCCCAGCCCGGATCATACCCGTCGGCATCGTAGGTCCATGCCAGGTTCTGGGAAGTATCCGAGGCTACCAGATCACCCAAGCGGCCATTTTCTCCGGTTCCATCAGGGCCGCCGATATCGAAATCACAGTAGAGCCCGAATGCGAAGTTCTCGTAGTTGTTGCTGCTCTTGTTGGTGATATCAAGCACAACGAAAATCACGTCTTCGTTGTAATTGTAGTTCCATTGGTAAATTGTCTGGACCATTTCCAGGCCCAACAACGATGAACCAAGTCCGGCGTCGTTGAAGCGATAAATGCTTTCCTGCAATGAAGACGGACCGCCGGCGTAGAAACTCTGCGTCTGTGGATCCCAGACTTCGTTGTAGACCCATTCTCCGGTCTGCGGATCATACTGGCGCCATCCATAGGCCGGATTGTCGCGGCCGGCGCCGGTAGTGTCGGTTCGATCATATTCATAGCGAGTCGTGTCGGTCGAGAGGCGGATACGATAGTCTGTCGAAGTCGCGTATGATGTTAACGGAGCATAGTCATAATCCGAATCGGCTAACAGCGTGTCCCCGGATGCGGCAGTCGCACCCATCCAGAACTTCATTTCGGCAAGATAATTGTGTCCTGATCCCTTGGGCCACTCGCCGGAAGGAAATCCCAGGTGGCTCAGTCCGCCGATCGTACCCCAGTTGGACACTGTCGTCCGGATGTTGCCCTTATCGTGTGTAATCAGGTCCTGCACCTCTGGGGCCGGAACCTGCGTTCCCGCTGCGGCCGCATACAATCCGCTGCCCGGGAGGACAAGCAAGACGGCGACACAACTGGCGATTACTAAGAATCCGCTATGCATGGGCTTGATCCTCTGCACTTTCGCACGGTTTAGAATATCCATTCCAACCCCCATTGAATGCTTCTTGGCGTATCAAAATTCTGAGGGTCTTTAGCCAGAAGACGCCGAAGATCATTTACATCATCAGGTGTGGCATCGCCGGGCGGATCGGAGGTCAGCCCGAAATTGTAGCCATCAACATCAGCGAGCCCGGTGCGCGAGTACACGTTCACGACATTGCGCCGATCCAACAGGTTGGTCACTTCGACAAACAAGCGGAGTTTGCTCGAAGTGCCTTTGAACGGATAGAACTCCTTGTCGAATCGCGTATCAACGCGGTAATTGGCGGGCATCCTGCCTTCATTCAGTCCGCCCAGGCGCATCCCTTTTTCATCCGTTCTTGTGTACGGCATCCCCGACCCATAAGTGAAGAAGGCGTTGAGTCCCCACGCCGTCGGCATCTTGATGCCGAAGAACTCAATGTTCTGATCACGCGGGACGCGGAAATCAACATTGAAGTTGAGAGTATGCCGCTGATCAAACGCAAGCGGGAACTCCTGGACCGGTATCACCGGCGCATTATCGCCGCGCGTGAAATAATCGTAGTAAAACTCATTTGCGTCAGACGAATTGCCTTCGGCAATCATATACGAGTAGCTGATTGATCCATTCAGGTTCTGGCTTCCCGTCTTGGTCAACGCAAGATCCAGCCCTTTGACCGATCCGTAGTCACCATTGTAATACTGCGTGTAAGTTCCGGATGGCGCGACTACCGAGCGGCTCGACACCAGATTAGTAACATCCTTGTAATAGGTGGTTGCGTTCAGACGGACGTTTTCAGCCAGCTTCTGGGTAATGCCCAGTTCATAGGAGACTGTTCGCTCCGGTTCCATGTCCGGGTTTCCGACGATGGGATATCCTGTGGTCAGGTCAGCCTGCAGGTTTGTGAACATGAAGGGATACTGCGGTACCTGGTAATAGTAACCGTAGTTTGCGTGAAAGAGCGTGTTCTCGGAGACCGGATGAGAGAAGCCCAGTCGCGGAGAGAAATGAGTCTTGCTTTTGGAACGAAGCCTCGTCTGCTTCGTGCCGGGATCATCCCAGTAGTCGACCTCGGCATTGAGATAATCAAGACGCAATCCGGCGTTGATGATCATATACCCGAGCTCTACCTTGTCTTGCAGATAAGCTGCCGCGTAGCTCGGTCCGACATCATACTTCTCGCCGTACGGCCGGACGTTGAAGAATTGCTTGTTATCCCAGATGAGTCGATTCTGGCGGAATTCGCCGCCGATGCTTAACTGATGATACTTGTCGACCTGCGAGAGAACGTCAAAGCCGGCGGACTTGTATGATGACTTCCGGTAGAGATAGTACGGATAGAACAGCGTGTCGTTGACATAACCGGTATAGTAGTATGCCGAATCGGTCACGTAATTAGATTGCACTGTCCCATTGTAGAATCCGTTGGCGTCGACGGAGTAGCCTGGCCACTGGTCCCAATAAACATCGAAAAGGCGATCAGGCGCACGTTTCGTCGAGGTTTCGAAGTAGCCCGCCTTGAATGAGACCATAGTATTGGTCGAAAGCTGCAATGTCGCGTTCCCGCCAAAACGAGCGGCATCATTCTTGATCAGCCCGGAGTTGTCGAGCGCAAAGTCGTATGAGTAACCGTTAACATCGCGGTGTTCATATCGCTGCTGTTCGCGTTCGTAGACGTTCGAGTATAAAGTCACTTTGAGATTCTGCAGCGGTCTAATCGAGAGCTTAGTCGTCAACGTCCAGCTCTCAGCCTGATTGTGCGGCAGATATCCCCCGTTGTTCCAGTATTCAACAGAATTGAAAAAGTTGGCGCGATCGTTTCTCACACCCGGGACCGGACCGGAGAGATTGAACACACCATAGTAATTGTCGGTTCGTTCGGTACCCTCGAACTCGCCGGTTCTGACATTGTAGGGCTTGCTCAAGCCGTCGGCCAATTTCAGTTTTCCGGCATAGTGGCTGGTTCCTTCTTGAGTGAGGGCGTTGACGACGCCCGAGAGAGCCTCGCCGTATTCCGCCGAATAACCGCCGCTCGTCAAGTTGACCGCTTCCAGCGCGTCCGGGTTGATCCGCGTGCCAAGTCCACCGGAGAACTGGTCCTGCACCGGCATGCCGTCGAAGTAGTAAGTGACTTCGCCGAATCGGCCGCCGCGAACATGCAATCGGCCATCGCGGTCGCTGACACTGCCGTTCATCCTGAGAATGACCTGCCCGATGTCTCTGGAGTTCGGCTGGAGTTCAAGTTCTTCCCGGCCGATTGAGCGCACTGAAGCGGTCTGGTCCTTCTGAATCAGTGGCCGTTCCGCATAGACAGTCACGACACTCTCCAACTTGACAGTAACCGGTATCAGTGAGATCTTGACCGGCGTAGTCAAGTCAAGAAGCACCTGCAGCCCGCTGTGAATTTCGGTCTTGTGGCCAATCAGCTCGACAGCAAGATCATAGGTAGCTACCGGGAGGTTGAGGATGTAGAACTCTCCGTCGAGATCTGTAACCGCGACAATCGACTGCCCAACGATGGAGACAGTTGCGCCCGGAAGCGGCTCTCCCGTCTCGGCCGAAATGACCGTTCCAGAGATCTTTCCTGTCGTCTTGGCCTCGATTGATGTAGCCCCATTTGCCAATAGTGCTAGACCGAGCGCACATGTGAGTCTGAGAATCTTGCTCAAGCTACCTCCGGCTGTTTCAATCGTTAACGACATCAGCAATGTACTGTGTGTCTGATCGTGTCCGAGCTGTCAGCGAACAGAATCGCGGTTATCGGAGATTGGTGTCGTGGTTGCGAGTCGTCGTTGGAATTCCTGTTACCGATAACTTCGGTCATTGCTGATCCCACAGATTGTATCGGTACCCTCCTGCCTTTTTTAACGCCGGCCCGTGCAAAAAATCGCGAGCCCTGCCAAAATAGCGAAGTCCCGGCTGGCCGGCGGAATCTGACAACTCAACATCCGGACTTCAGCGCCGCCGCCATTCGTTTCAAGTTGAAGAGGTCAAGCGGATGAATCGGATCGCCGAGAGATTTCTTGCGAAAAGTCGTTTCAAAGCGGTGCAAACGCCGTTCGAGCAGGTTAAGGGGCGAGTTAGATTACCGATAAATTCTTACAACAGAAGTCGCCGCGAGAAATCGTCGGAGAGTACGAGTCCGTCTGACATTCGCCGAATTGATGGCTCGCAAGATTGTCTTCTGTAACTAACCCGTGATCTTCACCAGGAGAGTGCCGGATGGCGCACACGGCGCCGGTTGAGCAAAATCCGAACCCGACGACTAACTCGAGATTGGTACTCGATGGGAGAACAAACAGGTGAGACGCTCCGTAATGGTCGCAGTTTGTCTTTCCTGCGTTATCCTGCTTGGCGCACTTGCGCCGGTTCATGCCGGACAGCGAATCGCCATTTTGTACTCCGACTCAACGAAACACACTCTGCGAACCATATCCGGATTCGAGTGGTCACTGAAAGACTGTGATCCGCCTTGTCAATTGCTTCAGTACTTTCTCGCGACTACGGACGAAAGCCAGAAAAGCGCGATCGCAGCGCTCAAGCCCGACATCTTGCTGGCAGTTGGAAGCACGGCCACAGGATTTGCCGACAAGTTCTTTCCGACAATTCCGGTTGTTTTCGCAAAAGTACTCAACCCGATCGAATCGGGATTCATTCGCTCTTGGGAAAAACCCAGCGGGCATATGACCGGAGCGGCCCTCGATATCCCCGTTGACCAGCAGATTCAGAAATTCTCAACTGTCATTCCCAACCTCAAACGGATCGGCGTCGTCTACACCGACAATTCGTCCCGATTGGTGGCGGAAGCGCGCAAAGCTTGCTCCGGGCAGGGCGTGACCTTGATCGCAATCAAGATCGGGTCGTCAAAAGAACTTCCCGCGGCAATTGACAGCCTCTGCCGCGTCGCAGACGGCATCTGGACCATAGCCGATGAATTGCTTTCGTCGCCGCAGTTTATCCGACACACTTTGATGGAGACGCTGCGTTCGAAAATTCCGATCATGGGGTTTAATCAGAATTTTGTCGAGAACGGCGCGCTCTTCTGCCTGGAGGCTGATTACAAGTTCATCGGCAGGCAGGCCGGCGAAATGGTACTGGCTCTGATGAATGGTAAGGATATCGGCACGATCAAACCTACCGTTCCCGACGTCGTTTATCTTTATCTCAATCTGAAGTCAGGGAAATTGCTCAATATTGATCTCGCGCCCGAGTTGATCAGCGTCGCCAAGGAGACCTACTGATGCCGCTGCTGAAAAAACTGCATGACACTCTTGGCCTGAAGTGGCGCTTGATCCTCGGTGTTAGTGCGCTGCTGATGATCAGTTCGCTGCTCCTGTCCATGTTCCTGCTCGAAGAGTTTTCGCAGACGGCGACCTACGGTCTGAAACAGCGAGGAAGTTCGCTCGCCCGAAATCTGGCGCACAACGCGGAGTTCGGCGTCATGTTGGAGATCAATTCGGAACTGGAAGGTCTGATTCAAGGCATGCTCACCGAGCCCGATATCTTGTTTGCACAGATCTATAACCGCGACGGTGTCCTTCTGGCTCAGGGCGTCAGAAAGGGGTTGCCGGCAGCTGCGGTTACGACTACCAGTGCTGGCCTGTCCTTGAGCGACTCAACTGTGGCCGCCGGTCACAATGTCGAGACGCGTGAACTGCAAATGCCCGGGGATGTGGAGTGCATCGAAGTGCTCGCCAATGTCGTGTCGCATAAACCCGAGGTATCCAAGGAGGAACTGGGTTCGGCAAGCACTGCCAAGGAACCGAATCTTCGCGGTGAGACAGTCGGGTATGTCCGCATCGCAATCAGTGCCGGGGAAACCAAAGCCAAAATCGCCGAGACGCGGCAAATGATCGTGTATTTCACGCTGCTGCTGGTCATGCTGGGTATTCTTCTTTCGGTCACGTTGGTCAAGATGATAGCCAGCCCGATTAATACCCTGGTCGAGGCTACAGAGCTGTTGGCCTCCGGAGACTTGTCGCAGCGGGTCCATGTTCAAACCGACGCTGAACTCGAACGCCTGGCCCTGGCCTTCAACACGATGTGCGACTCGCTCGAGAAAACGCAAAAAGAGCTGGAACTGCACAATCAGACGTTGGAGGAGAAGGTTCGGGAACGGACGGAGAAGCTGGAAGAGGTCCAGAAGCAAGTTATTCAATCCGAAAAAATGGCTGCCGTCGGCCAGCTCGCCGCCGGTGTTGCTCACGAGCTCAACAATCCGCTCGGAGGAATTCTCGGATATGCGCAGTTTGCCCTCGAAAAAATGTCAAGCGGTCAGCTTCAGGAAAAAGACTTCGGAGCTTTCCAGCGCTACCTCTCCGATATTGAATTGCAGGCGCGTCGCTGCAAAATGATTGTCAAGAATCTGCTCAAATTCAGCCGTTCTTCTGACAAGATGGAATTTGATCTGGTTGATGTCAATTCGGCGCTCGAAGAGACGTTTGTCTTCACGTCGCATCAGCTGGGCATGAAAGACATTCACCTGGATGTGTCGCTCCAGCCGGGACTCCCAAGGGTGCTTGGAAACGTCAACCTGCTGCAGCAGGTGTTCACCAACATCCTGATCAACAGTATGCAATCGATGGCTGAAGGCGGCGACCTCAAAGTGACAACGATCTTCAACCCGCCGGTCGGCGAGTTCGGCGGCGCCGTGGAGATAGCCTTCACTGATAGCGGCGTGGGCATTCCCGAAGAGAATCGGAACAAGATTTTCGAACCCTTCTTCACCACCAAAAAGGTTGGAGAAGGCACCGGACTCGGTTTATCGGTTTCCTATGGGATTATTCGCGACCACGGCGGGGACATAAAACTCGACTCAGTAGTCGGCACGGGCTCAACTTTCACGGTTGTTTTACCGATTGTAAGAGAGACAGCCAAAGTAACGGCAACTGCCAAGTCTTAGCACAATAGGGACCAACAGATCATGCAGGACACCAGGAAGATTTTAGTCGTTGATGATGAGGAAGTAATGCGGGAATTTCTGCTCGAAGTATTTTCGACGCAGGAACCCCTGGGTGCTCACGATGGCGAAGAGGCGCTTTCATTAATTAGTGAAAATCCGATCGGTCTGGTCATTACAGACTTGAAAATGCCCGGCATGGACGGATTGACGCTTCTGAAGAAAATCAAGGAGGCGGACAACTCGATCAAGGTAATTGTCGTAACCGGCTATGCTTCGCTGCAGACGGCCTCCGAGTGTATTCAGGCCGGCGCCAGTGATTTTCTGAAGAAGCCGTTTTCCATTGCGCAGATTCGCAAGGCTGTTCAGACAGCGATAGGGACGTCATGAACCAACCCGACCGCCTGATTCGCAGCGTCCTCGTCGTCGACGATACCGAAATTATCCGCGATCTGTTGGCGGACGTGCTTCGTAACGACGGCTACCACGTGGACAAAGCCACAGATGGAATCGAGGCGGTAACGATGGTCACCAGACAGCATTTCGATCTGGTGTTTACTGATATGCATATGCCGCGGCAAGATGGCCTCACCACTGCGCGGAAAGTGCATGAGACCGACTCTGCGACATTCGTCATTGTGACGGACAGCTATCCAGACAAGTTGAGCCACGCGATGCTCAACGAAGCTGTCGTTGGTACTATTTGCAAGCCGTTCGATCTGGCAGAACTTCGAGCGGTATTGCAGCGGGTCGAGGACATCGCCGCTTCAAGAAGCGCATCGGAACAAGGAGCGAAACCATCACCACCGAAAGTGCCAGAATCCTCGTCGTAGACGACGAAGAAATTGTGCTTCACTTTGCCAGCGACGCTCTTTCGACCGTCGGGCATACAATTTCGTCTACTTCAATCCCCAAGGAAGCCCTGCGCCTGATTAGCACGGAGAAGTTTGACTTTCTCCTGACCGACATCAAGATGCCGGAGATGGATGGCATTACGCTGGCACAGAAGGCGCTGGAAACCGATCCCGAGATCGGAATCCTCTTTATGACCGGCTACGCCGATGTCGAAACGGCAAAAAAAGCGATTGCAACCGGTGCATATGACTACATCATGAAGCCGTTCGAACTGCCCGAAATCCGCAAATCGGTCAACGCGGCGTTTGCAAAACGCCGGGAGATACAGAAAAAGCAGGGATCCAAGGGACTGCAGCATCTTTCGGAACTGATGGGCGCTCTCTACACAACCGGCGATGCGAATTCACTTACCGGGCTGATTTTGCGCTTTGCCCTATTTCACTTTGGACTGCAGGATGGACTGGTGTTCTTCTACAATAAGGACAGCCAGCAACTCCGCGTCACGATGGCCAAGGGGGGCGGCGCTGTTCTCACAGTCAACATTGACGGTTTTCCGATAAGCGAGTTTCCGCGCGACTTGCTCGATGGCGGCGAAATCGAGTTCAACGGTGACATCGATCGCCATCCCTTCCTGTCACGCTTGTGCTCGCACGAGCCCTTCGCTCCAATTGCCCAGGCGCTCCGGACCGGGAAAGGCACCCTCTGCTTCTTCTCTTTACCGGCAACAGAAAAACTGAAACTGGTCATTGTCGTGCGCAGCGAGAATGAAATGACTGTCAATGAGACCGACCGGCAGATGCTGACGGTGCTGCTCAGCCTTAGTTCCATATCGCTCGACAACCTGATACTATTGCAGGAGGCCCGGGATGCGATGAGCCGCCTCGAAGATTTTAAGGATCACCTCGTCGGACTTGAGCGCGCGGCCACGCAGGGAATGATGTCGTCCGAAATTGCTCATGAACTCAATAACTTTATTGCCATCATCCTATCAAATGTGGAATTGTTCGAAATGAAGGCCGCCGGCACCTACCCGGAAGCTGCCGTGAAGTATCTGGACAACGTGAAGAAGAATATCGGCAAGTTCGAAAAGTTCACGAACTCATTGTCGGACGCCGGCAAACTGGACACCAAGCGGCGGAACGCCGATCTCAACGAAATGATCAATGAAATCGTCACGTTCGCCCGTCATCAGAAGCGGTTCGGCAAAATCACTATCGATATGGACCTTGATGCTACCCTGCCGCGCGTGCTGATCGATCAATCGCAGATTCAGCAAGTACTGTACAACATGCTCAACAACGCGGCGGACGCAATCGGCGTCGGCCGGCTCGATGGGCGGATCAGGCTCGCGACCAAATATGATTCGGAAAAGCACGAGTTCACTCTTGGCGTGACCGACAATGGATGTGGATTCAGTTCGGAAAACCTACAGAGAGCCTTTCGTGACCGGTTCACTACCAAAGAACACGGCCACGGATTCGGGCTGACCGTTATCCGCAAAGTGATTCGCAATCACGGTGGCACAATCGTTGTCGACTCTCAACCCGGCGCTGGCGCCAGCATCACGATTACGGTCCCCATCGCCGATCCGGCGACCGCTCAAGACGCAACAACCGCTGTCGAAACCGCTGTCGATTCTTAGACCACACAGACAAAAAAGCCCCGGCTGCCGCCGCGGCTTCTACTCATTCAAGAACACGAGCGACCGCTCGCAGACGAACTACTGTCAGGAGTATTTCGAATTTCCGCAGCCACAATTGGTAGATTTGGACTTGCTTCCCCCTGACGCAAAAGTCGAGAATAACCGCTCCAAGCGATCGGAGGCACAATGCGGACAGTGCTGCTCGTCCGCATGTCTTTCGCTGCTGACCAGCAGGTCGAATTTCTCACCGCACTCTTTGCACGCGTATTCATAGATGGGCATGTTACGCTTTTCCCTCGCTGAACCAGGCTCCTGCCAATGCTCCCAAGACTGCTCCGTAAACCGTTGACGCCACCGGCGACGAAGTTAACATTCAGGTGCCGGTTCGGCAGCCGATGAAGTAATAATAGGCGTATCCTGCACCGGCGAGAACTAAACTCGGAACCACTATCATCAGTGCTTTCTTCATATTAGTCTACTTCGACTACCTTTCTCCAAAACATAAGCCTTCATAATGATTCTAACCAGAAAACTGGCCTGCAGTTCCATAAGCGAAATCGGTTGTTGCACAAGGTCAACGCCGCATTTTGGCGGCCAAAAACAACTTGCTGCCGTCACCGAAACCACGTATCGTGCCGTTAATCAAGGAGTTGAAATGAAACTGGAACTAAAACGAATTTCGCTGTGGGCAACAATCAAAATCTCCTTCGTGGTTAACCTCGTGCTTGGATTCGTCTTGGGGTGTTTCTATGCATTCCTTCTGGTTGCCATTTCTTCGTTGCCTTCAGCGGCATTTCGCAGCAGCGAATTGGAACAGTTTTCTGGAATGTTCGGGGTAGTTGCATTGTTCGTGCCCTTTTTCTTTGCCTTTATGGCGGCAATCTTCAACACCATCCTGGCATTTATTCTCGTTGTTGTTTACAACTTCTCGGCTCGGATGATGGGCGGTCTGGAACTGGAATTTATCAGAATAGATGAACCGGGAACCCAACTTGCCCCGGCCATCACGGTTCCCCCGATACCGCCGTCAGCGCCTCCTGCGCCATTCCAAGACACGCCATTGCAAAATTCATCGGGTGAACAGCGCCCGCCCGAACCACCGCAGGATTATCGACTATGACTACGAACCAAGTCCGGGTGCGCATTGCACCGTCACCGACGGGTTACTTCCATGTCGGCACTGCTCGCACAGCCATATACAATTGGCTATATGCCCGCCATACCGGCGGCAAATTCCTTCTGCGCATTGAGGACACTGATCAGGAGCGCTCGAAAAAGGAATACGTAGACGTCATCCTGGACGGCCTGCGCTGGCTGGGACTAAACTGGGATGAGGAGATTGTTTACCAGTCAACTCGCCTGCACACCTACGGTCCATTTGCCTTTCGACTGGTTGAACTGGGTAAAGCCTACCGCTGCTTCTGCTCGGCCGCGGACCTTCAGCACAAACGCGAAGCGGCACAGGCAGCCAAGACCGATTACCACTATGAGCGCACCTGCCGGGATCTTTCGGCCGATCAAATTGCCCGAAACCTCGCGGACGGCAAGCCTTTTGTCATCAGACTCAGGCTTCCGCTTAGCGGCACAGCACATTTTGACGATGTCGTCTTGGGCCGAATGGAAAAAGACTATCGCGATCTCGATGACTTCATCATTCTCAAGACCGATGGCAACGCAATCTACAATTTCGCAGTCGTAATGGACGATCACGAGATGGGGATCACACATGTGATTCGCGGCAACGACCACATCACAAACACGTTCCTGCAGAAAGAGATTTACGAGGCCTTCGGTTGGCAGTTGCCGATTTTCGGACACTTGTCCCTGATCCTCCGCCCCGATAAGACCAAGGTCTCCAAACGCAAAGGCGACAAGAGCGTCGATGAATACCAAACGGAAGGCTACCTTCCCGAGGCGATCTTGAATTTCCTGGCGTTGTTGGGTTGGTCGCCCAAGGATGATCGTGAAAAGATGTCCAGGCAAGAACTGATCGACGCATTCGCCCTGGAAGGCATTAACGCGTCGAACGCCATCTTTAATCCGGAGAAGCTAACCTGGCTCAACGGCCAGTACATCATGGAAAAGACCGATCACCAATTGGCTGAAATGGTCGCGCCGCTGCTGGTCGAAGCCGGATTGACGACGAAGTATTACCTGGAAACGCGCTGGCAATGGTTGATGAAAATCATGGGAATGTTGAAAGAACGCTGCAAACTGGTCACCGACTTCGTTCCCGCCAGTACGTATTTCTTTTTGGATAACTTGCACTACGATGAAAAAGGCGCCCAGAAAGCCTTTACCAAAGAAGCCGCGGTACACCTGACCAAACTCGCCGACCGATTTGCGGCCATCAGTGATTTCACTCACGACTCGGCCGAAGCCGCGCTGCGCGGGCTTGCCGAGGAACTCGGCGTGAAACCGGCGGTGCTGATTCACCCGACCCGGCTGGCCGCCAGCGGCTTGACCGGTGGGCCATCGTTGTTCGGAATGCTTGAAGCGATCGGCAAAGATCGGGTCGTCACCCGGCTGCGTCGCGCCGTAGAATACATTGAAAGTCATGCCTCGTAGATTCACACCGGCAGACAGTGCTTTAGTAGAGAGGAGTCAGATATGGCAAACAGGATTGCGGCCTTGAAAAGAGAGGTCGAGAATCTCGAAACCGAGTACGCGCAGGCACAGAAGCGGCCGCAGCCGGATCATAAGCAGATCGACCATCTTTACAAGAAGCTGAAGAAGGCGAAGAAAGAACTGCAGGAACTGGAATCCAAGTAGTCAGCGCGAATCAGCCAGAAACTTATTACCCCAAAATTGAACCGGGCGGACCTGTGATCCGCCCGGCAGAATCTCCATACTAATCGACGTGCTCGCAACATCAGTTCGAATGGGACTTCTTTCGATTATTGCACATACAACGCAAGTACTGAGTCATTACCGCTCAGAAGATCCATTGTCAAGAGGAGCGCGCACTCTTCAGGAGAATTACGCAGGCGTAAATTGCGTCAGAATAGCCGCGAGTTGTTCCTTAAGCGATTTTTCACTGCGGGGCACGATAAAAGCGCATCGCAGCCCTTGCGCAGCATAAACCTTCTGCTTGAGTTCGACGCGATCGCGATAGAAGGGCATATGAGTAAATCCGCAAATTTCGATGAAGAGGCTCAAGTCGGGCAGATAGAAATCGGGGCGATACTGCTTGCCGGAGAGCAGTAGTAATGGTTCATAGACGAACCTGATTCCCCGTTCCGAGAGAAATTCTGCACAGCACTTTTCGAGTCGCGACCGCACGGGACGACCCGACTTGGTTGCGACCGTGGGAGCGGCCAGCTTCGACCGCAAAGACCGCTCGCCGCGCCGCAGCGGCATTCCCGTCTTCTTAGGAAACTTGCGCATTTGCTCTTCCGGAAATAAGGGGTGATGCAAAAACCGATGGGCAGCAACGTCGGCCGCCCATCGGTGATGCAATCTGCTTTCAGACGCTCGATCCTACGGACACGCAGCACACGGGCTTGCTCCGCCGCCAAAGATGTAGTTGATCAAGTAGACAACGTCAGAGATCGTGATCGAATTGCTGCAGTCGACGTCGGCAGCCGTGGCATTCGGAGCCGGACCACCGCCGAAAATAAAATTGATCAGGAAGACGACGTCCGAGATCGTGACGGTTCCGCCTTCATCAACATCGCCGCAAAGAACGTCGCAGACATCGCCAACACCGTTGCTGTTCGAATCTTCCTGGCCCGGATTAGCGTCATCTGGGCAATTGTCACAAAGGTCGCCGACGCCATCATTGTCGGCATCGACCTGACTGGGATTCTGTATCGAAGGGCAGTTGTCGATGTTTCCGCAGACACCGTCGCCGTCAATGTCATTGACGTTGTCCAGCGGGCAGATGTCGCAAACATTCCCGGTTCCATCATTGTCGGAATCCGCCTGATCCGGATTGGCGACCGACGGGCAATTGTCGATATTGCTGCAGATGCCGTCGTTGTCGAGATCACTGGAACCGGCGCAGAGATCGCAGGCATCTCCCTGCAAATCACCGTCGGCATTTTCCTGAAGCGGATTACTGACTGTTGGGCAATTATCGCACGCATCGCCGCGGTTATCCCCATCCGTATCGATCTGGCTGCGGTTCGGTACTTTCGGGCAATTATCGCACGGATCACCAACACCATCAAAATCAAGATCCTGCTGACTGGCATTGGCGATACCCGGGCAATTGTCGAGACCATCGACAACACCGTCGCCGTCACTGTCAACCGTCTCACATTCGTCGGGTGTTCCGTTCAAGTTCATGTCAATCGAAGTGAAACTCGCGATATCGCAGACGTCGAGTCGGTTGTTGCGGTTGCAGTCCAGGCTCGAACCCGGGCGGAAGGCGAAACCCGCCGGGTTCACCAGGCCGGAGTTACTGCCGCGCACAAAACGCCGGAAGTAACGTCCGTTCGGCAGGAACTCAATTATTCTCGGTGTACTGCCGCCAAGAGAGTTCTCCGAAACAAAGACGTTCCCGCTCGGGCCGACCTCAATGCCGAACGGGCTCGAGGGTGCCTGAAGATCGTTGAAGACACGGATGAAGGCGCCTGTGCTTCCGTTGTACTGAAGTACCTGATTCGAACCAAAGCTGGCGACAAGCAGATCGCCATTCGGCAAGAATGCCATTCCACGCGGCTGACTTAAACCGCCGGATCCGGCCGATACCAGCACCCGAATAAAGGCGCCGGTCGTAGCATTGTACTCGATGATCGTGTTGTTGCCGCTGCTGGCCACGACGAGCGTGCCGCTCGGACTCAACAATATACCGTACGGCTGCGTCAAACCGCCTGGTTGCGTAGGCGTCACCAGAGTGGTCACAACTGCACCGGTGGATTGGTTGTATTCGATTACGCGGTTGTTGCCACTGGACGAGACAATCAGGTTCCCGTTGGATGGCCGCACGGTCATGAATGTCGGAGCGCTCAATGACCCGAGCCCGGCACTGACAAATGTCGAAACTGTGGCGCTGTCGACGTCGACACGCAGAATGCGATTCCCGGAGAAATCGGACACCCAGAGACGATTGTCGAGATTGAAGATCGCGTCATACGGCACCGATGCAGCGCCCAGAAAAACGTCGCGCACCGGATATCCACTGGCCTGATGAAATTCACGAACCCGCTGGCCCTGATCGGCAACAAACAAGTTGTATTGCCGCTTCAGATCGATCCAATCCGACTTGCCGTTATTGTTGCAGTCCTGGCATTCATCGGGAATGGCATTCCGATCATAGTCGAGCGACCCACCGGTTTCTGTATCGACCCAATCATTCTGATTGTTATTATTGCAATCAGGATCGCATTCGTCGGGGACATTATTGCCGTCGGCATCCGACGATGACCCGAGGAAAATATCGTAGTGGTCCGGACGGTTGTTGTTATTGCAGTCGGTTTCACAGGCATCGAGAATACCGTTGGCATCGAGATCAGGAGCTCCTCCGGCAATTTCCACTGGGTCAAGAACCGTGTTCCCGTTGCAATCTTGACATTCGTCGGGAATGCCGTCAAGGTTGGTATCAAGCGAACTGCCGCCAAGAATATCAAGATTGTCGGCGATGCCATTGTCATTACAGTCGAAAGCATAACAATTAAGCGTTTCAAACTCCGCTTCAACAACCTCCTCAACTCGGGAGTGCATCCAAAGATCGGTATTGGCAGTGTAACCGGCAAAAGTGTGGCAGTAACTCATGATGGATCCGCGCGAAGGTGTGCCGTTGCCGCAGTCATCGATTGTCGGAGTGTAACCATCGTGAGTATGGAACGTCCCGGAATTGTGGCCCATTTCATGGGCGACGACAATCACGTCCCAATTGGAATTACTGGGGGCATTGAAAGGCGTTGGGAAACTACCATTGAGAAATCCGCTGATCCCGTAGGTGGCGCTGCCGGAGCAGGTTCCACCGACATAAGCGACACCACCATATGACAGGTCTCGCCGGCCGCTGAACATGTGCACATAATTAAAGGGTGAGGGGTCCTCCGTCGATTCCCAATGGGTACGGAATCCGCCAAGATTGTCGGCCTCGAACGGTTCACCGCCAGATGGCCAGATACGAACATAGCTGACAAGCATCTTCATGTTGAAGTCACGGATGTAAATGTCGCTTACCGCACCCATGACGATGAGAGAATACCCTTGGGCTGACGAAAGGTCGTTGAAAATCTGGAAATATTCTTGATCCGAGTCGATAGCAATCTTCGCCATCCTCATCCCTTGTCCGGCAAACGCCATGCGCTTGGCCGAACGGTGAGAATCAAAACCGGCTGGAGGCTCGACGCCACAGGTAACAACGCCATCCGGAAGGTCAATGCCGCCAGCCTGCGAATGGATGATGATCTCGCCGTTCCAGCCCTTGACGGCTTCTTCCGGTGTCTGCGCAATGTAGAAGGTCTCGCCGTTGCCAGTGCGCACATACCCGGAGGCCATGCCGGTCGATGAGAAAGCAAGGTAAGCATGGGAGTTGGCTTCACCTTCGACGGCACCGCGATACATGACTACGTCAGGGCGGTCGGTTTCAACATCCCCAGAGGGAGTTCCAACGAGAAATCGGGCGCCGGGTGCAGTAATCGAGAAACGCTCCATTCGCAAGCGAATAGCCTCCCCTGCATGGACTGGTATATCCATGTACCTCTCGACAGGGCCAAGACGAAGGTCATAGAAATCGGCTTGGGTGATTCGCAGCTTGGACGCCGATTCCTTGGCGCCGTCCTCAACCAGCCGAAATGGAGCGCTTGCGAAGCTCACCAAATTCGTCGATTGATTCGCTCCAAGTATGGCGCCATGAGCAAACAGCACCGCCAATGTCAAAAGGAATGTCGTAAGTATGTGCTTCCCGAGTTGAATGGACCTCGATGACTCTGTGGGCATTATCTCCTCCAAGAATATCGCTATTTAGTAGTATAGTCGGTCATTTGGTGTCGGCTGTTAGCCTCGACGCAAACAAACGCATCAATCGATTGGCTTGTAAGTTATTGTAAACCATGGCATTCGGTCAGCCGGCATAAGGAAGAATTGCGGCTGGTCCGTTAAAACCAGTTGCATGCTCTATTGCTTGTTTACGAAGAATAACATAGACTTAAACGGTGCAAATGTCAAGACGATTCCTGCCCCTTGGACTGCTGATCGCGGTGAGTTTGGTTGCTTCTTCAATTCCAAATGACTGCTGGGCCGCGGTGTTCCAATTCCGCGAAATTGCCGCAGAAATCGGCTATGGAACCGGAATTGAGAACACGAAATTGCTGCGTCTGGACTCTCAATGGAATTTCCGGCCGCAAATGTACAAGGGGAATAGGATGGAAATCATCGGAGTCGGACAACTTTCCGCCGGAATTTGGAAAGGTGATCGTGAAATCTTCAATCTATCTGCGACTCCGATTCTTCGGCTGCAAAGTTCTACACAATCCCGGATCTTTGCGCCCTACATCGAGGCCGGTATCGGACTGCACTATATCAGCGATACACAGATGCGACGCCGAGTCTTGTCAACCAATTTCCAGTTTGGCGACCACGCCGGAATTGGTTTCGTTATCGGACGATCACGCGCTATCGATATCTGCTATCTGTTTCAACATCACTCAAATGCGAGCATCAAACGGCCTAACTCGGGCATCAATTTCCACATCATAAGAATCGGGTATTCATTTTGATGACTGGCTGCCAGGGGTATCGCACTTGACAATTCTGCCGGCAAATGGTATAAGGTCAAGCACTTGTGGCAATTATGACGAAGAGTAAGATTCTCAACCGCATCATCCAGATCGCCATTCTGGTCGTTCTGGCCTACTTCATGGCGCCTGTCTTCTCTGACAGCTTTCGCAAATTCAACCCATCTGATTGGAAGATCAACTACTGGCTGCTGATTGCTTCCCTGTTGCTGATGCAGGTCGTACTTTATGCGCAGTCGGCAATATGGTCAACCATCATCGGATTCTTCGGGAAATCGATCGACTACAACAAGGCATTCAAGATTGCCTATCTGGCCCAACTGGGGCGATATCTCCCCGGTCGCATTTGGCAGCTGTTTGGAATGATCTATCTGGCAGCCAAGGAAGGAATCACTAAGGAGGAAGCCACTGTCTCATTCATTTTGAGTCAGCTGTTTGCCACTCCCCCGGGACTTCTGATCGTCGTTGCCTACCTGTTCGTCCTCGAAACTGCGGCCAAGTACCAGGACTATATCGGATTTGCCTGGGTTGGCGTGGCAGCGATGGCGGCATTCCTGATGGTTTTTCTGCAGCCGCGTTGGCTTCACGCCTGCATCAACTTTGTAACACGATTGATGCGCCAAACCCCGGTTGATTTCCGCCTCGAAAAAAAGGTGGGAATGAAGGTGCTGATCTTCTATTTTGTCACTTGGAATTTGTACGGCGTCAGTTTCTACCTTTTTCTGCTGTCGATCCTGCCGGGATACGATTTCAGCATTGTCGAAATTATCGGCGCCTGGACATTGGCTTATCTTGTCGGCTATTGGGCGATTGTCTTGCCGGCAGGTATCGGTGCGCGCGAAGCGGCGCTAATTATCTTGTTGGCGCCAATTATCGGGGCAGATCGCGCCGGAATTGCCGTCATCGGAGCGAGATTGTGGTCAATGCTCGGTGAAGTTATCTGCACGGTATTGGCTTGGCGAGTTAAATAGGAAGATTCAGAAAATGGTAAAACGAAAACAGGCCGCGGAACGCACGGAAAGTCGCTATGACCTTGTCCGGGAGTTGGAAGAAAGCAACAACTTCTTCTGGTTCTACGCCGGTGCGACACTCTTGTTCACGCTTATCCTCTTCTGGAAATTTGTCTTCTCATCGTCCTCCGAGATGTTGTTGGGATCCGACACCATCCAGGCCGGCGTGTTTTTTCGCGAGTACATAACCAATTTCTTCAAGAATCAAGGCGCCCTTCTGCCGCTTCATCCGCCCATGTGGAACCCGTATTTGTTCGGCGGAATTCCGCCCGTCGATTCTTTTCATGGCGACATATTCTATCTGCCGACGTTCTTCCTGAAGATGATCTTCCCCTTGCACAAAGCACTCGGATTGGGCCTGATGCTGCACGTCTGGCTGGCCGGATTATTTTCCTATGTCTGCGCCCGCGGGTTTGGACTGTCACGATTGGCTTCCGCTTTTGCGGGCGTTTCCTACATGTTCTCCGGTTATCTGGTTTCGCTCGTCGCTCCCGGACATGACGGCAAGATGTTTGTTACGGCTCTGTTTCCGCTGGCGTTTCACTTACTCAATCGCGGTACGATTACCGCACAATTGAAGTATTTCCTCGGACTCGGGATAACCGTCGCTTTCATCATTCTGACTCCGCACCCGCAGATGGCGTATTTTAGTCTCTGGGCTCTGGGCTTCTTTGCTCTATATCGCATCATCTTTATGTTTAAGGACCGCGTCAGCGTGGTCCGCACCGGGCTGATTACGGCAATGTTCGTCTTGGCGATTGTGATCGGACTTCTGGGATCGGCCATTCAAATGTGGCCGGGCTACAAGTACATCTCGGAGTTTTCGCCGCGGGCCGGAGAGGGCGCCGAGGGCCGCAGCGGTTACGAGTGGGCGACTTCCTGGTCGATGCACCCCGAAGAAGCATTTGGCCAGATAGTTCCGCTGTTCGCCGGTGTTGACGATGGCAAGGACGGCGGCGGATATTGGGGGCGAAACGCTTTCAAGGACAACACCGAATATAGCGGCTTCGTGCCGCTATTGCTTGGCGTCGTCTGCATAGCACTGTGGCGAAAACGCGAGACGTGGTTCTTATTGGGACTGGGAGTATTCGCTCTCATCTATGCGCTCGGGGACACAACGCCGCTTTTTCACCTCTTCTATGCCATCATCCCCAACGTCAAGAAAATGCGCGCGCCATCGATGATCATGTTCCTCTTCAGTTTCTCCTTTGCGCTCCTGGCGGCCTTCGCCATCGACGCGCTGACCGGTTTGCGCGCCGATCGAAAATCGACGCTCGGTGCCAGATTGAGCAAGGTCCTTCTTATCTTTGCGGGATTATTCACCGTCAGAGCCTTGTTCGGGACCGTCGCCGGCGAGTCGCTGATGTCGATGTACCGGTCAATCTTCTACTCTGACATGACACCTGATAACTATCAAGCCATGGTGGGCATGATCGGCACCATACAAGTGTCTTTCTGGCTCGTGGCATTGCTAACCTGGGCTTGTTGGTTCCTGATTCGCGGATACTCTGCCGGGACATTGGGCCGAATCGCCGTCGTCGGGCTGATATTCGTCTCGCTGGTAGATCTGTGGCGGGTCGATTTCCGGTTTATCGATGTCGCGGAGTACAATCAATACTTCCCTCCCAACTTGCCGGTCCTGCAAAAACTCCGGCAGGAATCGGAACCGTTCCGGGTCATGGATTTTACCCGGCAATCCTTCTCATCACGAAGCTTCCTGCCGATGAACGGTGTCGAACTGCTCGTTGGTTATCACGGCGCTCAATTGAAAACCTACGACGAATTTATCGGCGGCTTGTCATTCAAGAATCTCTTCGATGGCCAAAATCTTCGCTACCAACCATTCCAATTGGCAAATACGAAGTACGTTATGTTTGACCGCGGCGTGAAGCTGCCCGAGACCGGCGGAATAATCAAAGCATATGACAACGAAGTTACGATGTACCAAATTCCGGATGTGCTGCCGCGCGCAACCATATTTCACGACTACATCCTCGGCGAGCAAACGCAGAACGATTTGAGCACTTTGTTGAGCCCCGAGTTCGCCTTCCGTGAAAAATTGATTCTCTACGAGGAACCAGAAATCAAACCGCAAGGTTCGCCGCTGAGCACTGCGGAGACAGTCGAAATCATACAGCACGGAGTCGAGCGCCAGGTCTATCGCGCCACACTCAACTCGCCCGGGCTGTTGTTCGTGTCCGAGAATTACTTCCCGGCCTGGAAGGTGAGCGTGGATGGCGCTGACAAGAAGTTGCTGCTTGCCAATCACACGTTTCGCGCTGTATCATTGGATGCCGGAACGCATGAAGTGGTGTTCCACTACTACTGGCCGCGCTTTGACACCGGCCGGATGCTGACAATCGTGACGTTTTTGGCCTCCCTGACCGGTCTGGCAGGCTGCTTCTATTATGAA
This sequence comes from uncultured bacterium, assembly GCA_963698225.1. Classification (GTDB taxonomy): domain Bacteria; phylum Zixibacteria; class MSB-5A5; order CAIYYT01; family CAIYYT01; genus JADJGC01. The sequence goes on from CAVOPW010000004.1 coordinate 384,281, forward strand.
CGCCGCAAGAAAGGAACGACTGCTTGAGCGCACGCGCCCTGGTACTGCTTCCGACATACAACGAAAAGGACAATGTCGAGAAAATCACCGGCCTGATTGTGGCTGCTGATCCGCGCATTGAAATTCTCATCGTCGACGATAATTCGCCCGACGGAACCGGTCAGATAGCCGACCGCCTGGCCGCGGCAAACCCGCGGATCAAAGTGCTTCACCGGCCCGGCAAGCAGGGCCTCGGACGGGCTTACATCGCTGGATTCAAGTACGGAATTGAACAGAAGTATGATTACATCCTCGAGATGGACGCTGATTTCTCCCACCAACCGAAGTATCTGGCTGACCATCTGAAGAACATCGAAACCTGCGATCTGTCGCTCGGCTCAAGGTACGTCAAGGGCGGAGGCGTTGAGAACTGGCCAAAGACCCGCTGGGCCATCTCCTATTTTGCCAATCTGTATTCGCGTGTCGTCACCGGTTTGCCGGTAAAAGATGCGACCGGCGGGTTCAAGTGTTTCCGGCGTGAAGTATTGGAGGCCATGGAATTTGAAGCCATCCGTTCCAACGGTTACTCATTTCAAATTGAAGTGAGTTTCCGCGCCTGGCTCAAAGGATTTACAATTCGTGAGTTTCCTATTGTCTTTGTCGAGCGGGAAGCTGGCCATTCGAAGTTTTCGAAGAAGATCATTTACGAAGCTGTGTTCATGGTGATGTTTCTCGGCATCAAATCGGTTCCGCACCGCCTGAAGAGACTTTTCGGCATTGCCAAATGAACGAGTCGTCCGCCAAAGTCTCGATCATAATCGTCAACTACAACACGCCCGACCTTGTGCGAGCCCTGATAGACTCGATCAAGGAATTCACCCGACAAATCGACTACGAAGTCATTGTCTTCAATAATGGTTGCCTTCCAACCGGCAAGTACGGAGCCGCCAAGACCTTTGTACGAGTTATCGACTCTGAAATCAATTTGGGGTTTGCGAAGGCAACGAATGCTGCCGTTGCCGCGAGCGAAAACCCCTTCCTCTTGTTCGCCAATTCCGATTGCCGGATCGACTCCAACGTCATCCCCCGACTCGTGAAATTCTTGACCGACAATCCCGAGGCCGCCGCCTGCTCGCCGCGGACAATCTCGCCGGACGGGCAAACTCATTCACCGATCCGCAGGTTTCCGACGCATCAGAATATCGGTTCGTCACGCGGGGCTTTTTTTCAGCGCGGTGAGGGTTACACCCTTCCCGCTGACGACTCGCGCAAATCGGTCGAGGCAATGGCCGCCACCTTCATGATGGTCCGCAGTGACGTGTTCCGCCAAGTTGGCGGGTTCGACGAGCGCTTCTTCATGTTTGTCGAAGACACCGACCTCTGCCGAAAATTCCACGATAAGGGGCACACCCTCTGGTATCTCGGCGACATCAGCGTACACCATGTCTGGGGTGCATCAACACGGCAGCACCAACTGAAAATGAAATACCACCACCACCTGTCAATCTGGAAGTACTTCCGCAAGCACTATCCCAAAGCGACCATGGCAAACCTCTGGTTGGCTGCGCAGTTATGCGGGAATTTTCTGCTGGTTGCCGTGAGTCTTCCCTTCGCAAGGAGAATCGTCGGTAGTGGTTGCCGCGATGTCCTTAATTGCAGTATCAGCTTTCCTGCTGACCTTGGCAATTACACCACCGTTACGCGACTTTGCCCGCCGCAGGAATTGGCTCGACATTCCCCGTGGTCGCAAACAACATCCCGAGCCGACGCCGTTTGTCGGCGGTTGGGTGATCTTTGGCCTATTCTGGAGCGGTCTGGCAGCCGCACTGTTGACCATGCCGGAGTTCGCGCAGGAGTTCGGTCCCTACCTCGTTACCATTTTTGCCGCCCACACGGTCGTATTTGTTGGAAGCCTGATCGACGATTTCGTGGCTTTGCGCGCGCGATTCAAGTTCGCAATTCAAGTAACCGCAGCGATCATACTCTGGAGCGGAGGGCTCCAAATCGACACTATCTATGTTCCATTCTATGGATCGATTGAACTGCTCTGGCCCCTGTCGCTTCTGGCAACGACAATGTGGCTGATTCTCATCATGAATGCGATGAATTTTGTCGACGGGATGGATGGCTTAGCCTGCGGCCTCGCAACAATAACCGCGGTCGGTTTGCTTTATACTTCTGTCGCCCTGAACATCTTGGTGGTGAAAGTCATGGCGATTCTGGTGATTGCCGTCACGCTCGGATTCTTGCGATACAATTTTCCGCGAGCGTCGACTTTCATGGGCGACTCGGGCAGCCAGTCACTCGGATTCATTTTTGCCGTTGCCGCAATTTATTGCCCGATCAAGAGCTACACAGTCGTCGCTATGTTTGTTCCCCTGCTCACCTTAGGAGTCCCGCTTGCAGAACTTGTGCTCACCTCTCTTCGTCGACTATTGACCGGGAAGCCGATCACACGAGGGGATTTGCGCCATTCCTTTCATTTGCTGCAGATACGCGGTGTCGGCAAGGTCAAGATCGTCCTCATCTTCTGGGCAGTTGCGGCGACACTGCAAATCTTTGCATTTACTCTTTTTCTATTTGACCGCCGTATCGTATTCTCTATATTGCTGGCGTTCATGCTTATTGTAGCTGGCTGGTTTCTGCTTCTATCCAGGAAGGAGGAGCGGTAATTTTGGCTGCGGGCGGGTTTTATTTGGAATTTGAAAAGCCAATCATAGAGTTGGAGAAAAAAATCCGGGAGATGAAGGAATTCTCCTCCGGCGGCGGCGTCGAGTTGAATTCTGAAATCATTTCCTTGGAGCGAAAGCTTGAAAAGCTCCAATCGGAGATCTTCTCCAAGCTTTCACGCTGGCAGCGCGTGCAACTGGCGCGGCACCCCAAACGCCCCTATACGCTTGATTATATCCAGCTAATATTCTCTGATTTCTTGGAAATACATGGTGATCGCGGTTACGCCGACGACAAGGCCGTCATCTGCGGTTTTGGTAAACTGGAAGGTGAGAAGGTCCTGATTGTTGGCCAGCAGAAGGGCCGCGACACAAAACAGAAACTCGAGCGCAATTTCGGGATGATGCATCCCGAAGGTTACCGCAAAGCCCTGCGTCTGATGCGTACCGCCGCCCGATTCGGTCGCCCCATTGTCATTTTCATCGACACACCCGGAGCATTCCCGGGTGTCGAAGCGGAAGAACGCGGACAGGCCGAAGCCATCGCTCGCAATATTCTGGAAATGTTCAAGCTGACGGTGCCGATTGTCATTGTCATCATCGGCGAGGGTGCTTCCGGCGGAGCCTTGGGGATCGGGATTGGCGACCAGGTGATGATGCTTGAAAATTCCTGGTATTCCGTTATTTCCCCGGAGGGTTGCGCCGCAATTCTGTGGCGTGACAACGCAAAAGCTCCAGATGCCGCCGAAGCCTTACGCCTGTCGGCAACCGACTTGATGCAGTTGAAAGTGATAGACAAGATTCTTCCGGAACCTACCGGTGGCGCTCATCGCAATCATCAGCTGGCGGCCCAGATCATTAAAGGCGAGTTACAGGTTTCGCTCGAGGAACTCAAACAGTTATCTACCGAGGAACTGTTAAGGCGGCGCCTGGAGAAATTCCGGGCAATCGGAATCTATGATGAAATCTAATGCAATTATCAGCCGCGATTTTTCCCCGGAGCTTCTGTCGCTGTGCGCTTGCCCGAAGTGCAGGGGGAGTTTAATACATAACGGACCGGAAAATACGCTTGATTGCGCTGCTTGTCGCGCGCAGTATCCCATCAAGTCAGGCATTCCTGTCTTGCTGCAAGATCACAGCGGGGCTCGTGAATAAGTACATACCTAAGGAGACTACGATAAGATGAAACTGTCAAAGTTCTGTGAGGAACAATTAATCTCTTTTGATCTGGCGGCTTCCACCAAAAGCGAGGTCATCGAAGAACTTGTCGAATTGGCGGGCAGTTCGAAGTTGGTCAAAGACAAGAATCTTCTCTTGAAGGACATCATTACGCGCGAAAATCTGGTGACGACCGGCGTTGGCTATGGCGTAGCGTTTCCGCATGCCAAGACCAAGGCAACCAAAGGCATCGTAATCGCTTTCGGACGCTCGGACAAGGGCGTTGATTTCGAGGCAATGGACAAGCAACCGGTCCACCTGTTCTTCTTGATTGCGGCTCCCGAGGACGCAATTGGAGCCCACCTCAAGGTTATGGCGCATTTGTCCTTCTTAATGAAGTCGGAAAAGAACCGCGAGAAACTGATGACAGTCAAGAGCCCCGGAGAATTGCTCCAGATTATCGATACGATTGAATAAGCTCAATGAAATGGACAACCGGTCGCCTATATCGCAATCGCAAGCTCCTGCTCACGGTATCAGGGCTGCTGATTCCGCTCCTGCTTTCAGCCTTCCTGATTGGTGAAAAGACTTTCGTTACTTCGATCATTCACGGCTTCTTCTATTCCCCCTTCTGGGCGCTCTCAAACAAGGTGACCTCGCTTCTCAATGTCTATGACGCCAACGTCGATCTGCAGGCCGAGATTGTCAGGCTCAAGTTCGAGGAAAAACGCACCGAACTCGACCGGGTCGAGAATTCGCGTTTCCGGGAGATGCTCTCAGTCCTTCCTCGCGACGGTTATCGCATCATACCGGCTGACGTTGTCGCGTTCGATCAGGGCCGCAGGCTCTCTACCGCCGTCATCAGGGCCGGCGAGGATTTACAGCGATTTCGCGCCGTTGTTGATGAACATGGGATCGTGGGAAAAACATCAAGTTCCTCCGGCCGAATTGCCACCGTCTCGCTGGTCGTCGGCCCCAATTGCCGCGTAGCAGCGCGCGATTCCCGCACGCAGGCGCTGGGCATCGTAAAGTGGTATTCCGGTCGCGGCCTCTATTTCGACGACGTATCTCTCGATGCCGATGTTGAGCAAGGAGACACTATTGTGTCGTCCGGCCTGGGCGGCGTCTTTCCCGAAGGGATCAACATCGGGGTAGTCGACACAATTGAGGTTTCGACTTCGGCGTTCTTCAAGCAGATTCGCGTAAATCCGTTCGTGGACTTTGGCGCTCTCGACGTGGTAATGATTATGGAACCGCTGGAGGCAACCACCGGTGGTTTTTAGAGTACTGCTATTTCTTCTTCTCGGTTTCTTGACCGCCTTCTGCCATACCATCATGGCCAATATCATGTCAATTCTCGGAATCGCTCCGGATTTCGTGATGATTATCATCCTGCTGATCGTGCTGCGGAAGGACTTTCAGGTTGCCTTTCCGGCAGTTCTCATGGTATCACTTATTGTCGATGCCCTAAACCCCGAGACTTTCGGGTTCGGAGCTTTCATTCGCTTCGGCTTGGCGTTAATCGTCTATGAGCTAAAACAGCAAATGAATCTTGAGATGTTGAGCAGCCGATTTTACGTGCTGGTCGGCGCCGAAGTCGTTTTTCAGCTCTTGTATCAGTTAGTGGCGCATTCGTTCGATATATCTACTGTGATGCGGATTTATCTGGAAAGTTCATTGCCTACGCTGGTTTATACCTCCGCGGTAGGATTTCTGATCTTCTTCCTTCTCGATCTGGAATTCAAGATCGATATCAAGAGGAAACAAGTTGATTGATCTTACCACAAAGTCAATTCGCGGTAAGATCGTCGCCGGAATCATGGCTGCCATCTTTCTGCTTCTGATTGGCAAGCTTGTTCAACTGCAGGTGGTCTCCTACGACTACTATTTCCAGATGTCGGAAGAGAATCGCATTCGACTTGTTCCCAGAACCGCGATGCGCGGGAAGATTGTCGACCGCGAAGGCCGGACTCTGGCCACCGACCGCCCGGCCTATACCGTGTCAGTGATTCCTTCGGAAATCCGGCAGTTGTCGCGCCTTTCCGAAGAGCTGGCGCCGTTGCTTAGCCTCGAGCGCAAAACAATCGAGCAAAAAGTCAAAGAGCGCCGTTCGCGCAAATATGAACCTGTGCCGATTCGAAGGGATATCGAGTTTGCCTCGGTCTGCATTATCGAAGAGTCCAATGAGCTTTTCCCCGGAGTGATGTACCAGCTCGATCACGCGCGCACCTATCCCAACGGGAATATCGCCGCACACATCATCGGTTATACCGGCGAAGTCGATGAACGCGAGAGCAAAACCCAATATCGCATCGGATCGATGATCGGCCGCGCCGGTATCGAAAAACAATATGATCAGCCGATTCGCGGTATCGATGGCGTCGACTACCAGGAAGTGTCCGCCACCGGCAGGATCCTTGGTTCCCTGGAGTCCAAACCGAATAAAGACCCCATTCCGGGGTCCGAACTTGGACTGAGTCTCGATCTCGACTTGCAGGTCCTCTGCGATTCGCTCTTTGGCGATTCGCTCTCCGGTGCCGCGATCTTCATCAATCCCCAAAATGGCGAGATCCTCGCCATGGTTTCCAAGCCTAACTATGATGCCAATCTCTTCTCCGGATTCGTTCCCCGCGGAGCCTATCAGCAGCTTTCAACCGATGAACGCCGCCCGCTGCTTGACCGAGTGATTCGCGGAACTTATCCACCGGGCTCAACCTCCAAACTCTTGACGGCCGGCGCCGCTCTCGAGTTGGGTGTTATTGAACCCAATACTCCTTTCAAACCTTGTTACGGCGGCTACCAGTTCGGCAACCGATATTTCAAGTGTCACAAGAAGTCCGGTCACGGCAGCCAGAATGTTTACGGTGCTCTTGAAGTGTCCTGCGACACCTATTTCTATCAGGTTGGATTGAAACTGGGACTCAAGAATTTTAGTGACTTTGCCAAGAAATGCGGATTTGATGTTCTGACTGGAATCGATATCCCCGCGGAGCGAGCCGGATTCGTCCCCACCGAAGAATGGTACAACAAAGCCTACGGCAAGAACGGCTGGACGAAAGCGGTACTGCTCAACCTCGGTATCGGACAAGGGGAGCTGCTCGTCACTCCGCTCGGGCTCGCGCAGTTTTATTGCGGCATTGTCAATAACGGCAGCGTGATGAAACCCCATCTGATGCGCTACATCAAATCCGCCAACGGGGAGTCGACACAGGCGGCCCCGGAGGTGACAAGGCAGCTTCCATTTTCTGCGTCTACACTGGCAATTCTGAAAGAAGGCTGCCGGCGTGTTGTGCAGGGCGGATCGGGCACAGCCGCCAGATCAAGAATCGAAGGAATCGAAATGGGCGGCAAGACGGGCACTGCTCAAAATCCGCACGGCAACGAACATGCCCTGTTCTGCGGATTTGCCCCGTTTGACAAACCGACAATCGTCGGTTGCGTGATTGTGGAAAACGCCGGACACGGCAGTGTAGCCGCCGCGCCCATCGTTCAACAGGTTTTCATTCGCTACTTCCAGAAGACCGGCTTGCTGGCGCCGCCGCCGCCGCCACCGCTGGAGGATATCGTGCAACTATGAAGATCCTCACGAAAGACACTTTCAACTCCGGCAGCCTGACGATTTTCATCGCTGCCGCCTTGTTGACTATCATCTCGATCTTCTCTGGTGTACTCCGCCAATCATGATTCTCCCGATCCGCGACTGCGCGATGATTGGGCCAAGCAGATCGTTTGGTTTGTGATCGGCATGGGTATCTTCATTGCCATGTTGCGAATTCCCATGCGCATTCACGAAATTTTCGCCTATGTCTACTATGCCGTCGGGTGTGCACTATTGCTGGGTCTCATTGCCTTCGGCGCATCCAAGTTTGGCGCTCAACGCTGGTACAGCCTGGGGTTCTTTTCCCTGCAGCCCTCGGAACTTGCCAAGGTGGCTCTCCTGTTCGCTCTTGCCCGCTACTTGAGCTACAGCCGCCGCCCCATTTCGAGCCTGCGCAAGATATTCACGGCCGCGGCCATGTGCGGATTCGTGACCTTCTTAGTTCTGCGTCAACCTGACCTTGGTTCCTCCATTATCTTCACTGTGATCTTTTCGGCGATGATGTTCTGGGCGGGTCTTCCGGCTCGCTACTTACTGCTGTTCTATACACCCTTCATCAGCATGATAGCGTCGTCGAGCATGTATGCCTGGATCATCTTCTTTGTCCTCTTGATCGTGGCCGCGTTATTGATTGTCCGCAAGTCTCCGACTTTTACGATTCTGCTGGTAAGTCTGAATCTTTTTGTCGGTGCACTGAGTTCCATTGCCTGGAACCATCTGCACGACTACCAACAGATGCGTATCAAGATCTTCCTTGATCCCGGTCAGGACCCGCTCGGCGCCGGTTACCAGATTATTCAGTCTAAGGTCGCGATTGGATCGGGCGGATTGCTGGGCAAAGGGTATATGTCGGGAAGCCAAAACAAACTCGATTTCCTGCCATTGCGCCACACCGACTTCATCTTTTCCGTCGGTGCGGAAGAATTCGGCATGGTGGGCGCAATGATCGTCATCATATTGTTCGGTTTTCTATTTTTCCGCGGGCTACAAACCGCCTTGAAAGCCCGCAGCGAATTTATGGGCCTGGTAACGATCGGCGCCACTGCTGCATTGGCATTTCAGATGTTCGTCAACATCGGCATGGTGGTCGGACTCTTGCCGGTTGCCGGTGTGCCATTGCCATTTGTCAGCTATGGGGGTTCATCACTGCTTACCAGTTGGATTCTGCTTGGGATCATCGCGAACGCCGAGCGCAATTGGCAAGAGTACTAGATTGAGAAACGAGGAATCATAATGTCGCGTAATTTCGCTATGACCGGCGTGGCCGGATACATCGCACCACGCCATCTCAAAGCCATCAAAGAAACCGGAAACACGCTCGTTGCGGCGGTCGACCCCAACGACTCCGTCGGCATTCTCGACTCATACTTTGATGAAGCCAAATTCTTCACGGAGTTCGAGCGCTTCGACCGACATATCGAAAAACTGCGGCGCCAGGGAGATGACAAGCGCGTTCACTTTATCACGATTTGTTCGCCCAACTATCTTCACGACGCCCACGTTCGTTTTGCCCTGCGCGTTGGAGCCGACGCTATCTGCGAAAAACCGCTGGTGCTCAACCCTTGGAACATCGACGCCTTGCAGGAACTGGAACAGGAAAGCGGCCGGCGGGTATTCACTATTCTGCAGTTGCGTGTCCATCCCGCGCTCGTTGAACTCAAGTCGAAAATCATGCAGGTAACATCCAGCCGGAAACGCGAAATCGAACTGACCTACGTCACTTCGCGCGGCGGCTGGTATCTGGTTTCATGGAAGGGACAGACCGATCGTTCCGGCGGACTGGTCACGAATATCGGTATTCATTTTTTCGACCTGCTGATCTGGCTTTTCGGCGATGTGCAGAAAAGCGAAGTCCACCTTAGCACTCCCACCAAAGCGTGCGGATTCATCGAACTCCAGAACGCGGTCGTGCGATGGTTTCTCTCAATTGACAAGAGCGATCTGCCGGCCGATGTCGTCGCGAAGAAGCAAACGACTTTTCGTTCGATCACAATCGACGGCAGCGAGATTGAGTTCTCGGGCGGATTTACGGACTTGCACACGGTGGTCTATCGCGAAATTCTCGCCGGCGGCGGATTCGGACTGGCAGCAGCGCGTCCGTCGGTCACACTGGCGCATGACATTCGCAACGCCAGGCCGATTGGGCCGAACGATCGCGTCCATCCATTCGCATACAAAGAATTCGGAAGGTAGCGGGCGGTTATCAGGAAATAATGATTTCGGTCGTGATGACGCATTTGTCGCTCAGCGTCGCGCGTACCGAGCAGTATTTCTCCTGCGACAGTGTAATAGCCTGCTCTACTTTGCTGCGTTCCAGATCAACCCCGGAGAGTACATATGTGATCTTGATGGCTCTGAAGTACTTGGGGTTTTCCTCCGCCTGTTCGCCAACAACATCAATGCGCAACGACTTCAGCTCTTGCCGCATCTTGTCGAGAATGGCAACAACATCAATTCCGCTACAGGCACCTACCGCCGCCAACAGATGATCCGTTGGCGATGCATACAGCCCCGCGCCGCCGCCTTTCTTCTTTACGTCCATCCTGAACTTGACGTCTTCACTGTTCGTAGCTTCAAATTGCTTTGCGCCGATCCACTCGAGAGTTACAGGAAGCATATTAATTCATCCGGAAAGAGGTTGTGTTTTGTGCGCCGCTTCCGCCGAAGCGGCGCCGCATGTTTATGCCAGATGTGCTATGACTTCGATTTCGACCGCAACATCAAGCGGCAGCTTGGCGACCTGGACCGTCGAGCGTGCCGGGAAGTTACCGTCAAAGTATGAGGCGTACACTTCATTCATCGCCTTGAAGTCGTCCATATTCTTTAGAAATACTGTTGTCTTGATCACATTCTTAAGGCTGGAACCGGCGGCGGTGAGAATTGCATTGAGATTCTTGAACACCTGATGCGTCTGAGCTACAACATCACCTTCAACCAATTTACCGGTTGCCGGGTCAATTGCCACCTGTCCGGATGAAAACACCAGGTTCTTGCATTCCGTCAGAACGACACCTTGTGAATAAGGACCCAGTGCCTTGGGAGCATTATCAGTTGCGACTATTTTCTTGGACATGGATACTCCGTAGATTTTTACTGTTTTCTGTGGACCACCATCGCTCCGGCTTGACTCTTCGGAAGGATGATGACTTGGGCTATTTGAATATGTTCCGGGCGCGTCGCAATCCATTCAATGGTCTCGGCAACATCGTCTCCGGTTAGAGGCTGCAATCCCTGATAAACTTTCTCTGCCCGTTCACTGTCGCCATAGAACCGCACCATCGAGAATTCGGTCTCCACCAATCCCGGATCGACAGTTGACACGCGAATCGGCGTGTCAACCAGATCCATCATCATTCCCCGGGTGATGGCGTCAACCGCAAACTTGCTCGCGCAATAGACATTGCCGTTCGGGTAGACTTCATGACCGGCTATTGAGCCTACATTAATCACGTGACCGCGACCGCGCGCCACCATACCCGGGACGACTGCACGGCTGACATAGAGCAGGCCCTTGACATTGGTGTCGATCATTTCATCCCAGGCGACAGGATCGCCTTCGTGAAGTTTCAGCAGGTGCCGGCTCAGTCCGGCGTTGTTCACAAGTAAGTCGATATTTCGCCAGCGTTCCGGCAGAGCGGCAATTGCCGCTTCAACCGCCGCCCGATCGCGCACATCCAGCTGGAGCAGATGCGTTTCCACTTTGAGACTCTGCCGTCACTTTTTGCAGCCGTTCGAAACGGCGCGCCGCGAGAATCAAGTCCCAGCCGCTCGCGGCTAATTTGCGTGCAGTTGCTTCCCCAATGCCGGAGGAGGCACCCGTTATTAGTGCAATTCTACCCATCAAATCTCTCCGTTACGAAATCACTCCGTGCTTTTTGCCGACCTTGGTGAAAGCCGCTAATGCCCGATCAATCTGCTCTTGCGTGTGTGCGGCGGACAATTGGACCCGAATGCGGGCAGAACCCTTGGGGACGACGGGATAAAAGAAACCAACGACGTAGATGCCTTCATCATATAGGTCGCGAGCCATATTTTGTGAAATCTCGGCATCATTTTCAAACTTGCGGAACAGGATTGGCACGATGGGATGAAGGCCCGGCACTATGTCGAAGCCGCGGGCTGTCATTTCGTTGCGGAAGTACTGCGTATTGGCCATCAGCCGTTCGCGTAAGTCATCGCTGTTCGACAACAGGTCAAAGGCGGCGATACTTCCGGCGACCAGGGCCGGAGCCAGCGTATTGGAGAAGAGATAGGGCCGGGATTTCTGCCGCAACAACTCGATGATCTCGCGCTTGCCGGTCGTAAATCCGCCGGAAGCGCCACCCATTGCCTTGCCGAGCGTCGAAGTAATGATCTCAACGTCGCCCAACACTCCATTGATTTCTAAAGATCCACGACCCGTCTTTCCCAGGAATCCGGTGGCATGACATTCATCAACCATGACCATCGCATCATACTTCTTCGCCAGTGCCACGATTTCCTTCACCTTGGCGATATCGCCGTCCATCGAGAAAACGCCATCGGTGGCAATCAGGATATTGCGGGAGGGTTGCGGCCGGTCCGACAGTCCGGGATGATCCCAGATGTCCATGCCTTCCCGGGCGCGGATGAGGTTGCGTTCCAACGAGGCCATATCGGAGTGCTCGTAAATATACCGCTTGGCTTTGCACAGCCGAATGCCATCGATAATGCTCGCGTGATTCAGGCTGTCGGTGATGATGCAGTCTTCAGCGCCAAGAAGGCTTTCAAACAGCCCGCCATTGGCGTCGAAGCAGGAGGAGTAGAGGATAGCCTCATCTGTCTGATAGAACTCGGTGATTCTCTTTTCCAGCTGGATATGGAGATCTTGCGTGCCGCAAATGAAACGAACTGACGAGAGGCCGAATCCGTAATCATCCAGAGCTTTGTGGGCAGCCGCCAGAATCTGCGGATGATTAGCCAAGCCGAGATAGTTGTTCGCACAGAAGTTGAGAACTTCGTCAACTTTTTGCTCCCGGGGCAATGAAACGCTAATGTGGGCGTCTTGCGCCGAGCGGATGATCCGCTCTTCCTTGAAAATCCCGGAGTTGCGGATATTGGACAGTTCTGAACTGAAGTCATATTTGGCACGCTGATACATACAGTCTCCTTGTTGGGCCATATTCTACAGCATTGCCCAACGTATGTAAACAGCTTTTGTGGATCTGCCGGATTGGTAAGAACACCTGATTTTTCGCAGCAAAACGACCGGTACCGGAGTACTTTAGGATCCCCGGTACCGGTACGGAAGAGTTAGTGGCGACTAAAGCCCGTATTTCTCGATAATCTGCTCTTTGGTCTTGTGTAGAATATCGAATTTCTTGCCTACCTTAAGAAAGGCTGCCAAAGCTTTGTCAAGATGATGCTGATCATGAGCCGCAGACAGCTGTGTGCGAATGCGGGCCTGCCCCTTGGCTACGACGGGGAAGAAGAATCCGACCGCGTAAATGCCCTCTTGGTAAAGTTCGCGGGCGAAATCCTGCGACAGCTTGGCATTAAACAGCATTACCGGCACGATTGGTGTTTCACCTTCCTTGATGATCAGACCGCCTTCGCTTAAGCCTTTGCGCCAGAACATGGTGTTCCGTTCCAGCTTATCGCGCCGCTCCGTTGTCTGGCTGATCAGGTCCAAAACCCGACTGGCTCCGACGGCAACTACCGGAGGAATCGTGTTCGAGAAAAGATACGGCCGCGCCTTCTGCCGGCACATTTCGACAATCTCACGCCGGCCCGAAACACATCCACCCGATGCACCACCCAGGGCCTTGCCGAGTGTTGTCGTGATGATGTCGAGTTTGCCGACAACGCCAAAGTGCTCATGAGTGCCGCGACCGGTCTTGCCAATGAATCCCGACGCATGCGAGTCATCGAGAAATACCATGGCATTGTACTTCTCGGCCAATTCGACAATCTTGTCGAGCGGAGCCAGATCCCCATCCATGGAAAACGCCCCGTCGGTGATGATCAGGCGAAAGCGCTTATCCTGATGGAGTTGCAGTTTCTCTTCCAAATGCTCCATGTTGGAGTGCTTGTAGGTATCCTGATGTGCCTTGCACAGGCGCATGCCGTCAACGATTGAGGCGTGCACCAATCGGTCGGCAATCATGACATCCTGCTCCGTCAAGACCGCCTCAAAGACGCCGGCGTTGGCGTCCATGCACGACGGAAACAATATGGTGTCTTCGGTGCCGAGGAACTTGGTCAGTTTTTCCTCAAGCTGTTTATGGACATCTTGAGTTCCGCAAATGAAGCGGACCGATGACATGCCATAGCCGCGTTCATCCAGGCCCTTGCGAGCTGCCGCAATCACTTCCGGATGCGAGGACAAGCCAAGATAGTTATTGGCACACATGTTTATCACGCGCTTACGCTGGGAGCCGATTGGGAATTCAACCTCGATCTCCGACCCCTGCGGTGCGCAGATTATGCGTTCTTCTTTGAATATGCCCGCCGAGTGAATCTCACTTAACTGACTCTGGTAGGCGTCTCGAACTGCTGTAGAAAAAGCCATATCACACCTATTCCACGTTAAATTCCTTAAGCAAAGCAACAATCTTGTTCACCGAATCGAAGGCCTTCGGACTCGCTTTGGCGTCAGGAATCTGAATCTTGTATCTGGTCTCAAGAAACACCTTGAGAGAAACCATCGAGAATGAATCGACGATACCGCCGGAAATAAGCGGCGTATCGAAGTCGATCACTTGGTCTTCGTCCTCGAGGTATTCACGTTTTACATAGTCGAGCACAATTTCTTTGATGTTAGACATACACATCTCCTCGCTTACATATCATCTTCCAAAGTTGACGTATCACCAATTTCCTGACCCCATTCTTTGGCACGCAAGAGCCGGCGCATGATCTTCCCGCTGCGGGTTTTGGGGAGTGACGGGACGAATTCAATTTCCTGCGGCATTGCCAATGGGGAGAGCTTCTTGCGAATGAAATTCATAATCTCCAGTTCGAGTTCCTTGGAGGTTTCGAATCCCGGCTTGAGAGTGACGAACGCCTTCACCACTTCCATATTGACCGGATCCGGTTTACCGACGACGGCTGACTCCGCAACCGCCGCATGCTCCAGCAAGGCGGATTCGATTTCAAACGGACCGACCAGATGTCCCGCCGTGTTGATCACATCATCATCGCGGCCGACAAACCAGTAGTATCCGTCTTCATCAATGCTGGCCCGATCGCCGCAGATGTACCAGCCGTTAATGAACTTCTTGTCGTACGTTTCCTTATTATTCCAATAGCCGCGGATCATCGCCGGCCAGCCGGGCTTGAGCGCGATTAATCCGACAGTGCCCGTGCGCGTGATCGGCTGATGCGTCTTCATATCCAACACAGTTGCGGTAATTCCCGGGAATGGTCGTCCCATTGAGCCTGGCTTAACCTTCATGCCCGGATAATTCGAGATTACGATGCTTCCGGTTTCGGTTTGCCAGTAAGTATCGTGGAAAGGCAGACCGAATGCCCGCTGTGACCACAGGACGGCTTCGGCGTTAAGTGGCTCTCCGACCGACGCGAGATGCCGTAAACTGGACATGTCATATTTGCGCACGGCTTCTTCGCCCTCTTTCATCAGGGAGCGAATTGCGGTAGGGGCCGAATACCAAACGGTAACCCGGCAGTCTTGCATGAACTGATACCAATTGTCGGCGCTGAATCCCTCATCGAGCACGCATTGGGTTACACCGCAGGACCATGGACCAATGATACCGTACGACGTTCCGGTCACCCAGCCGGGATCCGCCGTGCACCAGTAGATGTCGTCGTCCACCAGATCCAGTGCGTAACGGGTCGTTATGTACTGCGAAATCAGCGAGTAATGAACATGCTGGGCACCCTTCGGTTTTCCGGTTGTCCCGGAAGTATAATGCAGCACCGAAGGCGTCTCAGCGACCGAAGGATAAACCTCGAACTTGTCGAGCGCCATCGCATCGTTCATGTGCATAGCAATCTCGTGTTCCTGCAGCGGCTTGGCACCATCGTCGTCGACAACTATTATCAGCCGCAGGTTCGGCAATTCCGGTAGAATCTTCCGAACTTTGAATACATGCTTGCGCTGGGTGATGATCGCTGCCGTCTGCGCATCCTCAAGTCTGGTGAAGAGCGACTCGGGACCGAATGCCGAAAACAGCGGCTGGGCAATCGCACCGAGTTTCAATACACCAAGAAACCCGAAATAGAGCTCGGGAATCTTATCCATGAATAAACAAACTCGCTCGCCGGGCTTGATCCCATGCTCACCGAGAAATGAGGCAATCCCGTTCGTGAGGCGCCGCATCTGTTCAAAGGAATACTCCCGCCGTTCTCCCGTGAATGACTTCCAGATTAAGGCCGTCTTTTGAGATTTGCCCAGGCTGCAGATTCGATCACTGCAGTACGCCCCGATGTTGATTAGATTTCCGGGTTGATAATCCAACTCGCGTTCGGCCTGATGCCAACCGAAGGATTTGTAGGTCTGTTCGAAGTTGCCGATATGAGTCACGCCCTCGCCTCCAGCATATTAGGGGTAAGATCGCCTTCACATTTTCTTGGGGAATATATTAGCCACTTCTGATTCCGGCAAGCAAATAAGACGCTTTTATCCCTCTTTCTTGTGAAAAAATTCACTTTTAGGCTTTCTAACAGCCCAAGGATTACCGAATTAGTACTTATTGCGGTCAGTAAAGGAACTAAGGCGCCAATTGGCCATCTTGACCACGGCCAGCTTCCGGATATTTCCTGCGTCTGCAGCGGTTCCCACCGGAGGCACCCTACGCCTTCGGCCCCGGGCTGAACTCATCGAGCGCTCTTGCCGTCAAGAATGCCCAGGCGCCAATATCCTCACAGTCAGCATTCAGCAGGAGAATCGATGTCTCTCAAGAATCGTCCTCTTCGTCATCAGCCGCTGCTTCCACCGGCGGTAGCTCGCTGTAGCACTTCTCACAGTAGAAGTCGTCGTCGGTGAGAAACGTGTGTTCCGGCTCAAGCGCTGTTCCGCACTTGGCGCAGACAGTCTCCGGCAAGCCCTCTTCTAATAGCCTGACTTCTTCAACTTCCGGTCTGTCGCTCGGACCGATCCTGGGAATGCTGTCACCCTGTCCCATAATTTTCGCTACGGGATCGTTCACCAGTTCCGTTGCCACGGGCTCTTCGGGATCATTTGTTAGGCTTGCGCTCACATCAAGTTGCCGTCCGGTCAGCGAATGAACTTCATCATCGATGGATATTTCCGGGTAAGGCACAGCTTGTGTCGTACCGCATTCCGGGCAGGTGAAAGTGCCTTCATTTAGTTCCTGCCGCTCAATCGTCAGCCTCTCGCCGCACTTTTCACAATCAACATCCATGGTAGGAAACGGAAACTTCGCCAGGCGATAAGCCCGGATCTGCGCTTCATCAATTCCGCGTTCGAACAGAGCGGTTCGCAAGAGTCCTTGCGCTTCCTGCGAATATTCCTGCAACTCAAAAGCCGCCGAATGAATCAAATACGATGAATCGAGTTGACGAAATCGTTCCAATATTTCACTAGACATGCGAATCCCTCCTTAATGAAAATGCCTGTCTCGCCGACTTAATCAAACTCGTACTTCGTTTCGGCGGGAGTCTGTTCGTACCCGACTCGGCCAATCACGATGTTTGCCCGGATATAGCTCTCGCTTTTCATCGGCGAACCGTGCAGTCGCCGCAACATTGCCAGCTGCCCGGTGTGGGTCAGGGCATCGGCGATCGGACCTTGGATCAACTTTGTTAACTCAAAATTGGTCGGTAATTCGGAAGCAAGGTAGTCGTCGAATTTCTTCAGGCTGACGAAGAAGCGTTTGCATTCCTCCTGCCAATCCTGTGGCACCGCGGCGTTCCACTTGGGTTCGCCGATCGAGATACTCAAAGCCCAATCGAACAGGTCGCCCATATGCGCGACAATCTGCACCGGCGTCTTAGCTCTTGGGGTCGGCTTTGAAACTGGCAAATGATCCCGGCGCGCCGCGAAGCGTCTTCGAAGCGCGATATGCCAGAGTCGCCAGCAAATGCCTGATAATTTCCAGATCGGTCATAGGTTGATTCTCCCGTTAGAATTGAATAAATCAAACACGAGGAGAATAAAATTGCGCACTCGAAGCTGCAATCACAATTGAAATATTGGGATATTGTAGATTGAACTCTGTACCCCACTTAAGCAAAGCGCAAGGCAGGGATGGTTTTCGAAGCGACAAATGGTATGGAAACAGACCAGTCCGTTGGAGTCTATTAGAAAACTCAACCATTGTCATCCTGAGCGAAGCGAAGGATCTGTTGCCATTCTTGATGAATTCTGCTATCATTGCCTTCTGTGTCGACTAATAGGGACACGCGATGTCACATGACTACTACGTTTACATAATGATGAATCGTTCACGGACGCTCTACACCGGAATGACCAACAACCTCTTGCGACGCGTGTTTGAGCATCAGCATTTACTCGTTGAGGGCTTCACAAAGCGGTACAAAATCACGCAGTTGGCCTATTTCGAGCATACTACGGATGTTCGTGCAGCAATATTAAGGGAAAAGCAAATCAAAGGGTGGACGCGAGCCAAGAAGATTGCACTCATTGAATCGGTGAATCCACACTGGCTTGACCTGAGCGGGGGCTGGTATGACTCAACAGACCCTCCACCTGCGTAGCGGTTCAGGGTGACAGTCTCTCCGTTGTCATCCTGAGCGAAGCGAAGGATCTGTTGTTATGTTCAGAGTAGCGTGAATTGTCATGCCGAGCCGCTACGCAGGCGAAACATCTGTTTCGACTCTCGACAAATCCACACTGGCAGACCTTGGGCGATGGTTGGTATAACTCAACAGACCCTTCACTGCGTTCAGGGTGACAAGTGGTTTTTGAAGTATGTCGCTGGAAGCAGATAAGAGAACAATAGTCATGCTGAGCGCAGCGAAGCATTTGTTCCCGTGTTATGTATGTGGTCGATGCCCTGATCGACCACGACCTCTATGTCGAGAAAAATCTGAGCAGAGATTGCGATGCCTACAAATAGTTTTCCAAGCGCGTCGAGGAGTTGAGCCGATTCCGTGGCACACGAGGACGTGTGCCACGCACTGCCGTCGGATCGCCGATTCAATCTTGTACCTTCGTGGAATGAGTCGCGAAACTTATCCCCCCTACTCCATCATCAGCACGACCTTCGCCGAAGGCTGACTGCCGGTCGCAAACATGTCGACCGCCTCAAGGAATTTCTTGAACGGATAGCGATGCGTAATCACCGGGCGCGGATCAACCATGCCGCCGTCCAGAAGCGCCTGCATCTGATACCAGGTCTCGAACATCTTGCGGCCATTGATACCGATCACGGTCGCGCCTTTGAAGATGATCGCCTTGTTGACATCGATCATCACCGCATCGGGCGGAATGCCGAACATCACCAGCGTGCCGGCTTTGCGCAGAATCTCAAATCCGGTCTCGACTGATTTCTGGTTGCCCGCCATATCCAGCACGACATCGACGCCGCCGGAGGTTTCATCCCAGATGCGCGTTTTGAAATCCTTGTCGTTGGCGACATTGATCGAAACATGCGCGCCCATCTGCTTGCAGATATCGAGATTGAAATCCTGCATGCCGATATTGTAGATTCGCTCCGCACCGACGGCCTTGGCGATGCCGCACGAAAATGCCGCCGTCGGACCGTCGCCGATGATGGCGATTCGCTTGGTCGAAACATTGGCCGACATGGTGGTATAGACTGCGTTGCCGAAGGGTTCATGAATCGAGGCGATCGCCGGGTCCATCCCCTTGTCGATCTTCCAGCAGACGATTTCCGGCAAAGCGACATACTCCGCAAAAATGCCGTCAGTGTCGACGCCGAGAATCACCAGATTGTCGCAGATATGCATATTGCCCATGCGGCACTGTTTGCAGACGCCGCAGGGGATATGCGATTCGGCGGCGATGAAATCACCGAGCTTGAGACCGCGGATATTCTTGCCGACTTCGACAACTTCGCCGCAACATTCGTGGCCGAAGATCAACGGCGGCTTGAGGCGCCCCTGTGCCCACTTGTCCCAATTGTAGATGTGCTTGTCGGTACCGCAGATCGAAGACGCCTTTGTCTTGATCAGTACCTGGTTGTCGTTTATCTGGGGGATCTTGACTTCACGAAAATCGGCTCCCGCCGCCCGTTCCGGCTTTACACCGGCCCACATAGTCTCCACGGTCGTTGTCCTTTCCCGGCGGTCAATTCTGTGCCGCCTGTAAGTATGCAGGGATGAACATACAATGTAGATGATTAGCTGTCAATCGGTATGGGCGGATCAGTCAGAAGCGCTGTAGAGGTCGAAAACTACGGATTGCGATCTCGATATTCGACCTAAGCAGTGCCCAAAACGGTCGCAATTGTCACCTATCAGCAAATCGCTTGATTTTCGGACGCTTTTGTCTATTTTATCGTCAAATCGAATAATCCATAGTTAGCACCTGCAATTCTGTCATTTGCATTCGTGCTTCAACTGCTTCCGGAGGAATTTCATGTCTCCCTCACTATCCTTGCTCAACCTTTTAAAGTGCCTCGCATCTCTGATTATCTTTCTAACATCAGTGGCACAAGCCGGTGTCCCCAGTTCGTTCGCGTATCAAGGACGGCTGACCGAAGCTGACGGCACTCCGCTTAACGAAGTTGTCGCTCTCACCTTTAACATCTATTCGGATTCGCTCGGCACAGCTTCAATCTGGAGTGAATCACACGCAACCGTTACGATCGCGAACGGGCTGTTCACTATTGTGCTTGGTAACACAAATCCGTTGACCGTCGGGGTATTCAATGGCAGTATCCGCTGGCTGGGTATCAGTATCGATGCCGGAGCAGAACTGCGTCCCTTGCGCCCATTGCTAAGTGTGCCGGGGGCCTTTCAGGCAATCCAATCCGACACCGCACTGCATGCCAAAACAATCGCCGACAATTCGGTCACCACGAGTAAGATAGTTAATGGCACAATCCAATTTGGAGATATCGGTCAAAACGCCGCCACCAACGGACAGGTCATAAAATGGAACGGCTCGAACTGGGCAGCTGCAGCCGATGCTGTCAGCAGTAACACTTCCGGCTGGACTGACAATGGCACAGTGGTGAGCTTAACAAATCCGACTGATACTGTTGCACTCAATACAAGTTCACGACTGGGCAAACTGAATATCAATGGTGACCTCGGACTAACAGGGGAATCTGGAATTTTCTTCGGTTCCGCCAACGCACGGTTGGAGGCGACGGCCGGTAACAACATGAAGTGGGTCGGCACCGATTTGAGCCTCTTGGCCACCGAAAGCGTTTACTTTACGGAGAACGGCGTTGCGACTTGGGCGGAGTTTGACAACGTCAACCGGAGAGTCGGCATCGGTACGGTAAACCCCGATGACCGGCTGCACATTGAGAACAGCGATGCCGGTACCTGCTGGCTGAAGATTCAGGGCTCGCATGCGACACAGTGGGGACAGACGGGGTTGCGGATTCAGACACCGGCCAATACCTGGCATTTGCGCCAGGACCTTTACACTCACGTCAACTTCCCGGCAGGCGCATTATCACTGTACAACAGCGGCGGCGCTATCGAAACGATGACCTGGCTGGAAAATGGCAATGTCGGAATCGGCAGGACTAATCCGACGCGGAAACTCCATGTGAATGGCAGCATCCAGGTGGATGATACGCTCTATGGCGGGGCGATAAATCCCGCTTTGATGTCGGCCGCCAGACTGCCGGATGAAGCAGGAATTGCTTCGGCGAAAGCACATTGACCCCGGGGGCATCGCTGTCTCTGACGCATGACTTTCAGTCATTCTTTCACGCCAAATCACGGTTCCGGCGGCCTGGTTATGTGTTGGCATTGGGACATTCGTGGATAACGTATGATCACACTTACAATGACTATGATGCGGTCGCACTTCAATCTCCGACATTACCACTAATGCCGACTACGAAAGACTCGCATTCTTTGGCACGTCAGGCAACGTTGGTACAGGGCGCTATTCCTGTACGCTCACTCCGCATGGAGTATTTCGTGTTACCGAAGCCGGGAGCTATACATATTACTTGCTGGGGAAAAAATACGATGCGGTCAGTGCTCAAGTGCTTAATGCCGACTTGACGCTTGTGTATGTTCCGACCGCGTATGGAACGGTGGAAACAACTCCCGTTTATTATCCGACGCCGCCGCTCAAAGGGATTTTCGGCCAGCCATCAACTGTTGGTCCGAAGTCCCGATGCAACCGGCTTCAGCAGGCGTGAGCGAAGAGCTTCGACTGCTGCGGTCGGAGATCGAGCTGTTGAAGAAACGTATCGACGAAACGAAGCAATGAGACGCGACAGCTTGAGTCGCGGAAACCACAAAATGTGAAGGAACTAAGGCGCTGGTCCTTGGGCGACCGAACCAGCGCCGATTTTGATCTACACCACCGGCGCCGGCATCCCATAATTGCCCCATTCCTCAAGCGATGGACCGTAAATCCCCGGTATCTTCAATCCGGCCTGGCGCATCAATACGGTCATCTGCCCGCGATGATGAACTTCATGGCCGATCAGCACAAACAGCGTAAAACTGCGCGTCCACATCGAGCCGTACATGTCGTCTTCCTGTAGCAGCGTCTCATCTTTCCAGTTCTTCTTAATCGTTGCCAATAACGAAGTCGCGGCTTTGTCGTACGCCTGCTGAATGGCGGCGGCGCTGGAGGGCACGGGGGCGTGTTCATCCGGAGCTTCGATCTTCAATCCCAAACGCGTCGGCATCTCGCCCATCGTCTGGATGATGTGCCAGGCCATTCGTCCCAAAGTCCGGTGGTCTTTGGCAACCGACTGACCTAGCGATGCGTCTGTCAATGCTCCGAAGTATCTTCCGCGTTGCCTTGGTCTCGTTGTTCCACCAATTCTCGAAATCCGCGATTGTGCGAATCAGTACAAAGCCTTCTGCCATAATGTCTCCTTGGCGACTCTTAGTCGCAACGGTCTGTAGGTTCAGCAAATATCTATGGGTAAAATCGACGTTTGGTGGCTCGTCGTCAATCACATTTCCGGCAGTCGCTTTTCGGTTGCGCGGAAGCTGTTCGGGGAATATATTCCGTCCGGAGAGTTGGCAGAGCGGTCGATTGCGGCGGTCTTGAAAACCGTTGTCCTGCAAGGGACCGGGGGTTCGAATCCCTCACTCTCCGAATTAATTATTCCTCATAGTCCGCATTGCCGATTAGTGACCCTTATGTTCTTCCTTCATCGGTTCAGCCTTCTTGTCTGCGGCGGCATCCATCTTCTTCAAAAACTTCTGAGGGTCAGCTTTGAACGACTTCTCGCATTTACTGCAACAGAAGTAAATTCTCCGGCCTTCGAAGTCGGTAAATACTGCTGAATCCTCCAACGCCTCACCCGAAACGGGGCACTTGCTCTGGATGTTTTCGAAAAGCACGCCGTCGGCTGCAGCTTTCTTGAAGTATGTATCAGGATCAGCTTTGAGCTTCTTTGAACACATCGGGCAGCAGTAATAGACGCGTTGGCCTTGAATATCAGTATATGCTGTCGAGTCGATCGGCTTGCCCATGACGGGACAAAGTGTTTGCGGTTTCAACTCCTTCGAAGTCTTTGTGGCTGGCGTCTTGTCCTCGGCGTGAAGTGACGCAGCGGATGCAACGATAAATGCGGCAACCAGGGTCGTCGCGATTCTTCTCATCATGGTCATCTGATTCTCCTAAATAGATGTTATTTTTTGCTCGAACTTCGAGTTTTCGTTCATCAGGCATACCATCAAATACCGTGCCGCGATCTCCCTAATGTGTAAGTTATTCAATGACAATATCTTTTGCCGCCATCAATGGAAGC
Source organism: uncultured bacterium (assembly GCA_963698225.1). Classification (GTDB taxonomy): domain Bacteria; phylum Zixibacteria; class MSB-5A5; order CAIYYT01; family CAIYYT01; genus JADJGC01. The sequence goes on from CAVOPW010000004.1 coordinate 407,521, forward strand.
ATCGTCTGACTTGGCGACCTATGATTGGAGAATATTCTCCAGCACTGAAGACTATTCTCCGTTCTTCTACAGCCGGCACCGCGGAACGGCCAAGTTTGCAATTGGTGAAACTGGCAGTAATCGATTCATCCACAGCATCTTCCGAGAGTTCGGATTGATAGTCTTGCCAATATCCCGTTCTTGGCACGGTTTTCTCTACTACAGATCCAGGTGAATACTAAAGAGCGAATGGAAACAGGTAGGAAAATGAAACCGGTTTCCCTCATCGCGGCCACGGCAGCCGCGACTATGACAATCATAAATCATAAGCTTGTGTTACCGGGAGGATATAGCGTGCGAAGTTGGGCAGTAACAATTCTAGCCGCAATGATATCAGCAATGGTCATGCCTGGCCTGTCGACACTCCACGCTCAGGGAACCGCCGGGGACTTATCAAGCGTTGGAACTACCGCTGCAAGGGTACTAAGTTTAAATCAGATCGTTGAGGAAGTTGTGAAAAACAACGATCGCGTCGCGGCCGCGCGCTTCATGGCCGATGCCGCTGAACGCAAGATCGGTCCGGCCGGGGCGTGGAAAGACCCTATGCTCATGCTCGGTATTCAAAGTGTGCCGACCAATTTTGATTTCCAGATGGACGACATGACAATGAAGATGATCGGACTGAGCCAGGAGATTCCCTATGCCGGCTTCAAGGGCTATGCAAAGAAAGCCGCGCGGGCTGATGCCGCAGTTGCTCGGGCTGAAGCACACTCGATCACTATCGATCTTGTAACCGTTGCGAAGTCAGCCTACATCGATCTCTACTATCGGCGGCTCAACCTTGCCGAATTAGTTCGACAGAGTCATCTGCTCGAGCAAGTAGTTTCTGCGAGTACGGCAAGACTGAGAACGAGTGAGGCCGGACAGGAGGAGGTCCTGGCCGCGCAAGCCGATCTCTGGCGCACTGAATCGATGATTTTGTCCGCGGAGCAAGAAGTTATCGAGGCTACTCAAAATCTGAATAGCCTGAGGGGAGCTGACGCCGTCGACACGGCATTCCAGATGACTCCGCCTGACCCTCCCTTTGTGCCCGATTCACCTGCCCAATGGCTGGCAGGCGCTGAAGAGAATTACCCTGATTTCCAAAAACTACGGCACCAGTCAGAGAGCTACAGCTTATCCGCAGCCGCGATGAAAAGAATGCAGTGGCCGATGCTTGATGTCAGCGGCAGCTACGGAATTCGTTCGGGATACAAAATGGGCGGCGACGGCATGCCGGAAAAGCGCGACAATATGGTCAGCTTTGGCGTTACCCTGTCGCTGCCGTTATTCGAGGGACATCAACAAGGACAAGCTGCCCGCTCAATGGTTGCGATGAAAATGGCCTCACTTGGAGAGGCTCGACAGCTCCAGCGCGACGTCAACGCCAAGCTCGTTACACTTCATGAACGCGCCAAACGTCTCAGCCTGAGCCTGGCGCTTTATCGTGACCGAATCCTGCCGACCACCGAGGACGCCTATCGCACTGCCTTGAGTGGCTACGCCAGCAACCGCACCGATTTCATTGCGCTGTTGACGTATGCAACTGCCGTCTATCGTGACCGAGTTACGGTCAATGAACTGGCGAACGCTCTTGCTCAAACTCTGATTGAAGCAGAACGATATACAACAAACACCGGCGAGCTTCCAATGAAGTCGTCTTCACCAACAAAGTAACAAAGAAGACTGGGGATATAATTCATGACTGATCAATCAGAACGCTATGAACCCAACGAGCACGAGCCGTTGCCCGAAGGGGAAGAAGCGCCGCCTCCATTCGTCCGCACAATGGCGATCGTTCGCTGGATACTGCTCGGCGGGATGACGATCTTCGCCTTCATAATGGTGCTGCACTATTTTGAACTGACTCCGTGGGCAAATGCCGATACGGGTTCCAAGCAATACCACTGCCCGATGCATCCGACTTATGTAAGCAGCCAGCCGGGCGAATGTCCGATATGCGGGATGAACCTGGTGGTAATCGACGCCAGCGGCCACGAGACGGCGGCAAGTGCTGACACAACTCAAATGACTATGGACCAAGCCGGTCATTCGACCGCCGCAAAACCGGGGCAGTATACTTGTCCTATGGATCCGGAGGTCATATCGGATACTCCCGGAAGGTGTCCCACATGTGGGATGTATCTGGAACAACTTCCTCCTGCCGCGGCGGGAAAATACACTTGCCCGATGGACCCGGAAATTGTCCAAGATGGTCCCGGCGAATGCTCAATGTGTGGTATGGACCTCGTTCCGATGACAATGGCAACTGACGCACCGGTTGAACAAGCTGATCACGGAGTCGGCGGTGCCGGTGGACTCGGTTCAGCGCCGGTGCCCGGACTCGTGCCCGTGACCATTGAACCGCAACGACTGCAACTGATCGGGATCCGGACCGAGAAAGTCGCGACGCGGCAAATTGACGACGAGCTGCGGCTGGTCGGCTATATAACTCCCGATGAATCCAGGGTGTCCAATGTGCACGTCCGCATTAGCGGATGGGTGCAGCAGTTGTTTGTTAATGAGACAGGACAGGCGGTCCGAAAAGGCCAGCCGTTGATGTCCATCTATAGTCAAGAAGTATACGAAGCGGAACAGAATCTCATCCAGGCGGCAGCGAGATCGACACAGCCATCAAATGACTCGTTGTTGACGGCAACACGCCTTGAGCTCTTGAATGCAGCGCGGGAGCGACTCGAACTGCTGGGAGTTCCGGCTGAAGAAATCGCCGAAACGTTGAAACGAGGCGTAGCAGTACCCAGTCTTTCACTCAGAAGCCCGTTCGCCGGAGTGGTCTTGGAGAAGACCGCGTACCAAGGCGGCTTTGTTGCGCCCGATCAGAATCTGTTTACCATTGCCGACCTCTCGACTGTCTGGATTCTCGCAGATGTTTATGAACAAGACTTGAGTAAGGTAAAGGTCGGTGCTGATGCAGCAGTCAGCGTGGACGCATTCCCCGGTAGATCCTTTACCGGGACTATTCAGTTTATTTATCCCACTGTGTCGGGGAAAACACGCACTGGAAAGGTGAGAATAGTACTGCGCAACCCCGATCTTGAATTGCATCCGGGAATGTACGGGTCAGTTCGGGTGACTAATCTGCAAGGTGCAACGCTGGCGATATCCAGTGAGGCATTGATGGATGGCGGCGACTTGAAATACGCCTTTGTCGTACATGAGGGTAAGCACTTCGAACCACGGTTGCTTACAGTCGGCCGGCGCACTGACAATTGGGTGGAAGTCCTTTCGGGCCTGCGCGAGGGCGAAATGGTCGTTACCAGCGCCAATTTTCTTATCGACTCCGAGAGTCGCCTCAAGGCCGCAATTGCCGGAATGGGAAGCACAAGTGCTGACGCGCACGCCGGGCACGGAAAATAGGAATACAAGATTATGATATCAGCCATCATCGACTACTGTGCGCGGAACAAAACCGTTGTCTTCATTGCCACTGTCTTTGCATTGTTGGGCGCCTGGTACTCAATCAAGAATATCCCTCTCGACGCTATTCCCGACCTCTCCGACACGCAGGTAATTCTCTGGTCGGAATGGATGGGACGCAGCCCTGATCTTGTCGAAGACCAGGTCACCTACCCGATTGTCACGGCGCTCTTGGCCGCTCCGCATGTTACGGCCGTGCGCGGTTTTTCGATGTTCGGGATGTCATTTGTCTACGTCATCTTTGAGGACGGGACCGACATCTACTGGGCGCGCAGTCGCGTCATGGAATACATGAAGCAATTCGAAGGCAAACTGCCGCCCGGAGTGTCTCCGGTTATCGGCCCTGACGCCACGTCCGTAGGATGGGTTTTCCAATACGCGCTGATTGATTCCTCGGGCAAACATGATCTCGCTGAAATGCGCACTTTTCAGGATTTCAATCTGCGTTACGCCCTCGCCGCAGTTCCGGGAGTCGCCGAAGTAGCGTCGATTGGCGGTTATCAGAAACAATACCAGGTCGAGATTGAGCCCGAGCGGCTGAAAGCTTATGGTCTTTCGATCTCGGATGTTGCCCGCGCGATTCGCGCCAGTAACAATGATGTCGGTGGGCGAGCGATCGAATTAACCGGCAGAGAGTACTACGTCCGCGGCCGGGGCTACATCAAGGATCTCGATGCTCTCCGCGATATCAGTCTCGGCAACAGCGCGACCGGTACTCCGATTCTGCTCGGCAATATTTCGCGTATTAGCTTCGGTCCCGACATCCGCCGTGGCGTCGGCGATTTCGACGGCATCGGGGAAGCGGTCGGCGGTGTCGTGGTCATGCGCTTCGGTGAAAATGCACTCGACGTTATCGAACGAATCAAGGCGAAATTGGACGAACTCAAGGCAACGTTCCCTCCGGGGATTGAGGTCAAGATCGTTTATGATCGCAGCAACCTGATTGACCGGGCTATCGGTACGCTGAAAAGGAGCCTGCTTGAAGAGGGAATTGTCGTAGCGCTTGTCATCATCATTTTCCTGCTCCACTTCGGCAGTTCGCTGGTCCCCATCCTCGTGATGCCGATAGCCGTCGCGCTCGCGTTCATTCCTATGCACATTCTCGGAATCAACTCCAATATTATGAGCCTCGGCGGAATCGCCATTGCGATCGGCGCCATGGTCGATTCGACAATTGTGCTTGTGGAAAACGCTCACAAACGGCTGGAAATGGCCTCGGGAACCGCGAGCAAGAAGGAAATAATCATCGCGGCCTGCAAGGAAGTCGGACCGTCGATATTTTTCGCGCAGTTGATTATCACAATTGGCTTCTTGCCCATCTTCGCGTTGACGGGGCAAGGCGGGAAACTCTTCGCACCATTGGCCTTCACCAAAACTTTCGCGATGTTTTTCTCGGCCATTGCCGCCATTACCATCGCGCCGGCCTTGATGATGATATTCTTGCGCGGCAAGATTCATCGGGAATCAAAGCACCCGGTCTCAAAACTCCTGATCGCAATTTACAAGCCGTTTGTGTTCGTCGCCCTGAGAAATCCCAAGACGACCATTGCCATCGGTATAATGGCGATCCTCTCTGCCCTTCCCATGCTCCCGAAAATTGGCTCGGAATTCATGCCTCCCCTCAACGAGGGGGACATCCTCTATATGCCGACGACATTTCCCAACATCTCCATCGAAGAGGCGAAGCAGAGCATGCAATTTCAGGATCGTGTGATCCGTTCATTCCCGGAGGTCGTGTCTGTCTACGGCAAAGCGGGTCGAGCAGAGACTCCGACCGACCCGGCTCCTTTGAGCATGCTGGAAACGATCATACAGCTGAAACCCCGTGAGGAGTGGCGCAAAGTTCGCGCAAGAACGCTGGTATTCAAGTTGGGCTCCGGAATTCGCCAAGAAGGCTCTGCGGCCGATTTGGCCGGAGGAGCGCACGATTGACTGGCAAGAGTTAATCGCCGAGTTTGATAAGGCCATGCAGATGCCGGGCTGGACCAATGCTTGGACGATGCCGATCAAGACCCGCATCGATATGCTCTCAACGGGCATTCGCACTCCCATCGGAGTCAAGATCTTCGGAAATGATCTTGACGAGATCGAACGCATCGGTCAAGACTTGGAGAGGTCGCTGTCAAAGATAGATGGAACGCGCTCCGTTTATTCTGATCGTAACACCGGCGGATTCTTCATCGACATCGTTCCTGACCGTGCTGAGATCGCTCGATACGGTCTCACGATGCAGGAGGTCCAAGACGTTATCGAGGCTGCGATCGGCGGCATGCCGCTTACAGTCACTGTCGAGGGACGCAACCGTTTCTCAATCAACCTTCGTTATCCGCGAGACCTGAGACAAGACGTCGAACGTCTGAAGAGTATCGAGATTCCGCTTCCCGCCGCATCGGACGCTCCGGCTTCCGGAGGAGGAATGGGGATGAGCACTGTGGACGACGCCGATGAGCCGCCAATGTTGGCCAGTTTAGATCCTTTCATGGATTATCAGGCATTGGGGAAGTCAATTGAGCTTGCACAGATGGACAATATGGGGGGATCGGGTGGCAGTGGTAAAGGGGCCTTCCCCGGCAGTGCAAGCAGTTCTATGTCCGGGGGACAAACGGGAATGAACTCAAGTCCAAGAATGCCAACGTCACAATCCGGTGCTGGAACGCCGTTTCCGTCGGGTCGTCCACATATACCATTGGGGCAAATTGCGGAAGTCAAGATCGTGGGCGGACCGCCGATGATTCGCGATGAAAACGGCATGCTGGTAGGCTATGTCTACATCGATATGGATCAGAACAAGCGAGACATCGGCGGCTATGTCAACGAGGCCAAAGAAGTCGTGAAAAAGGAACTCAACATACCAGCCGGGTACTATCTCAAATGGACCGGGCAGTACGAGTTGCTCGAAGTTATGGCCAAGCGGATGAAGATCGTAATCCCGGTCACACTGATCTTGGTCATTCTCCTGCTTTACATGAATTTCCGCAATATCACGGAGACGCTGATTGTGCTCGCTTCGGTGCCATTTGCCCTCGTCGGTAGTATCTGGCTCATGTACTTCCTCGGTTACAATTACTCGACCGCTACGCTCGTCGGTATTATTGCTCTGGTGGGGCTGGCAACTCAGACGGGCATTGTGATGGTCTTGTACCTTGATCATGCTTACGAAAAGCGTAAGAAAGCCGGCATGATCCGTGACCTCAATGATATCATCTGGGCGCACATGGAAGGAACTGTCTTGCGAGTGCGACCCAAGTTAATGACAGTAACAACGACGGTGATCGGCTTGGTTCCGCTCCTCTGGGCGACCGGCACGGGTGCGGATGTGATGAAGCGAATTGCAGCTCCCATGGTCGGCGGCTTGATCAGCTCGACGTTTCTGACCTTGGAAATAATTCCCGTGGTTTACACCTATTGGCGACTTTGGCAGATCAAGCACGAGAAAACCGACGGACCTCCTTAGATCCGAAACGGTTTTCAGGAGCGCACCGCCAAACACCGAGGCATCACTCCAGCTTTCGGGCGTTCCTCTTAGCCGACATGCACTTATAGATCGACGAGACCTCGTCCGGGTGCCAACAGTCTATTCTGGGGGCAAGAGAGCACAAATGCCGATTCCCCTTGACTAACGTCGATATTTCTATAGATTTACAGAGGCTTCCAGTAATCTGAACACGCCAATACTGTCCAATCTGATATGGACAAGTTCGGCCGTTGATTGATATGGATCTGACAGGGAGAGAGGCCTCTTGAGAATCGCTATTGTCATGTTGTTCATCCCGGCGCTGTCACTTCAGGTGAGTGCAGCGACCATCCGCATCCCTTTAGATCAGCCGACGATACAGGCGGGGATCAACGCGGCGTTCAATAATGACACCGTTCTGGTCGTAGCCGGTACCTATCTGGGGGACGGCAACCGCGACCTCGACTACGGAGGTAAACTCATTGTCGTCAAGTCCGAGAGTGGCCCGGAACTGACGATTATCGACTGCCAGGCCGACTCGTCAGCCAAGCACAATGCGTTTTATTTCCAGAAGCGGCGAGGATTCCACCGCCGTGCTTGACGGCTTCACTATTATGCACGCTTTTTCAGACAAACTTGGTGCAGTGAATTGTGAACTGTCGGCACCGACTATCCGCAATTGCATCATTACCGAAAACCTGCGCAGCGGAATCTATCTCTATAACGGGTTCGGCATGGTGCTGCAAAACTGCATCATCTCCAAGAACGCCATCGATGGTGTGGAGTTCAGCTATTGTCGTGTCTGGGTGACAGAGTGCACAGTTGACAGTAACCAGATGGGAGGTATCATCGCCTACAACAACACTGCCCTCAACCTCACCAATAGTCAGATGATTGGCAACGGCTCCATCGGCCTCGTTCACGTAGCATTTACCACCAAGGCGTATATCGCCAATTGCACCTTCGTCCGGAATCGAGTCGGTTTTTTTCTCGACGGTGATTTCCCGAAAAACCAGACGTCTGATCTCGCTCAGCCTCGAAAGAACGACCGTAACGAATTCGATTTTCGCTTTTAACACCGAATACGGATTCGAGGTCGGGTAGTTTGCCTGCGGCTTTAACGCCTACTGCAACGACTGGTATGGCAATTCCAATGGCAACTTCCACACGCAAAGTACTGGCTGTCCTTTCGATACCAGCAGCAATATTTCCGCTAATCCGCTTTTCTGCGGAACGACGGGCAACGAATACAGTATTGCCGCGCAATCGCCCTGTGCACCGGCCGGTAACTCCTGCGAAGCCCTGATGGGAAGATACCAGCCCGCCTGCACGGTTGTTCCGATTCATGGCGATGCCAATGGCGATGGCTCGGTGAATATTTCCGACGCGGTATATCTGATCAGTTACATCTTCTCGGGAGGGCCGGCACCGAATCCACTTCTATCTGGCGATGCCGACTGCAGTGGAGCTATCAGCATATCGGATGCGGTGTATTTGATCAATTACATCTTTGCCGGAGGACCGCCGCCGTGCGAAGGGTAGGTGGCGTTTAACAGTTGAATTCCGAAATGGTTTGACGGAATAAGCTAACCGACTTGGCTACTCATAACCGGTTAGACGTTCCAAGGATTGAGCAGTTGGCAAAACGAACTTATGGGCATGATGAATGGAATCATAGATCGGAGGCGGATGTTGAGATGGATGGTAGTCCTTCTCATGGCACTGGGTTTTACCGGTGACGTGTCGGCACAGCAAAAGAGTATCTCCTGGAAAGCCCAACAAATCAACGAGTCAAAGTTCTTTCTGATGACTGACTTCGGATTTGATTTCCCCCTCCAGGGCAATGATACTCCCGGGTATGTTAGTAATTCGAATTTTGATCTGGTCTGGTCGCTGGGGATCATGCGCAATATCACTAGGGGTGTGGCTATCGGATTGGCCATTGAGGGTACGACCGAAAAGATCGACTTTCCCATCGCGCTAAAGGGCCGCATTAAGACGTGGCTCAATCGAGACATCTGTCTCGATATCGGCTTCGGTCGCACCATCACGGCATTTGACAATGAGGACATAGGAAGGCGCACGCCAGTTTTTTTTGGAATTCCCCCGTCGCGATTGGACGGTTCCGGGACCACTGTTGATATGGCGGTCTCACTCAACAATTGGGCCGGGCTCTATCTTCGTCATGTTTCACTTCCGTATTGGACTATTGAGTACGATTACAATTCCACCGAACCGATCGGAAGAACGCACAAGATCAAGAACCTTCACGGCGGAGTCCGTTTTCAACATCGACTGGGTCTGGCGACGGGCTTGATCGTGCCAATCAGCTATCTGGTCCACGCCTTAGTCGAAGCGCGGAAGTAAGCGCCGGAGTCATGGAGAGGAGTCTGCAATTGCCGCGCGATGGGAGTCACAGCCGGATTTGGACGACCGCGTTGCTAAGCTTCAACTGAAAAACGGCTGGTGCCCACACAAAAGGCAGACTAACATGCATTGTTTTCATGAAATACACATATTACGGAGTAACTAAAAAATGGAAATTTCTCTGAAAGCCGACTACGCCTTGCGCGCAGTTCAGTACATCGTACAATCGAAAAGCCCGCGGCCGACGATCAATGAAATCGCCGAGAAAGAGCAGATGCCGCGTGAATTCCTGGCCAAGGTCCTGCTTGACCTGACCGAAGCCGGAATCCTGAAATCGTTTCGGGGTATCAACGGCGGATATCAACTGGCGCGACGTCCAGCTCAAATCACGATGCTGGAGGTGATCGAAGCGATCGGTGGCCCCGTGAAGCTTAACCGGCACCAGCCCAACCAGAAACTGAAGGACGGCACTTTGTCAGCCGCATCGCTGATGCATCCCTACTTTGCGGCTCTGGAGAAACAGCTGATCGATACACTCAAGAAGCAGACATTTGCTAAGTTTCCGGCAAGGGCGGAAAGTAAGAGCCGCGTGATTCTAAAGACTGTGTCGATGCTTCTATGAACTGTCTTTCGGCAATTTAGAGCATATGTTGATTTGTGGACACACAAACATCGGAGAATTGTATGGGTAAGGCTCATTCCACCAAAATTTCTCAAGCTCCGCTTGGCAATTGACATGTCAGGCTTGTTGACCTTTTCGTTATTGAGCTTGCAGGAAAGCGCGTTGGCATGTGGCAAAATCCCGATTCTGATTCGAGCCCGACTTAAGTCGGCGAGATCGTCCTCGGCGGACTAGGATCATCCATAGGCAACGAGCCGGATTGCGTCATAGGCTTCGATAATCGTGCACGGTTGCCGCCTTGCCTGGGCGAAGACGGTGTTTGAAACAAGGGCTTACGGAACTGATTCGTGCACCAGTTCGAAATAACGGACGGCCGAGTCGCTCTGCCGGCCGTTCGTTGCGCACGCTGGAGTCGCTATTGGGATCTTTCCATAGTAATCGGGTTTTAGAAGTTCACTTGATTCGTGCGGCTCTGGGTGCTTCGACAGCAATCAGGCTTGGCGATTTTTGGTACGGATTTGTGAGAACGGGAGGAAGTGAAGACATGTCACTACGAAAGTCCAAGTCAACAATGGGGTCAGAATAGAGCACGAAAGATGGACTATCCATTTGGCAGTGTACAGCGCTGCGACGGGGCGGTTGATGTGGAACGGTGGCATGTCGGACAAGAGAACACAAAGCGTTGATCACACCGCTGGAAACACCATTAGTTCTGTGGGAGACTTTATCGGCGGACATGGTGGCGGATCTGCTCTTGCCGTAGCCGACTGGAGCTCCAGCGAGCACGGCCGGAGAAGCAGTCGCTCAAGATACTTTAGGGAGAGATGTTCTGGCTCAGTGTGGAAGCATCGCTGGAAGCAATAGTCGCGGTACTCTGGAGTCTCCAGGAACTTGTGACACAATAAATGGTTGCAGTTGTTCGCGAACGGCGAGTTTTGGACACAAGCCCCCGAACTCACTCCGCTTGCCTTGACTGGCGCGGACGGCAAAGACTGGTCGTCTTGCTGGACATTCGTGTTTCTCTCCGGGCAACGTTGATGCTCACCTTTAGCGCACGGTCTACTTGCACATCTCAAATGATTTCATAATATCAAGCACGCCCTGCGTGCGAGGTCCGGATGCCGATGGCATTCCTCACTTGACTCCCACTTTCCTCTGCGTACATTCGTTCAATCATTGAGAGGAGCGATTCGTGTCCTTACGTTACATCCTTGATGGATACAACATCATCAAGCGCACCGAATTCTTGGCCAAGATGAAACTGGAAGACGCGCGCGGTGAGTTGGTGCGATTCATCATCAACAAACGGCCGCACGGCAGTCAGCGCAACAAAGTCACCGTGGTGTTCGATGGCAAGGCCGGCTTCTATATGCCGTCGCACGAAAACAGAAGCGTGGAGGTTATCTTCGCGACCAAGACCAACGCCGATCAAGAGATCAAGAACATCGTCGGTCGCAGCCGCACGCCCCGACATTTGACTATTGTCACCGACGATCGCGAAATTCAATCGTATGTCAAAGCCTGCCACGCAGAGGTCATGAGCTGCGCCGAATTCATCGGTCGGGGATCATCGCCACGTAACACCGACGACGCCGCTTCCAAAGGCGGCCTCACGCAGCAACAACAAATCGAAATCAACAAGGAACTGGAAATCGAATTCGGCTTGCCCGACGGCGACGACGAGTGATTTTATGCGCTGCAAGAGCACCGAGAGTCAACATTTGAGATGAGCTGCGGCATTCATGTGCCGGCAGGTGTTACACCGAAGATCATAATGGCAGGGAAGAGGACTACTCTATCGTGACCCTCTTCTTGATTCGTGTCCAGATTGATACAAGCTGAAGGACTTCTTCCTAAGGGTGAGTCCGTGTGAAGCGCCTGCCAGCCGGATCGGTATTTTCATCAAACGGCGAGGAAGGGCCTCTCGACTGTTTCTTCCCACATCCGTATAAACAAATGAAAATCGTCAGCAATAAGCCAAGAACTGTCTTCCCTTTGCTGATGCGCTGCTTTCGCAGAATTGCAGACGGAGATTTCATAACTGCTGAATGTATCGGCAGGATGAAGTCGGAATCTACGCCCCGATGAGCTGGCTTAGTAGGCGCTGGCCGTGTCCAGAGAGGCGACTTGATCGGCGTTCAGCTTGATCGTAGTCGCCGCTATCAAGTCATTTAGCTGTTCGATACTTGTAGCACTGGCGATAGGTGCTGTGATGCTCTCTCTCGCCATCAGCCAGGCAATCGACAATTTACCCGGTGTCGAGTCAAGCTGCTCCGCCAACTCGTCGAGCGCTGCCAGAATTCGAAACCCTCTTTCGTCCAGGAATTTCTTCACGCCCTGTCCGCGCGGGCTCTTTGTCAGGTCGGCTTCCGAGCGGTACTTGCCGGTGAGAAATCCCCGCGCCAATGAGAAATACGGAATGACACCCAAACCGCATTTCAAACAAAGCTGTTCAAGATTGGATTCGTAGTCCGCCCGCTCGTAGAGATTGTAGCAGGGTTGAAGACACTGGTACAAAGGCCAGCCCTTCGCTTCACTGGCCATCAGCGACTCTGACAGTCGCTCGGCGGTGAAATTTGAAGCGCCAATGACGCGAACCTTGCCCTGCTCGACGAGCTGTGAAAACGCTTCCAAGGTTTCTTCGACAGGCGTGTCCTTGTCATCCGTGTGCGACTGGTACAAATCAATATAGTCCGTCTGAAGACGCTGCAGGGATTCTTCCACGGAGCGAACAATGTGTGCCTTTGTGAGCCCCTTCCTGTCCGCATCCATCTCCATTCCGACCTTGGTAGCAATCAAAACCTTGGCGCGATTCCCTCTCGCTTTCTGCCACTTGCCGATGATCGTCTCCGATTCGCCGCCCACATGTCCCGGTTTCCAGCGTGAATAGACATCAGCCGTATCAATCAAGTTGAATCCGGCATCGACAAATCGGTCGAGGATCTCAAACGACGCTGCCTCATCAATCGTCCAGCCGAAAACGTTGCCGCCCAATGCCAGCGGGGCGACTTCGAGCCCGGAATTTCCTATCTTGCGTGTCTGCATCAGTTCTCCGTGAAAGATCGTCAAACGCGGTAGAGATCCGCTCGCCAATTCTTGACGGCCCGCTTGATGTCATCGCTCGAAAGACCTTCATCGGCAGCGCGCTTTGACAAGGCTACGAATTCTTCATCCGAGGCGAATCGCAATGCGATCACTTGCCGCATCGTCAGCCTTGAGTCGAGCATCCGCCCGGTCATGACGAAATGGCGGAGATTCTCTTCAGCCCGAATGGCGCGGTCCTGCGCCTTAAGCGGAAATGATCTTGCATAGTAAAACAACATCAGCAGGCACACGAAGACAACAACCAGCAGGGACGCCGAGTAGAGCCGCGTATGATCGCCGAAGGAATTGTAGAGGTTTACACACGCGCCAATCAGTGAAAGAACCAGTACTCCGAACAAGATAAAGTGATAACCCGGCACGAGGCGGGCGTGTTTAGCATGACTCTGCTCCTGCATTTCTTCTTCCTTTCCGAAAACGTGTTTCACATCAATTCAATCTGCGGCAAGATGCCTGATAACGCAAGCCCGCAAAATAGGCTGCGAATATCTCAAGATCGAACTCTCGAAAACCATTGAATCGGGGAAACTTGATGCACAGACGGCGCTGTCTTTATCCAATCAGCAGCTTCTGGAATCCCGGCAGCCCGCGCAATGGCGCAAAGTGCTCCGATACCATCAACAGCGGCCGGGAGATATAGGAGGGAACTCCCAGCAAGAATTTCAACTGTTCAATCGCTTGATCATGGCGCCCGAGCGTCGTAAGCGTCAGCGCAAAAGTCTCCATATAGACAATACTGAACACGTGGTCGCGGTCATGCGGGAACAGGGCAATGGCCTTTTCTCCACAGCTGATCGCCTGCTCGGCCTGGCCGAGACCGGCATAGGCGAATCCGAGGTTCGCAAGATAACGGGCATCGTCGGGATTTGTCTTGAGCTTGGTTTCGAGCATCACCCGCGCAGATTCAAAATATGATCTTGCTTCAGAGTCGCGTCCCAACCGTTGGGCCAGCCGTCCCTTGTTGATGAAGTACAGCTCCATCTCAACTTCGTCGATGGCCAGTTTGTCCATCGCTTTCTGAACATCACCGTCACAGTACTCGACAAACACATCCAGCAGCGTGAACTCCATCACCATTTCGGCCGGGACGACGCGCGATTCGCCATCCCGGAATATTCTCGCCGCGGCAGTCACATTGCCGTCCCGCAGTAAGACGGTCTGGGCCTTCCTCGGCATAGATATCGATCCAGTCCGGCACAAGCCAGATGGCCCGGTCAAACTGAATCAACGCCGCATCGTATTGGCGAAGAAGCATTAGCGTATTACCTAATTCCGACGCCAGAAGCGATGACTTGGGATCCAGTTCGGCGGCTTTACGGATGTTACGCAGCGCTTCATTCCAGAAACCGAGACGCCTCTGGATAAATCCGGTGGCAGCCAGAAGATTACTGTCATTCGGGCGGCTCTTGCCGGCCAACACGAATTGCTCAAGCGCCGGCATGTACTCCTTACAGCCATAATAATAATAGTAACCCAAGGCCAGACTTGTCTCCGGCAACTGGGGCGCAACCCGGACGGCAGCATCAACCGACACCTTCGCTCTGGCGACGCGCGCCTGGGTTCGGTCATGGAAAAACCAATACATACTAAGATTGGCCTGACTCAACTTGACGTGAGCCAGCGCAAACTCCGGATCAAGTTCAACCGCCTTCTCATACAACTCGATCGCCTTGCTGATGTCCGCCGGCTGCGTGCTGCGCGGATAGAATTCGTTCCCGCGCAAGTAGTAGTCGTAGGCTTCAAGACTGGTCGTTGGAATTCGCGACAAACTATCCAGTTCGGGAGTCGCCAGCGCGACGCCCAGCGCCTTGGTAATTTCCGACGCCAACTCCGACTGGAGAACAAATATCTGGGCGAGAACGCGATCGTAGGATTCCGCCCAGATATACGATTCATCCTTGGTATCGACCAGCTTGCAGCTCAAGCGAAACGTTGATGGTGTTTGACTATTGTCCCAGCGGATAGTTGCTGTCAGAAGAAACTCCACTCCCAATTCGGTCGCGATCTGCTGCACGCTTCGGCTCTTGTCTTTGAATTGACGCGCACTGTTGTTGGAAATAACCTTGAGAAGTTTGATCTTGGCCAGACTCGTCGTGATTTCGTCGGTAATACCGTCGGCAAAATACTCTTGTTCCGTCGGTCCGAGATTTTCAAAGGGCAGTATGGCAATAGCCTTCTTGAGACCAACGGAGGTCCTGGTAACTGTGCTTGCCTCCATGCCTTGGGGCCGCGCCAACGGCGCTACGGTGGCTGCACCGGGAAATTGCGACGACGATTGTTCTTCACGCCGTGCTGCTTGTCGGAGGTCTCGTGCAAGGTCTTCAATCTTCTGATAGCGCTGTGTCGGATCCTTCTGCAGCGCCCGATCGACGATGGCGCTAATTTTCTCGCCGACTTCGGGATTGACGTGCTGCAGCGGTACGTGAACTTGTTGCAGGATCGCCAGCAAAGTCGCGATCTCCGAGTCCTTCTTAAACGGTGTCTGTCCGGAAAGCATCTCGTAGATGACAACGCCGAGCGAGAATATATCCGAGCGCTGGTCGACCTCGACGCCCTGCGCTTGTTCCGGCGACATATAGGTGATCGTACCCAGTCGTACACCGGTACTGGTGAGCCCGGACACGCTCTGCAGCTTGGCGAGTCCGAAGTCGAGTATCTTGATGCGGCCTTTGCCGCTGACCAGGATGTTGGCCGGTTTAATATCGCGGTGGACAATGTTGCGTTCATGGGCGGCCGCCAATCCATCGCACACCTGCAGAATCAGGTCGATGCAGTTCTCCATCGGCAATCGTTGCGCCTTGATCAGATCCTTGAGAGGAACACCCTCCACAAGTTCCATCGCGATGAATTGCCTCCCCTCGCTCTCATCGACCTCGTAAATCGTGACAATGTTGTTATGATTGAGGGCGGCGGCGGTTTGCGCCTCGCGAATGAATCTGGCCTTCGTTTCCGGGTCGTCTGCCAGTGTCGGCGGGAGAAGCTTGATTGCGACATTGCGCTGCAGTTTGGGATCGAAGGCAAGATAGACCTCGCCCATGCCGCCGGCGCCGATTTTCTCGATGACGCGATACCGGCCGACGCTTGCGACTCGACCGTCGTTGCGACTTACCTTCGTCTGTTCGAGATGATTTTGCTCTTCGGAATCACTCATAGCATTCTCTTAGGACTACCCGCTTCAATGGGCACATTTCGCCCGGATAACGGGTTGAGGATAGCTAATCTGCGGGCCACAGACAATCAAAATGCAAAAGAGCCGGTTGGTTTTACGCAACCGGCTCCGCGGGCAATTGTTTATACAACGCGAACTACGGAGACTGGAAAATGTACTTAATCAGCCAGACCGCGTCAGAAATGTTAGTTATCCCGTTGCCGTCAGCATCTCCCCCACAGGCAGTGATCGGCTCGGGGCCGCCCAGGAAGATGAAATTGATAATATAAACGGCATCAGAAATGTTGGCGTTGCCGCTCCCATCAGCATCACCGGAACGACAGACTGTGAACTCCTGCCAGAATCCCTGGTTGACTCGATAGTTGGGAGAAACCACGCCGCCAATTGCCGTCTGCACGACGGTACCCTTAATATTCTTCCCGTCGGCAAAATTGCTGTTGGTTCCACCGGTAGCCACAACCTGCCACTTGATATGGTACGTGTCTGCCGCCAGAGCGGAACACAACACCATCATGAAGCATATGGCTGCGCGAACAATCATTCGGACCTTCGTCATAAGTTTCCTCCGATTTCGGCCCGTTATTGTTTGTTCTTATCCGCGGCAACTTGCTGCAGAAGTGATCTCAAGTCATCCATTTCGGCTTTCAGTTTCGCGATTTCCGCTTCCGTGCTGCTCACCGAATTCGAGCGCAGAGACTGTGGCGCTGCCTGGCCATTTCCGACAGTATTCGAAACGGTAGTCGTCGGTGCGGCTGTGGCGGAAGACGAACTTATTGCGCCGTAAGCTTTCGGTATGAAAACCAGAGTCAAAGTCTTGTCTGAGGCTGAAAATTCCGCTTCACCGGCAACCTTTTCGGCCACCAGGTAGAACGTGGAAGATCCCGCCTCGACGGCAAACACTTTCTGAAGGCTAATGACGTTTCGCGCCTTGAGGAATGGATTATTCGATTTAAACAACCAGCTCTTACGCTGATCATCTGGCTGTTCAGTCTCACTCGCAACAAGGCCAAACTCGGCCTCGTATGTTGGGATCGTTTCCGGTGCTACCGAAGGGTTGCTGTAGTCAGATCGATCAAAAGCGGCCTCACACGAGCCTAACACAAGAACATACCCGTCGCTGGGGCAATCAATTGATTGCTGCGGCGAGTATCACTCGGGAGTTGCCGATCGTAGTTGTTACATCGTTGATTTCGGTTTGTGCAGCGCCGGAACTCATGGCAGCGGTGCATTGCCGGCTGTCGTCTCCGGAAAACTGCAGACAGGGAGTAAATACTTCCGTCTCACTTGCCCAGAACCTGACACTATCTAGATCGTCAAACAGTTCGTAGCGCAACTGGTCGACCTCGCCGTCCTTGGCACCCGATGATGGCTGCAAACCAATCGTACCAGAAATTACACCACCGCGGGCGCCATCAAGCGTCTCCACTCGCGTCGAGTATCCGACCGATACCAGTCGAGTGCGCGGCTCCCCTTCGGGATCGCTGCCAATCTGGATACCAAGATAACTCGCGGACGAGTCAAAAACTTCCGGCTCGATCTGGATGTTATCGCCAAGAATCACGTTAAATAGTCCGTTCGTCACATCAACCAGCAAAGTTTCTTCCCACTTCAGATTTGCGGGTTCGGTCAAAAAAGGATGATTCCAGATACGAAAGGTCATTTGCACGCCCGTAGCGTTCAACGGCTGGCCGTTGACATCAGTCAACAGTCCCTGATAATTGAGTCGCGATGGTGTCACGCCGCCAAAAACACTCGTCGCGAATAGTAGGATGAATGCGGCAAGCAGCATCAACGAACCGAATCGAATGGTCATACTCTTTCCTCTCATTAGAATGTCACGTACCTTGGGCCAAGCTTCGCTACTGCAATCAACACACCGAAATCAGCGTGCTGCGATTTCCACATCGGCTCCGAGAGCGGCTTGGGTTTAGGGATTACTTTAAGCAATGAAAGGAAAAACAACAGAAAAGCAAGAAAAAATGTTATTTATGGATACATGATAGACCATTTTTGGAGCCACTTCGCTTCTGACGGGTGCAGCAACCAAGCGAACACGGCCACAACCCGCCGTTCTATCGAAACTCGATCTGCCCCTTCACACAATCGACTACCACGGTAGCTCCGCTTTGAATCTTCCCTTCGATGATCCTAAACGACAATTCGTCCAGTATCTTGTTCTGAATCAATCGCTTAAGCGGGCGGGCGCCGTAAACTTCGTCAAACCCGGCGCGGGCGAGATAATCTATAGCCTCCGCAGTGATGGTCAGGTCGACGCCTTTCTTCTTCAGTCGTTCCGCCACTTGCCTCATCTGTAGGTCGACGATTCGGGCGATCTCCGTCTGCGACAGGGGCTGGAATATGACAATGTCGTCAAGACGGTTCAAAAACTCCGGCTTAAAAGTCTGTTTCAATACTTCGGTTACGGCCCGTTCTCGGGCTGAAACATCCTTGGCAAACAGCGCAATCTGTTGAGAGGCCAGGTTCGAAGTCATGATGATGACTGTGTTCTTGAAATCCACAGTCCGTCCTTTGTTGTCGGTCAGCCGCCCTTCATCAAGCACCTGCAACAGGATGTTGAAGACATCGGTATGTGCTTTCTCGATTTCATCGAATAGCACGACCGCATAGGGATGCCGTCTTACCGCTTCCGTCAGTTGTCCGCCTTCTTCATATCCGACATATCCCGGCGGCGAGCCAACAAGCCGGGCGACTGAATGCTTTTCCATGTATTCGCTCATGTCGATTCGAACCAGCATCTTTTCGTCGTTGAAGAGGAATTGTGCCAGCGCCTTGGTCAGTTCCGTCTTCCCGACACCGGTGGGTCCAAGGAACATGAAAGATCCAATTGGCCGGCCCTCTTCCTGAATCCCGGCCCGGCTGCGACGAACCGCGTTGGCAACGACTCTGATTGCCTCTCTTTGACCCACCACTCGCTTTCCGAGTTCCTCCTCCATATGCGCCAGCTTCTCCGACTCCTCGGTCAGCATGCGTGCCACCGGGATACCGGTCCAGCGCGAAACTACCTGCGCAATGTCCTCCTCATCAACCTCTTCTTTGAGGATCGCGCGATCCTGCTGCAGACGCGCCAACTCCTCTTTGACCAGCTTTATCTGCTTCTCCAAATCGGGAATCTTCCCGTAGGTTATCTCGGCTACTTTCTGCAGTTCGCCGCGCCTGTCTGCCTGGACGGAGTCTTCCCGCAAACGCTCGATTTGAGCAGAGTGGTCTTTGATCTGGTCGATCAGTCTGCGCTCGTTCTGCCAGTGGAGTTCGAGGACGGCATTTTCTTCGCGTGTTTCGGCAAGTTCCTTCTCAATCTCCAAGAGTCGCCGCTTTGATTCTTCATCCTTCTCTTTCTTGAGCGCTTCCTTCTCAATCTCAAGCTGGCGAATCCGGCGATGCAGTCGGTCGATCTCGGTCGGCTTGGAGTCGATCTCAATGCGGAGCACTGAAGCCGCCTCATCCATTAAGTCGATCGCCTTGTCCGGCAGAAAACGGTCAGTGATATATCTGGCGCTTAAGGTCACTGCGGCGACAATGGCATTGTCGCGGATACGCACGCCGTGGTGGACCTCGTACTTTTCTTTGATGCCGCGAAGAATCGAAATGGTATCCTTGATCGAGGGCTCCTCAACCATCACCGGCTGAAAACGGCGCTCCAGCGCTGCATCTTTCTCCACATATTTGCGATACTCTTTGAGCGTAGTGGCGCCGATCGTGCGCAACCGCCCCCGCGCCAATGCCGGTTTGAGCAGGTTGCCCGCATCCATCGCCCCTTCGGCGGCGCCCGCGCCCACGATCGTGTGAAGTTCATCAATGAAGAGAATGACTTGCCCGTCCGATTCTTCGACTTCCTTGATGACCGCTTTCAGTCGATCCTCAAACTCCCCGCGATACTTCGTCCCGGCAATCATCTGCCCCAGATCCAGTGACAGCAGCGTCTTGTTCTTGATCGTTTCCGGCACATCACCATCGATGATTTTTTTGGCCAGGCCCTCAACAATGGCGGTCTTGCCGGTGCCCGGTTCGCCGACAAGAACCGGATTGTTCTTCGTCCGCCGCGAGAGAATCTGCATGATGCGGCGAATCTCTTCATCGCGGCCGATCACCGGATCGATCTCGCCCCGTCTGGCCATGGCGGTAAAGTCGTGAGTGTATTTTTCCAGCGACTGCATTTTCCCCTCGGGATCTGGATCGGTGACCCGCTGATTGCCGCGAATCGAAGCCAGCGCTTTGAGCGCGGTGTCGCGATCAGTATTTATCAACTGGCGGATGGCGCGACTGCTCAAGCAAAGCCAGGAAAAGGTGCTCGGTGGAAATGTAATCATCACGCAGTTTTCCGGCCTCACCTTCGGCCTGGTCAAATACCTTGCGCAACTCGTCGGTTGCAAATGGTTCACCACCGGAAACCTGCGGCAGGTGCGTCAGTTCGCTCTTCACCAGCTCCGCAAGAAATCAGGCTCAATCTCCAATTTCTGCAGCAGTGACGGCACAATTCCGTCCCGCTGCTGAACAAGGACTATCAGCAGATGAAGTGGTGTTATCGCCCTGATGCCCCAATTGGCCGGCTAGCTGCATCGCTCCCTGCACAGCCTCGGATGCTTTTGTGGTGTACTTATTGAAATTCATGTTCAACCCCGGTTTCTCTCCTGTTGAGCGACTTTGTAATGTCGCTCTCTATCTCCTCTTTATACTATCGAAGTTCCCGCCTTATTTGAGCGGCAATGAAACGGGCGCTCGACAATTAGTCGAGCGCCCGATCTTCAGGAAGGCGTTCTCAAGAACGCCATTGCGGATGGGGGCTATTCGCAGATTTGCGACCACTGGCCGCGGAAGTAACCGTGGGTGGCGCCGCGACCATTGCCATTACCTGGATGCTCTCTGGCTATCCAATTGGCGTCGAACTGGCCTACTGTAACTACTTCACGATTGTAGATTTCTCCGGCAAACCAACCCTTGTCGGTCACATCTGGCTCGGCATCGGTGCCGTAACCCCATTCACCCTTGAGGAAGCCGCGGAACACGCCGGCCAGCGAAATCCACTTGCCGAAAAGAACTTGGGTCCCATCGTCGCGATTGCCAAAGTGACCCCGAACATGTCCCAGCATCAGGCCGTCTTCCGAAATCCAGCGTCCTACGAACGTGCCGTGTCCGTTCTCCGAGGCCGGGCGCACCCACTTACCTTCCAGAAATCCTTCGCCACACGCGAGTTGCTCAACCTTAAATCCATTGATTGAGAATTGATTGCTGCCGACATCAATCAGTTCGCTGATCGAAGCTAACTCGGACATGCTGAAAGTCCGGGTGAAGGGACCGGACGCAAATGTGAGGGTGTTTTCGGTCGGCGATTCAGTCGGTTTCGGATCGTATACGTAGACAAGCATTCCATCAAAACTGGGGCGGGTCTTGCTTTCGAACTCCAGAACTGTCCTTGAAACGCGCGGACGGACGATGAAGTCGCCGGCTTCGAAGCGAATCAAGCGCACAGCTATGATGGCACCGCGTTCGACGCGTCAACGAGCCGGACCAATCGGTAGTCACCGCTTCAGTCGAATCTGTTTCCAAGTGTCCCCAAAGGAACTCGACCGAGTACACATCGACATCCGGCAGATGCATGAGCGAATCAACATCTGAATGATGCCCCATCGGATCGTCGGCTTCGTCGCTGCCTTCAAGTCCGGCAATATCGGGATCTCCAAAAGCCGGTTGCTCGTTAGTAGCTTTGTAACCGCCGAAGTTGTCCGTTAGGTTGATGATTTCATCTTCACCGGCATTAGACGCAACCTTGTCGTCGCTGCAGCTTGTGAGCCCGACAACCAACAAACCAAACATGCCCCAAAACAGAAACCTAAGTTGTGCTTTCATACTTTTTCCTTCTCTAATATTTGAACGGCACGAGTCTTCTGTATAGTTGATAGTCAAACGGTGTGCCAAGTGGCGCTTTTCGAGACAATCCGGTGCAAAGATTTGAAGTGCATCAAGTTAGAATCATTGGGCATTCGCCTGGAAGCAACGAGATTGGTGTACAGAAGTAGACCTCGTGTACTTTACCGGTACAATAGTCGGAAACGCCGCGCCTCGAGGAGTTGAGCTGCGCCGGCACACGCTGTCACAAATCGGCCTATCAGCTGGTGGGCGACGACTCGGTCTACAGTCTCTTGTTGATAGAATGCAATTTCGAGCTCTTCACCGATTTCGAAGATTTCAAGCACTACTTGCGCCCGGAATTAGTTGACGGCGAACCGTCGATGAGGCTGTGCTTCGCCCTATTCTACTCCGTGACACTTCTTATACTTCTTGCCTGAACCGCAGGGACAGGGATCATTGCGGCCCACTTTGGGCATGTCACGCACTATCGGCTTATGCTTGGTCGGCATCGTTTCTTCCGGCTGCTCCGCTTGCGGCGCCACCGATTGCATTCCGGAAATACTCTCATGCACCGATGTCAATCGCGCCTGCTGCTGCTGCCGGCGCTGCTGCACCTGTGAGCGATCGACCGGCTGAAGCTTGAATACCAGGCTGATTGCGTTGCGGTCGATGCGGCCCAGCAACGCTTCGAACATCGAGAAAGCCTCTTTCTTGTATTCGATCAATGGATCGCGCTGGCCGTAGGCTCGCAGCCCGATGCCCGACTTGAGTTGATCCATCTCATAAAGATGCTCTTTCCATTCGGTGTCAATCGTTGTCAAAAGCGCAAACCGTTCGAGTTGGCGCATCACTTCGCCGCCGAGGAATTCCTCTTTCCGGTGGTAATGCCCGATCGCCATCTCGGTCAGCTTCTCCGCCAATCCCCGGCGGGTCAGTTCCAGTAGTTCTTTCGATCTCGGGTCAAATGTAAGCAGAAACGCATTCTGGCAAGCCAGCAGAATATTGTTCAGATCAATTGTATCCCCATCTTCGCCACTGACTGAATTTTCAATCACAATCGCTTCGGCAGTCTGCATGATCATGTCTTCGATCTCCGCCTTGTGATCGAGCTTGTCAATGATCGAATTGCGCCGGTCATAAACGGCCGTGCGCTGGCTGTTCATCACATCGTCATATTGCAGCGTGTGCTTGCGAATGGAGAAGTTCTGCGTCTCGATGCGTTTTTGCGCGCGTTCGATCGCCTTGGTGACCATGCCATGCGCAATGACTTCGCCTTCCTGGACACCCAGCTTATCCATGATGGTGGCAATTCGATCGCTGCCGAACAGCCGCATCAGATCATCTTCCAGCGACAGGAAGAAACGCGAAGCGCCAAAATCACCCTGACGGCCGGCGCGGCCGCGCAGCTGGCGATCAATGCGCCGTGATTCGTGCCGCTCGGTGCCGATGATGTGCAAACCGAACGGCTCCTCGTCGGCGGCGAGATTCAATCCTTCGACTTCGTTGATCCGCTTAATGACGTCTTTGACTTCATCCGTGATGACTTCGCGTTTGACGGCATGCTTTTCCAGTTTGATGTCGGTACCACGTCCCGCCATGTTGGTGGCAATCGTCACCCCGCCGGCGCGGCCGGCGTCGCGGACAATTTCCGCTTCCTGCTGATGATACTTTGCGTTCAACACATTGTGCGGAATCTTCTCGCGTTTGAGCATCCGCGACAACTGCTCGGAGACTTCGACGGAAATTGTACCGACCAGCACCGGCATACCCTTCTCGTGCAAACGGCGGATCTCGTCGATGATCGCGGCATATTTTTCCCGCCGGGTGCGATATATCTGATCCTCAAAATCAAGTCGACGAATCGGCTTGTTGGTCGGAATCACCATCACATCAAGCTTGTAAATTTCCCAGAATTCGCCCGCTTCAGTTTCTGCCGTACCAGTCATACCCGCCAGCTTAATGTACATGCGGAAATAGTTCTGCAGGGTTATCGTGGCGACCGTCTGCGTTTCGCCTTCAACGCGCACACGCTCTTTCGCCTCGATTGCCTGATGCAAACCGTCGGAGTAGCGGCGTCCCGGCATGAGGCGCCCGGTAAACTCGTCGACGATCAGAACCTTGTCTTCCTGCACGACGTACTCAACATCTTTTTCGTACAGCGCGTAAGCCTTGAGCAGTTGGTTTATCGCGTGATTCTTGTCGGCGCGTTCGGCGTGAAGCTTATACAACCGCTCCTTATCCGCCAATTTCTGCTCAAGCGAAAGCGACTCGTTCGAGTCAATTTCGTGAAGACCTTCCGTGATATCCGGCAGCACGAAGAGTTGCCGGTCTTCCGGCGACAGCAACTCGCGGCCCTTTTCGGTCAAATTGATCGTATGTTCTTTTTCATCGATGACGAAATAGAGCTCCTCGTCGATCGTGTGCATCTTTTTCTCGCGCAGGATGTCGAGTTCCGCCCGCTGCGACAGCTTCTGTGCGCCCTGCTCCTTGTAGAGTTTGAGCAGCCGCTTGTTCTTCGGGGCGCCGCGCTGCACGACCAGCATCGCCGTGCCGGCTTCGTCGGCCTTACCTTCTTCAAACAGGCGCTCGGCGTCGATCATCACTTTGTTGACGTATTCGGTCTGGCGCCTGACCAGTCGTTCAACCAACGGCTGCATTTCCATGAACCGCGGCGTCAGCGAACTGCTCTCCACCGGCCCGGAAATAATCAGCGGGGTTCGCGCCTCGTCAATGAGTGCGCTGTCAACTTCGTCAACAATGGAATAATAATGCCCGCGCTGCACGCGGAACTCGGCGGCCACCGCCATGTTGTCGCGCAGGTAATCGAAGCCGAACTCGCTGTTCGTTCCGTAGGTAATATCACAATTGTACTCGGCGCGGCGCTCGTTGAAATCCATGTCGCGCTGCACGCAGCCCACGGTGAGCCCGAGGAACCGATAAACTTCCCCCATCCACTCCGAGTCGCGTTTGGCCAGGTAGTCGTTGACCGTGACCAGATGAACACCCTCGCCGACCAGCGCGTTGAGGTACATCGGCATCGTCGCTACCAGGGTCTTGCCTTCACCCGTCGCCATTTCTGCGATCTTGCCCTGATGTAGCGCCAGTCCGCCAATGAGCTGGACATCAAACGGCACCATCTCCCACGACAAATCCATGCCGCAGACATCCCAGGACTTGCCGCACAAGCGCCGGCAGGCCTCCTTGACCATGGCGAAAGCTTCCGGAGCAATCTCGTTCAAGTATCCATCGATTTCCTCGCGGAAATTCTTCTTGAACTGATCCTTGTCCCAACTGCCGGCTTCGGCCTCTTTTCGGATCTCGGCCTTAAGTTCTTCCAACTCTTGTCTGAAATAGGCGGTCCGCTCGGGAAATCTCTCGTCGGGCCAGTCCGCCAATGTGGGGTAGATTTCATTGATGCGGGCCACAATCGGTCGAATCGACTTAATGTCGCGATCGAACTTGGTCCCGAATATCTTCTTGACGATCGAACTAAACACTCTGCGCTCTTGGTCTTCCTCGGTGATTATACTACAGAGCCGCCGGCTCTGTTTCACCGACGGCTGGATGTGTCAATGCTTTATACGCGGGCTGGGACAGAATGTGACTACTTTGTTGTATCTTGCGGCAACGCCTGATTCGTAAGCGAATCGACCTGACCGGTCGTCTTCGGCACTCCGCCCATCATCTGCAACATCGGTCTTGCCTGTCCTAACAACCTTAGATTACTGGAGTTCTTGGCTTCACTTAACAACGCCGTCGCCTCGGCTGCGAATTTGCCCGTTGGCGCCGCCTTGAGATAGGCTTCCAGATTCCGCTATGATCTTGACATCCCATTCTTCATTAAGAATCTTGCGCATCATATCGATTCGCTCCTGACCCTTCTCGAGTGAAAAGGCCTTATTCAGGTCATCCCACATTTGTTTGGCATCAGTGAAGAGCTTCTGGGTCTCCGGCGCTTCCGAAGCACACGATACCAATGCACCGGCCATTGCGACAACAACAAGAATCACTAGAGCTTTGTATAGCTTATTCACGGTTCCTCCGTAGTTTTATAGCCTAACCAAAAACGGCGCTAAAGTTACGGTTTTGACATCGTTTGTCAAATCCTTTATCTCGATCGAAATCGGGTGCGAATTCGAAAACTCTGTTGTACCAGTATATGTTACAGATTAGACTAACGCTTCACATCCGATCGTTCAGGAGGTACAGGTGCCATCAAAATTCGTTCGATTTGGGCCGATATTTGTCTTGGCCTTATTTACGCTTTGCCAACTCATCTATTCTGCTGCCATCCTTGCCGACAATGATAAAGCCGAAGACGGAAACGATAGTCCCGTACCGCAGCAGGCAGGAGCAAATGTCGACTCTCTTTACGCCATTGTCCAGCAAGACTTTGTGAAGCTGGAACCTATTTGGAAGAAAGCCTGCTATGATTGCCATACCGACAAAACGGATTATCCCTGGTACTATAAACTGCCATTCGTAAAAGGGATGATTGACAAGGACATTGAGGAGGCTCGCGCCGAACTCGACATGAGCAAAGGTTTTCCCTTTGTCAGCCAGCGCAAACCAGTCGATGACCTGCGAAAGCTCGCCGCTGAAGTTGAAGAAGGCGCCATGCCGCCGGGGAAATACACTTTAATCCATTGGAGCGCCTCGTTATCGCAGGCAGAAAAAGACTCGGTTGCCGCCTTTGTCGACAGTTCGCTCAAAATGCTGGCAAGCCACGGCATCGCACCGACGCAGCGTCAGCCGCGCCCCGAAGGCAAATGAAATTATCGTGCCCGGTAGGATAGGACGAAATACCCTACTACGCTGGCAGTGATCAGTCCCAGGTAGAAAAGCAAACTTGTCGGCTGCATCTGATTCGATTGGCCGAGTGCCACCCGGACTGTTTCACCGATAATTCCGGCAAACAGCCAGACGATCTCCGTCTTGAGCATCGTGATGAAGGTTCGCGCCAATCGGTACTGACGTGCGGCGTTTTCCTCGGTAATCTCCCACGGATAGTTGTACAAGTGAGGAATTCTGCTTACAAATGTCAAAATGCCGTAAAGCACAACGATACCAACTCCGAGGATTAAGATCGTCTCTTTGCCACCCCACGAATCAACTTCGCCTTTGAAGTTGAAGTGCGTTGGTATCGACGCCGGCAAAGCCGCATAATTGGCTGCCAGGTCATAAAGCCCCAGAAACATTCCGATGGCCGCCAGAATTTCCAACGCATAGTCTAATCGCGTCCGCGGAACTTTCAGCCGCGGGCGATTGCTCTTGGAAGCACTGCTATTTGTCCGCAGATATCCCATTGTCTTCTCTATAGTCCCAGGAACTGAATTGCCAAGCCGCTAAGTGCAATTGTCGAACCGGCAATCGCGTGCGAAAATCGATCGAGCTTCCCCATCGGCAATATCTTGAATCCGTACGAAGTCACAAGTACGATTGCCATCATCGTTGTGATCGTCGTCAACCCAAAGACCGCAGTTACAACTGCAACTCCGCCCATGTTGTGTTGCGAAGCCGGATACATGAGAATCGGAATCAGAGGTTCGCAGGGTCCGAGAACGAACACCGTAAAGAGTACCCATGGTGTGATATTCGCTTTCTGTCCCTCCGGATGATCATGTAGCTCGCCCGGTTGGTGCGGATGGACGTGTGTCACTCCTGCCAGTTTACCCGCCAAGTGCGTATGGGTATGAGGATGCTTGCGCAATGCACGACGGAATCCCCACACCGCGTAGACCAACCCGAAAGCGATTAGGGCCCAGGCCGCGAGATCGCCCCGGACAGCCTCAATTGCCTCTAATTCGCCGACCGCCACCCCAAGTGCAATTCCCAGAAACCCCAAAACGACGGAACTTAATACGTGCCCAATCCCGCATGCAAACGTTATCCACAACGTCTTGACGAGCGACCAGCCTCTCGCTTTCGACATCATGATAAAGGGTAAATAATGGTCTGGTCCAATCAGAGTGTGAATGAATCCGATCGAAGCGGCCGTGACCATCAGAATGTTGATTTCAGCAGACATTGGGTTATCCTCCGGATGATAAAGCAACAGATCTTCGGAGAATATAGCGGAGGGAACGGGGAAACTCTACTCTAATATCCAAACCGCAGGCCGATATAGGCTGCCGACGTCCGCCGATTCGGTGGATAGTCCTGCAACCACGACTCTAATTGGAAGACAAAGTGCACAAATTTTGTGTGGCTTAGAGAGAGTCCGGCCACAAGCCATTGGCGCCGATCAAGATCCTTGGAGAAATCATCCGTAGCCAAATCCATCACCACACCACCTTCCAAATCAATCGCCGTGCCAACCCACTCCCAGAATCGATATCGGAGTTTCAAACCCATCCGCGGGCGATGTTCTTCAACCACGCCAAAACCTACCACGCCAAGCGATGCCGTTCGGGAAACATTGATCATCAGCCCAAAATTTCCCTGCGCGCCGAGCCTCAAACCAAAGTCCTCTCCATAGCTGTGGGAGCCATTACGGTGGTACAAGTCTGTTGTTCTTTGCGAACTGACGGCTCGTACCAGCAGCCCGGCTTCTGTGACCAGGTAAGCCGAGCAGGACGACTTAGGTTTGGCTCGAAGTGAAAAAGCGTGGTGTGGCGAAGACTGCGCAACCGCCTCTGCGCTGTTCGATCCCAGTGCCGGGCGCACTGGTGAGATTGGCAACAGACCGAGAATCAAGAGGACGACTGGGACTTGGAATCGAAACCGCATTTCGCTATTCGCCTTTAGAAAGTTCGTTGAGGACCGGACACCCGCCAAGCTAAGGCGAAATCGGTCCTTGTCAATACGAATCTGACACGTCTACTTCTTCAGCGCATCGATTGTGCGCCGAATCATCTCCGTCGAACAGGCGTACGCGAAGCGAATCGACTTTTCATCGTCGGCAAATTCCTCGCCCGGCACCGAACCGAGCGAATATCGCTCGATCAGAAAATTCACCAGGTCCCATTCCGATCCCTGCCACTGGTCGGTGATGCGTGCATACAAATAGACGGCTCCCTTGGGTTTCATATCGCAGTGCATGAACCCGTGGCATTGACGGCGTCGAACAGCAGGTCGCGGCGAAGCTTGTATTCGGCGACCATCTTGCCGACAGCCTCCTGGGGACCTTCCAGCGCCGCCAATCCGGCATATTGGGTGGGGGTGGAAACGCCGTTGATCGTATAGAGAATCATCTTCTTGGCATTCTCGTTGAACTCCGCATTTGTACAAGTCAGATAGCCCAACCGCCATCCCGTCATAGCATAGCTTTTTGAAAAAGTGAAGCATGAGATCATCTTGTCCTGCACGCTGCGCGGATAATCGCCGGCCAGCGCGGCGATACAATGATGCTCGCCCTCGAAAATAATGTCCTCGTATGCCTCATCGCCGATGACGAAAAGGTCATGCGCTGCGGCAACATCCAGCAGATCAAGCAAATCCTGGCGCGACATCACCGCCCCGGTCGGATTCTGCGGCGAGTTGATCAGGACGGCCTTGGTGCGTTTGCTGATTTTCGATTTTAGTTCAGTGATGTCCCAGCGGTATTCGTGTTTGCAATGCAGACGAACTGCGACCGGTACACCGCCGGCAATGCGAATGATCCACGCGGTCGAGGTCCAGTTCGGCTGGGGAATCAGAACTTCATCGCCCGGATTCAAGATTGTGCGAAACGCACAGTACAATCCATGCATCCCGCCGTTGGTCACCAGCACTTGGTCAGGATGAGTGATGTTTGTGATGTGGTTCTTCCGCGCAACCTTTTTCACGATCGCATCCCGCAGCGGTTTGATTCCTGTTGACGGTGCATAGTGCGTGTGATTGTCCCTGATCGCCTTGATGGCTGCTTCCTTTATGTGATCCGGCGTGTCGAAATTCGGGTCGCCCGACTCGAGGCGGAGCGGATTTGGCAGCTGCAGCAATCGGTCGCGAACAGCGACAATTCCCGAAAAGACAACAGCGGGCAATTCAAAATTCAGCCCACTGCCTGTTGCGACATCCAAGCCGCCTGCACCGTGCTCTTGTCCTTGCATAGATCGTCTCTTTCCTTATTAATAGCTCATCTATTTGCGAAACTGTTGTGGAGTATATGAACCCGCATTGAAGATTCTTCCCGAGTCTAAGATAGCCGGACGGATATCGCTCCCGAGCAAGTCTTTTCCCATTGCCAATGATGAAAATAGCCGCCAAATTGTCCCGATAATAGCCGAGGCACAGGCAAGTACAAATAGCGAACAGCGAGGTTAAACAATGGGACGACTATGGACGGTGGCGCTACTCACAGCTTCCAATTTTTTCATGACTTATGCCTGGTATGGACACTTGAAGGACTTCAAGAACCAACCGCTCTTGATGGTTATACTGATTAGCTGGGGCATTGCCCTCTTCGAGTACTGCCTGCAGGTTCCGGCCAACCGCATTGGCTATCAGTATTACTCATTGGGCCAACTCAAAGTCATGCAGGAAGTCATCACGATGTGTGTCTTCGCCCTATTTGCTGTATTCTACATGAAAGAAGAACTCAAACTGGACTTTCTTTGGGCGGGATTGTGCCTTGTGGGCGCGGCGTATTTCATGTTTCGCGGGACTGCCGCAGTGCAGTAAATGCTTCCGGTTTTGGTATTTTGACATTGACAATTTCGTCCATTTCTCGTTACTTGAGAGGGTACAATACATTCAATCGGGCTGCAAGGGGCACCAAGCCCCCAAAACGGGAGGTTCTATGAAAAAGATCTCTTCGATGTTGTCTGCATCGATCGTGATGCTGGTTGCTTTGCTCTTATTAGTTCAGCCAATCGAATCTGCGCCACCAAGAACACCGATTAAGGGTCCTCAGACAGCGCTCATTTTGGACCAGGACACCCGCCTCGACTGCAATACTCTCGAAATGTTTGTTTACAACGACGGTAACTTTGCCTACGACCACGCGAATGTCTTGGGAAAGACCGACGGACTCTATTATCCACGGGGAACAACTAAGACCGTCATATACTCCGCTGGAATCTGGGTCGGAGCAAAGGTCAGCGGTGACACTCGCCTTGCCATCGCCGAGTACAACTCTGAGTTTGGCTACGGGCCGATGGTAAATGGCAGTCCCCTGCCTGACGATTCTCGCTTTCGGGTCTACAAAGTACGCCACACTGACAATGATGCCACCAATCCGGACTACGCCAACTGGCCGGTAGATCAGGGAGCTCCAGTTGATGAAAACGGCGATCCACTGATCCTCGGCGACCAAATGACTTGGTCGGTTTTCAATGATGCCGACCCTCCATTACATGACAATAATGCCGGCTCGACTGCGCCGCTTGGTATCGAGATTCAACACTCGACGTTTGGTTACACTCGCAGTGGCCCGCTTGGAAATGTCTATTTTCTCAAATTCAAGATCATTAACAAAGGCGGCAACAACCTCCAGGATGCCTATGTGTCTATCTGGGCAGATCCCGACCTTGGCGATCCAAGTGACGATCTTGTCGGGTGCGATACGATTCTCGGGCTTGGTTATTGCTACAATGAAGGTGAGGATGCAACGTATGGTGCGAATCCGCCCGCCGTCGGTTTTGACTTCTTGCAGGGGCCGATTGTTCCCGGACTTCCAACTGACACTGCATTTGTCTCGGGCGAAGCCCGGCCCGGTTTTCGCAATCTGAAGATGGTTTCGTTCAACAAGTATATCAATGGCACTGATCCAACTGTCAGTTGGGAGACTTACGGTTAT
Source organism: uncultured bacterium (assembly GCA_963698225.1). Classification (GTDB taxonomy): domain Bacteria; phylum Zixibacteria; class MSB-5A5; order CAIYYT01; family CAIYYT01; genus JADJGC01. The sequence continues at coordinate 439,277 of CAVOPW010000004.1, forward strand.
ATGCGCGGGCTTGTCAAGGACCCATACACCGGTCAGATGGTGCCCATGATCAACCCAACCAACAGTCAAGTGACCAACTACGCGGTTTCCGGTAATCCAGTTATCCAAACTGGGTGGATTGATGAAGCCGCATCAGATCGACGGCTTATGCTCTCTTCCGGGCCGTTTAATATGGCGCCGGGTGATACGCAGGAGGTCGTGGCCGCAGTTCTTGTCGGTCAAGGAAGTGGCCCTATCAACTCAATCACCGTCCTGCAGCAAACTGATTCCCAGGTTCAAGCGGCTTACAACGGGAATTTCGACATTCCGGATCCGAATAAGGCAATTGAAGTTAATGCCCGTGGTCGCGACCAGGCAATCGACGTCTTTTGGACCAGCGAAATGATCGGGGATATTATCTACTATCCCATACTTGGCGAGGCCTACGAATTTGAAGGTTTCAATGTTCTTCAGGGACAGACGCCCAATGGCCCGTGGAAGAAACTGGCTACCTACGATATCAGCAATGAAGTTGCATTGATTTATGGGGACGTGCTAAATCCCGAAATTGGCGCCGTCGAGCGCATTGTCGTACAAAATGGCAGCAATTCGGGGCTGCAGTTTCACCAATTCATGACCACTGACGCGTTCACGCATCAACCTCTGCAAAACGGCGAGACATATTACTTCGGCGTTTCGGGTTATTACTACGACGTGAACCACATGGTCGAATTCAGGGATCAATACGGAAACTTCCTCGGTTATCTCGCGCCAACGCTGGAGTCACGAGTTTTCGCAGTCGATGCTACTCCTATTTCTGATCCCGGAATTCTCTCCGACACCGCATTACATAGTGCCGGCCAGAGTGACGGTCAGGTAATCATCGAATGGATCGATCCAGAAGCGCGTACCGGTCATGATTATCGTGTGAATTTCAATTCCGACCTGTCTTGGAACCTGCAAGACGTTACCCTCGGTACCGTCCTGTTGAATCACCAGGTGAACCAGTCAGGCGATTTCAACTATCCCATTGTCGATGGATTTATGACCCGCGTCTTCGGTCAACAACTGGGGGTCAAGAAAATTGAAGAGGTCGTTAACGCTTACGGTCCCGTCTTCCCTCCCGACAATGTTCACATGTCAAGGAATTCGACTTCCGAATGGCATATGGATCCGCTCGGGGACCACTCATTGACGAGATACAGATGGACCTGCCCGTCGGCCGATGACTACGAAATCCGCATCGTCGGCGGAGCGACGGAAAGTTGCTTTGACTGGTTCGGCCCCCAGGGTAACATGGATTATGGTTTCGTGAATGCATTCAAAGTTCCCGTTGAACTGTGGAACATCGGTTCGGGAACACCGGAAGGTACTTTCGACGACTTTCGAGTTGCCTTCATGCTCCTTGACGATGGGCAAGAGTTTGGAGAATTTGACTGGGGTGATGGAATCTACATTCACGAAATTCCTTATGACAACGTGAATTGGGCTGACCCAAACGATAACTCCGGAAACTACGACCCGGACTTGCTCCTTTGGACTTACCGTCGCTTTCGTTTCTTCCCACAAGATCCGGACAACACAATCGGCAGTAATATCCTGCGGAAGGAACCATAGTCCGGATTACAACGAATAAGCCCAACACGATTGCCGACATTATTTGCGTTCTCCAGCCGATTTGAGTGCGGCGACATCAATCAGTCAGGGGAAGTGGATATCACCGACGCTATCGCGCTCATCAACTACCTCTTTGCCATCACTCTCGACTCCGTCGACCCGACCGACGCCGACGTCAACTGCGACGGCCGCATCCGTATCACCGATTGCGTTTATCTTATCAATTACATCTTCCTCGGCGGACCGGAACCATGTGCTGCATGCCCCTGATGAAGTAGCCCAAGTCCCATAAACGAAAATGGCAGGTATCACTACCTGCCATTTCTATTTGCCCGAATGCCATTATTGGATTTACGGCTGTGTCGGTGCTCCTGCCGGCGGAATCGGACCCGGCACCAGATTCGGCACTGCCGGAAGCGATTTCAGGTAAGCAAAAATCGCCTTAAGATCGTCGTCCGTCGTCTTCGCCATAGCCTGCCACGGCATCGGAGGAAGAATTTCTCTTCCGATTCCCAGATGCTGGCCGGTACGCATCGTCTTGATGAAATCCTCTTCATCCCAGTCGCCCAGACCGGTTTGCGGATCGGGGGTCAGGTTCGCAGCGAAACTAACACCCCAGGGACCTGCCCAGGCCGTCATGTGGGCGTTGCACATCGCCATCCAGCCCATCGGATTGGGCAGACCTGCCGGAATCTCCGGTACCGGAGCGCTTGCCGGATGACCGGAGAGCAGGATTGTCGGATCAGGTTCCGGGCCCTTGTCCGTAAACCTCTTGGGCGAATGACAGTCATTGCATCCGCCAAGCGTTACAAGGTATTCACCGCGCTTGACCAGTTGTTCATTGGTCATCGGCTTGTTGTCGCTGCTGTTTTGGGCACAGGTCGCGATTAACATTGCTGCAAAGAATAGGGAAAGAAATAGGACGGTTTTGACTTTTGACTGTCGCATCAGGTACTCCTTGTGAACGTTGTGAGCTCATAAATTAGGAACACCAATACCCATGTCAAGAAGATTATAGAGCTATAATATCCAATTTTACGACTGGTGTATTCAACCGCCCTATGGCGCAATCTCTTAAAGGCGGCTGGAAAACCGCCGCCAATCCCGCCATGACTCTCCGAGGTTGAGATTACGCTACGATTGAGCTGTCAGGAGGATTAATTCCGGGCCGCTATGAACAACTACTCCCCGTCCCGGTCAATCTGCAGCACCGCCAAAAAAGCTTCCTGCGGTAATTCCACACTGCCGATTTGCTTCATCTTCTTCTTGCCCTCTTTTTGCCGCTCGATCAGCTTGCGCTTACGCGTAATGTCGCCGCCATAGCATTTCGCCGTGACGTTCTTGCGCATTGCGCGGACCGTTTCACGTGCCACGACTTTGGAACCGATCGCCGCCTGGATGATCACCTCGAACATCTGGCGCGGAATCAACTCCGCCAGTTTTGCGCAGAGTTTGCGCCCCCACACCTGCGCGCGGTCCTGATGAATCAGACACGACAGCGCATCGACCGGCTCGGCGTTAAGCAGGATATCGAGCTTCTGCAACTTGCTCGTACGCATTTCCAGGAAATCATAATCCAGCGAGGCATATCCGCGCGAGATCGATTTGAGCTTGTCGTGGAAATCGAAGATAATTTCCGACAGCGGTAAATTGAATTCGAGCGTGGCACGCGCCGGATCGGGATAGTGTGTGGCTTTGAATTCGCCGCGTCGTTCGGCGATGATCTTCATGATGCCGCCGATGTATTCCACCGGCGTGATGATCTGTGCCGCGACAAACGGTTCTTCGATATGGTCGACCAGCATTGCCGATGGCATCTTCGCCGGGTTATCGACTTTGACGATTTCATTCTTCTTCGTGAAAACGTGATATTCCACGTTGGGGACGGTGTTGACAATCGTGACTCCGTACTCGCGTTCGAGCCGTTCGTGTACGATTTCCAGATGCAACAGCCCGAGGAACCCGCACCGGAAACCGAACCCCAGCGCCAGAGATGATTCCGGCTCAAAAGTTAGTGATGCATCGTTGAGCTGCAGTTTCTCCAGACGCCTCGCGAAGCTGCTCATAACGCTCGGTCGTTGCCGGATAAATACCGGAGTAGACCATCGACTTGATTTCCTTAAACCCCGGAAGCGGTACCGGTGCGCCATCCTTTGCGTAAGTAATCGTATCGCCGACTTTGGCATCAGCCAGATGACGGATGTTGCAGACAATGTAGCCTACTTCCCCGGCAGTGAGCTTCTTGGCCGGCTTCCGGTCGATGATTAGGTGCCCGACTTCGTCGACTTCGTATTCGATCCCGGTCGAAAAGAACTTGATGACATCACCCTTCTTGACCTCGCCGTCAACCACCCGCAAATACGGCACCGCACCGCGATAACTGTCAAACTTGGAGTCGAACACCATCGCCTTCAGGGTGCCGTTGGGGTCAGTGGTGGGCGGCGGAATTCGCTGCACGATGGCTTCCAGTATCTCATGAATCCCGATTCCCATCTTCGCGGAGGTATGCAGGATATCTTCTTTCTTGCCGCCGATGAGATTGAGAATCGACTCAGCAACCCGTTCCGGTTCCGCATGCGGCAGGTCAATCTTGTTCAGAACCGGAATGATCTCCAGATTTTGGTCCAGCGCTTTATAAAGATTCGACAGCGTCTGCGCCTCTATCCCTTGCGAGGCATCGACCACCAACAGCGCCCCTTCACAGGCCGCGATCGAACGGGAAACCTCGTACGAAAAATCGACATGCCCGGGGGTATCAATGAGATTGAGAATGTACTTGTGCCCGTCATTGGCGCGATAGTGCATCCGGATCGCGTGCGCCTTGATCGTAATCCCGCGCTCCTGCTCGAGATCCATGTTGTCGAGCATCTGCTTATGCGTGACATTAATCGTGCGTGTCATTTCCAGCAGGCGATCGGCAATCGTCGACTTGCCGTGGTCGATATGCGCGATAATCGAGAAGTTGCGTATGTTCTTTACGAATTCCATCGGCCTATTTACGGTGCAAAACGGAGTAATGTCAAGAGTTCGTGCCGTCTGATTGCGGTTTTTCGGGAAGTATTTCGTTTGGCTCGGAGGCGCGATTTGTCGCATCTTCAGTCAATTTGATCCTGTCCTCGGAATAGACGACCAGCAAGAAGGCCAACAACTGCGAATTGGTGACGATATTGATACCGTACGACAGCATCAAAATCAGGATACCCAGCACACCAACGGCGATAATTACTGCCGCCGCCTGCTCGGTTCCGGAAATTGAGGAGAGCCAGTCGAATTTGCTTAGGTTGTATGCAATGGGCAGCATGGGGTCATAGCTGACGCACGATCCCGGATACAATGTCGTGAAGAAGCTAATCACATCATCGATTGGTTCAAGCATGAGGTAGGCATTGACAAGAATGCTGTTCACCTTCTCTCCGCCAAACCAGGCGGCGAGAAAATTTGTTAGTTGCAGAGCCCGGGCAAAGAAATAGCCAATGACGAAAATTCCGATCTTGGCCAGCACCAGACCGGTTGCGGTCATTCCCAGCCAGCGTAAGGGCTGTGTCCAGATGACATTGTAAATGTAAAAGGTCGCTCCGAATGTCTCCTTCTCACGCGCAACAATGATGGCGGGCAATGTGAGGATTGACGTCGTCAAACCGAAAGCGAGGAACACCAGAAACAACGACCATAGAAAGAATGGCACGACATAGAGAATCGCATATAAGATCCCGCCGATTCCCGGAACGAGTGCAACCAGGCTCACCACTCCTTGAACCGCCGCCAAAACGGCGATGAGCAGCAAGACTAGCCCGCCCGAAACCCACAACGGCAATAAATTCGATCGTGCGTCTTTCGCAGCCTCACTGCTTGCATAGAAGTGATTTCCCCGAAGGCGCTCAAATCCCAGCTTCGCAACCACCAGGTTTCCGTAGTCGTAAAGACCAACGACAACAACGATTCCCAAAACCCAAATTGCCAGACTATACCAGTGCCTCAATTCCAACCCGAGCAACGGAAACAGTCCATGTTGTTGCCAGGCCGAGGATAGCGGCTGCCCGTCAATCAATAAAGCAGAATAGGCTAACACGAAATAGGCGACATAGCCGTATGCCAGCGGACGCGCCTGCGCCAACAAGCACTTGCCGGACAACGCCATACGCGGAGCTTTGAGGATGTCCCAAAAATCGTAACGCAGTTCAGAATTCGTCGCCATAGTGAATCGTAAAGGTTAGCGTCCCGGCCGTATTAAGTCAAGAGAAATAGGTACCATCTCGATTCGAATCCCCGGATCGACAACATTGATGTACCGGTATCCACAACAAGTTTCTCTCCCAGAATAACAACACATCCATGTAGTACACCACATTATGAGGAACCAGAAATATGCGTCCGACTTTCTCGCTCGCGGTTCTCCCGCTTGTCGGACTCGGTTGTTCGGCCGGCGTTGACGACAAGAACCACCTTGGCAACACTTGCGGTAGAGTGCAGCTTGGGAGACTTCGAATTCACCATTCCTCAGGTTGCAGCTACTTTGGGTAAGCAGACCCTTGAGACAGTCACTAGCGGAACATTTGCTCCTACGGGAGCGACACCAACTTCTGCATTTACGGAGGGCTACTCATTACAAACGATACTCTGGTCGCTTCTGGCACAACCATCTGCGACATTGGCCCTTTTCGGATAGATAGCGCGCGCTAACCGATATCGCTCTCCCGCCCGAATCCTGCGTTCCACGCTTGGCACATCTCGTGCGTCTCAACTTTTGAGCTTTACTAATTCAGATTTGAGACTATATTATCTATGCTTGTTTGTATTTTATCTCTTACGTTGGAGTTACCTGCCATGAGAACCTCGTTAAAACTAGTCACCTTTTTTATCCTTCTTCTTTGTTGCTCGGGATTTGCCGATGAACTTGTCAAAGTGACCATCGACAGCCGAAGTGACGCCGAACTGCTCAAGAGCATTGATCCCGATGCGGTTGTCAAGACCAACAATGGATACTTATTGATCGCAAATCCGGCCGATCTTGCCGCTCTTACGGCCTCTGGGCTGAAATCTGAAATCGTTGTCTCCGGCATCGAACGCAACGAATTGGCGCTTGACCTGCGCCTCGACGACTACAATATGACTCGTTATCCTGTTGTTTTCTCTGAAGGCAATCTTCGCGTCTACCGTATATCCGGCGGCTTCGATCCTGCGCAAGAAGTCCAGCCAACTCTAATGGCATTACCGCAACAGTCGCTGCGAGTTGTTTTTGACGAGTTCGAGGTGACGCCATTCGGCGGCCTGACGGAATCGGCGACTTTAGAAAAACTCCTGGGCACGATCCAGCAAGACTCGTTGTATGCATACACTGCCAAACTTCAGTCTTACTACCGCCGTGTTGCCGGCTCACCCAGCATCTTCCTGGCACGCGACTGGATCAAGACGAAATTCGAGTCTTTCGGTTATGATTCTGTCTATCTGGACAGTTGGAGTCAATACTTCAATGGCAAGACTAATCAGTGCTACAACGTTGTCGCTGTTAAGACCGGCACGCTGTATCCCGAAGATTGAGATCATCGTCGGCGCACACTATGATGGCGTAGGTAACTCGCCAGCCGCAAACGATAATGGCTCGGGCACGGCCGGAGTCCTGGAGATCGCCCGTGCTCTTGCGGATACTCCCACTGATGTGACCATCAAGTTCATCACGTTCGATGCCGAAGAGTGGGGTCTTTATGGTTCTTATCACTACGCCAACGCCGCGGCCGCAAGAGGGGACCAGATCCTCTTCATGTTCAACATGGATATGATCGCAAACATCACTAACACCAATCGCGCAACAGTCTATAGCGGCTCCAATACAACTTACGCCAGCATGTGGAACACCATCGCCCAGGCCAGCTACGGCATCACCGGCTACCTTAGCGGCAACTCCAGTGGTTCGGATCACTACCCGTTCACGCAAAACGGGTACCCGGCAGTCTTCATCATCGAATACAATTTCTCCAGTGTCTATCACTCGGCGCGCGATAGCACGACGTATATGAACTTTGAGTATATGACTCGTATGGTGCGGGCATCACTGGCAACTGTGGTTCAAGGGGCCAACTCCGGCGATTTTGATAATGACGGCGTCCTGAACAGCGTCGACAATTGCATCTACACGGCCAATCCCTCGCAAGCTGATCCGGATATCGACTCAATCGGCAGTGCCTGTGACAACTGTCCCAGTGTTTATAACCCATTGCAGGAAGATGAAAACGGTGACGGTGTCGGCGACTACTGTGACGGCAATCTGCACATTATGAGCTACATTCTGCCGCCAGCTTACCGCTTGAAACCATACTTCTGTCAGATGCAGGCAATTGGTGGAGCCGCCCCCTACAGTTGGGCGTTTTTCGGCGGTGATCTCCCCTTCGGCTTGACCTTCAACAGTCCGCAAGGCACAATTACGGGAATACCGACTTTTAACGCAGAATACTATTTCACCGTAACGGCAACTGATGCCGGCAACCCGGCCAAAGCCGACACGATCAGCTTGAGCCTGACGGTTACTGATGCACCGCCGCCGCCCTATCTCTGCGGAGATGCCGATAACAGCGAATCTGTCAACATCTCCGATGTTGTCAATATCATCAATTACATTTTTGCCGGTGGCCCGGCGCCCGATCCGCTCGCATCTGCCGATGTTGATTGCAGCACCAACGTGACCATTTCTGATGTGGTGTACTTGATCAATCACATTTTTGCCGGCGGACCGGTACCTTGTGCCGGCTGCCTGCCTTAGCTATTCTTTGTCGAATACTCTTGAATCTCAAAGCACTAAGGGCGACCAATTGGTCGCCCTTAGTGCGTCAATGATTATTGCAGCGATTCTATTTCAAGTGGGGCAATCGGAACTACTCGCGATCATCGTCATCGTCATCATCACGCTGACGGCCGCGCGATGGACCCGTTCCTCCCGGAAGATTCATGTCGTAGTTGCGGCGTTGTTTGTTCACCATGATATGAGCCAGGCGCAACGGCTCGGGAAGCCGATATCCACGCAGCAGGTCGATTACGGTCTTGACTGCCGTTTCAACATCAATCTTGTGGCCGGGAGCAACGTACAGGGGCTTCACGTTTTCTCGTGATCTAATCGCCCGTCCAACTTCGACATTGCCCAGATATATGGCCGCCGTATCACCAACTTCGTTGCCCAGCGGATCAACCTTGCCGACAAGGACTTTCTTGGCGCACCCGATCGTCGGCATCTCCAGCATCACACCCATGTGGGAAGCCATGCCGATGCCCCGCGGATGATCAATCCCGTGTCCGTCAAAAATGAACACATCGGGAACGAACTTCAGCCGGCTCAGGGCCTTGGATATCACCGGACCTTCTCGAAAATAGAACAGGCCGGGAACAAACGGAAAAGTAATCTCCGCTTGCGCGCGAACTTTTTCGAGCAATTCCATCTCCGGAACTTTCATTATCACCACCGTGCAAAACGCGGTGTTGTCTTTCTTTGAGTAGGCGACATCAACTCCGCCTACAAGACGAAAAGAGGTCTTCTCCGGCTTAATGCTCACGAGCGGAGCATGCTTCTCCTGAAGACGTTCGGCCTCTGCTACATCGTCTGTCCAAGCATGTAGACGATTGAACTTCATTCCAATTCCTTCTACTGTTCATTTGTTTTCACTGCTCTGCACGAGTACGGCGAAACTATGCTGTTGTGGGAAACAGGGGGCAGTCACCGTGGTACCACTTCATTCCATGTCGCCTTACCCGATCACATTATACATAAAAACGTTACAGGTGAATAATTCTTTCTGCATTCCTTCCTGCTCCAACACTCTACTTGCACATTCGGTTCCGAGTATAGTATACTCGTCACAAGCGACTGAACCACCGTCACCATTGAACTCGGCATAGTAGTCACTAACCCGGCTGCCTGTGCATTCCTGAACGATTTCGTCTATGGCCATATACAGCAGAGAACTTCTCAGAGACATCATCGTCTGGGACATCAGAAACTGGGGCGTTGCACTCAGCTCATGGGACAAAGCGCTCACACATGTACCGGCCGGTGCATCCGCTCTGGAAATTGGCGCCCGCGAAGGCGGATTGTCGCTCTATTTGGCGCTCAAAGGGCTTCGGGTCATCTGCAGCGACGTCGAAAATCCGCAAGCTGCCGCGCAGAATCGCCACAAGAATTACGGCATCCAGGACCATGTCAGCTACGTCGCCGCTGATGCCACAAGTCTGCCCTTTGCCAACCAAGAATTCGATGTCGTCGCGTACAAATCAATTCTCGGCACAATCGGGCGGAATGATCAACAAAGCCGGCAGATGAAAGCAATCAGCGAAGTCTATCGGGTCCTTAAGCCGGGAGGAACACTCCTCTTTGCCGAAAACCTCGCGGGTACCGCGCTTCATCGTTTCTTTCGCCGGATGACAAAGTGGGGAGGTTACTGGCGCTATGTCAGAATCGACGAAATGCAGCGCTTTCATGATCAGTTCTCCCGGTTCAGCTATGGCACCTTCGGCTTTCTCGGAGCACTTGGACGTAATGAGTTCCAGCGACAGGCGCTTCACCATGTCGACAAGTTGATTGACCCGATACTCAAGGACCATCAGAAGTATATTATCTTTGGCCATGCCCGCAAGTGAACACGGATCGCTATGGGAGGCACACGGTACATCTTCTGCCAAGGATTATTCTCTAATCAAGGTCGAAGACAATGCGTAACCGATGACGAACCTTATGGGACCAGGATCGTATAGCTAATAAATGTTGGAAACCGCTGATCGAAATCGAACCGACTTCACCGAAGGCTCAGTAGCCGCCTCGGTCTTGAAAATGGGACTTCCTTCCATGATCGGCTTCCTCGCCCAGCATCTCTACTCCGTCGCCGACATGTTCTGGGTATCCCGTCTGCCGGAGGGCGAAAATGGCGTCGCCGGCGTGACCTTCTTCATGAATCTGATGTGGATGCTCTTCGCCTTCAACAGCCTCATCGGACCCGGCTCGGTAGCAATTATCTCTCGACGCTATGGCGAAAAGGACTTCGACCGCACGGAAGCGGCAATCAAAGAGACCCTGATCCTGAAGCTCTTTTTCGGGGTACTGCTGAACCTGATTGGATTGCTTTACTTGCCGGATTTCCTCGGACTTCTCGGTGCCAAAGGTCAGGCATTGGAAATGGGGATTACCTATGGCAGGATCATGATCATGGGGCTTCCGATCATGTATTCCGTCTATACCGTATTTACCGCACTCCGCTGTGTTGCCAATCCGAATCTGGCAATGGCCCTGATGCTGGGCTCTAATATCCTCAATGTCATTCTGGCGCCGCTGCTGATGTTCGGCTGGATGGGTCTTCCGCAATGGGGCATTGCCGGCGCTGGTTGGGCGACTGTGATTAGTGTCACCGCTACTCTGCTTGTCGGAGTCGGATTGTTCTTTTCCAACAAGGTGAATGTCCGCCTTCACCTTCGCGGCAAAGTCCCGGTATCAATTGCCTCGATGTGGACAATGATCTGGCTCGGAGTACCGGCCTGGCTGGGAGAATTGTCCTTTTCATTGTCGCGGCTGCTGATAACGCCAATCGTCGCCGGCTTCGGCACGACAGTAGTCGCCGCTTACGGAGCCAGCATGCAGGTCATTGGTTTCGGAATGTCAATCATTGTCGGAATCGGGCTCGGGCTTTCCTCGCTTATCGGCCATAACATCGGCGCCCAGAAGTTCGATCGCGCCAAAGCCACGGCCGATCACGCCATCTTGCTCTCTTTCGGCATAATGGCCGCAATGGGTGTCTTGACCTTCACCTTCGCCGGGCCGTATATGCGCGTGTTCTTTGACAGCGAGGAAACCGTACGCCACGGCCTCGTGATTCTGCGCATTACAGCTGTGAGCTTCCCGTTTTTCGGAGCCTTCCTGATGCTCGAACAGATTCATCTCGGCGTGGGACTCAATGCGCCATACATGGTCTTCAGCATCATCCATTCCTGGCTGTTCCAGGTTCTACCGGCGGTAGTCTTGACTCAACTTCTCGGGTTCAATGAGATCGCAGTATGGTGGGTCCTCACTGGCTCGGGAATCCTGACCACGATTCTCTTCTACTTCTACTATCGCCGCGGACGCTGGCTGACGGCCAAAGTATAACCGCTTTATCCCATCGTATTCAACCGTCGTCGATCTCGTGTTGCGGTTTGACGATCAGCATGATAGATTCAGCTCATGACTTGGCGGCTGATCAATTTTTCAATTTGGTATACTTTCGCCTGCGGTGTCTTCGCGTTGATGGTCCCCCACCTGATCGTCAACGACTCGCTGATCTCGCTCGGTGAGCGCGCCGGGCGTATTGTCCCGGACAACACCTATTTCGTCGCCGTCAGCGTATTGCGCGTCGCCGGTCTGTTGTTTCTTGCGTTTGCCATGTCGCTGAAGATCTTGATCAAACTGGGTTGGACAATGGAGAATCTCAAGTTGACGCTGACCATCGTCGCCATCAATTTACTCGTGTGGGGCGGAAGCTTCATCTTCCTGATTTCGACGAAGAGCGCCGTGACTTTGTCCGTCACCGGATTGGCGCTGCTGTTGTGGCTGGTAATACCGCTCTTATTACTATTTGACTACAAGAAAACCGACTCCTGGCAGTCGGTGAAGCAGTAGTAGACATTTCCCTTATTCTAGTTCAACTGTATTTCTCTGCAGATGATGAACTGAACGCCTCGAAATAGCCCAATGCGCCACCGCTCCAATTGGAGTTCGGGTTTGCGGGGAGTAACATTAACGACATCACTTTCGACATTGGCGGAGACTTCGTTAAGTGTCAGGAAGTACTCATACATAGGTTTCTCCATTGACAACAATTGGACTTCTCAGCCCCTTCTCCCGGCTGAAACGACTTGAAGAAAGAATTGTAGTCCACAGTTTTTCCATCGCTCAAACGTCCATTATAGAGATACGTGGCATTTGTAACGTATGAAATGGCCGGGCGTAAAAAGATGCTTAGTCAGCCGAATTCGAGCGTAATCTGGTCTGTTGGGGGTATCCTCAAAAAACACGTGCAGGCGATAGCCGTCTTCTTCCTCGCCTTCGTCGACAAACTTGTTGCCCTCCTCATATTCGAATGTCATCGAGTCGATTGGGATCTGGTCCATCATGGTTGTAGCAGCCGTGAAAGTCTGGCCATCAACGATCACCGTTGCGCTATAGGTTCTTCCGGCGACTGCTTCAAAATCCGGATTGAAGTAGTAAATTCCCAAGACAAGGCCGCGCTCTTGTAGTAGTATCTGAAGCGCCTGTGTCGTCACTTACGACAACTAACGCTCCAGACACTCGCTCAACATCGTTCGGATTGTAAAAGTCAGTCGTGCGAGTAATTTGAAAATAGCGTGAGATGTTCGACAGATGCCCTTCAATCACCAGCTTCGGTTCCGCCGAATTCAGTTCGACTTGTACAACATCCTCACAGCCACAAACGAACATTGCTGCGAGTATACCCAGTATCAGAAGCACTCTCTTCATATCTTACCCTAAAATCTCCGGGTGTAAGTTATCGATGGAAAAGAACGCGAACAACGCAATCCGCACCGCCTCCGTTCGAGATGGATTCGTTTCCGACTGTCGGAATTCAATCGCGTATGCATTTCTTCTGCCGTAGGCGTTGTATAGCGAGAAGTTCCAACTCGACATATCTCGTTGCCAGGTGAAGGCAATATCAAGTCGATGATAGTCCGGCATCCGATAGCCGTTTCTTTCCGTGTACAAGTTTATCACTTTGCCATCAACTACGTACTTCCCGCTGGGGAATGTCACGGCATTGCCGGTGTAGTAGACCCAGTTGAATCCCAGAGTCCAGCGTTTGCTCAACTCGTACATCCCAACAACCTCAAAATCATGAGTTCGATCCTGACGCGCACTATACCACGAGCCTTCGTTGACCGCGTCGAACTGACGCTCGGTTTTGGATAGTGTGTAACTCAACCAACCGGTGATGCGTCCCTGATTCTTCCTGACCAGTAGTTCAATGCCGTATGCTCGTGCTTTGCCGAACACCAATTGCGATTCGACATATTCATTGAAGTAGATGTCTGCGCCGTTCCGGTAATCAATCTGGTCCCGCAGTCTCTTGTAATAAACCTCGATTGACGTCTCGTAGACATTATCTCGGAAGTTCCGAAAGTAACCTGCCGCGATTTGGTCGGCAATTCCCGGTTTGACGATTTTGGTACTTGGATGCCAGAAATCGAACGGCGTCGTCGTCGTCGATGTCGACAACAAGTGCAAGTACTGCCGATTGCGGGCATAGGATGCCTTAACCGAACTCGCATCATTGAGCATGTATCGCGCCGTGATCCGCGGTTCGAATGCGCCGTAGTGCTTGATTAGATCGCGTCGGGTGTAACTCACGGTATCAGTCGGCGTGCCGTCCTCCTCATAGGTGAAGACATCGGCTGGACCCAATGCTGCAAAACTGGAATAGCGAACGCCATAGTCCAAACTCAAAGCCGGTGAAATGCTCCAACCATGATTCAAATAGAGCGCGCTCTCGAGTGCATACTTGTTCTTGATCTTCAATTCATTGATCGAACTCTCTGTGGCTTCAATCTCGCCGGGCAAGAAGGTGTGATAGGCCGATTGCATTCCGAATTTCACTGTATTATCGGAATTCGCGAAGTAATGGAAGTCTTCTTTGAGGCTGACATTCCTGATTGCGGAACGAATGTCAACCAGCTCATCACCGTTGGTGAATCCTACCTTATAGTTGAAGTTGCTGTAGATCACTGACGAATTCAAAAATAAACGGCTATTGAATATGTGATTCCAGCGCGCCGTGACCGTAGTGTTTCCCCAATCAAGTCCGAACTCACCCTTGTAGCCGAGCACGTCTCTCCGGAAGTAGCCCGAAAGGAAAACACGGTCGTTCCCGCCCAGATGATAGTTTGCTTTGGCATTCAGGTCGTAAGAAGTAGAGCTGTGTTTTGCGGATTGATTCGTCCGATGACGCTTTCAGAAAAAAGGTCAAAAATATGTGCGTCTGCCCGACAGCATGTACGAGCCGCGCTCCTGCTTGATCGGGCCTTCTAATGCGAGACGCGATGCGATCAGCCCGATTCCAGCCTGACCCTGAAACTCCCGCGAGTTGCCCTCTTTCATCTTGATGTCGAGCACTGAGGAAAGACGGCCACCAGATACTACTGCCGATCCCGAACCCTTGATCAGCTTGACATCTTTGATGGCGTCGGAATTGAACACCGAGAAGAATCCGAGCAGATGCGAGGAGTTGTAGACGATGGCTTCATCGAGCAGAACCAAATTCTGATCTGTGCCACCGCCGCGGACGTGGAATCCAGCGCTCCCCTCGCCAGCTTCCTGAACTCCCGGCAAGAGCTGAAGCGTTTTGAGCAGGTCTTGCTCGCCGAATAGCACCGGCACAGCGCTGATTTGTGTTGGCGAGATCGACAACGCACCCATCTCGACACGCCGCGAATTTTCGTCGACAGATTCGGCGGTTACCACGACCGAATCCATCAGGAGTGGTTGAGTTTCCAGCTCAACATCCATACGAATATTCCGGTCGAGGTCGATATTAACCGATTGTTCTTTGTAGCCCATGGCTTCAAAGCGAATAGCGTATTTTGCTTTCGGCAGGCTTAGCGAATAGAAGCCATAGGAGTTAGTCGAAACTCCCGACTTGGTGCCGGTCGCGAAGACCGAAGCACCGATCAGTTCCTCACCGCTTTCGGCGATACGAACGAAACCGCTCAATGTGAATCGATCCGCGGATAGCGCGCAATTGTCATTCAGAAAGAAGACGCTGATCGCGGATATGTACAGAAGAAGACGCTGCAAAACTGCCGCCTTTAGTTCACTTCGCAGATTGCTCTCGAAGGAACAAGAAAATTATTCGGAGAGGCAGGGATTCGAACCCTGGATACCCTCGCGGGTATAACGGTTTTCGAGACCGCCGCTATCGACCACTCAGCCACCTCTCCAAAATCTTCAAAGAACAACTGCCCGCAAAGGGCTCAACTATCTTCGCGCTGCCAACTTGGCTTCTGCCGCTTGCGCCAACTCGCGAACCGTCGCTTCGGTCGGCCGGAAAAACAGGTACGCCAATGGCGAAAAACAGATCATCACGCTCGCAAGAATCGCATTGCGAGTCACCAGGTAAACAACCATTCCGAATACCGCCGGCGAAACCGCAAAAGCATAACCAACCAGGTGTCCGGCAAAAATGCCCTGTGATACGCCACCCTGGCTGCTCCGGTTGATCAGTGCATCAACACTTAGCAGGCGCTTTCGCATCACAAATCCAATAACCGGTTCGGCGAATGCCATTGCCGAGAGTATCCAGACAAACAACTCCATATCGTCGGTGTTGGGCAACTGATTCGCATCACCCGGAGCCAGCACCGTCCAGATTACCGCGAGGAGTGCAACCGGCACGACAACGCACATCAGGAATCCAATTACCTTCAGCCTCGTTTCGAGACTCGTTATCTCGTCCGGAGTCAAGTGCTAATCCTCGCTCCCCAGGAGTTCGTTCTCCAGCTGCTCAATTTCTGATTCCCTTGGCTTCAGTATCATTAAGCCAGCCGGACAAAATACGGAAATGAGTACATATGTGTCAAGGTCGCCGCCGAGAAAATAGAAAATTAATCCGATTACCGCGGGAATTGCAGCGATGAAAAACACCGGAAACAGGTGATTTGAGAGAATTACGGCAATATTCGCAGGATGCGCGCGAATTTCAGCTTTCAACTTCTCTGATTTAAGAATGCGCAACTTTTGCAAATAGGCGATACCGAGAATCGCTACGGCCGCAGTTATCAGCACGAAACCGCCGATTCTGAGATTTTCCGGATTCGTGACCGGAGTCTCAAGGAATTCGAGATTCGCGCGAGCCAACAATGCGATTGCCAGTAACGCCGCCGGAATGCCAACGCAAATGTTGAAACCCTTCTGGGCGATCACACCCTGAACGGAGCGAGCGTCAACTTTGCTCATTGTCGGCTTTTCTGCGTTTTTCGCGGATGCTCTCGAAAAACTCGGTGATCAACGCAGCACACTCAAAATCTTTCACTCCGCCAACAACTTCCAACCTGGTGGTTCAGTCGCGGATCTTGTACCAAGTTGAATACTGAACCGCAGGCACCCGCCTTGGGATCACGCGCGCCGAATACCAACCGGGGCAACCGTGCCAGAACAATCGCCCCGGCACACATCGAACACGGCTCGATTGTCACGTATAGCGTCGCTGACTCCAAATATCGCAACTGGATCTTATTGCAGGCCGCCGTGATGGCGATCATTTCGGCGTGCGCAGTGGGATCAATGAGAGTCTTGTTTTGATTATGCCCCCGACCGATGACCTTGCCGTCCAAAACAACGACGGCACCAATCGGAATTTCTTCCTTGGACTCGGCGATCATCGCCTCGCGAATCGCCATCGCCATAAAGGCCTGATCGATTTCCTCTTGCGTCGCGTCGGGGTTGAGGTTCAGCATGCGTCATTATATGTGCCGAAACGCCGTTGCGGAAGCGAATTGTGTCGGTGGAAGCCGGTATCTACTCTGGCGAGACGCCAATCCGCTCGACTTCATGCTCAATGAAGCTCTTCAAACTCATCAAATCGTCTTCGTACACATCGACGAACTTCGCCGCAACTTCATAGTTTCCGGGCGAAACCTGCTTGCAGCGAATGATCTGACAGATCGCCATTATCGCCGACGTTCCGTCATTGTCATCGGCGGGGAACAAGTGCGCGTGATCCCCTTTCCAACTTGGCAGCGCAATCATCATCTTCACAAGTTCGTTGCGATGATAGTCGCGATCGGCAACAAAGAGCACGCCACCGGCGCCGATATTCTGCGACCTGGCCCGATGATGCCGCGTCCGCTTTCGTGCTGAAGAGGATCTTCTGGGTACTAAGTCTGCAACTTGACGGAATCCGAATGAACTTCCGCCGATTCGTGGTCGAGGATTGAGTTTCTGCTACCATGGTATTCCCCTGGTCCTAATATCGTCCCTTCAGGGACAAGGTCGTTTAGTCTTCTAACACTCTGATTATCGGAAGCTTACAGGAAATTTACAGCGGTTCGGGCAGAAAATGTTCTTGATCAACATTGTCGGCTTTCGTATCGTATCAGACTTATATGAGTACCGAGCGGCTCGCCAAGCCTAAATGGCTGATGATGAACGCCAACTTCGGCTCCGGCTATCGCCGCGTCCGTGGTTTGCTCAAAGAACATGGCCTGCACTCCGTTTGCCAGGAAGCTTCCTGCCCGAATATGAGCGAGTGCTTCGAGTCGGGAACGGCAACTTTCTTGATTCTCGGCCATGTTTGTACTCGCGGATGCGGATTTTGCGATATCCTCAAAGGTAAGCCCAAGATCCACGATCTCGGTGAACCACAGCGTCTTGCCAGTGCTGTCGCCAAACTCGGACTCAAGCACGTTGTCATCACCTCGGTCACCCGCGACGACCTCGATGACGGCGGCGCCGCAATTTTCGCCGCGACGGTTAACAAACTCCGCGAATATGACCCGAACATCCAGATCGAACTTCTCGTCCCCGATTTTCAGGGTGCCAAGGCGTCCGTGGACTTGATCCTCGATTCGGCCCCGGAAATCTTCAATCATAATATCGAGACCGTCCCGCGTCTGTACAAGACCGTCCGGCCAAGAATGGGCTACAAACGCAGCCTGTCGATCTTGAAGTACGCCAAGGGCTCCGGCAAAGTGAAGCTGGTCAAATCCGGCATTTTCGTCGGCGTTGGTGAGCGCGAGGACGAGATCAAGCAGACGATGCAGGACATTTGCGACACCGGCGTCGACATCCTGACGATCGGCCAGTATCTGTCGCCTTCCGAGTTGCACCTTCCGGTTCTGAAGTACTATCCTCCCGAAGATTTCGTGAAGTTCAAACAGTGGGGCAATGAAATGGGCTTCAAACACACTGAATCGGGACCGCTCGTGCGCAGTTCCTACAAAGCTTCGCACCAGAGCGCGAATCTCATTGAAGTATAATTTCCTGTCGGTGCGAAATTTTTCGCACGATTCGTTGATTCATTTGTAAGAAAGACCGATGATCAAGATTTTCTTCGCTAAGGAACTGGGATTTTGCTGGGGTGTCGAACGGGCAATCAATCTGGCCGCACAGGCTAAGAATGAATACACCGGTGAAGTCACCATTCTCAAAGAAATCGTCCATAACCGTCAGGTCGTCGATTTCTTCAAGAAGAAGGGCGTTGGCCAGGAAGACACGCTCGACAAGATCGAGAGCGGTACGCTGGTCATTTCCGCCCATGGCTTGAGTCCCAAGCTCAAGGACGAGGCCCTGCAAAAAGGGCTGCGTATCGTCGATACCACCTGCCCCTTGGTCGAGAACGTCCATAGCTTCACTCGCGAGTTGCTCCGCGACGGCTACCAGGTTATCCTGTATGGAGAACCCGGCCACGACGAGGTCCACGGCGTAATGGGAATTGATGAAGCCAACATCCACTTGCTTGCTGAATATGAAGATATCGACCATTTGCCGTGCTTTGAACATGGAAAGGTGGCTCTAATTACGCAAACCACCCGCGGCGTCAAAGCCTTCCAACAAGTCTGCGACAAAATGAAAGAGCTCTATCCGGAGATCAAGATCGTCAATACCATCTGCGATGCCACTGATACCCGCCAGGCCGCCATCCATGAATTGGCACCTACTGTTGACATGGTGCTGGTGATCGGCTCGCAGAGTTCCGGTAACTCTCAACGACTTCGCGATATCGCCGAATCCATTTGCGGAAAGGCCTATCTCGTCGACCATGCCACCCAGATTGATTGGAACTGGTTTGAGGGCGTCGACAAGGTCGGCATCACCGCCGGCGCTTCCACCCCCAATTTCGCCGTCGAAGGAATGCTCAAGGCGCTTCAGGCCGGAGTGGGAATCGATGTCGCCAATTCCGATCCTAAATTATTCGAGTACAAATCTTTTGCCCCTTATAAGAAAAATGTTCAACAAACAGCGTAGAAAATCACATCAGGTCAAGGTCGGCAATGTGCTGGTCGGCGGCGATGCCCCGGTTTCAGTTCAGTCGATGACCACCACCCAAACTCGCGATATCGACGCCACCGTCGCACAAATCAAACGACTTGAAGAAGTCGGCTGCGACATCATTCGTGTCGCCGTACTAAACAAAGAAGACGCGCAATCACTCGGTGAGATCAAGCGGCAGATTTCCATTCCGCTGGTCGCGGACATCCACTTCCACTACCGGCTGGCGCTGATTGCCGCCGAACAGGGTGTCGACAAAATTCGCACCAACCCGGGCAATATCGGCGATGACGTCAAAATGGAAAGCGTCGTCGAGATCTGTAAAGAACGCAAAATTCCTATCCGCATCGGCGTCAATACCGGCTCCCTGGAATGGGATCTTGTCAAGTCGATGGGGCGCTACAATCCCGATGCTTTAGTTGAATCAGCGATGCGCAAAGTGCGCCTGCTCGAAGAGATGGATTTCCACGACATTTGCATCTCCATGAAATCCTCCGAAGTACCCGGCATGGTCGAAGGCTATCGCAAGATCGCTCAACTCGTCAATTACCCGCTCCACCTCGGCGTTACCGAGGCCGGTCCGCTCATGGGCGGCACAATCAAGTCTTCGGTGGCATTTGGACTGCTTCTCCACGAAGGTATCGGCGACACGATTCGTGTTTCGCTTTCCACCGATCCGGTCGAAGAAGTCAAAGTCGGCAAAAAAATTCTCCAGTCGCTCGGCCTGTTCAGCAACATGCCCGACCTCGTCAGTTGCCCGACCTGCGGCAGACTTCAGACCGATCTCTTCGGTCTCATCAGCCGAGTTGAGAAAGTACTCGAAGGCATCAAGAAACCGATCAAGGTCGCCGTCATGGGCTGCAATGTCAACGGCCCCGGCGAAGTTGGCGATGCCGATCTCGGCGTTGTTGGTTCGGCTGATTATCTTTCCCTTGTCAAAAAAGGTAAGGTCATTGGCAAGTTTCCGCCAGACCAGCTTGAGGTCGAGTTGCTGAAAGAACTTCAAGCTTTCCGCGATGACGAAATCGGCTCCAATGCAACCCAGCCAATCATGGTGCCGACTGAGTAAAGCTGTTCAAAAACGAAATGTTACAGCCGGCCGATAGCTCTTTCGGCCGGTTTTTTTCGTCCATTTCTCATTGACGAAGCCGCCTGCGGATTTTTTATTTGTTCACCATGTCGCAGAAAGTCTGCATTGTCACCAATGCCCACACGCCGCCGTCGTATCCTCCGGTCGTTTTCGCCAAAGGCGATCGCGTCATCATCGACAAGCGCGACACCGAATGGCCCGAGTTCCTTTGGTGTATCAACGAGGACAGCGAAGGAGCCTGGATTCCAGAGAATTACCTTGACCGAGACGATGATGTGGGGATTCTCAATACCGTTTATTCTTCGATCGAGTTGAAGGCCGGCCAAGGCGAACGCTTGAGCATCATTAGGTCCGCGGCAGGCTGGCATTGGTGCCGCAACTCCAAAGGTAAACTCGGCTGGATTCCCGAGAAGAGTGTCAAAGTGATCGAGTAGGAACACAGCGTGCTGTGTCGGGAACTACTGGACTACGCCTGCCACTTCGTCACTTGTTCGCTGTACTTCTTCGCAAGCGCTTCAGCTTGCTTCTTGTCTTCTGATTCGGCAACCACAGTGAAATAGGCCGAATTGCGATCCGGCGCAATCCACACCCAACTGTCGCCTTCCTGGAAGCGTGCTCCGTCCACTAACTGCCGGTTCTTGCCCTCGGTGTTTTCCATCAGAAGTCGCATGACCTGTCCCTTTTTCGACCATGAACACGGCACCTGTTCCTCAACACTATAATAGTGTTCAAACTCCGCTCGCAGCTCCGCCAGATCGGCATTTTGCTTCGCGAGCATCTCCAGCAGCTTGATCGTCGCAAACATGCCGTCAGCCCCGAGTTGGAAGCTCGACAGCATGAATCCGCCGCGCGTTCCGCCAACGAAGTCGATATCCTCGGACTTGTAGGCTTGCATCATCGCCAGATGGTCGCTGCGTACGCGAGCGACTTGCACGCCATACTGCGCGGCAATTTTCTCCACACCCATGCTGGCCATAACCGGAACCGCGATCTTGCGGGTCTGATAACTGCTCAAGAACAACGATGTCACAATCAGAAGAAGCAACTGATCCGATACGACCGCGCCATTGCGATCAACAACCGTGATCTTCTCCGCACTGCGCGACAACTGAATGCCCACATCGGCGCCCAGCGACTTCACAATCGAAGCCATTGTATTGAGCGAACGACGGCTATCGGCTATCGGCAGGTTCGGATCGGGGTAAGCATTGAGAGATATCAACTCAGTGCTTAGTGAACTGAAGATTCCCCCGAAGATCTCCGATGCGCCGCCGTGCGAGAAGTCGATCACCAGTTTGAACTTCTTGGCGGCAATCGCCTCGGAGTCGACATGTTTAAGAAAATCCGTCCGGTAAGATTCGACTGTCCGCGTTGGATAGTCAAGATGTCCCACCTGCTCGACCGATGCGCGCCGGAAATCCTCGCGCGCAAACAATGTCTCAATCGAACGCGTCTTGCGCGTCGGCAGGTCCATTCCGTCAGGACCGAGAAAGATCATATCGGTAATGTGGTATTGCGACGGATTCTGCCGCACATGCACACCACCGCCGTGTTTCCCCTGCTTCAATTCGTAACGCATAATCGGAATCGGCAGTGTCCGTAAGTCGACAACATTGATGCCGCACGAAAGCAGACCGGAGATGAAACTCCGCGAAAACACGCGGGACGCCGATGACACACCACGGCTGACGACGATCGACTCGCCTTTCAGAAGCGTCGCGCCGAAAGCGCATCCGAGCTTGGCCGCAAACTCCGGTGTAACTTCAATATTGCCCAGCCCGGATACTTTCGAATCCGAGAACAACTCGCGATTCCACTTCTCACCCCAAATCAACGAGGACGATACTGTCGCCCCGGCCTCAACTTCCTTGCCCGGCCAGATCTTGCAGTTCGCCTTGACCGTCGAACCCTGGCGAAGCTTGACGTGATCGCTCACGACTGCTTCTTCATTGATCGAGACATTTTTCTCCACCGTCACGTTGTTGCAAACGATGGCCTGCGTGATTTGTGCTCCTTCACCAATAGTCGTGTCGTGCCAGATCACGCTGCTCTCAATCGCGGCATTGGCGGCAATCTTGCAGCGATCGCCGATAACCGAATTGGTGATCGACGCTCCGGCTTCAATTTCAGCCCCATCCCCGACTATCACCGCGCCGGAGAAGTGCGCGTTTTCGTCAACATGGAAATCGCGATTGATCCAGATCGTCGCATTCTCGCGATGTAGTTGGTTATAGGTCGTCTCGATCTTCACCTGTTCGTTCAGGATGTCAATGTGCGCTTTCTGATATTCCGAGAGATTGCCGATATCGCGCCAATATCCCGGAGCAATATATCCGTACAGCCGTTCATTATCCTTGAGCATGCCCGGAAACAGATTCTGCGAAAAATCATAATTCTGCCCCTTCGGAATCCGCGCGAAAACCTGTGGTTCGAGAATGTAGATACCGGTGTTGATCGTATCGGAAAATACCTCGCCCCACGTCGGCTTTTCCAGAAATCGCGAAATCTTTCCCTCGGCGTCAGTAATGACCACGCCATACGCCAGTGGATTTTCCATCCGTGTCAGCACAATTGTCGCTGCGGCTTGCCGCTCTTCATGGAACTTGATCGCTGCCGTCAGATCAAAATCTGTCAGTACGTCACCACTGATCACCAAGACACGATTGCCCTGATAGAAATCCTCAGCAGCTTTAACGGCTCCCGCGGTGCCAAAATCATCCTCTGCCAGCAAGTACTTCATGTTCACGCCAAAATCGGCGCCATCTTTGAAATAGCTCTTGATTTCCTCCGGCTGGAAGTAGAGCAGCGTCACATAGTCCTTGAGATCATGCTTTTTAAGGAGATTGACGATGTGATGGAGCATCGGAAGATTCGCCACCGGCACCATCGGCTTCGGCAGACTTTGCGTCAACGGACGCAGTCTTGTGCCAAAACCTCCGGCCATGATAACTGTTTTCATATTCTATTGAGTTCCTGTTTCACGAAGCGTCATGTTAGCAGATTAGCCTCAAAATATTCTATTACATCATAAAAGTCGGCAAACGGCTGCCAGTCAACCGATTTTTCCTGCGCCAATCTTGCCAGATCGCCGCGCGCAAACAGGATATCAGCGACCCCGACTGCACAGCGATCCGAAAATCCGTCGCCGATATACACCGTCAATTCACCGTCCCGGCTTAATGATCGCACCCGCTCTCCCTTGCAGGTGCCGCAATAACCGCAACCGCGAGAATAGTAAGGAAACGACGGGTAAAGATTCCCGTTAACGAAGTGCGCCTTGTTGGCATGAATGTCCAGGCCGTCAAATCCGGCTTTGCCAAGGAAGGCATCAATGTAGAAATCCAGCCCATCCGAACATATATGCAGCGGTATTCTGCGTTGCCCCAAGAGGTCGACAAACTCCCGAAACCCCTTCTCCACCTCAATCCGGCTTAGCGCATCAACCATCTCGTCGCGGCTGGCTTTGATGTAGTGGCACTCGCGCCACAGGCATTCTCGCGAACTGATCTTCTGCTCAATCCACAACTTCACCGTGCCGTGATTGCGCTTCCCGGAAAAGTGATTGAACAGTGACGCTCCAACATCCTTCGCCGAGATCGTACCGTCGAAATCACTGAATACCCGAATCGGGCGATTGCCCATCAGCCGATCCACTTAAACACCAGCCATAAAAGAGACAAGATCAAACCGGCAGTCGCGAGGTTGTTGATCCGGCGCACGAACATCGTGATCGTGAACGCCATCAGCATTGCCGGGATAATCAGCAGATAGAACCTGATCGCCAATCCCGGGAGCGTGATGCCTCCGATTGCGGTTTCGAAGAACGAGGCGATGCCGGCCGCGACCAGCAGAATTATCATGATAATCAGGGCGCTCTTATACATCTGCGCCATAATCTGTTCAGGTGACTTCATGGATTATCCCTTCACCGCCGAAAGAATCATTGTCACCGCGGTGTAAAGCAATACTGCCGCAAAGAGTATCTTGATATAGAGTGACTCGATCTTGTGGAAAACTCGTGCGCCCAGAAATGCGCCGGCTACGGTGCCCAGCGTTGCAAACGGCACCCACTCTACCGGCACATCACCGCGATTCAGATAGGGAATCACCCCTACCGCCGCGCTGATGCCGACCATCATTGTCGAAGTTGCAACGGCTTCCTTGACCGGCCTGCCCAGAACGAGTTGAAGTATCGGTACTTTGACAATGCCGCCGCCTACACCCAACAACCCCACCAATCCACCGGCAAAAACCGATGCTCCCATCGCCACGGGGTAGGCGTTTTTTATCCCGCCGGCGTTCTTTGCATCCGATCGTCCGAATAACATGACAACGGCTGAAAATACAAGTATCACTGCAAATATGATCGCTATTCCCTGTCCGGAAACATGCCCGGCCAATCTCCCGGCCGCGTACGATCCGATGATTGTCGTGGTTTCCAGATACAGGACTGCTTTCAGATCAACCAAACCGCCCTTGAGATACTTCGTCGCCGAAGTTACCGATGTC
Organism: uncultured bacterium; assembly: GCA_963698225.1. Taxonomy (GTDB): domain Bacteria; phylum Zixibacteria; class MSB-5A5; order CAIYYT01; family CAIYYT01; genus JADJGC01. Next base: position 464,473 of record CAVOPW010000004.1, read on the forward strand.
GCCATCACGCAGCATAGCGACAATGCGACTGCCTGATGAATTGGCAGCTTAAGAAGCAGCGTGAATATCGGTACGAGCAACACGCCACCGCCGAGGCCCAGTATCGACGAGAGCGCACCCACGGCAGCGCTCAACATCAAGATCAAGGCAAATTCCTGCACTATTGGCTCTGCTTCTTTAAGTAGTTTAACGCTTCGGCCAGGCAGGGGTCATCGGTGCGCGCACGAATCTCCAGCGCGGGCTCTCCGCCAGTTCTCACTCGATGAATCGTCTTGAGCAGACTGCGGAGTATTTCTTCCCGGTACTCGTCCAGGTTCGGGTTCCCGAGTCCGCGGTGTGTCTGACGCATGCGTTGATATATCGGACTCATCTCCCCGTTCATCTCGTTCAGGCTCATGTCACTAAGGGCGCGTCCCAACGGGTCATGGCGAAAGCGCCGCTGCTGCAAATAGCTTTCAAACTGTAGTAAAAGTGAGTCTTCATCCTCCGGGCGCGGAAGGGCGGAAAACGTCGTCGCCGTGACAAAATCAAGCAGGTAGCCGCCATGAATCAACTCGAACAGCAGTGAGCTCATGGGAAACTTGCGGCATCTGATCATCGGAACAATCGCCGTCGAAGGCTGCGCCTTGGCGCTTGAATCGGTCACGGTGTCCTCGACCTGCTCGAAATCCCTGATCACTCGCTCATTTATCGACACATACAAATGTCGTCCGTTGTGCAAAGTGATTTCATCGACTACCGCCGGCGTGCCGGCCGTGGTCGCGCCCATTGTGACGGCACTGCTGATGCTGCCAAGCCGCCGCGCGATTTCTTCGGTCGCGCCTTTGGAGCTGCCGTCCACCAAAATCACCATCGGTTTGCCGTTTGAAATCTCTTCAATCTGCCTTGCGAGTCGTTCCGCCTGTTTGTAATCGTCGCCGCGCGAATCACGCAGATCGACAATGAAACCCCGCGTGTCACTCGATCCGAGTGTCTCCAATTCCGCGTCCAAGTCTGACGTCGACGGCAGTCTCAAAGCCAGATAGCCCACCGAGTCAGCAAACTCAACCACAACACCGTCGACTGGTTTGCGCGAGGCAATCTGAACTGTCACACTGTCGCTGCGGCCTTCCCGTTCGAAAAATATCTGTGTCGCGCCCTTCGAGCGGGAGTTCAGATAGTCGATCAGATCGATGACATAGTGTTCTCGCAACGTATCAACCCCGGTAATCCTGTCTTGCGGAAGCAGGAATCCGAAAAACGGAGAATTTTCAGCAACATCCTCGACGATGACCGTGCTGTCTTGCGGTGTGAGTGTGAGCCCCCAGCTGCTTGGCTGCCCAGGCTTGATCGGCTCTTCCGGATCACCGGACAATTCGACACGAAACGGAATCGCTTCCTGCATTCCCCGCCAGGCGTCGGCAAATACCTTCTCGGGGGCAACCTCGCCGAAATAGCGGCTCGACAGCAATTCTGATTGTTGCGCCAATCCGATCATCGCGCGGAACAGCGGATCATTGACGCATTGGAAGGCGGCGCCGAAGACCAACAACAGCGTTAGCAGGAAAAACATGATTGTCGCGGCAAATTCACTTCGCGCGTTTCTGCGGTCCAATCCTTCTCCTTGTCAGAAACGCCTGACTCATGGCGAGTATCTCCTGAAAAATGGCGTCGGGAGTCTTCTTCCCGTCGACAACCTTTACGCGGCGCGGTTCAGCTTGGGCGATCTTCAGAAATCCCCGGCGCACACGCATGTGAAACTCTTGCGCCGATGATTCCATCCGGTCCTTCTTCTCTTTGAGCCGGGAATGCGCCCGGGCAATTCCCAGATCAACAATAAATGTCAGTCCCGGCTTGACCTTAGCCGCCGCGAACTCATTGGTCGCGGTGACCACGCGGCGCGGCAGTTTACGGCCGTCGACCTGGTAGGCCAGCGTCGAATCGGAGAACCGGTCGGTGATTACAATGCGTCCTTGCTTTAGAGCCGGAGCGATAACCTCGTCCACCAACTCTGCGCGTGCCGCTAGGAAGAGCAGCATTTCAGCTCTGGCGCTCATTTTCTTGTGAGCATTGTCAAGCAGAATGTCACGGATTGCTTCCGACACCGCCGTCCCCCCCGGCTCACGGATGAACAACACATCATAATTGCGCTCTTTGAGATAGTCATAGAGCATCCGTGCCTGCGTCGATTTGCCGGAGCCGTCGACACCCTCAAAACTGATTAGTACACCCTGTTTGGTCATGGGGGGAATATACGCACTGCGCTGGAGACTAAGCAATGAAAACTACCCTCGCCTTCGGAAGTACCTAACCATTTGACTCTCCCCGCCAGCCTCCGTACATTCCCTCAATGTTTGAGAAGCGCATCATCGGCATCGACTATGGCCGCAAACGAATCGGAATGGCTTATTCCGATCCGTTGCGCCTCTTCGCCCAACCGCTGACTACCATCACCCTCAAGGCACCTTCCGAAGCAGTCAACCGCGTTTGCGACGTTCTGGTTGCTTATGACGTAGAACTGGTTGTGATTGGAATTCCGGTATCGCTCTCCGGCGGTCCGGGCGGACAAATGGCCGACGAAATCCGCGCCTTTGTCCAGGGACTCCAGCAACGCGGATATCAGACACACCTGGAGGACGAGGCCTTTACCTCCGAACTTGCCAAAGACACTTTGCGCAAGAGCGGCAAGAAAGAAAAACAAATGCGCGGCAAATTGGACGTGCTCGCAGCGCAAATCATCCTGCAGGATTACCTTGATTCGCACCGCCAGTGAGATAATATGAAACGGCTGTGGGATTTCGTTTTCTGGATTGTCACGACACTCGCCGTTTTCGCGCTGATTCCGCTTCTTCCCTTTGTCTATGTGATCAGGTGGCTCGTGTTCGGTAAATGGTACACCAAAGCGATATTGATTCTTGCGATTGTTTTTATTGCTGCAGGGATACTTGCGTATTTCCAGATTTCGTCGCGACTCGGCGACCCGCAACACGAATATTCAGTAATCATTCGCCCAAAGGACGACGCCTCTGATCTGCGCCAACACCTCACCGATTCCGGCATCACCACTGACCGGCGTCTTTACAACATCTTCATGAAATACACTCACGCCGACAAGAGCCTCAAACCGGGCCGTTACCATCTCAAAGGCGGTCTGACTCACTACGAGTTGGCGATGCACTTCAAGAACTCCAACCCTGAACTAAGCAGGGTCACCATCCCCGAAGGACAAACCATCAAGGAAATTATCCCGCTGCTGGTCCAGGGCATTCCCACCGATTCCGCGCAGCTGGTTTCCCTGCTCAATGATGCCTCATTCCGGAAAAGCCTCGGTATCGACGCGCCCTCTTTCGAAGGATTTCTCTTCCCGGAGACCTACTCCTTCTATCCCTATCAAGAGCCGGATGACGTCATCCGCGAGATGGTCAACATGATGAAAGCTGCCTTTTCACCGGAGATGAACGAAAGACTGCGTTCGCTGAAGATGTCGTTAAACGAAATCGTCACGCTCGCTTCCATGATCGAGGCCGAAGCCGCCGACGGCTCGGAGCGGGAATTGATTTCGTCAGTCTATCATAACCGCCTTCGCAAGGGCTGGAAAATGCAGTGCGACCCGACCGTGATCTATGCGCTTGGCGGACTCGATCGCCCGCTTCTGCGCACGGATCTTGATTACGACTCCCCCTACAACACCTATCTATACTATGGCCTGCCGCCTGGTCCGATCGGTGCTCCCGGGCTGGCTTCATTAAAAGCCGCTCTTTCCCCGGCCCAGACCGATTACTATTTTTTCGTCGCCACAGGCGACGGTCGCCACATTTTCACGACTTCGCTGTCACAACACAATACCGCAGTCAGCAAGACCAAACGCACTCGTCGCAACAACTAAGCCTGCGCCGGCTTCGACTCTTGAGCTGCCTTGCGCTTGGCCACGGCCAGATCGAAAATGCTGTCGATTCCCAGCATTCGCCTCTGCGTACTCATTTGCCCAATATGATACGATTCATGCATCGCCAAAAACGCCAGCGCCGATAGCACTGTCTGCTCCTGTGTCGGCAGCTTGAATGGCACTGCTTCCCCAAAACGACTTTCAGGAACGTTGGCCAGACTTGATTCAAGCTTCGCTGCCTGTCCCTCCCACACCAGCTTGATCTCACTCATGGGCGGAAACTCTGTCTGGTCAACCTTCATGATTGACGATTCAAACATCTCTCCCCATGGACATTTTTCGTCCACCCCGGTCAGTCCTAATAGATAGAATCGAACGGACGCGACATGCCCCATTATCCAGATGAGCGAATTGGCGTTGGGTTGAAGCTGTTTTCTCGCCAGGTCTTCTCCAACACCCTCGAAACCGAGTCCAAACATGTAGTTGTTGACCCGGACAATTTCACTGATCGGCTTCAATGCAATGTGCATACTGGCTCCTTATTTTCAACTATCTAAGTTCATGACTTAATCAACGGAATCGCATTCTGAAAGTTGCCGGGCGTGGGCGCGAATATCAAGACTATTCCCTTGACCGCAGGAGTATTTCCCTATAGTTTAGCAGCTTATGGCTGACAAAGACTTCCTGCGCGTTGACGGCAGTTTTGGCGAGGGTGGCGGGCAGATTCTGCGCACCTCAATCTCCCTTTCGACCCTGCTGGGACGGCCGGTCGAAGTAACAAACATCCGCCGCAATCGCAAGTTTCCCGGTATGATGCCGCAGCACTTGACCGCTGTCAAAGCCTGCCAGCAGATTTGCGGAGCTACGGTTGAGGGCGCCGACATCAACTCCGAACGGCTCGCCTTCAGCCCCGGCCAAATTCGCGGCGGTAAATACACCTTCGATGTCGCCGAAAGCAAAAAGTCGGCCGGAGCCGCTACGCTGGTCTTGCAAACCATCATTCTACCCCTGCTGTTTGCCAAGAATGAATCAAACATCATCATCCGTGGCGGCACTCACGTTCCCTGGTCGCCCCCGGCCACCTATCTTAAACAGGTATTTCTACCTGTCATCGGCCTGATGGGCTGCCAGACCTTCCTGAAGATCAACCGCTGGGGTTGGTATCCCGAAGGTGGCGGCGAAATCGCCTGCCGGGTCAAGCCGATTGATCGGTTGCGCACGCGCCAGTTCAGCAGGCGTGGAGAGCTCCGCAAAATCTATGGCATGTCGGTCACTTCCAATGTCGGAGGCGGTGTCGGCGAACGCCAGATGCGTGCCGCAATCAAGCAACTCCGTGCCCACAATCTTGACGCGCAACTGCGAAACAGCGACGTCGCCGCCAACGGCAAAGGCACGATCATCTTCCTGACCGCCGAATTTGATAACGTCCGCGCTGGATTTTCAACCATCGGCGAAAAAGGCATGCCCGCCGAAAAAGTCGCCGAGTCCGCCGTCACGGAATTGCGTAATTTTCTTGGCAAGGATGTTTGCCTCGATCATTATCTCGCCGATCAACTGATCCCCTATATCGCCCTTTGCGGTGAACGCGTTGAGATGAACATTTCCAAGATCACCAATCACCTCAAAACCAATCTCTGGGTCACCCAGAAATTCATACCAATCAAATACAAGCTCTCCGGCCCGCTCGGCTTTCCCGGGGTTCTTACGATCGAACCCGCTCCCGAACCAGAGCCGCTGCCGTCGCCGCCGGCCACCGAATCTCCGGCCGTGCCCACCTGAGGCAACAACCCCTGTCGCCGTTCGCCGAGAATTCTTGGATTCTCCCCCGCCGGTTGTGTATAACCCATGATATCACTGATGAACCGATAATATGCTGAAAACCCCGATACTCCGCGTCGCAACTTACTTGGGCTTGCTTCTATTGTTGTCGTGCGAAAGTGTAGTCGCCGGGCGACTGCACGAGTTTCGGGCCGAACCGTTGCGACTCGAATCCAACCGCCTCTACCTTTGGCTTGACGCACCGATCATCCCGACCTCGGATTTCACCCTCGCCATCGCACAGGGCGACCGGCTTCTGTACCGGGGTCGTGTGGGCGGAATTCTCGAGCGCGTTGTCATCAGTCAGGTCCTGCCCGCTGACGTCGTGGCAGACCTGAACAACTTCGAAGACTTTTGCTGCCGAAGTCTATTTGGAATCTGACCTGCTCTCCGATTCTCTCATCATCGCCCTTCCCGGCAACCTCCGCCAGCTTTGGCTTGACACGCTCCTGACCGAAAACGCGCAGATGCCGGTTCACTACTCCTTTCGCTATTTCGATAGTCTCCGCGAGGTCGAAATTGCCGCCCGACTACAGCAGGTCGACCTGCTTGTTCTGCCGGACATTGCGCTGCCAGAACTTCAAAGTACTGGCCGACTCTCCCTACATGCTGGAATGGAATCTCGTCGGCAATGAGATCAAGGATGATCTGCTGGCAACAGCGGTAAATTACTGTCTGCGCGGACTCTTTGTCGATAACGGCGTCTCGGATTACTCCTCAATCATTCTGCCGTCACACATCGAGTCAATTTTCCCGCAGAATTCGTCTCACGCCCGCGAACTCTTTGCTCAATCCAGGAAGAACAAAGACAAGCTCTCTTGCGGTTTCTCCGGCTTCAAGATGTACCCGGCGCTTTCCGACAGAATCAATATGGCTATAACAGAATGCGGTTTCGGAAAATTCACTTTTCGCGATGACGGCGCCCAAACGATGACTCTGCAGTTCTTTCCGTATCTCGCCGGCGAAGATCCGAATTCAGTGCTTACCCGCGCATGGCGCGAGATAATATTGCCCTTGCGCGGGCTGATAGCCTCGAACCCTGACCCTTTCTTGGACAGTTGTCTGCTCGGCACGAATAGCGGCAGCGGCTGTCAGGAACTGGTATCCCGCAAACTCGCGGAGTCGGCGCGCTTCGTGCCCCTCGGACGCTCTCAACTCGCAGTCAGGAAATTTGACCACGTCCGTTATCTCGACGACCGCAGCAGCAGTGCTCAACTCTCTAACTTCTACACAATCAGACAATGAGACTCCCCGGAAAAATCATCTCCGCCTTTGCGCTGGTGTCACTTCTGCCGTTGATCCTGATGTCGGTGCTGCTCTATTTGTTTGTCAATAGCAGCACTGAAGACCACTACATCCGCCAATCGGAGTCGGCCGTGGCTGCATTCCGCTTCCATTTCGACGACCACTTGCTCCGTCTCGAGCGCAACGCCAATGACCTTGCCGCAGGTTCCGAATTCCTCGTCAACGCTCTTGATCTCCCCAGGCGCGAAGGCGAACTGACCGCTCTGCTTGAATCCTCTCTTGCCCGCGACGAGTTTCAGTTTGCGGTAATCCAGATGCACCAGCCTCCGGCTATGTTCAAAGTGTTTCAGGAGGGCCTGGGCACATTTGTCGGCCACTATCAACCGTCGCCTCTCGCCGGCGACGGGAGTTCCAACAGCGGCGTCACTCGCCTGTCGCAGCAACATCCCGGATCCCTGGCAATTACCGTCACGGTTCCCATACGCTTTCGCAATAACCTCGTTGGTGAACTAACCATCGGAACTATGCTCGCGTCTCTGATCGAGCAGTTTCCGCTCGCCACCGCCAATCTCTCCGGCTTGCTGGTGACCGCCAATGACCAGGGACTCTATGCCGCATCCCCCGACAGCCTTCTGCGCGCCAATATCGCCCAGATTGCCGCGGTCCGCTCCGCCGAACCGTTGTGGCAGGCGAAAGTGCAGGATCGCAACTACTTCGTTCAGCAGAGCGATCTCATCGACCTCAATGGACAGGTCGTGGCATCACTCAAGTATATTTTTGATCAAAGCGACCGCGATGAAAACCGTTCGCGCCTGTTGCGAGTGTTTCTGGCGCTGTCTGTCGCCTCGGTGTTGTTGGCCGTGCTGCTCGGGTACTTCTTTCAACGTGCACTGTCCAAACCCATTGTTGAGATGGCTCTTTCGGCCAAGAAGATCGCCGCCGGCGATGCCCCTGCCCGCATCCATTACTACTCCGATGATGAGATTGGCGACCTGGTCGCAGGCATCAACCGTCTCTCTGATGACTTGCGCGATACGGAAATCCGCCTGCGTCGCGCTGAACAGGTGGCGGCATGGCAGATGTTCGCCCGCCAGACCGCGCACGAGATCCGCAATTTCCTCATGCCGTTGGCAACCACGGCAGCCCAGCTCGAGCGCTGGTCACAGAGCGGTGATGTCGCCCAGGAACGTGCCGCCGAAGTCTCCCGCAATATTCAGATTGAGATCCAGCGCATGAAGCACCTGCTGGGCGCCTTCAGCGAGTTTGCCAAAATGCCGGCACCGGTTCTGAAACTGATACCGCTGGCCGCTATTGTCTCCGATATCCGAAACGACTTCGCTGAAGAACTTGCCCAGGGCCGCCTTCATCTGGAGTCAAATGGGGTAACCGGCGTCCTCAACTGTGACTCGAATCAGATTCGACAGGTGTTGCTGAACCTCATCAAGAACAGTTTTGAAGCCAGTGCCAGCGTTGTTGAACTGCGGATTCACGGTAAAGACCGCAAAGTCCTTTTCGAAGTCCGCGATGACGGCTGCGGCATCGACCAGTCGCGCGGAATTGACCCCTTCACACCGCTGTTCACAACCAAGGAGCGCGGTTCGGGCCTCGGGCTCGCTATCTGTCGTCGTATCATCGTCGACCATGGCGGAGATATAACCTGTGCGCCGAATCCCGCTCGCGGAACGACTTTTACGTTCTATCTTCCGATCGAGGCTGAATGAAGAAGACTCGTTTACTCATTGTCGATGATGACCAGCGTATCCGCACTACGCTGTCATCCTATCTGCGCGATGGCGATTACGACGTGATTACCGCCGCCAACTGCGCCGAAGCTCGCAGGTTCAACAATGATGGGATTGATGTCGTTCTGCTCGATCTTATGCTGCCCGACGGAAGCGGCCTCGATCTCCTTCGCGAATTCCACCAGCTCTTTCCGCTTCAGGTCATCATCATGATTTCCGGTGAGGCGTCGCTTGCTGATGCGGTGGCGGCGGTAAAGTTGGGCGCCCTTGATTTCCTGGAGAAGCCGCTCGGGCCGGAAAAGGTTGAACTTACGATTGACAACGCCCGGCGCCTGTCTCATCTCGACCGCCGTCTCAAACGGGATCAGGAGCTTGTCGAAGAACGCTACCAGCTCATTGGCGATTCGCCCGCCATGCGCACGGCGCGAGAACAAATCGCGGCTGTCAGTCAGACCGACTCGACGGTGTTGGTTCTCGGTGAATCGGGCACCGGTAAGGAAGTCGCCGCCAATTTGATTCATCATCGAAGCAGCCGGAAACTCGCGCCATTCGTCGCCGTTAACACGGCGGCGATTCCCGGCGAACTGCTGGAATCAGAGATGTTCGGCCACGAAAAGGGATCGTTCACCGGCGCAACCCAGCGCCGCATCGGTAAGATCGAACAGGCCGCGCAAGGAACTCTCTTCCTCGACGAGATTGGCGAGATGCCGCCGCAACTGCAGGCGAAATTGCTGCGCGTGATTGAAGAATTCCGGGTCGAGCGGGTCGGCGGCGACCAATCGATCGAAGTTGATTTTCGTTTGATCTGCGCCACCAATCGTCGCCTCGCCGACGAAGTCCGTAACCATCGATTCCGGCAGGACCTCTACTATCGCATCAATGTTTTTACAATCGAATTGCCGGCCCTGCGGAACATTCCCGGCGATATTGAACTGATTGCCAATCACCATCTGCGGCGACTGTGTGCAAAAATGGGAAGGCCTCAAGTCGTGCTGGATAAGGAGCTTCTGCGCTGGCTGGAGTCCTATCACTTCCCCGGCAATGTCCGCGAACTGCGCAACATCATCGAGCATCTTCTGATAACCCATCGCGAGGGAAAACTGTCGCTTGGTAGTTTGCGGCGGCTAACGGAAATGTCCGCATCCGCCGCAGTGGTGTCACTGAAGGATGCCGTCGCCCGCTTTGAGGCCGATTACATCGAAAGGGTTGTCCGGGAATCGGGAGGGAATGTCACTCGCGCCGCTGAAGTTCTCGGCCTCGATCGCAGCTACTTGTATCGCAAGATGAAGTCGCTCGGTCTCGACGGCGAATAGCACAACGAAACTAACGGCAGTACCTCGGGCTGGCACCACCGCTGAAAATGAAATTGATCAAGTAGACAGCATCTGAAATTGTAATCATCCCGCTGCAATCGGTGTCGGCGCTGTCAGGATTTGGCGGAGCCTGCGTACCGGCAAATATGTAATTGATCAGGAAAACGACGTCACTAATCGTCACTATCCCGCTTCCGTCAACATCTCCGGCAACGAAGTCCGGCAGATTCTGCTGCGAGAAGAACCCCGATGTCAGGCGGCCGGCATTGCCCGAAAAACTCTGCCCATAAACTGAATCCAGAAATAGATGACCATTGGTCGATTTGCCGGAAGCCGAGCTTCCTGTGTTGGCGGTGATGGCCGCTGATGTCGTCGCAAGAGCAACCAGTCCTACAACAGTTATGGCTGCAATGAATCGCTTCATCGATCTAATACCCGGTACGGATGTAAATCGCCTGCAGCCCGCCCTGAGACATGTCGATTACTCCGGCGCTGAGAACGCTGGCCCGGACATTGCCGTAAACCGTCACGTCCCCTGCCGCAGCCACCGGAATAACATAGGAAATCGAAATTGTGAAATTTCCTCCCGATGTCCCGGTCGCCGACGAAACTCTCGCTTCTCCATAGTGCTCAAACCCCGTCGGCGTTGTGCTGATCGCGATCTGTGCCGCCTCATTGCCGCCCAGCTGTGCCAGGCCATGCATCAGGACGAGAATATAACCCGGCGCCGGCGCACTCACCGTTGTACTCATCCAGTTGACAACAGTCGTACCAACTGAAATCAAGATTCCGCCGGTGGTCTCCGCCAGGCCCGGTTCATCCAGGAGTTTCGCAGCCGTCACTGAATTTCCGGCAACGTGCCGGTCGACAATCGAATTGATCGCTATGTCTGCACCAGAAATGGTCTCATCGGAAATCTGTGTTCCCGTTATAGAACTGGCCGCAATATCGGCACCGGTGAGGGATCCATCCTGAATGTGATAGCCGCCCAACTGCTGCGGTCCAATGTCATTGAATCCCAGCGTTCCATTGGCAACATCAGCTCCGGTAATCGTACCGTCCGTGATCTGCGCGCCCGTAATGGCCACGGCGGACAAGTGTGTCGAAGCAATCGAACCCGCGGCAATCTTTGCGCCCGTGATCGTCGAATCGGCAAGGTCGATTCCTGTCAAGCTGCCGTCAACAATGCTGCTGCCGTCGAATGCCGCCACCGACAGGTGTTCCGCAGTAATCGCGCCGGCCGCAATCTGCAATCCGGTAATGGTCGAGTCCTGGAGATCCCCGCCGGTCAGCGATCCGTCGGCCACCTTCGTGGAACCGATTGATCCGTCAGCAATATGAACGCCCTCTACTGCGCCGACTCTAAGCTTACTCGATGAAATCAGCGAATCGGCAAGGTCAGCTCCGGCGATGCTGCCGTCAGCAACAATACTGGAATCCACCGTGATCGCCGGCAGTCGTTCCTCGGCTATTGTTCCCGAAACGATCTCTGCAGCGTCAATGTACATCGGATGGTGTGCCGAAGTATCTGAATCGTGCTTGGAAATAGCGAAACTCACGGATTGACTGTCGGCGAAGTGATTGGAGGCAAATCCTTCCAAGAGCAGTGCATTCCCGGCAATAAACGAATACACTGTCGAACCAATCACGTGTCGAGGAGCAAATTCCGGATCGTTGCCTAACTTGATTCCGAGCCACAGCGGAGAAATCCCAAATATCTGCGGATTCAACGCCGTCACTGATCCCAGATAGGCATGAATCAATCCGTTCTTGATCTCGAGTAACTGCGTCTCACTCCATAAACCGACTCCTCCGGTGGAATCGTCGTAAATACTAAATACGAAGGTGTAGTTTCCATCGCCATAGGGTGCGCCCGATGAATCCTTCAAGCTCCCCTGATAACTAAGTACTGGATTAATCGCCCCGCTGGCAGGAATTGCCAAACATACAGTCAGCACCAATGCAACAATAGCAGTAGCTCTCAACGCGACCTCCGACAGGTAGAAATGTTCGCAGCACGCAGACCTTGAGGGTAGACCAGCACAATATAATTCGATACCCGATTTTTCCAAGGGTTTTGTGGCTTCTTCGTCACATGATGTCACACTTAATAACCCCACAGCCGGATGTAAGTCATTGTTGTGCAATCGGTTACCGTTCGGCATGCGGTTTGACCATTCCCCGTTGTGTAGACCCGAACCTGAAACCACTAATACGGAGAACATACCATGTTTAACAAACTCAAATTCGCAGCCGGACTCGCCGTCGTTGTGACCATTCTTGGCCTGATTGCCGGCTTGAGCCTCAAACACCGTCCCGTAGTTGAATCAATTGAAATTCCCGGCGAAGTTGCCGCCGGCGGTCAGCGGTCGTCGGTTTCGACGGCAGTAGATATTCAACAAACCGGATTTGGCCCCGACACTAATCCAATTCCCGAAATGAATCCGGGTATCGAGGACGATGAAAATCATATCCTTTTGAGTGGCGCCAACAACAGCCTCGAGGATCTGGCGCTCCTCGATTCATTGGATTTCTCGGACGTTCGCGACGTTGAAATCGATTTCGATCGCGCTCTTCTGGCCACAGCCGGCGGCGTGCTCGAGTTTTTCACCGACGATTCTTCCTTCGCCATCTACAGCTACCCGCAAGAACTGCACAACTACGACAGTTATGCCGTCCTCACTGTCAATGACGACATTCTTGTCGGCACCTCTGCCGGTGTCTACCTGATCGACATCATGGGAATGGTTCAGCCGGTCTGGAGCGAAATTACCGACACGATCACAGCACTCGAAAACGTCGAAGGCTGCATCTACGTCGGCACTCGCCACCAGGGTCTCTTCGAAGTCAACGGCAACATCGTCACCCGGCTTCTTGCCGATAAGAACATCATTGCCGTCTCCCAGGACCAATTCGCCCTGTGGTGCGCTACTGCCGAAGACGGCCTGCTGTACCACGACGGCAATGGCTGGCACAAGCGTCAGCTTCTCAACAACCCTGACGCCTTCGATACCGTCACCGCCCTCGAATCCGCCTTTGGCAAACTCTGGGTAGGCACACCCAACGGCCTCTACATCTTCAACGGCGACAACTGGGAGCACGTCGATACCGCTGACTATCTCTACGAAGATCAAATCACTGCCTTGGCCGCCGGCAGAAGCTACATGTACATCGGCACCGCCCATGAAGGTGTCTTTGCCTACTACAACGGCTGGCTTTCACCGCTCGATTGGAGCGATAACCTGCCGGTACGCTCACTTGATGTCTATGATGGCAAATATCTCGTGGGGCTCGACAAAGGGGGAGCAATCCTTAATTCACGCAAAGGGGTGCTCGACATCCTTCCGCTGGTCCGTCAGTCTCAAGGCATCCTCTCTATCTTGTAGATCCCTTGTCACCAACGGATGAGTCAAAGCCCGGGTCTCCCCGGGCTTTCTCTATTTAGCCCAACTCGACTTGTAGTCTAGCCCCTTGTGGGCGCTCCTCGAATCCGAGCACAAAAGAAAAGAGCGGCCGAAACCGCTCTCTTCTTGATGGGAAATAGTCCTGACTCAAGATACCTGTCGCCAGGAATGTATCAGTCATTGCTCGCAAATATCTTGCCACGAATCTCCGCGCCTTTGCGCTATAACAAGTTATGCGAATCATGCCCGATAAACGACAAACTCGCACCGAATGAAAGTGTCGCTATTGTCGACACTTTCTTCCGCTTTTATGCGCAATGCTATACAGTCTATGCAATTACAAACCTTGATCGCCGTCGACATGTCGGACATCGACGCTCAAGACGACTGGCCGTGCGATGTCATCCCGGCGAGAGGGACTGTTGAAAAAGCCCGCGATGGTGTCATCCTGAGCGAAGCGAAGGATCTGCTCTCTTTGTTACTGATCGACTTACAGATTCTTCGCCTGCGTAGCAGCTCAGAATGATAAAGTCTGAGTTTTTCAACAGTCCCGAAAGTTGAGAATCATGCGTCCAGCGGGACCGAAATTCCTGGAGCCACCTGCCGTTACTTCCAACTTTCCGCGGATTCCGCACAGAATGATTCAAACGTCCTCGGTTTGTGATGCAGAATCTTCTCGGCTTCGATGATATCAGCGGCTTCCGGCTTCAGCCCCTTCTTCTGGAAATAGTCGTACATGATCCGGAGATCGTGCACCAACCATGCCGGCATGCTGGCGCTCGCCGACTCTGACCATTTGTCGAGATCGTCGCCCATGTAGTTGATCTCTGTCCCGAGATGTTTGCCCCATATCCGCGCACAGTCTTTCCCCGTAAGAGCATCAGGTCCGTGAAGATTAATTGTCTTTCCCTCGAATCCGCTTTCGATCAGAGCATTGGTCGCCGCATCAGCAATATCGCGAATGTCGACGCGATATATACCCTTTGCGCCCAGTGGTTGCGGATACAGGCCATACTCCAACATCACATCTTTGTACCAGTGGTCGTTTTGGAAGAAACCGCTTGGACGAATAATGGTATATGCCATCCCCGAATCCTTGATCGCATTCTCGATCGGCACCTTGCTGGCAAAATGCGGAATGACGTCCGAACCTGGAGGCATCACCACCGAGAGATAAACGATCTTCCTGACCCCGGCTTTCTTTGCCGCCCGAACTGCATTTTGCCCATGCATCGCCTCATCAGGATGAACCGGCGTTATCAGAAACACCTTCTCGACGCCGCCAAATGCCTTCATCAATGACGGCGGATCCGATAAATTTCCAACCACGCCGCTGACTCCGGCAGGCAATGAGGCCGCCTTCTCCGCCAAGCGTGTCATGACACAGACCTTCTCGCCCTTCTCCAGAAGATTCTGCACAGTCTGACTTCCAACTGTCCCGGTACCGCCGATTACGAGAATAGACATATTCGATTCCTTTCAGATTTGACAAACACAATGAGCGCTGTTAGATGCCGCGATACCAGTAATACGATTGAGAATTTCATACTGCAAGTGGCAACAGTGGGCATCATCACCCACTTCGATCAGCCACAAAAAAATCGACAATTTTTTCAGTTTTAATTGAAACTCTGCGTGATTAGTGCCGTAAACTACTTTGTAGTGCAAAGCACAAGCTAATGCAGAACCAATTATCTGGAGGTATTCTGATATGAAATCGGCGGATTCTCTCAAAGAGCTTGAGCGAAGTGCTTATCGTTCAACGCTTAAAGAT
This sequence comes from uncultured bacterium, assembly GCA_963698225.1. Lineage (GTDB taxonomy): Bacteria > Zixibacteria > MSB-5A5 > CAIYYT01 > CAIYYT01 > JADJGC01. Next base: position 479,634 of record CAVOPW010000004.1, read on the forward strand.
GGCGTTTATGACATCGCCTTTGGTCTCGTGTTCCTGACCCTGGCCTGGATTCCGATTCTGGAAACCATCGGACTCTCCCGATTTGTCGGGTATTCACTTCTTTTCATTTCGGTCATCGCTTTCCCCTTCCTCGCGAAACGATACATTACTATCCCGAGAATGGGGGCCGTTGAGTTCGGCGAGAAACGGAAATCGAGAACGCGGCTTGTACTCGCGATTGGTGTTGGAGCTATTCTGCTCATGCTGCCAGTAATAGTCATGATCGTCAATCGCAACGTTTCCGAACAAATCGGCTGGCCAATGATCGCAATGTTCGTTGCCCCTGTAATTGTGATCGCGCTTCTGTTGCTGGATTCACCACGACTTGTCATTTACGGAGCATTCCTCCTGGCCGCGGTGGCGGAGTCAGAGTTTCTCCTGGATTATGTTTCTTCACCATTCAATGGGTTAATCGCTTTCGGAATACCGGGTGCCATTATTACAGTGATCGGAATGACACTGCTGATCAAGTTCATGCAGAAACATCCGAAAGCGACACCGGAGATACCGTATGTCACCCGATAGCGGAACCGGAAAACAGTTGCCGGAGATCGACCGGTTGATCCATGAGCCCGCCAGATACAACATCATGGCTCTGCTCTATGTCATCAGCCGCGCTGAATTCTTATTCCTGCAGAATCAAACGAACCTCACTCCGGGAAATCTCTCGGCGCACGTGAGTAAGTTGGATACCGGCGGCTATCTGAAAATTGAAAAAGAGTTTGCTGGCAAGAAGCCGAAGACTTTCCTAAGCCTGACCGAGTCGGGTCGGGAAGCCTTCGAAGACTATCGCCGCAGAATGAAGGCGGTCTTTGCCGATCTTCCAGCGGTTAAGGATAGCGATCGAACCTCATCGATTGAATAAGAAGAGGCGGCCATCAAGCTCGATGCCGCCTCTCAGAAGTTGACCCTTATACCCGGTAGCCCACCCGCAGCGAAGCGCAGGGTGGGACTTTTCTTTACCTTGTAGAATTTGCCAATGTACGAGTCTACTCTTCCTCCTCCTTATGCCCGTTCGTCCCCAATCCGACCTTTTCCATGATCGCCGCTTTGAGCTTCTCTTTGATCTCCGGATTGTTCTGCAAAAATGCCCGAGCATTCTCACGCCCCTGGCCCATGCGTTCTTCACCGTAGGAGAACCACGTTCCGCTCTTCTGAATCAGATTGTGATTCGTCGCGATATCAAGAATCTCGCCCTCGTAGTTGATGCCGGTGCCGAACATGATATCAAACTCGGCTTCCTTAAACGGCGGTGCAACCTTGTTCTTCACCACGCGAACGCGAACGCGACTGCCGATAACCTCGTCGCCTTCCTTGAGCGACGAAATACGGCGGATATCCAGACGCACCGAAGAATAGAACTTCAGCGCATTACCGCCGGTCGTCGTCTCCGGATTACCGAACATCACACCGATCTTCATGCGGATCTGGTTGATAAAGATCACGCTGGTCCTCGACTTGGAAACCGTACCGGTCAGTTTGCGCAGCGCCTGCGACATCAATCGCGCCTGCAATCCCATATGCGAGTCGCCCATTTCGCCGTCAATCTCCGCCTTCGGCACCAGTGCCGCCACCGAGTCGATCACAATACAGTCGATCGCGCCCGAGCGCACCAGCGTCTCGGTGATCTCCAGCGCTTGTTCGCCCGTGTCCGGCTGGCTGATCAAGAGATTATCGGTGTCTACACCGAGTCTCTTGGCGTACTGCGCATCCAGCGCGTGTTCCGCATCGATAAAGGCCGCCGTTCCGCCGGCGCGCTGCGCCTGCGAGATGATATGCAGCGCCAGCGTCGTCTTACCGGAAGACTCCGGGCCGTACAGTTCAACCACGCGGCCGCGTGGAATTCCGCCCGTGCCCAGCGCAACATCAAGTGTAAGTGAGCCGGTCGAAATCACCGGAATACGATCGGTGGCATGAACCGCGCCGAGGCGCATGATCGAGCCTTTACCGAACTGCTTCTCTATTTGGGATAGCGCTGCATCCAACGCCTTGGTTTTGCCGTCTGTGGCTGCCATATTGTATTTATCCTTTCTATAATTATCAGTAGAAGATGCCCGCTACAATTAGTCACCGCTTTTCTCCAAAGTCAAGCAGATGCACCAACAAAATCGCACGACCGGCTCGGAGCATTCCTCCCCTCGCCCAGGGGGAGAGGGGCCGGGGGTGAGGGCGTTCCAACACCTCCAACCGGCAATAGTCAACTGGTGGACGCGAAATCGCTACAGCCCAAACCCCGCGACATCCCGGTACACCGGCCCGCTCGGCCGCAACTGCGACTCAATCAGGTGAATCTCACTTACCGGCAGAACTAACGGCCCGAAACTCGCTTTCCCGAAAGCCGCTTTCACCATCTCCAGGCGATCCTCTTCCTTGACCCGCCCCAAAGTCAGATGCGGCGAAAAAGCCCGCTTCTCCGGTTCGAACCCCAACGGTGTCATATTCGAATCAATCTTTGCAGCCAGTGATGTCAATCGCTTTTGCGGATCATTTATTCCGATCCAAAACACCCGTCGGTGCGCGCATATTCGGGAAGACTCCGCACTCCTGCAGCGTCACCTCAAAAGCGCCGAATGACGATGCCGAGTCTGCAACCGCCTTCTTGATACCATCAAGCTCGTTGACTTCAGCTTCCCCAAGGAATTTCAGCGTGATATGTATGTTATGCGGCTCGACCCATTTTACCCGGCCCGGAAGCTTGTGAAATTGTTCGAGAAAATCCCCCACTTGCCTTTGGATTTCCGTCGTTATTCTCGCAGCGACAAACAGACGCATAGCTTCTTCTGGTTCCTTCATTCACGCGAAAGGGACAGTTGAAAAGGCCACTTTGAATAGGGAATGATCTCATCAATGTTGATGTTTTCCCTGTAAGTCATTCCGGCGAAAGGGAGTGTTGAAAAACCCCTCCCGTGTCATTCTGAACGAAGGGAAGAATCTGTTAGTCTTTGTTACGCAACACGAACAGATCCTTCGCCTGCGTAGCGGCTCAGGATGACAGTGTCGGACGGTTTTTCAACAGTCCCGAAAGCCGGAATCCAGCTTAGGCTGTTAACTGCTTTCGCAGCCATTCTCAAACCACGAGTCTTGTCAACACTCCGATCTGGCAGAAGTGGCGGCGACTCCGCTTCCCTCTAAACCAGTTTTCTTCTTAGAATATCCAATGCCATCATCGCCGACCGCTCACGAATTCGCTCGCGTGTCCCAAATAGCTTCAACTGCTCCGCCGAGACCCGATCTTGTTTATCAGCATAGCCGACGTACACCAGGCCAACCGGCTTCTCGGCCGTCGCTCCACCCGGACCTGCAACACCGGTCACTGAAATCGCATAATCAGCTCCGGTCGAACGCAGAACTCCCCACGCCATCGCCTCGGCAACCTCGTGACTGACCGCGCCTTTCTCAACCAGTAAATCATGCGGAACATTGAGAAGTCCCTCTTTCACTGCATTGGCATAGGCCACCACTGAACCGGCGAAATATTCCGAACTCCCCGGCATGTCGGTCATCATCTTGGCGATCAATCCACCCGTGCACGATTCCGCCGTCGCCATCGTCTTACCCTTGGCCTTCAACAACGCTCCCACCATTTCCGGCAGCGTCTGCTCTCCCACCGTAAAGACGTAGTCGCCAATTCGGCTGGTGATCGCTTTCGCCAGACTATCGGCGGCTTCCACAGCTTCGGACTCGTTCGCCGATACGGATGTCACGCGCAGGTCGACACCCTTATAGCTGGGCAGATAAGCCAGACGCAACTTGTCGCTTGAGGGCTCCAGATCGGTAATCAACTCGGCAATTCCGGTTTCAGTTATTCCAATGGTCCGGATTCGCCGCATAATGATATGATTCCGCCCCGGCCGCTTGGCGAGATACGGTATGATCGCTTGGTCAAGTATCGCTTCCATCTCCGCCGGCACTCCCGGCAGTGCCGCAAAAAATCGCTCCGAGTCCTGAAACACGATTCCCGGCGCGGTACCAATCGGATTGTTAATCAAGTCAGCGCCCTGTGGTTGTAATGCCTGGTTCTGCGCCAATGCCGGCATCTTCATATTGCGTGAACGGAACAGCTCTTCCAGCTTTTTCAAGATATCGTCCTGCAGCACGAGATTGCGGTCGAACGCCGCACAGATTGCGTTCTTGGTGATGTCATCCTTCGTCGGTCCCAATCCGCCGGTCATGATCGTTACTGCGGAGCGACCCCAGGCCGCGGCGATTGCCTCTTTCATATCATCATGGCGATCACCGACCGTCGTCTTGTGGACAACTTCGATACCGACATTCGCCAGCTTGCGCGCTATATAGGCAGAATTTGAATCGACCGTCTGGCCGGAAAGAATCTCTTCGCCGACAATAATGATCTCCGCTTTCACAGCCAGACTCCGAAATAGATCAAGACTTGCAGCATCAGATTTGTATAGATTCCGCAGGCGAAATCATCGCCCATGATTCCCCAACCGCGCGGCAAATTCCGCTCCCAGTATCGCGCCGGAAACGGCTTAATGATGTCCAGTATCCGAAATATGACAAAACCAGTGAGATAGTATTGCCACGCCACCGGGACGAAACAATAAGCCACCATAATTCCAGCCACCTCGTCGATTACAATCGGCTTGCCGTCATGTCCGAAAAAATGCTCTGCTTCCGTGGCAATCCAGACTCCGAGCGCTGTCATCAGAACTGACGAGATAACTTGATAGGGAATTCCCAGCGGGAACAAGAACCACGCGATCACAACACCCGGAATTGTGCCGGTTGTGCCCGGTATGGTCGGCGACAAACCGAATCCGAATCCCGTGGCCATCATCTTGATCAAAAAATTTCTCAATGTGCCTACTTCATGGTGTTGCGCAGAAGGTAGTAGCTCCGGCGCAAATAGTCAATTCCGGTACCGACCGTAATCACGACGGTAGCGAGCATCAGCCAGAAAATGATCTGATCCGGCATCGTCGATTGGAGCCAGGCCGATTCAATTTTCAGCGGCGGAAGAAATGTACGCAAGTTGATAATCAACATGATAACAGTAATCGATGTCATTTGCAGGAACGTCTTGATCTTGGCCGGCAGCGACGGCGTAATCAGTGCCCCGCGATAGGCCGCCAGCGTCCGCAGCCCGGTAATCAAGAACTCACGCAAAATGATTAACAGCACCATCCACATCTGGACATAGCCCAACACAACGAATGCTATGAAGGCCAACGAAATGAGAATCTTGTCGGCCAGCGGGTCGAAAAACTTTCCGAAGCTGGTCGAGATGTTGTACTTGCGGGCATAGTAGCCGTCGAAGAGATCGGTCAAAGCTGCGATAATAAACAGAATCATCGCCCAAAACTTGGCCCAGACATCATCGACAATAACCAGCGCCATAAACACCGGCGCAAGCACGATGCGGACCATGGTCAGGAAATTCGGAAGATTCACGCAGCTCCCTCGATTTCAGACTCCCTTCTGACGGCTGGGATTTTCAACTTGCGTGAATGTACGATGAGAGAGCGAACGGGTCAATGAATTATCGCGAATTCAGCAGACCTGAGCAAAACAGAATCACCGAGAAAGCGAATTATCCGAAATCTGGACATTTCTTAAAAAAAATGAGGTTATCTTCAATCTAAAGCAAAGTTCACAGGATGAGAGACCTAATGAGATCATTTGTAATCGTAATTGCCGGACCGGCAGGAACTGGCAAAACGACATTATCAAGGGTGCTAAGCAAACACTATGATTGCGATCATATATCAGAAGACGAATTGACCAAGGAGATTTTTCCCGATTCCTACATTAATATCGAAGATTATCCCGACAAATCAAAAGAAGTGGCACGTCAGTTATTGAAAAGAATGACAGAAGTATTTGATGGCAAGAAATGTGTTGTGGTGGATCGAATTAATTTGGATAGATCGTTTGTCGAGGAAATCAGAAAGCTATATCACAGACACCTGATAATAAGAATTCTCTGGCCACCAATTGAAACTGCCATCGAAAGAGATATGAAAAGGGATTGTTGGACTTCCGGTGAAAACACCATAAGACTCTCCTATCAGAGATATGAGGAGCTAAAATTGACCATAGGAGAAGAAAACTATATTGATAACAGCATCCAGACACCCGAAGAGACAGTTGAAAAAGTGATCGCTGCCATCGAGCACGCAGCGAATGAAGACCATTAGCTGAGCCATAGGTCGGCAAAGATGGCGAATTCTGTAGCCAGCCGTATTCGCCGTGCCTACCTTCGCCTAAGATCAGTTCGAATTTTTCCAATAGTTCCCCGGCGAGGGTGAGGGAATCGAAGATCCCGAGCTTTTGGGAGGCGGAAGCTCTACCTGACTGTAGTCCTTACCCCCTCACACCGGCTTGCGCACAATCGCCCGGCTCGGCGTCGGCCGTTTGACAACTTCAAACCCCGCCTGCTCAAACGCGCTCGGCACGCCCGTAAACGCAAATGCATCCGGCATCAGTCCCTTGTGCGAAATCACCGGATAACCTTCTACCATTCGCCCGCCCGACTTCTTCACAAATGCGGTAGCGGCTTTGATTAATTTGACAGCGACCCCCTGCCGACGATACTCCTTGTCGACGAAAAGGCACACAATTGACCACACCGGAACATCGTCAATTGGCTTCAGCGTCCGCGAACTTTCCAGACCCGGAAACTCCTCGCGCGGTGCAACCGAGCACCAACCAATTGCCGTTTCGCCGTCGAAAGCCAAAACGCCCGGCACAGTTCCTGAATCTATCAGCTTCTTGAGCAGCCGCTTGTTGCCGTCTCCTTGATTTGCTTTCCACACCGAGCGTTTCAGCCGCCACCACATGCACCAACAGCCGGCACAGGCACCGCGCTCGCCAAACAGTCCAACGAGACTCTTCCACTCCGAACGGGTTGCCGGCCGAAAAGTAATCTTGGACTTGGAAGATTTTGTTCTGGTCATCGACTGTTTAATAACAATATTCCTTCTGTTGGCGCCATCACTTTTTGCGGCGCCAGATCCGCAGCCAAGTCTCTTCATTGACAAAGTCCGTCCATTTATGTAGATTCGGCGCGGTTACAAACATGATATTCAAGGAGGAACGACTTTGCAGAGTCTGAAAGGTAAGGTCGCTTTGGTGACGGGCGGCACCAAGGGTATTGGTAAGGCCGTGGCTGTGCGTTTGGCGCAGGCCGGCGCGGATGTTGCCGTGAACTATTTCCGCAGCCGCGACACAGCGGAAGAGACAGTCGCGGAACTGAAAGCGCTCGGATCGGATGCAATTGCAATCCGCTCCAACGTCGGTAAGCACGAACTGCTGCATAAGATTTTCGATGAAATCCGCGAAAAATACGGACGACTCGACATTCTTATCTCCAATGCCGCTCTTGGACTCTATACGGAAGCGCTCAAAATCGACGACAAGGCGTGGGACCTCTCCATGCACACCAACGCCCAGGCTTTCTTGCTTTGCGTCCAGCATTGTATCGACATGATGCCCACCGGTTCGCGCATTGTCTCGCTTTCCTCGCTTGGTTCGCATCGCTATATCAACGGCTATTCCGCTATCGGTGTATCCAAGGCCGCGGTTGAATGCCTGACTAAATATCTCGCGTATGAACTCGCCCCCAAGCGCATCAATGTGAACTGCGTGTCGGGCGGATTTATCGACACCGATGCGCTGAAGATCTTCCCGTCATACGATGAAATGTTCAAGGAGGTCGTCCGCCGCACACCATTTGGACGTGTCGGAACCCCGGATGAGGTCGCTGGAGTGGTATTCTTCCTGTGCACCGAAGATGCCCGCTGGATCACCGGCCAGACGATCATTGTCGACGGCGGCTATACGCTCGCATAATCGCGTCACCAACGAGACTCTGTTGTATAATCGGGTGTGTTCGCAATTCCCTCATCGGGCAGCGCAAAGTCCTGCCTTCTTCTTGGAAAGGAATTAACTCAATGTCCCAGTATCTGATCCCGTTCCGCAAAGCGTTGGTATTCGTCGCCTTGGCTGTTTTGATCAGTATCCCGGCCGCCGCTTCCGCACAGTCCGACCCGGCTCGTTCCGTCGTCGAGGGGTACATCGCCGCCCAACATCGTCTCGACTGGAAAGCTGCGGCATCCTACATAGCTCCAGCCGATCTGGCCGAATTCAAGAGATTGTTTCAATCCATCTTCGCCGGCATACCCGGTCCCATCGACACGACCATTCTCCGCCCTGCTTCTTTCGGCAAGAAGACAGCTGCCGAGATAGCCTCCGCAGATTCGATTGCATATTTTGCGGGAGTTTTCACCACTATTTTTGATCTCTACCCTGTCATGCGCGAAATGGCGACCACGGCTAGTGACTCCATTTTGGGTTCAGTCAATGAGGGCGAGAATATGAGACACTTCCTCTGCCGTGTTAACACCACGGCCCAGAAGGAGAAGATCAGCAACATTGAGGTCGTCTCGCTACAGAAGATTGGTGGTAAATGGTTTGTAATGGCCAAGCGTTCCATAGAGCAAATGGCCAACCTCATGCGCCGGTCGATTAGATAGAAGTCACTCAATTCGAAATTCGTATTGCATCGCCGGGCAAATTGCGTATTTTCCCGCATTGTTGCGCGTCACTATCAAGAGGTTCTTCTTTTTCCAAGGAGTAAGCGTTGAACTTCGTACCAAAAAAGCTTTTCCTGACGAAAGGCGTGGGCAGACATAAAGAGAAGCTCGCCTCTTTCGAACTGGCTCTTCGCGATGCCGGCATTGCCTACCTCAATCTTGTCAACGTGTCGTCGATCTTCCCGCCCCACTGCAAACTGATCTCGCGCCGCGTCGGCCTCAAGTATTTCCGTCCCGGCCAAATCGGTTTCTGTGTTATGAGCCGCGATGCCACCAACGAACCAAACCGCCTGGTTTCGTCTTCAATCGGTATTGCCATGCCCAAGGACAAATCGAAGTTCGGCTATCTTTCCGAACATCATGGTTTCGGGCAGACTCAAAAAGTTGCCGGCGACTACGCCGAAGATCTCGCTGTGCAGATGCTGGCCACCACCATGGGTCTGGAAATCGATCTCGACAAGTCGTGGGATCAGAACAAAGAGCAGTGGAAACTCAAAGGCGAAGTCGTTTATTCGCGCAATATCACTCAATCCGCCGAGGGCGACAAGAACGGCATGTGGACAACAGTGATCACCGCCGCCATGTTGATTCTCAATGATGATGTCGCCGACGACGAAGACGAGTAGAATTCGCTGGTGTAGCCCAAAAATATGGCCGGCGGTTCTTTCTGCTGTCATACCCAACAGTGAAACGACAGTGTTAGGCTATTAACTGAAGGTGCTATAGATAGAATGAAATCGGAAATCACCTGGAAACACTGGCTCGCAGTGGCGCTGCTGTATCTGGCTCTTCCGTATGCTATCGAGTCCATCAAGTCCGGTTCATCCTCCAATGACAACACCAATGCGTCACAGCACCCGGCTTGGGTCAAGAATTACTTCCAGTCTCGCCCCGGCGGGCAATTTACAGTTGAGCGCGGAGGCTGGATTGGGTGAAACTGCTCATCCTGACTCATTGTTACCCACCCGATGGCGGCATTTTCATCAAGATTAGAGCTGAAGCTCTCGGTGCGACCGTATTGAATATGGCGCGGCCATTGGGACTGGGCAGTTTCTGGAAGTTTCTCATTAAGTCAATTGGCTTGGCGCGCAAGCACGATCTGGTTGAAGCTCACTGGCTCTACCCGGCCGGGCTCGCAGCTCTGATCGCATATAAATTTACCGGCACGCCCTATCGCGTTTACTGCCATGGTACCGATGTCATCATGGCCGAACGGTCGTGGTTCTGGCGGATGCTGGCAAGGAGCATTGCGAAGAACTGCAAGGACCGCATCTGCTTCGTCTCGGCATTCTTGGCGCGTCGGGCAGTGGTATTTCTGCCGAAGTCGGCCAGTATTGTGATCGATCCGATGCCCGTCGACAAAACGATTTTTTTCAACCGCGGTGAATCACGGACCTGGGACGTCGGTTACATTATCAAGAAGAACACCGGGAAGTACCGGGAAGCACTCAAACCGGCCATGGACAATCCGCGCTCGATACAGGTCAACTTCTTCGAGCCGAAAACACAGGATGAACTGGCAACGATATTCAACCGCTGTAAAGTTGTCATCCTCGCTTCCGAGAAAGAAGGCTACGGCCTGATTCTTGCCGAAGCTGCCGAATGTGGCGCGAAGATCATCGGAGTTGATGACGGCGGAATACCGGAAGTCGTAGAGAAATACAATGGTCAAATATTCGACGGCACCGCGGTAGATTTAAGCGCAAAGCTATCGAAATTGCTTACTGCGGATAGCCGATAGGAAACAGTTACCCTTCGAACAATGTAGATACTTGGCAGGTAATACCAATGAGCAACGGTGAAATAACAAAATTCCTGAAACATCATTACCGGCACTTCAATTCCGCCGCCTTGATCGATGCTTCACTGGCGTACAAACAGCACATCGCCCAAGGCGGTAAGATGCTCCATTCGCTCGCCGGAGCAATGAGCACTGCCGAACTCGGCATTTCCCTGGCCGAGATGATTCGCCGCGACCAGGTGCATATCATCAGTTGCACCGGAGCAAATCTTGAAGAGGACTTCTTCAATTTGGTCGCGCACGACTACTACGAACGCGTACCCCACTATCGTGATCTGACGCCGCAGGATGAGGCCGCCCTGCTCAATCGCCACATGAATCGCGTCACCGATACCTGCATTCCCGAAATGGAAGCCATGCGCCGGCTCGAAAAAGCTCTCGTCGATGAATGGACACGCGCCGACAAAGCCGGCGAACGCTTCTTCCCGCACGAATTCATGTACCGTATCATCAAGTCCGGCGTCCTCAAACAGTATTACCAGATCGACCCGAAGGATTCCTGGATGATCGCCGCCGCCGAAAAGAACCTGCCGATGGTTGTCCCCGGCTGGGAGGATTCAACCATGGGCAACATGTATGCCGGCCACGTCATCACCGGCGATGTGAAAAATGTCCATACCGTCAAGACCGGTATCGAATACATGACCTTCCTGGCGGAATGGTACACGCAAACCTCGAAGAACTCCTCAATTGGCTTCTACCAGATCGGCGGCGGCATTGCCGGTGATTTCCCGATTTGCGTCGTTCCGATGCTGCATCAGGATCTTCAGCGTACGAATGTCCCGGTTTGGGGTTATTTCTGCCAAATCTCCGACTCGACCACCAGCTACGGTTCCTATTCCGGCGCTGTACCGAACGAGAAGATTACCTGGGGTAAGCTGGCGGTTGACACACCCAAATACATCATCGAATCCGACGCTTCTATCGTGGCACCGTTGATGTTCGCCATCATCCTCGACTGGTAGTCTCGACAGTCTGTTGTCTCGAGGAACGCTGGTGACCAAATGGACTCTTTTCCCCGCGAGAGCGGCTGCCGAAGGCGTTCAACAAACTCAGTAGGTCAGAGCCCTGTGCTCCTGACATCGCCGCCGATGGCGGCGATCCAAGTTTGTGCATTCCTCCACCTGTCTCACCCACTCAAACTGTCATTCCCGCGAAAGTTGAGCGAGGCGAAATCCCGCCTCAAGCGGGGCGGGAATCCAGCTTTCCGAGTAGGTTGGAACCCTCGTCCCGAAGCATGCTGGAATTGGGAGCGTCTGAATAGAGGGTTCCGACAACTGCTGTCTCCAGCAGAACGCGTGTCCCAAAACCCTCCCCTTGCAATCTCCCCCGATCTCCCTTACATTTCCCCCATGCCGCGCATCACCAAACTGGAACCACAGGTCAAGCACCCTTCCCGCTGGTCGATTTTCGTCGATGAACGCTTCTTTGCCGGTTGTTCCGAGGAAATGATGGCCTCACTGCACCTCCACGTTGGTGATGACCTAACCACGCAACGTCTCGACGAAATTCGCGAAGCCCTCGGCATGACCAAGGTCCGCGACTCGGCTCTGCGCTACCTCGCCCGCCGGAGCCGCTCCGAGTCCGAGATGCGCAAGTACCTTGAGCGCAAAGGATTCGACGGCGGGCAAATTGACTCGACCATACTGTGGCTTCAGGAGAAGAAATACCTCGACGACACGCAATTCGCCGAGGCCTGGGTGCGCAATCGTCAACAACTCGCCCCGCGCGGCAAACGGCGTCTGATGATCGAACTCTATCAAAAAGGCATCGATCGCGACACCGCCACACAGGCTGTTCAACAGAGCATCACCTCCGAGGAAGAAGCCGAGGCCGCCTACAAAGCCCTGCAATCACGCAAGAATCGCTATCGCGGCATGGAAACACTTGAAATTAAGCAGAAAATCTATAACTTTCTAAGCTACCGTGGGTTTTCCTCCGATGCGGTCGAATCTGCCTACCAGCGATTCCTCAAAGACCTAAGATCGTAGGGGCAAAGTCCGGTGGGACGGAATTCTTGCGTCCGCTGAAATGGCGTACCCGGTAGCCCATCCGGAGCGAAGCGCAGGGTGGATGACAAGTGTAGACGCAAGTAGACTCGCGAATTGAATCGAACTCTCGCCCGGCAATGGCAGTGAGTTACACGGAGACAACTTGAAAGCATCCGAAATCCGAGAAGCATTCTTAGCCTACTTCGAATCCAAGGATCACAAACGCCTGCCCAGCTCTTCGCTGATCCCGCAGGACGATCCGACCTTGCTGTTCACCAACGCGGGGATGAACCAGTTCAAGGATGTCTTCCTCGGCCAGCGCAAGGTGCATTACAACCGCGCCACCAGCTCGCAGAAGTGCATCCGCGCCGGCGGTAAACACAACGATCTCGAAAACGTCGGCGAAACCGCGCGCCATCACACATTCTTCGAAATGCTGGGCAATTTCTCCTTTGGCGACTATTTCAAAGAAGACGCCATCAAGTTCGCCTGGGAGTTCGTTCATAAAGACCTCAGGACTCTCCGCCGACCGGCTGTATGCAACCGTCTACAACGACGATGATGAGGCCTTCGCACTTTGGGACAAGATCGCTCCGGAACTTGAAGAATGGTCACATCCTGCGCTTCGGCGAAAAAGACAACTTCTGGTCAATGGGTGAGACCGGCCCCTGCGGACCCTGCTCGGAAATCCACTATGATCGCGGTGAGCAGTACGGCAAGCGACGCAACCGTTAATGATGACTGCGACCGTTTTATGGAGTTCTGGAATCTGGTCTTTATGCAGTTCAACCGCGACGCCACTGGCAAGATGACGCCGCTGCCAAGACCTTCGGTCGATACCGGCGCCGGTCTGGAACGCATTGCGATGCTGCTGCAGCAGGTCAATTCCAATTACGATACCGATCTGTTTACACCGATATTAAGCGCCATTGTTGATCTGACCGGCAAGGAATACCATCAGGACAAACGCGGACTCTCGCACCGCGTCGTCGCTGACCATATCCGCGCCTTGACCTTTGCCATCGCTGACGGGGGTATCCCTTCGAATGACGGTCGCGGCTATGTCTTGCGCCGAATCCTTCGACGCGCCGCTCGTCACGGAAGACTTCTCGGCAACCATGATCCGTTTATCTACAAGCTTACATCCGTCCTCGTTGACTCCATGGGGCACCAGTTCCCCGAAGTCAAATCACAGGCCGAACACGTCGCCTTGGTGATCAAGTCCGAGGAGGAGAGCTTCGGCGAAACACTCGATCGCGGAATTGAGATATTTGACAAAATCGTCGAGCGCCTCAAGAAACAGAATCAGAAGACTATTCCCGGCGATGAAGTATTCAAGCTCTATGACACTTACGGATTCCCCGTGGATATGACCGAAGTCATGGCTCGTGAACAAGGTCTGGCGATCGACATGACTGCCTTCGACAGTGCGCTTCAGCAACAGAAGAAGCGCTCTAAGGATTCTGGTACTTTCGGTCCCTCCATCGTCGTGCCCGAAACAAATGTCGCACCAACCCGCTATGTCGGCTACGACGATTCCTTTGAGGCGAAGGCTCATGCCCTGAGTGCCCAGAGCGCAGAGAAACAACTGCAGATCATTCTCGACACCACACCATTCTACGCCGAATCGGGTGGACAGGTAGGTGACACGGGGATGCTGGTGGTCAATGGCAATTCACTCACGGTCGTCGATACGCAAAAGACCGGCGACTACGTCGTGCACGTTATAGAAAACGCACCGATCCCCGCTGACAAATTGGTTGGCAGCCAAGTCACCGCCCGCGTCGATGGCATCCGCCAAAAGCACACCCAGCGCAATCATACCGCAACGCACCTGCTCCACAAAGCCCTGCGTACCGTCCTCGGCGATCACGTCCAACAAAAAGGCTCACTTGTCGATCCGCAGCGGCTGCGCTTCGATTTCTCGCACTTCAAAGCCTTGAGCGAAGACGAAATCAAAGAAATCGAGCGCCTCGTTAACGAACAGATTCTGCTCAATCGCAAAGTCAGCTGGAAGAACTATCCTATCGAGGAAGCCAGGAAACTCGGCGCAATGGCGCTCTTCGGCGAAAAGTACGGCGATATCGTCCGCATGGTCGAGGTCGAGAGCTACTCCCGCGAACTTTGCGGCGGCACGCACGTCCAGGCTACCGGCGAGATCGGCTTGTGCATTATCACCGCCGAAACCGCTATCGCTGCAGGTATCCGCCGTATCGAAGCCCTTACCGGCGCCGGCGCTTTCGAATATCTGCGCGGCGTCAAAGCCAAGCTCGATACAACTGCGCAGATCCTCAAACAACCCGAAGACAAGATCGTCTCCCGCGTTGAGGAACTGCTCGAAGAATCAAAACGACTCAAGAAAGAACTTGAGAAATCGCAGGCCGAATCGGCCTCCGGAGAAATTGAAAGCTTGTTCAGGTCCAAGGCCGTCGATATCAAAGGTGTGAAGGTCCTGTTGCACACGTTTGACACCAAAGACCAACTTAACGCCTTCGCCGATTACACGAAGTCGTTGAACTTCCCCGCGTCCGGTGTGTTCTATAATCCGGCTGGGCAGTATGCGATCACGGCATCCGATGCCGCCATCAAGCTGGGTCTGTTGCCGCGCGAGATTATCAAGGACGTCAACACAACCTTCGGCGGCCGCGGTGGCGGGCGTGAGTATTTCGTTCAGGGCGCAACAACCCAGACGCTCGACGAAGCCAAAATCAAGTCAACTATCTTGCCCTTGATCGAGAAGGCAATAAAATAGTCTGTCGACGCGAGTTCATTCGCGTTCTACACCTAATGCCGTCATTCCGGCGAAGGCCGGAATCCAGGTTCGTAAGGTGCTTGACCAGGATGGTGAACCATCCGCTCCTGCCGAAGGAGGAGATGAAATCGGGAATCTAATTCTCCCTGGGAGACGGGGGTGGTAGTAGCGGTGGCAACAATTTCCATTGTCATGAGGATCATTTGACCAAAGTTCTTGACCATCTTCTCAATGTCGCACACAGCCAGGGTGCCGGATTTCTGGCGCTCATCGATCCCAACGAGCATCCGAAATCCCGGCTGATCGACAGCGCCCAGCACGCCGAAGCCGGCGGCGCCGACGCCCTTCTCATCGGCGGCTCGCTGGTGTTGACATCGCGCATGGAAGAGGTCCTGCGCGAAATCAAACAGCGCGTCACTATTCCGCTCATCATCTTTCCCGGTGGCGCCGGTCAGGTCTGTCGCTACGCCGATGCAATCTTGTTCACATCACTTCTCTCCGGACGCAATCCCGAATTTCTGGTAGGCGAACAAGTCAAAGGCGCGCCACTTGTAAAAGAATTTGGCCTTGAAGCAATCCCCGCCGCCTACCTGCTCATCGAATCAGGAACGCGAACCTCGGTGGAATATCTCTCCCACACGCATCCGATCCCGCGCAATAAACCCGACATCGCCAAAGTCCACGCTCTTGCGGCAAAATATATGGGGATGAAATTAGTCTATCTCGAGGCCGGCTCCGGTGCTATTCATTCGGTACCTGAAGATATGATCACTGCGACTCGCGACTATGCTTCCCTCCCAATCATCTGCGGCGGTGGAATCCGGCACCCCGAGGACGCCGCCCGCAAAGTCTCTGCCGGTGCCAGTTTCGTCGTTATCGGCAATCGCTTTGAGGAAAGCAATCCACTCTCACTGTTTGTCGAATTCGCCGAAGCCATCCATCAGAAATCATCCGAATATGTGGATCGATCCAATGACAAAACGTAATCAGACTATTGCCGATGCCGTCAGCGACTCGCTGGCGTTGCGATTCGCGTTAGGCGAACAACGCTTGAAGTGGTTGCTTGTCGCTTCGGAACAATTGAGCGACGCCCTCAATCACGGTAACAAGGTGCTCATCGCCGGCAACGGCGGCTCCGCCGCTGACTGCCAGCATTTCGCCGCCGAATTCGTCGTTCGCCTCACGTCCGACAACAATCGCCGCGCCTTGCCTGCCATCGCGCTGACAACCGACACCTCGATTCTCACCGCCGCCTCCAACGACTATGGCTTCGATTTCATTTTCAGCCGCCAGCTCGAAGCCCTTGGCAATACCGGTGACGTTTTCATCGGACTTTCCACATCCGGCAAGTCCAAGAACATCCTCGAAGCTTTCCGCACCGCCAAATCGCGCGGGCTAACAACCTTCGGCCTTTTCGGCCAGGCCGGACTGGTAGAACCGGCCCTTTGCGATCTCGCACTCAACGTACCCTCGACAACAACAATGCGCATCCAGGAAGAACACATCTTTGCCCTGCACCTGCTGGCCCAACTCACCGAATCGTTGATCACCTCGTAGCCTAGCCCCTTGTGGGCGTTTCTTTCTTCAGTTGTAGATCGAGTTCGCAGCATTGCGCGGAACCCGACAAGAGTTTGTAGGCCAGAGCCCTGCGCTCCCGACATCTTATTCTTGCCCGTCTTCCCGCGAACGCGGCTGCCGAAGACGGCGACCCTGGTCCCGTAGGGGCGAGGTCTCCTCGCCCGTCATTCCGGCGGAAGGGACTGTTGAAAAAGCCCCCGATACTGTCATCTCTGAAAGCGCGGTCAATAGTTTTTTGCCTTAGCGACCATTGGCGGCAGCTTCGTAGGTCGGTGTTCCCAGCGAAGCGCGGAACCCGACACCTCGTGCGTCGCGGACGACCCACTCTCGTGGTCCTCCGCAAAATGAAACTTCGGTAGGACAGACACTCTTGTCTGTCATCGCGTCACAGTCTCGTAGGTAGGCATTCACAGTGCAGCGTGGAACCTACTACTGACTCCTTTCATCGTTGCGTCAGTTCTTGTCCCGTGCGCCGAAGATGCAGGCGTTTCCTCCCCAAAACTGATTGCCAAACACATTCCTTCACCCTTTCATACCTCCATGCACATTACCCGTGTCAAACTGGTCAATTTCCGCAACATCAGCCGAACTGGAATTTTTCCCGCAACCGTCGGTCAATCTCATCGGCGGCCCCAACGGCTCCGGCAAGACCTCCATCATCGAGGCCATCTTCTTTGCCTGCACGGCGCGTTCGTTCCGCTCCGCCAGCGATGACGTGTTATTGCGCAAGACCGCCGATATCTGCCGCATCGAAGTCGACGGCATCGTCAATGACCGCGAAACAACCAGTCGAAATCGCCTGGGGGCGCTCCCACAAACGCCAAATCAAGGTTGACGGCATCAAGTTGACGCGCCTTGCCGACTTGTTCGACTATTTCCATGCCGTCTCTTATATCCCCGAAGACACCGAACTGGTCTATGGCGCACCCGCCGTGCGTCGCCGACTCCTCGATCTTTACCTTTCGCAAGCCGACAGATCCTATCTCAATGACTTGTTCGAATACAATCGCATCCTCGCCCAGCGCAATTCCCTCCTGAAGGAATTCGAAATCGGCGAGGACTCGCCCACGGATTACGAAATGCTCGACGTCTGGGACGGACAGCTTGCCGGCGTCGGCGCTCGAATCAATGCCAAACGAATTGCTATGATAACCGGCGCCACCGCACGTCTGGCGCAATACTACCGCACCATCGAGGCTGGAGACAGTACCCTGTCCTGGAAATACGAGTCTTCGATTGCCGATGAGCCTTCATCACAAACGGCCTTCAACCAGAAATTGTCCTCATCGCGCCGTCGCGACCTCTATATGGGCTCGACCTCCGTCGGTCCGCACCGCGACGATATCGGCATCGAACTCAACTCCGAACCAATGCGCGGCTATGCTTCGCAGGGAGAGGCTAAGTCCGCCGCCCTGGCAATCAAATTCGCGATTTACGACTACCTGACCGAACGTCTGCACGGCGCTCCGATCCTCCTGCTCGACGAAATCTCCAGCGATCTCGACCCCAATCGACTCGCGGCGCTCATGAGTACTCTGCCGAAACTCGGCCAGGTTTTTCTCACGACTGCCAAACCGGCGGAACTGCGAGAGACCGCATCAATACAGGCTGAAATTGCGGTCAGCAGCGGAAAACTGTGCGGCGACAAAAGTTGAGAATCTCAAACGTAGACTCGTTGAGTTGTTTTTATAATTCCTTGTGCGACAATTACTTACAACCAGCAAAAAACCGTCCGCGCCGGGAGTTTTATCTTGCTTGTTATGACCGCTAAATCGTATATTAGTAGCTTGTTTAGCGGTGGGAATTGATGTTGCGTCGCGCAGAATCTATCGACAAAGTCCTGAAACGGACAATCACAAATCTCGGTTTGGACCGCAAAATTCGCGAGTTCGACGCTGTCCGGTTGTTTGCCGAAGTCGTCGGCGAAAAGATCGCGCAGAAGGCGCAAGCCGTTAAGATTGATCGCGGTACGCTCACTGTGCGCGTCGCATCATCGGCGTGGCGGCAGGAACTCAATTACACCAAAGCGGAGATCATCGACAAGCTCAACGCCGCCTTAGGCGACAATATCGTTACTGATATCTATTTTACTTAAGATAAGAGGAAGCAATGGCCGAAATCGACGAAATTGATCCCAAAGCCAAAGACGGCTCTGGTAATTATGATGCCAAGACGATTCAGGTGCTCAAAGGCCTTGAGGCCGTCCGTAAACGCCCCGCGATGTATATCGGCGATACCGGCGCCCGTGGCTTGCACCACCTCGTCTACGAGGTTGTCGATAACTCCGTCGACGAAGCCCTCGCCGGCTATTGCGATCTGATCAAAGTCGCTATCACCAAGGAAAATACCATCATCGTCGAAGACAACGGCCGCGGCATTCCAGTCGATATGCATCCGACGCAGAAGCGTCCGGCCCTCGAAGTTGTCATGACCATTCTCCACGCCGGCGGCAAGTTCTCACATGACTCATACAAAGTCTCCGGCGGTCTCCATGGCGTCGGCGTCAGTGTCGTCAATGCCCTCTCCGAATGGTGCAAGGTCGAAGTTAGCCGCGATAACAACATCTATTTCCAGGAATACCACATCGGTGTCCCGGTCGCCGACATGTCGATCATCGGTAAGTCCAAGAAGAACGGCACCAAGACACATTTCAAACCGGATAAAGAGATCTTCAAGAAGATCGAATTCTCCTTCGATGTCCTCGCCGGACGCATGCGCGAATTAGCGTTCCTCAACAAGGGACTGCGCATCGAAATCACCGACGAACGCTCCGACAAGACCGAAGTCTTCCACTACAAGGGCGGCATCGTCGCTTTCGTTCAGTACCTCAACGAGAACAAAGTCACCGTCCACAACAAGCGGTATTATTGCGAAAAAGAGCGCGACGGCGTCACGGTCGAGGTCGCAATCCAGTACAACGATTCCTATGTTGATAATGTGTTCTCCTTCGTCAACAATATCAACACCGTCGAAGGCGGCACGCACATGGTCGGCTTCAAAACCGCGCTGACCCGCACTATCAACAACTACATGACCAAGAACAACCTGTTCAAGTCGGGCAAGGACGCCATCGACTCGCTCACGGGCGACGATGTCCGCGAAGGCTTGACGGCAGTTATCTCCGTCAAGGTCCCCGACCCGCAGTTTGAAGGCCAAACCAAAACCAAGCTCGGCAACTCCGAAGTCAAAGGCATCGTCGAATCAGTCGTTGGCGAAACGCTCTCGGAATGGCTCGAAGAAAATCCGACCGACGGCAAGAAGATCGCCGAGAAAGGTCTCGGCGCCGCGTTTACTCGCGAAGCCTCACGCAAAGCCAAGGACCTCGCCCGCCGCAAGACCGCGTTGGACTCGGGTCGTCTCCCCGGCAAGTTGGCCGATTGTTCATCCCGCGATCCCGAACAGTGCGAAATCTACATCGTCGAGGGCGACTCGGCAGGTGGCTCCGCCAAACAAGGGCGCGACCGCCGCACACAGGCGATTCTGCCGATCAAAGGCAAGATTCTCAATGTCGAAAAAGCCCGCCTTGATAAGATACTTTCCAACGACGAAATCCGTTCGATCATCACCGCGCTCGGTATCGGCTTTGGCGACGAAGAATTCGATATTGCCAAATTGCGCTACCACAAGGTCATCATCATGACCGATGCTGACATCGACGGTTCGCACATCAAGACGTTGTTGCTGACCTTCTTCTTCCGTCACATGAAGAACTTGGTCGAACGCGGCTACATCTACATCGCCCAGCCGCCGTTGTATCGCCTGAAGACCGCCAAGAAAGAGGTCTACGCCTACTCTGACGAAGAGCGCGACCGTCTGCTTGACCAGAGCGGCCGCAAGGGCGTCTCGATCCAGCGCTACAAAGGTCTCGGCGAAATGAACCCGGACCAGCTCTGGAACACGACAATGAATATCGAAACACGTACTCTGCTCTCGGTGACACTTGAAGATGCCGCCAGCGCAGATCACATTTTCTCGATGCTGATGGGCGAGGAAGTCGAATCCCGCCGCAAATTCATCGAAGACAACGCCAAGTACGTGAAGAATCTGGATATATAGGGTGCCTATCGCAATACGAGCCGTCAGGAATCCTTTCCTGACGGCAAGAATGGAATGAAGCCCGAGGAGCGCGGGTCCCGCGCCCAAGTTGATTCCCCTCTAGAGAGGGGTGGCTCGTGTCCGACAAAGGAGGACACAGACGGGTGTGTAAGCGAAATTCACATCGTAGGTCAGGTTCCCAGTCGAGTCGCCGAAGGCTAGGCGGAAGCGCGGAACCCGACAATTGGGAGTCTTTACAATGAGAATGTTGGATGTTGAGAAGGGTCAAGCAATCAGAAGCTCTGCAATTATACCTGACTGAATCTGAGGCAGAGCAATTGAAGAAACATCTGGAAGACCTTTTGGTCGATCCGGAACAGAATGAGCACTGGCACCTCCATTCGTCTGATAATTGTCGCTTCGAGTTGTCGTATTCAATCGTCACTCCCACAAAAATCAAGGATGGCAAGCATTACACGGACATTGAGAGACGAATCTTCAATGAGAAGTAGATTGTCGGGTTCGTCCCGCCCTAGGCGGGATGCGAACCTGGCCTACGAATCAAATGAGTCATGAGATTTCTTACCTTAACATAGAGACACTAAAATGGTACTTAACCGCGAAAATCTAATTTCGGTCTATCTCGAAGAGGAGATGAAATCCTCCTACCTCGACTATTCCATGTCGGTTATCACATCGCGCGCACTGCCCGATGTCCGCGACGGCCTCAAACCATCCAATCGCCGCATCCTGGTCGCGATGAACGACCTCAACCTCGCCCCCGATCGCCCGCATCGTAAATGCGCCAAGATCTGCGGCGACACTTCGGGTAACTACCATCCGCACGGCGAACAGGTCGTCTATCCCACGCTGGTGCGCATGGCGCAGGATTTCAACATGCGCTATCCGCTGGTCGACGGCCAGGGAACTTCGGCTCGGTCGACGGCGACGACGCCGCGGCCATGCGATACACCGAGGCCCGCCTCACGCCGATCGCGATGGAAATGCTCGCCGATCTCGAAAAAGACACCGTCGACTTCATGCCCAACTACGACGAGACTCTGCAGGAACCGCGCGTCCTGCCCGGCAAATTCCCGAACCTGCTCTGCAATGGCTCATCCGGTATCGCTGTCGGCATGGCGACCAATATCCCGCCGCACAACCTGCGCGAAATCGTCGATGCGCTTGGTCGCGGTCATCGACAATCCCGAGCTGTCGACAATGAAGTCCTGCTCAAGTACGTCTCCGGCCCCGATTTCCCGACCGGCGGCATTATCTACGGCCGCGACGGCATCCGCGAGCCTATCGCACCGGCCGCGGACGCATCAATGTCCGCGCCAAAGCCAACGTCGAGAGACTGCAAGAACGGCAAAGAACAAATCGTCGTTTCCGAAATTCCCTATCAGGTCAACAAATCGAACCTGATCGAAAAAATCGCCGACCTCGTGCGCAACAAGACGATCGAAGGCATCTCCGACCTGCGCGACGAATCCGATCGCGACGGCATGCGCATCGTGATCGAACTCAAGCGCGATGTCCAGCCGCAGATCGTGCTCAACCAGCTCTTCAAGCACACCCAGATGCAGGCCACCTTCGGCGTGATCATGATCTCGCTCGTCGATGGCGCACCAAAGGTACTGCCACTGCGCTCGATGCTCGAAGAGTTCATCAAGCACCGCCACGAAGTCGTCGTCCGCCGCGCCAAGTTCGATCTCAAGAAAGCCGAAGACCGCGCCCACATCCTCGAAGGCCTGCGCATCGCCCTCGACAATATCGACGCCGTCATCGCCACTCATCCGCGCTTCCAAGACCGTTCCGGAAGCCAAAGAGGACTTGATGTCGCGCTTCAAGCTTTCCGAGATTCAGGCGCAGGCAATTCTCGAGATGCGCCTCCAGCGCCTCACTGGTCTGGAACGCCAGAAAATCGAAGACGAATACCGCGAACTGATCCAGCTGATCGAATACCTCAAGAGCGTCCTCGCCAGTCAGGATATGCGCATGCAGATCATCAAGACCGAACTGATTGAGACTGAAGGACAAGTACGGCGACGAGCGCCGCACCGAGATCGTCGATGCCGAGGAAGAAATCTCGATCGAAGACCTGATCGCCGAAGAAGACATGGTCATCACCATCAGCCATCAGGGCTACATCAAACGCCTCTCAACCTCCGCCTACCGCAGGCAGAATCGCGGCGGCCGCGGCGTGAACGGCATTGATGTCAAGGAAGAAGATTTCGTCGAGCATCTGTTCATCGCCTCGACGCACGACTACATCCTCTTCTTCTCGACCAAGGGCAAAGCCTACTGGATCAAGGTCCACGAGGTCCCGGTCGGCGGCAAACTCGCCAAAGGCAAACCGGTCGTCAACATGGTCGACCTCTCCGAAGGCGAGAAGATCTGCGCCTTCTTGCCGGTGCGCAGTTTCGAAGAAGGCAAATTCGTCGTCATGGCGACCCGCAACGGCGTCATCAAGAAGACCGATCTGTCGGCATTCTCGAATCCGCGCCGCGACGGCATCAAAGCCATCGACATCCCGGATGACGACATCCTCATCGAGGTCGACATCTCCGACGGCAACCACGACATCATTCTCGCCACCCACGAGGGCCAGGCCATCCGCTTCGACGAAGACAAGGTCCGCGCCATGGGCCGCACGGCTTACGGCGTCAAGGGCATCGACGCTCGAGAAGAAGGACTACGTCGTCGGCATGATCGTGGTCAAACGCGACACGTCGATTCTGACCGTCTCCGAGATCGGCTTCGGCAAGCGCTCCGAAATCTCGGAATACCGCGTCACCAACCGTGGCGGCAAAGGCATCATCAACATGAAGACGACCGACAAGACCGGCAACGTGATCGCCGTCAAGGAAGTTGTCGATCAGGACGGCTTGATGATCATCACCGAGAAGGGCATTGTCATTCGTCAGGACATCAAGTCGATTCGCGTGATTGGCCGCGCCACCCAGGGCGTGAAGCTGATCAATCTCGAATCCGGCGACCGTGTCACTGATGTCGCCCGCATCATCGCCGAAGACGACGAAAACGGCAACGGCAATGGCGACAACGGCGACCAAGCCGAACTGGAGATGTAAATTCTGTCAATTGACCGTCAGAAAGCCTATCCGACGGCAGTTCTCGTAGGTCCGAACTCCCTTGGTTCGGACTCGTAGGGGCGCATGGTCGACGATCCCGCTATGCATGGCAATGCGCCCATATGCAAGAAGCGCCATCCTTGCGTCCGTCATTGTGTGTCGCGGATGTCCACATCCGCGACCATGAAAAATCGTAGGGGCGCGGTTCCCGCGCCCGAATTGGGGTAACAATTAATGTCGACCACAGACGATTTCTCACAACCGATTATTGAACACCAGTACACCGAAGAATGGCGACGAGTACAGACTTCGGGCTGACAATTCTAGTCGTGACTCTTCGTCTCATACCTTCCAGCTCTAATCGGGCTGAAATTTTTTTTGACGAACTCTTCAGCAACAGTGACATCCTCACGATGATAGCAGCGTTTTGCTTGATGGCTGCATACGGTATCGCTGCTTGGCGCTTCGCGAGCTTTCGTTGCCCGCGTTGCGGTGAGCAGTTCTTCAGCCGAAAAGGCTTTGCGTTTTTTCAGATTTTACCAACCGTTCGCTAAGCAATGCTGGAACTGCGGCCTCGAAAAATGGGCAGGCGAATGAAGGATATTTATTGAACTTCTACCCCGCGAATTTGGACATCAAGGTGAAGGCGAAAAATGAGAGTATCTACTTGTTGTTCTTTGTGCAACCTTGATTTGTCTGTCGTGTGAATTGCCGCACTCGGTGGAACTTGAGAGACTCGCCTCTCCCGATGGACGAGTCGAAGCTCTTTTCTATCGCAATGCTGATTACGGCGGAGCTACAACCGGTTACACTTATTCGCTCTACATAGTAAAGAAAGGTGAAACTCCTGATACAGACCATCACCTAATGGGTGCGGACAGGATTGAGGATCTGGAAATCAGTTGGCGAGACAACAAAATTCTCGACATCAGCTACAAGTATGCAAGAATCTGGGGATTCACAAATTGGTGGCACTCGCCTGACGTCGATGACTTCAGTTATGTAGTAGAACTTCACCTAAAGCCCTTAGACGAAAACCATTTCTTATCGCCTTATGATCGATACATAGACACATTGAAGTTCAACCAATCGGAGCCATGGACAACACCTGATGTGTGGAGCGACACGCTCGATAGCCACAAGTAAGGCACGAAGCTACGCACGAACCTGACTTACGAAATTCTAAGGATAATCGAATGACACCCATCCAGTCCTTCCCCTCCCTCCACGCCTCCGGCTGATTCATCAGCCCCAACCCATGGCGATATCCGCCCACCTTCAAAGCACTGGCCTAACCGACTGTTCATAAACATCAAAACGGTCATTCGACTCCCTCGCCGACTTCCCCTCAATCCACCATTTCAAAGACCATCCAATGTCGACCTACCACATTCCTGTCGACATAACATTACACCCGGTAGGACAGACATTCTGTCTGTCGTTCCCCTTCGATCCCACATGTCAGACAAAAATGTCTGACCTACCAACTTGTGTGTTGCCCCCTTGACACCCCGTCCAAAAACACATTAAATTCCCCCCATGAAACCAACACCCCTCATCGAAGCCGACCCGGTGCATGTCGCCTCGGTCAGTGCCATCATCAAGGCGCTTTACGATTCCATCTCCTTCAAACAGGACGAAACCGCCGACTGGAAGAAAATGCGCTCGCTCTTCATCCCCGACGGCCGCCTGCTGATTCCCAAACGCAATACCACCGACTCGATTTCACTCACCACTGAACAATTTGTTGAGCGCGGTAAGATTGTCTTCGCCAGCGAAACCTTCGCCAACAAGGGCTTCCGCGAAACTGAAATCGCCCGCCGCGAAGAGGCTTTCGGCTTTATCCGCCACATCTTCAGCGCCTACGAGGCCGTCCTCTCCGACATCGACGACATGGTCATCGGTCGCGGCATTAACAGCATTCAACTTCTCTGGGAAAGCGAACGCTGGTGGATTGTCTCGATGGTCTGGGATGACGAGCGCCCCGACAATCCCATGCCCGACTGGGCAAATGGCTAAGCGAAATCCGCTCGCCCTTCAACTTGGATGATCTTGTAAACAAATCGTAATCTCCCTCGTTATACCTGCGGGAGGAGTCTAATATGTATCATTTCATTTTCCGGGTGGCGGTAGCTGCGCTTCTTGGCCTGCTCTCTCTCCAATGCTCCGATCCGCCTGACTTTCAGGAAATCATTTACGTCGACCTCGGCGCAACTTTTGAACTCGCATATGGTCAGACCGCGATCATCCGCGAGGCTGACCTTAGCATCAGCATGTCCACTATGCTCAACGATACCCGCTGCTATGGACAACCAGATTGCATCGACCCCGGCTATGTCGAAATCGAGCTCTATGTAAACTCCGGATCAGCAGGCGGTGCACATCTGGTCTTGGGAAAATATGGATTGTCGTGGACCGGCGAGGCGAACGCACTGGCCGAGTCCTGGCAGGGCTATAACTTCGAACTTCACGCTGTGCGACCGGACCCTTATGAACTAATCATCCACAAGCCAGCCACACCGCCCTTGCCGCCCTGGCGCATCACGTTGCGCGTTGTCGAGGAATCGGCAAAACCTGCGCTTGTGGAGCCGGTAACGCCGGTCTCTGCTGCCCCGGCCCAGATAACTCTCGATCCGTTTGACCTCGATAGCCTTTCGATCGTTGCCGACACGCTGTTCGTCCACATCGCCCACGGTGGCGGCTGCAAGACGCCATTACTATTTTCATGTATATGTCCCCGCGTGAATTCGCCGAATCGAATCCGGTGCAGGCCAGTCTCTACTTGCGCCACGACAACAATGATGATAACTGCCGCAAAGGCTGTCAGGACGAACGCTGCTGGGTTACAACTACTCTGCGGTTTGACTTGAATCCCATCAAGGCTCTGCATCAAGCAGCCTATGGCACCCCCGGCCCGATTCTTATTGAATGTCTACGACCATTTCACCCAGACACCCGGTGAAAAACTCCAGGTCCTTTACAGTCCGTAGAAATTTCACCCCGGCCGGGAAAAGTGTCAGTCGCAGTTTCCTGCTTGCGTTAATATTGCCAACATCGCAATAATACAGGCATGGATCTGAAAAACCGTACAGTCCTTGTTACCGGCGCCGCCGGTTTTATCGGCAGCCACCTTGTCGAAGCTCTAATCTCCAAAGGCGCTAATGTCCGCGCCTTCATTCGCTACAACTCGCGCTCCGACCGCGGCTGGCTCGATACCCTGCCACAAGGCAGGATTGTAAATGTCGAGATCATCGCCGGTGACATCAAAGACACCGACGCCGTCCGTAACGCCATCAAAGGCTGCGACGTCGTCTTCCACCTGGCCGCGTTGATTGGGATTCCCTACTCCTACATCCATCCGCGCAATTACGTCGACACCAATGTCATCGGAACCACCAATGTGCTTACAGCTGCTCTCGATCTTGGCGTCAAACGTGTCGTCCACATCTCGACCTCCGAGGTCTACGGCACGGCCCAATACGTTCCCATCGATGAGAAACACCCCAAAGTTGGCCAGTCGCCCTACTCGGCATCGAAGCTATCCGCTGATTTGTTAGCGGATTCCTTCCATCGTAGCTTCGGCCTTCCGGTCGTTACGATTCGTCCATTTAATACCTACGGCCCGCGCCAATCGCAGCGCGCTGTAATCCCAACGATCATCGCCCAGCTGCTGGCCGGTCACGAACTCAACCTCGGTGCTACTGCGCCAACGCGCGACTTTACGTTCGTAACCGATACTGCCGCCGGCATGATTTTTGGCGCCGAAGTCGACGAAGCCGTCGGAATGACTATCAACCTTGGCACCGGGAGCGAAATATCCATCGGCGATTTGGCGCAATTGATCGCCAGACTAATGGGAGTCGACTTGAAACTCCGTCGCGATCCCGGCCGCTTGCGCCCGGGAGATTCCGAAGTGGAACGATTGCTCTCCAACAACGCTTTGGCTCAAAGTGTATTAAAGTGGAAGCCCGGAATCGATCTTGAAGCTGGGCTGAAACTTACAATCGACTGGTTTAAGGAGTCTCCGCCATCCAAGCGTGCCGGAGAATATATCCGTTGAAATCGACCGCCCTAAAGCGACAACCGCACCCCGTGCAGTCAAGACCCGGTCGCCCGCTGTCGATATGAGAAAAGAACACTATGCGAGAGGATAAGCTCCTATGAGATATTTGGTTACCGGAGGCGCCGGTTTTATCGGATCGAACATCGCGAAGGCGCTGGTTCATCACGGGGACAAGGTTCGCATTCTCGACAATTTCTCTACCGGCCGTCGTCAGAACCTGAAAGAGATTGAAAGCGACGTCGAAGTTATCGAAGGCGACATTTGCGATTTCTGGGTCGCCCTTGATGCCTGCCGTGATATCGACTTCGTCCTGCATCAGGCAGCGCTCCCTTCGGTAAATCGCTCGGTTGAGAATCCGCTTACAGCTAACCATGTCAATATCAACGGCACCCTGAACATGCTGGAATGTGCGCGCCGCAACGGCGTGAAGCGCTTTCTTTTCGCGTCATCATCTTCGGTTTATGGCGACACCCCGACCTTGCCCAAGACCGAAGATATGCTCCCGGCCCCAATGTCGCCGTATGCCGTGAACAAGATCACTGGCGAGTACTACCTTGGCGTCTATTCCGATTTGTATCACATGCCCTGCGTGGCTTTCCGATATTTCAACGTCTTCGGCCCCAATCAGGACCCCAACAGCCACTACGCGGCGGTCATCCCGAAGTTCATCAATGCACTGCTCGCCGATGAACAACCGACAATTTTCGGCGACGGACTCCAATCGCGCGATTTCACCTACATCGACAATGTTGTTGATGGTATCATTCACGCCTGTGAGATGAAGACAGTCGTTCCCGGCGTCTACAACCTGGCTTGCGGCGGACAATATACGCTCAACGATTTGCTGAAGGTTTTGAACGAGTTAATCGGCAAGAACATCAAAGCCCGCTTTGACGAAGCGCGCCCCGGTGATATCAAACACTCGTTTGCCGACGTTTCCAAAGTCGAGCGCGTCCTGGGCATCAGACCGACAATCGGATTCCGTGAAGGCCTTGAAAAAACTATCGCATTTTACCGTCGCGAGGCGGTGCTAAAGAGTCGTGCCTAACCAGACTGTCCCCAATGCGCCCGGCTCCGGCCGTTCATTAGCCATCTCTTGGTGGCAAATTGCCATTATCGGCGCCATTATCCTTCTCATGTATCTGCCCATCCTGGTGCAACTCGCTGGCGATTGGTACTCTGACGACAACTATTCCCACGGCTTCCTGATCATCCCCATCAGCATTTGGCTGGTTTGGCGGAAGCGCGAAGTCCTTCGCACTATCCCACTGGAATCAAGCAAGTGGGGTATCCCGGTCATTCTCGCATCGCTGGTGGTGTTCATCCTCGGTACGGCCGGGATGGAATACTTCACCGCGCGAGTCTCAATGGTGAGCCTGATGTTTGGCGTGACCTTGTACCTTGCCGGTTACCGCTTCGCGCGTGAAATCTGGTTTGCTTTCTTCTTTTTGCTTTTTATGATTCCGGCGCCATACATCATCTACTATAGCGCCACATTTCCGCTCCAGATGCTTGGCTCCAAGATCGCAGCGTCACTGCTTAGCATTGTCGGTATCCCGCATCTGCGACAGGGAAATGTCATCCATCTGCCTGACAACTACTCGCTCGAGGTGGCCGAGGCCTGCTCCGGTCTGCGTTCGCTCGTCACGTTGCTGGCGCTCGGTGCTCTGCTCGCTTACTTGACGCAGACCTCCAAGTGGAAAGGCGTCACCCTGTTTCTCGCCACTATCCCGATTGCCATCGCCGCCAATATTTTCCGCATCTGCGTGACTGCCGTTGGTGCCTACGGTATTTCCCGTGCTGTCGCCGAAGATTTCATCCATGAACTCTCGGGAACAATCGTCTTCATGTTCAGCCTCGTCTGCTTGCTGATTACGAGCAGCGTTCTGAAGATTGGGGAGAAGAAAGAAGAAGCGGGGGAGAAGCAACCGTGAAGAAATTCCTGATTATCCTCCTCCTGCTCGTCCCGTTTGGCGCCATGGCTACAGTCCTCCGCTATATCGCCGTCGAACCGGACCAGCCTTCGCATTTGAGCGAAATGCCGGTTGAGATCGACGGCTGGAAAGCCGTGGTCTTTCCGGTCGGTGAAGCTACCGCTGCCGTACTCCAGGCCACCGAGGTGCTTCTCCGGGGATATTCCGACTCCAGTGGCAATTATGTCGGCCTCTATATCGCGTATTTTAAAGATCAGAAATACGGCTCGCAAATCCACTCGCCGCGCCACTGTCTTCCCGGCGGCGGCTGGGTCCTGACTGGACTCGAACACGTTCCCTTCAGTCTTGGTGAGCGCAATATCACCGTTAATCGCATGACCATTGCCAAACGCAATCGCGTCGACCAGATGTTCTACTGGTTCCATACTCGCTCCGGCGATCTCACTTCGGAATACTCGCTCAAGTTCGATCTCGTGCGCAATTCGCTCTTGTTATCTCCTACCGATGCAGCTATTATTCGCCTGACGGTCGCACAGGGCGACAGGACCCCGGATGAATGTCAGCGGCTGGCAGAACAATTCATGACAATGATTCTGCCTGAGGTCCGCAAAGCGTTGCCCTTCGGTACACTTTAGTCACCGCCGCCCCGGTGAGAGCCCAGAAACATTCATGATGATGCGCGCCATTATCACTCTCATGCGCCCTGAACAGTGGGTCAAGAATCTCATTGTTTTCGGCGCTCTGATCTTCGCCCGCCGTTTCACCAGCACGCCGGATGTGCTCCACTCTTTGCTGGCATTCGGCATCCTTTGCCTGCTCTCGTCTGCCGTGTATATTGTCAACGATATCCACGATCGCGAACAGGATAGCCTCCATCCCACCAAGAAATCGCGGCCGCTGGCTGCCGGTGCGCTCTCTCCCGTCACGGCGCGAATACTGGCGGTCATTCTCATGTTCTCCGGCATGGCTGCGTCATTGTTGCTTCCACGCGAGTTTCTCTATATTGCCATGATCTTCGTCGCGTTCAATATTCTCTACACCGCATTGCTCAAGAGTATCGTCATCATCGATGTCATGTCGATCGCTGTCTCGTTCGTGTTGAGAGCTGTCGCAGGATCGTATGCGATTTCGGTGGAAACATCGCCGTGGTTGATTGCCTGTACCTTTCTCCTGGCGCTATTTCTTGGTTTCGGCAAACGTCGTCATGAACTGATAGTCCTCAAAGATCAAGCGTTCGAACATCGCGTCTCGCTCAAGCAATATTCCCCCTATTTCCTCGATCAACTCATCGGCGTCGTCACCGCCTCGACAGTCGTCGCGTATACTTTCTACACGCTCTCTCCCGAAATCCAGGAGAAGCTGGGTGTCCGACACCTCGAATTGACAATCCCGTTCGTGCTCTATGGAATATTTCGCTATCTTTATTTGATCCATCAGGAGGAACGCGGCGGCTCCCCCGCGCGGCTGCTTCTTACCGACATGCCGATTCTGATCAATATTGTCTTGTGGTTTCTCTCTGTGATGGCGATATTCTGGGTTACCGGGGGACGATAATAATCAACGGTGTGACTTTCTTTGCGAGGATAATTCAAGATGATACGTTTAGCACGATTCTTCCCGGCTGCCGCCTTGTTACTGTCTGCGCTCATTTTCAGCGGATGCACTTCATCTTCGGTTCCCAAAGATCCCATGGAGGCCATGCGCGCCCTGCTCCCGGGGCGCACCGCCTTGAGCGGGTTGACCTTGAAGGACTCCACCATCGTCTTTGAGCGCAACACGGTCTGGGACTACCTGGGACAGCAAGCCGAAATACATTTGAACAATGGGCTCGACAAAATGTCAACCGGCACCTACACCTCCGCTGATAACTCAAAATCCCTCAAGGTGGATTTGATCCTGTTCCAGGAACCGGCTAATGCTTTCACCATGTATGCCCTGCGCCGCAATCCCGCCGGCAAGTTTCTTGATCTGCCCGAGGATGCCTACATTCTCGGTGATACACTTGCGTTCCTGAACGGGAAGTACACCGGAAGGATCCAACGCAACGGCAATATCACCGATGACGATCTCCTCAAAGCTGCCAGATTGATTATTGACGGATTCACCGATACGGTATCGGCCCTTCCAAAACAGCTGGCCGTGTTTCCTGCCGAAGGCAGAATCCCGCATTCTGAACTCAAGATGCCACGAACCCAGGACCACTTTGATGAAATCCCCGAATTCTATGGCTGCCAATATTCCGTGAATGCCGATACCATGACTCTCTATTTTATGCTCAATTCTCGAATTGGCATCTCCATCGCCACCGAATCATTTCTTGGTAAGGAGGGCAAGATCGAGGACTGGCTCATGGAAGGCCAATACCAGTCGCTGGTTGGCACCTGCCCGGAATTTGGTTCGGTGTTCTGTGCGCAACAGAACGGAACATTGGCCGTCGTGACCGGCTATTCCGACCTTCAGAATGCGAAAACCCTGGTCGAGCGATTCTTACAGAGTCTGCCCAAGTAAGGGGTGAATGATCTCCAGTGTCATAGTATCGTGAACAAACGCGGGTGCTATGGCTCTTGGGAGATCCTTCCAGAACTGATCGAGGCCGAGATGCCTCTTCTTATCCCCGATCAGGTTCCGACTTTCCTTTTTCTTCAGCGTACGACTTTAATCGGTTGCAAAAGTCTGCCAATTAATTAGATTAGATACGACCCTACTGGCCGATAGGGAGAGAAATTTGCTTCTAAGAGTGTTGCTGGTTATCGCATCGGCGGTCGGGTTTATCTACCCTTCTTTGTTTGCCCGGGTTCTTCAGGTTCCCGCAACTTATCCATCCATCCAGGGCGCGATTAATATCTCCACCGCTGGCGATACAATTCTTGTATCCCCCGGAATCTACTTCGAAAATATCGATTTTCGCGGCAAGAAAATTACCGTCGCTTCGCAGTTTATCTTGACCGGCAATTCCGACATCATCAATCAGACCATTATTGATGGCAGCCAGCCCAGCAATTCGGATTCCGGCTCCGTGGTGCGCTTTGTCTCCCGCGAGGACTCCCTCACTGCGCTGACCGGGTTTACAATTCGAAATGGCGTCGGAACGTTCATTCCCGGAAGCTTCGCCGGCGGTGGCATCCTCGTCTGCAATTCCAGCAATCCGAAAATTCGTTACAACATCATTCGTAACAACAGCGCTCTTGTGGGTGCGGGGATCGCTGTCAAAAACTCGCGCCCGGTTATCGAACATAATGCGTTCACGCAGAACTTATCCCGTGACGGCGGCGGCTTGTGGCTGGAAAGCTCCTGGATTCAAGTCCGGCATAATGTCATCCATGCCAATAGTGCGGAAAGAAACGGCGGGGCAATCTTCATCCAGAATTCGTACGCCGTCTTTGCGAATAACAGTGTCACCAACAACTCGTCCCCGTTTTGCGGCGGGATTTACTGCAACGGCGGCCTCTCGGAGATCAGCAACTGCGATTTTTACCAGAATCAGATCGCCAATTTTAGCGGCTGCGATGATTCCTCTCTCGGCGACAACAGCAAGTCGAGAAACTATAATCTGGATTCAGCCGACATCTACGATAACATCCTGATGAATCCGCGGTATACCAACGCTGCCGCTTTCGACTTCCGCTTGCGTTGCGATTCGCGGCTCATCGATGCCGGCGCTGAAATCCCGGCCAGCTATCCGCTGGGCGGTTCCCGGGAGGATATTGGGATGTTTGAGTATCAATACCGTGTGGGCGATCCGACCATGGATGGCAAGATCAATCTCGCCGATGCCACCGCCCTGGTCAATGTGATCTTCCTCGGCACCGCACTCGAGTGCCCCCTCTATATGTACGATTGCGATTGCAGCCGCCGCATCAATGTCGGCGATCTCGTTTCTCTCATCAACTACTGGGCTGGCTTCAGTTCGGTCCCTTCCTGCCTGTTCACTCCAGCACCATCCAATTAAACAGGCGGGATACACGAAGCCCCCTGTCGGCTTCCGCTCAACAAGGGGCTTTTGACTTGGTTTCGACCTCTGTTTGCCCGGTGCCAACTATCGCCGTTGAAACAGTCCGGCCAATTGGTTGATCGTATTGCCCATTACAACCATCCACTTGTCGCTCGACTTGCGCACAGTCACAACATTCGTTGAAGATTCCGCATCCGTTGCCTGCAGCTTCATATGGAACACGTGATGACGCGTTTCCTTGCCCTCGTCGACTGAGCCGACAAATTGAATCTCGGCACCGGCAATCATCATTGAAATCTGCGGCGCTAAGCTGGTAATCCAATTCATCGTACTGGTGTAGAATTGCAGCGAGTCCTTCGCGAGGATGCCGTCCCAGTCGGTCGCACCTTCAAAAAACGGCAGAAGCGGATCTGCCGGGTTGCCGGCTTCCTTGATATTCGTGAGTAACGGCACCAGCGTTCCTTTGAACCTGCCCAGCTCCGACGGATGCACTGTGAGCCCACAGGCCTTCCAGTCAGCCGCAC
The DNA here is from genome assembly GCA_963698225.1 of uncultured bacterium. Taxonomy (GTDB): domain Bacteria; phylum Zixibacteria; class MSB-5A5; order CAIYYT01; family CAIYYT01; genus JADJGC01. Next base: position 513,950 of record CAVOPW010000004.1, read on the forward strand.
GTGCAGCATCAAAATATGCCTTCGCAATCTGCTGGGAATTGTCGCTCGTCGCCTGCCCGCAAGCGATGCCGGCGGCCAATCCAAAAACTAACAATGCGCCGAACAGTCTCTTGCCCCAAGACCGATGAGCTTCTAAGAATGTCACAAGTACTCCTTGTTGAGTTGAATAACGTGGGTTCAGGGGAGAGAATATATGAATAAATGTGGCTTGCGTAACTGGAAAATCGTGCGGGAAACCAGTTTCGCCCCCGGCTGCGTCATCTATTGCCGGGCAGTAGTTACCCCGATTTCGAGCATTCCCCGTAATCAGCCGCTGCCGGCCCCGCCGATCCTACTTCTCCTTGACGTCCGCCAGCAACCTGTCGATGATCTGCAGAGCGTCCACACCGTCAGCTTCGGCATTGAACGATGTCACTATCCGGTGCCGCAAAACCGGCTTGGCCACAAACTGAACATCCTCAATCGCAGGAGTATAGCGGCCGCTCAAGATAGCGTTGGTCTTGGCGCCAAGTATCAAATATTGCGAAGCGCGCGGACCCGCACCCCAGGTCACCCAGTTGGCTATGTAGTCGCGGACCTGCCCTTCGGTGCGCCGAGTCGCACGCACTAATTTGATCGCATAGTCAATAACGTGATCCGATACCGGCACCTTGCGCACCAATTGCTGCAACTGCTGGATCTCTGCGCCACTCATGATCTTGCCGAGATCCTGCCGCATCACGGCTGTCGTCGATTTCACGATCGCGTGCTCTTCCTCATATGAAGGGTAATCAACATGAATATTAAACATGAAGCGGTCAAGCTGCGCCTCCGGTAGAGGATAGGTTCCTTCTTGCTCGATCGGGTTCTGCGTCGCAAGTACAAAAAACGGCTCGTCCAGCTTGAATGTCTGTCCAGACGCCGTGACCTCGTGCTCCTGCATCGCCTGAAGCAGAGCCGCTTGCGTCTTTGGCGGCGTACGATTAATCTCATCAGCCAGCACGATATTGGCGAAAACCGGACCCTTGACAAATTTGAATTCGCGCTGACCGGTTGACTTGTTCTCTTCAAGTATCTCGGTGCCCGTAATATCCGAAGGCATTAAGTCCGGTGTAAACTGAATTCGTGAGAATTTCAGGTCAAGAACTCGCGCCAGAGTGGAGATCATGAGTGTCTTCGCTAATCCCGGTACACCCACCAAGAGACAATGTCCATTGGAGAGCAAAGCTATCAGCAATTCGTCGATGACGCGATCTTGGCCGATGATGACCTTGCCAATTTCCGCTTTGATGCGTGTCCGCGCGTCCTTGAGCTTTTCGACCGCCTGTAAATCCGCGGACTCTCTAATCTGATCTGTCATCTATTCCTCCGAACAATCTCGACAATATGTGGGACTTGGGCATCGCTTGGCACCCCGCCCGGATAACTCCGGAATAATGGGAAACCCGTCCTGCAAGTCGTAAGCGCCATAACCGCTTATACGGATAAACAGCTCGGCTGACTAACTTGTTTTCAGCTATTTAGGATAATTGACTGCCGTGGTTTTGTCAACCTGGCGTGTGGTAACAACCTCATCCCGGGAAATCTGGATGGAATAACTAAAATTGCCGTCCGTGATAATCGGCGCAGTGAAATGCAGTTTTAACTCGCCCGGAAACGTCGAACCAATGGCATTGACCAATGTAATGAATCCCGACTGCCCGCCATTGAGTTCATGATTGGGAATACGCGCAAAAGTCAGAACCGTATCACCCGGCCCGTTCAGATAATAAATGCCGTTGATCCGATAGCAGTCCACCAAGCCAAGGACCTGGCAAACTTTCTTCCAGCGTACAACCTCAACTCCCACGGCTACGCTGTCTGCCGTGAAGGGCACTATCTGCGAGGTTTCCAGATTATTCTGATCCGTCGATCTCACAATCAAGCGCGGTTGTTTTAATTCTTCGTAAACAAAACTGACGTTCGCCAGTGGGGGATTGCCGCCAAACGGAGTGAAACGACTCACCTCGGCATTGAACCAGTAACAACCCTGGGCAACTACGATCAGGATTATCCCGGCAGCAGAAAGAATCCAGGGCCGCGCCGAACGCCGGCTCCGAAAATAGACCGACGTAGTTATGTTGTCCTTCAGCCGACGGGCTATGGAAACGAATACAAACAGCAGGCAAGCCAACCCGCTGAAGAACAAAACCGTCCCGGCTACAAGAAAGAATGTGCCCAAAGTGAGTCCGCCTTATCGAAATCTAAACAATCTCAAATCAAGCTCTTGTGGATAACCATTAAATCGTACTGTTAAGCATGGACAGTATCACATTATCCGTCAACGCCTTACAACAATTTCCACATTGTTGTTTAAGTTATCCACAAAGGCACACTGTTACAACTCGGTTAGAGCTGTGGTCTTTTGTCTACCATCTTATTATCGGGTTTTTGTTCGAATTCTTTTAGGCCTTTCATCTGACAGGAGCCATGAAATATCGCACCTTGTTCAATAACGATGCTCTTTGTCACTAAGTCGCCAACTACCTTGGCTTTAGCCTGCATTTCGGTCTTTTCCGAAGAATGGATGTTCCCGACAACCGTCCCGGCAACAATGACAACCTTGGCTTCGATATCAGCTTCTACTTCGCCGGTAGCTCCTATCGATACGGTTTCGTCCGATACAACCTTGCCCTTCAGTTTTCCATCGACGCGAAGTGTGCCCTTGACTTCCAAGGTACCCGTGAAAACACTATCTTTTCCGATGATGGTGCTCAAATTTTCTGCCATCGCATCTTCTCCTTTAATGAGATTGGGAATTATTGTCTTTGCCATAATAAACTTCCGGATCTACTGGCAGACCGTCAACGCGCACTTCGTAGTGAACATGTGGCGCTGTACTGACGCCCGTGCTCCCCGACAATGCTATCGCTTCGCCATAACGAACCTGTTGCCCGGATCTCACCAGTAATGTGTCATTGTGTCCATACATTGTTTCGACATTATTCAAATGTTTCAGTACTACCTTCCAGCCAAAAGCGTCATCCCAGCCCGCGAAAACTACTTCACCATCCGCTGTTGCGATCACGCGCGTACCCTTCTTGACTGCCAAGTCTATGCCCAGATGCCGCGTCTTGGGATTATCAGCTGTCGGCCGAAACGTTCGCGAGACAAATCCCTGTACCGGCAACCCCTTTGGCGTGCCAACAGGTCCTTGGAAAGTATCTGCCTGGTCCGTGATCACGACTGGTTCCTCTGAAACTGAAGTCGATTCGCCAGAGGTGACGCCTTCGGCCGGCCCTTCCATCCCGTATTGCGCCAGATCGATTCCCGCCAGCGTCGCAACCTGACCCAGCATACTGCGATAGGCCTGCAGGTTGCTTTCGAGAAGGCCAATCTTGGAATTCAGGCGGCGCAGTTCCTCGTTTTCCTGTACCAGTTCCTCCCGCTCGTTGGAATGAATAACTAGCCGTGCATATGTGAATGTGCCGATGATCGACACAACAATCAGCAGTCCGACTACCCCCAGAATAATGTAATAGAGCAGTCGCGAAAATTTGATCGTCACCGGCTGCTTGCCGGTCTCGAAAATCAGCATCAAGGTAATTTGTTGCCCAAGGCTTGACATCTATAATTCTACCCCCAACAACTCGAGAATGCGCGTTAAATCGGAATCCCCATAGAATTGAATCGAAATCTTCCCGCGCTTGAGTCCACGTTGTATCGTCACCGCCGTTCCCAGCCGGCGTTTCAGTGCCGTTTCGGCCTGCGAGATCTCCACCGGACGCGTCTTCAATTTCAAACTGCGGCCGCGCTTCTTGCGCTGTCCGCCGTAAATAATCTCCTCGATCGCCCGCACCGTAAGATCCTCGGCAATGATCTTGCGCGCCAGCTCCAACTGCTCTTTCTCGTCCTCCAACGCCAGTATTGCCCGCGCATGGCCTTCCTTGAGCTGTCCGGCGGCAATTTTCTCTTTGATCGCCTGGGGGAGATTAAGTAGCCGTAACGTATTGGCCACCGAAGAGCGGTCTTTGCCCACTCGCGTCGACAGCTCCGACTGCGTCAGATTGAATTCGCTGACCAGTCGCTGATACCCTTCCGCCAATTCCAGCGGGTTGAGATCGTCGCGCTGAAGATTCTCCACGATCGAGATCTCAAGCATGTCGCGATCACTCAAGTCTGCGACCACTCGCGCCGGCACTTCCGCCAGTCCCAATTTTTCCGCCGCGCGAAAACGCCGCTCACCGGCAACAATTTGGAATTTCCCGTTCACCTGACGAACCAGGATCGGCTGCAATACGCCTTTCTGCGCGATCGAATCCGCCAGCTGGCTTAACTTGTCTTCAGCAAAGAACTTCCTCGGCTGATTCGGATTGGCAATCAACTGATCAAGCGCGACCATCAAGAATCTATCGCCATGCTCCGGCTCGACTGCGACTTCTGCCGCCACCGGAACCGTCGGAGCCGTGGGAATCAAAGCCGACAGTCCCTTTCCGAGCACCGATTTCTTCATATCCGTAAGACCTCCTCCGTCAGCGAGATATAGTTCTCCGCACCCGTCGAACCGATATCATACAGGATAATCGGCTTGCCGAATGAGGGCGCCTCGCCCAGGCGGACATTGCGGTTAATTATCGTAGCGAACACTTTGTCTTTGAAATGATTGCGCGTTTCTTCCATCACCTGCCGCGCTAGATTCAGGCGCGGGTCGAACATGGTAATCAGGATTCCGCCAATGGTCAGCTTCTGGTTCAAGCTCTGCTGCACCAGTCCAATCGTATTGATCAACTGGCTCAAGCCTTCCAGCGCGTAATACTCCGCTTGAATCGGGATCAGCAGGTGGTCTGCCGCCACCAGCGCATTTAACGTTAGGAGTCCTAATGACGGCGGGCAGTCAATGACAATGTAGTCATAGTAGTCCCTGATTGCCGCCAGCTTGTCGCGCAGGATGGTCTCGCGATTGTTGCGTTCCACCATCTCCAGCTCTGCGGCCACCAGATTGATGTTGGCCGGAATGATGTCAAGATACTTGATGTTGGTCTTGAGTACGACTTCTTCGACGCTCTTGCTGTCGCTTAACAGATCATAGATCGATACCGCCAGATTTCTCTTGTCAATCCCCATTCCCGAAGTCGCATTGGACTGCGGGTCGAGATCCACAAGCAGGGTCGATTTTTCGGCGATAGCAATGCAGGCGGAAAGATTGATGGCGGTGGTGGTCTTGCCCACTCCACCTTTTTGATTGACAACTGCGAATATCTTGGCCAGAAATCCCTCCTGATTGCGCGAATCCGTTCGTGTCGCTAATCTATGATTCTGCCGACATTTCGCAATAAAAACTTCGCTGTTTAGTGGCGATTTGTTACATTTTCTTGAGGATCAGAAGACTTGAAATGCGCCCGGACGGTGAACTCTGATATTGGTGAACAGCCTCGCAGCAGAAGCCGGGGGCTTCGGCACTATTCTGCTCCGTCTCTTTCCTCGGCAACACGAGCCTGCCTCCAACCTTCAGATGAGGCCAGGCAAGCTTCACAATTAGCTCCAAAGACCCAAATGCCTTGGCCATCGCATAATCGCATCCGATTGCCGGCACCTTCTCGATACGCTCCGAAACAAACCGACAATCCGTCAAACCCAGTTTGCGTGCGGCAACCTTTTGGAACTCAATCTTGCGCTGATTCGAGTCAACTGTGACAATCCTCAAATCGGGGCGGACGATTTTATGAACAATCCAGGGGAATCCCGCTCCCGACCCGATATCCAGCACCATCGCCCCATTGGAGTAACCAATCAACGCAACCATCGCCAACGAATCGTATATCAGATCGTTGACCGCGATTTCGGTCTGGTTTCGCGATACGAGATTTATGTGACGATTGACTTCGAGGAGATACCCGCGTAACAAGGCAAGCTGGGACTCACATACCGCACGGTCTTGCGAGCCGGAACCTAATAAGGAGGTGTATGATGTCTTATCATCCATCACTTTGTTTCACGTGAAACAGTGCCAGCGTAGTGACGCTTTAAGTGAATCATTAACACCGTGATATCGGAGAAGGTAATGCCGTTTAAACGCGACGCCTGCCCAAGATTGATCGGGCGATACTGCTCCAGAACTGAGATCGCCTCTCTCTTGAGACCGGAAAGCGCGCCAAGATCGAAATCATCGGGAATCTTTCGCGATTCCAGTTGGCGGAACCGGTCGATCTCACGCTGCTGCTTTTCCATATATCCCGCATATTTTATCAGAATCTCCAGCCTCTCACCAAGACGTGCTGGAAAACGAGCACACTCTTCATCGACTCCGGCAAGGCGCTGATAGGTCACGTTGGGACGCTTCAGTAAAACGCCCATCGGCAGTCTGTCACCGTTGGCGGTCGGGTCAACCAGCGATGCTGCAATCGAGGTCTTGTGTAGCCGCTTATGTTCCCCGTCCAATCTGTCGCGGTCATGCATAAACCGTCCCATCACGAAGTCGTCCACCAATCCGAGGCTTCGCCCAACTGAGATAAGCCGATCATAGGCGTTATCTTCCCGCAGCGCTAAACGATATTCTGCCCGCGAAGTGAACATCCGGTAGGGCTCCATCGGAACTCTCGTAACCAAATCATCAATCATGACCCCAATATACGCCTGTGCGCGATCAATCACGACCTGCGGATGATTATTCAGCTTTGTTACGGCGTTAATCCCGGCCAGTAGTCCCTGTGCAGCCGCCTCTTCGTATCCAGATGTCCCGTTGATCTGCCCGCAGAAGTAGAGATTTGCCACCAAGCGCGTCTCAAGTGTCGGCTTGATCTGGAATGCCGGGAAAAAGTCATACTCAATCGCATATCCCGGCCTTTTCATAACCACGTTTTCCAATCCAGGAATCGAATGCAGAATATCGCTTTGTACTTCGGCCGGCAGGGAAGTTGACAACCCATTAATATATACTTCTGTCGTATCAAGTCCTTCCGGTTCAATAAACAGCTGATGCCGATCCTTGTCCCGGAACCGATGTATTTTGTCCTCAATCGATGGGCAATAGCGCGGACCAATCCCCTGGATACTGCCGGAAAACATCGCCGAGCGATGGATATTCGCTTCGACAATCTGGTGCGTCTCTGCAGTTGTATATGTGATATGACAATGAACCTTGTTGGTTACACCGCCGATAGTTCTCAGCGAAAATGGAAGAAAGTCGTCATCGCCGGGCTGCGGTTCCATCTTCGAATAATCAATAGTGTCACCCTCCAGCCGCGGTGGTGTTCCCGTCTTGAGCCTTCCCGGCTTGAACCCCAATGCTTGTAACGATTCCGACAGATGCAGCGACGGCGCCTCGTTGACGCGCCCGGCGGCAATTTGCTCTTCGCCAATGTGGATCAGGCCGTTCAAAAACGTACCCGATGCAAGCACGCACGCGTTGGCAGATATCTCTTTACCGTCCTTTAGAATAACATGGCTGAACTTGTTGCCCTCACAGCCTATGCCGACAGCCATCCCTTCAACCAGAGTGAGATTCTCTATCTCGGACAACACTTCCTGGGCGAACTTGCGATACAGCTTGCGATCACATTGCGCCCGCGATGACCAGACCGCCGGCCCCTTGCTCTTATTCAGAGTCCTGAAATGTATTCCCGTTCGATCGGTGATGTAACCCATCAAACCGCCCAGCGCATCAATCTCCCGGACAAGCTGACCTTTGCCGACCCCCCCGATTGCCGGGTTACACGACATTTCGCCAATCTTGGCGAGATCACCGCTGATCAGGGCAGTAACTGCGCCCATGCGAGCGGCTGCCGCCGCCGCCTCAATGCCGGCGTGTCCGCCTCCGATAACAATGACTTCAAAGTCTTTCATAGTGGTTGGAGATGATACGCGCTCAAGCGCTCAAAATCAAGTGCGATCGTCAACCCACGTTTCACGTGAAACGATTACGACGCCCACAAGGCAACTCCAATCACCGCGTCTATGCGGATGCCACGCGCTCTGCTAACACATTCACATATATCGTATTAGACACAGTGAGTTTGCTCTGCCTTCGCCGGCGCCTCCATTTGTTACGAACCTGTGTCGAAGCCGATGTTACGCTCCTGACCGAGGCCACACTCCTGCTTGACAAATCGCAGCCGGCAGGCTATAATGGATATTATTCTACACAATCACAGGGGGTGACTTTGGCCGGCGATTGGGCTTGATCACTGCAACCAGCGCACTCAGGCCGCTCGCGACCGCAGACAATTAGGTGGAGTATTGTTCGATGCCCTTTTCTAAACAGATTAGGTTGGTTGTTGCGTCCCTGGTAAACGCTGTGCTGATCACTTCCGGCATCGCAAATGCAGGGAATTTCTCCGGGCACGTTTATGACGCCAGTACCAGTTGGCCGATCCCTTGCGCAGAGTTGATCATCGGCAATAACTTCATATCAAACGCAACCACCGTCTCCACCGACTCCGCGGGATACTTCATTACACCAACGATTGCTGATCTGACCGACTACACTCTGCTTGTTTCTGCCCCCGGTTATGAATCAACCACTCTGCTCATGCAAACGCCGCATGCCGGTACAAACTTCTTCTTAAGCAAACCGGATTCTGGATTTCTCGCGCAAACCCTGAATCAGGGTTTGGTGCTCTACCAGCTTCATGATGGTGTAAGTCAACGGGCGGGGGGTGAGGTTACCGAATTCGACTTTCCCAACATCGACGCCGACAACGCTTTGATCGATTCACTCCTCTCGTCAATCGGAACCGACTCCGAGACGACCGAAGTTGATTCCGTTATCTGGATGAAATGCTCGCTGGTCTGGGAATGGCTGCAAACCAACGCCCGGTATATCAACTCTTATCCCGGCGACCCTGCGGTTCAGGCAGCTTGGAATTTTATGATGAACTACGATGATGGCTATCCATCCATCGAAGCGATTGCCGCCACTTACATTAACTATGGCTTCATCGTCTGGGGTACTTGCATGAGTCGCGCCCACATTCTTACCACAATGCTCTGCAAAGTCGGACTCTCGCGTGACCGCGTCGCCATCGCTGAAACCCGCTGGCAACTGCGTTACAGTCAGCACATGTACTCGGTGATCTGGCTGGCACACCGATGGCTATATCTTGATCCGTCATCCATTGGGGCCACGTTCCCCCCATTCAATGAATTCCGGTCAGTGCCCACAGGGTCTTCTGGATACATGGACTATTGTCATCCCTATGAGCTGATGCTGATTCCCGGTTCGAATATTTCGGCCGTTCCCGATGTCATGAACCGCGAGCACAACTCCGACAATGCTGTGATCATCGCTCCCCCGCAAGGCGCACACGTAATTACTGAAAACGTGACAGTTACCGGCATTTCGGGAAATCCTATCATCACGGAGGTCACTCTCAACGGAACGGCGATTCCGGTTATTGATGGAACATTCAGCGGAATCGCCACCTTATCAATCGGCGCCAATTTGATCATCGTGGAGGTCAAGGATAACGGCGTTCCGTTCCGCGATACAATAACTGTCTTCAGGACAAAACCTGATTGCGATGGCGACGGCACTGTCGATCTTGACGATAACTGTCCTACCATCGCCAACCCGGATCAGCCGGACGAAAATGGCGACGGCATCGGCGATCACTGCGACGGCAATGTCTATTGCTATCAGAATTTTCCGCCACCTGGTCTTCGCAGCGTGCCATACTTCTACAAATTGGGTTCTGTGGGTGGAACACCGCCATTGAACTGGACTCACATCAGCGGCAATTTGCCGCCCGGTTGCAAGTTCAATGGCGGCGCGCTCGGAACCATCACCGGCACGCCCAGCCAGACTGGCAATTACAATTTTGCAATTGCCGTCTTCGATTCACACATTCCGGCCAAGTCCGACACAGTCAATCTTGCTATCAACATTGGCAATCCCCCGTTCAGTTGTGGCGACGCCGACGGCACCGGCACAGTGACTATCTCAGACGCTGTTCGCCTGATTAACTACATTTTCTCAGGTGGTCCTGCTCCAGACCCATTGTTGTCAGGCGATGCTGATTGTAGCGGGGTTGTGACGATTTCTGACGCAGTCTATTTGATCAATTTCATCTTCGGCGGTGGTGCTGCACCCTGCGCAGCCTGTCCATAGGAATGCGGAAGAATCAGTCAGAAGATTGCACAGTGGCGCGAATTATTTTCCAATGCAGAAACGGCTGAAAATCTCCGCCAGCAGATCATCATTTGTGACCTTGCCGAGAATTTCTTCCAACGCTTCCACCGACTGGTGCAAATCAAATGCCAGCAATTCGAAGCTCTCGTCTTGGTCGAGCTTCTGCCGCACACTTGCAAGGGAGTCTAAGGCCGCAAGAACGGCACGATGATGCCGTTGATTCGTGATAATGTTGTTGTCGCTGGAGAGTGTGGTCGATGCTGTGATAATCATCTCGCCGATCCGGCGCAGGAGATTGTCGATTCCCTTCAGTTCCTTCGCCGAAACGACGATCGGGCCGGTGCTGTCCAGTTCCGACTCAAGATCAGCGGTCTGAAACTCAGTCAGCAGATCAATCTTATTGAGGACGAGAAGGACCTGCCGGTCGGTCAGTTTCGACAGAAACTCCCGGATCTCCGTCACCGTCGCCTTGGTCGCATCGAACACTGCAACTACCAGGCCCGCCGCTTCGATTTCCCGCCGTGACCGCTCAACGCCGGCGGTCTCTATATGATCGTCGGTCTCGCGCAATCCAGCTGTGTCGACAAAGCGTACCACAATGCCGTTGATGTCGATCTTCTCGGCAATCGTGTCGCGCGTCGTTCCCGGTATCTCCGTGACGATCGCACGCTCCTCGGCGAGTATGGCATTGAAGAGCGAGGACTTCCCGGCGTTTGGCGGTCCGACAATCGGAACCTGCAGACCCGAACGCAATACCTCCCCGTGACGATAACTTTCCGCCAGTCGCGCGAGTTTTCCCGCAATCGTATCAATCTTGCCAAGCAGTTCTGACTTTTCCTTTCGCGGAATTTCCTCATCCGGAAAATCAGTGTACGCCTCAAACAGCGCGCCCATCTCCACCAGTTCATTGCGAAGATTGCCGATGTATTCCGAGAGTCTTCCGGACAGCTGATAAACCGCCGCCTGCTGAAATGCCGTCCCCTCCGCTGCAATCAGATCCGCGACCGCTTCCGCCTGAAGCAAATCAATGCGGCCATTCTGGAATGCCCGCAGCGTAAACTCACCGGGCGTTGCTTGCCGTGCGCCGGCATTGATCGCCATCTCAACAATCTGTTTCAGTATCTGCGGATTCCCGTGCGCCGATATCTCGACAACATCTTCACCCGTGTAACTATTGGGCGCGACGAAAACCGCCAGCAGAACTTCGTCGGTGAAAGTCCGGCGTTGTGACCCCTTGATATAGCAGTGATGTATCGTATGTGATTTGACTTCGCCAAAATCGCGCTGTTCGCTCACCAATTCATTGGCGACGGCAAACGCGCGATTCCCGGAAATGCGAATAACTCCGATACCGCCGTAGCCGGGCGGTGTCGAGATCGCGACGATCGTCTCGTCGCTGTCCGGGAGCCTCATTTTACCTGCGGATTAAGCGTCTGCAGATCAGTGCGCTTAATAAACAACTGTTCGCCGATTGATAAAATCGAGTACATCGACCAGTACAATACCAGCCCTACCGGAAGACCCTTCATGAAGAAGAAGAACATCACCGGCATCAGATACACCAGCATCTTCTGCTTGGGATCCGTGATCGACATCTTCTGCTGGAAGAACATCGCCAGCGTCATGATAATCGGCATGATATAGGGGAATGGATCCGGCTGCGATAAATCCGGCCATAGCGGAACAAAATACGCCTGGCGAAATTCAATCGTCGAACTGAATACGGTATACAAACCATACAGCAGCGGCATCTGTGGCAAGAGCAGGAGGCACCCGCTGAAGGGGTTTACGCCCTCTTCCTTGTAGAGCTTCATGATCGACTGGTTCAGCTTCTGCGGATCGCTCTTATACTTCGCTTTTAATTCTTCCATCTTCGGCGCCAGATTCTTCATCGCCGCCATCGACTTCAACGACTTGCGCGTCAGCGGGAAAGTTATCAGCTTGATAAGGATTGAAACCACGATAATGACAACACCGTAGTTGGGAATGAATTTGTGAAGCTGGAACGTTACCCAGTAAATTGCGTGCGAAAAGGGCCTAATGATCTTCCATCCCCAATTCATCAAGTCTTCAAGATCAGCGTTGTAGTGCTTGAGAATATCGTACTCCAGCGGTCCGACAAAGAACTTGAACTTGTTCTCGATGGTCAGATTCGCTCCCGACGGCATCACGATTCCGGTGGCGATAATCCGCTCATTGTAGCTGCCGTCCGGCCCGACTCGGCTCTTTTCGGTGCCGCGGAAATAGGCGCCGTTGCTGCTCTGGTTATCGGGAATGATCGCATAGGCAAAGTACTTCGATCGCGCGGCTACCCATTTTGCGTTGCCGGTAATATCGCGCACCATCTTGCCATTCTCGAAGGAGTCGTCGGTCTGAATTTCGTCGGCCATGAAGGCTGCAGCTTTATAGTTGGAATAGTCATCGCTGATGTTCTTCTCTGAATGCGGAATTCCCGGCATCCAACCCAGCACATATTCCTTGTCAAGGCCAAGCTGCTGTACCCCGTTTATCTTCAATACCAGATCAAAATCGTACTTGTCGGGATAGAAGGTGAACTGCTTGACGATTTCCCCGCGACTGGGAATCTGGGCCGTAAAGGTCACAGTCTGGCTCGATGAGCCGCCACCGGAGAGATCGACATCGCGATCCGTGCTCGAATACGAAATCGCGTGATCCGTAAATCCACTGATTGCCGACATCACCGTCGGTACCGGCTGCGCTTCGGCTGGAAGCATCTCCACTAATCCGCCATCGGAGTACTTGAACTCTTTGAGCGTCAGCTTGCTGATACCTGCGCCTTTATTGGTCAAGACAGCAGAAAAGTACCTGGTCTCAACCCTGATCAGCTTTTCCGGAATCGAGTCAGTCACTATCGTGACACTGTCCATAGCCGGCTGAACGACTGGTGCCGTCGATGCAGCTATGGCTGCACTATCAGGCATGGCGCGCGAAACGGAATCAGCTGTGCTGCCGGATGAAACAGGCGGATTGGGCGTCGTCTGATTGATATAAGACCAGCCGACAAAAATGAGAAATATCAGAACGATGGCGATGACTGTATTACGATCAAACATCTTTCAATTACTCCACTGGGTCATATCCGCCGGGATGGAGCGGATGGCAACGACCGATGCGCTTAAAGGTCAGCATTGTTCCCCTCAAAAATCCGTATCGCTGCAGTGCTTCAAGTGAGTACTCCGAACACGACGGATAGAATCGACAAACCTTGGGCAATAAGGGGGATAGGGCGATCTGATAAAGGCGAACCAAGACGGCGACAATCTGGCCTAACACTCTATTCATTGGTTAGTAATTGCTCCAATTGCGCAGATACCTGGTCAAACCCCAGGTCCACGGCCGTCTGCTTGGCAGAAAGGACAATAGCGGAATCAATTGGCCACAGTTCCTTGTGTGTGCGCACATACTCCCGCATCAAGCGGCGAACACGGTTGCGCGAAGGCGCATTACCAAGTCGCTTCGGAACACGAAAACACCAACGGCTCGATACCCCTGGTGTGGGAAAGCGATGCATTCCTATATGCTCGCCTTCGCGACGATCTCCTGAACGCAGTGCCTGCCGGATAAGAGTGCCATCCGACAGACGACAGCCCTTGGCAAAACTATTATCTTTCGTCAGATACGGTAAGTTTGTGTCTGCCCTTGCGGCGTCTTCTCGATAGAATGGCGCGGCCATCCTTGGTCTTCATTCTCTCACGAAAACCGTGATCGTTCTTCCGTTTCCGCTTCGAGGGCTGATATGTTCTCTTCATTTCTCTCCTAAGCTGTTAACCCAATTAGCTGATTATTTTACATCTCCAGCAAGGGTATGTCAAGGGATTATTGCCGTGGGAATCCACCCCCCTTCACTCTTCTTTAAACAGCTCTGATGCACCATCCTTGATTCCAATGGTGCCGCCAAAGCCTGACTCGCCCAAATAACGCGATCAGAGCCCAGTTGACCGAAACAATTACGGGACAAACAGTTAGAGCGCCACGGGGGTTGAGCAATGCTGTCAACTGGCTTGCCCTCAAATACTTAGCTCAATCTTAAGATGCCGCGGAATTCTCGGGTCCTGGAACCTGGCCTGCGGATTAAGGGAGCTATGGTCTCGGAGTCTTTCGCAGCATTCGCAGAATTGACTCCTCTGAAGTCCGCTCCAATACCTCTTTGGCCGTCAGCCAGCGCAAATCGTGCGATTCATCGCTGATTGTCAACACTCGCCTGTCATCAGCCTCGCAAATGAAACGAACATCATAATGGAGATGTTCCGGCACCCCTTGATGCCCCGGGATACGATGGATATCCAAGTCGTAGATTTGGACAGAGAGCGGCGTAACTTGCTCAATACCAGATTCTTCGCGCGCCTCCAGCAGGGCAACCTCAAGCACATCCGCTTTGCCGTCGGCATGCCCTCCGAGTTGCAGCCATAAATCGAGCTTCTTGTGGAAAGTCAGCAGGTATCGATTGCGTCCCGGATTCACTATCCAAGCCGACCCGGTGATATGTCCAACTTCGAGCGAACGCTCGAAACAGCCTTGATTTGCTTTGATGAACTCAATGAACTGGTCACGGCACTCGGAATCGCGCCGATCGCGTGGAGCGAATTTGCTAAGCTTCTCTAAAATATCGTGACGGTGCATGGAAGATGTTACATCATCAACGCCATCGACACAAGTGCGACGCTAATGCCCGCTACCCTAACGCGACGTCAAGAATCATCATGACCGTAAATCCCACCATTACCCCCATCGTCGCCACATGCGAATGCCCAGATGTCTGCGATTCCGGAACCAGCTCCTCCACAACCACGAATATCATCGCCCCCGCCGCAAATGACAGCGCATACGGCAGAATCGGCTTGGCGGCAATGACCAGCGCTGCACCCAGCACTCCGGCAATCGGCTCTACCACACCCGAAAGCTGGCCATACCAAAAAGCCTTGAATCTCGAAACCCCGACCCGCCGCAGCGGCATCGATACTGCCAGCCCCTCCGGAAAGTTCTGGATACCGATACCCAGTGCCAGCGCAACCGCCCCCGCCAGATTCGCGGAAGGCAGGTCCGCCGCAACAGCGCCAAAAGCGACACCCACCGCCAGTCCCTCAGGTATGTTATGAAGCGTAATCGCCAGCACCAATAATGTGCTGCGATGCCATGCCGTCTTGATACCCTCGGAGTGCAATCCGCTATCGGTCATGTGCAAGTGTGGCAGGACCAGATCCAAACCCCGCAAAAACGCCGCACCAAGCAGAAACCCGACAGCCGCAGGGACCCAGGCCGGTACCGGTCCGTCCGCCGACATGTCAATTGCCGGAGCCAGCAATGACCAGTAACTGGCGGCGATCATGACCCCGGCGGCAAAACCGAGCATCATGTCCAATGTCCGGCGGCTGACTTCTTTGCTGAGAAACACCCCGGCCGCGCCCAGGCCGGTCAGGCCCCACGTAAAACACGTGGCAAGAAGCGCCTGAAGCACCGGGCTAAGATTAACAAACCAATCACCAAGAATCATGGGAGGGAATAGATACCAATGCAGATGTTATGCGCAAGTCAAAAGTTTGCCGTCGCTAATCGCGATTCGGACTTGACACCAGCAGGTAAAATGTAACATCTAATCCAGGTACCTGTTCAAACAATTTGGAGGATTTTGTGATAAACCGTCCTGTGCGCACGAAATGTCTGCCCTGTGTTTGCCTCTCGTTCGCGCTGATATTCCTGGTCGTAGCCCCATCCTTAATCGCAGCAACGGGGAGTGAAGCGAAGTTCAGGGCATACCTCGAAGCCGCCGAAAAAGTGCAGAGTTTCACCGGCGTTGCGATGGTCGCACGCGATGGCAATATCATCTTTGCGCAAGGAGTCGGACGGGCGGATTTCGAATCTGATCGCGCTAATTTCATCGATACCAGGTTCGCGATTGGATCTGTCACCAAACAATTTACCGCCGCTGCCATCATGCAGCTCCGGGAAAAAGGACTGCTTTCTCTTGATGACCCAATCGCAAAATACTTCCCCGATTATCCCGAAGACGTCGCCAACAAGATCAATATCCGCCATCTGCTGACACACACTTCCGGCATCGTCAACTTCACCAGTGTCCCTGCCTACGTACAGTGGAAAGATCAGGACGTGCCGCTGGATGTCCAGATCAATGCAATCTCCACTCTGCCGCTTGAGTTCGAACCGGGGACAAAATTCAACTACAGCAATTCCGGTTACAAACTTCTCGAAGCCATTATCAATCAGGTGTCCGGCAAGCCCTGGTACATCTACATCTCCGAGAACATCCTTGTTCCTGCCGGTATGTCAAATTCGGGATACGATCTAATGTCTGTCTCCGAAAAAGAGCGTGCGCTCGGTTACCTGTTCGACGACAATAACAAACCTAAACGCGCGGACCTGCCAAAGGCAACCATCCCCGGCGGCGCGGGCGCGCTCTACAGCACCGTGGAAGATCTCGCAAAATGGGACGAGGCACTGCGTGGCGAGAAGATACTCAAGCGTCCTTCTCTCGACACGATGTTCACGCCCTTCCTGGATAATTACGGATTCGGCTTCATGATCGATACCGTCGCCGGATATCAGCGCATCTGGCACGATGGCATGATCGATGGCTTTGCAAGCATGTTCATCCGTATCCCCCAGGAAAAACTAAGCATCGCCGTACTCGCCAACAATCAGATGCTCGATGCCCGTCGCGTGGCGGTCGGTCTCACGGCAATCGCCCTCGGCCAGCCCTATGATGTCCCGGTGCTCAAGACTCCAGCTGTTACCGACACCAGCAAATATCACGACTATTTCGGCGCTTACGATCTCGGCAATGGCCAATACCGCCTGATCACCACTGAAAACGGCAAGCTCTATTCCCAGCGATCGGGCGGAATGCAATCCGAAATCTTTCCGGAGTCGCCGGATAAGTTCTTCTATGAACAAAACCATGCCACCACTGTCACATTCATTCGCGATAATGGCCGGCAAAGTCATCGCCCACTCGATACACCAGGAAGGTGTCGACTCACGGCACGAAAAAATGTCCGCCGAACAGACAGCCGCAATCCTTGCTAAAACCACTGCCGTCAAGGTCGATCCCGCAGTATTCGACCGCTATGTCGGCGAGTATCAGTTGTCCCCCGTCTTTTCGATCACGATCGAACGCAAGGATGACCGCATATTTGCCCAGGCATCCGGTCAGCCGCAATTCGAGATCTTTCCCAAATCGGAGACGCGCTACTTTCTCAAAGTGGTTGATGCAGAAATCGAGTTCGTGATGGGACCCGACGGCAAGGCCGACAGCCTGATTCTCTTCCAGGCCGGCTTGGAGCAACACGCAAAACGCAAGTAAACAGAAAAGCCCGTCGCACGCGATCATGCGACGGGCTTATTATTGCGTTCTAAATCGATCTACTTGCCCGCGAACTTCGCGTCGCGCTTCTCCAGAAACGCGCCGAGTCCTTCGTTCTTATCATCAGTCGCGCACAACGCCGCAAAGGCCTGAATCTCAAACGCATTCGCATTCGCCAGATCAACTTCGCCGCCCCGATTGATCAGCTCCTTGGCATACTGCACACCCAACGGACTCTTCGACAAAATCGTATCCGCCAGCTTGTTCGCTTCCGCAACAAGCTGATCCGCCGGATAGACAAACTCCACCAGCCCGATGCGCAGTGCTTCGTCGGCTTTGATGATGCGCGCACTGAACGTCAGCTCTTTCGCGCGCCCCTTACCCACCAACCGCGTCAATCTCTGCGTCCCGCCAAACCCGGGGATAATGCCGAGATTGACTTCCGGCTGACCCATCTTGGCGTTCTCTGAAGCCACCCGAATATCGGTCGCCATCATGAACTCACAGCCGCCGCCCAGTGCAAATCCGTTGACGGCGCTAATCGAAACAATCCTGGAATTCTCAATCTGAGCAAGAACTGAATGCCCGGTCTCGACAAACTTCTTACCGTTCACCACATCGAGCGTCTTCAGCTCGCCGATATCTGCGCCCGCAATGAAAGCCTTCTCGCCCGCACCGGTGAAGATCACCACCCGGACCTGCGCCGCCATTCTCGAATTCCGTAAACGCCTGCTTGACTTCCAGAAGCGTTTCCGTGTTGAGCGCGTTTAGTGCCTTGGGACGATTGAAAGTAATCGTCGCCTTCGCCCCTGTGTTTCCACTATGATATTATTGTAAGCCATCGTATCTCCCTACTTCTTGCTGTAATCGTAGAATCCGCGACCCGACTTGCTGCCCAGATATCCCGCCTTGACCATCCGCTTCAGAAGCGGCGGCGGCGCATAGTGCGGCTGACGGAATTCTTCAAACATGATCTCGCCGATATACATGATCGTGTCCAGCCCGATGAAATCAGTCAGCTCCAGCGGTCCCATCGGATGCGCGCAGCCAAGCTTCATCGCGTTGTCGATTTCTTCCTTAGTGGCCAGCCCATTTTCATACCAGCGAATCGCATCGATAAGATACGGCACTAACAGCAAGTTAACTACAAACCCGCACGAGTCTTTGGCCCGGACAACGACCTTCCCGACCGATTCCGCAAACGCAATCGCGTCCTTGAAAGCCGTCTCATCCGTCATTACCGTGTGGACTACTTCCACCAGCTTCATCACCGGCACCGGATTGAAGAAGTGCAGCCCGACAAACTTGCTGCGCCGGGAGGTCTCCACCGCCATGTCGGTGATTGATAACGACGACGTATTCGAAGCAAATATCGTTTCCGGCTTGCAGGCCTTGTCCAATACCCTGAAAATCGGAATCTTCACGTCCAGATTCTCCGTAACGGCTTCGATGACCAAGTCACAATCAGCCAGATCTTCTAACTTCGTCGTCGTCGAGATGTTGCCCAGAACCTTGGCTTTGTCCTCCACAGTGGCTTTGCCTTTTTCGATTGCCTTGTCCAGAAGCTTTTCGATTCCCTTCAAGCCCTTTTGCAATAGCTCTTCTTTTTCTTCCCGAGCTACTACCTTGTAGCCGGCGGCGGCAGTCACCTGGGCAATGCCGGAGCCCATTTGCCCGAAGCCAACGATTCCGATCTTTTTGAAATTCATGATTTCCTCCCAAAGGGCTATATCAATTCTTAAATGCAGACCTATACCGGCGCGTTAGTCAGTCGATCCGGTCAAGTTGGCGCAGCTGGCACATACCCGACTTAGTTCAGAATAGATGACTACTTAATCCAAGTCAAGCCGCTCGAGAGAGATTTCCGGTCGATTTTGTGACTCTCTCGCAGAAAAGTTGACTTGGAGGCAGAATGTTGCTACATTCCCCGCGATGTCCTTAGACTACCAGGCGATCACCACGGCGGATGGCATCATCGATGCCGCCAAGATTCTCGGCTCAAAATACGGCCCCTTCAAAGTTGCCGTTGCGGCCGCCGAGGACGACGACGTCCTCAAAGCCTGTGCTGAAGCCGCCGACCTCGGCTTCGCCCTCTTTACGCTCTTTGGCTCCGAATCCAAACTGCGCGAGATCGGCGACAAACACAAGATCGATTTCTCGGGATTCACCATAGTCAATACCAAAGACGCCAACGAGTCCGCTCATCTGGCCGCGGAAGCCGCCGACAAAGGCAAGGCTGATCTCATTCAGAAGGGTTTTCTCTCGACATCGGCGCTTCTCAAGACCGTCTTGTCCCGTGACTTCGCCCTTCGCGCCGCGGATACGCTGAATCACGTCGCCGTCCTTGGATTCACCGGCTACCATAAATTGCTCGGTGTCACTGATGGCGGCATGGTCGTCAAACCGACCTTTGACCAGAAAGTCCAGATTATCAATAATTCGATTAAGCTCTTCCACTGCCTTGGCTACGATAAGCCAAAGGTCGCCGTATCTGCCCCGGTGGACTATATCCACCAGCGCTTGTCGGCGACAACCGAAGCCGCCCAATTGACGGCAATGAACAAAGATGGCCTGATTCCCGATTGCGAGGTCTATGGACCGGTCACCTTCGATGCCGCAACTTCGCGCGCCGTAGCGCTCAGCCGCGGTATCACCAATTATGTTGCCGGCGATGCCGATATCTTCCTGGTCGATTCCATCGAAGAGTGCAATATCATCTCCAAGACACTGATCCTGCTTTCACCCGCAACCTTCGCCGGTGTTATCGTCGGAGCACGGGTGCCGGTTAGCCTCGTTTCGCGAACCGATACCGCTCGTAACAAGCTGGCATCAATCTCCATCGCCTGCTTGTTCTCGCATTATCTTAAGAGGGCTAAATAATGCTGAAGAACTTTGCCGAAATCGAAAAACAGGCCCGTGATAAGGCGGTCGACCCGCTGTTGATGGCATTTGTCGAACCGCATGAACCGAAACTGATCCAGGCGATCGATCGCGCGATGAAGAACCGCCTGATCAAGCCGGTCATGATCGGGGACGAAACCGCCATCGCCAAAGCCTCCAAAGAAATCGGCATCGATACGCTCGGCTGGGAACTTGTGCGTTCTCCCGAACCCAACTATTCGGCCTACCAGGCGCTCGAATTGATCCGCGACAACAAAGTCGGCGGTATCTGCAAAGGCGTTTTCGGCGCTAAGGACTTTCTATCTTTGCTGTTCGAACGCAACCTCGGATTCAGAGTCTCCAAGAATCTCGTCTCTGGGCATCTGGTCTGCAAAAATGAACATTTAGATCGACTGTTGATACTCTCCGACCCGATTGTCAATCCCGACCCCGAAATGATGGACTTGGTCGACATCCTTAACAACGCCGTCGCGCTGGCGCGCAAACTTGGCAATCAGTTGCCCAAAGTCGCCCTGCTCGCCGCCGTCGAAGTCATCTATCCCCAGATGCCGGTCACGATCGTCGAAGCCGTTATTTCCAAAATGGTCGACAAGGGCCAGATCAAAAACTGTCTCGTCGACGGCCCGCTCTCTATGGATGTTGCGTTAATGGAAAGTGCCGCCAAAGAAAAAGGTGCCAAGGGCGAGGTCGCCGGCCATGCCGAAATTCTCATCGGCCCCAGCCTCGCCACCAGTTATGGCGTCTACAAGGCGCTGACAATGTTCACGAAAAGCGAATCCGGACTGATCATCACCGGCGGCAAAGTCCCCGCCGTAATCACTTCCGGCAACGACACCCCCGACACGAAGTACAATTCGTTAGTATTAGCAGTCGCTGTGTAAGTAGGTAGGACAGACATTTCTGTCTGTCATTTCCCCTTCAATATCTACCACGTCAGACAATAATGTCTGACCTACCAACTACTTCTTCCACATGATCGCCCGGTAGGACAGACATTCCTGTCTGTCATTTCCCCTTCAATATCTACCACGTCAGACAATAATGTCTGACCTACCAACTACTTCTTCCACATGAACGCCTGGTAGGACAGACATTCTGTCTGTCATTTTCCCTTCTACTACACTGTCAGACAATAATGTCTGACCTACCAACTTCTTCCTCCACATACGTAACAGCCTGTACTGTCATTTCCCCTTCAATATCTACCACGTCAGACAATAATGTCTGACCTACCAACTGCTTCTTCCTCAAGAATGCCTGGTAGGACAGACATTCTTGTCTGTTCCTTGTCCTATCAAACTACCTTCCGCTTTGGGGAGAGATACCAACCCGGATAGTTCCATGGATCTTCAGTCAGCCCCCGCTTGAGAGGATTCTCAAACATATAGTTGAGTTTTTCGAGCAGTTCGTTTTCATCCCGGATTATTCGATCATATGACTCGGCCTGCCAGATTGACCCAGTCGTTCCCCTGTGCAGATTGATTAGCCGCGCCGATTTACCCTTCGTCCCCTTGAGAATTCTGCTTAGTGAGTACCCCGGTAACGGGCATAAGACTACGTGCACGTGATCTGGCATCACAACGGTTGCGACAAGTAGGTAGAATTTCTCGTGCCCGTCGATGATGAGGCTTTTCACAATGAGTATATCGGCCATTGACAGTGTCGTCCGGTCGCAATCAAAGCTGACGAAGTAATAAGAACCTTCTAGCTCCCAGTGTGGCAGATGGCGGCGCGTGATTTTCAGTTCCGGTTGCTTACCCGACGAGTCTTTTCCCACGAAAAAGCGGGGACTAAAATCATCACTCACGAATTTCCGTTGCCCTAAACTAACGCCTGGTAGACAGACATTCTGTCTGTCATTTCCCCTTCAATCGCTTCAATCTAATGCTACTACTTCTTCTTACGCCCGGTAGGACAGACATTTCTGTCTGTCATTTCCCCTTCAATATCTACCACGTCAGACAATAATGTCTGACCTACCAACTACTAATCCGCCAGCCTCAACGGCATCACCAGGCAAAGATAATCGGCACCGTCGTCAACTGCGGTAACAACTGCTGCCGCCGTCGATGACGACAATGCAAACCGCACTTCGTCGCCGTCAAGCTGCTTGAGGATATCGAGAATGTACTGTGCGTTGTAGCCGATTTCCAGATCATCCGAGTCGTACTGACAGGGGAGCTGTTCCTTCGCCTCGCCGCCCAAATCGACATTGGTTGCCGACAGTTCCAGTGTGTTTTTCGAGATGCTGAACTTCACCTGGCGGGTTAGTGAATTTGATAAAATCGAAACGCGGCGCAGCGTCTCCATCAGCAGTGTCTTGGGGACAATGAGGTTCTTATCGTTGTTCTTCGGGATCACCTGCTCGGTGTTCGGATATGGTCCTTCGATGATGCGCGTGCTGATCGTGTTGTTCCCGCAAACAAACACCAGCGTGCTGTCGCCAAACACCACACCCACTTCGTTGATGCTTTCGCTGGCCAGCTTGCTGATCAGATTAAATGCTCTGGGCGGCACAATCACGTCGCCGTGCAGGCCCTGAAGCACAGTGTTATCAGCTTCCGCACGCGACAACCGGTGGCCGTCAGTAGCCACCATCCGCATCCGCTCGCCGTTGGTCTGCCACAGAATGCCGTTCAAAGCCGGGCGGGTTTCATCGGTCGATACCGAGTATGCTGTCTTCGCAATCAAACTGCGGACAACATTGGCCGGAATGCGAATCTCTTTCTTGCTGTCGAATTCGGGAAGCTTCGGAAACTCATCCGCCGACATGCCGGAAATCTTGTAATCGCCGGTACCGAAACGCATTTCAATGCGGTTGTTGGTTGATTCAATCTCAATTTCAGTTTGAGGAAGTGCATTGATGATGTCGGCAAAGGTCTTTGCGGGAATGGCAACTGAACCTTTTTTGGTGATCTTGGTCTCCAGTGATGTGGTGATTGAGATTTCCAGATCAGTGGCAGAAAGTTTGAGTACTTTCCCGTCAGCTTCCATCAAGATATTGCCAAGAATCGGCAGTGTCGACTTCGTGGGAACGGCGCTCATCACAGCGCTAAGAGCTGACTGAATCTTATCAGTCGTCAAACTGAATTTCATTTTCCTACTTCCTCAATCTTCACAATTCGCACCGCACTGTTGTTATAACTTAATTATAAATTTAAAATAATAATCATAATAGTAGTGTGGAAAAGTTCACTTGTAAAGTGATATTCTTGGCGTTGAACAGCATACACACTTCAACCACTGTGGACAAACATCCAATTCCACATGGATAACTGCGAAGGGTTGTGGATGAATTATTTACCGTCAATTTTTCCACAGCACTATACACCTATTGATGACTGCAAATTAAGTTAATCAGTTGATCAGTCTGTAACTTGAAATCCATCGAAGATTTCATATTGTCCTGCACCTGCTGACAGGCATGAATCACCGTTGAATGATCGCGATTGCCGAAATTGACACCGATTAATTTAAGCGACGAACTTGTCAAAGTGCGGCACAAATACATCGCCACCTGGCGCGCATTGACAATTTCCTGCGTCTTCTTCTTCGACTTCAGCATCTCTTCGGAGATCTTGAAATAGGAAGCCACTTCCTTCTGAATTTGCTCGATCGTCACCGGCCTTGACTTTGAACGAATCGAATCCTTCAACACATCCTGCGCCAGCGACATCGTCAACTCTTTCTTGCGCAGCGAAGCGTATGCCACCAGCCTTACCAGTGCCCCTTCAAGTTCGCGGACATTAGAGGTAATCGAGTCGGCGATATAAGTGAGAACATCGTTCGGCACCGTCACGCCATCACTTTCAGCTTTCTTCTGCAAAATCGCCACGCGCGTTTCAAGCGATGGCGGCTGAATATCAGCAACCAACCCCCAGCTGAAGCGCGACAACAGGCGCTCTTCCAACCCTAAAATGTCCTTGGGGGGACGGTCAGCCGTGAGAACAATCTGCTTGCCTTCCTGATGTAACGCATTGAAAGTGTGGAAGAACTGCTCCTGCGTCGACTCCTTGCCGGTAAAAAACTGAATATCGTCCAACAGCAACAAATCGGCGGTGCGATAACGATTGGCAAATTCATGAACCGACTTGGTCGACAACGAGCGAATGAACTCGTTCGTAAAACTCTCGCTTGACACATACATTACGCGCAGTTTGTTATTCGATTGACAAACCGCGTTGCCGATTGCCTGCACCAGATGAGTCTTGCCGAGACCAACACCACCGTAAATGAACAGCGGATTATAGCGGTTCTCACCGGGAGCTTCCGATACCGCTTCGCAGGCAGCGTAGGCAAATTGATTCGAGTCGCCAACGACGAAACTTTCAAACAAGTACCGGGGATTTAACTTTGGCGCTGGATGCTCATGATGTCCGCCGCTATTGCCATTGCCATTGAGAATTGGCGCCGATCGGTCTTCCTCCGTTTCGGTTGGAAAGATCTCGGTCTGCACCGGCGCTTTCTGAATCTTGAAATCAAAATTCCACGACTGATCCGACACTTCCGCCAGCGACTCGCTGATTGCCCGGCCATATCGCTCGGAAATCCAGTGAGCAGCAAAGTTGTTTGGTACGAGGATGCTGAAACAGTTGCCATTGACGAATTCAACCCGCGTCGGTTTGAGCCACGTGAAAAAAGAGGGCTTATTCACGCGTTTGGACAGACTGGAGAGACATCTGTCCCAAAGTGAATTAATTTGTTCCTGCATGGTTACCCCATAAATTGTGTAGAAAAAATAGCTCTGCCTTGTTCGCGTCTGACGCGAATATAATTCCGATCTTCAGCCATTTCTTAGTTTTCCTTAAGTGAGATCAAAGTTACGCCCGAATACAATTCATCCCATCAACCACTACCCTAGCCATTACTTTTGTGGACATTATCTGACTCGGTATCAGATTAAGAGCAAACTACGTCTTGCTCCTACGTACCGATTGAGAGTTTCTGACGTTTTCCACACGATGTTAACACATTGTTAACATCTTATCAATCATTGACTTCCGGCTATGAATATATCTTCTGGGCTCGCAGCAAGTCAAGCATTTCTTCAGAAAATTGCAGGGAAGTTAAACACCTTGAATGACAGTCAGTTTAGTGTCGCTATTAATACAAAATCATCTATATGATTTCTCGCCTGTAGAAGTCTCCCCATAAGATCAAGCCTAATGACGAGTTGCGGAAGCTGTTATTTCACCAACCGAATTCCGCGAAAAGAAACGGACAAACCCGCAAGTCTGTCCGCCATAGTCTCCATAAATGAGAGCGATGATTAATCTCTACAAGTCTAATAGTACGGATTCACTCCCGCCGAATGATCTGTCACGTCAACAACTTCACCAACCCCCGGAATCCGTTCACGGATCGAACGCTCGATTCCGTAGCGCAAAGTCTGTGATGACGAAGCGCAGCCCTGACAGCCGCCGGCGAGGCGAAGCATCACCTGACCATCTTTGACCGCTACACATTCCACGAATCCACCGTGTGATGCGATCGCCGGATTGATCTCGTTCTCGATCATCTCGTCAACGATCCGTTTGATCTCTTCATCCGAAGGAACCGGCTGCTTGAGATCTTCAGCCATCAGCGGTTTGCCCGAGTTAATCAATTCACGAATCGTCCGGCCTACATCGCGGCCCAGTACTTGCCACTCTTCGTCCGAGTCCTTGCTGATTGTCACGCTGTCGCCGGTGACGAATACTTCACGAATGCCTTTCAGAGCAAAAAGCGCTTCCAACAGCGGCGAGCCGGCAGCCTGCTCACTGCTCTTGCAGTCAAAAGCTCCGCCGGGAAACACCGGACGGTCAACCCGGAAAATGCATACATCCGGATCGGGAAAAAGCTGTGCGGTGATTTTGATTTCCTGTTCAGCCATATATGAACGTCCTTTCGGTAATCTCTATTCTGCTTTGCGCCCGACCTATCACGTCAATAGTTATAACCTGGTCTCGCTTCGAGCGTGCCCGGAAAAACATACTGATAACGCTTAATCTCGCCTTGACTTAGGTCAAACTTCGAAGGAGCCGCTCGAGTCGGCTTCCGGTAACTGCAGCAGCAGCTTAAACGCATAAAGTCCCGTGCGATGGCCATCTGAAAAATGCAGCGCCACCGCGTAGCGACCGATCATTTCAAACCCCTCAATCCTTATGTCGAGCGGAATCCGCTTCGGGTCGAGAGTTCTCCTCCCCGAATCCTCGTCGATACACGACGCGCAGGGACAATTGATCCGAAGTGAATATGCATTGTAATTGCTCACGCGTCCGTCGTGCCAGGTCACAACTAAATCGCCATTCTGGCGCAACTCGATCTGTTCCGGCTCATCCACACTGATCGTCGCACTCACTCGCGCCACAATCGTCTGCAGTTTCCTGGCAACATCCAGAAGCGCCTTAGCCGCCGGACTGTCAACTCCCGACTCGAGCACGGGAATACCGGTATCTCCGCTCATCATAATCTCTGGATCAAGCGGTATTGCTCCCAAATAGGGAACTCCAGTATGCTTGGACAGCGCCTCGCCGCCGCCGACTTTGAAGATATCCGTCGTTTCGCCGCAGTGCTTGCACACAAAACCACTCATGTTCTCGATTACGCCCAGTATCGGCACATTGACCTGCTCGAACATTTTCAATCCCTTGGCCGCAACCCCCAAAGCGACTTGTTGCGGAGTAGTGACAATCACCGCCCCGGTCAAAGAAGCCTGTTGTGCCAATGTAAGCTGAACATCACCGGTACCCGGAGGCAGATCTATCAAGAGATAGTCCAGCTTCCCCCAGTCAACATTTCCGATAAATTGATGAATGATCTTCATCGCCATCGGCGCTCGCCAGATCACCGGCCCGTCGTTATCGATCAGAAGCCCCATCGATACAAAGCTTATGCCATACTTCTTCACCGGCTGAAGCATATCCCCGCTGACATCGGGACGCGCATCACGCGCTCCCAACATACCCGGCTGGCTCGGTCCGTAGATGTCCGCATCCATCAAGCCGACCTTGGCGCCGGTCCTTGCCAACGCGACAGCGAGATTCACCGACAGCGTCGATTTGCCGACTCCGCCCTTTCCCGAGGCAATGGCAATTACGTTCTTTACACCTGATAAACTGCTGTTCGGCGGCTGTGCGTGCTGGTGCGGTTGTTTAGAATCTGGCATAACTCTCTTTCGCTAATGACTTCCCCAATAATTGCCGTGCAATTACGGCGCTGAATTATACGAAAGAACCCGGGTTCTGAAAAGAAGAATCGCCTTACCGCCGATCTACAGATAGGCCCTTCTCTTGCGGTCCATCCAGTAGTACAATCCGACAAAAACCCACTGCCCGAGTCCGGCAATTGCGATTGACTTGCTGTCCGGCGGCGGCGGCCCGAAGACGCTGGCCAGATAAATTGCGGAAAGCAGCAATGTCGTCCCCCACAATAATATGCTCCCGATGCGCGCCCGCGAATGGGTGGAATTCCAATAGATGAACAAGCCGATCAAGAATATGCCGAACTCAAGCGCCAAAGTGGCGGAAAGTGAATTCCATAATCCGAGCCCCACTCGAGCCGGGTCGTTTGGAAGCAACGGCAGGTCCGGACGGTGAACCAGAAAATCAAGCAGCCAGTGGCTTAACACCAATCCACCCACAAGCAACGCCACCTTACTCGATCGCTTCCAAATAAAATACACAACCCCCAGCAATAGCGCCCAGACTCCTACTGCGAGCAAGCTGTGAGAGAGCGGATAGTTGGTGAAGTCAAGCGGCGTCACTACAGTAATCCCCGGACTGATAACAACCTCTTCCTTCCCCAACAGAAGCAGAATTGGCCAAACCAGGTCAATCAACAATGAAGCAAAGACTAACGTCCCGAGCGAAACCTTCGGAGCCAGCTTCTTCGCTCCCAACGCCAATCCATAATGACCAAGAAACATATTGAGTAAATTAATCTCATAAATGCGAAACGCTACCGTATTTGGTCCGCCTCCACCCTTAACATAGGTGTTATGCTGGAAAGACCATTTTCCACATCATCTTCAGCACGCGCCAACATGGCACCGGCCATGCCATGATGGCATATTGTCGTTCCGCCTTTACAATTCGACTGCTTTCGGACAAATCGGGGGCAATCTTGCGAGCAGTCCGTATAAACCATTGGAGAGAAATCGATTGATTTTGTGTTGACAAACCCGTAATATCTCCGATTATGCCGTTGAAACCGCTTTTGGTAGTTGAAGAGGGTCCTGATAAAGGACGGCAGTTCTCAACCGACGCCGTCCAATTCCGTGTCGGCAGGTCGAGCGAAAAGTGCGATTTCGTCCTTTCGGACGAAGATACTGCGATTAGCCGCGAGCACTTTGCCGTGATTCGCCGTGGCGACGCCTTTCTTTTCTCAAATCTTTCGCGCAATGGCTCGACCATCAACGGCGTCAAGGCCGATCAGACTCTCCTTAAGAACAATGACTTGATCAAGGTCGGACTGCAAACTGTTATCCGATTTGCCGTGGCTGATAGCCGCGATATTGAAGCCAATCCCAGTTTCGGCTAAACCAGATCGTCGGCTACCATAAACTGCCCTCAAGTTCGCATGCACAAGCGGGTTTGGGGCTCGGTCTAATTGTCTAGAATTCGTGTCACAGGGGAGAGATGACGCCAGACTATCAAGGACGATATGCGGAGTTTGCGGTCGTTGACGACCCCTCCCTGCCCGAACGCTTCCAAAACTATATTATTGATAAAAATAAGATCGGCGAGGGACCGATCAGTTTCTGTTATCAGGCCCGGCGCACTGATACGAATGAAGCGGTTCGCCTAAAAGTCATCCGCCGCCGCTTGTCCCTAAATCCCGAATTTGCCGAGTTGTTTCAGA
Organism: uncultured bacterium; assembly: GCA_963698225.1. Lineage (GTDB taxonomy): Bacteria > Zixibacteria > MSB-5A5 > CAIYYT01 > CAIYYT01 > JADJGC01. Next base: position 543,115 of record CAVOPW010000004.1, read on the forward strand.
AACAGAGCCGACTTCTCGCGGAGTTCCGCGGCAGTCAAATTCAGCCTTTTCGCGGGACAACGATACACAACGAGATGCTGATGCTGGAGTTTGGTCATATTGAAGGCGTCAGTCTGCGGAGCATCATCGCCGAAAATGCCCCTCTCCACCCCGATCTGGTGGCCTTGATCGCACAGGGAATTCTGCAGGCCCTCAACCAGATTCATGGCGTCAGGCCGTCTCCTGGCATGGGGAACCTCATTCCACTGCACAAGAACCTCAAACCCGAAAATGTCTTCCTGACTGTCGGCGGAAAAATCGTACTCACCGATATCGATATGCTACCCTTCTGTCACCTGTCCGACCGGCTCAAACTGGCTCTGCCTTATTCACTCAATGTCTATGAGTCGCCCGAGCAACTGCTGAAAGCCGGCTACGCCGACCGCCGCTCCGATGTCTTTGCCCTCGGTCTGATCATGCTGGAAATGGCTACCGGTCGCTATCCCTATAGCGGGAGTAATGTTTTTGAGATTCGTCAGAATATCCGGGAAGAATTCCGAGATAATGCAGATGTATTATATCCTTCTTACCGGGAATCCTCCGTGCGCTCGCTCACGAAGTCTCTTTCACGCCTTATCAACAAAATGATCGAGCACAATCCGGAAAAAAGAATGCAAACCCTGATGGATTTAGAGAGTAATCTGGTCGATTATTTTAGTGGCGCAAGCTACGATTACCCCGAAAAGACGCTGACCGACTATCTGCGCCTGAGATCGTTTCAGACCGAGCGCGCACACAAAAAGGGGTTTATCGACCGGCTGTTCGGCGGATGAACCAAACGGCCCGGCCGGGAGTACAATAACCGGATGAAGGTAAAAGCAGACCGATTTTGATGTCAAAGTTTGTAGACCCACTTATGTATTTATCATATTGCTTGTTGAACATAAATCTTGACACCCCCATAGAGGGATTGTACCTTCAGTTTCTAAGCGCATTCAAACGCGAGACAATTTCGCACCCCTTACTGTGAAGAGGATATGGATTTAGGATCGTTTTCAGCGACCCTGCAGAACGGTATTCGCCGCGCGCAGGAATTAGCCAAAAGTTATTTTCACGCGGAAATCAAACCGCAACATCTGTTCCTGGTTCTGCTTCGCGATGAAGGCGGTGAATTGGCCGCACTCCTCAAGCAGCTCGGGAAAAAACCCGACTACTTCGAAGCCTTACTGGCCGACGAACTATCGAAAATGGGCAAGTCGGCTTCCGATGAAGTCCGCCCTGTTGCTGCCCCGGCACTGCAATCGTTACTGGTGGCAGCTTCAAACAAAGCGCAACGCTTCTCCGATTCCGAGACCCGTCCCGAACATGTCCTGATGGTATTTGTCGGACCCGACTCACCTTTGAGCGAACAAATCCGCCGCCGTCTGGACTTCGATGAAGGCAAAATCATTGACGCCAATGCCGAAATGAAAGTCGTCCAATCCATCGCCGGTGGTCAGACTACGACAAGCGACGGGGGAGAAGATGTGGTCGCTGGTGCCGAAGGCATCAAATACTGCGTCGATATGTGCGAAAAAGCCCGCAAGGGTGACTACGACAAATTCTTTGGCCGTCAGGAAGACATCTTCAATATTTCCCGCGTGTTGATCCGCCGACGCAAGAACAATCCGATCCTTGTCGGCCCCCCCGGTGTTGGCAAGTCCGCACTGGTCGAAGGCCTGGCGCTGCAAATTATCAACAAGCAGACGACTCCCGAGCTTTGGGATACGATTCTTCTCCACCTTGACCTGGGTCAGTTGGTCGCCGGAGCGAAGTACAAAGGCGAATTTGAAGAACGTTTCAACAGCCTGATTTCCCGCCTCACCAAAGGCAAGGGCAATCTGGTGCTCTTCATGGACGAAATTCACACCCTCGTCGGTGCCGGTAACCCCTCGGGCGGAATGGACGCCGCCAACCTGATCAAGCCGGCTTTGGCACGCGGAGCTTTTAAAGTCATCGGTGCCACAACCCTTGAAGAATATCGCAAGTACATCGAGAAAGATAAAGCGCTTGATCGCCGCTTCCAAAGAGTCATGGTCGAAGAACCTACCTTCCAGGAAGCACAGGAAATCATGAGCGGCGTGCGCGATACCTACGGGAAACATCATAACCTTGACATTCCCGACCCCGTCGTTGACGAAGCGATCAAGCTGTCGCAGCGCTATATTGGCGACAGATTCCTGCCCGACAAGGCCATTGACCTGCTCGACGAAGCCTCGGCTTCCTTCCGCCTCAATTGCACGCGCGCCAAGAACGGCATCAACGATCTGCGCAAAGAAGCGGAAGAACTTAAGAAGACCTTGGGTGTAAAATCTGCCGCGGACACCGATGACGGACTCGACGACGAAACCCGGCAGAAATTGGAAGCGTTTAATCAGAAATTTGACGAGTTGTTCTCTCTCTGGACCGGAAGAGTGTAGCATAGCCCCTTGTGGGCGTTAATCTATTAAGGACATAAATGAGCACCGAAAAAAGCCAAATAGCACAATTTCGCCAGAACCTCGACAAAATCGACAAGCTCGAGAAGTTCGTTACCGCCGAAAAGCAAACCCTGGGTGTCGAAGATGTCGCTTTCGTCATCTCGCGCTGGACGAAAATCCCGGTCAACCGGATGATGGAAGACGAAAAGGCCAAGCTACTTAATCTCGAAGCCCATTTGGGCGAGCGAGTCGTCGACCAGGAAGACGCGATCAAGACAATCTGCGAAGCCGTGCGCCGCTCGCGCTCCGGCATCAAACGTCATAACCGGCCGATCGGCTCCTTTCTCTTCTTGGGCTCCACCGGTACCGGCAAAACGGAATTGGCGAAAACCCTTGCCGAGTTCCTCTTCAACGACGAAAAGAACATGATCCGCTTTGACATGTCGGAATTCATGGAGAAGCACTCGGTCGCAAAACTGATCGGGGCGCCTCCCGGATATGTCGGTTACGAAGCCGGCGGCATGCTGACCGAGAAGGTCAAGCGCAACCCCTATTCGGTTGTATTGTTCGACGAGGTCGAAAAAGCAGATCCCGACGTATTCAACATCATGCTGCAGTTGCTCGACGACGGCCGCCTCACCGACGGTCAGGGAAATACCATCGACTTCACGAACACCATCGTGATCCTGACCTCAAACTTCGGCTCCCATCATATTCTCGATTGCTACCGTGAGAACAAGCCCGTCGAGCGGGACGACATGATGAACATCCTCAAAGCGAAATTCCGTCCCGAATTTCTCAATCGCTTGGAATGGATCATCTTCCGGCCCCTGACCGAAAAGGGCATCGGTGTCATCGTCGATATTCAATTGAAAGTTATCAACAAGATCCTTAAAGATCAGAAAATGACCATCGCTTGCACCCCGGAAGCCAAGAAGGCGTTGGCCGACCGCGGTTATAACTTTGAAATGGGCGCGCGCCCCCTGCAGCGGGTAATGGAAAAGGAAATTCTCAATCCACTGTCGATCGGTATCATCGACGGGCGCTTCCCGGAAGGATCAAAGGTCGAAGTGCACATGAATGGCGAAAATTTTGAAATCGCAAAAGTATAAATTCACTTTTAGGAGGTCGTATGGCGGACTCATTTAAGATTGCTGCCCCGCATATCGGCACAACAGAATACAAGGAAAAGAGCGACTCAATTCCTGTCGACCTGTTGCCGTCGAACAAAATGGTCTATTTGACCAAATTGAATTCCAAGGAAGAACAAGAGCCCGATTTGACCCGGTGCAAAAACCTCAAGGAAGTCTTCAGCACCTTCCGTCCTTCCAACGAAGTCACCATCAATAAGCAGGACGGCTCCGAACAATCAGTTGAACTGGAGTTCAACGCCATGAAGGACTTCGGTTCGATGGAGATCATTCAGAAAAACGACTACCTGCAGGAGAAGTACAACGAAGTCGAAATTCTGCGCAATCTCAAGAACCTTCTGGAGAAACCCAACTCCAAGCTTCGCAAGGACCTCTCCAATCCGCAGAAAAAGGAAGAGTTCCTTAACGTCCTTAAGTCCTATATCGCGAAACTGTAAACCGCCAAGAGGAAATCATGTCAGATCAGGAAAAAGATTTAGAACAGCAGGGTCAGGCTGAAGCTAAAGTTAAGGAAAAGGCTGACCTCAAAGACATCCTCGGCGCCGGTTTTGTCGGATACGAGGTTGTCAAAGATCACCTGTCGCACTTTAAGAGCCAGGATGGTCTGCATGTCGAGGGTGTCAAATTTCTTGACCCCAAAAATGAATCATTCAACAAGTTCTTGAGCTCCGACGAGTTCAAAGACCGCCGCAAACAGCTCAAGCAGAGACTGTCGCTCTGGTCAAGCTTCATTGAAGGCAACGACCCTTCGGATGATGCCGCGCTCGATAAACTCGATAACATGATCGCGGAAGCGGATAAGAATATCTCGCAGAATATGAAGAATATTCACGAGGCCATTCGCCCGCTCGAAACCGCCTATCGCGGCGTCGACCTCTTCTTCCAGAACGCCATGGCGCGCCCCGATTCGGAAGTCTACGTTTATTTCGCCAACGCCGGCATCAACGACCTTACCGATCCCAACGATCGCGAGAAATTCGAGCACATCAATCGCCAGATCCACGATATCTATGGTCTCTACGACATCACCAATTGCTACTCGCTCTGCTGTATCCCCGGATACCTCGGCAGCGTGAAGGATATCGACACCATCGCCCGCGATATGGGTATGCCGAGCAAACTGCAGATCTTCACCGACTTCAAGCACTTCAATACTTATGAAGAGCTCTCCGACGAGCTGGATGATCCGTCTTATGACGATCTGCGCGGCAACGCCGACTATAAGGCCTACGTCTCGGTCTTCGGCAACTATGTCAAAGCCGACAAGCCGGAAAGCCGCTTCGACAAGGATCCTCTCTGGATTCCGCCGTCGTCGCTGGTCGCCGGCCTGGTCTACAAGAACGACAACGACATCGGTATCCAGGCGCCGTCGGCCGGCAAGGTCAATGGCAAGCTGGCCGGTATTCAATCGACGCGCATCAAATTGAACGAAGTGAAAAACACCAAGCTCAACGAGAAGGGCGTCAACTGCGTGATCAACTGGCAGGGCGATGTCGGGGATGTCGTCGCGATGGGCGCCGATACCCTCGCCAAGGATGCGCGCTTCCGTAATTACACGATCAAGCGCACCTACGACTATATCTACAAGGTGATGCGCAACTATCTGAATCAGCAGGTCTATAAGGGCTTCGACGACAAACTCAAAAAGTCGATCGACGGCGATCTCAACAAGTTCTTGAGCCTGCTTCAGCGCAATAAGGTGATCAACGGCTTCACCTGCAATGTCATCGCGACCAACGAAATGATCGAGCATCAGCAGATGCTGCTCGAAGTCGCCTTGAACACCAAGACCCCGATCAAGCAGTACGTCGTGAAGCTGGAAGCCATGGTTGATGACGCCGGCCAGGCAGCGGTAAAATAATTTCGAACCACACTTGCCCCGTGGCGACAGTTAGGATGCAGGTGATGAGGTTTGAAAAGTAAAAACGAAATAGAAACTAACTGAAGTAGTAGGAGGAAACACACAATGGCACAGGAAGTAGAACTGTTGATCGATGGCGAAAAGTTCGATAAGGTTCACTCGGTGAGCTACGAACTCTATACCCCGCACGATCAGGCGGACGGCAAGCCGAGCTCGGTCCCGACCGGTCTCAAGCTGAGAATCCGCCGCGAATCCGATGACAACGTCGGTATCGCCAAGTGGGCCTTCGATTCATCGCAAGTGAATCGTAAGACCGGCCAGATCACCTTCAAGGATCCGAATCTCAAGAAGGAACTCAAGGTCCTCAAGTGGGAAAATGGCTTCATCACCCACTATGAAGAGCACGTTCCTTCCACCGCCGCCAACCCGAACGAGCAGATGTACGAATACTTCGAAATCTCTGCCGAAATGGTTGATCTCAACGGCGCCGAATACAAGAAGGACTGGAAAGGCAAATGAGCCTGACCCACTAAGGTCTCAAGAGGCGGGAAGGCGAGAATGTTCTCCCTTCCCGCTCTTTTAATACGCAAACCAGAGGTTCGAGGATACGATGCCGATACAAATCGATGAAGTGGTTATTCAGCCGGACGACGACGGCAACGATCAAATACACGTCAAGATGACGTCGGTGGTTGAGCTCAAGATCGATGGCACCACGGTTGATTGGAACATCGAATCTTTCGAGCTCGATCAAATGGCGTTTGATCATCACATACTTAAGATCACACTCTCCAAAGATATCGCCACAGCCGATCTGGTCGAAAATCTTACCGCGCTCAACTTTTTTCCGGCCAAAATGGGCGCAAGTCTGACTTTGATTTTCAAGCCGATCGAAACCTACGCGGCTTCGATAAAACCCAACGAATTCTTCGGCATCATTACTAATCTGCGATTTGTCAACGATGGAATTCAATCCTCAAGAGTAACCATCGAGGCCAAGAGCCCGACTTGGAAAATGGATCAGGCAGCGATGGTCAAAACCTATGAAAAAATGACCCGAGCCGATATTGCCAACGATATCTTGGCCCAGTATTCCACCGAGCATTCCGTCTCATCAGGCGGCGGAACCGACGCCAAACGCGACATGACAACTCAATGGATGCAAACCGATTGGGATTTCCTGATCACCACAGTCCTTGGTGAGACTGATCGCTGGGTCTATTACGATGGCAAGAAGCTCCTCGTCGCAGGAAGCCAGGAGCAAAGACACTATCAAACTCGAACTAACCAAGAATGTTGGCTCCGCCGAAGTCAGGCTCAACGCAGTACAAACTCGGTATATCGAAAATGGCTGGTCCGAAAAAGATAAACAAACGACGCAAACGGTCGTCGAGTCTTCTCCGACCTCATTCGGCGGAATGGCGAGTGCCGCCTTCAGAGCGTCGCAGGAGTTGATACACAAAAATCTATCGGCATCTCCGATCTTTCAACCGAAACTGCGCAAGTCCGCTCCCGCGCCGACGCCATGCAAGGCAATGCCATCGGCAACCTCGTGGTCTGTTATCTCCAGACCAATCAGCCCTCGATCAAGGTCGGCAATACCATCGAATTAATCGGAATGGGACCGGTCTATAACGGCGTCTACTTCGTCAAACGCGTTACCCATCACATGGATGGCGGCAGCGACTACTACAATTTCGTCGAAGCTCTTCCACTGGAAAGCGCCAAGCCGCCGATCATCGAATCCGATGCCCGCTCCTGGCGCGGCGACCCGATCTGCGCCCTCGTCATCGATAACAAAGACCCCGAATCGCGCGGAAGAGTCAAAGTCAAATTTCCCTTCAATGGATCCAACGGGCAGCCATGCGAATCCGACTGGATCCATGTCGCCGGACCTTATGCCGGCGAAGCCGCGGATTCTACTTCCTCCCTGAGATTGATGACGAAGTTCTGGTTGGGTTCTTCCAAGGTGATATCGACCATCCCGTTGTCCTTGGATCGCTTTGGAACGGCACTGACTTGCCGCCTGCCGGCGCCTACACCGATGATAACGACAAGAAAATCATTTACACCCGCAGTGGGCATCAGCTGATATTTGATGATACCAGCGGCTACGAGATGATCAGCATCATCGATAAAACTGGAAAAAACTCCATCGTTATCGATAGTTCGCAGAATACAATCACAATTTCAGCCGATAAAGATATAGTGTTCAAAGCCAAGCAGAATATTACCTTCAGCGCCGGGAAGGACTTCTCCGTCGAAGCGACAGGCAAAGTCAACCTGAAGGCGACCGCCGACCTTTCTGCTGAAGGAATGAATGCGACCATTAAAGCCCAGACGGCGATGAAACTGGAAGGCACCGCCAACCTTGAAGCAAAAGGTGGCATGGTCACCGTGCAGGGTTCGGGACCGACCACCGTCAAGGGCAATCCGATTATGCTGAATTAGTTATGATATAGAATGGCAAACGAAGCGCTTCGTGTACCAATAGAATTGCGAGACTGCCGGTTCGTGCGCTCGGGTGGCGCCATCGAATTCGCGCGGTTCTTGCTCGAAACCGAGTTGGGGAGTTATCGGCCGGATCCGGAGTTCGGATGTCGGTCGCCTTATTTTGCGCCGGAGTTCTCGGAAGAACTGAAGGTTGAGGTCCGCAATCATGTCCTGCGCCAATTCCAGAAATACATGGGAATTGTCGTCAATGTCATGATCTCGGAAAACGTGACGACGCCGACCGCAACCTTTGTTTGTCGGGTGACCGGAACAGCAGCCGGCAACCAGCGCTTTGATCTATCGTGGGAGATTTAGAGTTTAGTGGCCGAAAAATGGACCGATCGGGAAGAACGCGTCTATCAGGAAATGGTAGACCGCCTTCGCTATTGGGGTTATCAGATCCCCTCCGGCGAAAAACAAATGGACCCCGCCTTGTTGCTGATGCTCAAGGCCTTTGCCTTTCATACCACCAGCACCGAAGACAAACTTAAGGAAGCCGGCAGCAATATCATCGACACCTTCGTGTCGAACTTCTTCGTTACCGGAATCCGCCGTCCTGTCCCGGCATTTACCATGATGTCCTGCCGTTGCCTCGATAAACGCGCACGCATCGATAGCGACACTGAGTTTGTCTGCACGGTAGGCGGCGCGCAAGCCCGCGACTATTCATTCTATCCGCTCTACTCGCAGGAAATCCTCGATGTCTACGCCGATGTCGCCCTGTTCACTTCGGGCGAGTACCTGCGCGTGCTCAAGGCGCTTCCTGACGAAGCCGCCAAATGGGAAGAGTCGCTCGACTCGCCATCCTATCGAAATATGAAACGCAATCCGCCCCCGCCGTTGGGCGGCACAATCTGGATCGGCCTCAAAGTCGGACTACCGCTCGAAGAAATTCCCGGCATCCCGATCTACACCGGACCAGACTATGACAACGGCAAAATGCTCAACTGGGTCGACTGGCAGGTTATCGCTTCGCAAAAAACCCCGCATTTCAAGCCGGGGCAGTATCAGGACCGTCTTGAGATTTTCCAACATCTCGATATTCGCGAGCTGGAAGTTGAATCGAGCTTCCAGAGCCGTCTTTACAGTTCTGACTTCCTCGTTTCCGGCAAACTCCTCTGGCATTTCAAACACTATCTGGCTCCCGCCAAGAACTTCGTTTACGTGCCGGGCGAATACCTGCAGGCTGGCGAAAAAATGCTGGTTCCGCCGGCGATACAGAACAAGTTTTCGCATGTGGACTTCGCCAAACTGACGACGCCGCGCATCTGGCTCAAAGCCGAACTCACCAACGATGAAAAAGTCGGCGATTTGCGCAAATTAGTCTTTTTCGATACGAACACGATGATTCTGATCAACCGCCGCAAGACCCATCGCAATAAATACACAATGGGCCAGCCCGTGCTCGAAATTGACCTGTTCGAATACAGCGGCGACTCGGAGGGGAACCCGGCGCAAAAACTCTTCTCGATCGAACGCGTCTGGGATTCACACGATCAACAGTATGTCAGCCATCTCGATTTGACCGCCTTCGCGAATCCGCACAAATATATGATTGTGGAGGAGGACCAGGCGCTAAAGGTCAAGTTTGATTTTAGTACCACCACCAAAGAGCCGCCCGATTATGTCGTCGTCGAGTTCTCGCTCACCGAAGGCAGTGACGGCAACGGCATCGGCGCCGAAACCGAACTGCGTCTCGTCCGGGCCCATCCCCAGCTGCATGCGCCGCGAAATCTGGTCGCGTCTTCGGGTGGATCGGATGCCAAGTCTGACGACGAGGTCAAACGCATGACCGGTTTCTTCCTGCGTAACCATGGTGTGGCGCTTTCGGAGGGCGAGATCGAATATCTCGCCAAGAACTTCGACAACCGGATCACCGCAGCCCGCGCCAAGCGCGGAGTCGCCCGTACCGCCGGCGGCTTGGTACCATCCGTCATGGTCGATGTCAAACTCGACCCCGACCTTAAGATCAGCGAAGAAGAACGCCGCTACCTGATGCAGCGCCTCGAACAATATCTTGACAGCTATACGCCTCTCAATTTGCACCTTACCGCGCGCCTGGAAGCAAACTGATGAAAACGGGATTCATCACCACCGACTACAAGGTCCGCGAGCGCACGCGGCTGGCCGAATTCAGTTTGCTCCTGACCACGCTCGGCATTGAAGCCTCGGAATATTATTTCGTCAGCCTCGAACAACACGGCAATTTCTTCACCGATATTGAAACGATTCGTACTCTCACTTCCCGTGTTTCCAAACGCGACGAGCGCGTCATCTTCATCTATCTGCCGTCTTTCAAAAACTACTTCCCGCAAACCTATTTCGTCGAGCAAATGGAAGAATCCGACCACGACCCCGGTATCATGGAAGATCGCTATCTGGAATTCTGGAGCACATTCGATACGATCACCTATCGCCATTGGATCGCCTTCTATATCCTGCGCCTTAAGATGCTCTTCTGTATCGAAGACAATGACACAGAGTTGCTCTTCTGGGATCGCACCGGCGGAGACCTCCCGACTGTCAGCCGCGAGGATCGCCGCTACCTCCTGCTTCTGCGATTTTTTGCGCCCTACTTCCGCGGACGGCGCCTGCTCTACGAGAAAGTACTGCCGGCATTTCTGAAGAAAGAGGTCTCGGTCGAAGAGAATATTCCCGGCATGGAAAACATTCCAGCCGAATACCACATCGCCCTCGGCCAATCGAACAGCCTGTTGGGGCGCGACTTCTACCCGGGAACAGAGTTCGAAGAGAATTTCACGACGTTTCGGCTCAACATCATGGGACTCAATCTTGACGATATCTCCGAGTTTGCTCCGGAAGGACGAAAGCGAGTGCTCTTGAAAAACTTGCTTCATCTTTTCGCTCCGGCGCACACAAGAAATGCAGTTTGCTTTAAATTCGAACCGGGTTTGTCGCCGTTTAGTGTCGGTGCACAACCAAAGACAGCATATCTGGGGTTCTCAACTTACTTGCGAGAGACATTTTAGGCCTTTATATTGGGATAATTGATCGGTATGGGTATTGCATATTATGGATGATTTGAATGTCTGGGGAGTAAACTGGATCGATGGGATGCTGGTCACCAGCAAACATCTGAACCAGAGCGAAGATTTCGCACAACATCTCAATCGCGCTGCAACTATGGCGCTCTCGCCTGGCTATGGTCTGGCCAAAGCCGCTTCGGTTAAGGCTGAACCCCTCGAATTGGGACTGCGCCGCAGCGGTAATTCGCTTCTCATCACCGTGCAGAAATGCACTGCTGTCCTCCCCAATGGCAGCATTGTCAATATCAACGAGGAATTTCTCAAGCACAAAGCGGTCGAACTGAAGTACGATGTCTCCAAAGAGAAGCGCGAGCGCATCCCGCTCTTCCTTTATGCCGCCCCAAACGACAAAATCGCATTTGGTGACCCGCTAGCCGGCGAGCAGTTGAGCCGCCATCCGTACCAGGTTAGTAAAATTGTCTTGAGCATCGGCCCTTCTTCCGAAGTCAGTGCCACTGCCGGTTTGCAGATCGCCGATATCAAACGTGATGGCGATGATTTTGTCTTCGATGAAACTTTCGTCCCCGCAATCATGTCGACCACTTGCGGCAAGGCCGTATTGCAACGCATGGAACAACTGCGCAAGCTGATGGACAACATCCACCGCGCCGCCGTCGCTGCGATTGCCGAAGTCCGCATGAAGACCAAGAGCAAGCCATCGGCTGCCGAAGAGGAAACCATCCGCGGTGTGTTCTTGCAGTCGGAGAATGCCCTCCACAATATCGGCTTCAATTACAATCAGATCTTTGATAACCATGCCGGTGTCGATTCCCGCACGCTCATCAACTATTTCACCGGATTCGTCGGCGGATTCCAGCAGGGATTTCTCATCTATCCGGAATTGCGCGAATACGTCCGCAATGCCCAGATCCCGACCGACAAAGGCGACATCAACGGCGGTAACATCCTGCCGGAACTGCGCGACTACCAGACCCGTTCGTATGGTTACGAAGACATGACCCAGTTCTTTGACGACAGCGAGCGCGTTCTGTCGTTCCTCGCCGCCATTCTAAGCTACTACGCCTCCGGTGCCGCCGGAAAATCCGGCGATTCGATCGAACGCGATGGCCATCGCTTCCTCGTTCAGCATCACGGCGCCGTCAAGTACTCTTACCGCAATAATCGCCACAATATCATCATTGACGGCGTTGATCCGCGCGGTACCGAAGATGTCATCGTCAAGCTGCACAAGAAGGTTCTGCCGATGCAGTACGCCGCCAATGTCATCATCTACCTTGGCGCCAACGAAGTTGACGACATTGCCGCCGCCTCGGTGGCGCGCAAACCGGTCGAGGATGTCGCCGATCCCGATTATTGGCTGATCCAGCCAAATGAGTATTTCCCGCTCAAATCCAACCGTCTGGACCGGCTGAACATCATCATCGATGGTGATGTCGACCGATCCGCTTTGGAAGCGGTGAAGATGAATCACGTGTCAATCTTCAGCAGGTCGCGATAGAGGCTCATGTCGGAGAAACTCAAAGCCCTCGTCAACTCGATCTTCGTCCAGCTTAATCGCTACGATCGCCAGCAGGAGGATTTCTCCGCCGATACCTTCTTGCGCGACTGCGAATCCTATTTTACCGAGCTCGACCGCCTCGACCTTTCCGGCGGCGACGGCATGGTCATCGACGAACACCTCAAGCAGCGCATCAATACGGTCCCGCGCAACTCCCAGCCGGTGACGTTGGTCATATCCAACTTGATGGCGCTCTACTTCTGGTATGTGCGCCGTCCTCCCCAGCAGTGCCAAAATGCCTTCCTCGCCGCAAAAAAACTGCGCGGCATCACCGATGACAGCCAGTTTGTCGAACAGGCGATGGCGCCGCTGATCTTCGGCGCGAAAATCCGCGGCTTCGGCAAACGCGAACGCGATTTCCGCACCATGCTCCTGCATCGCACGGCCCAGATCGCTGCCAACTTCCGCGAGACCGACCAGGTCAGCGCCTCGGCAACTCGCATTGTCCGTACCGATACCTGGCAGAAGAAAATGCTCCACATCGCGTCGCTTAACCAGAAAGGCCGCAAGGAAGAAATCAAATCCTTTGCTCCGGCCGACGAACTGCGTGCGATCTCCTCGCACAACGAATTTGCCGCCTGGTACCTGCGCACCAATGAAATTTACAAAGGCGAAAACGCCTTCCTGCGCTGGCTCAAGGGCTTCTTCGGAACGCTCTTCGCCACGATATTCTCCATCTTCAACTGGCGCTTCGTCGTCCACATGTTCCGCGATCGCTGGCCGGTTTACATCGTCTATGTTGTATTGTGTATTGTCTTTATCTACGGAGCGTTGAATATCCGCAGGCCATGGGAAAAAGTGCACAAAGCCCGGGCTGTCCAGTTGCTCGGCGGCACTACCGGTGAGGTGAAGCCGTGAGCTTTAATCCCCTCGGTTTGGTCAAGAAGGCCTTTGGCATCTTCAAGAAGCAGTCAGCCGCCGCCGCGCCGGTTAAAGGCGCCGATGCCCCCTTTGAACAAGACGATAATGTTGTACTGGTCTTCGGCCATTCCAATGCCGGCAAAACGGTTTACTTCTCGGTGCTTTATGAATTGCTCAAAGGCAGCACCGATTACAAACTCTCGCCGCTAAACAACGAGACTGCCGCCGCCCTGATTGAGAACTTCAATCTCATGCGCGGTAAACAGCTCAAGATCAAAGACGGCCGCCAAATCGAGGTCGAAGGCGAACGCAAGTTCCCGACCATGACCTCCGAGACGCGCATTCTCAAGTTCGCGCTCGATATGTCCATCCGCAAGGGCATCAAATTCTACACGGTCGACTACAAAGGCGAAACTCTGTCAATCGCCGAACCCGGCGGCCTGCGCAAGCAGTTTGCCAAGTTCTTCCCCTTTGCCCAGGCTGCGTTGTTCTTCATCGATGCCTCGGTGCTCGATACCGACGTGCTCTTGCGCGAACAGATCGCCGCGTTCCAAACCATCATCAACGACCTGCGCGATTGCGTCAGCAAGAAGATTCCGATCGGCATCGTCATCACCAAGGCCGACTTCCTTGAAGGATTCTCGCCCTCCAATCCGGTGGAGTTGATCCCCGCCAATGCCGCCATCCACAAGGGCAAAGGACGCGACGCCTTCATCAAGGGTCTGGCGTCGATTAACGAACGCCGCTTCGGCGAAGTCTGGGCGAAGTCCTGCGAACGCGTCACGCGCACCCTGGGCAACCTGATCGACTCGATGACGTCTTACAATGTCGATTTCCAATTCTTCTTCGTCACCGCCACCGGCGGCCTGGAGAAAGTTCAGACCGGCGTTCAACCGCCGCGCGAAATCACTCCGTCAGGCGTGCCCGATCCGCTCATCTGGTCGTTCCAGCGCATCCTGTTCAATAAACGCAAACAGTTCTGGTGGCGCATGACCAAGTGGGTTATGGCGCTTTCATTCCTTTGGATGGCTCTCTTCAGCGCCGTCAATCTGTATCATTATGCGATCGTCTATGATGGAAAACTCGCCCAGTCCGAGAAGAAGTACAATCAGTACTTCTCCGCCGGTCCATCACCCATCGACCAGAAGACCGCTAACATCATCAACAGCAATTATGATGATTATCTTAAGCTGTTCCCGGTCGCGGAATTCTTCGGCGCCAAACCGCTGATGGACTTCGCCCGTGAACGCCAGCGTTTTGTCCGCAGTCAGATCTCCGCCGATGTGGTCATCGCTGATGAAGCCGAAGTCCCCGAAGACTCGCCATACAAAGAAGCAACCGAAGCCGCCCAGAAAGACTATGCCAAACTCGCCGGCGATGTCGGCAAACTCCCCCCGGCGGAACAACAGGCCGCCTTCGACGCCAAGATGGCCGAGTTCTGGGCTAAGCACCCGCCCGAGACTCTCGATCCCGCTTTTGTGAAGAAACTTGAGGCTGGACAGGAGAAGTTCAAAGCCGGCGGCACTGAAGTCGCCGAGCAGAAATTCGAGCTGGAGTTGACAGTTCAAAACATCCGCGAAAAAGCGCAGGTAACGATTCAGATCGGTACCGACCCCGAAGTCGAATTCGGCAATCTCACCGGCAGTTCCTCAACTGTCACCAACAAGGTCGCCGGCACCGGCAATGCATCAATCACTTTCCGGTGGCTCGACTATTCCGATGCCAGCGCTCCGCCATTGGTGCAGGTGGTTGAGAATCCCATCGAGGAATTCTATCCCAAACTGAACTCGGGATTCCGTGTCGATTACGGCAAAGACTACAACGTCATCGTCAAACTCAAATCCGGGACACCTCCCAAACCTCCGTCCGTCCCGCAACTCTAAATGAAACTCGATCATCTAATCTATGGGACGTTTCCGGACTTGCCGGGATCGCAGCAAGTAGTCTATCGATCTTCCGGAATCACCCCTGAGCTGGAAAGCTGGCTCATACAACAATATGACCGGTTTGGTGACTGCAAGACCGAAGAGTTCCGCTCATCGCTGACCCTGCAGTGGCTCCGCGACGGCGAATCTCCGGCTGCGGTCCTCACCAAAATCACCCACGCCGGTCAAGACTTCTCCGGCCGCTGGGGCGCCCTGCTTCGCCATAGCGCCATAATCACACAGGAGCAGTTTCTTCACCATTCATGGTGACGTCAGCACCATCGCCGAAAAACTCGTTACCGGCGGCTCATCCGAGGAATTGTCGCAAAGCTCCGAACTGGAGATCGATTCAACTCCCGATCGTGACTTGATTATCGAACGCATTATGTCGCTGAATCTCGCCCACTTTGAATCCAACTTGAAACGCATCCTCACCGGTGAGCGCCTTGTCCTCTACGCCGACTTGAATACGCCGCAGCTCAACGACTATTTTCGGAATTTGTTGCTGTTGTTGCCGCTGTCGACCCGCTCGCTTCTCAATTGGTCGGAATTCATCTTTCACTCATTGCCGGAAATGGACGTTTCAATAGTGCATTCGTCGCGCTATTCTGCCCCTGATGGCGACATCATCGACTTCCAGAGCGACGGTGAAAGTGGCATTGGCGAAACTCGATGCCTGCCGAAGCTGCCGATGAGTACCTCGCGAATCTTTCGACTGCAATCCAGTCCAAAGACGTTGACAAAATCGCGGAACTGCTTTTTCCCTTAGCCTAGCCCCTCGTGGCCATAAAAGAGCCGTCAGGAATCCCTTCCTGACGGCCACTCGAAACTCTTGTCTGTCATCCTCTATGACTCAATCAACCGCATAACCTACTTCTGATACTTCAACGGCGTGTCATCCGTTACGACCGGTTTCCACACATTCTTACCTTGTGGAAATTCAATATCGCCGCCCTTGATCAGCCACCCGATCGGGAACAGCACAATCGAGATGATCTTCTTCCCGGCGCCGCTCTTGCCCTTGAATTCAGCCATGCCCCGAAGCGGAACCATCGTCTTGCCCGATGAATGCGTCGAATCAAACTTAATCGTCATGTTACCGGCACCGGCATAGGCGCCGCCGCGGCCGCGCTTGATCACCGACGCATATACCGTCTGCCCCTTGTTGACCAGCTTCTTGTCGAACTTCACAATATTGTCCAGAATCTTCAACTTGACCGTCTGGCCGGCGCGCGATGACTTCATCGCCTCAAAATCCTCGGCATCAACATACACCGAAATCGAATCGCCCTTGTTCAGAAGCGACTCTCCCATTGACTGTGAGTACACCGGCTTCCATGTCAGTGTCAAGATTGCCGCAACTACGGCTACAATGATGAGCATCTTCTTAATCAGCATCATATGCGTATACCTCCTGTATGCACGAATTAACTCTCTATCCGGCTTGCCGGCCGAGACTTGAATGACTCGTAATACCTCAACATAAGCCCCGGCTGTTGGCCGGTCAACCACAAATCTTGAGTCGCGATCAGTCCTTGACCTGGGGCTGCCAATAGCGTTATACTACAAGTTCTATGATAGTAGGACTAATTGGACTCGGGCTTTCGGGCAAAACCACCATCTTCAATGCCGTTACCCGCGGCAATGCCGAGGTCTCCAGCTTTCAGTCCCAGAAAGGCGCATTCAATCGCGGCCGCGTGCTGGTCCCCGATGAACGCATCGACTGGCTGACTGAATTGGAGTCTTCCAAGAAAACCGTCTATGCCGAGGTCGAATACATCGACGTTGCCGGCTTGTCCGGCGACAAGGATTCATCCGTCGAAAACGAAATCCCGGCCGTGTTGCGCGAGTGCGACGCCCTCGCTCATGTCGTGCGCGGTTTCGAGAACGACGAGGTCCTTCATCCCAAAGGCTCCATCAATATCAAGCGCGACATCGAAACCCTCGATGACGAACTGGTCTTCGCCGATCTGCTTCTGATTGAAAAACGCCTCGACCGCGTCGAACGCCAGGCGAAGATGATCAAGGACGACAAAATCAAGCACGAATATGAGGTCCTCAAGAAAGTAAAAGAAGCGCTCGAAGCCAATAAGCCGCTGCGCACTGTTGCAATGACTCCCGAGGAACTCAAAACCATTCGCGGATTTCAGTTCCTCTCCCAAAAACCGATGTTGGTCATTATCAATGTTGGTGAAGACAATATCGGTGAGATCGAGAAGATCACCGCCGAGTACGCATATGTCCGCGAGAAAGCGCAGACCGACCTCGCCGTCGTTTGCGGCAAGATCGAAATGGAATTGGCGCAACTGTCGGATGATGACCGCAAATCATTCATGGGCGATCTCGGTATCACGGAATCCGCCCTCGATCTCGTTATCAAAAAATCCTACGACCTGCTCGGCTTGATTTCTTTCCTCACCGCCGGTGAAAAGGAAACCCGCGCCTGGACTGTCCGCAAAGGCTCTACCGCTCCGGTCGCCGCCGGTGTAATCCATGCCGATTTCGAACGCGGCTTCATCCGCGCCGAAATCGTCGCCTATAACGACCTCAAGCGTCTTGGCAGCCACGCCGAAGCCAAAAAGCACGGACTCGTCCGCCTTGAAGGCAAGAGCTACATCATGCAGGACGGCGACGTTGTCATCTTCCGATTCAATGTTTAGTCGACTGCAACTCCCCTCACTCCTGATTTCAGCTCTCTCAATACTCTTTCTCTTCGCCGTCGCAATTCCTGTTGGCGGCCCGGCTTCGCTCTGGGGAATCAATCTCCTGGGCTACTTCGATTGGTCGGTGCGCCTGCCGGTCGCCTTGGCATCTCTGGCGGGAGCCCTCGCGGTGATCCTGTTGGGCACAGAAATCAACCTGCGCCAACAACTCAAGAAACTGCTGCTCTACTTCATTATCCCGATTGGCCTACTGTTTATCTTCTATCTGTTGCGGGTAGAAACCCACTATCTCGGCGACGGTCTTCTAAGAGTTAAGGAACTCGAAATCGGTATCTGGTGGCTGCCTACCGAACCGCTCGCGCAGGCCGCGAACTACCTGATCTACAAAATCACATCGAACCTGTTCGGCTTCAACGCTACTGCCGCTGTCGAGACTGTCTCCTATCTCGGCGGCATTTTCTACTACTTCGCACTGGTTGGCTTTGTCAAGACCACTGTGCGCAATACCACAGTACAAATACTGGCATTCAGCCTGCTCTACTTCTCGGGCATGACGGTACTCTTCTGCGGCTATGCCGAAACCTACATGCTGCTTCCCGGACTCATGGCGCTCTTCTTCACCGCCGGAGTCAAGGCTGCGCAGGGAAAATCCCCGCCGCTGTTAACTCTGTTCCTTTTCCTGCTCTTGGTCTTCTTTCATTTCAAATCACTGATATTTGCGCCCTGCATCGCTTATCTGGCTTACTTCTCTTTCAAGGACAAATCGCGCATGCACGCCGTGCTTGCCGTCTCTACAATAATTGTCGCGCTTGTTGCCGCAGCAGTAGTCCCGACACTCTCCAATCTGCCAACGTTATCCGCTGCTGGATTCTTATTGCCCTTTGCCGCCGGCGGTACCGAGTATGCCCTTTTCTCGCAACAGCACCTACTCGACATACTCAATCAACTACTGCTCACAGCCGCCGCACCGCTGATCGTCCTGTTGGCGTTTTGCATACCAGCTGCAAAACATCGTTGCCCAATCGATCGCCCGTTACTCTTTGTCGCCTGGGCGTTGCCTGGTGCCATTGCCATGCTGGTACTGCTTCATTCCCGTCTCGGTTACGCTGTCGATTGGGACCTGTTTTCTTCTGCAACCCTCGTCGTGAGTTTCTTTGCCGTGATGATCATCGCTCGCCAGGAACGATTCCCGATCACTCGCACTGCCGCGGTTGCCCTCGCTTCAGTGGGATTCATTTCCTTTTCAGCGTTTGCTGCAGTGAATTCACAGTTCGATGTCGCTGTGAAGCGGCAGGTTGATATCTTGAGCCTCTACGGCAAGGAAGGCGCCATCGGATTTGAATCGATGGGTAATCATCTCAACAGCATTGGTAATTCTGAATTGGCTGAACAGATGTGGCGCAAGTCGCTCTTTCTCCGTCCCCATGTGCGCTTGTACGCCAACCTCGCCCAGCTTAGCCTGAACGAAGGCCGACTTCCCGATGCCAAATTCTACAGCGAAAAAGGTCTCGCACTCGATTCCACCACCGCCGCCCTCTGGAACCATCTCGGCGTGGCGTTGACGCGATATGGCGATCTGCCCGCCGCAGAGCGAAGCTTGCTGAATGCCGTGCGTCTCGATCCCAATGACGCCAACTACCACCACAACTACTCAATTATGCTCACACAGTCGCAGCGCTGGGAGGAAGCTGAAGCGCAATCACGCGAAGCCTTGCGTCTGCAGCCCGGCGACTTGACCATTATGACCGGATTGGGAATAGCCCTGACGAACGCCGGTAAACTTACGGAAGCCGAAGAAGTGCTAACTAAAATCACTGTCATAGATCCGGCTTATGGCGAGGCATGTTTCCATTTGGGTCGGATTTATTTCATTCAAGCGGATACTGCCAAACTACAACAAGTGCTTGGCGACTATATTCGCCGCTATCCCGACAGTCCGACAACACCGAAGATCAGAAGCGTTCTCGAAGGAATCCAGCCGCCGCCCCGGAATCCGTAGTGCCGCTACTCTGTCAAAATCAAGTCTGTGCGCCCTTCAATCTTTTCCCCCATTACCAGATCATCAACCTTGATTGTCAAAATGTACCGGCCCGGACGCAATGCACCCACATCTAGCTCAATATCCCGAATCGCTGTGCGCGTCCTGCCGCCTTCGCGGTATGTGTAACTCACCGATTCCTTCCGGCCCGGAAACATCTTACCCAACAGACTCTTGATTCCCGTTTCCGAACCTTTAATAAACTGGAATGTGTAGGTAACATCAAATCGCGTCAATGATCGAATGTCGGTCGGCAGATTGTATATCTCATAATAAAGCCGTAGCGGCTGTTGTGTCGAGAACACTTGATCGATCGAGGGTACAACTCGTATGCTGTCGCCGCGTACAATCGCCGGGCCGCCGCCATCGCGGCTCCGAACATGACCCAATACGATGCTGGATAGTGCCGGCTTACCGTTCTGGAAATCCGATACAATGAGAGAATCAACAGCAACGGCATGTCGATTGGTCGCAGGCTGATCCAGCGCGAGGCTGATGCGATAAGCTCCTGGGTCCAGATACATCTTCGTGCTCGACCCCTCCAGTGAATCGTGCACTCCGACCCCTTGTAATGCCGTCAATCTGCCGCGTTCCTGTCGTGCGCTCGATCACCGTCCCATTCAATCCGTGAATCACGATGCGCAATTCGACAACAGCATCATCCGGCAAGTCGGCGGCCGGCGCCATGGTCACCACTTGGACCTCTGTCTGCCCGTCGAACGAGGCAAACTGATATACTCCCGCAAGAAGATCTACAGGCACCGCTCACGCTCAAACGTCGACTCCTGTGGAATTTGCCGGTAGTTCAAATAGGCAATCTCCTTGCTGGCATTCGTCGCGGGAAGAACCGGTGTGGTCGCTGTAACTGAACGGAAATCGGAAATTCCCCGACAGCATGTGATCCACAAAG
The DNA here is from genome assembly GCA_963698225.1 of uncultured bacterium. Classification (GTDB taxonomy): domain Bacteria; phylum Zixibacteria; class MSB-5A5; order CAIYYT01; family CAIYYT01; genus JADJGC01. The sequence goes on from CAVOPW010000004.1 coordinate 564,021, forward strand.
GCCAGCGTGCACGGAAACGCGGTACTGGTGTAATACCAGTACCACGCCGGTACACCACCAGTATGGCCGGAATGGATCTTGGCGCGAAGTCGGTCATCCGGCAGCCCGAGCCGAATCAGTGTCTCGCCCATGTCCGTCTTCCAACCCACAACATCATGACGGCGGTCGGAATACAGCAGATTCGCCAGCCACACCCGGGCGTAATGCTCCACCCGCCGCTCGTTCACCGGCGTTGTCGGGTCCAGATCAAGCTCAAACCAGACAGCCTCCCGCAATGAATCACGGAAGGCCGGCGGCAGAACCACGTATTTGGTCGGATGTTCTGCGGTGGGATCAAGTAGAGTATCGATTCGTAACCGGCGCGCTCCGTGGAATCCATACTGCGCCAGCCCCCGATCAAAATACCGTGCCGCCGATTCGAATTTGCCCCGGCGATAGTCAGCATAGCCCATCACCATGTTCGCTTGTTTCGAAGTCGAATCAGCTCCCAGAACCTTGAACGCCGCCTGCTCAACACTGTCGGGTTGATCGCGCACGGCACACAGTTCAGCCAACAGAATCAGTCCGGAATCGGAAGCTGGTTTCGCTTGCAATAGTTGCTCCAAAACAAATCGCGCCGAATCACCCCGATCGCGGTCATCATCAACGAAAAAAGGTCGTCGATAGAGATATGTTAGCAACAGATGCGCCTCGACATTGGTCGGATCAAGCTCTATTGCCCTAGCCAGCTCGCTGCGTCCTTGCATTTCAAACGTACGGGCAATCAGCGTCTTGGCCAATTCCAGATGATACTTGGAGCTTTTCGGATTGATCTTGACCAGTTTCCGAAACGCCCGTTCCGACTTGATTCGTCCCTCAACTGACCCCAAATCACGATTGATCAGCCCCTGTCGCCACAACACCATCGTGTCTTCAGGTTCGTGGCGGGCCAGATCATTGATCAGCAATGCCGCGCTGTCGAGATCCTCGAGTACGATCATCCGGTCGGCTTCACTCACCATATAATCGATCTCAAATCGGGTCATTCGCCGGTTGCTGCTGCACGAATAGGCCGCCGTGAGCGTCACTACTATGAGAAATATCCGGAGTATGCTTTTCATCTCTGCAAATATACGGAATTTCGAAACGTGAGGAATCTCAATCTAATCAAGTGACGTGCGCCATGCAGCTTGTGCTGAATCAAAAACTAAGCCCGTCAGCGATTTTCGCCACACCTTTCAACAGAATCGATCTTGTAATTTTGACACTTTTGCTTATATTTAATTCTCTACTTGCCGGAGAAGCATGATGAAATTAATCACTATAGTTCTGATGATACTTGCATTCAGCGCTGTCGCCACCGCCCAACACAAGACCTACGACTACAATAATCTCTCTTCCGACCAGATTGAGGAGATCAGAGCGCAGCATCTGGAGTTCTATCAATTCGAAGGCGCTCGCAAGGATGCCGCGATCAAACGCTTCCTCCTCAAGCAAGCCACATCAATCAATGCCAATCAGGCCGACTATGACGTTGATTATTATGGCCTTCATATTAACATCGCCTTTCCGACGCAGTCAATCATCGCCTCCATCGACTACCAGATCACTTCCGTGGTCCCGGCACTCAATTCCGTCGACCTCGACCTGACTAACCAACTCATCGTCGATTCGGTCAAAGTTAACAGCCTGAACGCGCCCTTCAGTCACTTCGGCGAGATTCTTAGCATCACGCTTCCGTCAACAATGACCAACGGCCAGAGTTTTCTGATGAATGTCTTCTATCACGGCCAGCCCTACTCCGGTTATGGCTACACTGATGGCGGTATGGGCTTCCAGACCAATAACGGCAATCTCGTCTGCTGGACGGCCACCGAACCGTTCGGCTCGCGCAATTGGTGGCCCTGCAAGGATACTCCCGAAGACAAAGCCGACTCCGTCAAGCTCTGGATCGAATGTCCGTCCAACATGACCGCCGTCACTAACGGCGTCCTGCAGTCAAATACCGATCTCGGCGGCGGCCGCAGACGCTTCTATTGGCGGCACAATTACCCGATTACGACCTATCTCGTCGCCATCTCGGTCGCGAACTTTGATATGGTGCAGAAGACCTGGAACTACGACAGCCACACCATGCCGGTTTACAGCTATACTTTCCCCAATGCCTATGTCTACAAACAGGTATTCGATACGCTCACCATTCCAATGCTGAACATCTACAGCAACGCCTTCGGTATCTACCCCTTCGTCGGGGAGAAACTCGCCAACGTCAACTGCGGCATCTATGGGACGATGGAACACCAGACCTGCTCCTTCCACGATCCGTTTTCGTACTACGATCCCGTCTATCTGCTGATTCACGAGAACGCCCATCAGTGGTGGGGTGACATGATCACCTGTAAAACCTTCCACCACATCTGGCTCAATGAAGGTTTCGGTACCTATAGCGAATCGATTTTCTACGAAGCCGCCTATGGCACGTCACAGGCCTATTTCAACCACATGCAAGCCCTCAAATATCTCGGCGGCGGTACCATCTATGTCGAAGACCCGCTTACCCAAACCATCTTCGATGGCAACCTCTCCTATAACAAAGGCGCCTGGGTCGTCCATATGCTCCGGGGCGTGCTCGGCGACTCGACATTCTTCCGCGCCATTAAAGAATGGACTTCGTCATCGTTCCGCTATGGCTCAGCGACAACGCAAGACCTCGCTGCATCCATCTCCAACAGCGTCGGTACGGATATGACCTGGTTTTTCAATCAGTGGATTTACGGCGATGGCCACCCCGACTATGACTATTCCTGGCAGTGTCGTCGCGACACCATCAACGGCGGTTTCAAACTCGAATTCGCCGTCGAACAGACCCAGCAAAGCGGCGTCCTCTTTCGCATGCCCATCCGGACACGGTTAATCACGACCGGCGGCAATCGCGATACCACTTTCGTCAATAACGCCTGGTCGCAGTTCTATTCTGTCAGCGTCCCCGATTCGGTAACCGGTCTGCAATTCGATCCGCAGGAGTGGATATTGCGCACCGCCGCGCGCGTTCCGTTTACTATGCGCATCGCGACAACAACCTGCGCCGGCGCTGCGCTGGGCGAACCATACTATCAGAAATTTGATGCCGTCGGTGGAGTTGAACCATACTATTGGAATTTCTTCGGCGGCGATCTGCCGTATGGCCTTAGCTTCACGGGCGACACCGTTGGCGTGATCAGCGGTATCCCAACCTATGAAGCCACCTTCTTCTTTACACTAAGAGTGCAGGATTCCAGCGTCCCTCCCCAGGAACGCCTCTATTCCTATTCGATCACCGTGGGCCCGCCTTCTGGTATTTGCGGTGATGCCGACGGTAGCGGTACCGTTACCATCTCCGATGTCGTTTTCTTGATCAATTACATCTTTGCCGGCGGCCCCGCACCAATCGGTCCTGGCGGCGATCCCGATTGCAGCAACTCTACCACCGTTTCCGACGCCGTTTGGCTGATCAATTTCATTTTCGCCGGCGGCCCCGCGCCCTGCTCCGCCTGCGACTAGTCGTCCCTGCCCAATAGCCCGAGTTGACGTTGTAGGGCAGGTCTCTTCAGAGACCTGCCAAAATTAATTGTCATCCCGAGCGCAGCGAGGGATCTGTTGTGCGCGGCAGCGACTCGCTTCCTCGTCTGCCCGCCCCAAAATTCCCGTTGCCCCCAACCTGACCAACGACGATATTTCCCGACACATTTTTCAGCAGGGGTATGACGTGATAAAAGTTACGGAGCTGTCAAAATCCTTCGGCTCTCTTCGGGCCGTCGATCAGTTGAGCTTCAGCATTCCCGATGGCGAGGTCTTCGGACTGCTCGGTCCCAACGGCGCCGGCAAAAGCACCACCGTCAAAATGATGGTCGGTATGCTCACCCCTTCCCAAGGTGAAATCGAAATCAACGGCATGAGCGTCAGAACCGAAATTAATCGCATAAAAACCGACCTCGGCTATGTCCCGGAAAATTGCGCCCTCTACGAGAATCTCACCGGTCGCGAACATCTGGAAATGGTCTGCAATCTCCACCATTTCCCGCTGGAAAAAATCGAACCGCAGGCGAAGAAACTGATCGACTTGATGGAATTGACCGATGCCGCCGACAAACGCATCGCCGGTTACTCCAAAGGCATGAAACAGCGCCTTCTCCTCGCCGGAGCCATCATCCACAACCCCAGCATTTTGATTCTCGATGAGCCCCTTTCCGGCCTTGACGCCAACGCCCAAAGCCTGATTCGCGAATTGATCCGCGAATTCGCCCGCTCCGGCAAAACGGTGATCTTCTGCTCGCATGTCCTCGAAGTCGTCGAGCGTATCTGCGACCGCCTGATCATCATCGACCGCGGCAAGAAACTCACCGAGGGTACCCCCGCCGAGATCATGACGCAGGTCGGCGTCTCATCCCTCGGCGTCGCCTTCAACCAGCTCACCGGCGCCACCGACATCGACAGCCAGGCCAAAGGCATCCTTCGTGCGATCGAGGATCAGAATGGCTGAAGCCGCTCCGAATCTCGACCACGACCGCGTCGACAAACGTCAGCTCAAGACACTGCTCAAAATCGCCTATAAAACCGATCTGCGTGGCTCCAATAATCCGTTTCGCGGCTACGGCCAGAAACAAAGCAACTTCCCGCCGATTCTCGGCCTGATCCTCATGAAGCTCTTCATCGGACTATTTTTGAGTGCCATCATGTGGAAACTCGACAGCCCCTTTTTCGGTGCGCTTACAGTCAATATCGCGGTACTGGTATTCATCTCGCTGACAATCTTGCTCGAGTTCTCGAATCTCATTATCAGTCCCGATGACTTTCCCATCATTTCACCGCATCCGGTGAACTCGAAAACCTTCTTCTTCGCCAAAGCCATTCACTTCGTCGCCTACGTCACCGTCCTCGCAACGGCAATCATCATCATACCGGCAGTTATGGCCGCGGTTCGATTCAAGGCCTGGTGGCTGGGACCGGTCATCTTCGTGTCGTCGTGGGGAATGGCCATGGCGGCATCGCTGTTCTTCATCCTATTCTATACTGTCGCACTCAAAATCATCAATCGCGACCGCATGCAGCGCTTGCTCGGTTACGCTCAATTGGTCTTCATCACTGTCATTTATGCCGGGTACATCGTCCTGCCTCGTATGATCGAGAAGGTCACTACCATCGACGTCGCATCCGTCGATGCCCTGTGGCTCTACTTCACGCCACCCGCATGGTTCGCCGCCTGGCCCGCCTTGTCTACCGGCGACACGCGCCTTGAAATTATTTTCGCCGCCACCGCCGGAATCATCGCCCTGGCCGTTATGGCGAGAATCAGCGTTTCGCGCCTCTCGATGCAATACGCCCTGACTCTCAACAATACTGTCGAGCAGATGGAGAAATCGCAGGCCGCCGCACCGAAGGGCTTCTTCGCCCGCCTGGTCGAGTCAACTTCCAGCTCCGAAGACCGCGCCGTCTGGAAATTGATTCGCGCCCAATTCAAGTATGACAACCGCTTCAAAATGACGGTCCTGTCGATTCTCCCCTTGACGGTGTTCTACATTTTCATGGGACTTCAGGATGGCGGCCGACTGATCGATCCCTTTGTCGGTTCACTCGAAAATTCGTCAGGTAGCGGCAACTACTTGCTTTACATCGCCGTCGGCATGTTCCCCTTCATGATCATTATGGGCACGGCCTACAGCCCGTCAGCAGCGGCATCGTGGGTGTTTTTTGCCTCGCCCGCCAACAAGACGAACCTCGTCATGTCCAGCGCCCGCTTTACGGTAGTCTATTTCTGTATCCCTTATCTGATCTTGTTGACCGGAATTCTCGGCTACTTCTTCGGCAGTTATCTCCACGGCTTCCTGCATTGCTTCATCCTTTTCCTGATGCTCCTCACTTTGGTCCGCGTCTTTGTGCTGCTTATGCCGAATCTTCCCTTTAGCATTCCCGTCCGCGCCGGCCAGCGCGGAGTTCTGATGATGCTGATGTTCCTGATTCCCTCGATCTTCATTGTCGTGCCGATGATCATCATCACCAAACTCGGTTACGGTGGTGTCCTCGGCTATTCACTGATTGCCGGTGGACTGCTCTTGATCTGGTGGCTGTTCGGAATTATCCTAAGAAAGACCATCCCCAAACGTCTCAACAAACTCGAATACGCCGAATCGACGTAGAGAACTAAACCCGAAAAGAGTGTAGGTTGGAACCCTCGTTCCGAGGTTAGCCTCAACTTGGAGCATCTTGCCAGAGGGTTCCGACAAACTCATTCCAAGCATCAACAGTCGGAACCCCCTGACTCGCGACATCTCAAATCATGATTCTTCCGGACGGGGGTTCCAACCTACTCAACTACCAATGATCGATTTCAGCCCTATTCTCCGAACTCTCCCGTGAATTCGGGTACTTCCTTTACTCCCCAATCCGCGCGATATAGCCCAAGATTGTGAAACTGCTGAAATGAACTGTGCGGATAGTCTATTGGAGCGCTCACCAACCCATGTTTGACCGGATTGAAGTGGATGTAATCGAAGTGTTGATTAAGGTCTTCTTCATCTCGAATAATATGATCCCAATAACGGTGGTGCCAGACTCGGCCAGACCGGAGTTTGTTCCCTGTGCGATAGCGTGCCCCGAAAGAGAGTTTGATCCGTTTCATTACATCTGTAACGTCATTGTCTCTTGGATCAATTAATAGATGCCAGTGATCAGGAAGTACGACCCATGCCAACACCTCAAAAGCGGACTTTCGCCTCTGTTGTTCAATAGACCAATGAAGAAGCTGAATGTTCTCTACGAGAATTGGGCGGCGCAGATAGGTGACATGAGTAAGAAAACTGATGTCGCCCTTTCTGAAATATCTATGCACATTTCGCATACCACACCGCCTTGAACGATGTTTTGAGTAGGTTGGAACCCTCGTTCAGAGGTTAGCCTCAACTTGGAGCATCTTGCCAGAGGGTTCCGACAATTTGATTCTTCGTACCATCTGTCGGAACCCCCTAACACGCGGCGTTCACATCATGAATCTTCCGGACGGGGGTTCCAACCTACTCAACTCTCCGGTAGGTTCCGAAGTTTCCATAATTTCCCAATCCGAGAGTGCTCTCAAAGACATTTTGCATACTTGACCACCATAAACGAATCTTTGAGTAGGTTGGAACCCTCGTTCAGAGGTTAGCCTCAACTTGGAGCATCTCGCCAGAGGGTTCCGACAATTTGTTCCTCGCACCATCTGTCGGAACCCCCTAACACGTGACGTTACAACTCATGAATTTCCCGAACGGGTGTTCCAACCTACTCTACGAGGTCGCCCCCCTACGCCACACTCTTCGCCTTCTTCACCTTCTTCGGTGACTCTACCTCAAGCCGCAACTCTTCCTTCAAGAACTGTCCCGTATATGACGCCTTCACCTGTGCCACTTCTTCCGGTGTTCCGCTGGCGATAATAAACCCGCCTTCGTCGCCACCTTCGGGTCCAAGGTCAACTATATAGTCGGCCGTCTTGATCACATCGAGATTGTGCTCAATCACCACGACAGTATTTCCGCGATCAACCAGCTCATTCAACACGCCAAGCAGCATCTTGATATCTTCAAAATGCAGTCCCGTCGTCGGCTCATCGAGAATGTACAGCGTATTTCCCGTCGCGGTCTTTGACAATTCGGTTGCCAGTTTGATGCGCTGCGCTTCGCCTCCCGAAAGTGTCGTCGCCTGCTGCCCGAGATGAATATATCCCAGTCCCACCTGGTTCAACACTTCCAGCTTCTTGCGCAACTGCGGAATGCTCGCGAAGAAATGCAGCGCCTCGCTCACCGTCATGTCGAGCACTTCGGCAATCGACTTGCCCTTGTACTTGACTTCCAGCGTTTCGCGATTATACCGCTCGCCGCGACACACTTCGCAGGGCACATACACGTCCGGCAGGAAATGCATCTCGATCTTGAGAATGCCGTCGCCCTCGCACGCCTCACACCGTCCGCCCTTGACATTGAAACTGAATCGTCCCGGCAGGTAGCCGCGAATCTTCGACTCCGGCATCTGTGCATACAAATCGCGAATGAATGTGAACAGCCCGGTATAGGTCGCCGGATTCGAACGCGGCGTGCGTCCGATCGGCGACTGGTCGATATCAATCACTTTGTCGAGATGTTCGAGCCCCGTAACGCTCTTATAGGGCAGCGGTTCGTGCTTCGCTTCCCAGAAATGCTTGGCCATGATCCGATACAGCGTCTCATTGATCAGCGTCGATTTACCTGAACCGGATACTCCCGTCACGCAGGTAAACACGCCGACCGGAATGTCGATTCCGACTTCCTTGAGATTATTTCCCATCGCTCCGCGCAAAGAAACCAACTTGCCGTTACCCGGCTCGGCGCTTGCGCGGCACCGGTATCGTCTTCTTGCGCGACAGATATTGCCCCGTCAGCGACTTCGGATTGTTCATAATCTGTTTCGGTGTTCCCGCCGCAACGATGTGCCCGCCATGAACTCCTGCGCCCGGTCCCAGATCGATCACCCAATCGGCGCGTTCAATCGTGTCGCGATCATGTTCCACGACCAGCACGGTGTTGCCGAGATCGCGCAGTTCCAGCAGCGTATTCAGCAGCCGTGTATTATCCCGCTGATGCAGTCCAATCGATGGCTCATCGAGAATGTACAGCACTCCCACCAACCGCGAACCAATCTGCGTCGCCAGCCGGATGCGCTGTGCTTCGCCGCCCGAAAGTGTCGATGCCATGCGATCGAGCGTCAAGTAGTCCAGCCCGACATTCATCAGGAATCCCAGCCGCTCCCGCACTTCCTTCAATATCTGCTTGGCAATCGTCGACTGCTTCTGCGTAAGCTTCAGCCCCTCGAAGAACTTCTGCGCTTGCTTGACCGACATCCCCGTTGTCGCGGCAATCGACTCACCGCCGACCAGCACCGAGGTTGCCTCGCGTTTCAACCGCGAACCTTTACAAATCTGGCAGGGCGACATCGACATGTAGGTCTCAATCCACGACCGTATCCCCGAAGACTCTGTCTGCTTGTATCGGCGTTCCAGATTCGGAATCACGCCCTCGAACTTGCCGCGATACTCCCCCTTGTGGCGGCCTTCACGCGACTCATAGTGAAAAGTCAGTTCTTTCGTCGTGCCAAAGAGAATGACTTGCTGCTGCTCCTTCGTCAGCTCTTTCCACGGCATCGTGAACTTGAAACTGAATTTCTCCGCGAGGCCCCGCAGCATCACCCGGTACCAGTTCGACATATCCGAACGCCAGGGATGAATCGCGCCGTCGTTGATTGAGATGTACGGATCCGGCACCACGCGGTCCGGATCAACCTCCATCTTGTGCCCCAGTCCGAGGCATCCCGTGCAGGCGCCATACGGCGAGTTGAACGAGAACATGCGCGGCGAGAGTTCTTCAAAAGATATATCGCAATTCGGGCAACCATATTCAGTCGAGAAAATCCGCATCGCCTCATTGCCCTGCACAATCCCGACCGTTCCGCCCGCCAGTTTGATCGCCGTCTCAATCGAATCAGCCAACCGGCTCGCGATCCCTTCCTTCACCACCAGCCGGTCAATCACGACCTCGATGTCATGCTTCTTGTTTTTGTCCAGCTTGAGTTCGGCATCCACATCAACCGCTTCGCCGTTGACCCGCAGCCGCGCAAACCCCTGTTTCTTGATCTCTTCCACGGCTTCACGATGTTCACCCTTGCGGCTGCGCACCAGCGGCGCGAGTACCTGGATCCGGCTGTTCGTCGGGTATTCCAGCACATGGTCGACGATCTGTGACACCGTCTGCTGCGAGATCTTCGCCCCGCAGACATAGCAATGCGGTTCGCCGACCCGGGCATACAGTAGGCGCAGATAGTCATAGATCTCGGTTACCGTACCCACCGTCGAGCGCGGATTCTTGCTCGCCGAGCGCTGTTCAATCGAGATCGCCGGCGACAATCCGTCGATAAAATCGACATCCGGCTTCTCCATCAACCCGAGAAACTGCCGCGCATAGGCCGACAGCGACTCGACATAACGCCTCTGTCCCTCGGCATAGATCGTATCAAAAGCCAGCGACGACTTGCCCGAACCCGACAGGCCGGTCACAACCACCAACTGGTCGCGGGGAATGTTGATATCGATGTTCTTGAGATTGTGCTCTCTGGCACCCTTGATTCTTATATATTCAGCAGACACCTGCAAAGCCTCCGAAAAGTTAAACTTGTATAATACGGGCGATTTCCCAGACATGCAATCATATTTGGCGCTCGAGACCGCGGTTTTGAACCCTAATCCCTCAATTCACCCAATCATCGTGCGGCGCGGATGTCCACATCCGCGCTCACGCGAGGCCGGTAACCCACCGGAACAGTGGGATTAGCCCCATTTCGAGCGTAGAATTTTGCCTCTGCAGTCGTTGTATAGGGTCTTCGCACCAGGCATCTTAACGATTAAAGGCATTCGACTTCATTCCCCTCTCGAGGGACTGTTGAAAAAGCTCCCAATACTGTCATCCTGAGCACAGCGAAGGATCTGTTCGCGTTGCGTAACAAAGACTAACAGATTCTTCACCTGCGCAGCGGTTCAGAATGACACGGGCGGGGTTTCTCAACAGTCCCTCGAGAGGGGTGCCTTGGGTACGCGAGGAACGAGCGTACGCAAGGCGGGGTGTGTCGCTTGTACCGCGAGAATGTTCCGTGCGGCGCGGATGTCCACATCCGCGCTTCGCGCCAACGGCGCGGTCCATTGCCCACTTTTCTCCCAAAATTCCCTTGATGGCCTGCGCCCGCCCGACTATAATGCTCGCCTTTGATTTTCGAAGGTCGGGTCGCCCGCAATGCCGTTAATAATTACCGCTAATTGGACAAATAGGCAAATTTTCGCAAGCGTACCTATTCCGACGGCTTAATCTGACTAAGTTGGTCAGTATTGCCGATGAAACAGATATTATGTTACTAATTCCAATATCGCGAGGAGACAATGACCAGTAATCAACCTCTGCTTGAGATCAAGAACCTTAGCGTCTCGATCGAGAATAAGCAGATCGTCAAAGGACTTAACCTCACCGTCAACCCCGGCGAAATTCACGCCATCATGGGACCCAACGGCTCCGGCAAGTCCACCTTGTGCTACGCCCTCATGGGTCACCCCGAATATGCCGTCACCGGCGGCGAAGTTATTATGAATGGCAAAAACGTCCTTGAGATGGCCGTCGATGAACGCTCCAAAGCCGGAATGTTCCTTGCCTTCCAGTACCCCGTCGAAGTTCCCGGCGTTACACTGCAGAACTTCCTGCGCACCGCCTACAATTCCCACAAGGGTGAAAACGGCACCTCGAAAGTCAACGTCCTCAAGTTCTGGGGATTCCTGAAATCGAAACTGCAGATGCTCGGCATCGACGAATCCTTCGCCAATCGCTATCTCAACGACGGCTTCTCCGGCGGCGAAAAGAAGCGCGCCGAGATTCTGCAAATGGCCGTCCTGGAACCCAACGTGGCCCTTCTCGATGAAACCGATTCCGGTCTCGATATCGACGCGCTTCGCGCCGTCGCCGAAGGCGTCAACAAACTGATGAACCCGGCAATGGGCATCGTCATGATCACCCACTATCAGCGTCTCCTTGATTACATCAAGCCGCATTACGTCCACATCATGGCGAGCGGCAACATCATCAAGACCGGCGGTCCCGAACTGGCGCTGGAACTCGAGGAAAAAGGCTACGGCTGGCTAACCGGCGACAAAGTCGCGGCAGAGGTATAACATGGCTGATGAAAAACCGACACCGGGACTCAAAATCGACGACTACAAATACGGATTCCACGATCCGGAAAACTATCCGTTCAAATCCGGCAAAGGGTTGAGCAAGGAAATCGTCACTACCATCTCGGAAATGAAAAACGAACCGGGCTGGATGACCGATTTCCGTCTCAAGGCGCTCGAACATTTCCATGCCCGCCCGATGCCCCAATGGGGCGGCGGCGGCATGCTGGAAACCATCGATTTCCAGAACATCCATTACTATGTCAAACCGTCCGACCGCGCCGAACGCAGCTGGGAAGATGTTCCTGCCGACATCAAGAACACCTTCGACCGCCTTGGTATCCCCGAAGCCGAGAAGAAAGTACCTCGCCGGCGTCGGTGCCCAGTACGAGTCCGAGGTCATCTATCACAACTTGCAGGAGCAGTGGGCCAAACTCGGCGTCGTCTTCCTCGACACCGACAGCGGTCTGCGCGAGCACGAGGACATCTTCAAGAAATACTTCGGCAAGATCATTCCCTACAACGACAACAAGTTCGCCGCTCTGAACTCCGCCGTCTGGTCGGGTGGATCATTTATCTACGTCCCCAAAGGCGTCTCGGTCGATATTCCGCTTCAGGCATACTTCCGCATCAACACGGAAAACATGGGACAATTCGAGCGCACGCTGATCGTCGTCGATGAGGGGGCCTGGGTGCACTATGTCGAAGGCTGTACCGCTCCGGTATATTCCTCCGACTCACTGCATTCAGCGGTCGTCGAAATCATCGTCCTGCGCAACGGTCGCTGCCGCTATACGACGATCCAGAATTGGTCGAAAAACGTTTACAATCTCGTGACCAAACGCGCCCAGGCCTGGGAAGGCGCTACCATGGAATGGGTCGATGGCAATATCGGCTCCAAACTCACCATGAAGTACCCGGCCATCCAGCTGATGGGTGAAGGCGCCAAGGGTGAAGTCCTCTCGGTGGCATTTGCCGGCGACGGACAGCATCAGGATGCCGGCGCTAAGGTGCAGTCATTTCGCCAAGAACACTTCGTCATCGATCACCTCGAAGTCAATCTCCAAGGGCACCGGCCGTTCAACCTATCGCGGCCTCGTCAAGGTCGCCAAGGGCTGCACCGGCGTCAAATCCAACGTCGAATGCGACGCGCTGCTGCTCGACGAGCATTCGCGCACCGACACCTACCCGTATATGGAGATTGATGAAGAAGATGTTTCGATCAGTCACGAGGCTTCGGTCTCGAAAATCTCCGAGACCCAGTTGTTCTACTTACGGACCCGCGGTCTCTCCGAAGAGCAGGCCTCGATGATGATCGTCAACGGTTTTATCGAACCGATCGTCAAGCAATTGCCGATGGAATATGCCGTCGAACTCAATCGCTTGATCGAACTGGAAATGGAAGGGTCGGTAGGCTAATGACTGTCGTTCTCAAAGCACGCGAAAAGACCGATCTCTTCGCGCCATTCACCGAGGAATACTTCGCGCAGTTTGCCAAGTCCCTTAACGGCAATGATGCCATCAATGCCTGGCGTCGTGCCAGCTTCGATAAGGCAATGCTCGCATCTGCACCGTCCAACCGCGACGAAGATTTCAAATACGTCAATTTCCGCGGCCTCAATTTCGACGGCCTAAAACCGGTGCTGTTGCAGTGGCTGAAGCACACTAAGTCTAATTCGATTCTGGCCGCCGGCATCGACAAGATCGAAGACCTCCCGCAGGAATACACCGTCGATCAGGTCCAGACCGATCCGACGCAGAATATCTTCTTCGGTTCCTTCGCCGATGCCCACGCTGCCGAACCACAGCGCTTCGCCGAATTGCTCGAGTTCTTCCATAAGAACTATCTCGGCCGTAAATTCGCTCTATTGGCACAAGCCTTCTTGAGCCAGGGCGCCTATTTGCATATCAAGAAAAACACCGCCGAATCTTCACCGCGTCAACTCTTCACTCGTTTCAACGGCGAAAAGGTGATGAAGTCGTTTGCCACCGTCGCTCAAATCGACGAAAACTCGCGCGGTAGCCTGGTCTGGGATATCGATTCGGTTACCAATTCATCCGGCCTGCTCAACGGCACACTCGATGTCATCGTCAAGAGCGGCAGCCACCTGAATTTGCTCCTGACCCAGCATCTCACCGCACAGATCAACAGCGTCACGACGGTGCGTGTCTACCTCGAAAAAGATGCCATGCTCGAACTGGCGACCATTTCGTCCGGCGGGCACGTCAACCAGATGGAAGTCGATATCAAGTTCGCCGGTCCCGGTTCGCAAGCGCTCGTCAACGGTGTCTATCTCGGCCGCGAAAAAGAGAACTTTAATCTGCTGACCCATCAGGATCACCAGATCGGTCACACCAATTCCGACCTCTTCTACATCGGTACATTGTCCGGTGAGTCCTCATCGAATTATCTTGGCAAGATCACCATCGCCGCCGATGCCCAGCGTTCCGACGCCTATCAAAAGAATCGCAATTTGATTCTCAACAAAGGCTGCGCGGTCAACAGCTCGCCGAAACTGGAAATCGGCGCCAATGACGTCCGCTGTACGCACGGCGCCACGACGGCAAAAGTCTCTGATCTGGAAACATTCTATCTGCGTTCACGCGGAATTGATTATCCTACAGCCAAGGTGTTGCTTGCCGATGGATTCATCTCGCAGGTGACGCCGCGTATCAAAGCACCGCTTCTTCAAAGCGGATTTGCTCGTCGTCTCGAAGCGCTTCTTTACCACTGGGGCGGGTCGGACACCAGGAATTAAGTATGCATCCGGGCACGGCTCGCCCTGTCCGGGTTGCATTAAGAAGGATTCATGCCGCTCGACATAGAGAAAATCAAAGCCGACTTTCCGATCTTTCGGAATGCTCACCGCAATAACAAACCGCTTGTCTACCTCGATTCCGCCGCCACCGCGCACAAACCGCAATGCGTCATCGATGCCGAATCAAAATTTTACAGCGAAGACTACGGCACTGTCCGCCGCGGAATCTATTTCCTATCGGCAATGGCGACCGAAAAATACGAGTCGGTCCGCAAGTTGATTGCCGAGTTCATCCAGGCCGGCTCTCCGGCAGAAATCGTTTACACCCGCGGTGCAACGGAATCCATCAATCTCGTCGCCCGTTGTTATGGTGAAAGCCAGCTCAAAGCCGGCGACGAAATCATCCTCTCCGAATTCGAGCACCACTCCAATATCGTCCCGTGGCTCATGTTGCGCGATCGCATCGGCGTCAAGCTCGTCTACGTCCGTTCCACCCGTGATTGGCGCTTCGATATGGATGACTATGCCGATAAACTCTCCGAACGCACGAAGATCGTTTCCATCACCGGAATGTCCAACGTCCTCGGCACAATGCCCGACCTCAAGGCCATTACCGCATTGGCGCACGCAAAAGGCGCCAAGGTCCACATCGATGGCGCCCAGTTGGTGCCGCACATGGGTATCAATGTCAAGTTCCTCGATTGCGACTTCTTGTCGTTTTCTTCGCACAAAATGCTCGGTCCCACCGGTGTCGGCGTACTCTATATGAAGCGTGAACTCGGCGAGATCATGTATCCTTGGCAGGGCGGCGGCGACATGATCGAATACGTCCAATATCGACGGCTTCACCACCAACGAACTGCCATACAAATTCGAGGCCGGCACTCCCAACATGGCCGGTGTCATCGGCTTCGGCAAAGCCATCGAATACATCAACTCCGTCGGCTTGATCAATATCATGATGCACGAACGCGAAACGACCGAATATGTCCTCCGTCGCCTGCTCGAAACCGACGGCATTCAACTTTACGGCCCGGCCACTGCCGAAAACCGCGGCTCGGTCTTCTCGTTCAACTACAAGGACTTGCATTCGCACGACATCGGCTCGATGCTCGATTTCAACAACATCGCCATCCGCGCCGGACACCACTGCGCCCAGCCCTTGATGGGCAAGCTCGGTGTAATATCGACTGCACGGGCCAGTTTTTACCTTTACAATTCCAAAGAAGATGTTAATATACTGATCGACGCACTGCAGCAATCGGAAAGGTTCTTGAAGAATGCAGTTAGATGACCTCTATCGCGAAGTGATTGTCGATCACTACAACCACCCGCGCAACTACGGCAAACCGGAAAAATGGGATATCCTTGTCGAAGGCAAGAACCCCGTCTGCGGCGACGAAATCACCGTCTACATTTCCGTCAAGGATGACATCGTCTCCGACGTCCACTTCGAAGGCAAAGGCTGCTCCATCTCCATCGCTTCCGCATCGGTAATGACTGAATCACTCATCGGCAAGAATCTCGAGGAAGCCAAACTCGCGCTTTCCGATTTCAATCAAATCCTGCGTGGCGAAGCCTGCGAACGTTGCGAAGAGCTTTCCGACACCGCCGCTTTTCAGGGCGTCACCAAATTTCCTGTCCGTATCAAATGCGCCCTCCTCCCATGGAAAACCATCGAAAGCGCCATCAACGGTAACGGCAAAACCTAACCACCTTCATCCTTCCGCGAAAGTTGAGCAAAGCGAATCCCGCCCAAAGCGGCGAGGTCGTCCAGCTTCTGTGGGTCCGACTTTAGTCGGACAAATCTGTGCGCGGCAGTCGTCTAGCGGCTGTCTGCATAAGTTGAATTTGCGCTGGGTCGCCCACAGCTTGACTGTGGGCATAGTTGCACGCGGTAGGTCAGACATTCCCGTCTGAAATTGGAGCAGTTGAAGAACTCGACCTCTGTCAAGTATCCTTGAGCCGTCAGTCGCCGCGAAGGCGCGACTTCCCCATTACATGCGTCTGCAATTCGTTGGAGTATTGTTGAAATAAGCTCTTGCCACTGTTAAGTCGGCCCCGCATCCTCCAATCTCCTCTTGACAAAAAATTGCCCATTGGGTAGATTATGATGATTCAGATCATATTCGAATTCAGCTTCACGCTCCGAGTGAACTGTCGAGGGAAAATGAACATATCCCCGCCATGTAAAATCCACGAAAGGACAGGCTCTTCATGATCCGTACCATTTACATTTGGTGCTGGTTCTCTCCTCGTTTGCTCTCGCATCAGTGATACACGTCCCCGGTAACCAGCCGACCATTCAATCTGCCGTTAATGCCGCCCAGGAAGGCGACACTGTCCTGGTTGCTCCCGGCGAATACGTCGAAAACATCTTCGTCAATGCCAAAGGCTTCGCCCTCATTTCCGAAGCCGGTGCGGCTAAAACCACAATTCGACCGGCTAGACCCGGCGCGAGAGAACCATCTATCTGCCAACCAGAATCAGGGCCGAAATTTCATTCTGAAAGGATTCACCTTCACCGGCTCCGATGCCTATGTATGCGTTGAGGCCTACAGCGGCATTGCGGCATATATGACAACGTCTTTGAAAACAACGATAGTGAGGCAGGCGCTATCTTCCTCGTTGGCCACGGCGGCGGAACTATGCTGAACAACGTCTTCCGCAACAACCGTGGTTCCCATCACGGCCGGTGCATGCGGTCCCAGTTGGAGTCCGATGTTGATCGCCGACAACATTGTCACCGGAAACACTGCGACCTACGGCGCCGGTATCAACCTCCTCGGCGCTCGCTTCGCCGTCGTCCGCAATAACCTCATAGTCGACAATCACGCCACCAGTACGGCGGTGGCATCTATCTCGCCAACAGCGACGCCTATCGCACAATGATCCATGACAATACTATTGTCAATTGTACTTCTGGCAATGATGGCGGCGGCGGTATCTGCTTTGGCGGATGTCCGGTTGACTCCGCCTACAACAACATCATCGTCGATTGCGGTGGATACGGCATTTGGGCGGCAAATAGTTTCAATTGTTTTTTCGATTACAACTGCCTCTACAACAATACTCCCGGCAATTACAGGGTGTACCGACCGGACCAAATGAATTGCTTGGTCGACCCGCAATTTGTCGGCGGCATCCGTTCAGCTATGAACTATTGCCCACCTCGCCTTGCTTCGATGCCGGCAACCCCGACTCGCGCTACCTGGACTTAGCTGGTGGACGAAACGATATCGGTGCTACCTTTGTCGGCATTCCGCCTGTCCCGACCACAATTCGCGTTCCGCTTGATCAGCCGACCATCCAGTCTGCGGTCTACCGTCGCATAACGGCGACACCGTCGCTGGTTGCGCCGGCGACTACACGGAGAACATTCATTGTTGTTGGCCAAGGCATTGCCATGATCTCTGAAGCCGGAGCAGCGGTGACAACGCTCTCGCCCGGTAAACCCGTCTCTGAGAACCTTCTTTGTCGAAGACAATACTGGTCTCGAAACGTTCTCGCCGGATTTCACTTTCAACGGTTCCGATGCCATACTCTGCTGTCGAGATTTACCGGGGTACGGCCGAGTTCTGACAATATCTTCGACGGCAACCATAGCGAACAGGGCGCTCTCGTCGTCGGCCACGGCGGTGGTTCCATCACGAACAACGTCTTCAGAAACAACCGCGGCTCATATCAGGGCGGCGGTATGCAAGTTGCCAGCTGGAGCCCGATGTTGATCGAAAGAACACGTTTATCGGAAATACTGCCACCTATGGCGCCGGCATCAACGCGCTGGGCGGCACGTTACGCCACTGTCCGCAACAACCTGATCGTCGATAACCACGCCACATCCTATGGCGGCGTGGATTTATCTCGCGAATGGGATGCCGTACAACATACCTTGATTCATAACAATACTATTGTAAATTGTAGCTCCGGCAATAACGGCGGCGGTGGTATCTGCTTCGGCGGCTGCACTCTCGACACCGCTTACAACAATATCATCGTCGGCTGCCAAGGCAACGGCATCTGGGCGGCAAACTCTCTGGACTGCTACTTCGACTATAACTGCCTATTCAACAATTCGCCCGCTGACTACAAAGGCGTTCCCGTCGGATCCCATGAGATTTACCTCGATCCACTCTTCGTCGGAGGCGCTCCATATAGCTTCAACCTTGCATCAACATCGCCCTGCATTGATGCCGGCAACCCCGATCCGCTCTTCAATGACCTTGACGGCTCCCGCAACGATATCGGCGCCTTCCCTTCACTGCATATATGCCCGGAGATGCCGATGGAAATGGCACCGTCAACGTATCCGACGCAGTATTTCTGCTCAATCTATATCTTCGCCTTATGGGCCGGCCCCGGCGCCAACGGCAAGCCGGCGACGTCAATTGTGACGGCCGCTGCAATATCTCGGATGTAGTATATATCATTAACTACATTTTCATGGGAGGACCGGCGCCCTGCCAGAAGTAAAAAAGAGACCTTGTTTCTTCAGTTTAACCGCGGGGAAAGGCAAACCTAACGCCTTTTCCCGCAATTCATACGCCTTAAGTACCCTTTCCTTAAGACTAGTCTTTAACCAGTAGCCTGTTAGCCGTTTCTGCACTTAAATTTAACAGCAATTTGACGGCTTTTTCTATTGACACCACGGCATTAAATTCTATATTCGTCTTGATGGGAAATAGGGGGTGCTTTACTTATTTTACCTGTCAACCTTGTAGTCTTACAACCTGAAACCAGTTTTTTTGAAGTGAACTTTTACGATTACTTTGAGAAAAAACCAAAACTCATTTAACTCTTCAGGAGGCTCTATGTCGCCTAAACGTCTGCTTTCCCGAACTATGATTCTTTTCATAGCTTTGGCAGCGTTCATCATGTCGAACTCTGCGGCCTATGCGCAGGTCCACGATTCGACTAACAATTACCTGCGTATCGAATGCCCGCAAAATGTGCCATTGGTCGCAGGTACCATAGTGAACGTCCCGGTCTATATGGCTAACTCCAAAGACCTCGGTGCGTTCACTTTTGGTTTCAAGTACGACACCTACCACATGGAGTTTACCTCCCTTGTCGGAGCTCAGGAGATAATTGACCTTGGCGGTCAGTTCCGCTCCACTCCGCGCGATACCGCCGCCAATACCTTCCTCACCGGTTGGTTCACCTTCGACCCGACGATGCCGATTCCGGCTCATGCTCCGGGTGCGACCGAAGGATTGATCATGACCCTCCGGTTTACGGTCAAGGCGAGCGTCGTGGATGGATGTGTCGACATTTCCAACATCTTCATACCACCGGCGGGCGTGGCGATTTTCGCACCAAACGACGGTTCCGACGCCATCACTCCGAGACTGGTTGACTGCGGCACAAAAGACATCATCTTTGGTACCGGCTGTCCCGAACCCACCAACAATCCGCCAGTCGCGGTTTGTCAGCCGATCACTGTCGCTGCCGGCGCCAACTGCACGGCGGCCGCCAACATTAATAACGGTTCAAGCGACCCCGATGGCAACCAGATCACCCTGCTTCAGGTTCCGGCCGGTCCCTATCCGCTCGGACAGACCTTGGTCTCCTTGATCGTCACCGACAACGGAAACCCCGTCAAGGCCGACACTTGTCAGGCCCTGGTCACCGTTACCGATCAGACCAATCCGGTGGTCACCTGCCCTGCAAATATCACAACGAGTGCGGCTGCTGGAACCTGCAGTGCTGTCGTCAATTTTAGCGCTACCGCTACCGACAACTGCGATGCTTCCGTCACAATCGTAGCAGCTCCACCTTCCGGTTCGACTTTCCCCAAAGGCGTAACGACCGTCACGGTCACCGCCACCGATGATGCCGGTAACTCGTCACAGTGCCAGTTTACTGTCACTGTCAACGACACCGAAAACCCGGTTGCCGTTTGCCCGGCTCCGATTACCGTCACGGCAAATCCTGGCGAAACCAGTGCAATCGTGAATTTTGTTGTCAGCGCGACCGATAACTGCCCGGGCGCAACAGCTGTTGCCCTTCCGGCTTCTGGTTCCGCCTTCCCGCTCGGCATTACGCTGGTTACCGTAACTGCGACCGACGCTGCCGGCAATACCGGCCAGTGCCAGTTCAATGTTACCGTCAATGCAGGAAACGCCGCACCGGTCGTCTCTGACATTCCGGATCAGACGATCACTCAGGGCGATGCATTTGCCCAGATTCTTTTAGACAATTTCGTCAATGATCCGGACAACGCCGACAATGAAATTGTTTGGTCGGTTCAGATGATGAAGAGCAAGGGCACGATCGGTGTTTCGATCGACCCCGCGACCCGTATTGCTACCATCGACATTACCCCGGACTTTACTGGTTCGGCCGTGTTTACCTTCCGTGCCACCGACCCGGGTAACCTGTTTGATGAAGATCAGGCGACCTTTACAGTGAATGGCCTCGTCAATGATCCCCCGGTTGTCTCCGACATCCCGGACCAGACCATCACTGCCGGTCAGCTCTTTGCCACGATCAACCTCGATGACTTCGTTGTCGATCCTGATGATAACGATAATCTCCTGACCTGGACCTTCTCGGGTAACACCAGCCTGATTGTCGCCATCAACGCCAGCCGCGTTGCCACCATTTCCTATCCGGGCGGCTTCACCGGTTCCGAAACCGTCACCTTTACAGCGACCGATCCCGGTGCCTTGTTTGATTCTGACCCGGCGACCTTCACAGTTAACGCCATAGTAAATCAGGCTCCGGTTGTCTCTGACATCCCGGATCAGACCATCACGGCCGGCCAGTCTTTCGCGATCATCGATCTCGACCTGTACGTCTCTGATCCGGATAATGCCGACAGCGAACTCACCTGGACCTTCTCTGGCAATACCAGCCTGGTGGTGGACGTCATCGACACAGCCAATATCGCCATCGTGACCTATCCGGGCGGATTCACCGGCTCCGAAACCATCACCTTCACGGCAACCGATCCCGGTGCCTTGTTTGATTCCGATCCGGCTACGTTTACCGTCAATCCAGTATTGAACCCGGACTTCACTATTGATGCCACTCCGGAGTTAATCACTGTTGAGGGCGGTCTTGCTTCGCCCTTCGTGTACAACATTGCCATCGGCTCGATCGATGGATTCTCCGGCGCAGTTGACCTCGCGGTCATCGGCGTAGGAATCACCTTCACCGGTAACTTCACCGTCGATCCACTCGCTCCGCCTGCCGTAAGCACTTTCAACGGCGCAATTGATCCCGCCACTCCGACGGGTGTCTACGATATTATCTTCACCGCTACCAGCGGCTCTGTCAAAGCTGATACCGTTCAGCTCGAAGTCGGTAGCTGCGTTTCCCCGCCAGTCGTGGTGACGAGCATCGACAGCTTGGTTGTCTTTGCTGAAGAAGGCTCCAGCCCGGCTGATGAATTGGTTTATGTGACCAATGGCGCCGTATGTGGCACCCTGTATTGGGAAGTCACCTCCGATCAGTCATGGGTCTCCGCCAATCCGCAGAGTGGCAACGTTGACGCCGGCGAAACCCCCGGCGACGCGGTCACCCTGTCGTTCAATTCCGCCGATCTCACCGCGGCCAGCGACCCCTACATCGCCCATGTTCAGTTTATGCCTGTCACGGTCGGTAAGGATGTCAAAGCTGACGAAAACGGCGTAATTAAGATCATTCTGTTCGTCACCGAGAAGCCGGTTTCTGAAGATGTCGTTTCGGTATCTGATGAAGTCGCCTATCCGGGTGAAGATGTTGCCGTCGAGCTCAACTTCACGAACTACGAAGAGCTCGCCGGTATGTCGGTTGGATTGACTTGGAGCGCTGACGACGTCGTACTCGATTCAGTAGTCTTTACCGGATCACGCGTCGAATACATCAGCAACAAGATCTCTACTATCAATCTTATCGACCGCACGTTGGCGCACGGTCTCTTCCGTCTTCCGCCGGATGAACCGCTGATTCCGGTTGGCTCCGGTCTCTGGGCCACCCTGTGGTTCTCAGTTGATCCGACCGCAGTGGCACAAGTTGTCACAATTGACACCGTGTTCATCGATCCGGGCGTCGAACTGATGTTCTCCGATGAAATCGGAAACTCGATTTACCCGCAGTTCGCCGCCGGTTCAATCACAATCGGTGAGATCACCGAAAACTGCATCAGTGGTTTTGTGAACGATGCCAATGGCGCCGTGGATGGCGCCACTGTCGAGCTTTGGGATGAGACTGGCGTCATCGCCACCACGACCACCAATGCCGATGGTTACTATCAATTCTGCTTCATGATACCGCCTGCTGACGGTTACACCGTCCGCGCTTACAAAGACGGTTACTATCCAGGTACGCAGGGTGGCGTTAGCCTTCCGGACAGCGATGTTAACATCCTGCTCGGCAGCTTCTTTGCCGAAGTCACCCCGACCTACGAATGGGTCGACCTCTATTGTCAGGGCGGAGCGCTCTATAATGGCATGCCGGTTCTTGCCGGTTCCGTCATTGAAGCCTTCGACCCGGACGGCGTTCTTTGCGGACGCTGGGTCGTTTCCGATCCGGGTACCTTCGGATTCATGCCGGTCTATGTCGATGACCCGTATTCACCGGGTGTCGATGAAGGCTGTGTCGTCGGCGATGCGATTACTCTTAAGCTGAACGGCGGCGCGGTTGAACTTACCAGTGACCCGCTCTTCTGGACCGGCAACGGCGATCGCTATGAAGCTTGCTTCAACACTTCCACCGATGTCACCAAGTGCCTCCACCTGGCACAGGGCTGGAACCTGATTTCACTCAACGTCGCTCTTCCGACCTCTGATCTTGAAGCTCTCTTCGCCGACGTGTTGGATAACACCGACGTCATCCTGAGCTTCGAATCAATCGGTCTGACCTATGATCCGGACCTTCCGGACTTCTCGACCCTGTTTGATGTCGATAACGCTCACGGCTACTGGTTCCGTATGGATGCCGCCGATTCAATCTGCATCACCGGTCCGCTGGTCGCTGCATCTATGCCGATCTCCATCGAGAACAATTGGAACCTCGTCAGCTATCTCCCCGAGAATCCGCTGGAAGTTCCGACTGCCCTCGCCTCGATCTGGAATAGCGTCATCGTTGTCCTCGGTTACGAAAATGGCGGTTTGAGCTACGATCCGGCCCTTCCGGAACTGGCCACTCTTAATGAGATGAAAGCCTGCTTCGGTTACTGGGTCAAGACCAACGCCGCCGGTACGCTCATCTATCCTGACGGCGTACCGACATTCGTATCCGGCATTCCGGATGCCACGCGCACCCTCAATAGCTTTGTTCCGCGCGTGCAGACCAGCAACACCTGGATCAACCTGTATGGCTCTAATGTCAAGCTCGACGGCAGAGAAATTCCGTCAGGTTCAATCATTGAAGCCTACAACGAGTCCGGTATTATGGTCGGTGAATTCTCTGTCCGCCAGTCGGGCAAGTTCGGATTCATGCCGGTCTACGGTCCGGACAACTTCAGCTCTAACAATGATGTTGCCAATGCCGGCAAGATCAGCTTTAAGATCAACGGTGAACAGATCGAACAAACCATCGACTGGACCGCCAATGGTGACCGCGTTTTCGTCAGCGAGTTCACGACTGTTGGCAAAGCCGGCGTATTGCCCGATCAGTTCAGCCTGGGCCAGAACTATCCGAACCCGTTCAACCCTGAAACCTCGATCGAATACGTGGTCGCCAAGCCCGGCTTCGTCGAAGTGTCAGTCTTCAACGTCATGGGTGCCAAGGTCAAGACACTGGTCAGCGAATACCAGGCGGCCGGTACCTACAGCGTGAAGTGGTTCGGTAATTCTGATAACGGCGCGCAAGTCGCCTCGGGTGTCTACTTCTACAAGTTGACCGCCGGTGACTTCTCCGAGATCAAGAAGATGACCCTTCTGAAGTAATCTCGCCGGTCGGAACCCCCAAGGTTCCGCCTTCATAAATCCAAAAGCCCTTGAGAGCAATCTCAAGGGCTTTTGAATTTCCGGCCCACACTTTTATCACGGTGTTTCGGGAAATACTGCTCGTTGATCTACCGGTTCATTCTTCCCATTGGATCGCAGACGGCCGCCTTTTCCGCCGCCAGCGCCTCTTCCCATGGTACAATCAGAAACTTCAGGATCATCCGGTCCTTCTCCGTCAAATCCCGAAACTCAAATCCCACTTCGAACGTTCCGTCGGCATCATTGAGAACGCACCACTTGCTCTCCAGCCACAGTTCAAGTTCCTTAAACTCCAGAATCGGCTCCGGCAACGCCAGACGGCACTGATAGAGCTTTCCTGATGCAATTGGCTCCCGGCACATTAACTTGCAGCCGCCTGAAGTCAGATCTTGAACCGATCCCAGGGGCTCATCAGATTGTTTGTCAACTACATAGAGGTCAGAAGCTGGTAATCGACGTTGAGCTTGACGACGCTCCGGCATCGGCGCCCTCCTCTCATTCGAGAATAATGAAAATGTTTTCTTACTTCCTTTTTCGACATAGGCTTAGCCAGACTTTAGCCGCCCATGACAGCTTATCCGCCTAATTCCAGTGCTTTGCCTAATCCACAATGAATAACCTGGCCCCGGTTGATGTCACCGACCGATGCGGAACCGTCCCGTCGGCAACTTGATAACTCATCCCCGGCGTCAGCGTAAATCTCCGGCCGTCTTGAAGTTCGGTGATGAGCGTCCCTTCAAGAACGAGAAGAATATGGCCCTTTGCGCACCAATGATCCGCTAAGTATCCCGGCGAATACTCGACCATCCGCACACGAATATCACCCAACTGCATCGTCCGCCACAACGCCATTCCACTTTCACCCGTGTGTTCCGTCGGTTCAATATTACTCCAGTCAACCATCGCAAAAGGAATGTCAAGCATCTTCATTTCTGACTCCTTGATTCGAGTTCTCCAATAACATAGATGAAAGAGGGCGCAATCTTCAATTCTTTTCTATTGTTGTTGACATCGCGCCTTTATATCCGTAAGGTTAATCCCGTGTTTTTTACTGCCCCTACGCGGGTTACCCCAGCATGATTAGCCGAGAAGAGCTGCTCAAACTCGCGGCATTGGCGCGGTTGCGTCTGGACGAAACCGAGATCGGCCGATTCCAGCACGACGTCGCCAAAATGCTCGCATACGTCAAAGCCCTTGACCAGGTCGATACTTCCGGCAGCAAACCCCTTTCGCAAGCTTCAGATACCGGCAATGTCCTGCGCGAAGACCTCGTCCAGCCATCTCTGCCGGTCGAAGAAGCCCTCAAAAACGCGCCGGAGCGCGTGGATAACTACCTCAAGGTTCCGAAAGTGGTGGATAATTGAAAATTGTCGGCATCATCCCGGCGCGATTGGCCTCGAGCCGCTTTCCCGGCAAGGCCCTTGCCATCATCAATGATCGCCCCATGATACTCCATGTCTGGGAACGAGTTAGGAAGTACAAACGCTTTGCACGCCTGATCGTCGCCACCGATGATGAAACGATCCGTCAGCTAATCATCTCCAATGGCGGCGAAGTCGTCCTTTCCCGTGATCCCTTCCACAATGGCTCCGAACGCTGTGCCGCCGCAGTCGCCGACATCGACTGCGAAATCTGCATCGATATTCAGGGTGATGAGATCACCGTCACTCCCGAACAACTCGATCGGACAGTGAAGGTTCTGGAAAACGATCGAGCCCTCCAGGTTGCCACCGCCGGCTTTCCACTCCTGCAAAACGAGGATCTCGCCAACCCCAACCTCGTCAAGGTCGCCATCGATGCTCACGGAAACGCAATTGACTTCTCCCGTCAGCCGATAACGGTATCGGGGAAGAGGATTAACAATTACGGCCATGCGGGAATCTACGTATATCGTAAGGACTTCCTGATCAACTACGCTCGTCTGCCCCAGACTCCGCGCGAAATCGCCGAGTCCCTGGAACAGCTGCGAATTTTGGAGCATGGCCACAAAATCGGCGTGGCAATTATCAACAAGCCGTTATTATCAGTCAATACGCCCGAGGATTTAGTATTAGCGAATAAAGTGCTCTCAGAAGAGAGAGGAGTGATAGATTGAAAGGCGCCAAGTATATTTTCGTCACCGGAGGTGTGGTCTCGTCCCTCGGCAAAGGGATAGCCTCCGCCTCCATCGCCGTCCTGCTGCAGAAGCGGGGACTCAAGGTCAATATCCAAAAAATGGATCCATATATTAATGTCGATCCCGGTACCATGAACCCCTTCCAGCACGGCGAAGTCTTCGTTTTGGATGATGGCGCCGAAACCGATCTCGACCTCGGTCACTACGAACGCTTCACCGGCCAATCCCTCACCCGCGATAACAACGTCACCGCCGGACAGGTCTACCTGTCGGTCATCAACCGTGAGCGCAAAGGCGACTATCTGGGCGCCACCGTCCAGGTCATCCCGCACATTACCAACGAAATCAAATCGCGCATCCGCAAACTGGCGCGCCGCGATGAAACCGTCGATGTCGTCATCACCGAATTCGGCGGCACCGTCGGTGATATCGAATCACTCCCGTTCCTCGAGGCCGCCCGCCAGATCGCTCTCGAAGAAGGTCCCGGCAATACACTCTTCGTCCATTTGACCCTGGTGCCCTATATCGAAACCGCCGGTGAAATCAAGACCAAGCCGACCCAACACTCGGTCCGCGACTTGCGCGAAATCGGTATCCAACCGCAGGTACTCCTCTGCCGGACCAGCAAACCGCTCTCCGATGCCATTCGCGAAAAAATCGGACTCTTCTGCAGCATCCCGGCTAAGAACGTCATTGAGTCCATCGATGTCGACACCATCTACGAAGTTCCTCTGCTCTATCACGAGCAGGGCCTTGACGATTACATCGTCGACTACCTCGGACTCGACGCCCCCGATCCGGACCTCTCCGAATGGGAAGAGATCGTCCGCAAAATCAAGCGCCCCGACAAACATGTCCGCATCGGCATTTGCGGCAAGTATGTCCATCTCAAAGACGCCTACAAATCGATCATCGAGTCATTCATTCACGCCGGCGCAGAAAACAACGTCAAGGTCGATCTCGTCTGGATCGCTTCCGAAGACATCAAACTCAACGGCGCCGAACAATATCTCAAAGGCATCGATGGCCTCCTCATCCCCGGCGGATTCGGCGAACGCGGCGTCGAAGGCAAAATCGAATCGATCCACTACGTGCGCGAACGTAACATTCCCTTCTTTGGCATCTGCCTCGGAATGCAATGCGCCGTAATCGAATTCGCCCGCAATGTCGCCGGGCTGGCGGATGCGCACTCCTATGAGTTCTACCGCGATCTCAAACATCCGGTGATTCACCTGATGGCCGACCAGCATGAAGTCACCGAAATGGGCGGAACTATGCGCCTCGGCGCGTTTCCCTGTGTTCTCGACGAAAACAGCAAATCCTATGAAGCCTATCAGGACCGCAACATCTCCGAACGCCACCGCCATCGTTATGAATTCTACAACTACTACCGCGATCAGCTGACCTCCCGCGGACTCAGGCTCTCCGGCGTGTCTCCCGACGGCAAACTCGTCGAGATTATCGAAATCCCCGGTCACCGCTGGTTCGTTGGCGTGCAGTTCCATCCGGAACTGAAAAGTCGCCTTGGCAAAGCACACCCGCTGTTCCGCGAGTTCGTGCGCGCGGCATCCGAATATCACGACAATCCGAACCAGCCCGAACTGAAGCTCGAAACGGAACCAGTTGTCAAACCCGAATTGCTCGACGAACTGAACCTGCGTCAATGATCTCACTCGGTAACCAGAAATTCGGCGATGGTAAGTTATTTATCATCGCCGGTCCGTGCCTGATCGAGTCCGAGGACATCGTCATGCGCACGGCGCAGACGCTGGCGAAATTGTCGCACGACCTCGACCTGCCGCTCATTTTCAAAGGTTCGTTCCGCAAAGCGAATCGGCTTTCCGGCAAATCGTTTGCCGGCATCGGCGATCAGCAGGCCCTGCGCTATCTCCAGAATGTCAAAATCGAATTCGATCTGCCGGTGCTGACCGATATCCACGAGACCTCCGATGTCTCCGCTGCATCGCAGGTCTGCGATGTCCTGCAAATTCCGGCTTTTCTCTGTCGACAGACCGACCTCATTGTCGCTGCCGCCAAAACCGGCAAAGCAGTCAATATCAAGAAGGGACAGTTCCTTGCCGCCGAAGACATGGCGCACCTCGCGCAAAAAGCTGTCGATGCCGGCAACTCCAACATCATGCTCACCGAACGCGGCACCACCTTCGGCTATCGCGACTTGATCGTCGATTACCGCTCGCTCATCAAGATGAAACAGACCGGCCACCTCGTCGTTTTTGATGCCACTCACTCCGTCCAGCAACCGGGCGGGCAGGGCGGATCTTCCGGCGGCAACCGTGAATATGTCCTGCCTCTGGCCAAAGCCGCTATTGCTGTCGGAATCGATGGCCTCTTCTTCGAGGCTCACCCCGACCCGGCCCATGCCATGTCCGATTCCGCCACCCAACTTCCGCTCGACTACGTCGAGACCTTCTTGAAGGAGATTAAACACCTTGCAAAGATTACAGCGCAAGCTTGAGATAAACATCGCCGACCTCAAGATGCTCATCTTCGATGTCGACGGCGTCATGACCGACAACCGCATGATCTTCCTCAAAGATAATCAGGAAGCCAAAGCCTTTTCTGCCGCCGACGGCTTCGCCATCAAAACCGCCAGTGAACGCTACTTGAAATTTGGCGTCATCACCGCGCGCGGTTCCGAAGTCACCGTCAAACGTTGCACCGAACTCGGCGTTGGTGATGTCGTCGTCGCTTGGGATAAGATCAGTGCACTGCGTGAACTTGCGCGAAAGCACAGCCTTAACTTGAATCAGATCGGTTATGTCGGCAACGATATCCCCGACCTCGTCGCCATGGAGCAGGTCGGTCTCGCCGTCTGCGTCGCAGATACCGAACCCGAACTCTTGCCCTTCTCGCACTATCAAACCGACCGTCTTGGCGGCAAGGGCGCCTGTCGCGAGGTTATCGCCTTCGTGCTCGCCGCGAAAGGGCTTGACCTCCTGAAGATTTATCGTGATGATATTGCCGATGTTAAAACGCGCTAAGGAAGTCATCCTCCACGAGGCCGAGGCCGTCCGCGGACTCGTCGACAAGCTCGATGATAATTTCGTCAAAGCCGTCAAAGCCATCCTCGACTGCAAGGGCAAGGTCATCGTCACCGGTCTCGGCAAATCGGGCTGGGTCGGTCGCAAAATCGTCGCCACCTTCAACTCCACCGGTACTCCGGCATTGTTCCTGCATCCAACCGAAGGTCTCCACGGCGATCTTGGGATTGCTCCAGAAAGACGATCTTGTTCTGGTGATCTCCAAATCCGGCAACCTCGACGAACTCGAACGCTTCTATCCCGTGATCGAGCGCCTCGGCTTGCAGGTCATCTCCATCACCGGCAATCTCAAATCGCCACTGGCAATGCGCAGCGACATCCCGCTTGATGCGTCTGTTCCCAGCGAGGCCTGTATCTACAATCTCGCACCGACTGCATCGTCAACCGCCGCCATCGCACTCGGCGATGCGCTCGCGCTTGTTGTGCAGGAACAGCGCGGCTTCACTGCCGAAGACTTTTCGCTTCTCCATCCCGGCGGCACACTCGGACGTCGTCTCTCGATTCGCATCAAGGATCTCATGCACTCCGGCGACGACTTGCCAATTGTTAATCACAACATGCTGGTCAAAGACATGCTCGTCGTCATCACCAACAAACGCCTGGGCACAGCCTTGATTGTCGATGACGAGGGCAAACTGGTCGGCATCTTCACCGACGGCGATCTACGCCGCGTCCTTAGTCGCAACGACAACTTCATGATGAAGCCCGCCTCCGCCGTCATGTCGCCGCAACCGAAACTCATTGGTCCCAACGAACTCGCTGAACGTGGTCTTAAGATTATGGAAGATCACAAAATCACCGCCTTGGTCGTCGTCGACGATAACCATCGCCCCG
This sequence comes from uncultured bacterium, assembly GCA_963698225.1. Lineage (GTDB taxonomy): Bacteria > Zixibacteria > MSB-5A5 > CAIYYT01 > CAIYYT01 > JADJGC01. Next base: position 594,431 of record CAVOPW010000004.1, read on the forward strand.
TCGGCATCGTCCACATCCACGACATCCTCAAGAGCAAAGTCGTCTAACCCTCAATTCATCGATTAATTGACCTCGCATTGGGGGACAGACATTCCTGTCTGTCACCGTGCTTCGCGCCTGAAATCATTTCTTGATTGTCATCCCCGCGAAGGCGGCTGCCGAAAAGCGAATTTTGTCATTCTGAGCGTAGCGAAGAATCTGTTTTCGAAAGCGCCCAGCCAAGCGTCTCCTCAGGCGCTTTGTCCCCCACCGGAACGGTGGGACTTAACCACGTTCCAGGAACGTCGCCCTCCGGTACCCCACCCGGAGCGCAGCGCAGGGTGGGACTTCCCCCTTGATCCCCGACCTCCCCATCCATATATTCCCACCATGCCTCGCAAAAAGCCTGACACTTCCCACCTGACCCCTTTCCACCAATGCGTGGTCGACATCATCCGCAAGATCCCCCGCGGCAAGGTCGCCAGCTACGGTCAAATCGCCGCACTCGCCGGATCACCGCGATGCAGCCCGCCAGGTCGTGCGCATCTCTGCACGCCTGTTCGGAAAAACTCGACCTCCCCTGGTACCGCGTCATCAACAAACAAGGGAAGATCTCCCTCCCCAGAAATGGCGGCTACGAATTGCAGAAATCGTTATTGAAAAAGGAAGGCGTGAAGTTCAATCGCGAAGATGTCGTCGACTTACAAAAATTCGGCTGGCACCCGTAACAGAGCGGTCTGAAGAGTGTCATTCCGGCGAAGGGGAGTGTTGAAGAACCCTTCCCGTGTCATTCTGAGCGAAGTGAAGAATCTGTTAGTCTTTGTTACGCAACACGAACAGATTCTTCGCCTGCGTAGCGGCTCAGGATGATAGTGTCGGACGGTTTTTCAACAGTCCCGAAGGCCGGAATCCAGGTTAAGTTCCCATGGAGAAACCCATTCCTGACGACCTACTTGTGGGTTCGACTTTAGTCGAACATGTCAATAACCCAGACTCCTACTCCACGCACCCGCGTACCAGCCTAACATCCGACTCAAACAGATACCTCACCAACTGCACGACATCAGCGATATTGACTCTGCAATTGCCATTTACGTCGCCGCTATTCACATGTGCCGGTGCCGGTCCGTGTCGATACAGATAATTAATCAGATAGATGACGTCGGACAGGGTCACTTGCATCGAATTGTCGACGTCGCCGGCAATTCCGTAGAATAGATGCTGATATAGCCGCTGCGCCTCCGTCACGTTTGCTTCGAGGTCGGTAAAATCAAGCGTACTGTAGAATGCCTCCGGATTGGCGGAGTTAAACAACCCCCAATCATCGGGATTGGCATGCAAATTCTCACCCAGGACGATTGCTAAACCAAATTGCATACTGTCTCCGGGCGCAAGATCACCACCGCCAAACGACAACAGGAATCTGATGTCCGCCATGTGTGGATTGCTCAAACAGACAGGCGGAGCAGACCAATCCTCGCGTATTTCGCTCGTCCCCGACCACAGTTGATTGAAATCAATCTCGGGATTGGACAGAACATAGTATTTGTTGCGGTCGCCTTCCGGAGTACCGCTGGCATCGGTCCCGAATGGCCGGTCGTGTATTTTCAGCCTCGGCCCCCAATCCAGACACGGATTGCCGTTGCTTAGCCACCAGTTGAACCCGTTGTTTTGATTGCCCGGCGGATCAAGCACCGTCGCCGAAAACACCGATCGCGCCGAATACTGATTCCACGCTCCTTCTCTGCTCGGGTCACCATCATTGTCCGCAGCATACCCCACCAGAAGACTGTCATTGCCGTCTGAGGTCACAACCCAGCGGCTCCCCGCAAAGTCGTCGGCAAATCCGTCGCGTGTGGCCGGATGCCAAACATCCGCATCCAGATACACCGCTACATACACGTCATTGAGATAGTTGTTTCCAATGTTGGTCACCGTATAACGAAGCAAAACAAAATCATCATCCGGCGGCCCGCCAAACGAATACGAATGTTGCCGAATCTTCAAGCCCAGCGGAATATGCGCGCCGATTCTCGAACGGGTCCGGTCCAGTGTAATCGCGGGATTCGACAAGAGTATCATAGAAGACTGCGATAAATTCCTCATCAGCAATTGCCGTCGCATCAAAGTCCGCATCACCTTGTCGGTTACTCAGCCTCGTTATCTCGCCCGGACCAGCATCGGGAAACATCTCACGGACATTTTGCCACCCATCCAGCCCGACCGATACTAATGTGTCGTTACCCACCACAGCGCCGATCCACAACGCTCCTTGATAGCAGTGCTGAATCCCAGAATTCTTGGGGTACTCGCATCCGGGATGATACTCTCCCGGGTTTGGCACGAGTGGATACTGAATCTCACCAAACATCCCGAAATTCGAAATGGTGAAGACTACCTTGCTGCTCGTGTGGTCGCGCGCCATGGGACTCTCCAATGACTGAAGCGACTGTGAGCGCGGTATGGTTTTGGAATGGTCGGCTGGTGTTGCCGAATGTGCGGGCGACGAGGCGAACATCGTGATTGTCGCAACAGTGAAATAGCAAAGCATTCTCAAAGAGTACATTTTTCCCTCCTGAAGAAACTGGCCAACTAATCTGGATTGAAACTGCTATGATGTCAAACTTTAGACGAGGAAATACTCAAAATGTTCAGTCAAAACATCCGTGTGCCGTAGGGGCGCGGTTCCCGCGCCCGCTCGCGCCAAAGGCGCGATAGTTCTATGTTCGTAGTTTATCTTGTGTGTCGCGGATGTCCACATCCGCGACCCTGCAAATCCGTTGGTTGGGTCGCCCACAACTTGTCGAAGATCCCGCTTGCGGGGCTGTGGGATTGTTGCCGCGTGAAAGTTGTGGACGAACAAAGACCCGGTTGGCGAAAAAATGAGAATTGGCGCTTGAAGACGGAAGCGATGACCTACCCCTGCGCCCCCGCATTCAGCATCAGCGGCGTCTGATAAATCCGGTATGTCTTATACGCCTTGCCGCCCAACGCTTCCGCCGCCTGTACCATCACGTGATTGTCTTCCAAAATCCACGACATCTCACCCGTCTGGTAACCGTTCTTCATCGCGTTGTGCCACAAATCGTAGAAGAAGATACTGTCGATGCCCCGCTTTTGATACTTCTTGACGACACCCGCCGTCAACACTCGCGCCTCTTTGATTTTCTTGCGAACCTTCATGTCCCACAAGAGTCGGAATATTCCAAAGGGAAGTAACCGCCCGTTGAGCTTCTTCAGCACCACATTGATATCCGGCAGCGCCAGCGCAAATCCCGCCGGCTCGCCGTCAATCTCGGCAAAGAGCGCCAGGTCCGGATCGAGAATCATCTTCATATCCTTGGCAATATGAATGAACTCATCCTCCGACAACGGTACAAATCCCCAGTTATGCTCCCACGCATCATTGTAAACCTTGATCGCGCGGCGTATCTCGTTGTTGAAGTCGCGCATGTTGATCTTGCGAATCGTCGCCCCCGACCGCTCGCGAATTCGCGTCATCAATTTGACAATCCGCTCGTTGTCGACATCATAATGGTCGATTCGAAACGCCAGCAGATCCTTGATCTTCTTCAGCCCGAACTTCTCCAGATGCGCCGCATAGTAGGGCGGATTATAGGTCATCATCACCATCGGCGATGAATCATAGGCATTGAGCAGAAGACCCACCTCATGATTGGTCGAGAAATTGCACGGCCCCCGCATGATCTCCATCCCGGCTTTCTTGAGATAGATCATCGCCACCTTCAGCAGGCGATGCGACACTTCATAATCGTCGATGCACTCGAAGAATCCGAAAAATCCCACCTTCTCCTGATGAAACTCGTTATGCGAGCGATTGATGCAGGTCGCAATGCGTCCCACCGTCTTGCCGTCGCGATAGGCGACAAACAAATGCGTCTCCGCAAAGCGATAAAATGGGTTCTTCCGCTTATTGAAAAAGTCCTTACGGTCAATGATCAGCGGCGGCACCCAATGGGGATTGCCTTCATAGATCTTCCAGGGGAATTTTATGAATTTCATCAACTCGGAAGGTGTACTTACCTCCCGGACGTCGATCTCATCGGCTTTTGTCACACTGTCACCTGCTTAGGGGTCACACCATCGCCGATATCATGCCCATTTTTTTGCCGATACTCTCAAACGTCGAAAGCACACGGTCCAGTTGCGCATCTGTATGATTAGCTGTGTAGCTCGTCCGAATCATTGATTGTCCCGGAGCCACCGCCGGCGGAATCACCGCATTCGCGAAAATTCCCGCCTCGGTCAAAGCCTTCCAGAACGTGAAACACTCCATCATGTCGCCGATATGCACCGGTACAATCGGAGTCTGCGTGGTGCCGATGTCAAAGCCCAAATCCTTCAGCCCCGCATGCATCTTCCGCGTAATCTGCCACAAACGCTCGCGGCGTTCCGGCTCGTCCTTCATTACCTGAAGCGCCGCTCTTACCGCAGCCGCCGAGGCCGGCGGAATCGAAGCCGAGAATATCATCGTCCGCGACAGGTGTTTGACATACTCCATCACCTGCGCGTCGCCGACGACAAATCCGCCGATCGAGGCAAATGACTTGGAAAATGTTCCCATCGTAATATCAGTCTCTTTGGTCAATCCAAAATGCTCGGCGGTACCGGCGCCGGTTGCTCCCAACACACCGACCGAATGCGCATCATCAATCATCAGCCGCGCATTGTACTTCTGCGCCAGCTCCAGCATTCTCGGCAGCTTGACAATATCGCCCTCCATCGAGAATACACCATCCGTCACGATCGCCTTCGGCGCGTCAGAGACTTATCCCCTGAAGCACCCGCTCCAGATCGTCCATATCGTTATGATCATATTTGAGGATCTTGCCGAATGACAGCCGCGCACCGTCAACGATACACGCATGGTTCGAACGATCCATCAAGAAGATAGTCGCCCTTGCCGATCAGGCAGGAGATGGTCCCGAGATTGGTCTGGAATCCGGTCGAATAAACGAGGCAGGCGTCCTTCTTCATGAACTCCGCCAGCTCGTTCTCCAGTTGGACATGCAAATCCAGCGTCCCGTTCAGGAATCTCGAGCCCGTACAGCCGGAGCCATACTTTCTCGTGGCGGCAATCGCCGCTTCTATGACTTTGGGATGGGTGGTTAGGCCGAGGTAGTTGTTCGATCCGATCATCAGCATCTTCTGGCCGCCGATCATCACCTCGGTATCCGATGCCGTCGTAATTTCGCGGAAATAGGGGTACACCCCCATCGCCTTTACTTCAGCGGAACGGGTAAATTTCCTGCACTTTTCAAAGATATCCATAAAGGGCTTGCTTTCAACCTAATGCCTGATAGATTGGCAGAATGCCGGTACTAACAAGTGGAAAATCATAAGGAATGACTACGTTAAAGTCAAGCCAATTTCTCCCGGTTTTCAGTTCCCGGCCCAAAGCCTTGATCACTGGAGGCAACGGATTCGTCGGCAGTCATCTCGCCGAGCGTCTCTCCGAGTTAGGCTTCGATCTTTTCCTGTTGCTTAGGCAAACTTCCAAGACTGACAATATCGCCGACCTGAAATACACTCCCGTATTTGGCGATCTCCGCGACACCGATTTCCTGAAAGATACTGTCTCGCAGGTCGACTACATCTTCCACAGTGCCGGTCTCGTCAAAGCCCCATCGTCGCAGGTCTTTAATGAAGTCAACGCCGTCGCCACCGAACGACTGGTCAAACTCGCCACCGAACATGGCAGAAATCTCAAACGCTTCGTCTATATCAGTACCCAGGCCGCCGCCGGACCCTGCATCGACAAGACCCCCAAGTCCGAGTCCGACACCCCCAACCCGGTCTCCGACTATGGCCGCAGCAAACTCGCAGGGGAGCACGCCGTCCTCGCCATGAAGGACCGCATACCGGTAACCATCGTCCGCCCACCGGCCGTCTTTGGTCCGCGCGACACCGAAGTGCTAACGTTCTTCCAGATGGCAAAGGCCGGCCTCTTGCTCAAATTTGGCGGCAAAGAAAGCTACGTCAGCATCGTCTATGTCAAAGACCTCGTCGAAGGCATCATCCGCGCGGCAATTTCTGATAAAGCTGTGGGTGAGACTTTCTTCATCAATACCCTCGATGAGCTCTCTCAATGGCAAGCCCAGTACATGATGGCCGACGTCATGAAGGTCGATATCCGCCCGCTTCGCATTCCCCTCTGGCTCCTGCGCATCATCGCGCCACTTGCCGAAAAAATTGACCTTAGCCAGGGCAACTCTCCCACAATCTGCGCCGACAAAGTAAATGAACTATCCTGCCAATTCTGGCTGTCGTCTTCGCAAAAAGCCCGCGATCTGCTCGACTATGCGCCGCTGTCGCCCATCGAAGATTCTCTCCGCGAAACGTACAACTGGTATCAGGAGAAGCGATGGCTGTAGCAGAAGTTGTGGTTCACACTCCTGCCGGGAACCCATGAACGCCCAAAAACTCATTCTCGCCGTCACCGCCGCTGGAATCGCCTTGTTTGTTTTGGAATACCTCCGCCGCGCCATCGCCGGAATCCTGATCCGCAGTTTTGAACTGGGAGAAACGGTCGAGAATCAACTCCTCTCATCATTCCTGGTGAATTTCGTCCTGTGCGTGATGCTGCCGGCCGTCGTCTATGCGGCATTATATCCTATTCTGCCCTTCACCAGCCTCCGCTCCGGATTTTTCATCGCGCTGTTCGTCTTCGGCGTCGGCCAATTACCGCTAACTATCAGGACTTACAATCAGTTCCGGCTCTCCTCCGCCCTTACGGCCTTCGAACTGGCCTGGAATCTTCTGACATTGCTTGTCACCCTCGGCACGATTACGTATCTTTACCACTATTAGGAGGACCGCAATGATTGATCCCAATGTTCGCAACGACTTCTACGGCCTCGACCAGAAGACCTTCTTCAATAACGCATCGTATGCGCCGGTCCTGAAACCGGTCAAACAGGCGATCGACAACTACCTCGGCCAGGTCATGAACCTCAACGTCGGCGATGTCGAGGCCAAAACCCATTTGGCCAATATTCGCCGCGATGCCGCCGCCTTGATCGGCGCCCATTCCGATGAAATCGAGTTCGCTATCAATACCTCATGGGGACTCAATCTCGCCGTGCTCGGCCTCGATTGGGAGGCCGGCGATGAAGTCCTCATGCCCGACAACGAGTTTCCTTCGGTGCCGTATCCCTTCAAAGCGCTTGAAGATCGCGGCGTCGTGATCAAATACATCCCGACCCCCGATCGCAATTTCTCTTTTGATGAAATGACCAAACTCGTCACCAAACGTACCCGGGTTCTTTCGATCAGTTTCGTCCAGTATTTTAACGGCTTCCGCAATGACCTCAAGCGTCTCGGCGAGTTCTGCAAAGAACGCGATATCTACTTCATCGTCGATGCAATTCAGGGTCTGGGAGTCTGCCCGTTCAACGTGAAAGAATGCCACATTGATCTACTCGCTTGCGGTGCGCAGAAATGGCTGTTATCTCCGCTGGGTTCGGGATTCTTCTATGTGTCCAGAGACGCTAAACGCCCGCTAAAACCATATACCGGCTGGCTCGGCATCGATTGGAACTTGAACTACACCGATTTGATTCATTTTGATCGCGATGCCTTTGCCGATTGCCGCCGCTTCAACCTTGGCACCTATCCCTATATCCAACTTTGGGGCATGTCGGCGGCACTGCAATACATTCTGAAACTGGGCGTGCAGAACATCTTCGATCACAACCTGGCGCTCATCGATCAACTCATCCGATTTGTGCGTCACGACGACTACTATCGCATCAACGGTACACTCGAGCCGGCGCATCTTTCGCAAATTGTCAATATCAGCTCGCCGGCCAATGAGCTGCTGCAAAAACACCTGCTGAAAAACGACTTCCTCCTCGTCTACCGCGAGGGCGGCGTTCGCGTGGCGGTGAATTTCTATAACACGCACGAAGAAATCAACCGGCTGATTGAAGTACTGAAGCAATTCAAAGAGAAAGACGTTGTAGCCGGCGCTCAAGCGCGCTAAGGCCATTCTGATAACAACTCCAAACGCAGACCAGATCATATGATAATCGAAGTGATGATTGAAATCCCCAAGGGCAGCCGGAACAAATACGAATACGATAAAGACCGCAAGGTCATCAAATTTGACCGCATGCTCTTTTCCGCCATGCACTACCCCAGCGACTATGGCTTCATCCCCGAAACACTCGCCGAAGATGCCGATCCGCTGGATGCCCTTGTCTTGGTCTGGGAACCGACTTTCCCCGGCTGTGTGATCGCCGCCAAACCGGTCGGCTGTTTCAAGATGTTCGACGAAAAAGGCCCCGATGAAAAAATCCTCTGCGTGCCGGTCGCCGATCCGCTTTGGAATCATATCGAATCACTCAAGGATGTCCCGCCGCACCTGCTCAAGGAAATCGAGCACTTCTTCTCCGTCTACAAAGACCTCGAAGAAAAAAAAGTCGGCATCGAAGGCTGGGAAGACCGCGAAACTGCCTTGCAAGTCATCAAGGATTCACAGGAACGCTACAAAGCTAGACGCCGCCACGGCTCCGACCTCGGCGGCTCCTTCTACGAATAACCCGCTCATTCCCTCTTCTCCGCGAAAGGGAATGTTGAGAAAAACCGAGAGTGTCATCCTGAGCGAAGCGAAGGATCTGTTTCCTGCGCGCCACTCGTCCACGCCTGCCTCATTGGATAACGAAACTTGACCGCCGTCATTCCGGCGAAGGCCGCTGCCGAAGGCGTCCAGCTTTTGTTCGTAGGGGCGCGGTTCCCGCGCCCGCTCGCGCCATAGGCGCGATTGTCTAAGTATCCGGAGCCCTGTGCTCCGGACAATTCCACTGTCATCCCGAGCCGCTACGCAGGCGAGGGATCTGTTCAGATCGCGTAACAATCATGATGTGCGCGCGGATGTCCACATCCGCGCGTTTCCATTTGTGACGAAACGGAGTGAAGTGTCATTCCGGCCGAAGGGACTGTTGAAAAACTCGAACTCTGTCATTCTGAGCGTAGCGAAGAATCTGTAAGTTGTTTAATAACAGAGGGAGCAGATCCTTCGCTACGCTCAGGATGACAGTATCGGGGGCTTTTTCAACAGTCCCGAAGTCAGAATCCAGCTTTCGTTCTTAAGGGCGCTGTTCCCGCGTCAATGGCGCGATAGTCTATTATCGCCCTGCGATCACATCCCCTCTCCCGGCGGGAGAGGGGCGGGGGTGAGGGCTTTCTACGCCAACCATCGCTAACTCCTCCCGCCCTGCCGGCTTCCCCTTCAAGTTCTCCCCCCATTTGTCGACAATCAAACTATGATCACAACCGAACTCAAACTCGGATAAACCATGCATCCCGAATCCTTACTCGTCGGCTTGATCCTCGGCATCATCCTCACCATTGCCGTCTACGCCGCCCGCGGCCGCCGACCGGTTAATCTCAACAAACCGGCACGCGTCCCGATCGGCCGTTATCTCGGCGGCTTTCCGCTCGCAACCTCACCCGAGGATTCCGTCGACTGCCTCATCGACACTTCCGCCTTTGTCTTTGTTTCGCGATACAACAAGGAATTCGGTCGCATCCCCCGCACCGCCGTCGTCGATATCTTCTGCGAGGAAAAACCGCAACTTCTTCCGCGCCTGACCGCGACAAAAAACATCACCTTCCCGAATCTCGGCGTCGCCAAGAACCGCTCGCTTAGTGGTTACTGCCTCGTCATCGATTGGCAAATCGGCGATACTCGCAACAATGCCGTGTTCGAATTCCGTGGTTTCACTGCTCGCGTCACCGCCCACAGCGTCGAGACCATTCTCAAGAGCAACTGCAAAGCCAGTGTCCCGCCTCTGCGCTTCGATGAAAGAAATTGCCCCTTCTGTCGCGAAGTCATAAAGAAGGAAGCCCTCCTCTGCAAGCATTGCCGCAGCCGCGTCACCGATCCCAAGCCCGCCCGTTTTACTTTGCCGGTTTGACGCTATTTCGATTTTAGATTAACTGTCGCCACCCCGGCGAGCACCAGCGCCGCCCCGATGTAATCCTGAATTTTCAACACCTCGTCGAGAACGACATACCCGAGACACATCGCCACAATCGGCGTAATCAAAGCCACCATCGACATCGTCAAGATCGGAAGCCGCTTTAATAGCCAATAGTAACTCGTAAACGTGACCACCGAACCGAATATCGCGAGAAAAATCATCGCCCCGATCGAAGCCGTCGTCACCTTGAACATCGTGATGTCTTCCACCAGCGCCGCCGTGATCGTCAGCAATATCGCGCCCAGCGTCATCTGCAGCGTCACCATCGGAAACACATCTTCATCCTTCAGATACGCCTTGATGGAAACCGTCCCCATCGCCGCCGCCAGCGGCGATAGCAGCATCATCAACATTCCAAACGCCGCATAACTGCCATAGTCCATCGGTTCCAGAAATATCAGCACCACACCCGCAAATCCCAGCACGACACCCACCACCGCCCGCAGCGTGATCCGCTCGCTCTTGAGCATCAGCGTCATCAACAGCATCACCATGAAAGGGAACACCGCGAACAGAATCGACGCCAGCGCCGAACTGATATACTGACTGCCGAGATAGGTGAACGAATAAGACCCGAAGTAGGTGAAGATGCCCGGCCACGCAACCCGCCACTTGTTGCGCCATCCCTGCGGATATTTCTGCCGCGTCACCAGATTGATGGTCACTAAAATCGCGACCGCCAGAATAAACCGCAGCGCCGCGCTCCAAATCGGCGGCGCATCTGCCAGCCCGATCTTGATCGCCATCCAGGTCGAACCCCAGATGAGACAGAGCAAAGTGTAAACGAGAATGTTGGTCAACTGTCTTCAGCCAATCTCTGTCAATGAATTCTGTGTCAATCTACGGGCCAAAAAACCAATCGCCAACCACATTTGCAGATCGTTCCGTTCCTTCGCAATCCAGGCCGCTATTTCTCTTGCGAACATCCTTGGCTGAAACGTATCATCTTTTGCTTATGAAAATCACTATCGCCGCCGCCAACGGCTTCATTGGCTCATTTCTTGCAGATTACTTGTCCAGCCTTGGACACGACATTTCTGTATTGGTGAGAAGACCGACCAAATTGCCATATCGCCAATTCCTCTGGAACCCCTATGTCGGCGAAATCGATGCCTCCGCCATCGATGGGCAGGATGTCATCATCAACCTCGCCGGCAAAAATGTCGCCGCCGAACGCTGGAATGATCGCGTCAAACGCGAAATCATCGAGAGCCGTGTTCTTGCCACGGAACTGATCGGCAAGACCATTGCCAAAGTCGCCGCCAAACCGCGACTACTCCTGAATGCCTCCGCCATCGGCATCTACGGCAACCGCCTGCCGGAAGAAATCATCACCGAGGAATCATCTGCCGGTGACGGATTCATGGCAGAGAGCTGCGTCAAGTGGGAGCAGGCGACTCGTTTCGCCGCGGACACCGGCATCCGCGTTGTCAAACTGCGAATCGGCGTTGTGCTCGCCGCGAATGGCGGAGCGCTCGACAGAATGCTGCCGTTCTTTCGGCTCGGCCTTGGTGGAAAGCTTGGTTCTGGCGAACAGATGATGAGTTGGATCGCGTTGGAAGAGATCGGCCCGATCATCGATTTCATCATCAAACAACCCGCCATCTCTGGTGCCGTCAACTTGACTGCTCCGCAGCCGGTCACCAACTCCGAGTTCACGCAGGCCCTGGGCAAGGCACTCCATCGCCCCGTTTTGTTCCCGGTACCATCATTGGCGCTGAAGATGGCTCTCGGTCAAATAGCTGGCGAAGTTCTCCTCGGCGGCGCCAACATCATTCCCCGAAAACTCCTCGACAGCGGTTATCGATTCCAACATACCGACTTAATGCAAACACTTAGCGCCATCCGGGCAAAAAAATAGGGACACAGCGCCCTGCGTCCCTGTTTGCATATTCTATCGCCCACTACCGGAATTTGATATCCGCCGATCCCATCCCGACGTCAAGCACCAGCGTCAATCGGCCTTCGGCGGTCTTGAAATTGTCGCTCTCCCACACATTATCCCGCCCGCGCACCTTGCTGAACGACCGCTTCGGAAAATCGATCGAATTGAACCAATGTTCTTCAGCCTCCAGGCGCACGCCGATTCCTTCCGGTATGATAATATCAATCGCTCCCATCCCGACTTCAATGCTGGCTTCCGCCTCAAAATCAAAATCGCCGGTGAAGTCAAGGGTGAATTTTCCCATCCCGCCGTCAAAGGTCATAAACTCAAATTTGGAATTGCCGAGATTGCGCATTTCCAAATCGCAGGCGCCGGCATCTACTTTCAGATCGCGAAGAGTCGCCCGGTTGGGCGAAGAAAAGTCGATGTTCGCATCGGCCGCACCGATATCCAAACGCAGATCGGAAACAGTCAGATCGCCAAAATCAAGCTCTGCCTCGGCCGCGCCAATTTCTATATCAAACCGGCAATCAACTTCGGGGGCGAAGAAAAACTCCCAGCGATTGTCTTTGGCATCAATATTTATCGAGTTGCGCTCGTGCACCAGTTGCGACTCGAAAAGAAATGTCCCGCGCTTGCCCTGACTCTCAAATGAGTGTCTGTACTCGTACCTGCTCTCATCGTAGTCGCCCTGAAATTCGGCGACAACTTTCTTCTCCGCGCTCCGTTTGTGCAAGTCAAAGGACCCGACCGCCAGCTTCAATTCGACATCCATCCGCTCCAGCTCCGTCGCCTCCACTTGCTTGGCAATTGGCGTAAGTCTTGCTGCGGTGGCAACTGCAAACACCAACCCGAACAAAACTATAGACGATATTATCCATTTATTCATGATTACCTCCAGGTATGGTTACGGCAAAAGTGGGCATGGTGTTTCAATTCGTGGAAAGCGTTTTGAGCAACGGCTTGCAGGGTCAGATTACGGTTGTCCAGTCGCGCTGTCGGATATGATCACGCTGACACGCACCTTCTCATTGCGGTAATCACGTGATCCAAACCGCGTGAGAATCGACCCGCCCAAACCAAGAGTCACCACCAACAGCGTCAGCAACAGTGCGACAATTCCGAATATCACCGAGACCGGCTCGGAATTCATGACCAGCCCGAGGAAGAACCCGACGCTCGGCACCTGCCCGATCGCGAATCCCACCACCACCTTCTTGGCACGCCCCTCCTCGACTTCCCCGTTATGGGGCTTGACGAAGTCTGACAAGAACAGCGCAAATGCGGCACCGCCGAGAAACGCAGCCGCCAGCATCGCCAGCGGCAGCCCCAGCACCGCAATCGGAATCCCGACAATGGTGATACACAGCAGCAGGAATACGGGCAAAACCAGTATCCACGCCAAAGAGCCAACCAGGAGCGTCTTGAGAATATTCTGCGAATAAACTGCCTTGATCCGGTCTGTCGGCTTGCGAAATATCATCGCGATGGCAAAGGTGAAAATAAACAGCAATGATAGAATCACGATGCCGGCGATCCCCGCCCCGGAAGTATCCTCCCGGTCACGGTCGCGCCACGTCTCACTTGGGTCTGGTATCGACATGTTCTGTTCGGTGACGTGGCCGAATACCTGCGAACCTTGCTCTTCGATAATCTCGTTCGCGATCACATCACCCATCACAATTCCGCCCCGGGCAATGCGAACTGTACCGGTCGCCGTTACCGAACCCTCAACCAATCCCTTGATCGTGGCATTTCCGCCGACAGTCACGACTTCGCCCAGCACATGCTCGTCAGCTTCAATCGTCACCGATTGACCAATCTTACGAATACTCGAGATCTTGACCGGGAAGTCGCCGGTATTGATTTCAGCCGCAGCCGGTGGTATCGGAGGTACGGGTTCGGCAATTCCTTCTTCGTCTCGACCGGTGCCGGCAGGAACCATGGTCTCGTTGCCGGCTGAATCAATCAGGATAATCCCATCGTTGTCGATCCGCACTTCCACATAAACCTTGCCGCGATATTCGGGCTGCCGGTCCTGCGCAAGCGTTATCGCTGCACCAACAGCGACAAGACAGCAGCAGGATATCGTAACAAGTATTTTGCGCATAATTCCCGATCTCTAATATTCTTCGAGCGAGATGTCGCCCGACGTCGACGTCAGAAAAATCCCCGTGCCGCCGCCGCGAAGCCGTCCTTCAAGTCTGTTGCGGTTGAATGACCGCACCTCCAGCGCCAGATTGGTGTCGATCTTGCCCGATATCGTCTCCAGCCGGATGTCCCCCTTGGCTTCCGCCGGTATCCGCACCGCGATACTGCCCGATGTCGTCTCTGCCTCAAATCGCGTACCCTTGGTGAATTCCGAAACAACCCGTACATCGCCCGATGACGTTGACAGCGAAAATCCCCCTTCACGCTGGTCAACCTCAATGTCTCCGGAAGTTGTCTTTATATCAACATCTCCGGATGACTTGCTCACCACACAGCTGCCCGAGGTCTTCGAAATGCGAATCTTACCGGTCGCCCAATGGACTTCTGTGTCTCCGGACGTTGCCTGCAGATTAATATCGCCCTGAACGTTGTCGAATAACGCGTCCGATGAGGTCGACATCACGTCAATGTCCCCATTCACATCCTTCATCCGAATGTTTCCGGAAGTGTTTTCGATATCGCAGTCACCCTTCGTCTCCCGAACCGTGATATCTGACGATGTTGCGGCTATATGAACCTTCCCCTCGATCCCGGTTAACTCCACCTCGCCGCTGGTCGAAGCTATCGCCAGATTGACGGACACTGGAACCTCGATCTGATAATTGACAACTCCGTTGAATCCCGAAGACAAACCGAAGAGGTCCCCCAATAACCCGTTCACCCTCCCGCCATTTGGCTGCCGGGTGTCGATCTCGATCCGGTCAGGCTTCGCCTCTATGACCACTTCGATCCGGTCTTCCATCTTCTCGGCATCTTCCCGCGATGATGCATCAACCTCTTTCGTCACTCTGACAATGACCTTGTCTCCGGTCTGCCGCGAAACAATGATCGCCCCCGAAGTATTATTAATTGTGAACTTGAATCCATCTTCGACCGAATACTCGTAACTGTCTTCAAAACGAAACACTCTGGCGTCAGCCGTTGCCGCCGTCACCAGACACAACACTGCGGATACTACGATGGCAAACAAAACGTGCCTTGCCACAAGACCCTCCTAACGAACACCCTTCAACTTCTTCTTGAGCAGCTCTCGGGCTCGAAAAATCCGCGCCTTGACTGTCCCCACTGGTAGCTTCAGTATCTGGGCGATCTCCTCATATGATTGATCGTCTCGGTGACGATAAAGTATCACGTCGCGATACTTGTCCGGCAGCGATTCTATCGCCTCCTGAATCGAGATCTGCCGCTGCTTCTCCCAGAGCTTCTCTTCCGGGTTGAACGAGGTGTCGGGAAGGTCAATTTCGACCGTGCCGTCCTGGGTCTCAACCGGTTTGTCGAGACTCAGCGCTTCAATCTTCTTCTTGCGGATCGAATCGATCGCGCAATTGGCGGCAATCTTATAGAGCCAGGTCGAGAATCGGAACTCGGACCGGTAACTTGCCAGCGAATGAAACGCCCTCATAAACGTCTCCTGAACCAGATCTTCAGTCTCATCACGATTCCGGACTATTTTCAGAATTATCTGATAAATGGCCCGCTGGTGACGGTTCAGAAGCCCCCGATAGGCTGCTTGGTCGCCGGCAAGTGCTTTGGAGATTAACAGTTCGTCCGGTTCCTGCACCTGTTCAACCTAACTCTTAGATACGCCTTGCCTAATTCCTTGTTTCACAGGCGGGTAAGATACTTCCCGCCAATACCAAAACCAAAAACTTTCTCTGACCGTCTCCTTATAGAGGATTCAGCTCAAACTGTGGCTAACCCTCTATCAACAAATCCGAAAAGACCCGATCAAGTGAACAATTGATGCACATATCCCGCAAAGTATGGGAACACTCCCCATAACCGGAGGTTGCGGCTGTCGCGGCACCAGCCGACAAAATCATCTAATTGATTGTGATACAACATCTTTGTTTGGGACAAGCCCGTGGCGATAGTATCCCTGGTTTCGGCACTTATTTTGCACAGCATCAACCGGCTGGGATGGGGTCAATTAGCAATGGTTGGGAAGCCGGAAACCACGCAACCATCGACGAGCAAGATGGAGGATATCATGGCTAAGAAGCGCAAATCAGCGTACAAGATCCCCAAGAAGACCTGCTGGCACCTCTATTCACTGCAGACACTGAACAACGAGAAATTCGTAAAAGTCGTCAACAAGATCCTCCGCCACGAGTGGCAGGTCATTAAATAGGCCTGCCCCGAGCCACTCAAGTTATTTTCTTCACATATTCAAGGCAAAAAAGTGGCCCAAATCCTGCCTTAAATTGTATCATTTCTAGTGTATTTATCTCTCAATTTTTTTGTTTCAATTCCGATCATCTTTATTGGAAGTTCAATTTGAAAAAAACTTGACATTGGTTTGCAGTCGGCCTATTTTCAGCGAAACTTGATCGGGGCTTAATACTGGCTGGACGCGAACACTGGGGAAATCTTTAGGGATGAAGAAAAAACTATCGGTCTTTATCGTTCCCGACTCAGGGGAAGTTAGACAATTTTCAATATCAAGAACCGTACTGATCACCGCTATCAGTGCCATATTCACTTACGCCATCATAACCGTCTTTTTCTCGTACGGCTTCTTTTCAAGCCGCATCGAGGCACATAAGATCGACTCCTTGACCAAGGAGAACCAATTCCTGACGGCCAAACTCGTCGATATCAGCGAATCGATCAACTTCCTGCAGACGGAAATCGCCTCCCTGACCGAAAAAGAGAAGGCTATCCGTACCATTTTCGAACTGCCGGAAATCGACCCCCAACAGCGTGAACTGGGCATCGGCGGCCCGAATATCCTTCCACAGGAAGAACTTGCGCCCAGCCGCTCGTTTGCCTTCCAGTCCGAAGCCGAGGTCGATCGCCTTGTGGCCCTTACCAATTTCGAAAAAGAACAATTCAATAGTGTCTATGAAGCCCTCCTCCAGAAGAAAACCGATCTCGACCATACCCCCTCCATTATGCCGACCGTCGGCTACCTGATGAGAGGCTATGGTATGAAACGCGATCCCTTTACCGGGCAGGTCAAACTCCACGCCGGTCTCGATATCTCCAATGCCATCGGAACTCGCGTCGTGGCTACCGCCAACGGCGTCGTTGAGAAAACCGAGATCATGACCGGCCTCGGCAAGACGGTCGTCATTGACCATGGCAATGGCTACAAGACAGTTTACGGCCATCTCTCCGCATACAAGGTTCGACCGGGTGAAGTAATCACCCGCGGCCAGATTATCGCCTTAATGGGAAATTCCGGATACTCGACCGGTCCGCATCTGCATTACGAAGTGCTCAAGAACGGCGCTTCTATCAATCCGATGCAGAATGTCATAACCTATTCCAGCACCTTCTAGTCAGTTTCCAGCAATTTTCTCTGGCCGGAACAACCAATGTCCGGCCATAAGATCATTCTTTGCCATGGAAGCTATTAATAATGAATGGGTTAGCGTGATAATCATCACTTCCGGCTGTTCCGATGCTTTTCCCCTTGCTAACCTGGAGTTACTTCGTATCTTTAAGAAAAGCACAAATAAAAACAACAGTTCTGCGTAGAGCAAAACTGTCTCAAAATTGGAACATTCGGGCTGAAGTCGCGTTACAAGCATATGATAGCCATTTGGGGTCTATCTTTAGTATGTAAGATGTAAGTGAGGATAAAGTGAAAATAAAGAAAACCAAGGACATCATCGAAGATCAGGATGATCTGGAACTGGACGATTCAACCGAATCGCTCGACCCGGCTGATCAAAGCGAGGCCGAGACTGTCGCGCTGATCAAGCGCATTCAAACCGGCGAACAAGCCGCCTTCGGCAGCCTGATGAAGAAATACAAGAATCAAGTGGCCGGTATCGCTTACCGTATGGTCGGCGACTATGACGAGGCCAAGGACATTTCCCAGATGGTATTCGTCAAGACTGCCCGTAATCTGGATCGTTTTGATACAACCAAGAAATTCTCGACCTGGCTCTATCGCATTACCGTCAACGCGGCGATCGATTACATCCGCAAACAGAAAAAGCATCGCCATGAAACGATCGAGAACTATACCGACTCCATCGAGACTCCCAGCGATACGCCTGATATGAGCCTCTATCGCAAGAATATCAAAGAATGCATCCTGCAGGCAGCCGATGCCCTCAATGACAAGCAAAAAGCCGCATTCGTCCTCCGTGACATCGACGGCCACGAAATTGAGGAAGTCTCCGAGATCCTCGGTATGCCGGAAGCCACCGTGCGCTGGTACTTGCACCGCGCCCGCCTTCGTCTCCGTAAGGAACTCCTGCGCAAATATCCCTCTTTTGTCGAGAAAATGGGCGTCGTCCTGGACACGCCAGCCCGGACCTTTTAAGAGCTTACTCATACAACCTCCCAAGAAACCCCGCGTTTGATGGAAATCAGGCGCGGGGTTGTTTTTTCCTTACCCTTGCCGAATCGCCTTCTTGTTCGTAAAATACCATATGAAACGCCTAACGCTCACGTTCGGAGGGGAACCCGTGATCTCTCGCTTTCGCTCAAACCTGACCCTGTTGCTCTTGGCCGTTGTAATTGTCATCTCATCAATTCATCCGGCCTCCGCACAACCGTCCGCAACTGCCGACAGTCTCTTCTCCCAGGCCAACGCCTACCTTCAACAAGAGAAGTGGCCCGAAGCCGCCGCCACCTTCGAACGAGTCGTCAAAATCGACACCACCAATACGCAGGCGATTTTCCAGCTCGGCCAGGCTTACTACTTAATGAACGAATTCAAGAAAGCCGCCGCTGCCTGGGAACGCGCCGATGCCCGCAACTATCGCCTCGCCACCACTCGCTACAATATCGCATCATCGTACTCGCAGCTCTACGACAAGGAAAAAGCTTTCGTCTGGTTGGCGCAGGCGCTCGAGGCCGGCTTCAATCGCATTGACATTTTGAACAACGACAAAGTCCTCGACACCTTGCGCAGCGATGACCGCTTCGCCAAGGTCCTCGAACTCGCCGACCAAAACGCTCGCCCCTGCGAATACGATCCGGTCTACCGCATTCTCGATTTCTGGCTCGGCGAGTGGGATGTCTACGCCAACGAAAATCAGAAAATCGGCGTCAGCTTCATTCGCAAGATGGTCAACGGCTGTGCCATCCAGGAAAACTTCGAACAGCTCGACGGCTTTGTCGGCCAGAATCTTTTCTACTTCAACAATGTCTCGGGCGAATGGAAGATGATCTGGATCACCGGCTCGGCAATTTCGCTCGGCGGCGTCAAAGAAAAAATCATGACCGCGCGCGATGACTCCGGCACCGTCCGTTTCCAGGGCACACTCCCCGACAACACCGCCGGACAACTCATCCTCGACCGCTCAACCTTTGCACCGGTATCAAAGACCGTGTCAACATGATCATCCAGCAATCCCGCGATGGCGGCGACAACTGGATCACCACCTTCTCCGGCTACTACCAACGCAAAGAGAAGTAGGACAGACATTCTTGTCTGTCATTGAATGTCACCGGAGTAGGTTGGAACCCTCGTCTCCGAAGTTGGCTGGAGTTAGAAGCATCTTCCCCAGAGGGTTCCGACAATCGCCTTGAACTTACGGCACTAACCCCACCACTTGTTGAAGCGCGTAGGGGCATATGGCAATGTGCCCAAAAGACCTTGGTAGGACAGACATTCTTGTCTGTCATTGCACATCATCCGAGTAGGTTGGAACCCTCGTCCCGAAGTTGATTGACATGCGGAGCATCTCCCCAGAGGGTTCCGACAATCGCAGCTGACACCGTTTTCCCTCTCCCTGCGGGAGAGGGTAGGTCGAAGATCCCGATTCCATCGGGAGTGAGGGCGCAGGAATTACACTAGACAAATAAGTCCGGCGCCACGCGCCCAATCGCGCCACAATGTGGGACAACATCTTTAGATTCCCCTCTAGAGAGGGGTGGCTCGAGTCCGAGCCGCTGCGCAGGCGAGGACGCGAGCCGGGGTGTGTTCCTTCGTGCGCGGCAGTCGTCCACGCCTGCCGCGCCTGAAAGTCCTCTCTTCCCACAGGTGCCGTGGTGTGCTTCTCTGCATCGCGCTCCCGACATCTAAAGCCGAACCCGCATCATGGAACCATCGCGCCATTTTCGGGTAAAATCCTCGTACCCTAAATACTCGATCGCGTAATCCGGAGGGAGAACTTCTCTATATGAAACTGCGCACTATCTTGACTCGCTGCCGCGATGCTGCTCCTTCCTTTGACCACCGCCTCCGCCAATCGCATCGTCTCCACTTCACCCGACACCGCCATCATCCAGCCTAATGTTACATGGGTAAAGTCATTTGAACTCTTCAGCACCGACTTCGAACCGCCATACAAATGGTCCGTCCAGCCTGTCGGCGAAGCACCGGTCGGCAAAATTCGAGCTACCTGGACAATCACAACGGCTCATTTCAATTCACGCCCTGCTACTGCAGATACCGGCAAGCGGTACTTCGTTCGCGGTGACCGCCACGGACAATCGTGGAATGCACGTATCCTCGCAATTTGCTGTTCAGATCGATAAGCGCATCCCCATCTATCATTGAAATCGAGAAGACGCACAATAGCTCTGCAGGGGCAGCATGGGAATACATCTCGGTTTCCAAGACCTCCTGGCGTTGTAACCGCAGGCTCCTTCAACTTCAAGATCTGCTTCAATGGCGAAGGCCTCAAATTTGATACTCTGACACTATCCGATACACTGACCAAACTCGGTTGGACATGCACATTTATCTCACGCACGGACCAGCGAGTTTCGGACCGCTCTAGCTTTGCAGGCTGCCAGCATCCAAGTTCAGGCGTACTCACCACATCGGGCAGGCAACTAGTATTGCCCGACGTCGGCTCTCTTGACAATCAAGTTCTATGTCACCAATGACCGCACGTTTGAATGTCAATTCATTCCCATCCATTTTGCCTGGTCGAGTATCTACGACAACTCTTTCACCAGCGATAACTCCGACACAATCTTTTCATGCTTTCAAGTAGTCGACCTTGAAGGGCGCGACATGACTGCGCCTTTTTCAATGGCGGATTGCACTGGACAGAAAGTCCAACAAGCCTCGCGGGTCCCTGTCGAAACGCACTGCAATACGCGTTAGAACACGTGATCTGACATCCCCAACATCGTCTTCAAGAACGGCGGCGTCGATCATCGTGTGTGGAGGAAATGATTTTGAAGCCACCCGGCGACATCAATCTCAATGGTATTGCCTACGAAATCGCCGACTTCGAACTAATGTCCCGCTGGCTTGCCTTTGGCGATTCCGCTCTCGACAATAATCCCGCGGTTTCGTGAAGCGCAATTCGCAGCTTCCGAGGCCAATCAGGATGGCACTATCGGCTCCGTCGGCGACATGGTCTATCTCGCGCGCGTTATCATTGGTGATGCACTTCCGTTTCCAAAGCTCCATCCATACCAGAAGGTCGCTCTGTGCGAGAAGAGCCACGACACTCTCTTTGTCGAATCCAACGACAGCATCGCAGGAATCGTGATCCAATTCAAAGCCGATGAAACAACCTCATTCGAAAATCTCTCCAACATCGAAATGATCACCGGTCGCCGCGGCTCGCTGACAACACTCCTTTTCAAACCGCCGCTCAAAGACCTGCAGGGTCACATCTCCTCCGGCCGCGCGCCGCTCGTCCGCATCCGCGGCAAATCCGAAATCCAATCCATCGAAATCTCCGACTACAACGGCAGCATCATGAACGTCCGCAAGTAGCCGGAGCTCCAGCATATGCTGCGATTCCGTAGGGGCGCAGCATGTCGAAGATCCCGCCTTTGCGGGGCTGCGCCCAGATCGCGCCAGAGGCGCGACCAATCTGTTTACTTGAAAAGCTGCAGCAAAACGGTACGGTGAGCGCACAAAAAAACGGCCGCCATTCCTGACGACCGTTCACACTCTTGTGATGTCTCTAAAGACTATTCCACCGTCACCGACTTCGCCAAATTGCGCGGCTGGTCAACATCGCAATGACGCTTCACCGCGATATAATAAGCCAACAACTGCAGCGGTATCGCCGCAATAATCGGATTCAAAATATACGGCACCTTCGGCAGATAGATCACGTGATTCGCCAGTCGCGCAATCTCCGTGTCGCCTTCCGTCGCCAGCGCAATCACTCGTCCTGCACGCGCTTTGACTTCCTGAATATTCGACAACACCTTGTCATAAATCTGATCGTGTTGCGCCAACACCACGACCGGCATCTTCTCGTCAATCAACGCAATCGGTCCGTGCTTCATTTCCGCCGCCGGATATCCTTCCGCGTGGATGTATGAAATTTCCTTCAACTTCAATGCGCCCTCAAGCGCCACCGGGAAATTGATCCCGCGTCCGAGGTACAGGAAATTATTCGTCCCGGCATATTCCTCGGCGATGTCCTGGATAACCTGATGGTTTCTCAACACCTGCTCGACTTGCTCCGGCAGGCGGTCAAGCGCATCAATAATCTGCCGGCCCTTCTCCATCGACATATTCCGCTGTCGCGCCAGCAGCATCGTCAACAGCGCCAGCACGGTCACCTGCGAGGTAAACGCCTTCGTCGAGGCCACACCGATTTCCGGTCCGGCGTGCGTGTAGATACCGCCGTCCGTCTCGCGGGCGATCGTCGATCCCACCACGTTACAAATTCCAAATACCGTCGCGCCTTTGCGCTTCGCCTCGCGCAGCGCCGCCAGCGTATCCGCCGTCTCGCCCGACTGGCTGATCACAAACACCAGCGTGCCCTGATCAATGATCGGCGAGCGATAACGAAACTCCGAGGCGTACTCCACTTCCACCGGGATCCGCGCAAATTCTTCAATCATGTACTCGCCGCACAACGCCGCATGCCACGAGGTCCCGCACGCCGAGATGATGATGCGCTTTACGTTGAGCAGTTCTTCATATTTCAGTTTCAGACCGCTCAACCGCGCGGTGCCTTCTTCATAGTTCAGGCGTCCGCGCATCGAATTGCGGATTGTCACCGGTTGCTCGAAAATCTCCTTGAGCATGAAGTGATCGAATCCGCCCTTTTCCAACTGATCCAGATCCCACTCAATGTCGTGGAACTTCGTCGGCACCGGCATATTGTCGAGAGTCGATATCTGTACACCCTTGCGCGACACTGTGGCGACTTCGCCTTCGCCGAGATAGACCACCTTCTTCGTGTGCTCCAGCATCGCCGAAACATCCGAGGCAATCAAGTTCTCTGACTCGCCCAATCCGATACAAAGCGGCGAACCGTGCCGCGCCGCCACGATAACGTCCGGGTCCGCCAGCGAGATCACTGCAATACCATAAGTGCCTTCCACCTGCTTGATCGCAAGTTGAACCGCCTTGGTCAGATTGCCGTCATAATATTCTTCGATCAGGTGCGCGATCACCTCTGTGTCGGTGTCGCTCTCAAAGTGATGGCCGCGGCGTTCGAGGAACGAACGCAGCGTCTTGAAGTTCTCAATGATGCCATTATGCACAACTGCAATCTTGCCGGTGCAATCGAGATGCGGATGCGCGTTGACATCGTTCGGCACGCCATGCGTCGCCCAGCGGGTATGACCGATCCCCGTAGTTGCCGTGAAATGTTTGCCCTCAAGAATCTCCTCGAGAACCTTGATCTTGCCGGCCGCTTTCTCAAACACAATCTGGCCGTCCCCGATCAGCGCCAACCCGGCCGAATCATAGCCGCGGTATTCCAGACGCTTAAGTCCATTGAGTAAGATCGGGCTGGCTACACGATCACCGATATATGCAACTATTCCGCACATGTAATTGCCTCTTTAAGGAAGTGTCCTGTAATCGAACTGTACTATCCAAATCGTCACGATTTGTATATCCCATTATACTCGTCTGGATAAAAGTTGTACGTAAGTAAATTGCAGATTGTCACCTACAATTCATCTAACCCGCGACTGCGCAGGGGTCAGCGCATAAGTACCGGAATGTTGGTCCCCATAACACTCCCACCGTCCAAATCCACACTAATGTGAATCCCGATTCAGGACTGCAATCCATTGCACTATTTCTAATTCTCTTAGTACTCTCATTTACAATAAGTTACGAGCCTGTGTCCTTCGGCACGCCGTTTGAGGGATACTGCTTTCGTATGGAACGAAATGATTCAGCAAAAAAGTTACTCTGGTGTGCGTTCGCACTGGTGATCATTGCCGGGTTGCTCTTTCCGACCGAGCTCTCGGCCAGCATCTATCCTAAGAACGGCGTCTTCAAACGTCTCCCCGATGCCAGGGACAGTTGGTTCTATATCGACAACAACAACTGGGAGATCAAAGCCCCGGACAAGTGGACTCACATGATGGGCTCGATGGGCTCGACCGCATTCTTGAGCCGCTTTATGAATAAGTACGCTGCCGGCGCCTTGGTCCTGACCTTTGGACTCTTCAAAGAATATGACGATGCTTACCGCGAGGGCTGGTCCTATCGCGACATCATTGCCGACGCTGTTGGCGTTACCGCATCACTAACAGCCAATGACCGATACCGGCTACTATGTGATTATGATAGCGAGAAGGTAATGCTCGTGGTGAGCATGACCATCCAGTAACTTGTAGCCCGACTCATTGAGATTATTGAATTAGTGCCTGGGATTGTCATCCCGAGCCGCTGCGCAGGCGAGGGATCTGTTCGTGCGCGCAATTGTGGGCGTCCAAATATCACGAAACACAAGCAACCTTTCAGAGGTTAGTGGGTGAGGCGGCTTTCGTTGCCGGGGCCGCCTCAAATTTTTTCACCCGCTTCGTCAGAGTTTGTAACTTAATTTAAAAGCAGGAATCAGACAAAATGGCAGAGAACTGCCATATCGATGTCATTAAAGACCAGAAAGGTCAAATTTGAGAAAAATATCACTTGACCAGTTATTTGATTGAAGCTATTTTTTGTGAAACCTTTCACATTTCCGTGGACCGGCGACACTAAATGGGAGTCTATGAGAGAACGTAAGATATCTGAATCGACAATTCATCGGCTGTCGCACTACTACCGGGCACTCAATACTCTTGAGAAAGAGCATTTCGAGACCATCTCCTCCAAAGAGTTAGCAAAACGCGAGAAGCTCACTCCCGCGCAGGTCCGCAAAGACCTCTCGTTTTTCGGCTCATTCGGCACGCGTGGCCTCGGTTATCCGGTCAAGGAGCTCAAGGGCCGCATCGCCAAGATTCTCGGTATTGATCGTGCCTGGAACGTTGCCCTGATCGGTGTCGGCAACATCGGCTCTGCACTGGTCTCCTACAAAGAATTCCAGCGTCAGGGCTTCAATATCAAGGTGCTCTTCGACTCCGACCAGCGGAAAATCGGCTCCAACCATAAAGGCATCACCGTCATTGATACCGATCATCTCGAAGAAGAGCTGCAGAAGAACAAAATCGAACTCGTCGTCTTGGCAGTGCCGGCTTCCGCAGCCCAGAACATCGTCGATCACGTCGTGCACTGTGGCATCAAAGCCATTCTCAACTTTGCACCCATCAAACTGAAAGTCCCCGATGACGTTGAAATCCGCACCGAGAACATGGCGATGGAGCTGGAATACCTTTCGTTCACCCTGGTGAACAACAAAAAGGGCGAACGGAAAAAAACTTGACACCTTTGAACAATCCCCGTACATTTTAATGGTGCTATCTGCCCGCCAGGGTTGTAGCATATCATCAGATGAAGCGCAATCTTACTAAAATACTGCTGTTGCTCGTCGCAACCCTTTTTGCTGTCCAGACAGCTCAAGCCTATTTCTTTGCCAGCGTCTTCATGGTCACCGGCACAATCACTCTTCAGGGCCGTCCCGCCGAAAAGGATCAGGTCGTCGCCGCGTTTATCGGCAATGACAAAGTCGCCGAAGCCAAAACCCGCGACAATGGCGCCTTCGAATTGCAGATCCCCGAATACGATCCGACCAAGCCGGAAATCAAGGGCTACCACTCAACCGACGATGTCATCCAGGTCAAACTCGAAGGCAAAATCGCCAAACCGACTTTCAATCCCAACACCGACAATCTCAAGATTGACCTCCGCGTCGAAACCACCCTCGACGTCAAGCTCTCCACCTGGGGCAAAATCAAAGCCCTGTTTAAGTAGCGCCGTACGAATTCAATTCGCATTCCTGAGAACCCCCTTCATCATATCTGTCGCTCATTCGCTCGGGTGCGGTCGCTCTCGGACTATTGGGCAAATGATGATCTAATCGCCCCATTGAGGATATAATCAATCCTATTTCTTGCTCTTGAGAGATCTGCAGTTCTCCTGTCACTCAGTCCAATCATTCTAAGAAAGATATTGATTTCATAGAGCCATTTAGTATATTAATGCCTGCCCGGCTGGCCTCACCGGCCCCTGGCCCTATGGTATCGTCGACAAATAACAACTCATAACCTCTTTGTAGTGGAGAACACCATGCGCAGCGAAACTGTCGCCGGGCGTTACAGTATGATCCGGATTCTTAGAGGACATTCGAAAGGAACACCTACTGTGAAACTGAATCTCAGACCGTCAATCGTTTTCTTGGCACTGCTGATTGCACTCGCCGCAACCGGTGCTTTGGCCGGAGTCCCACTGGTTACCAGCTATCAGGGCCGACTGCTCGATGCCTCTGATCAGCCCGTCAACGGCACCTTCAACATGGTTTTCCAGATCTATGACGTGCCGACTGGCGGCACTCCGCTCTGGACAGAGGACAAAGTCGGTGTTCAGGTCACCGATGGTCTGTTCACCGTCGCCCTGGGCTCATCCGTGCCTTTGAGTGCTGATCTTCTCGCCGGCAGTGGTGGTGGCGGCGGTGGAGCAGTTCGCTATCTTCAGATCCAGATCGCCGGTCAACCGCCGATCTCTCCGCGCACACGATTGGCGGCGGCGCCCTATGCGGTGGCCTCCGGTAGCGTGTCGGGCGACATCCAGACCTCGCCGGGTCGTGTCGTCGCAGGTGATCTTGATGGTGATGGATTTCTTGACATCAGCTCGTCTACCGATCAATCGGAACTCCATCTTGCCCGCAAGCGGCCGGGCAGAGTAAAGTACTCGAATCTTATTCTGCGGGTAATGCCCGATTCTCTGACTGATTACCGTGATACTGATTCTGATGATGATGGTGTGCCGGAAACCGCATTCTTGCAGCGCTTGACTCCAACGACTTCCAGCCTGGCGATCAACAGCAAAGGAACTAGTGCAAAAAGAGAAATCAAAGCTTCAACCGATTCCGATTCCGCCACTATCCTGATGACAGACGATGTCGATGGCGATGGCGTGCCGGAGAGCAGTGTCTCGCAAAGCAGCAATTCGAATGGCGCCGAGGTTTCCCTGAGGACAAGGATCGATTCCACTCCGGCACGGATCAGTACGAATTTCACAGTGAGCAAACAGTCCCAGGGTGTTGATTTCGGGCAGCGATACGACTCCGATGGTGACGGTACGCCCGAAACCAGTATGTCTGCCACCGTTCAGCGCAAGTCCGGTTCGATTGTATATCTTGATCGGGAGGGGAATGAAGTCCTCCGCAGCATGGTCGGTGTCGACAGCACCAAAGGGGTGATCTCGACTGATCATGACTCGGACGACGACGGAAGCCCGGAAGATGAGGCAATGCTCAAGGTTCTGCCGGGTACGAGCAGTGTGGCCATCAAGACCAAAGGAACAGGTGCGGATCCAAACCGTGTGGTCATTACCACAACACCCGATTCAGTAGTTTCCGATCTGACATATGAATTTACAAATTCACTCCTCATGCCCGCGCTGATGAAGGCCAAAGAGAAGGCCAACCGGACCAAGTGTTCCAACAATCTTCGGTATCAGTCTCCGGTTGCGACTAATGAAGCAGAGCTGGCCGTCGACTCCGCAGGCTCTGGACTGACCATGACTGCCGACAGCGATGGCGACGGCGTGCCAGAGGCGAAGATGAGCGGCAAGATCATAAACGGGCAGTTTACGGGAGGCCCGGGGACGATTAATCTCCAGCTGGCCGATGCAGATGACGACGGGGTACCCGAAAGCGAGATTTCTCAGACCGTATTGCCGACCACAAGCAGCGTAGCGATCAAGACCAAAGGAACCGGTGCCGATAAGGACCGCGTCATTTCCATCACTACCGACACCTCCAAGGCGGTGACCGTCCACTCTGCCGACGTCGACGGTGATGGCCTTGCCGACCGTGTTATCCGCGAGCAATGCGACGACGACGACGCCAGCATCACCGTCGCCCGCGGCACCAGCGAGATCAAAATCAAACACAAAGGTTGGGATGGCACCATCAAGGGGCGAATGGCCATTGAGAATGGCGGCGCCATCCAGGTCGACTTCGCCGGCGACGGCGTCGGTTTCGTATCCCAGCGGTTTGGCGTAGGTGTTCTTTCACCGACGCATCCGATCGAACACTCCTCCGGCGCGCACCTGACGGCCGGCGGTGTCTGGACCAATGCATCGGACGAAAATCTCAAAGAGAATTTCCAGCCAGTCGACGGCGCTGAACTGCTCGAGAAGATCGAACAGCTCCCGATATCCGAGTGGAACTACAAGACCGAGTCGGACGAAGTGACGCATATCGGCCCGACGGCGCAGGACTTCAAAGAGACGTTCGGCGTTGGCTCTGATGGCAAATCGATCTCAACCATCGATCCGTCCGGAATCGCGCTGGCAGCGATCAAGGAATTGAACAAGCAGAATCGGGAACTGAAAAGCGAGAATGAGAATCTGAAAAAGCAGCTTGAGGCGCTCGCGCGCAAAGTCGAGAACCTGGCTGCCGGGAAGTAATCTCCTCAGATTAACCTTGCCAAACAAGGGCAGGTCATGCGACCTGCCCTTTTCTTCTCGGCACCTTTGAGGTCGGACCCTACATCCGCGGCAGCGCACTCACCCTTACCCCCACTCCAAATCCGGCCGAACCCTGCTCTTCGATCGTCACCGGCACATGGGCGCGAATCATGTCGTAGTAACAAGCTGCTAATCCCTCTTTTTTCATATAGACAACGATCTCGATCGTCACGTCCGCCGTCCCCACAACGCCATTGACCGGAATCTCAAACTCTCCCGTCGCCTGATTGAATACTATCTCCTTCGGCGTCACCGCAAACGAAACCACCTTCGTGTCGCTCGAACGGAAATTGACGAAAAACGTCCCTTGCTCCAGCATCCGATACCCATCCGGCATGATCAATGCGATACTAATTTTGCCGCTCCCGCTCTTCAATTTCGCCGGCGGTAACTTCACTTCCTTACCGTCGAAGTTCGCCATCGTCTGCCGTGCAATCGTGCCAAGATTCGTAATCTGCAAACTGCTGACCTTCTGTGTGGCCATGTCGACAACGCGAACTTGCTGATTGTTATTGTCAGCAACAAACAACTTTCCGCCCGCAACTGCCAACCCCGTCGGCTCGAAGAAACTCGCAATCGCCGCTGCCCCATTAACCGATCCCTTACTGCCGCTGCCGGCAAAGCTACTCACAGTGTTCTTGGTCGGATCAATGACCTTGATCCGATGATTGTATCTGTCCGCCACGTACAGCAGCCCGTTGTAATAAGTGATCCCTTGCGGAAATTGCAACTCCGCTCCTACAATCGTCTCCACTCGCCCGGCGCTTGGATCAATCGAGCGGACCGCACCGCTCTCGCTGTCGGCAAAATACAGCTTCGCCCCATCCGTCGTGATCCCGCTCGGCTGCGCCAGTTCTGCGTCAGACAGCGGTCCATCGGTCTGGCCTTGCACTCCCGTTCCCGCGAATGGCCGGGTCTCAAATGTCTGCAAATCAGAAACCCATATCTGGTTTGCGCCCGGCACCGTGATATAGAGCTTGCCGTTCAAGACGACCAGACCCCAGGGATATTTCAGGCCGGCAGAAGCGCCTACTACTGTCTTCACTTCCTTCGTCTTGAGGTTCACTGCACGTATCGCGTGATTGTCCGTATCCGCTACATACAGGACATCACCGTCAAGCGCCAGTCCCACCGGCCGGTTGAATCGCGCTTCCGCCAACGTGCCGTCTTGACTTCCCGGAAGACCGGACCCGATGATGAATTCCAATTTGCCGCTCGTTGTCAACGCGAGAATTCTGTGATTTCCCGAATCACTGACATACAATCGCGTTCCGCTGCTGTCGGCGACTATTTCGGCCGGATAGCTGATCAGCGACTGCTCACTTCTCGTTACTTCCGGCAAGAAACCGATCTTGTGCCGGCCGATCCGGTTGTCGGCATCGAAGTACTTGATTACTTGCGGGATGATTCCGTCAAACAGCTCGAACACTCCGGTTCCGGCATGCACGCCAATCACCCGCCCGATCGGGTTGATCAGCGCAAAACCTGGACGAGTTGCAATCCCGTATTCATTCCACAACTGCGACCCGCTGTCATTGATGACCGGAAACGTAATCTCATTCCGCAAAATCGCGTGCCGGATGGCATCGCTCTCGCGTTCATTCCCAAATCTCGGCGAATGAATTCCGACGACAATCAGTTCCTCCGCATACTTCGCCTGCAATCTCTGCAGTTCCGGTATCACGGCCATGCAGTCCGGCAGCGACAGTGACCACAAATTGATCAAGACGATCTTGCCGTGCAATTGCGGCAGCGTCAGCGGTTGCGTCGTGTTCAGCCAATCCAATCCCGCCGGAAAATCGGGTGCGTCAACTTGCCCCTCCAACTGATCCTCGCTCATCGCCTCTTGTGCGTGGATCGCAGGCAGGGTAAGCATCAATAATGTTCCGAAGACAAGAACGAGAATACGCAGATGAGCTTTCACGACTATCGATCCTCCCAGATGAATTCAGCAACTCCCGCTATCCGATTAAACGATTCGGCTCCGCCCCTGTTCCACATTACGCGATCTTGCGAAATATGGCACCCGGTGCGTAAACCGTCAGCGTTATCCCCCGAACCGCCATGTACGTGATCATCGCCAGCCACAGCGCGTGATTGCCGATATGCGGCTCTGCCAGATAGTAAACCGGAAAATAAAACACGACCGTCGCGATTGCCATCGATATCAGCATCGCCTTGGTCGCCGTCGCGCCGATAAACACGCCGTCCCAGACGAAACAAATCCCGTTCACCAGCGGTGCCATGATCGTCCAGATGAAAAACGCCATCGCCGTGGCGACAACACCCTCATTGCTCGTAAACAACCGCACAATCTGCTCACCGAAGAACAAATATCCCAAGGTTGTAATCATCCCGAGTGCCACCGCCCATACGAAAATCAACTTCACGGCCTTCTTGAGATTCACCAAATCGCGTGCACCGACGAATCTTCCCACCAGACTCTCCGCCGCGTAAGCGAATCCATCAACGCCGTAAGCCAGGATCATCCACAGTTGCATCAGGATTGTATTGGCGGCCAATACGTCGTCGCCATACTCCGCCGACTTGGCCGTGAAAAACGTATAGGTCGCAATCAACAGCATCGTGCGCAGGAAGATATCCCGGTTGACCGAGAAGAACTTCTTCACTGCCGCTATCTCGAATATCTGTTTGCGCACGACTCCGGTCGCGTACTCGCGATACTTGAAATAGAACAGCGCCGATGCCAGCACCACTCCGCAGTATTGCGCGATCAATGTCCCCAGCGCCACGCCGGCAACTTTAAGATCGAGCACCTGCAGGAAAAACACATCAAGGGCAATCGTCAGGCAGTTGATGAAGATCGCCAGCACCATCGGGTAGCGCGCGTTCTGCATCCCCAAAAACCACCCCTGAATCGCATAAATGAACAGCGCCGCCGGTGCGCTCCAGATGCGAATATCAAAATAAACCGCCGCCTGCTTCTCCACATCAGCGCTTGCCGTCACCGATTGAAACGCTGTCCAGTGAATCAGCGATTGAAGCAGAATCAATGCAACTCCCGCAATCAGCGCCACAATCACCGCCCGGCTCAGAATCAAGCCGCACTCGCGTTGATTGCCTTCGCCATAGGCCTGCGCCGTCAACCCCGTCGTCCCCATCCGCAGAAACCCAAATGCCCAGAATATGAAATTGAAAATCATCGCCCCGATCGCCACACCGCCGAGATAATACTGGTGTTCCAGATGTCCCACCAGGGCCGTATCAACTGACGCTTAACAGCGGCACCGAAATATTGGTGATAATACTGGGAATCGCGAGCTTGAGAATGTCCTTGTTCATTTGGGGAATGA
The DNA here is from genome assembly GCA_963698225.1 of uncultured bacterium. GTDB lineage: Bacteria > Zixibacteria > MSB-5A5 > CAIYYT01 > CAIYYT01 > JADJGC01. The sequence continues at coordinate 626,534 of CAVOPW010000004.1, forward strand.
ATCAAAGCGCGACACCGATATTTCCAAGCGGATTCTTGACGCAAACGGTAGAGCAATATAGTAGGTCAGGAGCCCTGTGCTCCTGACATCACGCCGAGGCATGATCCGTTTCATCCGTGCGTCAGCGAAGTCCCCCGTTGCCGGTCGTAATACCTTGTCCTTGTCATCGCTTCGAGCTGCTACGCAGGCGAAGTAGATCTGTGATTCCCAGCGAAAGACGTGAGAAGCTCCGACATAAGTTACCTGTCAGCTAAGGATCTGTTCACGTTATGTGCACGGCTGACGATTCTTCGTCTGCCCGTTCCATGAAAGAGGCGTTTCATGCGAAGTCCCGCTCGCGGGAACCCAGTCGTTATCTTTGACGCCGCTTAATATTGCTGTGGGTTCGCCTCTCAGTCGAACCGAATATGAAACTCGGGCGGTGCGTCCTTCTAGCCCTAAATCTTTATCGCCGCCTACGCCCCGCTAAACGCCTGCGCATGCCAGCTCTGCGAAAGCGGCACTTCCCACTTGCCGGCGTGAAGATCGCCGATCGTGGTAATCGTGTTATTGAATACTCTGGTGTCGAAATTACCTTGCCCGCATCAACCAACTCCTGAAACTCGCTGCGCGTCGTCGTTCGCACCACATCGCCATCGCGGTAGAAAACAAAACTGCGGTCGAGCGCATCGAGATTATTCTGCGCCTTCAGCCACTTGAATACCGCCACACTCGAATCAATCGAACACCCCGAAATTCCGTTGTCGCTTTCGGCTGCCATCAGAACGAATTGATCATGCACAATTTCAAACGCTCCGCGCACGTCGTGCTGATGCGACTTCCACTCGTCGACAAAATTCTTCAGCACGCTGTAAACCAGCGTCACCTCGCCGGCATCCAGCCTGCGCGAAAACGCATAGATCCACAGCTTCGTATCGGGTCTGTAATTGGAAAGCAGGTTCATCTATTCATCCACATTTGTTGTTCCCCCTATGCCTGTATCTCTCACTCTCACGAATTCTCAAACCTCGTCATTCCCGCGAAGCCCTGTAGGTCAGGAGCCCTGTGCTCCTCGACACCGCGACGCAGTCGCGGCTCGATTTCCCTCTCCCTTTGGGAGAGGGATTAAGGGTGAGGGCCATCGCTCTGCGCCCCTACAAATTCGCGTCGAACGCCTTGGTCAAATTCGCCGCGATCTCCTGCGGAGGATGCCCCTCGATCTGGTGCCGCTCCATCATATACACCAGCTTGCCGTCCTTGAACAGCGCCACCGAGGGCGATGACGGCGGATATCCGGTCGTATAGGCCCGCGCCTTGGCGACCGCAGCCGTGTCCTGTCCGGCAAATACCGTCGCCAGTTTCTGCGGAAGTTTCTTGTGCTTGAGCGCCATCTTGATTCCCGGACGCGCATTTCCGGCGGCGCATCCGCACACCGAATTGAACACGACCAGCACGCTGCCTTTCTTCTCGCCCAGCGCCTTTTCGACATCGGCGGCATTGCGCCACTCTTCGAATCCCACGCTGGTCAGCTCTTTGCGCATCGGCGTCACTAATTCTTCTGGATACATATTTATCGATTCCTTTACTCTACAATTACTTGTTTGCTAAGGTATTACGCCGCCCAACCGCCATTTGCTTGACGACGATTCTCACGAATTAGCAACGCCGGCAAAGCCCATTCGTTCCCCCGGGGACTGCCCGTTTGCCGTCATTCCGGCGAAAAGGACTGTTGAAAAACCGTCCGACACTGTCATCCTGAGCGCAGCGAAGGATCTGTTCGTGTTGCGTAACAGAGACTAACAGAGACTTCACCTGCGCAGCGGTTCAGAATGACACGGGAGGGGTTTTTCAACACTCCGAAAGCCGAAATCCAGCTTGGCAGTTACGTAGGTCGGGTTCCCAGCGAAGCGCGGAACCCGACATAACCTTCCGTGCCCGTCAGTCGTCCACACCCGCCGTGACTAGTTGGCTCTAACTAGAAAACCGCTACTCCTGCCGTCAAATGAATGCCAATGCTTGCCGGGGATGAACCGTCGCTTGTGGTCCGACCGGTCCACTGGGAGTGTCGATCATCTCGCCTTCTTCAGTAAGCGACCCAAAGGACTGCACTCTCACCTCAATGGCGATAAAGTGTCCCGACTCAAAGTCGCGCTTAACCCCGAGTCCACCGCCAAAGATCAGGATCCAGTCATCATAACCAAGGTAGGTGAAATGTAAAATCATCCCAAGTTGCTTTGAGATCCTCTACCTTGTAGCGACCGACACCGAGCGCAAATCGGGCAAAGGGCAAGACTGGGCGGTTTACCCACGGCGGGCAGAAGAGCTTTCGATACGTAGCCCTGTTGTCGTGCGGTACCCCCCGTTGACTGATAGGGTGTGTTCGGAAAATCAAAATAGTGCCGGAATCGATCTATGATCGACTCATGATCTAGACTGAAAGCGTTCGTAATAAAAGGACAAGTTGACTGTATAACTTACCAGATGTGACTTCCTTAATTGGGCTCGCTCAAACAGACCGACTGAAAAACTTCTCGATTTGGATAGATTCGACCGATAGGTCTCGTCTCCAATCGGAATGGCCATTGCTATTGCGCCGCATAGGCCGAACTTCTGTTTCAGAATTGTCGTTGAGTCACTCTGTCTCTTCACTTGGCCATGAAATCCGGCGGCTTGTGTTCACCGGCGTAGGAAGTGGCCGTCACTGCCGCGGAGCAGCAGGAATACGGATATTCCAAAACTTCCCATTTGTCCCTCCTTAATTTTGCGAGAATGTACCTGCAGGCCGACATTTACAGCCAGGTGTCGAAGCTGACAGGACTTCCTCAAAAATCTAGTGTCGGGTTCCGCGTCGACTGTGAACGCCGACCTACCGCCTACCCCGTCCCTCCGCTCGCACTCACCCTCGGCGGTCTCCGCAGCGCCCGCATATACTCGCGGTTCATCATCGCAATAAACTTCACCGAAATATTCTTCGGGCACACCGCTTCACACTCATAGTAATTCGTGCAATTGCCGAATCCGGCATCATCCATCGCGCCGACCATCGCCAGCACGCGCCGTTCGCGCTCGGCCTGTCCTTGCGGCAGCGAGGCAAACTGCCCCACCTTCGCCGACACGAACAACATCGCCGAGGCGTTCTTGCAGGCCGCCACGCACGCGCCGCAACCGATACAGGCCGCGGCATCCATCGCAGTCTCGGCTGCATCCTTGGGGATCGGCACCGCATTCGAATCCGGCGCTCCACCGGTATTGATCGAAACAAATCCGCCCGCCTGCATGATCTTGTCGAATGCCGAGCGGTCGACAATCAAATCGCTCACCACCGGAAATGCCGCCGCGCGCCACGGCTCGATATAAATCGTGTCGCCGTCTTTGAAATGCCGCATGTGCAACTGGCACGAGGTCGTGCCGCGTTCCGGTCCATGCGGGATTCCGTTAATCGTCAGCGAACACGTTCCGCAAATGCCTTCGCGGCAATCGTGATCGAACGCAATCGGATCGGTGCCCGCCTTGACGAGATCCTTCGTTGACCACATCCAGCATTTCCAAGAACGACATGTCGGGACTGATATCATTGGCAGGGTAGGTTTCAATCCGGCCCTGGTCATTTCGACTTTTCTGCCGCCAAACTTTCAATGTCAGATTCATTATTTGTAACTCCTCTGTCCCGGCTGGACAAATTCGAAGTTCAACGGTTCTTTGTGAAGATTCGGTGCACTGCCGACTCCGGTGTACTCCCACGCCGCGACATAGGTGAATTTCTCGTCGTCGCGTTTGGCCTCGCCGTCCGGCGTCTGGCTTTCACTGCGGAAATGTCCGCCGCACGATTCGGTGCGCATCAACGCGTCGGTGCACATCAACTCGCCAAACTCCAGGAAATCTGCCACTCGTCCGGCGCGTTCGAGTGATTGATTCAACTCTTCGCCGCCGCCGAGCACATTGACGTTCTTCCAGAATTCTTCGCGAATCTTCGGAATCTCCGCCAGCGCCTTCTTGAGTCCCGCATCATTGCGCGACATGCCGCAGTCTTCCCAAATCACAGCGACCCAGTTGCCGGTGCATTTCCAGTACGGTCTTCTTGCCCTTGATCGCAAGGAGCTTCTTCGTCTTCTCGGCAATTTCCGCTTCCACTTTCTTGAACTCCGGTCCATCGGTCGGAATCTTCTTCGCGCCGGTGCGCGCAAAATAATCGCCGATCGTGTATGGCAGAATGAAGTACCCATCCGCCAGACCCTGCATCAACGCCGAAGCTCCCAATCTATTTGCGCCGTGATCCGAGAAGTTTGCCTCACCGATCACGAACAATCCGGGAATGTTGCTCATCAGATTGTAATCGACCCACAGCCCGCCCATCGTGTAGTGCGGTGCCGGGAAAATGCGCATCGGCGCCTTGTATGGATTCTCGCCGGTGATGCGTTCATACATATCGAACAGGTTTCCGTAGCGCTCCGCAATCGTCGCCTCGCCCAGCCGGCCAATTGATTCCGAGAAATCCAGATAGACTCCCAGCCCCGTTTCGCCGACTCCGCGTCCGTCGTCACAAACTTCTTTCGCCGCTCGCGAGGCAATATCGCGCGGCGCCAGGTTGCCGTAGCTCGGATACTTGCGTTCGAGGAAATAATCGCGATCGGCTTCCGGAATATCCCCGGGCGCCCGCTTTTCGCCTTTGTTCTTCGGCACCCAGATGCGGCCGTCGTTGCGCAGCGATTCCGACATCAGGGTCAGTTTTGATTGATGTTCACCCGCTACCGGAATACAGGTCGGATGAATCTGCGTGAAACAGGGATTCGCAAACAACGCGCCGCGCTTGTAAGCGCGATACGTCGCCGTCACATTACAGCCGGTGGCATTGGTCGAAAGGAAAAACACATTTGCGTATCCGCCGGTCGCAAGTACCACCGCATCCGCCGAATGCGAACTCACCTTGCCGGTAATCAGATCGCGTACCACAATACCCTTGGCGTGGCCGTCGACAATGACGAGATCCAGCATCTCCGTGCGCGGATACATCTTGACGTTGCCAAGACCGATCTGTCGCGACAATGCTGAGTAACATCCCAACAGCAACTGCTGGCCGGTCTGACCGCGTGCATAAAATGTTCGCGATACTTGCGCGCCGCCAAACGACCGGTTCGCCAGATGTCCGCCGTATTCGCGTGCAAACGGGACACCTTGCGCCACGCACTGGTCGATGATATTCATCGACACTTCTGCCAGCCGGTAGACATTCGCCTCCCGTGCACGGAAATCCCCGCCCTTGACGGTATCGTAAAATAGTCGGTAAACCGAGTCGCCGTCGTTCTGGTAATTCTTTGCGGCATTGATTCCGCCCTGCGCGGCAATACTATGTGCGCGGCGTGGGCTGTCCTGATAACAGAACGCCGAAACTTGATAGCCAAGTTCCGCCATCGAGGCCGCCGCCGAACCGCCGGCCAGACCGGTGCCGACCACGATGACCGAGTATTTGCGCTTGTTCGCCGGGTTAACCAGCTTGAGATCGAATTTGTGCTTGTCCCATTTCTTTTCCAGTGGTCCGGATGGGCATTTCGCGTCAAGAGTAATCATATTACCATCCCTCCCGGTAGTTTCACCAGCCCGGCGAGAATAGCGACCGGTATCGAGATATAGCCAAGGAAAATTATCGTAGCGACCGCAATCGCCAGTTTGTTCAGCTTCGGTTCGTAACGCTCATTGTTCAAGCCCAGCGTCTGGAACATGCTCTTGATGCCGTGGCTCAAATGGTAGGCCAGCAGAAACATCATCACGATATAGAACCCTGAAATCAGCGGCTGCTTGAATCCATAGATAATCATCGAGTAGACATCGTGAACTTCCTGCCCATTCAGCATCGCCGTCAGCGACTTGTATTCAGGATTGATTGCCAGAAACGTAAAATGCAGCAGGTGATAGGAGATGAAACTGAAAACCAGTAGTCCACTCCAGATCATCGTCCGCGATGCCAACCCAGCTTGCACCGTATTGTTGTAAGCGTAATTAACCGGCCGCGCCTTCCAGTTTTCCAGCTTAAGTTTGACGGCAAACCAGACGTGAAGAATCGCCATGACAATCAGGCCGACCCTGATTACCCACAGCGCCGCACCCAAACCCTGCAAAGCATGAGCATACTTGTTGATTTGATCCTGGCCCATAAAGACCTGTAGATTGCCGACCATATGTCCAAAAGCAAATGCCAGCAGCGCCGCGCCGGTGATGGCGACGAACAGCTTTTTGCCGATGGAACTGGAGGTCAACCCTGTTGCTAATCCGGGGGATTTTTGAGCTAATTCTGTAGACGACATCCAATAAACCTCTCTTTCCGAAGCTTTTGGAAAATAGAGGATTATGCCTTCCAAAGTCAACCCCCAAAAGCGACACTTTAGATATGGATTGCTCCGACCAGTTCAGTCGATGATGCAACCCAATAATCGGCATTTTCACACGTCATTGGTCGCGCCGCCACTGCGTCAGGCACATTACTCCGACGTTTGCTTACTCCCATCCACATGGGACTGTTGAAAGTGTCGCATCTTGAGTGAGCCGGGTCCCTTCCCGACAGCGTTGGGCGAAGGAAGGATTGTTCCGCCTCGCTCTGGGCTTCTCAACTCTCCCAAATAGTGCTTCTCGGCTCTGACAAGGGGTGTGCGCGCCCAACTCTCACACGCCCGGAACACCTTCCTTGCTAAAATCGCCACTCAACACTATCTTATTAGGGATACCACAAAACCCTGAAGAGGCTATATGAAGACGCCAACATTACTCCTGTTAGCTGTGCTATTGCTGTTCGCACAGCCCGCCCTTGCCCAGATCGGAACTTGCGGCGACTACGACGCCGACGGTGTGACCACTATTGGCGATATGGTGGCGGCGATCAACTACCTTTTCGATGGCGCCGTCCCTCCTGATGACTTCAATCGCGCCGATTTCGACCTGTGCCAGAAACTCACTTACCGCGATCAGGTCTTTATCATCAACTGCGTGTTCGCCTGCGATTGGTGGACAACCCAGTGTCCGCCGACAAATCCGCCCTACATCCCAACGATGAACGCCGCCGCGAAACTGCTCTATCCCGAGGCCGTTCCCCAAACAAATCAAAGTACGAGATCGATCTGCACCTCTCGACACCAAACGGAGTTCAGGCTTATTGTTTCCCGTTGCGCTTGCGGATCGCCGGCGCCATTCCCGTGATCGATTCGATTCGCATACCGGCCGTTGCACCGGCAACACCCTCGCTCCTGAACAAGGCGTTCATCAACGCCGCGCAGGGCGAATTCACGCTGATCGGCATGCGTTTCGACAACAATGCTTCCGAAGAGCCCCTCGCCAAGATCTTTGTCTCGACCCCCTCGGTCAGCTCCGAGCAGTCGATATCATTGGCGTGGATTACCACAACGCCGGTGCAAGCCCCTGCCGGACAGGAGGACGCCGTCTTCGCTTATGCCAGCGACCGCACCACATTGGCAGAATTCTATCCGACTCTGACGCCGGATTGCTGCATTCTCCCCGGCGATAACAACTCCGATGGCATGGTCAATATCTCCGACGCGATCGGATACATCTGCATCATCTTCGAGGGCTGCGGTGGAAAGCTTGAATTCTGTCTCGACCAGCAGGATGTCGATCAAAGCGGCTCGCTTTCAATCAGCGATGCCGTATTCCTGATCGCCTACATCTTTGCCGGTGGTCCGGCGCCGACTTGTCGATAGACATTGGCATAGGAAGATATCAGGCAGTGTTGTAGGGCAGGTCTCCCGCAGAGACCTGCCTTTCTTCTCAATCACCTGTTGCTAAAAATGGACTTAGCGCCTATATTATCAGCGAGAGGGAAAAATCAACAAGCGGACTGGTATTGGACCGCTGATCCGCTTGCGTATTCCCCGTGACGATTTCTCCCTCGAACATCTTCCCTTCGCGGATTCAACAGGAAGAAGCCGGCGGAGCGGAAGCCAACCAACCGAACCTCACAATTCGGTACCTGCACTTGGAGCTCGGTGACTCACACCCGAGCTTCTTTTTTTGCCGCTAAAATGAACCCGACGTTGCGACTACGCAATTTCTGAACAGTGCCATGCGCAGATTAGCCTTGGAAATTCAATAAATCTACCTATATTGTCGATTAATACCAGGACAACATTGGGGTGTAGCTCAGCCGGCAGAGCGGCTCCCTGTTAAGGAGATGGTCGCAGGTTCGACTCCTGCCACCCCAGTATTTTGTCTATTCTGCCGCAAAAGCACCGAATCAACTCTCTATGCCGGCATCCGCTTCGGCAGCTATGCCGGAACCGTTTGCACAATTCTCACCCCGATCATCGCCTTGATCTACTTCTTCGCGACCTACGAATCATAATTCCGACCACGATACTTGACTTTTTTCTGGACGTTTTGGCTCCATGCGGCGTATATCTACTAAAGATGATTGACCGATTAGTCCTGATAATCATTGCGCTGATGATGTCCACTGCACCGCCAGCAAACGCCCAGACGTCACTGCGCAACTTCTCATTTACGCCACGCCCTCTGGATCAAACGAAAACGTTCACCATTACTGAATTCAGCCTGGGGCGGCGCTTTGGTAACTATACTTTGGGTGACGACAATCGCTCCGAATCGGAAGGTCTGGCCGCATGGGAATTGGGTTTGATGCGTAATGTCTCCGAACGCTGGGCAGTAGGTGCCGCAGTGTTTCTGAATGCGGACGAATGGCGCACGCAAGTTGGAATCAAGCCGCGGGTGCGTTATTGGCTTGGGCAACGGTCAAGTTTTGATCTCGCTGCAGGGCCAATTCTGAAGACATATGGCGAGGAGAAACTTACCCATACCGGAATTTCATCGCATCTCGGTTACAATGCGAATAGCTGGCTCGGATTTGATCTCGGCTTTGAATTCGTCAGTTTTGATGGAATGGTGTTTGCACCGGGCGGTGAACTGTTGATCCCTGTCGAGGGCGATCGTTCGAGCTTTTCAATTACCACGAGAATTGGTGGTGTACCCGGCGCTGTTTGCGGGATTGCAGTTCCTGCTTTCGTCGCAGCGTTCATTTACATTGCCCTAAACGGCGACGAACAGCTACTAGTCTACCAGCGCGCATGCCGGCGCTCAATCGCCAGCCAGCTCTTCTTCGCCCACAGGATTACTCCGCAGGAAAGCAAGAGTAGTATGTCTCTGAAAATCAGATCCTTGATCGGCCCCTTGGCTTTTGAAGTCGTCGAGAAACAACCGCATTCGATGTTGACCCCCTTGATCAACGCGATCGACAGCGCAATGATGAACATCACCAACATACCGCCAATCATCACGGTCGCCGCCTTCTCCCAATAGCCGACAATCACCAGAACGCCAGTAATTAGCTCGACCCACGGCAGGAACAGCGCAAAGACGTTGATCAACTGTCCCGGTACCTGATGATAGTTATAAATGATGCGGGCAAATTGATCGGGATGAATAATCTTGTCGACCGCCGCATAGACGAATGTGATTCCGACTGCCAAACGCAGCGCGAAATTGATCTGGTCCTTACCGATCCCGGAAAGTATCCACAACCCGAATATTGTCATGGCGATCTTTACCGGAAGCGTAGCCGTCACAGGAATCAGTTCGGGAGCAAATATGCTCACGATCGAAGAGCCCGCAACCAAGATGCCGAGGATGACGCGCAATATCGATTCCATCGGCTATTGCGCTCCCTCTTCATTGCCGTACTTGCCGTCAACCGGCAGCTGCTGCTTGCTCCATTGCGACCAGCCGCCAAAGAAAATCTCGACCTTCGTATAGCCAAACTCCTGCACCAGGAATCGCGCCAGATATAGCGACGACTCACACTCGGACCCTGAACAGTAAGTGACGATGAGCGTGTCTTTGGGCAGTGTTGGCAAGACCTTGTCCTTATAATCATCGAAATAGTCGTACGGCAGACTGATTGCGCCTTCAATATGACCTTCAGCATAGTCTTGCGGTTCGCGGGCGTCGATGAAGACGTATGACTTCGAAGCCCAGCGGTCAAATGCTTCCGAAAGCTTCAGCGTCGGTGGGTCGCCTTTTTCATACGACATGGAGGTCCAATTGGTGTCGGTATCCGACATCGCCGACGGCCAGTTGCCAACCCACGGTACTTTGTTGGGATTTACGAAATTATTGATGCCCCCGAGTATGGCGGCGATGAAGAGTATGATAACAAATCTTAAGATCATTGACTTACTTGACTTATCCCGTTGTCCACTTTTGAGAAGGTAACGTATTCCTTATACGACGGCAACCCCTAACCGTTCCAACCGGATATCGCCGGAAACAGCCCCCTGGGATCGAACGACTTCTTGATCCGTAGCGCAATTTCGTTTCCGCGATTGGCCGGTTCCGAAACTTGTCCAATGTCTGTCAGTATCGGCATTCGCGGTGAAACCGGAAGCGTCTCCTTGCCAAATGGCCTTGAGCCCTCCGGATAAACCCTGAGCGCTGCAGATGTAATGACACCCAGCGTGCCGAAACTTCCGCAAAATAGTTTCGGTAACTCGTAGCCCGCCACAGATTTGTATGTCACCGCTCCCGTTTTTATCATCTCGCCGTTGGCCATAATGACCCGCAGCGCCAACACCCAACGCCTGACATTGTAACAACCGCCGGTTCCACTCACTTGTCCGGTTGCAACCATCCCGCCTACGGTACCAGAAGCTTCAGGCTCCAGAAACGGGAAGTGCAGTCTCTTTTCCGAAAGGATCTTGTGTAACTGGGAGAGTCCCGTTCCGGCCTGACAGGTGATGTAGTAATCAGCCGGTTCAAAACGTTCAACTTGGTCAATACCGCTCATGTCTAAATCGGTAACACTTCGACCCGTTTGCGGCGAGATCAGCCGGGTATTGGCACCCCTCACCACTACCAGCGCTTTTTTCTCATCGGTATTTCTAAGGAATTCCGCGATGGCGGTTTCGGATTTTGGTGAAACAAGGTCGATTGGAATGGCAAAACTCCGGTCTGGGTCAAGTGCCGAATATACGAAGTTCTGCCCGCCGGTCAATTACCGGCAGCGAATCTCTTCCGCGCGCACTTCCATATCTATGATGTCCGTCAACGTCAACCGATTGTACTGAACAAATACGCGCGTGTCCTCGCACGGCGGCGGGAGATTAGGCACGTTAATCTCGATACTAAGATAAAAGAAAGTCGGCTCCATACTCTCGAAGTCTACCGTCTTGGTAATATGATTGACCGCCGTCACCGCTTCCGAGCGGACAAGTTTGGCATGAGCTGTGTCGGCATACAGGTTCACCAGAACCGGGATATTGGAAGTATCCGGCAAGAGTCCGAACTGATCGGAGATTCTAAAAAACACCTGTAAATCGCCGACCCGTGCCGGCAACTCGTCATCATCTTTGCGGCTGCAACTCGACGCGGCCAGTCCGAACAGCAGAACTATCAACGGAATGTAAATCGATTTTCTCATGAGTGTTTCCTGTCAGCAAAATGAACAGTCGCAATGTACCGTGAGATAAGACGTGAGGCAAGGCGAATTGGTGCAATGCCTGATGAAGTGCCGGCGCGCGTTAACCAGAATCCAAAAAATGCCCTCTAAAGCGAAGAGAGGAGACCTTCACCTAATCTCCTCTCATCTAATTGCAACGTTATCTCCGAAAATTAACTGCCCGGAGCAGCAGGATCTGTCAATCTGATTTGGATTTCTTGATCGGAACCGGCACCGGCCTGGGTAATATTCCCAACCCGATTGCGATATCTACCAGTATGTCAATCAGCCGATTCATAGTCTCTCATTCTCTCCACATATATATATGATTTGGTGCGATGAAAGTTCCGCGAAATCAGCTTTTTAGTATTTTTAGAGGCTTTGGCAGGAAACTGATAATGTCACCTGCGGTCATTCCAAATGTCCCAATTGATTTCTGCGCCAGATCCCCCGCCCAGCCATGAATAAACGCCCCACAAACTGCGGCGTCATACGCCTTCATCCTCAAAGCTAACAGAGAGCCGATCAAACCAGACAAAACATCTCCTGAACCTCCGGTTGCCATTCCGGGGTTGCCAGTGGGATTAATAGTGACCGATCCGTCAGGCGAGGCGATGATCGTCGGCGCGCCTTTCAATAAGACGACTTTATTTGTAGCGATTGCGAAATCAGAAGCCGCCTTAATTCTATCCTGATTGATTTGTTCGATTGATAATCCACAAAGCCGTGAGAACTCCCCGATATGCGGCGTCAACACCAGATTCGCCTTGCATTCCTTGAGGAGTTCTGGCTGTCCAGAGAACGGAAACAGCCCGTCAGCATCCAAGAATAGCTGGCTTGTCCAGGCTGGCAACAGCCGTTTGAATAGCTCTTTCGTGTCATGATGCCTCCCAATACCCGGTCCAAGACAGGCGGCATCGGCATTGCGAATTCCGTGCAGTATGTCCCCGAGTCCCCGAAGTGACAAACAGCGCACACTTCGGACCTCGGGAAGCGGGCGGGTCATAGCTTCGGTCAGCTTGATTTCGAGAATGTCGTTTAAGCTCTTGGGGCATCCAACCGTAACAAGACCGCAACCCGACCTTACGGCAGCTTGTGCCGCCAAAGTGGCAGCTCCAGTCAATCCCTCGGAACCGGCGACAATAAAGAGCTTTCCTGCGTCGCCTTTGTGCGCAGTTGGTTCCCGGTCCGGTATCAGGTCACGAACCTGCCACGGCGTAGTCAGATTAACCGGGAGATTCAAACCATCAAGTGCCTTAGCTGGAATACCGATATCGATAACTTTCGTCAGCCCGCAATACGACTTTCCGGGATAGAGATAGTGTCCGATTTTTGGTAGTGCGAGTGTCGCAGTATAGGTGGCGCGAATGCACGATTTCGGTTGTTCGCCAGTATCACAATTCAGGCCCGACGGCGTATCCACTGCCAGAACCGTTGTCCCGGAAGAGTTGATCGCCTCGATGACCTTGTGACCGCCGTGTCCACCTCACCGCTAAATCCAGTCCCGAAAATGGCATCAACGATCATGTCATACTTGCGAAAGTCCGGAAGCCCCGGCGAGTTCAGTATCGGTTGCACCGAAAGGCCAATCGGTTCGAGCTTTATCAGATTGACCAGAGCATCGCCCTTGATTGCCTCGCGCTCGCCCAGCAGGAATACCTCGACACTGGCTCCCCACTGATGCAGGTAGCGGGCAATGACATACCCGTCGCCGCCGTTGTTGCCTTTGCCGCAAACAATGGCGAAGTGCTTGCCCTTGACATTGTCGCGAAATATCTCGCGAATCCAGTCGGCAATCCCTTGACCGGCGTTCTCCATCAATTGCAGACCGGGGATGCCGAGTTCGTTGATGGCGCGATGATCGATTGCGCGCATCTGTGCGGAGGTGACAAGCTTCATATCATTTTAGTATCGGGATTTCGCTCGCCGACAACAAGGGGAATTGCGGGCCATACAGTGCAAGGCGGTTCTTGGGAAGGTGGAACAACGTCCGACATCAAGCGAGTGTCTTGTTGGTGAAATCGGGTTCGATCTCATGGAAAAGCCGTCAGGAACTCATTCCCCAAGGGGGACTTGCCTGACGGCTCTTCTCGATCAGGGCAGGCAATTCCCGCCTAACGCGGGACCTGACGGCCGTTTGCGCCCCTATTTCTTTTTCTTCTCCACCTTCTTCGATGGGAACACGATAGCGAAGACTTCCTCGACGCGGTCGACCGGATGGAATTTGAAATGCGATTTCACTTCCTGCGGCAGATCGATTAGGTCTTTCTCATTGTCGCGTGGGATGATGATCTCCTTGAAGCCATATCGCAGCGCGCCAAGGCACTTTTCTTTCAAGCCGCCAATCGGCAGCACGACGCCACGCAGTGTAATTTCGCCGGTCATGCTGACCTTCGGACGAATCGGCCGGTCGGTCAAAAGACTCACCAGCGCGGTCGCGATAGTGATACCTGCCGAGGGGCCATCCTTCGGTACAGCGCCGGAGGGCACATGCACATGCAAATCCATCTTCTCAAAAATCGTCGGGTCGATGCCCAGTTCCTCTGCTGATGAACGCACACACGACAACGCCGTCTGCACCGATTCCTTCATCACATCGCCGAGACTGCCGGTTAGATTCAGGTGACCTTTGCCGGACATTCTGGTGACTTCGATATTAAGAATGTCGCCGCCAACGGAGGTGTATGCCAATCCCGGCACAACACCGACTTCGCCTTCGCGCGGACTGCGGTCGGAGACGAATTTTTCCGGGCCGAGATAGTCGGGTACGTCCGTACCTTTGATCGTCGTCTTGTTATCATGGCCGGTGGCGACCTTCTTGGCGATCTTGCGGCAGACAGTGGCGATTTCGCGGTCGAGATTACGGAGACCAGATTCGCGCGTGTAGTCGCGGATGATTTTCAGAATTGCATCATCGGTGAACTGCAGTTGCGCCTTTTTGAGTCCGTGATTTTCGATTTCGCGCGTGATGAGATACTTCTTCGTGATCGCGAGTTTTTCTTTGTCGGTATAGCCGGGAATGCGAATGACCTCCATGCGGTCAAGCAACACCGACGGGATGGTGTCGAGAATATTCGCCGTGGTGATGAACATCACCTTGGACAGATCAAACGGCACATCGAGATAGTGATCGGAGAACGTGTTGTTCTGTTCCGGGTCGAGCACCTCCAGCAACGCCGAAGCCGGGTCACCGCGGAAGTCCTTGCCGATCTTATCAATTTCATCGAGCATCAAGACCGGATTGTTGGAATCACAGCGGCGAATCGACTGAATGATGCGTCCCGGCAATGAGCCGATGTAGGTGCGGCGATGACCGCGAATTTCGGCCTCATCGTGCATGCCGCCGAGAGAGATGCGCTGGAACTTGCGCCCCATCGCGCGCGCGATTGAGCGACCCAGCGAGGTCTTGCCGACTCCGGGAGGGCCGGCGAAGCAGAGGATGGGTCCCTTCATCTCGGATTTGAGTTTTTGCACGGCGAGAAATTCGAGAATGCGTTCTTTGACTTTTTCAAGACCGTGGTGGTCCTCGTCGAGAATCTTCTCGGCTTTGATGATATCAAGATCGGCTTCGGTTGAACGGTTCCACGGGAGAATTGTCAGCCAGTCGATATAAGTGCGACTGACGATGTACTCCGCCGATGACGGGTTCATTTTGCTAAGACGGTCGAGTTCTTTCTCGGCGGCTTCGCGGGCAAGTTTGGGAAGATCGTTTTCATCGATCTTACGGCGGAACTCTTCGATCTCGGTAGTGCGGTCATCGGCCTCGCCCAGTTCGCGGCGAATGGCTTTAAGTTGTTCGCGCAGGATATAGTCGCGCTGCATCTTGCCCATTTCGTGGGCGGCATCGCTTTGGATCTTCTGCGAGAGCTCGAGTACGCCGACTTCCTTGTTTAGATGCTGAACCAGCTTCTCGAGACGCGATTGGACATCGAAGGTTTCGAGCAGTTCTTGTTTGCTGGCAATCGTCAGGTTCAGATTGGATGCGACATAGTCGGCGAGCTTGGACGCGCTCTCCTGGTTGATAGCAGTGATGTAGATTTCTTCGGAGACACTGGGCGCAAGATCGACGACTTTCTTCAGCAGCTCCATCACATTGCGCTTGAGCGCTTCGATCTTGACGCTGGCGGTGTCCTTGTCATGATGGATGTCGACTTCGGCCTGTATGAATGGTTCGGTATCGACAACCTTGATGATGGAAATGCGGTGCAAGCCCTGCACGAGAAAGCGCACGGAACCATCGGGGAAGCGGAGCATTTTGAGGACGGTCGCGGCGGTGCCGACCTGATAGATGTCATCGGGACCGGGATGTTCCGACTGCGAATCCTTTTGAGTGCAGAGTCCAATGGTGCGCCCGGCCATCAAGGCCTCATCGACCAGCTTGGCCTGTTTTTGGTCGGTGATCATCAGCGGCATGACGAGATATGGAAACACTACCATTCCGCGAATCGGCAGAACGGGCAGCGAGCTGTTCACAACTGGAATTGGTTCAGGTTTGTTAATCACTGTTGTCTGCAAAACTTCCTCCTATCGAAGCCGACCGGTGCTCGGGTCAGGTCCCTTGGCCCGCATAATTGACGTAAGCCTTATACGCCCGGATTCTTAATAGTTATCGTAAAAATGTGACGAAAGCTTCAGTGGCAGGGTGACCGATTGGGTAAGGCCGCAAGGATTGCGGTACGTCCGGAATCACTCCGACCGCGGATTTCCTGGTTTTTGCGTGATTTACGGCGCCGACAGCTCTATTTCAGCGACTTCATTAGTTCGTTGACCGCTCGCATGAGTTGCGGGTCCTTGCCGGACTGCAGGTCGTCGGGCAGGTTCTCGATGAAAATATCCGGCTGACGCGGGAAAAGATCAGTGTCTTCCATTTCCAGAGTGAACGAACCCCAGGAAGGCCGGCGAATGTGCGCGCCGTCAATCAGATAGTATTCGGAGGTTCCGATAACCGCGCTGCCAGTCGGGGTGCCAATAATCGGTCCGAGCTGGTGACGACGGAAACCTTCCGCGAAGATTTCGGCGTTGGATCCAGAGTAGCCGTTGATCAAACAAGCCTGCGGACGCTCAAAGGCCTTGGAGCGGTATTTGTTCTCCGACACCAGGGGGAAGTCGCGGAAGCGGCGCAGCAGCCACGGAGTGCGATCGAGCATTCCCAACAGGTGCACCGCGATTGAGCCACCGGGATTCTCGCGAACATCGACGATTAATGCATCTTTGGACTCGGCAATCGAGACAAGTTGTTCTTTGAACAACTGAAGCGCCGGTTGATTCATCGAGCGGATATGTAAGTAAGCGATACGTCCACTTGAGAGCGAGTCGACGAGTTGGCGCCTTGTTTCCACCCAGTTCTGATAACGCAGGTCTTGTGCCTGCGTCTGTGCGACGGGCTTGACATCGACGTCGCGTGCAGTACCGGTGGGAGCATTGCTCAACGTCAGTGTGAGGCGCTTGCCGACTTGTCCGGCGAGGAGCGATTCGAAGTCAGCGGTGCGCGAAAGTTTCTGTTTGTTGATAGCGAGAAGATACTCTCCAGCCTTCACTCCGGCCAGAGCCGCCGGCGAAAGCGGCAACACAGACTTGATGCGGTAGGCGTTATCGCCTTCAATGGTGCCAAAGTCGAGTTCGATTCCGGTGTATCCGGAGTTGATAGTTTCTGCCGGCTTTGGTTCTTCGATGACGAAGTCCATATGCGAGCCGCGCAGTTCGCCCATGAGTTCCAGCATCAAGTTGCGGAACTCTTCTTCGGTGCGAATATGCGCGAGTATCGGCTCGTACTTGTCGCGCGTGGCTTGCCAGTCGATGCCGCGGAAGTTGGAATCGTAGAAGTAGTTCTTAAGCATTCGCCAGCTTTCATAGAATTTCTGGCGATAGTTGGCGTTGGCGTCGATATCCATTGCCGCTTTGAAGGAAATGGTCTCGGACTTGCCGTCGGAAACAGCGAGGCTCTTGAGTTTACCGTCTTCCAGGTAATAGAGCTTCTTGCCTTCGACGTTGAGCATCAGGTTCGACTTGGACTTGCCGGATGTGGTTATCTGTTTCAACTCCAGATCGCCTTCGGCGTTGGCGGACCAGATTTCAGACTTGCCGAGCAGCGATGCCACGAAATAGAATTTCTTGCCGTCATTCGTCAACACCGGCCAACGATTTTCTCCTGCGAGTGCGAAGGCACGGGCGCGGCGTTTTTCAATGGCATCAAAGTTGATTTGCACGGGGTCGATCTTCTTGTCAGTCTTGGAAGTCTTGACCGTGTCTTTGCCGGCTTTGGGTATGAACAGACTGTCGAGCGAAGACTCGAAGAACTCTGCCGGTTTGTCGGTGAGTGCGACTTTGAAGGTCTCGGTCAGATCATACAGCGTGCCGGTGAAATAGACGAACCTGCCGTCGGCCGAGAACATCGGACGGAAGTTGTAGCCGGCGAATTTGGAAATGTTCTGTTTCTGCCCGTCGAGTGAAGCCACCCAGATGTCGGACTCATAGGTCGGCCCAACCATCGTGAAGGCCAGCCACTTCGAATCATGAGACCAGGCATACTCCATGGTCTCTTCGAGCGAGAAGTCGTGGAAGCCGCCTTCGATCCAGACCTCTTCCCTGCCGGTCGCAATTTCATAACGAATGATCTTGTCGAGTCCGCGGTAGAACGCAAGATACTTGCCGTCGGGGGATGGCAACGGTTTCATTTCTGCTTCGTTGGAAGTTGTGAGTCGTTTCTCGACACCGGTCGACGCATCGGCCGAATAGATCGCGTAGTCGCCGTCACGGTCGGAGCAGTAGAAAAGTGTCTTCGAATCGCTGCCCCAGACGACGTGGTGCTCGCGAGCAGGTGTCGTTGTAATGCGGCGCGCTTCGACAGCATCTTCGGCGGGAAGAACAAAGACTTCGCCGTGCATGACGACGGCGATCTTCTTGTTGTCCGGTGAAACAGCATACCACTGAATTGGAGTGTCGAGAACTTTTCGTATCGCGAGATTACCGCGCTCGTCGGTGCGAATCGTGATCGGGATCTGTGTGGTTTTGCCGGTCGCAGGGTCGAGCGTCCAGATCTTGAATCCCTGTTCGAAAACCAAAAGCGAGCCATCGGGCGTGGAGTTGAGCCACTGCACACCGTCATCGGTGAAGCTGGTAAGCTTGACCGACTCGCCGCCATCCATCGGGACTTTGTGAATCTGTGCCCAGGTGTTGTCGTAGTTGGCGACGAAATAGACGGCATTACGCGCTTGATTGAGCACCGGCCAGATCTCGTGGGTCGGATGATCGGTGAGACGAATCGAAGTAAACTGTTTGTTACTGCGGTCCTGCAGGAAGATGTCGGTGTTGGCGGCGGTGCGTAGATCACGGCGCCACCAGCGCGAAATTCCGGAACCATTGGTGAAGAGCATGAAGCGACCGTCGGCAGAAATCTTGCCGTCGTATTCGCGTTCGAGATGATCGCCGGTCAATTTGATCGCCGTGCCGCCGGCGATTGCCGTCTTGAAGATGTCGCTTCTGCCATCGCGCTCGGAATAGAACAAGACACTGTCGCTGTTGGGAAACCAGCCGGAACCAAAGTCATCGGCGGTGTGGACGGTGAGTTGTCTGGCTTCGCCGCCGGATGACGGCATGATGAAGACATCGTAGTTATCGAAGCGCCGAGAGCTGAACATCAGCCACTGACCGTCGGGTGAAAAGTGGGGCATGATATCTTCGGCGGTGTGCAAGGTCAGGCGGGTCGCCTCCCCGCCGGTGGCGGGCACCGACCAGATATCGCCGCGATAGGTGAAGGCGATAGTCTTGCCGTCGGGAGAAAGCGCCGGATAGCGGGCGTAGAGAACTTCGGCGGCGGATGCCTGTGCCGCGAAGGTCATGATGCTGATGATGAAGATAATCTTCAGGATGGCGAAATGTTTCATGGTGCGATTCCCGATCGGTTAGTGATTGAGCGAATCGATTTTGTTCGGATAGGCAAGGTAAGGTGTGACCAACCTTCCATCAAGGGAGAAAGTTGGGTTGCCTATCTCATCGGGAAAGCGCAGAGCCACATTGCAGCGTCGGTATTGTCGGCCGATGCACTGCGGGGCGTCTATTTTATTGAGTGGTTCGTGATTTCTGATTCATTTCTTTCTCCGTTTGTACTCAAATAAAGAAGGCTGATCGCGATCATTAATGCGCTTGGTAGCGCACTACGCAGTTGCAGCCGTAACGGGGGCCCGCCAAAACCGGTGGAGCCGGAGTTGGCTTCGAACGCGGGTCGCAATGGCCACGTGGGTTTGGTATTGTTCTACCGCAAAGGCCTTTGCGAACATGGCAGATTGCGACCAGGCGCTCGGTTGAGCAAAGCCCGTTATCGGGGCGACAGCGGCCTCTACTATTCCGTGCAGGGATTAATTTCTACAAGGGAGCTACAGGATTTGTGCCCTCACCCTTCCCTCTCCCGCGGGGAGAGGGGAGATTCGGACGGGAGGGGATGGCTGGAGGGAACGAAATGCTCAAGACACACTGCGTCTCGACCCGACAAGAGGAGAATTTGAGACGGCGTCAGGTCACATCCCGGACGGTCGTCCGACGATTTCTACCGGAGTTTTCGTCGTCCGAGACAAGACTGACGTAACATCAAGGCGCGGATGTGGACATCCGCGCGCACAAGAAGTCAAGCCCCAAGAAGACTTGACTTACGGACTGCCGAGCACAATTTCCCACCCTGCGCTTCGCTCCGGGTGGGCTACCGGCTGTTTCGGAAGAGTCAGACAGGAATGTCCGACCTACAGAGCCAGGGTTCCCGTCACGCAAAGGCGGGATTTCGCCTCGCTCAACTTTCGCGGGGAGTCGGTTGAGGATGCGGGGAGTGCGATATCAGGAGCTGGGGCTCCTCACCTACTAAGCTCGTGTTGAAGGTCGCGGATGTGGACATCCGCGACATACAACAAAGATTGCCAAAGAAAAACCCGGCTCGGGTGAGCCGGGTCTTGTGGGATTCGATTATCGAAAGATAGGCTACTTAAGGGACTACTTAAGATAGACTATATAAGACAGACTACTTGATGTAGGCACGCATCGTGAAGATGAAGGAATTGGATTCTTCTTCTTCGATGCGAACATCGTTGACCAGTTCACTTACCGTGTCGCGCTTGAGCACAAGAGCGAGTTCGAAGTTATCGATCGGTTCATAGGCTACGCCGGCGGTCACAAAACGGGCATCGCCATTGTCCTGTGCAAGCGAGGTGGCAGCATTCTTGTTCTTGTCGACGCGTTCATACTTGCCGAAAATTGAAACGCGAGACAACCACTTCTCGGCAGTGGCGACATAGAGACGGCCAAACACCGTGAATCCATTGGCTTCCTGCACGAATTCATCGTTAGTGTTATTGGACGCATCAGCATCGTCCTTGGTCATGAAGTATTCGGAATAGACCGTGAGCCACTTGCGGTACTTGACAATGAGGGCGAGCTGCGAGCGATCCATCATGGTATTGTCGGAGAAGCCGGGAGTGGATGAGGCGACGTTCGGATATCCCATATAGTATTGACCGAGAAGGGCGCTTTCGCTCCAATCAGCGTTCTTCGGGAAGGGGCGGAACTCGCCATAGAGGACGAAATTCTTATACTTATTGAGTTCGGTTTGCGTATAGCCGGGACCATTGAGGACCTGCACGGCGAGAACGCCGAAACCGCCGGGGCAATTGCCGATAAGGCTGGCGCCGAAGTCGGCCTCGGGCAGGTATCCGAGTTTGTGCAACGAGACCTCGTCAACAAAGCGCAATCCCCAGATGGATTCGACCTTGTCGATCCAGAGGAGGCTGTGCATACCGAAACGGACGTTGGTATACGGCAGGACTTCATTGACCTGCAAGTACGCCGAACGCAGATGTGTTTCCCAACTATTGCTGGGGGCGTAGCCGGTGTTGTTTGCTTCGATGATCATGTTCGCAGAGTACTTATCACTGAAGGTGTGGTCAACCGTCAGCCAGCCGCGATGAACGTTGAAGTAGTTAAAATTCTTTCCCAAGTCCTGATCGTTGAGATGAAGCGTCCATTGAGCATGAACCTCTGCCCCGACAGTGGTTTCACCCGCAACAACCTTTGCTCCAGTGAGGGTCAGTAGGAAGGTTACTGCAAGCAGCCATTGGCAGATTCTTTTCATAGCTTCTCCTTGTTTGTCAAAAACTCCCATTATCCACAGCCAAGAATCGCTTTGCGCGAAGTGATGATCGAGCGGCGCTAACACCGTTCGATTTTGCCAAAATCTGAAGCGCCACACTAACATAATCACCGGGGGATGTCAACAGAAATTTTCTGCGGGCATGACTGTGGCGGTGCGATGTGAAGAGTGCCGTCTGGCGCGACATGTTATTTGCAGACAAGGGTTTTGGTAGTGGTATCAGGAAGCCGCAACAAGGACAAAAAGATAGGTGTTTTGGGGGGCAGAATGGTGGTTGATTGACGGGTTTCCGAGATAGTGGATTCATGAGGGGGAGTGCACCTGAAGCAGGCGGGGACACTAGCCGCGCACGAAGTTGTTTCATGGCATGGTGACTAAAGGCAGTCGTGAATGTCGGAACCCTCTAGAGAGTTGCTTCTAATTCCAACAAGCTTCTGGACGAGGGTTCCAACCTACTGGGCTGCGTTCACTGATCAACCAACAGATCCTTCGCTTCGCTAAGGATGACAAAAATTGAAAGACGAGGGTGAGTACATAGTGTCGCACTTTCAAGACACACCCCGTCTCGTGTACTCTCCGCTGTGGCGGAGAGTACGCGAGCCACCCCTCTCTAGAGGGGAATTGGAATCGGCAATGTAGATTAAAATGACTACGGAGCTCGGAAATCAGGGCAGACAGGGACGTCTAGCGGGCACGAAGCGGGCCGTCAGGGAAGGGTTCCCCCTAAGGGGGACTTCGCCTGACGGCTCTCGAAGCAGGGTCCTTTTGATTAGCGAATTTGTTTAAGAACCATTTCGACGAGTTCGCCGGCGATCAGTTCGTGGCCGCTAAGAGTCGGATGGCAGTGATCGACGAAGTATTCGGTTTCGGGCAGGCCGGCGAAGAGTTGCTCGATATCGGCAAGGGGCAGGCCATTGTCCCAACAGAAACGGCGATACTGGTCGTTGTAAGAAGTCTTGATGCGCAGTGAATAATTGTCCAGCTCCTTGGCACGCTTGAGTAGAGCTTCGGCTTCGACCGGATTGCGACGAAGCGCCGCGATACCGGCATTGTAGGCGGCAATTGCGCTCAATGAGTCAAGCGCCATTGCCTGCGCGAACATCGAATCGGCTTCGAGTCCCTCCTGCCACAATGCCACACCAAGATTGTTCCAAAGCCGGGCATTGCTGGGTGTGCGTTCCAACAAGCGCCGATATTCGGCGGCGGACTCGGAAGGCGAGCGGCCATCGCGGAAACTTGATTCATAGACGTGTGATGTCCATTGGTCGGTTTGGCCGGGGAGAAGCGTGGTGTCGAGACAGAGCGACCACTGGTTGAGTAATGTACCCTGAAGTTCGTCAGCCATGATCAGGCGTCCCTGGCTGTCCATGCCGCCGGAGAAGACTTTGAACTGAATTCCCGGAGGCCAGAGATCAGGGGTAGCGACGGTGCAGATCATCAAGGCACAGCTGCTGCTGTCGCACCAGTTGTGAATCGCGGTGAGGTTTTCGCGGGCTTCGTCAACAGTCACACGCGGCACCAGCGTGGCATTGGCGGTTGATTTGCTCTTGAGACCGAGCACCAGGCCTTTCAGGAATTGATAGATGTAAGAGTGAGCAAGGATGCGGTTGAGCGTGCCGGACAAACGAGTCTGGTCATAAAGTTGGCGGTCGCTCAAGTAGCCGTTGATTGAGGGGTCATTGTTGCCGAAGTAGGTCAGCACCACGTCGGGCTGAAGTCGGGTGCCGAGCAATTCTAATTGTTTGCGGCACTGCCAACTGGTGTAACCGGCGACGGACGCGTTGATGACGGTCACTTTTCGGTCCGGCAGGCGCTTGCCGAGTAAAGACTCAAGTTGGCGGACGAAACTTTCGTCGGACTTGTTGAGACCGATGCCCAGCGGGGTTGAATCGCCGAGGAAGAGAATGCGGTATTCGTTTGGCAACTTCTCCCCTACTTCCGGTCCGGCGAAGCCGAGACTATCAACGGAGATGAAGTCGTTGTGGTAATTCGGTTTGAGTCGCCAGAACAAGTCGGGGTCAGGTTCGTTCATGCCGAGAAATGAATTGAACAGGTGCATCTGCCAGAGTTTGTACTCGTGATTGATGTTTTCGCGGCGGGAGAGATAGTCGACGGACAAGTTGACGGCGACGCGCAAGAGCAATTCGAGAATCAGGATAAGCAGAACGGTGGCGGTGATGCCGAAGATCCAGTTTCGTTTCGTGGTCGAGATCAAGCCTGGTAATTCTCCGTGAGTGAGATTTCGCCGGAGCTGAGCGAAAGGGTTTTGCCTTCGATTTCGACGACCAGCAGCCCGTTGGCATCGATATCGATCGCTTTGCCGGTGACGGTTGTTCCATCATGGCGAAAGTTGATGCTTTTGCCGAGCACGGAGGAATAGCTTCTTATCGGCTTGATCAGGCGTTTGAAACCGCGCGACAGGTATTCCTGATAGTGTTCTTCGAGAAAAGTGAGCAATAACTTCGTGAGTTTGATCCGGTCAATCGTCGAATGCGAGGCGATTTTGAGTGAAGCGGCTTTGTCGCGCAAGTCGGGCGGAAAGTCGCTTTCGTCGTGGTTGGCGTTGATACCGATTCCCATGATTACATGTTTGATGCGGTCGATTTCGGCGGCGAGTTCGGTCAGAACGCCGGCGAGTTTACGGCCATCGTAAAGGACATCATTGGGCCACTTGATGGTGGCTTTAATGCCCGGATATTCGCGCATCGTTTTGGCCACGCTCAAGGCGGCGATCAGAGAGAGTCCCGGCGCCAATGATGGCGCAAACCGGGGGCGGAGAATCAGCGACATGTAGATACCGCGCTTGGCAGGAGAATGCCAACTGCGACCGAGGCGGCCTTTGCCGGCGGTCTGGCGTTCGGCCAGGATGATCGTGCCTTCGGGTTCGTCCTTTTCGGCGTACTTGTGGGCGATGACATTGGTCGAGCCGACGCGATCAAAACTGTAGATATTGATGCCGAGGATTTTTGTTGGGAGTCCAAAGGTGATTTCGTGCGGAAACAAAACATCGGGAGACGCGCTGTAGCGGATATCGCCCTGGGGATTGCGCAGAAGCTGATACCCCCAATTCTCGAGTTCGGCGATGGCGCGATCGGATTTGTGAGGTGTCAGTTCAAACTTCTCGCAGAGCTTCTCTTTCGAGAGATAGGATCGCGGGTGTTTGCGCAAATGATCGAGGATGTCGATCTGAATCTGGGTGATATCTTCGGACATGGCGGAAGTATAACTAAACGCGGCAGTTGAGTGCACGACAATTTGGAGCGCACGGGCAGTCGCAGTTGGTCTACAACTTCAAGAAGGCCGCGAGCTCGCGCTTGAAGATTTCCGGTTTCTCCATGTGAATCATGTGGCCGCAATCGGGAATTTCGTAGAGTGTGCCGTTGGTGAGGCGGGCATTGACCAATTTCGCCAACGGGAGAAAGTCGAGATCCTCGCGGCCACAGAGCAGCAGGGTCGGCATCGTGATATTGTCCAGCATCTTCATGTCGCTTTCATCCATGTATTTGAAGGCGTCGGGGTCGGTCCAGACCTTGCCGGGGAAATCACTCAAGCAACTCTTGAAAACTTCCCAATCGGGTGAATTCTTGTCGACGCGCTGGAACAGGCGAAAGGTTTCCCACTGGATCTTGGCTTGGTCGATGTCGATCTGTTTGGCGGTGCGATAGACATTGGGCCAATCGGCGTAATCCTTGTAGCCGACGACGTGCGGAGCCGCCAGTGTCAGCGACATGACCTGCCGCGGATGCTGGAGAGCGTACTTAACGACGATCGCGCCGCCGAGTGAGTGGCCGATGAAGTGGGCCTTCTGATAGCCGAGGTCGGTGATGAGCAGATTGATATCATTGACATGTTCGCGATAGGAGTAGCCGGTTGTCGGGGCGAAACTTTGTCCATGACCGCGCAAGTCGTAAGTCAGCACCGCGTACTTCGAAGAAAGCAATTCCGGGATTTCCATCCAATAGCGGCTGTCAACGCCGATGCCGTGGACGAGAACAACCAAGTCGCCCTGGCCGATGATATTGTAGTAGAGCTTGCGGTCATCTTTTTCGAAGAACGACATCGTGTATCCTTAGGTAATGACTTTCCGTTTGAGATGCATCCCGAGGCGGGCGAGCACTTCGTAATTGATGGTATTGGTCCATCCGGCGATATCCTCGGCGCGGATGGTTTCGTCTCCGGAGCGGCCGATGAGAACGACTTCCGATTCGAGACTCACATTGGGTATATCGGTAACATCGACCATAAACATATCCATGCAGATTCGGCCGCGCACGGGGGCGCGCATGCCGTTGACAAGGACGTAGCCGTTATTGGAGATTTGGCGATCATAACCGTCGAAGTAGCCGATCGGCAAGACGGCGATCTTGAGGTTGGCGGTGGCGCGATACGTGGTGCCGTAGCCGATGTATTCGCCTTTGCGGACATCTTTGATTTGACCGATGAGTGTTTTCCACGATAGCACCGGACGCAGCATATGATTCTGTTTTCCGGCGAGGCGGTACGACAGATAGGTCTCTTTTGACGGCCAGTGTCCGTACAGCGCAATGCCGACGCGAGCGAGGTTGAAATGCGTGTGCGGAAACAACAGCGATGCCGCCGACGAAGCGAGATGGGCGTACTTGATGACAAATCCGGCATCTTCGACTACGCTTTTCAATTCCATATAGCGCTGGAACTGCAGGTCGGCATAGCTGTGATCGGTAGTGTCTTCGATGTTGGCGAAGTGGGTGGAGAGCCCGACGAGTTTCAGGTGCGCGGTAGATTTGAAACAGTCAATCACAGCCGGCAGATCATCGCGGTTAATCCCCTGCCGATTCGTTCCGGTCTCCAATTTGAGATGGCACTTGGCGGGATGTTGAGCGGTGGCGTGTTCAGCGAGTTTGCGCAGCGTGTCGAGATTGGAGACGACGAAATCAAAGTCTGATTCGACTGCCGACTTCAGATCCGCAAGTGGGATGTAGCCCATAATGAGGATGGCGGATGTTATTCCGCCGGCACGCAGGAGTTGGGCTTCCTCGAGGTTGTGAACGGCCAGGAAAGTGAACTTTCCTGGGTCAAGCAAACGCGCGATTTCGAGATAGCCGTGGCCGTAAGCGTTGGCTTTGACGACCGGCACCATACTGCAACCTTTGGCGAGGTTGCTCTGGATGGAGGCGATGTTGTGTTCCAGCGCGCCAGCGTCGATTTCGATCCAGCTTAGTGCGGTAGCGTTCATTTCGAGGGAATGGTATCGAGGGGCGGTGGTGAAGTCAACAATAAAGGGAGCATGACCGGCTGGATCCCCTTCCCCGCTTTTGGTTGACAGTGGTTATTCAATTCGATACTCTCTCGGCATGGACATCGCCCCCGAGTACTTAATTGATATCGCCGACCGCGCTCTGCAGGAGGATGTCGACACCGGTGATCTGACAACGCTGGCGACGGTTAGCCCGATTGCCAAAGGGCGGGCGGTGATTCGCGCCAAGGCCGACGGAATCATTTCCGGACTGGATGTCGCGGCGCTGGTGTTTTACCAACTGGATCAGGATTCCGAGTTTCTCACTGATTTGGTCGAGGGCTCACCGATTAAGCGGGGACAAGAACTCATCATGCTGCAGGGTAAACTTGCGGCGCTTCTGACCGGCGAGCGCACGGCACTGAACTTTCTGATGCATCTCTCGGGCATTGCGACTTTGACGGCGAGATTTGTCGAGCAGGTGAAGCAGACATCGTGCAAGATTATCGATACGCGCAAGACCACGCCCGGACTGCGGTTGTTGGAAAAGCGCGCGGTGTTTTCCGGAGGCGGTGAAAATCACCGGATGGGACTTTTCGATATGATCCTGATTAAGGAAAATCACATCACCGCCGCCGGTTCAGTAACGAAAGCGGTCGAAAAGGCAATCGAGTACAATCAAACAACGGCGATCCAGCGCGTAGCGATCGAGGTCGAGACGCGGACGCTTGACGAAGTGCGCGAAGCGGCGAGTTTGAGGATTCAGCGATTGATGCTCGACAATTTCGATGTCGAGACGGCGCGGGAGGCGGTCAAGATCATACGCGGGGTAAGTCCTGACCTCGAAATTGAAGCATCGGGAAACATGACTCTGGAGACGGTCCGGGCATATGCAGAGACCGGCGTCGATTTCATTTCGGCCGGAGCGTTAACTCATTCGGCGCACTGGCTCGATCTGTCGATGAAGATTGTTTGATTCTGCAACGACTCTCCATCTTCTCGCGTATTTACATCATTATGATAACACAAACCAAGTGGATTGAACGCCGCTTCAATTTTGATTTTCCGGTGGGGATGATGCCGGTAATCATTGAACGTTTGCGAGGTACGCATTCTCGAATTGAAGCGCTGGCGGCAGGACTGTCGCATGAGATTTTAATCGCGCGAGTATCGGAGAAGTGGTCGATTCAAGAGCACATTGGCCACTTGATCGACGTGGATGAATTGCACGACGGGCGAATTGACGATTTTGTTGCCCGCAAACTGGAGTTGCGAGCGGCGGACATGACAAATGCCAGGACCAGCTCCGCCGGGCACAACGGGCGCGACATCAGGGAGCTGGTCGGCGAATTCCGCAAGCGCCGGTCGAAGTTCATCGCCCGGGTGGAGGAGCTGAACGGCGGCGATGCGGAACGGATTTCGCTTCATCCACGGCTTCGGCAGCCAATGCGGCTGGTGGACATGTTGTTCTTTGTGGCTGAACACGATGATCACCATTTGGCCCTGGTACGCAATAACATCAGATCACTCTCACCGCAATAATTTTCGAGGTTGACCATGACCGAGCGGTTGGAGGATGAGGTTGAGGCGATTGCAGGCCGCGGCGGGATCTTCAAGGGCGGTATTCACGATGATCAAGCGGTACGGATCGCATTCATCGACGATCCGGATGGTAATGAGCTTTACTTGTGCGAGTTGAAAAAGTGATTCACAGCTTCTTGCCGACAAAGTCGACTACGCCGTGCCAATGGGCCGGGCCGTGGGTCGTGTCGTAATAGTCAAATTCGGAGTAGTAGATCGGCCGCAGATTGGCGCCGAGGTCTTGCCGGTCTGTTCGCCACAAGCCATTTTGAGAATTTCGCCATAATTGTAAAGAGAATAGATGTTGCCGGACGCATCGCGGAAGGTACCGGGTGCAATCTCCTGTGATTTTTTCCGGTGTGCCTTGAAATGCGGATCGTCAATGGTGAACGATTCACAAACCAATAGGCCTCCCCGCTTCAAACCTGCCACTGCCCTATCGATGATTTTTTGCGTGTCGGCTTTGGAGAAGAATTGGAAGAGATTCATTGCGACAATTATCGCGTAGCGATTTTTCGGAATTGGAAAAGTCCTGACATCACCGGAGACAGCTTTGACATGCAGGTTTTTCTTCCTGGCGATACCCAGGCACTTGGTGACCCCGGAGTGCGCCGACTCGACGCCGGTGACGGAAAATCCCAGGCCGGCGAGATAGAGCGCATCGCGGCCTTCCCCCATGCCGAGGTCGAGCGCCGCGCCGGTAGGCGCCAGTTCGGCGAAGCGCCTGACGAGATCGGAGGGTTTGGCGCCCCAATAAAGTTCGGACTTGCTGTAGATTTCTTCGTAGTTCTTAACCATGGAGTCCAATCTATGCCAAGGTTACCCGGGTGGCAATCACAGAATTGACCTCTGGCGAGCGATAGTAGTTGACTTGAAGGACTTTATGCCGATGATTCAACATCGGCTATACGACCGGTGTCGTACAAGAGAGTGGCGGAAAAGGAATTCTGCCGATAACAGAGTGAGAGCCAGGCGGGGCAGGACAAGACGATAGCATGCGCAAACGGATATTGTTTCATTTTCACACCAACCATTCGGTGGATTCCAATTTGATGCCGCCGGAGATTGTCGAATTCGCGGTTGAGAATCAGATTCATGTGCTTGCCCCCACCGATCACAACACCATTCGCGGTTCGCGCGAGGTGCGCGAGCTGGCGGAAGCGCACGGCATTGAGACGATAATTGGCGCCGAGTACTCGTCCGACCACGGCGATATCATCGGTCTGTTTTTGCAGGATGATGCCTATTCGCGGAAGGCGGCGGAGATAATCCAGGAAATCCATACCCAGGGCGGATTGGCGATTTTGCCCCATCCCTATCGCTCGCATCACCTGACCGATGACTTCCTGCACTCGTTTGACGGCATCGAGGTGTTCAACGCCCGGCTGCCGGAGCAACTTAATCGGCTGGCCTGGGAATTGTCGGTGATGCTGAAGAAGCCGGCTTTCTTCGGAGCGGATGCTCATCTGCGCGAGGAACTGGGGCTGGTGGTCGCCGAGATCGAAGTTAACAAAGGTGAGAAACTCATTGATGCGGTGCGCAAGGGGTTCCATCCGGTGTCGTTGACCCAAACTACTCCGGCGATGATTTACCGCAGCAAGATGATTGCATCGGCCAAGAGCGGCACTCCAGTACGTTATCTGCAGTCGATGGCGAAGATGCTGAAAGCGCGCATCAAGGGCGCCGCGCTTTGAGGCGATAGCGAATCTGCATAATCACACCTGCCAGCATAATACCAGCGATGCTTAATCCGATCAGGGCCACTGAATACCAAAGCGGCTGATCCGCCCTGCTTGTCACTGTGGTCATAATGCCCAGAATCAAGGCGACCGCTGAGAGGGCGACCGTGTGTTTGATCGGCGAGCGTTTGGCGATGAAGCAGGCCGTGATTCCCCCGATTAGCGCGGCGATGAACGAACCGGCCAGGATCACGACTGCGTGGCCGGAGGCCGGAAGTGTGTTGCTACCGCCGGCAGGTTCCGGCGCGGTCACAGCCAGGATGGTAAGTACGGTTTTCATGACGATGTACATTACACCGTAGCCGCCCAGGACTGCCAGGATGCCGTCGAAGAGGTTCAGCTGCTTATCTTCCACCGGTGCAATGTACCCAGCGAAGCCGATTCGACAAGCGACAAACGCGGTTGCGGCAGTAAACTTTTTCGTTGACTTGCCGTATTGGTAGGAGTAACTTTGAAATAAGCGCGGCTCCTGGCGGAGCATTCGGAAAGGAGAATGTGTGATGAAGGACATTGTTGTGAAAGAGAGGATCAGGGGCGGAGTGTAGCCTAAATGCGCGAATTGGCGCGGAGAAACATCACGCAGATTTCTTTCCGCAGGCATTTAGGTGTCTGCGGTTTTTCATTTTAGGGAGATTCAGCCATGCCAGGCGAATTATCTAAACACCAGATAACTGGAATCAAGAAGTCACTCGGTCACGATTATCTCGCGGAAAAAGAGCGCAAGAAACAGAAGCGCCGCGAGCGTGCCGCAGAAAGCAAAGCCAGAGGAGAAAAGCATAAAACCAGGAAACAGGAAATCGAAGAATTGGTCGAACTGGAGCTCGAGCTGGAAGAGGGAGGCGTCGATGAATAGATGCCTTGAAATCCCGCCTCAACGGAGTTGGCCGTTATGACGGGCCGCGTAATTCGCGCATACGGTAAGTCATTCGTCGTTTTGTGCGACGGTCGCGAGTACAACTGCGAGGTGATGTCCAAAGCCAAGCAGGTCCAGAAGGAGACGCCGGTGGCCGTGGGTGACGTTGTCGAGTTTAATTCAGTGGGAGATGGTCCGGGTTTCATCGAGTCGGTGCATCCGCGTAAGACGAAGTTTTCGCGTCCCGAAGGTCGGGGACGATTCGATTGAGCAGGTGATTGTCGCCAATGTTGATCAGATGGTGATTGTGGTCAGCGTCGCCCAGCCGGTGTTCAAACAGCACTTGATTGACCGTTTCACCGTATCGGCTTACAAAGGCGGATTGCAGCCGGTGGTTGTGGTTAACAAGGTTGATTTGAAACACAGGGTCGACATTGCTCGTATGAAAACAATCTATGAGTCGATTGGAGTGCCACTAGTGGCTACCTCGTGTGAGCAAAATATCGGCGCCGACGAGTTGCGGGCGCTGTTGGCGAGTCATGAATCGATTTTTGTCGGGCATTCGGGTACCGGCAAGAGTTCGCTGGTGAACATGCTGCAGCCGGGATTGCGCTTGCGGACCGGAGATGTGTCGCTGGCGACGGACAAAGGCACGCACACGACGACGGCGGTTGAAGTGTATCCGCTTGATGGCGGGGGATTTGTGGCAGACACGCCGGGATTGAAGATTCTCGGACTCTGGGATCTTGAGAAGGATGAATTAGGTTATCTATTTCCGGAGTTTGAGCGGTATCGCAGCGGGTGCCGGTTCAGCCGGTGTTCGCACTTACATGAGCCGCAGTGTGCAGTTAGACAGGCAGTTAACGAAGGTATCATTTTTCGCGAGCGATTTGCGAGCTACGAGAAGATTTATTCGACGCTTTAGACTATAAGAATTTGCAGCAATAATTCATTAAGGCTAAAGCGGATATAAATTAAGCAAACTTTTCTAAAGTTTTTGTTGATTCAATTTGAGTCTGCTCGGAAACTGTCTACGTCCGCTGCGGTGGGCAAAATGCTTTTGGATTATTGCGGAGGAAAGTGAAAATCTACTATCAAGTTAGCCGGTTTCGGCTAGGCCGGGGAGCCATCCCTCCGGTGGCCTTTTTGCATTCGCCGCTAAATTATTGGAATCGGTCAGCCGATGATTGGGGCTATACTTCGGCGGGATCTGATGAGTATCGCAGTGCCCAGGCCGCGGTCGAGGAGAGATTCCGGCGGCAGGGCAATTTCGCGGTTTCAGTAAACTCCAACAGAGCCAAGATGCGGCGAGACGGTCGCATTGACGAACAAACTGTGACGGGTAATTCGGACGGTTTGGGTATCGGGATAATGTTTCATTTGTCAAAGATATCACGATTCTTTGTTGGGGGCTGTGAAATTTTGAAACAGCTTGCCGATAGAAACAAGTACAATTTCTGCGCAAGTCACATGCGAGGAAGCAGGCAAACTTTGAACACAAATTCGCACGGTTTGTCCTGCCCGGAATTGGAGTTAAGTGGAAGTGAAGCAAAGTTTTTTCTTGACAGGATTAGTGGAAGAGGGAATATTGACCGCAAAATTTTTGGCGATTATTTCGAACGTGCAAAATTTCACTTGCAGGCGTTCGGAAATTTGCTTAATTGGCGGTCTTATGTTTTGGGCTGGGTAGGGGTGTCCCGGTACGCCCACGAGAGCGCACGGTTGAGAAAGGCAGTAAGCCCTAAACAAGGTCTAACGACTTTAACGAATCATCAACACCAAGCCTCAGGGAATAAGAGACTGTTGGGTTTTTTCCTATTCCCGGCTGACAGGGAAGAAAGCGATCTTAAGAATGAAGTGGAATCAGAAGAACGAGGGCGGAAAGGGGCATGGTCATATTGCGTGATCATTTAACGATGAAATTGAGAATTAAGATAAACTGCGAGTTTTTTAAAGTAAGGAGTGTATTCATGGAAGATCTGAACCTTTGTGGAACAGATTGGAAAGGAGGGTATTGGATCTAATGAGAATCAATGCCGAAAACGAACTGAAACGGAAAACAGATAAACAACGAGTAACAAGGGATTGTCGAATGAAGTCTATTCGAAGTCTATTTGTGCTGACAGTTGTTCTGACTATGGCGCTGTCTATGGTTGCCTCGTCTGCATTTGCGCTACGCACATTCAGAGTAGTAGATGCGGTCCCGACAACGGTAGGCTCTACTTCAACCAATGTCACCCTCCTGCGCGGAGTCGTCGACAGTTTGGGCACCAACGACACTCTTATCGCCGTACGGTTGAAGAGTTGCATACAGTCAGAATTTGCTGTCAACAGCTTCACCGTCATTAAGAAGACGGGAGCAACAGCGACCACGGTCACGACCGTGCCGATCACCAGCTCATTCGAAGAGGATAGTTTGCTCTATGTCTCCGGACTGCTGGTGGCGCTTGCTGAGGATGATTCGCTGATCTTCCAAGTCAATATCAATACCACGCAAGCCTTGGCTAATGCCGCCGATTATGATGGTACCGGTCTGGATCTGGCGATTTTGCCAGATGGTATTGATGTTAGAAATGATGACAGCTTGTCAAGTATGTCGAACCTGCGGAGCACCGGCGTGCTCGGTATTTCGGGTTATGGACATAATCTGAACATGGATCCAGTCAATTGTACTGGTACTTTTGCGGGCACTTTTGATTTGTTGATTGATTTCAACTTCACTGCGTCGCACATCGACAATTTTGATTGCGGAACTGAAGAGAATTTCAATGTGGGCGACCGGCTCTTCTTGAGAGTCTATAATCCGAATGAGGATGTTGATTCCAACAGCGTGAGAGTTGATCTTAGCGCTTTCGGTCTCTCGAACAGCTATCCGCTGCCGTATGTCGCTGCGACATTCGACTGGCGCGACACTGTTGATATCGAAGCGGGCGCCGTTGAACTTGTCCCGCCTTTCGGACTCACCGCTTTAATGACTGACGTCTATGGAAACACGGATCAGGATACAGTAGTATTCAATACTACCGGTATTGACAACATTGATCCGGTCATTGATTCGGTTAAGTTCTTTATCTCCCAGAATAATGTCGGTCCCGAAGACAATGCTGCTTTGGGTGATGAACTGACTCTCTGGGTATATACCAGTTCCAACGGATTTCTTTGAGATCGATGGTGTCTCTGCGGACATCTCGAACTTCTCATCCGCCGGTACGGTCGCTCTTGACGATGTGACCAATGGAAACGGTATCTGGAGATATGTGTTCATTCTGGAGGACGCGATCGGTACCGATCTGCCGTCCGGAGATGATGTTCTCAAGCACATTTATTTTACAGTTACTGATAATGCATGTAACTCAATCAGCGATTCGACGAACTTCGAAGATGCGCTCGATTTGGCGCCTCCGTCGGTTGCGGCGGGTGATATCACCTATCGCACGCTTCTCGACGCTGATGCCTCCGGATGCACCAATCTTGGTGACTCACTCCGCGTGACGGTTGATGTTACGGGCAATGACGACCTCGTCACAGTCTGGGCCGACTTCCTGTATGGCGGTCTGGGCGGTGCGACGACGGAAGCGTTGACGGACGAAGGATCGGATATCTGGGAAATCCGTTGGAAGGTCGGCGTAGCCGATGATCCGACGTTTGATCCGGCCTCACTGACGGCAGTCGATGCCAACAGTGCTCCGACCAACGGCGT
This sequence comes from uncultured bacterium, assembly GCA_963698225.1. Classification (GTDB taxonomy): domain Bacteria; phylum Zixibacteria; class MSB-5A5; order CAIYYT01; family CAIYYT01; genus JADJGC01. Next base: position 661,179 of record CAVOPW010000004.1, read on the forward strand.
GTATCGCGTCAAGGTATTCTATGAAGATGATGCCGGCAACGTCGACAGCACGCTGTCCAATGTCCTCCTGAACACCACGGGAACCGCTAATGCGACTCTCGACACTCGTCGCCCGACGGCGATTGTGCAGGATTCCGTGCACATTATTCAATTGCCGGACGGCAAATTGAGACTTGAGTGGGATCAGGATGGCCAAGCTGGTGATGCGACGAACTTCTACATTTATGTAGATTCGACGGGCACCGGATTCGATTACGATAACGTATTCGGAACGACGTTTGATAACGAAGTTAGCGCCACCTTTAATCGGTGGACGTCAGAAGAACTGACGAACGGACAGACCTATCGGTTCTCGATCCGTACGCAGGACGACTGTGGAAACTTCGAATACAATACATCACTCTACGAAGGCATAGCGGATGCTGCAGCCCCGACGGCCTGTGTGGCTTTCCCGGCGACCGGCCTGAATTTCGGTCCGGGCAACACGCTTGAAATTACTGCCACCTCTCCGGATGGTGACATCGACTATGCTTGGGCCGTTTGGCGCAAGAAAGACAGAGGCGATGGAACTCCGGGTGCCTGGCAGAACTATCCGGTGCCGAATCCCGGCTACATGGATGACTTCGGTCAGACTTTCCGCGACGAACTCGATCTCGGAACTGATCCGAGCACCGAAGGTATCTGGCAAGTTCTGATTCTTACCATGGACGAGATCGGAAACCTTCTGACCTTGGCCGAGGCTGAAGCCAATTGCGGCATGTTTGAGTTCTTCTGGAACCCGAACGTACCGGATTGCGACTTCCTGACCATCAATGGCGCGTTTGCTCCGCAGACCGCCTGTGGTTATGAAGTCGACAGAACGACGCTGAATACAGCGGTCGTTACTGCCGTCAATGCCACGGCTGGCGAGTTCTATACGGTCGATTCATGGGTGATCTTCACTGATACGCAGGGAAGAACCCGCATCGACTTTGAGGACAATGCCGAGCTTCCGTACGAATTCAGTTTCTGGGTAGGCGATTGGCCGAAGACCATTGGCGGTCCGCTTCCGACCTACTTGATCACTGAAATCACTGATACCCGTAACGGTGCAACCTGCACCGATTCCGTGAGACTGTGCCTGCCGGATGAAGTTGCCCCGAAGGCCTTCATTTCCTACCCGGCCGGCTATCAGTGCGTACAGCTTGCCAAGTCGTCGTTGAATACGGTCGAAATCCGCGTTGATATCGATCCGACCGGTTACGACAATTCTGACCCGATTCGTGCCGAGTTCTTCTACAGCCTTGACGGTTCGACCCCGGGCGTGAAGATCGGTGAGTCGGCGTTCCAGGATGAGATTGAGAAAGCGGCTTCCCCGCCGGTCCATCCGTATGCAGTCATTGACTGGGATAATTCGCAACCTGACCGAAGGTTATGTGTGGTTGTGGGCCGTCGTTTATGACGATGTCAACAACACCTACACGACGCCGCTCGTCAAGGTTTGCCTCGACGGCACGATGCCGGAGATGGTGCTGTCGATCAAAGATGGCGACATCTATGCCGGTTGTGATGCCGAACCGAAGTGGAGAGTCGGTGGAGGAATGACAGAAACATTCAGCTCTCCGCCGAACTTGTTAACTTCGAGAACATCGATATTGCCGAAGTAAGTTCTACTATCAGCCGGTCGGCGTTGATGATGTCATCGATGTGTACTACTGGTGGACGTTAATCGGCAGCGTCGAACCGGCCAACAACACCGGTATCTGGACCTAGATTTGGATTATGGAAGTACTCGACTGTGGTTATGATTATCGCATCCGCATAGCGGTCAGAGATAATGCCGGTAACTGGATGCTTGATATGGATGGCGACGGTTACTTCGACGATTATACCTTCGACGATGCTTTCGCTGCCGGCTCCGGCATGATCATGTACTATGATTGTGGTCCGGCTCAACCGACGATCAGTTCGTTCGCCACCACCGGTGGTGGGCAGGATATGAACTGGCTTAACCCGTCGACCCTTTTGGGTGGTGCGGGCGAGGTCTTTGCCGAACCGGGTGACGACATCACGGTTCAGGCCATGACCCTTCCGGCCGGTGACTCTTGCGAAGTTGCCAAGGTAACTTGGTACTGCAACGAGACCGCTGTCGGTTCGAGCAGCAATTCCGCCAACTGGTGGGAGATTACGTTTAATCCGTTGGCCCTTGGTCTTCTGACCAATGCCGACGTTTCTAATGGCTACATTGTTTGCACATTGACTGCGGTCATGGAAGACAAACTTGGCCAAACTGCACAGATCAGATCAGCATCTATCTCCTCGACATTATTCCGCCGACGCCTGATTCTTGAACCGGGTGAAGGCGAGTACGTCTGTGGTGATGTCGATCTGACTCTGGCTCCGATTATGACGATAGATCCTTCAGAAAGTCGTCTGGTACTACTGGCCTGCCGCTGGCGGACCGGCTGTTCAAATTCGAGGAAGTGCCCTACAAGCATCATGGTCATCACTGCGATGCGACTTGGTCCACGCTGAACTCGATTCCAGACGGCGACTACTACGTTGGCGCCTCGCTTTGCGACTGGTCCAACAACTTCACCGACAAGGAAGAGACGAAGGTCATGGTGCACGTCCGGAATGCAATTCCGACCGTGACAATCACCGAACCGACCAGCGGCTTCTTCTGCGGCGGCGAGTACTTCTGTGCCGATGTTAACGTTAACGGCGGCGCGCCGATTGTTTATGTCCAGTTCCAGTGGAAGAATGCTCTCGACGACAACGGCGAGTGGCAGAATTTCGAAAACGGACCGGATCATGAATCACCGTGGTGCGCGACGCTTGAAGATGAAGACTTCGACGATTATGCCAACGAAGGATTCTATCAGTTCCGTGCGCTCGTTGTGAGCGAGTGTGGCGATATTCTTACAGCAATACCGTCACGCTGTTCTACGACGACACCGCCCCGTTGCTTCGTGCGGTCAAAGTAACCGACGGCACGACGATATGGGACATCGAAAACGAAAACGACCCGACTCCGACCTTCCCGGTTGGAACGCAGATGTTAACGTGGACCTTCCGTGCACAGGACAATCAGTCCGAGTGGGGTCCGTCACCGATTTACAACTCGGGTCTGGGTTCGATTTGTGCGCAGAACGTGTGCACGCCGATCGAAGCGGACGCGAACGGTTACTTCACCGCTTCATGGGATATGAGCGGCGAGTCTGCCGGTCAATACTCCTGGGGAGTGATTGTCAGCGACGCTGTTGGCTGTAACGAGACCAACATTTACGTCAACTTCACTATTACTGAAGGTGAGCCGACGATTGGTCTCGTAGCCGGTTGCTGGAGAGGTGAACTCTTCGGTATCGCCGAATACGGCGCCAACACGATGTTCCAACAGCGCCAGAATGGCGGCCCGTGGGTTTCCATCGGCGGCACGAGTGCGCAGGATAATTCCTGGCTCATCCAGGATGACTGGAGCTACACTCCGGAACAGTGGGGAGTCTATTCGACTGGTTGGTCACCGGCTAACGGTACCTACGAAGTCCGCTTGCTCTCCGAAAACTCATACGGTTACGATGAAGCCCTTTCGCCGATCACGACCATCGTTGTCAGCGATAATGGTTGTGCAGTAACCGGTGTTCCGGCCAACTATGGTCCGGGTTCGATTGAGCGTAACCTTGAAAACGGCTGCGACAATCTGGAAGGTATTGCCACGATCAATTCGACGTTTGGCATGCCGTACGGACTCTCGGCCGCTTACAATGTTGCCGACGATAATTGGAGCTTTGACCTGATCGCGTTTACCGCGCTGAATCAACAGGGTGGAATCAACAGATACTCTGGTGCATTCTACTTTGACGCGCTGGTAGACGACGGATTCGGTGAAGGCCGTGTGTTCTTTGTCGACTACACGAATTTGACCGCTTGGTCGATCGTTAATGATTATCAGACCTTCTGGGTCACCCGCGACTACGGTACCGGCGGTCCGGTCACGTTCATGGATGTGACTGTTGACATTCCGGCCGAATTCACGGACAATACTGAACATGATGCTACCGCACTGGCGATTTGGAAATCCAAGATTGCCCGTCCGAGTGTCTGGCAGGATTGGTTGTTTACACCGGTTGGTGACAATAATGGCATGATGACTTACTTGACCGACCCGTCCTGCGAACGATATCTGCGGCGACGACGCACAGTATGCCATCGTGAAGATGCAGTACAACAACACCGTCAACATCCCGGCCGAATCACTGATGGTGGCTTGGTGGGATGGTGAAGGTACCTGGCGTACGAGCAACGTTTACTTCCCGTCGACGGTACGCGGCTTCTTTGAAGAAGGCGGCCAGAACTGGGTTGAATTCGCAGTCACCTGCTTTGGCGACGGCGACTATGACGACGCTTGGTATTCGGTTGTGAAGCGTACTGTATACGATGGTACGACTGCAATTCGCAGAACCGAACTGTATCCGTACTGCGGTACCTATACCGGTGGATATCCGGAGTTTACGTATCAGACGATCGAGACCTTCCAGAACACTATCGACTGGAGCACTCTTGAGGTGTACCTCAATGGCGTTCGGATTCAGGACAGAGACGGCTACATCGCGCCTGATTCGCAGACGGTTATCAAGCACATCGCTGGTGCCAAGACGTCTGTAGATGAAGCTGACAATGTCGATATCTGGTACGATGATGTTACCGGACAGATTTTCGTCTGGTTCTATCACTACTACTACTATGACAACGACGACAACTACTATTCGTACTCACCGCTTCCGTGCGGTGCGAACGAACTCTACGTTCGCGTGGAGGATAGTCAGAAGCGTCCGCAGTCGATCCGTGACAATTTCATGGTAGATTGTGTCGCTCCGGATGTCGATTTCGACAATTCGTATGTTTCCAAGAACCCGACCCTGACCTTCACGATCGCCGATGCTCAAGCGGGCGTCGATTGGAGCAGTGTCCACGTTGATATCTTCTTCGTAACGAAGGGTGATACCACGGCGGGCGGCCCCGATAATGGCAATCCGAAGGAAATCGGGCCGTGTTCATGCAGACCTTCTTCCCGGCCCAAATTCAGGATTACCTGCAGGAGGACGGCAGAACGGTCGTTATTCCGACCACTTACGATCTGGACGACGAACGTGGTGTTGATTGCAGTTATCTATGATGGTGACTACAGCAACTACTACGACGACGAATACAACTACTACTATGGTGATCCGAGCGGCGTATGACAACTTCGACCGGTACTACAGCCCAGCGGTGGTGTTCATGACTGCGTCGGAAATTATGACGACACCTCACGTCCAGTACTTTACCGTCGATTACGATGGTGCCACGATTACGATGACTTCGAATCCGAGTGCCTGCCCGTTGACCTTCACGGTTAGCGAGGACGGTTCCGGTGTCGATAACATCGAAATCCGTGAAAACGGTGTTCTTCTCGGCGCGGCGGAGACTTCAAGTGCCGCCGTCGATGCAGAGGGCGAATGGTACTTTGGCGCCTCCGGTAACGGTGGAACACTGTACTACTGCCCGAGCAACGGCTCATCGTACGTAATCAGTGTGACTGACAACACGGGCGGCACCAGCACGTTCTCCGGAACGAAGGGTGGAACGCTGGCCGATGGTTCAGTCAGTGGTTGGGTTGGTCCGAATCCGTTCGACCCGGCGACTGACGAAGCGGTCTATATCAACGTCGGTCTTGAGCAGTCTGCAAACGTTGTGGTCACCATCTTTGACTACACCGGCAGAGTGGTTAAGACCATCAACGCTGGTGCGATGGGTGCCGGAGAGACCTCGATTGCCTGGGACGGTAGAACCGCCGAAGGCACCGTGGTAGCAGACGGCGCATACATGGCTCGTATTGAAGCTTCCGGCTCCGCTGGTAGCACTGCTTCGGCTGTGGTTTGGATCGCAGTTGTTGAGAAGTAAGAAGGAAGACACACAGAGGGGTCCCGCTGATTGCGGGACTCCTTTGGATAACTTGAAACTAATGTTTAGTTATAGGAGGGGAGATCTCGACATGAGAAATCACCTGAAGAAATTTGTGGTCTTCGCCGGTTTACTTTCGACTCTCCTGTTAGGAGTGAGCGGATCTGCCATAGCTGACGACAATCATGCCTTCCCGATTTTTCGGACGGGTGTGAGTGCTCGCGCTCTGGCGATGGGCAGCGCGTATACCGCGGTTGCCGATGACGCTTCCGCCGGATATTGGAATCCGGCCGGGTTGACTGGCGTAGAGAAATTCAGCCTCACCACCATGTTGTCCGACAACATGCGCTATGACCGGCAGTATATGTATGCCGCGTTGGCGTATAATTTCGGCACAGCCGGCTGGGGCGCCTTCTCCTGGGTCAATGCTGGAGTCGATGAGATTCCGGGTGCGACCGTAGGTGGGCCAGATGGAAGAACGTTTAGTGCCGATGACCATGGCTTCTTCTTTAGCTATGGCAACAAGATGAACAATCTTCATGTTGGCGCCACCCTCAAGGTGGCCTACCAGAAGATCGACAGCTACTCCAACAGCGGCGTCGGTTTCGATGCCGGTATGAAGTATGCTGTGAGCGACAATGTCTTTTTGGGATTGACCGCTCGTGATCTTGGCACCAAGGTTGGCCGTAACTCGGTTCCGGTAACCTGGCGCGTCGGCATGGCTGCGATGGCATTCGGCGGATTTACTTTCGCCGCTGACATCCAGAAGGTACAGCACGTTGATAACGTGACGTTGTATCCTTGGGTCTGAATACGATTACGAATTTGCTGAAAACTACTTCGGCGCGATCCGCGGCGGCGTATCTGACGGCGACTTCTCAATCGGTGCGGGCCTGACCGTGATGAAGAAATACTCGATTGACTATGCCTACGTGACCGAAACCCAGAACTTCCTGGGCGAAAATCACCGCGTGTCATTGTCGATTGCCTTCTAATCAGCCGATTAGAAGATCATAAATCAAACGCCCTGGTCATTAAGTTGACCGGGGCGTTTTGATTTTGCGGCGCCAATGGCCGGATTTCTTTCCCCTTGCTTCTTTAAGCGTATAATGATTATGCTTCCAACGTACATTCCAAGAGGGTATTGACGCATGAAAGAGTACCACGACATTATTGGCGCGGAGATTCCGGAGAATCTGCCGCTTTTGCCGCTTATTTCGGCCGCGGTGTTTCCATCGGCGGTTGTCTCCATCCAGGTCCGAATTGCGCGTTCTCTGGCGCTGCTGGACACGGAAGTTGAGGAAAATGAGATCATTGCCACGGCGATCACCAAGAAGGGGATCACCGTCGCGGAGAAGCTCGAAGACATCCATAACATCGGCGTTGCGGTGAGAATCATATCCAAGGTCAGAATTCCCAATAATACCTATCAACTGGTCATTCAGGGGCTGCGTCGGATCAAGATCAACAAGCTGACGCAGTTGGAACCGTTCATCAAGGCGCAGATAACGACACTGCCGGCCGACCCGCCGGGAATTGATGAGAAGGTCTTGAAGCAACAAGAAGAGGCGCTGGCGCTCTTCCACCAGTTGACGATGCTCGATAACCGCTATCCGCGCGAAATGGTGCAGATCATGCGTGCCAATGCCGAGGAAGCGGGACGATTCGCGGACCTGCTGTCAAGCTATCTGGCGTTCGGACTCGGCGAAAAGCAATATCTGGTATCGGCCATTGAACTGAATGAACGTTACGACCGGCTCATCAAGCTGATGACGGCGGAATTGCAGAAGATACAGGTCGCGACCGATGTTGAGAAGCAGGTCAAGGTGGATGTCGACCGTTCGCAGCGCGAATACTACCTGCGCCAGCAGATGGTTGCCATCAAGAAAGCACTGGGAGAAAACGGCGATACCGATAATCAGGTCGTCGAACTGCGAAAGAAGATTGAGGCGGCGGGCCTGCCGGACTATGCGAAAGTGGCCGCGGAGAGAGAACTGAAGCGGCTGGCGGAAGTCTCGGCAATGTCGCCGGAGTACAATGTCATCCACAGCTATCTGGACTGGATAACGGAACTGCCGTGGTCGAAGTCTTCGACTGACAACATCAACATCAAGGAAGCGCGCGCCATTCTCGAGGAAGACCATTATGGGCTTGGAGAAGGTCAAGGAGCGGATACTCGAGTTTCTGGCGACTCGGCATCGCAGTGAGAATCCACACGGTCCGATACTTTGTCTGGCGGGTCCTCCGGGGGTTGGTAAGACATCACTGGGCAAGTCGATCGCGCGCGCGCTTGGCCGCAAGTTTGTCCGAATTTCGGTCGGGGGTATGCGTGATGAGGCGGAAATTCGCGGCCACCGGCGAACGTACATCGGCGCGCTGCCGGGCAAGATCATTCAGGAGATGCGCAATTGCGGAGTGAACAATCCGCTGTTCATGATCGACGAGATTGACAAGATGGGGAGCGATTTCCGCGGTGATCCGTCCTCGGCGATGCTGGAAGTGCTGGATCCGGAGCAGAATAATTCATTCCGCGATCTCTATCTTGATCTGCCGTTTGATTTGAGCAGTGTGTTTTTCATTACGACCGCGAATCTGCTGGAGACGATACCGGATCCACTGAGGGACCGGATGGAGGTGATTGAGCTTTCGGGATACACGGTGATGGAGAAAGTTCAGATCGCCAAGAAGTATCTGGTTCAGCGACAGATGGGCGCGACCGGACTCAAGGAGAGCGAATTCGCCATCACCGACGAGGCGCTGAAGGCGATCATCTCCGGATATACTTACGAGGCGGGCGTGCGGAATCTGGAGCGCAGTATCGGCAGTATTTGCCGGAAGTGTGTGGTGCGGATTCTGGAAGGGGCAGCGGAAAAGATTACAATAGACGAAGCCGCAGTGGAGGCATTGCTTGGCCCGGCGAAGATTACCTATGATGTGGCGAACCGGCAGCCGGAAGTGGGGGTTGTGACCGGATTGGCGTGGACGCCGTTTGGCGGGGACATTCTGTTCATCGAGACGATCCGGATGAAAGGGAACGGCAAGGTGCTGGTCACGGGTCGGCTTGGCGATGTGATGCAGGAGTCGGTCGAGGCGGCGTACTCGTTCGTGCGTTCGCGGGCGACGGAGCTGGGACTTGATCCGGTGATATTCGAGCAGACCGATGTGCACATCCACTTTCCCGAGGGCGCGATTGCCAAGGATGGTCCGTCGGCGGGCGTGGCGGTGACGGTGGCTTTGATTTCGCTGTTCACCGAGCAGCCGGTATATCACACGGTCGCGATGACGGGCGAGGTGAGTTTGCAGGGCAAGGTGCTGCCGATCGGCGGGCTCAAGGAGAAAGCGCTGGCGGCGTTTCGCGCGGGAATCAAGAAGGTGCTATTCCCGATCGGCAATACCAAGGACCTGATCGAGATTCCGCAGGAGGTTCGCGGAAGCATGGAGTTTGTGCCGATTGAGACGATTGATGATGCGCTCGATCAGTCGCTGGCGCGGATTATTTTGCCTTCGACGGATGCGGTGATTGCGATTGAGAACTTGAAGAATCAGCGGGGGCAGTAGGGGGGGCGGGTCAAGGACAATAAGATGACGAAGTACCAAAGAAACCTGCTCCAGGTAAGGCAGATTGTTAACGAGGCTGACCCTTTGAGTCTGGTTGCCCACGGCGCACCGATTGATGAGTATGAAGCAGAGATAAAGAAGATGCTCCCTCTTTTGGAAGAGAACCTGGACATAGAATTACTAGCATCCCGAATTACAGAAATATTCTCTTGCTCTTTCGACCTACCGTCGCAACCCGTTCCGGACGTTTTCAAGAAAATTGCAGAGAAAATCATAGTTTTGCGTAGGGAAGTATAGTCTGTAGGTCCGAACCCCTGTGGTCGGACGCGTTGTTGCGTTCTCATCGGGCGGGTTCATTGGCATTTAGGCGCGCCAGGCGTGGACGACTGCCGCGCACGGAGTTCAGGAGGGTGCAAATGCGACTAAGGACAGTATTGTTAGGTTCCCCAATTCTTACGGTAGTGATTCTTCTGTCTTTCGTGTTATGCCGATCGAAGGAAACCAATTTCGATGAACTTTACGATCGTTGCGACAAGCTAAAGCCTGGAATGTCACGAGACGAAGTACTTGGTGCCATGGGAGCTCCAAAGAATATTAGCTACAATCATACTGACTCGACTGTGCGAGAGTACTGGTACTATGACGATAGAGTACTTCTTTCGACGCCACTGCGCTGTGAATTTGATTCGACGACGGGCATCTTGACGGACGCACTGTGTGGTGAAGAAGAAGAAAGACGACTCTATCAGAACAGAAATAAAGGCAAATGAGAGCGTTCGCAGGTCAAAACTCCTTGTGGCACATTCGCAATGATAGAATTCCCTCTGCGGGGTTTTGACGTTTGTCTTCCTCCCCGCAAGTTCGTGCCGCGATTGTCGAAACTCCTCGAAATTCTATGTACGAATTGACTTGCTGAAAATAGGGGTTTCGAGCTACGTAACTGTTTCGTACGGGTAATATGGATCACGCATCGGCGGGATGTCAGGAGCACAGGGCTCCTGACCTACTCAACTACTCTTTGGAGGTCCGAGGGTTATTGGCGGTCCGAAATGAGTTACCATCGAAATCTTGCAATGTCGAGATGGGCATGGCTCGTGATGGCCGTGGCCTACTTGGCTAGTTTTACAATCATTCCCGCGACAGATGTCTGGGTTGAAAATTTTGTACTTTTGGCTTTTGTCACATCTGTCCCTACAATCGGTGGCTGCCTTTTTCTCCATTTACTATTTAGATCATTGGGAATGGCACAGTCTCAGCAGTACGGCAAGATTCTGCTCAAGGCGGTACTGATCAGTCTACTGGCGGGGATAGCATATCCGTTGAGTTTTTACATTTTGGGATACTTGTTTTTTCCGCTGATTGTTCTGTACTGGGTTTTCTTCTTCATCGCCCTCTTATATTTCGGCGTTCGCATTGTCCGTGTAAGCAAGGAGATGAACAAGCAGAGTTCGTAGGTCAAAACCCCTTATGGCACACTCGCAATGATAGAATTCCCTCTGCGGGGTTTTGACATTTTCTCCTACTCCCCGCAGACTCGTACCACAATTGTCGAAACCCCTCGAAATGCTATGTGTGAATTGACTTGCTGAAATTAGGGGTTTCGACCTACTTTGCTGAAGTGTCAGATGATAAGAGTTGCGAATGAACATTACCTGTAACACACATTCTACGACTATCGAATTGATTCTTGTCGGTTTCATCGCTGCGTGCTTGTTTTCATGTTCCAGCGATGTTCGACATGACATGCCCGAAGACTATCAACGAAGGGCGTTTGAACTAATTGATCTTGGAGATTTCGACAACGCGAAGTTGGTTTTGGACACAATTGCCTCAAATACCCGCAATGTCTTCGGTGACGAGAGCGGCGAGTACGTCATCGTTCTTGGATATATTGTTGATTGCCTTCGGCTCGGAAAACACTACTCAGAGGCTGAATCTCTCGCAATAGTCATTGTCGACTTGCCAGTGAACGACGAAATAGTTCTGGCGAAGACACGCGCTTACGTTAGGTTGAGCGACGTATACTTGGATATGGATGAACCGGATCTCGCCATCGATTGCCTGATGCGTGGAAGAGTATTTGCATCGGAGAGTCTTGGGCCCGTTGACACAATGGTGAGCGAAATTGTCCTGCGGATGGCTAAGGTCTACGCCCTGACGTCAAGACCCGACTCAGCGATGAAGCTGGAGGAACAATACCTGGCAATTCGAGAGTATCAAGCCGACCATCTTGATTCAGAGTACTTGGGGATGCTTCTTTGATGTCTCGACTAAATACGCGAATGCTGGAAGATGTTCCGATGCTGAATCTGCTCTTTTCAAGGTTCTATCTGAACCGATTGTAAATCAGCCAGAGAATCAAGCATTTCTGGCCGAAGCCAATCTATTGATTGGTAGCTGCAAGACTGAGTCCAACGAGCATGAGACATCTTTGAAGTACTATCACCCAGCGTTGACGCTAGCCAGACAGGTATACGAACCCAACAGCACAGGCCTCGTTCCATACCTCCGTTGGTACGGGAGGGCACTGTATAAGGCCGGGAATCTTCAGCAGGCCGACACACTCTACGACGAATTATTGACTATTTGCTTGAGCGACTCTCTCACGTCTCCCCGAAGTCTATCAACGGCTTTGCTTGAGAAGGCAGATGTTGCGGCAGCGCTCGGAGACAATAATAAAGCCATCGAACTGCGAGCAAGGGCAGACAGCGTCTCTGCCACCGGCAATTGAGCAGGCTAGTTCGTAGGTCAAAACCCCTTATGGCACACTCGCAATGATAGAATTCACTCTGCGGGGTTTTGACATTTCCTTTCCTCATAGCAAGGTCCCACCGCAAGCGGTGGGGCACCTGTTTTGCACCCAACTTGTCAGACAGCCTCTGGATGACCGCTGCGCATGGGAGTATGGATCACGCCTTCGGCGTGATGTCAGGAGCACGGGGCTCCTGACCTACTTTTCTGCAATCACTCCCGTTGACAAATCAATATCCTGAGAACGCACCGATTTTGGAGTAATTCCGTCAATTACACCCTGTAGGTATGTTGTGGTACAACGACTTGAGGAGGCGCGTGGCTGACATTGACTTGAAGCGAGCGCGAGGGTATCTTTTGATTAGTGAATGATATGACTTATGGGAGATGAACAAACATGGCACAGACACTCGTTGAGAAGATAGCCCAGAAATTCGCATTCGGCCTTGAGGCGGGGCAGGTCGTCCACGCCGGAGATTACATTTCGATCCGGCCCGGATACGTGATGACGCACGACAACACCGGCGCGGTGATTCCGAAATTCAAATCGATCGGCGCGAGCAAGGTGCACGATCGGCGGCAGATCGTGTTTACGCTCGATCACAATGTGCAGGACACGGGCGCGGACAACATGAAGAAGTACGGAAAGATCGAGGCGTTCGCGAAAGAGCACGGGATCGATTTCTATCCGGCGGGTCGCGGTATTGGACACCAGATCATGTGTGAAGAGGGGTATGCCTGGCCCGGCGCGATGGCGGTGGCCTCGGACTCGCATTCGAATATGTATGGCGGGCTCGGATGTCTGGGGACGCCGATTGTGCGCACTGATGCGGCGGCGATCTGGGCGACGGGACGCACCTGGTGGCAGGTGCCGCCGGTGGCGAAGGTTGAGTTGCGCGGCAAAATGCGCAAGGGCGTGACGGGCAAGGATGTGATTGTCACGCTGTGCGGGATGTTCAACAAGGATGAGGTGCTCAATCATGCGGTGGAATTCGGCGGCGACGGCGTGAAGGCGTTGTCGATTGATGAGCGGCTGACGATTGCGAATATGACGACCGAGTGGGGTACACTGGTGGGGATGTTTCCGATCGACGAGGTTACCATTGCGTGGCTGCGGGCGCGCGCGGATTATGTTGCCAAGCGCGGAGCGCAGGGTGTGCCATCGGATGAAGACGGCAAGGGCGGGCATCCAAGGATGAATCACAAACGCATTGACGAGTTGGAGAAGAATATTCCGACTGCTGATAAAGATGCCGTGTATGCGAAGGTGTTGTATCTCGATTTGGATTCGGTGCAGCCGTATGTGTCGGGACCGAACACGGTGAAGGTGATGAACTCGGTGGCGGCGATGCGCGCCAAGGGAGTTAAGATTCACAAGGCGTATTTGATGTCGTGCGTGAATGGGCGCATTGAGGATATCGCGCAGGCGGCGGCGATTACGCGCGGTAAGAAATTTTCGAAGGATGTCAAATTCTATCTGGCGGCGGCATCATCGGAAGTGCAGACGGAATCGGAACGGCGCGGCGATTGGCAGGTGCTGGTGGATGCGGGAGCGATTGTGCTTCCGGCCGGATGCGGGGCGTGTATCGGACTCGGAACGGGGACGCTGGAAGACGGCGAGGTGGGCATCTCGGCGACGAACCGCAATTTCAAGGGACGGATGGGAAGCCGCGAGGCGCAGGCGTATCTGGCCTCGCCGGCAGTGGTGGCGGCCTCGGCGATTGCGGGGCAGATCGATCTGCCGGGGATTGACGGCGATAGCAAGCCAGTAGGAGGCATCGATTTCACAAGGCGCGGCGGCGGCCAAGCCGGCGGCGGTGAAGATCATCGAGGGATTTCCGGCGCAGATCAAGGGCGAGCTGATATTCTGTCATCAGGACAATCTCAACACCGACGGTATTTATCCGGGCAAGTATACATACAATGATGACTTCACGCCGGAACAGCAGGCGGGCGTGGTGATGGAAAATTACGATGCCGAATTCGGCAAGCTGGTGGAGAAGGGGAATGTGCTGGTGGGCGGATTCAATTTCGGAACCGGGTCTTCGCGCGAGCAGGCGGCGACGGCGCTGAAGTATCGCGGGATTGCGCTGGTGGTGGCGGGATCGTTTTCGGAGACGTACAAACGCAACGCGTTGAATAACGGATTTCTGGCGATTGAAGCGCCGGAATTGGTGAATGATCTGAAGGCGCAATTTGGAGTGGAGAAGCTCACGGTCAAGACGGGTATTGCGGCGGTGGTGGATTTTGCGCACTCGAAAATATTGGCTTCGGGGAAGGAATATCCGATTGGTCCGGTGGGTGTGGCGGCGCAGGAGTTGATTTTGGAAGGCGGGTTGGAGGAGTGGGTGAAGGGGAGGCTGTAGGGGGGAAACTTGGTGGCGACACGGTACGCCCTCACCCTACCCTCTCCCAGAGGGAGAGGGTAAATTGTGGTAGGCAAGCGTGGAGGCTGCTGCACGCAGTGTGAGTGGTTCGACGCTTCCGCGACGGCGGATCGGCTCGGCGCAAGGCATGACGCAACGTGAGGATCATGTAAGACCTAAGCCGGATTCCGGCTTTCGGGAGTGTTGAAAAACCCCTCCCGTGTCATTCTGAACCGCTGCGCAGGTGAAGAATCTGTTAGTCTTTGTTACGCAACACGAACAGATCCTTCGCTGCGCTCAGGATGACAGTGTCGGACGGTTTTTCAACTGTCCCTTTCGCCGGAATGACGGTGGTCGAGTTCACATCCCGCGTGGGTGACTTCTGATCCAAGGCGCGGCAGTCAGCGCGTCTGGGACAAGACCTGACGCAACTACAGTTAGGGAGGGTAAATGCTCGGTGCAATTGTCGGTGATATAGTCGGATCGGTTTATGAATTCGACAATATCAAGACGACGGAGTTTCCGTTGTTCTGTGATGAATGCCATTTCACGGATGACAGCATCCTGACGATTGCGTTGGCGGAGACGATACTCAAAAATCTCGATTATGTTGCGACGATGAAGCAATACTATGTTCGCTTTCCGTACGGTGGCTACGGCGGGTCTTTTTTAAGGTGGGTGCGATCCAATGACAACATGCCATACAATAGTTGGGGGAACGGCGCGGCGATGAGAATCAGCCCGGTGGGGTTTGCGTTTGATTCGCTGGAGAAAGTGCTCGCGCAGGCGAAGAAGTACACTGAAGTGACCCACAATCATCCGGAAGGGATTGCCGGAGCACAGGCGACGGCGGCAGCGATATTTCTGGCACGGACGGGAAGCTCCAAGGAAGAAATCCGCAATTATATCAGGCAGAATTTCGGCTATAATCTCGATCGCACTTGTGATGAAATCAGGCCGTATTACGCTTTCAACGAATCTTGTCGCGGGACGGTGCCGGAAGCGATCATTGCGTTTCTCGATTCGACCGATTATGAGAATGCAATTAGGTTGGCGGTATCACTGGGAGGCGACAGTGATACATTGGCGTGTATCACGGGTGGAATTGCGGAAGCATTTTACGGTGGTGTACCGGGGCCGATTGCGGATGAAGCGACGACGTATTTGGTGGAGCCGTTGCGAATGATCACGGAGGAGTTTGTGGCGAAGTATTGCGGGGGGTGAGGCGGTAGGCAACAGCACCCATAAGGGGCCAGGCGACGAACGCGAGAAGTAGATGGATCAATCTGCAGTGAGGAAACAGATCCCTCGCTGTGCTCGGGATGACAATGCCGGGGGCGTGCTGGCGCGTCAGGTCACACACCGATCCTCGCTTCGGTCGGCTCGGCGCAAGGCATGACGCAACGTGAGGATCATGTAAGACCTAAGCTGGATTCCGGCTTTCGGGAGTGTTGAAAAACCCCTCCCGTGTCATTCTGAACCGCTGCGCAGGTGAAGAATCTGTTAGTCTTTGTTACGCAACACGAACAGATCCTTCGCTGCGCTCAGGATGACAGTGTCGGACGGTTATTCAACAGTCCCTTTCGCCGGAATGACGGTGGTCGAGTTCACATCCCGCGTGAGTGACTTCTAATCCAAGGCGCAGCAGTCAGCGCGTCTGGGACAAGACCTGACGCAACTTGAAATGCACCGACGCCCACAAGAGGTTAGGCTACGAACACGTCGTCATCGGGACCGCTTGTGGTGAAGATTGGTGATGGGTTCCGGCGGTTCATTTAGTTGGAGAGGAAGATATGGAGACAGATGAACAAATGTTCGCAAGCCTGCGGGATCGATTCTTCGCTCTGTTGATCGACCTCGCTGTTTTCTGCATTGTGTTTTTTCCGATTACCAAGATGGCAAAGGGTGTTTGGCTGATGGCGACCTCCGATCATTTCTGGCAGATCGGTTGGCTGATCAGTGATCCACTGTGCATGATCTTTCTCATCGTGATGCTGGCTTACTACGTCGTGCTTGAAGGCTACTTCGGACGAACCATCGGCAAGCTAATCATGAGGATCAAGGTGATTGCCAAGGGTGGCGGCGTACCCGGTTTCAACAAGTCACTGCAGAGAAATCTCTTGAGATTGGTTGACGGACTGCCGGCTCTCAACATACTCGGCGTCATTTTGATTCTGGTGACGAGGGAGAGGACGCGTGTGGGCGATCTGGTGGCCGGGACTCGAGTAATTAGGACTGCGAAGTACCGGGGTTAGGTACTTCGTTACTGCGGAACTTGCGACGCCCTTGAATTACCTACGACAGCGCGAAGTCGACAGCGACGGCCGCTGCGATTAAACATGCAACTTCCTGATTCGTCTTACGAATATGAGTAAGTAGAAACCTTTTCGCCCGAATTCCGCGTTTCCTCAAAGGAGAGATGGATGAATCTCGTCAAAGTTGCCTTCTGTGCGATCCTGGTGGTTGCCTCAATTGGCTGCAACAGCAAACCGGTTGATGACGGCAAGGTGCCGATCTCGACAACTTCGGATAAGGCGCGTGAGCTA
This sequence comes from uncultured bacterium, assembly GCA_963698225.1. Classification (GTDB taxonomy): domain Bacteria; phylum Zixibacteria; class MSB-5A5; order CAIYYT01; family CAIYYT01; genus JADJGC01. The sequence continues at coordinate 678,322 of CAVOPW010000004.1, forward strand.
TTTGTACAAGCGCGCGATTTGAACGACAAATTGCGCGGGAATGAGGCCACTCCGCTATTGCAGCAAGCGGTCGCACTCGACTCGAATTTTGCCCAAGCGCACTTGTTGATGTCGCAGACGGCGCCGGGTGCGGCAGAGTTTTTTGCGAGCCTCGAGGCGGCTCGTCGAACGGCGGCCTTTGCGACGGAAACCGAGCAGTGGATGATTCAATCATTTGATGCCGGAGTTGCGGGCAATACAACGCAACAATTGCAGATACTCCAGAAGTTAGTTGCGGCTCGTCCGCAGGATGAGCGCGTTCACACGTTGCTTGGTAACTTCTATTTTGGACAGCAGGACTGGCCGGAGGCGATTGCGGCCTATCAAAGAGCCGCCGTTATCGACTCGTCATTCTCGCCGGTCTATAATCAACTGGGCTACAGTTACCGTTTTAGCGATCGCGACAACGAGGCGGAAGCAGCGTTTAGGAAGTACATCCAGCTCATTCCTGACGATCCGAATCCTTATGATTCCTATGGCGAACTGTTGATGAAGCTGGGCCGATTCGAAGAGTCGATTGCACAGTATGAACAGGCGCTCAAGGTGCAGTCAACATTCCCGCCGTCTTATTTTGGCATCGCGTCTAATCTCAATTTCCTCGGCCGTCATGAGGATGCACGCGCGAAAATGCAGCAGTTTCTGGACATCGCGACGAATGATGGGCAGCGGCGCGCGGCTTACAACGGCATGGCGGTGTCATTCGTCGATGAGGGGAAATACGATCTTGGATTAGAGATGCTGCAGAAGCAGTACGACGTTGCAGCCGCCAAGAACGACTTTGCCGCGATGTCCGGGGATGTGAACTTAATGGGAAATCTCCTGATCGAGATGGGGCGATACGATGATGCTTTGCAGGAGTTCAAAGCGACTGTCGAGATGCAGGCGAAGGCCAAGAACAATTCGGAGCAACTCTCAGAGCAGGCACGACTCAACTATCAATACGATGCCGGCCGCGTCGCCGCCTGGAGCGGCGATCTGGCAAAAGCCAAGGAGATGCTGGCGGCATACCAGTCACGGGCTGAAGCGGGTCAGAACCGTTTCCAGATCAGGCTGGCGCATCAATTGGCCGGGATCATCTTCATGCAGGAAAAAAACTGGGATGAAGCTCTTTTGCGTCTCAAGCAGGCCAATCTTCAGAATCCCTATAACTTGTACCTGATAGGCGAAGTTTACAACGCCGTGGGGGATGCCGACCGCGCTCAAGAGTACTTTACCAAGGCCTCCAACTTCAATTTAGTCAGCAACTTACAGCAGTCAATGGCGCGCCGACGCGTCGCGATTATCCAGCGCAAAGCCTAGGTAGCTCATAGTTCCCCGCAGGTCCGAAGCCCAAAATTCGGACCTGCCCCCCTTCACGACCGAGAAATCGTTCACAAAAATTGATTAATCTCCTTGACAAAGTAAGACGAATCTTACATTGTGTGCACATGATTACTTTGACGCCCAAAGACGAGGATTACCTCGAGACAATTTACCGCATTTCACGTGATTCCGACACTGTCGGGGTTACGGATATTGCCCGAGCGCGCAATGTAACGGTGCCGACAGCACGATCGGCGGTTGGCCGGTTGATTCGCTATGGCCTGGTACGTCAGCAGCATTATGGCAAGATCATGCTGAACAGCGACGGCGAGAAACTTGGTGCGCAGCTGTATTCGGTCCACCGGACGTTACGACGTTTCCTCGCGGAAGTGCTGTTGCTGGATGCCAACAAGGCGGATGAAGAGGCCTGCCGGATGGAACACGGTTTGTCGCGCGGTACGTTGAAGCGTCTGACGCTTGTTTCTTGACACCGTCAACGGCTGCGGTGGCGGCAACCCGGGCTGTCTGGGAAGATACCGACAAGCGATAGGGTCGAAATAGCGATGCTGAATGGCAACAATGCGACAGCGGTCGCGGTTAAATTCCGAAATTGTCTGGAGTGTTTATGGATAGCAAGAAGCTAACTCTGGCTGATTTGAAGCCCGGAGAAAGCGCGCGCATCGTGGCGGTTAATGTCAACGGTCTCGCCCGGCATCGTCTGATGGATTTCGGGTTCCGTTGCGGCGAGCAAGTGACGATGGTGCGTTCGGCGCCCTTATCAGATCCGATCGCGTACAAGCTGCGCGGTGCCTACGTTAGTCTGCGCAGGTCGGAAGCCAGTCTGATTGAAGTGGACGGCGCACAGTGATGACTATAGATGTCGAGAAGAAGACTTTCACTGTCGCGCTCGTCGGCAATCCGAACAGCGGCAAGACTTCGATCTTCAACGGCCTGGTCGGCGCCCGGGCGCACGTCGGCAACTATCCGGGAGTGACGGTAGAGAAACGCAGCGCCAAGTTGACGCGCGCCGGCCTGGAGATCGAGTTTGTCGATCTCCCCGGTGTCTACTCTTTGTCGGCGGCGACGCTTGACGAACGGATTGCCCGTAAGTTCATCCTTCATAACAAGCCGGATGTTGTCATCAACGTGATCGATTCCGGAAACCTCGAACGCAATTTGTACTTGAGCGCGCAGGTGATGGAGATGGGTGTGCCGATGATTTTCGATCTCAACATGTGGGATGAGGCGCAAAAGCAGGGAATCACGATCAACGAAGCAAAGCTTGCCAAACTGATGGGCGGACCGATTGTCAAGACGGTTGCGCACAAGGGAGAGGGGATCAAGGAACTGCTGGATCTTACTGTGCGGTTCTTGCTGGATAAGAGGAACCTCGTTGAGTTTGCACCGCGGATCAAGTACGGCGGGGAGATTGACAAGCAGATTGCGGAAATCACGGAGACGGTGGGATCGACCAGCTGCAATACGCTGCCGCCGCGCTGGTATGCCGTCAACTTGCTCGAAGACACTGTTAACATTGACGATTTCGCCAAACCGACACCGCCGGAACGAACGCTGATTCATAGGCAGGTGGCGGAATCGAAGAATCGCATCAAGAAGCATCTGGGCCACGAGTCCGATACGGCAATTACCGATGCGCGCTATCGCTATATCGGCGAAGTACTCGACTCGGCGGTGGATCGCGGCTGCGACAATCGCATGCACTTCTCCAACCGGTTGGACTCGATTCTGACCCACAAGTATTTCGGTTATCCGATTTTCCTGTTTTTCATGTGGCTGATTTTTCAGGCGACCTATGTCATCGGGCAGTATCCCGCTGATTGGATCAGTCGTGGCGTCCTGGCGCTGCAGGGCGTCATTTCCGGCGTTCTACCGGCCGGCGTTATCAATGAGTTGATTACCGACGGTATGATCGGCGGCATGGGCGCAGTGCTGGTCTTTCTTCCGAATATCATGATTCTATATCTTGGCATAGCGGTGATGGAAGACTCGGGATATATGGCGCGCGCGGCATTCATGATGGACCGCTTCATGCGCGTACTCGGTCTGAACGGCAAGGCCTTTATCCCGCTGCTGATGGGGTTCGGCTGCAATGTGCCTGCCATCATGGCGACACGCACGCTGGAGTCGCATCGCGACCGGGTGCTGGCAGTATTGATTATTCCATTTATGTCCTGCTCGGCCCGGCTGTCGGTCTATGTGCTGTTTTGCGGCGCGTTTTTCGCGGGCAACGCCGGCAATGTTATTTTCAGCCTGTATTTACTCGGCATTGCGGTTGCGGTGATTTTCGGGCGATTGTTGAGGAAGAGTCTGTTCAAGGAAGACACGTCGCCGTTTTTCATGGAGTTTCCACCCTATCGCCGTCCCACGTTTAAGACGGGACTGCTTATGATGTGGGAGCGGGCGAAGATCTATCTCGGCAAGATCGGTCGTGTGATCCTGGTGGCATCAATCATAATCTGGTTCCTGGGAGCCTTCCCGAAGATCGACAACTATTCGCAGGACTTCGGATCGCAGATTACGGAGCTGCAGCGGCAGACAACTCCCGAAGCGCAAGAACAGATCGTTCATTTGCAGAGCCAGATGAAGACGGAGGAGATTCGGCATTCGTATATTGGCCGTCTCGGCAATCTTATCCAGCCGATTATTCAGCCGCTCGGGTTCAACTGGCAAATGGGTATTGCGCTGATAACCGGATTTGTCGCCAAGGAAGTTGTTGTTTCGACACTGGGCGTGCTTTACCAGATCGGTGAAGATGTCGACGAGACCTCGGCGTCGCTGATGAATATTATCAGCGATCCGGCGGGCGGGATCACTCCGTTGGCAGCATACGCATTTCTTGTGTTTGTCTTGTTGTACACACCGTGCGTTACGGTGATGGCGGCAATGAAGCGGGAGATCGGTGCCAAGTGGATGTGGTTTGGAATGTCGGTACAACTGGCGGTGCCGTGGGTGGCGGCATTTACGATTTACCGGCTCGGCTTGTTGTTCGGATTAGGCGCGTAGCCGCGTTCGGCAGAGAAGCACATTAGATTCCAAAATCCCGGCGGAAACGAATGAGCGTTCGCCGGGCTTGCATTTTGCGAGACTCCTGAATCAACCCGCCATCGCGATGTTATAGAAAAAATTCACAAGCTGTGACAGTCGTTTGACACGAATTATCGTCGAAATTCGTACTCTCTTTTGTATGGATTCGACGCTCAGTCTTCCTTTGGTTTTCCGCTCCAAGAGCGCTGCATCTAAGTCGACCAGGCGGCTTTGTGTTCTGTCGTTCTGGATGTGCCTTCTAGTAATGTCAACTCCAGCCTTTTGTGTCAAGATCAGCGGAACGATTAATTCAAGCAGCGACAAGTCGCCGGTTGTGGAGGCGAACATTCTTGTCGAGGAATTGGATCTTAAGGCGCGCGCTGACCTGGATGGCCGATATCAGATCGCCATTGACAACGCCGGCACTTATCGGCTTCAGATTACCCACGTGAGTTTTGAGACGCGCGTCCTCGACATCAAGTTGGGTGAACGCGACACGGTCGTGAATGTTGTTCTGTCGCCGCGAACGTACATTTACGACGAAGTGGTGGTTACCGGTACCCGGACACCGTACTTGCTCAAGGATGTACCGGTGACGACGGAGGTCATCCGTACCGATGATGCGATCCGCACCGGGGCGACGACCGTGGATCAGGCGTTGAAGTCGGCCGTCGGGATCAACATCGACGATAATTTCTCCGGCAGCGGCGCTTCACTGCGCGGGCTCGACCCGACGCGGGTATTGATCCTGATCGATGGCGAGAAGATGGTCGGGCGCGTGCGCGGCGCGATTGATTTGGCGCAGATATCGCTCGCCAACGTTGAGAAAATCGAGGTCGTCAAAGGGGTGGGCTCGACGCTTTATGGCAGCGACGCCATCGGCGGGGTGGTGAATATCATCACGCGCAAGCCGCAGGCGCAATTGCGGCTGAACAGCGCAGGCGAATACGGCACATTCAACTCATATATGCAGAATCTCGAACTCGAGTCGAAGCGCGGCAGTTGGGGTCTGCAGATGGGTGCACGCTTTGACCGTACGGATGGATTTGATCTGGACCAGTCGACGCCGCATACCAACGGTATGGAGCGCATTAAGCGGTTCAATCTGGACGGCAAGGTCACGCGGAAACTTTCGAAGGCATTTGATCTATCGATCAACGGCAATTTCTTCCGCGAGCGCAAGGACTGGATTGAATCGGAATACATTGATCCAATCACGTTTACATTTGACGACCAGGAAAACAACTATCGCTACTCGGCCGGAGGTAAGCTCAACTTCCAGCCGAATCCGCGAACGCTGGTTGATATCAATTTATATGGGACATATTATGACCATCTGTGGGAGAAGTTCACGGCCTCGGGCAGTCTCTCGGACAAGTCACGCACCGAGGATTATCTGGGAGAAGCTTCGGTAAGTGCTACGCACAGCTACAAGGAAGGGCATGTGGTGACAATGGGGGGCGATTTGGTCGCTCAATCGCTCAAGTCGGAGGAAATCGTAGCCGGCAAGCAGGAAGTCTCCAGCGGCGATGTTTATATGCAGTATGAGTGGAAGCCGGTCGAGAGTTTGACGATGCTGCCGGGGATTCGTCTTGAGGAGCATTCAACCTTTGGCGAGCACGTGAATGCTTCGATCAACGTGATGTATAATCCGCATCCGCGGTTTCGCATCCGCGCATTCCACGGCGGCGGATTCCGGGCGCCTTCGATTAAGGAACTCTATTTCCGTTTCGACCATTCGGCGGCGGGATATATCGTGATCGGCGGCGGCGAGGATCTGCGGCCGGAGAAATCCCGCAATAGCTCATTGTCATTGGAATACAGCTACGAGGGGATCGGCCTGCACCGGATTACCTATTTCTACAATGACATTAACGACATGATCGAGTTCAACCTGACCGGGTTTTCGCCGACTTATTGGCGGGGGATTTACAAGTATCAAAATGTTTTCAAGGCTTACACGCGCGGGATCGAATGGCAGAGCGAACTCAAGATCAATCACCACGTCGATTTCTCGTTGTCGTACACCTGGCTGACGGCGAAGAACCGCGAGACCGGCCATTGGTTGCTCAATCGTCCGGAGCACGCGCTGAAACTGCTGTCTTCGATTCATTTCGATGAGGTCGGTCTGGTCGTGACGGCGTGGGGAAGCTGGTACTCCGGCAAGCTGTGGGTGCCGCTGGGCGCACAGAACGATTTTGAGTCGGATGTTTGGGCGCCGACACGGCGGGATCTCAACTTGAGCGTGTCAAAACGCGTGTGGGAGAACCTCGAGTTGTTCGCGCGCGGCGAGAATTTAACCGATGATGTCGAAATCGACTTCGGTTATTGGCCGGGCCGCACCTTTCATGCGGGGCTGCGCTGGAACAGCCGGTAGATGTGAATTGGCGGGAGAATAATGTCATTGCAACGATTTATTCATAGAAAGGAAGCACCCATGAAGTACTTCAAAGTAATGTCACTAACTGCGCTCTTGATGACGGCCTTTATCGGCTGTTCGAATGACGACAATGGGACGGGACCGGATCAGCCGGATAACACGGCATCGACCACGTGGGACGGTGTCGGCAAGTTCTGGGTGACGAAACTGGATGCCAGTGCCACACAGAGTACGAACTACAGCTATTATAGTTTCAAGACGCGAGACGTCGTCAATCTCACAGACGAGCAGGCGAAGACTGCGGACACCTGGGATCTGGCGTTCAAGAAGAGTTATATCAAGACCAGCGGCGGCTTGTCTGGTCCGAGCGACGCCAAGTGCGTGAACCTGGTCACTGCCGGTATCGTCGCCGAAGACAAGTTCGCCGAAGTTGATGCGACGGAATTGGCGGCGGTACAATCATCGCAGTGGATGGAAGATGGATACGATTTTGCTCTGGACAGCCTCTGGAACTACAATCCGATCTCGCACCAGCTTTCAACCAAGAAGTATGTCTACATTCTCTCGGATGCGGTAGGAAATTTAGTCAAGTTCCAATTGTTGGACGTCATTGGCGGTTCACAACCACCGGCACAGGGTGCGATGGTGATAAAGTACTTCTATCAGCCTGCCGCCGGAGCAACGAATGTGTCCGGCGCTGCTGAAGTAGATACTATTGATGCGCCGAACGGATTTTACTTTGATTTCTCCAGCGGTCAGGTTGTGACTCCGGCAAACCCGGCCACGTCGACGGATTGGGATATCCGCATCTACTCGTACGACGTTTATCTCAACGGATCAATCTTCGGTACCGGGCAGGGAGCGGCGTTTCCGGTATATGACGGGCTTGTTGACCGCACCGATTTTGATGCCGTAGCCAATGTCAATCAGTTTGGACCGCCCCGATGGGTACTGGATGAGATGCAGTCGGCCTTCACAGTTAGCGATTGGTACAACTACAATTTCCAGACCCACCAGCTTACATCAAAGAAGAACACTTACATTGTTCAAGTTGGCGGCAAGAGCTACAAGGTTTTCATCGTGTCCTACTACAACACGGAAACACAGGCATCGGGACACTATACCATCAATTGGGCAGAGCTATAAACCTCCGGTCAGTCCACACATAAAGGAACGCGGCGGATGGCAACATCTGCCGCGTTTTGATTTATTGCCGGAAGTTGGTTAGTGCCGTTAAGCGGCGATGATTTCGACCAGTTCGATGTCGAAGACCAGTTCTTCGCCGGCCAGCGGATGGTTGGCGTCAAGAGTTACCATGTTGTCGTTGACATTCGTGATGGCGACATTGACAGTCGAGCCATCCGCCTGCTCCATGCGCAGATTCAGGCCGATGCGTGGTTCGATATCGGGCGGAAATTCCGAGCGGTCGACATCGATCACCAATCCCGGCTTGCGCGGGCCATAGGCATCGGCGACCGGGATCGTGACCGTGGTTTTGGCGCCGATATTCATACCGAGAACGGCGCGGTCAAAACCGGAGATGACCTGCTGTTCGCCGAGAATAAATTCGAGCGGATCGCTCCCGTCGGAACTGTCAAAAATGGTTCCGTCCAGAAGTTTGCCGGTATAGTGAACGCGGACAGTATCGCCGTTTTTTGCTGAAGCCATGACGGACTCCTCTCTAAGTTGCACGTATCCGAGAGAAGCCCGAGTACGCAGATTGACTGCAAAAATTCCGCGTCCAAAATAGGGATTTGGGGTAGATTGTCAATTATTCTCGGGGGGAATTAAGGCATGTTCGGAGATGTCGGGTGAAGCGCATTCGCCACGGCGGGCAGGTACAGACGGTAATTGTCGGAACCCTCTGGGGAGATGATTCTAATTCCAATTAGCTTCGGGACGAGGGTTCCAACCTACTCGGGGTGTTGAATTACAGTTCCGGAAAATACGGCAATTGTCGGAACCCTCTGGATAGATGCTCCAGACTCCAGCAAGCTTCGGGACGAGGGTTCCAACCTACTCGGGATGTTGGATGTCGCTCCGGTACAGACGGTAATTGTCGGAACCCTCTAGATAGATGCTCCAGACTCCAGCAAGCTTTGAGACGAGGGTTACAACCTACTCGGGATGTTGGATGTCGCTCCGGTACAGACGGTAAATGTCGGAACCCTCTAGATAGATGCTCCAGACTCCAGCAGGCTTCGGGACGAGGGTTCCAACCTACTCGGGATGTTGGATGTCGCTCCGGTACAGACGGTAAATGTCGGAACCCTCTAGATAGATGCTCCAGACTCCAGCAGGCTTCGGGACGAGGGTTCCAACCTACTCGGGAGGTTGAATCGCCACTTTGCTTTCTGGGAACGCCGACCTACAAGTGCATTATCGGTGTTGGGCAAAGCAACTATTTGCAGTACGAGTCGTAAAGTGATATCAAGTACCATGACCGAACCCTGGATTGTCACTAACGAACTCTGCCGCTATTACCAACGCGGTCCGCAGCAGATCCGTGCGGTAGACGGTGTCAGTCTCAATATTGGCCGCGGCGAGTTTGTCGGCATAGTGGGTTCTTCCGGTTCCGGCAAATCGACATTGCTGAACATGCTCGCCGGACTCGACACACCCACTGCGGGAAATATCACGATCGGTGCGACGGTGTTGAGCGCGGCCAGTCGCAAGGATCTTGCCGCTTATCGCGCCCACCGGGTCGGGATGATCTTCCAGACATTCAATCTGCTTCCCCACCATACGGCACTTCGCAATGTCGAAGTCGCTCTGTACTTCAACGACACGCCGCGCCATGAACGCCACAGGCGGGCGGCGGAGATCTTGTCCAGTCTGGGCATGGGTGACCGGCTGGAACATCGCCCGAGTGCGTTGTCCGGAGGCGAGCAACAGCGGGTGGCGATTGCACGCGCGCTGGTTAAGCGTCCGGAGGTGATCTTTGCCGATGAGCCGACCGGGAATCTCGATTACGAGAACGCCCGGCAGATCTCGGCATTGCTGACCAATCTGAACGATGAGGGCCTGACTGTCGTGATGGTATCGCATGATCTGGAGCTGGCGCGGAGCATCTGCGGGCGGATCATCAAGATGCATTATGGTCGCGTGGTTGAAGATTCGGGGGGACAAGCGTGACATCGTACGACTTGATTGCGGCAGCCGCGGACAATTTGTGGCGGATGAAGCTGCGCTCGGTATTGACCATATCCGGGGTGGTGATTGCGATTGCGGCCTTTGTGTCGATGCTGTCGTTCGGTGCCGGCAATCAGCAGTATGTGAATGAACAATTCGAAAAGTTCGGGCTGCTCTCGACGATGCAGGTCTATCCCGCGGACAACGATAACGGTAAGGACAGCGTCAAGGCGACGGTGCTGAATGATTCGGCGTTGGCGCTTCTGGCGCAGATTCCCGGAGTGCGTCTGGCCTATCCATTGGAGGCTTTCCAGATCGATGCCAAGCTGGGCGACAGCACAGCCACCCTAAACGCGCAGGCGATATCATCGGAAGTTGCCAGAACGGCAGCGTTATCGCAATACATCGCCGGAACACGCTTTGACAGTGACAGTGCACACCAGGCGGTGGTCACACGCGATTTTGTCAAACGGATGGGATTTGCCGAGACGGACTCGGTCATTGGGAAAGAACTGGTGGTTACCGCACGGCTGGTGCGAATCGACAGCGCGTGGGCGGCGATTATCAGCGACAGGGACGGTGCCTTGCGCAAGCGACTGCGCGGTATCGATCGTGATTCGATTTTCGAACCGGGTTATGCAATGGGATTGCTGCGGCGGGAGACCGCGGAGGCGCTGCGGCGATTTTATTCCGGTCTGATGAACAACCGGGAAGTTGTGCACGAGACTTTGGCGATTGCCGGGGTTATCCCGGGCCGGCGCGAAAGTCCGATGCGTTTCGAGGAAGTCATTTTGCCGCTGGCAACGGCACGCAGGCTCAATGCCGGAGATTTGTCATTGTCGCCGACGAGTCTGCTGGACGCGTTCAACTCCGGAAGCCTGCCGGACATGTTTGCGCCGCAGTCAGGCAAGTCCTATTCGAAGATCACCCTTGATCTCGATCCGCACCAGCCGTTTAAGTCGGTACGTGATTCGGTGAAAGCGCTCGGCTTCAAGTCGCGCAGTTTTGCCGAGCAGTTCGAAGAGATACAGAAGATGTTCATCTATTTTGATATGGCGCTGGGCATGATTGGTTTGATTGCGCTGGTGACGGCCTCACTGGGGATCGCGAACACGATGATCATGTCGATTCTGGAACGGCGCCGCGAGATCGGCGTACTCAAGGCGCTCGGCGCGGATGATTCGGATATCCGCCGGATATTCCTGTATGAGGCTGCGGCAATCGGCACGCTGGGGGCGGCCTTCGGCATCATTGTTGGGTGGATCATCACACGGATTGCATCATTCGTGGCGCAGTCGTTTATGAGAAATGAAGGCGTCGAAACGATCGAACTATTTGCAACGCCGCTATGGCTGATCGGGATTGCGCTGGGATTTGGGATCGTGGTGAGTCTGCTGGCGGGTTATTATCCGGCGCGAAGGGCGGCGCGGTTGGATCCGGTGGAGTCGTTGAGGAATGAGTAGGGGGGATGATAGAAGAACGCCCACAAGGGGCTAGGCTACGGTCTTCTCCGTCGGCACACCAGAAGCGAGCAAATGAAGGCCGAACCGAAATTAGAGAGATCTCAATGTCGGGTTCCACGCTTCCCGCTAAAGCGCGGGACAGGTCGCTGGGAACAGCGACCTACGCGCTTTCTCATTCGTTGTGTGCGCGGCGTCGTCCACGCCCGCTGCGACCAAACGCGCCCGACGTGGACGGCGGGCGCGCACACTCAAGGATCTTCACCAGTTGTCTCGCGTGGGTGATTCACTAGCCGGGATTCCGGCTCTCGGGACGGTTGAAAAAGACCGCTAGTTTGTAATAGCTCAACACAACCCCCTAGCCCCCTTTGCTAAGGGGGAATAACGAATTCTCACAAAGTCGTTTGCATGCAACAGAATCTCCCATTGCAGGTGGAGTGGTTTCGAATTCCGAAACAGAAGGAGGAGTAACTGAGGGATGTCATTCAATGTTTAACGCACCTTTTCAGCAGTCCCCTTCGCGGGAATAACGCAACAATAGCCAGCAGAGAATTCTAATGACTAAACGTCACTTCTTGGCCGAGTTGCCTCCCCAGATGCCGATGTCGGAGCGGCTGCCGTCGAGATCGGTAAGGATCGAGTCGCCGGCATTGATGAGGGTTGATGTCGGCAGCAGTTTGAAGTTGAGTGTATCGGCAAATAACGGATTGACGGAGATATTGCCGAACTTGCCGGTCAGGTCGTGGATGTCTTGATAGTTCGCTGCCCATTTGAGGTCTTCGCCAGCAGCGGTAGTCGGTGCAGCACGTTCGGCGGAAATAATCTCCGGGTCGACATAGACGTTGTTATTGGCGATCACGAAATCAGCGGGATTGCCCAACATCCATATTCCCACGCAAGGACAGACCCACTTTGCACGCCAGCCATTATTGTAAACAATGTTATTGACGAAGACGCCGCGCGGTCCGAGTTTCTGTTCGCGGTCGCCCCAGTTGGCAAAACCGCAGTTGCCGTTGCGATAGATCAAGTTGTTGGAGGCTTCCATGAATGACTCGCCGGTGGCGATGATTCCCCAGCCGAGACAGTCTTGCACGATGTTGTTGCGCACGACCGCGCGCGAAGTGCCAAATGACCCGATGCCTTTCCAGAATTCGCTGACGCGATTGCGGAGGACGGTGGCTTGCGCGTCCCAGGTGATGCCGATACCAGCGCCGCGGCCTTTGGTAATGACGTTGTCGGCGATGAAGGCCTTGGCGCCGCGATAGAGCGCGATGCCATCCCAGCCGCCATTGATGATGCGGTTGTTCTCGATGAAGAGTTCCGAGCCTTCGCGGACGAAGATACCGCCGATGCCGACGACGACCGTAGTATCGCGGTTGTCGTTGTTGATGATCTCGCAGTTACGGACGGTAAGGCGGGAGAACTTGGCGACGATGGCGGCATCGGTGGCGTTGCCGTCGCGGTCGCGGACTCCGCCGGTGATGCGGACGTTTTCGATGGAGGAGCCCCAGCTGTTGGAGAAGAAAACGCCGTAGCCGGCGTTGGTTATCAGGACGACGGAATCGGGGTTGTCGCCGGTGATCGAGAGGGACTTGTCTTTGACCACGAAGCCATAAGTTGCTTCTACCGGAGTTTGGGGATCGGTGCAGTTACCGCATAAATCCTCGGTGAACTTGGTCGATACTCCATTATAGGTACCGGCAAGCAGGACGATCTTATCGCCCGAATGTGCCGAATCGATTGCGGTTTGGAGACTTACGAAGGGCGCCCGGAATGAGCCGTCGCCGCCGGGTTCAGCACTGGACTTAACAAAAACCGTCTTGTATGCAGGTTGGTACTGCCCGACGCAGGACAAAAACAAAGCGCCGAGTAACACCATGAACGATAGCAGAAAACGCATGCGACCTCCACTTGCGAGAACGATTTAAACTATATAAGTTAGCCGCCCATGAACAGGAAAAAAAGCAGTCCAAATACGTTGCCGACTAACCTAAGCCTGTTCGAGCAACCGTTCTTAGTCCAGCAACCCAAGGCGGAAAAACCGAGTGACGGGTTGCTGCCTTCGGTTGAAGAGCTGTATAATCGATTTCATCATTTTAACGTCAAGTATTTTGCCGGCAAGCTGCCGACGCCGCGCATTCGCTATTCCTCGCGGATGCTATGTGCGGGGCAATATATCCGCAGCCGGGTAGAGATTGTGCTGTCCAGCAAGTACCATGAGCTATTCCCCGAAGATATCGACGATACGCTCAAGCACGAGATGATCCACATTATTCATTTCAATCACAACGCCGCTTTTAAGAGCGAGGCCGCCCGCATCGGGGCTTCGGTCAAAGCCAAGGCGCATTCGCAGCTGCGTTTGCCGGCGCGCTACATCTACCAGTGCAAGTCCTGCAAGACGGAGTACCCCCGCCGCAAGCGATTGATATCAGCCTCGTGCGGAAAGTGCTCGCCTTCGCGATTTGATGCGCGTTTCAAGTTAGCTCTCAAAAAAAAACTGAAGTAAGCAAGCCAACTCGTTCAACTCCGAAGATCGTGAAGAGATTTTTGCGATTTTTGCAGCAGTTGTAAGATCAGATCAATCCGAAAATGAAAAGGGGCGCATCATGCTGCGCCCCTTGGAAGACGAATTGCTGGCTGAAATTACTTTGCGAGCCGCGAAAGCCTTGTTCACTTCATCCCAGTTGATGATGTTCATGAATGCTGCGATGTACTCCGGACGGCGGTTTTGATACTTGAGATAGTAGGCATGCTCCCAGACGTCGATACCGACTATCGGCTTCTTGCCTTGCGTGAGAGGCGAATCCTGATTCGGGGTAGTAACGATTTCCAGCTTGCCGCCGGAAGCTACCAACCAGGCCCAACCGGAACCGAAAACGGCAGTGGCAGCAGCCGTGAATTTCTCTTTGAACTGGTCGTGCCCGCCAAAGGTGCTGTTGATCGCTTCAGCAACTGCGCCACCGTACTTGGCATCTTTCTTGAGGATATTCCAGAAGAATGAATGGTTGGCGTGTCCACCGCCGTGGTTACGCACCGCCGTGCGGATGGCTTCGGGAACGGAGTTGAGGTCGGCGACGAGAGCTTCGACCGACTTCGTCTGCAATTCCTGATGGGAGGCGAGGGCCTCGTTAAGTTTGGTCACATAGGTTTGATGATGCTTGGTGTGGTGAATGGTCATCGTTTCCTTGTCGATGAACGGCTCAAGCGCATCGTAGGCGTAGGTCAATTTTGGTAATTCGAATGTCATAGTATCTCCTTCGTATGATGCTAACATTGGCTAACTTAGATTTGTTCCCGCCCAAGAATAGATGAATTAGATCTACTAACTCTCAGCTAGATTAACTATACGAATCAGAAGCGCGACTTTTTGGAGGATTTGGTGCGCAATTGCCGGTAAAAAACTGTTGTGAAATGTCGATGATTAGGTTATCAGCAATAAGCTGACCTTTCTGGAATGGTATTGACGAGCTTGGGTGAGAGTAGTTTCAGAATCGTGGAGACGCGAATTTCTCGAATATTGGAAGTGCTGGAAGGCATACCGCCATTAGCCTGCCTGTTGAGCGCTTTCGTTTTTGTCGTAGTCATCGGTGCCGCCTACTATTTCACAGGGTCACAGTTGTCGTTCTCCATTTTCTTCCTGATTCCAATCGCTCTGGTTACCTGGACCGTGGGATATGGACCCGGAGTGGCCTATTCATTCTTGAGCGTACTGACTTGGTATGTCAGCGGATATCTACGACGGCGAAGTCAGCATTGGTCCGTTATGGATAGCAGTAAACCTGGTATTGCGACTGGCACTTTTCATTGCGGTTGCCTGGGTACTTTCGGCTCTGAAAAGACTGGTCGAGGAGCACAAGCTGGCGGCGCGTGTTGATGAGTTGACGGGGATTCCGAATCGCCGCGCATTCTACGAGGCCGCGCAACTGGAAATAGCCCGCGCCAACCGCAATCCCAAGCCTTTTACCGTGGTTTTTACCGATATTGACAATTTCAAGAATGTGAATGACAGATACGGTCATCTGATAGGGGATCGACTCTTAACGCTCACTGCGGACATTCTCCGCCAGAACGTTCGCGAGATTGACCAAGTTGCCCGACTTGGCGGCGACGAATTCGTTCTGCTGTTGAGCGGTACCGATGCTACAGGTGCCGCCACAGTAATGGAGAGGTTGAGGAGCGACCTGACCGCCATGGCGCAGATGTATGACTGGCCGGTGACTTACAGTGCCGGAGCCGTGACATTCACCCGTCCTCCGGAAACAGTGGACGAGATGATTACCAAAGCGGATACTCTCATGTATTCGGTCAAACAGAGCGGCAAGGATCATATCCGCCAGGAAAATACGTAAGCGTTGCAGTATTCCGGGCAGACCTTACTTGGCCGCGATCATCCCTTCGACATTCTTGATGTGCCCCATTTCGAACTGGGTCAGGTACTCGAAGGTCTTGCGTACATCCGGTTCGCTCGCGACTTTGGCGGCGGCGGAATAGAGTTCGTAGGCTTCCTTCTCCAACTGCAGGGCGATCGCCAGAATCTCGGACTTAGACGAGGCCGCTTTGACCAGGGCAATGCGCTGAACGTGTTTGTCGCCCATGGCTTCGTCGATAACCGGAAGCTCATTGCGGTTCATGACATCGCGGTAAGTAACCCATTTCTCCGACCGGACATGAAGGTCATATTGATGTTCGAGGGTAAGAAAGTGCTTACGTTCCTCGCCGGCAAAATGCAACATGGTGGTTTTGATGTCTTGATCGCTGATCTTCTCGGCGCCGATGCGGTAGAATACGTAGGCTGCTATTTCGGCCTGAATTCCGGCCGTCAGGTAACTAAGGGCTTCCGGGCTAATTGTCATTTCTATACCTCACAAAAAAGATACCATTTACTCTAAATATAGATAGCGACGGGTCGAAGTCAAGGATTTCTCCTGAATAATGCGCTGTCAAATCGCCGATATCAAAATGAGATTCGGTTCCCGGAAGCCTCATCAAACAGATGCAGGATTCGAGGATCAAAGTTGAGGGCTATTCGTTCGCCGACGGCAACGACGCGGTCGGCCGGACTGGTTGCCATCACGAGGTCCTCGCCGACTGTTCCGATCAGGAATGTCGCCGTACCATGAAATTCGGTGCGTTCAACGGTGAGATGCGCATTCGGAGCGCTCGCTGCGACCTGCAATTGGTCGGGTCGGATGCCAAGGGTATATCTGCCGTTCGGGACCGGGAGACCGGTGAGCGGGATACGCTGATGAATGGGGTAGCAGATGCCGGCTTCAACTTCGATGTTGATAATATTCATCGGTGGCGACCCGATGAAGCGGGCGACGAAGAGATTTGCCGGCTGTCGGAACACCTCGATAGGGGAGCCGATCTGCATAACCTGTCCTTTATTGAGGACGACGAGATTATCGGCCATCGTCATGGCTTCAGTTTGGTCATGAGTCACATAAACGGTGGTCTTGCCCAAGCGCTGTTGCAGTGATTTCAATTCTCCGCGCATTTGGTTGCGGAGTTGAAAGTCGAGATTGGAAAGAGGCTCATCGAAGAGAAAGACCTGCGGATTGCGCACAATGGCCCTTCCGACAGCCGTACGCTGACGTTCTCCGCCGGAGAGTGTACGCGGGTAGCGGTCGAGCATCGGGGTCAAGCCGAGGAGCTGTGCGGTTTCGGCGACTTTGACGGCGATGGTTTCTTTGGGTGTCTTGACGACTTTGAGAGGGAAGGCCAGATTCTCCCGGACGGTCAGGTGCGGGTAAAGTGCGTAGTTTTGAAACACCATCGCCATGTTGCGATGCCGGGGTTCTTGCCCGGTGATTTCGATGCCATCCATGAGGATGGCGCCCTCATCGGGTGATTCGAGGCCGGCAATCATGCGCAGGATGGTAGACTTGCCGCAGCCAGAAGGTCCCAGCAGCACTGTCAGACATCCTGAGGGAATTACCAGATCCAGACGCGGAATAACCGGGTTGTTACTGAAGCGCTTGATGACGCCGCGAAATTCAATACTACTCATCAAGAGAATCTATTTTCCTTAGCCGCTGTCACCAACTAAAATTGAGAAATCCCGCGGATATGCCGATACAAGTAGCGGGGCTGGAAGTCTTCAATCGAAAGTGGCAGGCGCGTACCAACGGAGTTATACAATATGACGGCAGAAATCTCGAGAGTACTGGTTGTTGATGACGATCCCAACCTTACTGATCTACTGGTAGACACGCTTTCTGCGATTGGCTACGAGCCTCATTCGGCCGGGTCAGCCCAGGAAGCGCTTGAAGTGCTTTCCAGCATGCGGATTGACCTGGTGATTTCCGACATCAATATGCCGGAGATGTCAGGAATTGAGCTACTACAGGAGATCAAGAGGAGAAATCGCCGCCTTCCCGTCATGTTGATCACCGGAATCGGCAGTGACGGCATCCAGGCGCAGGCATATTCCAAGGGCGCCGACGGATTTTTGGCGAAGCCGTTTCGAATTGGAACGATGGAGTCGGAAATCGAGAAGATGCTGTTAAGCCTGCGCAAGCGCCGGATTGTTGTCATCGACGACAATGAAGAATTTCTTGCCAGCCTGTGCCAGCGACTTGAGGCAGGCGATAATGAAATTCACGCTTTCACGACGGTAAGAGCCGCTACGGAATATCTTACTGTAAATCCCGTTGACTTAGTCATTACCGATCTCAAGATGCCCGATGGTGACGGTCTGGGTCTGATCAACCGGCTTCACGACCGCTTCCCGAATTTGCCGGTGGTCATGGTCAGCGCGTTTGCCACCGACGATCTCATCGACCGCATTCGCGCGGCGGGAATCCAGAAATTTCTCTCGAAGCCGGTTGATTTCACTCAACTCGACGATGTCGTCAAGTCCTGTACGACGATAGCGGATTAGATTCCACCCCAGATTACCTGGCGTTTTGACGTTTTACTGCTTTCCGGCGGCGAGCACGCGCATCATTTCTTTGTGAATGCGTCCGTTGGAGCCGAGCAAGCGATCCCTGAATATTGAGAATGGCTTTCCCTCAAAGTCGGTGATTTTTCCGCCGGCCTGTTTGACAATCAGGACGCCGGCGGCCATGTCCCATGGATGCAGTTTCAACTCCCAGTAGCCGTCGAATCGGCCGCAGGCGAGATAGCAGAGATCGAGCGCTGCGGAGCCGGCACGTCGAACGGCACGGGCGGTTCTGACGAAATTTGTGAAGTTCAGGAGATTATTAATCCGACTGGTGCGGATGTCATAGGGAAATCCGGTGGCAAGCAGCGCCTGATCGAGGCGGCGGCGATCGCTGACTTTGATGGCCTGCCCGTTGAGCCGGCTTTTGTCGTGCTTGGTCGCGGTAAAGAGTTCGTCGCGGGTGGGATCGTACACGCAGCCGACGATCATTTCATCGCGATATTGCAGTCCGATCGACACGCACCACACCGGAAATGTGTGGGCGTAGTTGGTCGTTCCGTCGAGCGGGTCGATGATCCATTTGAATTCCGAATTCTGGTCAGCGATGCTGCCTTCTTCGGTGAGGAAGGAAGCTTCCGGCAGTGCCTTGCTTAAGCGGGCGACGATCAACTTCTCGCTGGCC
The DNA here is from genome assembly GCA_963698225.1 of uncultured bacterium. Taxonomy (GTDB): domain Bacteria; phylum Zixibacteria; class MSB-5A5; order CAIYYT01; family CAIYYT01; genus JADJGC01. The sequence continues at coordinate 697,248 of CAVOPW010000004.1, forward strand.
AGATCCATTTCGGTGACGATGTCGATTCGTCCCTTGAATTGCACCCGGCGATTCTTCTGTACATTATCGAGCAGCAGCTTTCCCGCGGCTTTGGCGGTAGCTGCCGTCTCGGCCAACAGCGAGCCGGTCATCGATGAACTGATTCTCATGTTGCGCGTGTCACTTCCTGATCCTGGTATTGAAGTTGGTACAGCCGCCAATAGACGCCCCGCTGCTTCAGCAATTCCTCGTGCTTACCCTGTTCAACGATGCGGCCTTTATGGTAGACTAATATCTTGTCGGCTTCCTCAATTGTCGAGAGGCGGTGGGCGACGATCAATGATGTGCGACCCTCGAACAGTTTATGGAGAGCCTTCTGAATGACATACTCGGTTTCATTATCGACAGAAGATGTTGCTTCGTCAAGTATCAACACCGGCGGGTCATAGGCCAGAGCCCGGGCGAAACTGATTAACTGGCGCTGGCCGACCGAGAGCGATCCGCCGCGTTCGCCGACGCGGTGGTCATATTGTTTTTCCAGACTCTCGACAAAGGGTGCGAGCCCGACGCGTTCGGCTGCTGCGATCATCTGTTGCTGCGAAATTGCTTCATTGCCCAGCGTGATGTTTTCGCTGATCGAGCCGGAGAAGAGGAAGACGTCCTGCAGAACGAGGCCGATTTGTGCGCGCACGACCTGGGGGTCAAGATCGCGAATATCGACAGTGTCGAACTTGATGGAACCGTTATCGATGTCGTAGAACCGGCAGATCAGGCTTACCGAAGTTGTCTTTCCGGAGCCGGTGGCTCCGACCAGTGCGACCTTTTCACCGGGTTTGATATCGAAGCTGATATCGTGGAGGATACGCTGGTCCTTGCTATAGCTGAAATCGACATTGCTGCAGGTGATGGCGCCGCTGAAGTTGGTCAGCGGTTTTGGGTGCTCCGGAACGGAGATGTCGGATTTGGAATCAAGGATGTTGAAGACGCGTTCGGCAGCTGCCATAGCTGACTGCAGGACGTTGTACTTTTCGGCCAGATCACGGATCGGGCGGTAGAACATCTCAACGTACTGGATGAATGCGACCAGAGTTCCGAAAGTGATTGTTTCCCGGACCACTTGTCCGCCGCCGTACCAGACAATGAGCGCCAGACTGATGGCGCCGATCAATTCGACGATCGGGAAAAAGATGGCGTAGTAGAGAATGGAGCGCTTGTGCTGATACATCAGCTCAGTATTGACGCCTTCAAAGCGGTTCATTGTCTTGCGTTCCTGCACGAAGCTCTGGATTTCATTGATACCGGCGAGGTGTTCCTGCGTAAACGCGTTGAGCCGGGCGATCATGATGCGGATTTCGCGGTATGAATCGCGCACCCGCTTGCGGAACACGAATGTTGCGCCGACAATGAGGGGCAGGATAATGAAAGTCACCAGCGACAACTTGGGAGAGAGCACGAACATCACGGTGACGATGCCGACCAGGGTTACGATATTCCCGAGTATGTCGATGACGCCGGAGGCGAACATTTCGTTGAGGGCGTTGACGTCCGAAGTGACACGCGTCAACAAACGTCCGGAAGGATTCTTGTCGAAAAATCCGAGGTGCATTGACTGGATATGATTGAAGATCTTTTGCCGCAGATCGAACATCGCGCTCTGGCCGATCCATTCCATGATGCGGATCTGGCCATAGCCGGTGAAAAATTCGAGACACATGATTGCCAGCAGCTGAATGGCGATAAGAACCAGTCCGTCCTGATCGCCGACAGCGATGTGATCGTCGAAAGCAATCTTGATCAAGTATGGCGTCGCGAGCTGCGCTGCCGCGGCAACCAGCAGGAGCAATAATGCCAGACCGACATAGAGGCGATAGGGGCGCAGATAGACAAGCAGGCGCCGCATTAGCTGGCCATCGTAGCCCTTGCCGAGTTTGTCTTCGTCGCGAAAATCCTGCATGCTAATCGAGCATCTCCAGTTCCGATGACAGCAATTCGCGGCGAATAATCTCGTAATAGCGACCCTGATTGGCGATCAGTTCGTCATGCGTGCCGCGTTCGACAATGGTGCCGCCGTCGAGCACGATGATCCGGTCGGCGCGGCGAATGGTCGAGGGGCGGTGGCTGATGAGCAAAGTCGTGATGTTCCCACGGGAGGCTTTGAGCCGCTCGAGAATCAGTTCTTCGGTCTGGGTATCGACCGAAGAGAAGGCATCATCGAGAATGAGAATTTGCGGTTGTTTGAGCAATGCGCGGGCAATCGCGGCTCGTTGCTTCTGACCGCCGGAGAGGGTGATGCCGCGCTCTCCGAGTATCGTTTCGTACTTGTGCGAGAACGATTCGACTTCGTTTTCAAACGCGGCGACCTGCGCGGCTTCGCGGACGGCATCCATGTCGATCTTGGGCTGCGACAGCGCGATGTTGGCGGCGATCGTGTCGGAGAACAAGTAGGAATCCTGGCGGACGAATCCGATCATTCCGCGAAGGTCATCGAGCGCCATGCGATTGATGTCGATTTCATCGATTTGAATCGTCCCGTCGGGAACCGGATAAGTGCGCATCAGAAGCGAAATCAGGGTGGACTTACCCGAGCCGGTCGCGCCGACGATAGCCAGCGTCTCGCCGGGTTTGACTTCGAAATCGATATCGTGTAATACCGGAGCGTTGCTGCCGGGATAAGTGAACGACAGACCGCTGAATCGCAGCGCCCCGGCAACCTGCGGCGGATGCACAGGGTCTGCGGGAGAAGTGATATCGGGCACCTCGCGAAGTAAGTTGTCAAGGCGCGCCAGCGAAGCAGTGCCGCGCTGATAGAGGGATATCACCCAGCCGATGGCGAGCATCGGCCAGACGAGCATGAGCAGATAGGCCAAGAAGGCGACATATTCGCCCTTGGTGATGGTGCCTTTGATGACGTCCCCGCCGCCGATCAAAATGACGATCAGCACGACCGCGCGGACGAGGAAGACAATCGTCGGCATGAGCAGCGCCCGCACCTTGACCAGGTCGAGATTGAGCCGCACATATTCGCGATTGACTCCTTCGAACTTTTTCTCCTGATACTTCTCGCGGCGATAAGCCTTGATAACGCGGATTCCGGCCATCGATTCCTGCACAAACGTTGACAGGGTGGAGAAATGGTCCTGAATCTTCATGAAGCGGCGATGCGTTTGCTGGCCGATCTGCCACATGGCGATCGACAGCAGGGGCAATGGTATCAGGGCGTAAAGCGTTAGCGTCGGTGAAATCTTGATCATGTAATAGAACGCCACAATGCTGACCATGACCGTGTTGATCAATTGCATCACAGCCGGCCCGATCATCAGGCGCACCGACTCGATATCATTGGACAGGCGGGCAATGATATCGCCGGTCGGCGTTCGTTGATAGAACTGCGACGAAAGTTTCAGCAGGTGGTTGAAGACCTCATTGCGCAGTTCGAATTCGATGTCGCGCGAGGCCCAGATGATGGTGCGACGGGCAAAGAAGCGGAAGATACCGGCGGTCAACGTCACGGCGACAATCGCCAGGGCAAACCAGGGCAACACTCCGGTCGCTGTTTGCGCCATCGCGTGCTGCATGCCGTAAAAGGCATCGGAAGGAGCCAATGACTCGAGGCTGGGGTTTTCCAGCGAGTCAATTGCTTCGCGCAGCAGCCAAGGGGACATTCCGAGAAAAATATTAGCCCCAGCGAGTACAACAATACCCCCGAGAAAATACCAAAGATACTTACGGTAGTATTTTCGCAGAGTATTGTGGCCGCTTTGAACTGGCGTCGGGCTCAAGAGGTCGATTCCATTATTTTCGGGCGTTTGACAATATTCGGCATTTCATCATATAACGCCAAAAACGCCGATTCTCCACAGAGATTTTTTGTAGAATTGGCAAGTAATGGCCAATGTTGGTCCTCTTTAGATGGATGGAGCCAACTAGCGGCCGGGGATTGCCGATTCCTGCACATTCATGAAGCTTTCGAGGCCGATGTCGGCGATCCATGCTTCGCCCGGTGCCAGGGCCACCGGCCAGCGCAAGAGGATGATTGTGCCCTGCATGACCTTCTCGAATCCGCCTTCGGACAAAGATACAGTCCAGAGTGGATGTGTCCAGATTGACGCATCGCGGTTGAAGGCGACTCTAAGCAGGAAACGATAAAGGCGGCTGTAGATTGCGACCTCGCGGCTCTTGTTCAATTCATGCCCGGAGTTTAGATCGAGATGCTCGCCCGCGCTACCGACCAGGAATGCCTCGGTAGGCGGGAATGGGTAACTTCCGAGGCCGATTTCGCAGCCAAAATCGAAGGTCAGGCTCTGGTTACTCCGGTTGCGGATCTCATATTGGGCGACTATGCCATCTTGCTTTGCCGCGAATTGCAGGGTCTTTGTGATCTCAATTTCAGCAGGGCCGTGCGGTGCATTGACCCGGCTCGTTCGTTCCAACCTGACCGAGGCTGAATCCGCGGGTGACTCGATTGCGTCAGCATACGGTTGATTACAAGGGCCGACGACCGAGGCAATTCGGCCACATTCGAAATCTCTGCGGGTCGTTGAATCGGTGAAGATGTGATCGATGAAGATTCCCCGGCGATAGGTGTCCTCGAGGAGCAGGTTCTCAAGCCCCTCTTCTTTCACGAGAACCAAGTCATGGATCGACTTTGTCCAGCCGCGCCGGTGGATTCGTGGCGGTGAAGGAGCTTGTCGTGATAGCCTTCCTTGCGCCGGCCGACGAGATCGACAAGATTCTTGGCAATGCCGAAATGATCGAGTTCGGTGATCATCCCGCCCAGTTGCGGTGCAACAATGGCTTTGAGAGCGGGGGTTGTGATGACAATTTCGTCGCGGCCGTCGCAATCAAAGTCAAACTTCTCGATCCGGGTGCTTCGCGAGCCGATAAGTGCTGAATGTATGAGTGCTTCAGCGGCAACGAGCTCCTGATAGACGGCGCCGCGGAGATGCGGCAGGTATAAACCGCCGAACACCCCGTGCCAGTAGGGGCAATTGCACTGGCCGGCGTAAAGTAGTTTTTTCGCCTGTTCATAGTCGGAAGCTGATAGTTTGTCACGATTGACTTCAAGCAGATCGCTGACCAGCAGCATCCGTTTGTGCAGGTTGTTGCTCTCGTCATATTTGGTCTGGAAGTTGCGCCAGAATCCGCCTTTGACGAACGGCTCGAATTGGTCAAAAAGGCCAGCGGCTTTCAATTTGTGCACGAAATCGTCGTATCGCTCGATTGCGGCGACGGGCATTGCCCATTCATTCATTTCCGAGTATGAAGCGGTCGGCAAATAGATCCGGCCCCGGGCCGGAACAGCCGCGAGCGCCTCGCTGAAGGTAATCATCTCGATCCAGTCAAGATTGTCACAGAGCATAGACAAGAACCGTTCGAGCCATCCGTCGATGAAAGCAGTGCTCGTAGGTCTTCGGCCAGACTCCAAACTTTTCACCATCGTCGGCATAGACCGCGATACTGTCGCCTGCATGCGGGTGCGCAAGATTGCGGAGATAGGCGATGGTATCTTCCGGATCGGCAAACGGAATCGTATAACGCAGCTTTTTGGCGATCGGAAAGAGAGCGATTTGGTATCCCTGGTCTTCGGTGACGTAGTAGCCGTCCAGGTCCGGCTCTTCGAGTCCAGCATAACGAAAATGTATGTCATCGAGAATGGTGTACTTAACGCCAGCCTGATTGAGGTGCTTGGCAAGCGCCGGGTTCCCACACACGTTCCGCCAGCCACATTCCGGCTGGCCGCACGCCAAATTCACGTTCGATAAATTCTGATTGCATGAGGATCTGCCCGACTTTGTCGCGGTCCGGGATTGCCGGAAGAATCGGCTCGTAGAATCCACCGGTAAGCAATTCGAGCTGTCCACGATCCTTCATCGTGCGAATCAGATCGAAGCATTCCGGGTGGTATTGCTTGATCCAGTCGTAGAGGATGCCGGTGAAATGCAGGGAAATGCGGACAGCGGGATAGCGCTTCAACAGCTGCAGGAAGGGGAGATAGGACTTCTGGTAAGCGTCTTCGAACGACCCAGCCGAAATTGCCGACTGGCTGGTGATTGTGTATCCCGAAACAGAATTTTACCTTTTTCAAAACGATGTTTCTCCTGTCATCCCTGACGCCGGTCTCGGCCAAGTCCATGAATATTATGACACTACGCTAATTATATCGGCTGTAAGCGCAAGGATATTTGCGGCGTGCCAGCAGCCGGGAATAAAAATACTTGACGGACATCAAGAGGGTCGTGCCGTGGGAATTCTGGGCATCTTGATGGAGTGCTACTCGACGGTAGGGTCTCATTCGAGGTCACGAGCTCGATAAACAGATATCGAAATAGTCGTGCAGCAGCGATTGCACAGAAATCCAAAATCTGAACAGGAGCATGACTAAACACCGCGGCGGCCGGCACGCAGCGATTTGGTAGCCATTGATCGAGTGAGTGTTACGGGAGTGGATCTTTCAACACTGGGTCGGCAAACTTGTGCATTTACCACAGGCCTAGTGTGGTGTCCCTAACGCTTCTTCAGTTGTGATACCCGTCAGCGGCCGCGCGCCCAAGAAAACAAGCGGGACGCCTTCGGCAGCCGCTTTCGCGGGAATGACATTACCATTGGGTCGTTGCTGCTGCCAAGCTACTTCGAGACACCACACTAGAGTTACTTTCTAACCGTCTCAAAAATCTCTTGGAGTGAACATGTTTACATTGAGATCATTAATTCGTCCTCATCTCCTGCTTTCGTATGCCTCACTGACGACCTTATTACTCATTCTTGACCGACTCCCCTGAATGACAAGAAGTCCGCGTAATTCTCCGATTCTTGCTGCGGGCTACTTCGTGCTTTTTCGCGGAGTTGACAGCAGATTGTTTGCAACGAGGTCATTAACGACTTCCTTGGCGAAAGAACCAACCGACGCCTTTCGGTCGCCGTCATATGCAGTCTGCGATCTTCCTTCCCAAACCAATTTGTCCGTATCATTGGCAAAAAGGCTAGTCTTCAGTGAAGTCAGACAACTCCGGCTTTTTCCAGTAACCACCCTCGGTGGTTTTTTAAACCCGGCCTTGGTTGAAGACATCATCAAATACTTTGTAATAAGTTGTTTATGGAACGAATTCTTCGAGGTCTTCCTGACCAGTCTCCCGGATAATCATGATTGCATCGACGCCGAGGCTGTCAAAAGTCGATTCCAGTTGTTCACGGAGTCGCTTGTCGGATGGGGAAATCACGTCAAGACTGGAAATTGCCCGAATGCCCTGTTGGGAGAGTTGCTCGACGACGCTATTTTCGACGTCGCGCCGCAAGCCGAGATCATCATTACGCACCAGCACGCAAATGTTCTTGAACCCGGCGGCCCGGTAGTTCTGATCGGACCAGCTGCTTAGTGAGCTGCGAGAAGCAGGAGATCAGGGTCATTATTGCCAACAACGCACACATGGCACCGAGTAGCCGACAAGTCTTCATTTCGTTAATTCCTTTCACTGGTTGATGATCTGCTACAAACGGCAGCATCAAGTCTTATAAGGATACGAAGTGGGCTCCGAAATAAACAACTGATGTTCAAGGCCACAAAAGGAGATTGCCGAAGGAGACAGCCATTTCCTTAGGATGACGACCGCGAAATATCGTGTTTTGGGCAATTCCTTGAACGAAATTCGGTAGACGAAACGGGGGCAGAAGCCGTAACTTGGATACATGAAGCAAGCTGATTACCGGCGCATGGTCGAGGCCATGATGAGCAACGATGCCGATTTTGACGGCAAGTTTTATGTCGGTGTTCACTCGACCGGAATCTACTGCCTGCCATCGTGCAAGGCGCGCAAGCCGCTATTGAAGAATGTCGTCTTCTATTCAACGCGCGAGGAGGCGATTGCGGCAGGGTTGCGAAGCTGCAAGCGTTGCGCGGCGGAACGCTATCCCGACTATCTGCCCGAGTGGCTGCACCGCGTGCTTCGGTATATGCGCGAGCACCGGCAGGATCGGCTCAACGAAGTCGCTTTGATCAAACTCAGCGGCGTCGACATCTCGACAATACGACGGTATTTTAAGCAGCATCTCAATGCCACGCCGCTGGGATTCCATCGCCGCATACGACTGAACTTTGCGCGCGAGTTCATCGAGCAGGGGAATGATTACTTGTCGGCCTGTTACGAATGCGGCTATGAATCGGCATCGGGATTCCGCGACGCATTTCACAAAACAATTCGGCAAACCACCAGGAGCCTTTTATGAACGAAACTAAGATCGTCTACTGCAATTTCGAAAGTCCGCTCGGTGAAATGATTGCGGGAGCCACGGAAGAGGGAGTCTGTTTTCTGGAATGGCACGATCGGGGCGGCGTTGAGCGGATCAAGGAGCGGGTGGTCAAGCGCTACCGTGCGCAATTAGAAGAGGGGAGCAACCGTCATCTTAAATTGTTGCGCTCGGAACTGGAGACAAGTACTTCCAGGGAAAACTTGAGAAGTTCTCGGTGCCGGTAGATGTAAAAGGGGACGCTCGTTTGAAATGCGCGATTGGGATCAGCTGATGAAGATTCCGTATGGAGCGACAATTTCGTACGGCGAATTGGCTCGCCGGATGGGCAACGCCAATGCTTCGCGCGCAGTTGGACGCGCGAACGGCGCCAACTATCTGTCGATTGTGATTCCCTGCCATCGGGTCATCGAAGCTAACGGCAAATTGCGGGGATACGGTGGGGGACTTTGGCGCAAACAATATCTCATCGAATTAGAGACGGGCGCCGAACCCGCCACGCTTGATTTTCTCCTGCAGTCGTCAACACGACAGCCCGCGAATTTGTCGACTCGTTAAGCGAGGGACTTTTTTCAGTATCGCGATCTGAGAGGCATGGTAGAGGCAGTGTTGGATTATCCAACCCAGATCATGTCTTCCGGATGAAGGGGTTTTGCCAGAGAGAGTATACTTGCCCGCTATTGAGTACGGCAGGACTCAAACCGCCACGCCGATCAGGGTATTGGGAGTTACTTCTTCGATCCTGACATTGACGAATTCGCCGGGTTTGGCGCCGGTATCGGGGAACACGACGATTTTGTTGCCGTCGTTGCGGCCGAGGAGCTGCTTGGGCTTTTTGCCGTAGCCTTCGACCATGACGTTGAAAGTCTCTCCCAGATGAAGCTGATTGCGCTGATAGGAAATCTGCCGTTGTTGGTCCACCAGACGGACGATGCGGTCGGTCTTGATTGTCGTCGGAGATATCATCGGGCATCGTGCGCGAGGCCATCGTTTCTTTGCGCTCGGAGTACTTGAACATAAATGCGGAATCAAACTTGACCTCCTGCATCACAGCGAGCGTCTCCTGGAATTCGTCCTCGGTCTCGGTCGGGAAGCCGACGATGACATCGGTAGTGAGAACCAATCCGGGGATCAGACTCCGCATGCGCTCGGCCAGTTCGACGAAGTATTCGCGTGTGTAGGTGCGGTTCATGGCATCGAGTACGCGGTTGGAACCGGCCTGCAAAGGCAGATGAATGTGCTTGCAGGCTTTGGGATTTTCAGCGACGACTTCCAAGAGCGATTCGGGAAAGTCTTTGGGATGGGGCGAAGTGAAGCGAATCCGCTCGATGCCCTCAATGCGGCTGACGGCGGTAATCAATTTGGCGAAATCGAATCCCTTGAACTTGTAGGAATTGACGTTCTGCCCAAGCAGCGTGACCTGCTTGAAGCCGTGTTCTGTGAGCTGCTTGACTTCCTCGATGACATTGTAGGGATCGCGGCTGCGTTCGCGGCCGCGCGTCATGGGCACTACGCAGAAGGTGCAGTAGTTGTCGCAGCCGCGCATCACGGCGATCCAGGCGTTGGTGCCATGGCGGTTGGTCGGGAAGACGTCGGCGTAGGTCTCGTACTCGGATAGGGTCAACTTGAATTCGCGCTCGCCGGTATTGTGTACGCGGTCGATCATTACAGGGAGGGCTTTGTATGAGTCGGGGCCGGCAATCAGGTCGACGCCGGTGTTGTTCTCCAGCAGTTCTTTCTTGAGATTCTGCGCCATGCAGCCGAGGACACCGAGGATCGTGCCTTTGTTCTGTTTCTTGATGTGCTTTAACTCGCCGATACGGGAACGGATCTTGTCGTGGGCGTTTTCGCGGATGGCACAGGTGTTGAGGAGGATCACTCCGGCGGTATCAACAGTTTCTGCCAGAGTAAAGTCGTTGCGGCGGAGGATTTCGCGCACGATCTCGGAGTCGTACTCATTCATCTGACAACCGTAGGTTTCGACAAAGACGGATCTGTGCCGAGTCTGTTTTTCGCTCAGCAAGTGCCCATTGCCGTTTGTAATTATCTTATCCACCGCAGTTCCTCAATTAATCAATAAGGGCGCAGTCAGTGCGCCCGTGAATGACAATATAGCTATTTGGGCTGATTAGTCAATCAGCAGCTTTTTGGCGACGAGGTAGGGGATCAGGATGTAGAGGATGCCGTCGCGAATCAGATAGTAGACGCAGATGGCAATCAGTAGCTTCCAGCCGTAGCGTTTAAAGAGGTGGCGGAAGCGTGCTTTGACCTTGCCCCAGCGCGGTAGATCTGCGGTTTCGGGAAGCGGTTCGCGCAGGTCGCGCTTGAACTGCTTCATGAAGTCCTTGAAACGCCGCCACAGGGATGGTCTTGCAGCGGTTCCGATAGAGACGTTATTCTCTTCGGTAGTGCCGTTAAGAGGAGAAGACTTCATACTTCTCGACCTTAGAAGTCAAAACAACTTTTCCGTCCGGTCCCTTAAATTCGCCGACACGACGATGGCCTTCGACATATTCCGGGCTCTTGGTCCAGCCTTCGAAGTCGGACTCTGATTCCCAATGTGTCATCACGATATATTCATTGCCCTGTGTAGGTTTGAGAATCTCGGCTTTAACGAAGCCGGGACGGCGGTCAACGGCTTTGGCGCGGGTGGCGAACATTTGTTCGAACTTCTCGCGGTATTCATCCGGTACCGACATGCGATTCATCATGACAAACATCAATATCCTCCGGGAGATTAACGACTAAATGTATCCATCAGTTCCACAATCCTGACTGGATTGGTCAAGATAGAAATTTGGGGAGGGGTGTCAACGAAAAAAGCGGCAGGAGTTTCCTCCTGCCGCAATGTTGATCGCACGCGCGGGTCCGCGATTTTCCGAGAGTTAACCTAATCCGACAGGGGATTTGTGTGGTAATTCGGTTTATCCTTGCGGATATCGGTCGAATAGCCGGGGAAAGTGTCGGCCCCGGGACTGACGTACTTCTTGGCGTTGTTGACGGCCATGGCGGCTTCGGCGGTCGCCATCGAGATGAAGTTCAATTCTTTGGCTTTACTGATGACATCGCCGCAGGCATAGAGTCCCGGCATGCCGGCGTTCATGGTGGCGTCGACAGCAATTCCCTGTTCGTTGATTTTGACGCCGTTCTTCTTCAGGGACTCGACCAGCAGTTTACTCTTGGTTTGCACTTTTTCCATCGTGCCGAGCGCAAGGACAACTGCCTTGGACTGGTGCGCGCCCTTATTGGTGGTTACGGTCCAGACCTTGGTGGCTTTGTCGAACTCGAGGGAACTGACGATTTCATTCTTGCAGATGGCATGTTCGTACATCGTTGCCTGCTCGATGAAGTTCTCGGCCAGCTTCTTTGCAGTGATCAGGACAAATCCGGCAACGTCGCGCAGGACTTCGTTGGGGTACTCGTGCACCAGCGCCCCGCCGAGTTCGTTGGTAGATTCAATGATCTTGGTCTTGGCATCGCGCAAACCCGCATAAAACGAAGCGAAGAGTCCCGCCGGGCCGCCGCCGATTATCGTGATGTCGTATAGTTCGGTTGACATAGTCTATTCCTCCAAAAAATCTCTATCTAACTTAAAGCATCCCACCCTGCGCTTCGCTCCGGGTGGGCTACCGAATGCGAGTCGCACTGCACTAATCCTACCCTGCGCTTCGCTCCGGGTGGGCTACCGGATGCGAGTCGTACTGCACTAATCCCACCCTGCGCTTCGCTCCGGGTGGGCTACCGGGCTGATGCTGCCGGGGCTACTCTTCCATCATCGAAGAGTCGCCGTAGCTGAACCAGCTGATATTGCCTCGCAGGGCTTCACGTTCGGCAGCCAGCATATCATAGTGGCCGTCTTCTTCTGCCGTCAATTCCGCGAATATCTTGCGAATCTGTGCGTCGGTGGACTTTGCCTCGCCGTCCGCATAGTGCTTGGCGGTAAGGCGTTCGGCCTCCATCGCCAACTCAATCAAACGAAATTTGTCAGCTTCCGCAAGCGGTCCGTCGCCAAAAGCGTTCTTAAAGACAGCCAGTCCTTCGGCCGGCAAATCTGATACGTCCTTGCCGATGAATTTCTTGTACAAATCGCGCAATGTGCGCTCGTGGTTGACCTCGTCTATTGCCAGCGACTCAATTTTTCTGCGGGCATCCGGGTTCTGTATTTTTTGCGCCAGCGTCGAATAGAAGTGCTGGCCCTCGATTTCGGTTTTGATGCCGATCTTGATGATATCTTCGACTTGTTTGTTTACGTCCGACATGATTGCACTCCTCTATTACTGAATATTCTCATTTCGAGTTGATTTTTGCGAAAAGTTGCTGCCAGGCAAGTAAGACAATATCCGTACAGTGCTGTTTCTCGTTGTGCGTGCCCTCTTGGACACTCGCTACAGCAGCCCTGGCAAGGTTGTCGGCTTCGGCAATGGTCCTGCCAGTGACGGCAACGGTCAGCTTCGAAGCGGAGGCCGTGGCGACGGCGCAACCTTCAGTTTTGAATCTGATCGCTTCAATCCTGCCGCCGGAAATTTTCGCTGACATTTGCATGGCATCACCGCAGATCTCATTCACGAGGTCCACGGTTGCCGTTGCATCTTCGAGCGAACCGACATTGTGCGGATGCAGGAAGTGATCCACGACATCCGGCGAAAATGATGAATCAGATTGCGGCACAGCGAAATAACCTCTTCGTAAAGGCGACATAGTCGCCATTGATTACTTCGCAATTTAAGCAATTTTGGGCAAGAATGGGCGAATTATTGCGCTGGCAAGAGTCGCTAAACGGGACAAATATAAACGCATTTGCGAAAGTTACAGATCAACAGGCAGTTCCGAGCCATCGCAACAAGCGTCGTAATTCAAGACGATTTTGAATCGACTCCATTCCTGAGATCGAGTTGAATCCCGAACCCACTTGGAGCTAAGTGGTCGGTGTAGGGTCGAAGAAAACAAGTACTCCAAGATTTCTTGTACAAGAGTTGATAAAATCAGCAACTTTCTGTCTTACGTAACGTATTTTATGTGAAACATAAATAATATGCTAATTAACAATAACATGGACACGCTTAAATAGTATGGCTACGCGCATCAATTTAGATCTGGTTTTAGTCAAGAAGAAGATGTCGCTGACAGAGTTGTCAACACGAATTGGAATTTCCGTCACCAACCTCTCGCTCTTAAAGACAGGAAAAGTCAAAGGCATCAGGTTCAGTACACTTGAAGCGATTTGTCGTGAGCTTGATTGTCAGCCGGGAGACATCCTTGAGTATGTACCGGACTTCGTTTAGTAGATTCATTGAAGTAACCACACAGAACGTGTGAGTATTCGGGAGAAGCAATATGGAGGAGAACAAGTACAAACTGGCGGGCTGGCTCGCCATCGCTCAGGCGGTGATGTTTCCGGTAGCTATTACAATCGGGATTGTTGAAGCGGTGGTGGCTGGCGGTTTGATGGGTGTGCGCCGGCCCTTTATCGGACCTTCCGATCTGTTGATGGTCATATTTACGGCGATAGCCGTCTACACGCTGCTGATGTTTCGAAAGCTGCTGCATGAGCGGTACAACTACCACGATCTGGACCTGCTGATCATCATCTCTATTTGGTGGGCGATCGTCTTTCAGATCGTGGGGCTGGGACTGAATGTGCTGGCGATGATTTTTTGGCCGGTTAACACTATTGTGATGGCTGTCACGTTATTGGTCTTCATGACTGGCGCCATGGTCACCATCGGAATTGTCGATATCATGATTGCCTCAAAGCTCTTGCAGATCAAGGAGAGTCTGGGAGAGTATGTCCGCGGGTTTGCCTATGTGACGATGATTGCAGGAATCTGCGAAGTAACCGTCTTGTTTTCGCTGTTCTCGCTGATTCTGATTCCGGTGTCGGCAGTTATTCTCGCCCTGATATTCTTCCGGGACCGACAAGAAGTGGAGTTTGTTTGATTGCACAATCCGGCGGGCAGCGGGTGAGTGATCGGACATAATGAGCAAGTGCAGTGCATACTGAATCGGCAAATCAGAAGGAGTCGAATTCATGAAATACCGAGTACACAAATTCAACATCAGTATGAATCGAGATCAGCAGCAATTGGAGCAGTTCCTGAATGGTCTGGAAGGCGAGGTTATCTCGATTGTGCCGAACATCTCGATTGCATTCATGTGGGCGCACCGCGTAGATTTTCTGCTTATTGTAGAGAAGGTAAGGTAGGAGGAGTCTGGAACTGGACTTGATTTGGCGGTGCGGTCCGACCGCATTTAGGAGTCTTAACTATGAACTATACGTTAGTCCTTAGCATACTCGCCGGCATCTGCGTCGTTTGGTACGTTGTCACCAGTATCCTGATCTATGCAGATCTTCGCCGACGCGGGGAGAATGTGAATTTCGTCTGGTTTCGCATGATGCTTCCCTGGTACGCTGATCACTACAAGCAGATCACGAAGACTGAAACCGGAAAAGTCGGCCCGTTGTTTTATCATTGGATCATATCGATCAACGCAGCCTTGGCCATTGTGGTCATAGTGTTTATCGTAAGACGGCTCAACTGACGGTGGTTGCTGATGTGAAGATCAGCATTACCTGAACCGTCTTAAAGACTCTCCTTTCTCCTTGTCGAAAGCGGTAATTTTCTCTATCCATCTATCTCCATGGACAAGCTTCTTCACAACGCGCCGCTGTTTCGCGAACTCGATCCGCAGGAGTTTGAGTCATTGCGGGGCATCACACAATTGCGCCGCCATGATGGCGATTCGATGCTTTTTTTCGAGGGCGATCCGGCGACCGGGTTTTTTGTGCTGCTTTCGGGTCGGGTGCGAATTTACAAGTCTTCGCCCGACGGCAAGGAGTTTACGCTGCACCAGATAACGCCGGGGCAGATGTTTGCGGAGGCGGCGATCTTTCGCGGCAAGACCTATCCGGCCAATTGCATGGCGATGGAGGATTCCGAGGTGGCTTTCATCCCGAAGGATCAGTTCATCGCTCTGATCACGAAGTATCCCAACATCTCACTCAAGATCATCGGGAGTCTGGCCCGCTGGCTGCGCGAATTTGCGGCTAAACTCGAGGACCTGTCGCTCAAGGAAGTGCCGGCGCGTCTGGCGACCTACCTGTTACGCCAACAGCAAAAACTGAAGACCGATAGTTTCGAGCTTGATGTCACGAAGAGCGAACTGGCTACGGAGCTGGCGACCATCAGCGAAACCATGTCGCGTAGTCTGAAGAAACTCAAGGACTTAGGAGTCATTGCCGTCGAAGGCAAACGCATCACCATTCTCGACCACGAACACCTGGAATCAATCGCCTCGGGCGAAAAAATCTGAACCGCTTGACTTAAATCAAGGACTTGCATAGACCACTTTCCGATCCTGTTCGTGAAGGCGAGATGAGCTTTCAGAGGATTGGAAGTATGGTCATGAACAGATTTCAGGAAAGCGACAATAGCGGCGAGAGGTATTTCGCCGAATACTGTTTCCAAGCCCAAAGTAATCCGCAATCGTCAGCCACATCTACAGAAGTGGCGGCTCGCGGTACAGGTAGCTTTTGCGCTATTGTGCATCTGGATCGGTATCGAGATGCATTTGTTCGTCAAGTATCTCGAGTCAGGCGGCACGACGACGTTTGTTGCAACGTCCTCCCGGCGTTGAGGGATTTCTGCCGATCAGCTCGTTGATGAGCCTTTATTACTTCGTTTTGTCCGGCGAGTTTCATCCAGCCCATCCGGCGGGATTGGTGATTCTGGTTGCCATCATTGCGTTATCGCTGGTATTCGGAAAAGCATTCTGCGCGTGGTTATGTCCGGTGGGTTTGATTTCGGAAGCGCTGGGTGATTTGGGTGAGAAGATCTTTCGCCGACGCATTACAATTCCGCGCTGGTTGGATTATCCGCTGCGAAGCTTGAAATACTTGCTATTGGCGTTTTTCGTGTACGCGATCTTCTTTACGATGGGGAAGTTTGCTCTGCGCGCATTTCTCGACAGCGACTACAACGTTGTTGCGGACGTGAAGATGTACTACTTCTTCGCGCAGATTTCGCAGTTTTCCATCATTGTCATCGGGGCTTTGGTCCTGCTGTCGATTCCGTTGCGCGGTTTCTGGTGCCGCAATCTGTGTCCGTATGGAGCACTTCTGGGCGTATTGTCATTGGCATCGCCGCACAAGATCAAACGCGATCCGATCTCTTGCATCGATTGCGGCAAATGCGCGCTGAAGTGTCCATCGTTCATTAAAGTAGACAAAGTCAAAACAGTAATTTCAGATGAGTGCACGTCGTGCATGAGCTGTGTCGATGTGTGCCCTGTCGCCGACACGCTTGAAGTCAAGTCGCTGATTACGCGCAAGCCGGTGCACAAGCGCTGGGTGGCGATTGCGACGGTCGGCATTTTCGTCGGGATCACCGGGCTCGGGATGATGACCGGATACTGGAACAGCAAAGTCACAACCGAAGAATACTTATATCACCAACAAAATCTTCAAGGCTACGGCCATCCTACCGACACGAAGGGGTTGCGAGAACTCAATCAGCAGCCGGTAACGCCCCAGCGGTGAAGATGAATAGAGGTTTACCAAAATGAGTGAATTAATAAACAACGCTGAGAAGCGCCGAGAACTGCTGAAACACCTGATCCTGCAGCTACACAAAGGCGAAGCTCCGAACGAGGTGAGGATGCAATTGCAGCGCATTCTCGGGCAAGTGCCATACGATGAAGTGATGGCGGTCGAAAAGGAACTTATTGATGAAGGGTTGCCGCTGACTGAAGTCCTGAAGATGTGCGATATCCATAGCGCCGCGCTGAAGGGGAGTATCGATACGTCGGCAGCCAAGACTGCTCCGGTGGGACATCCGGTGGATACGTTTTTGAAAGAAAATCGTGCCATCGAGTGGGAGATTTCCGGGCTGCAGCGGGCATACCTTGGACTCAAGGAAAACATCAACGACGAAGCACTCAAGGCATTGGTTGCGCAGATACGCGTTCATATCCACAATCTCTGTGATGTCGACAAGCACTATCGCCGCAAAGAGAATCTCGTCTTTCCGTTTCTCGAAAAGCACGGCATTACCGGGCCGCCGACCGTGATGTGGGGCAAGCATGATCAGATCCGGGAACTGCTGAAGGCGGGCGTGGAGTGCTTCGAACACATGGAGAAGTGTCGGTCTGGAAGAGGCGCGCACAATGGTGGAACTCGTATTCAAACCAGCCTCGGATGGGGTCGAGGATATGATCTTCAAGGAAGAACAGATTCTCTTCCCGATGTGTATGGACACGCTTAGTGATTCCGAGTGGTGGCAAGTATACAATCAGAGTCTGGAAATCGGATTTTGCCTGTTCGACCCGACGGAAGAGTGGACTCCCAGCGGGGAGACGGCAACGGCGGGCGAGTCGGTAACGGATGAGGGCCGAATCCAACTTCCGTCTGGCAGTATGACGCCGACGGAGTTGAATGCGATCCTGAACACAATTCCTTTTGATCTGACCTTCGTCGACAAGGACGATACCGTGCGCTACTTCACGCAGGGCCGCGAGCGGATATTCGACCGCAACCGCGCTATCCTCGGCCGTAAGGTGCAGTTGTGCCATCCGCCGGACAGCGTGCATATTGTGCAACAGATTATTGCAGACTTTCGCTCGGGCAAACAGTCGCGTGCGCCGTTCTGGATCACGATCAAAGGAAGATTCATTCATATCGAGTATTTCGCCCTGCGTGACAAGAAAGGGGAATACCTCGGTACTCTCGAAGTCAGCCAGGATCTGACCGACAAGCGCGCTCTTAGCGGTGAGCAGCGCTTGTTGGAATATGTGAAAGATTAGCGATAGACAGTAACGTGTGATACCTCCGCCGTCCCCCTCTTTACTCGAGAGGGGACGGGCAGGCGGGCAAATGAAAGGCAATTATGAATAACCCAGTTGACGTTCTCACCATTACTCCCGAGACCAAGATCGGGCCGCTGCTTGATCGTTTTCCTCAATTGGAGGCGCCACTGATTCAGCTTTCACCGGCTTACGCGAATCTGCGCAATCCTCTTCTGCGTAAGACGGTTGGCAAAGTGGCGACACTTCAGCAGGTCGCCAAAATTGGCGAAGTGCCGATCGGTACGTTGATCAATACATTGCGCAAGGAACTGGGAATCGAAGAGCAGTGGAAAGGCGGGGCGACCGACAAGTCCGACTCCGGCACGGCTTCAGTTCCGGAGTGGTTTGCGCAGACGAAGATCGCGGCGTTACTTGATGCCGCGCCGATGCTTGAAGCAGGCGAGCATCCGCTTGGACGAGTGATGAGTGACCTCGAGAAGCTCAAAGCCGGGGAAATTTATGAATTGATCACGCCGTTTGTGCCGGCACCGCTTTTGGATGCCGTCAACAAAAAGGGTTTTGAAGTCTGGTCACAGAAGCAATCGGACGGTTCGGTGCGATCGTACTTCTGCAAGCGGACGTTTGAGGTTTAGGGGTGATTCTAGCGGGGATCCCACAGCAAGCTGCCGGAGCCTCAGCGAACTTAACAGATCCTTCGCTTCGCTCAGGATGACAATATCAAACGGTTTTTCAACAGTCCCCTTCGCCGGAATGACCGCGAGAGAGGGCTGGTTGAGAATACACGCATTAATGCGTGGATTCCGGTAGTCGTCCACGTCCCCCACGACCACACGCGCCCGACGTGGACGGCGGGCGCGCACACCCGAGTTCTGGAAATAGTCTCGTTCGCGGGAATGACTCAACCACATCAGACTTTTCGAGACTGGACTATTGAATTTCGAAATTGGGGATTAGAGAGACTTCTGCATCTGCAGGGCGTCGCAATCGTCTTCGTAGTACTTGACGGCACGGCCGACAATTTCGTAGCCTGACTTCTCGTACAGCGCAATGGCCGGTTTGTTGTCGGCGCGGACTTCCAGTGAGAATCGATCACAGCCGCGGACTGCGCGCCGGCTTCAGAGACATCTTATCCAACAATTTGCGACCCAAGACCACGTCCCTGGAATCTCGGATCGACGGCAATGGTATACAGGTGCGCTTTGGTCGAGCCTTTGCGCCAGAGGATGATCGCTGATCCGGCTATGGTCTTGCCGACCAGAAGCACGAAAGCCGTGGCGTTGGCTCTGGCGATGAGGTAGTGGTATTGCTGGCGCGTGAAGAGGTCAAATTTGAAGCTGCGGTTCTCGAGGGCGACGATGCCGTCGAGATCACTTATTCGGGTCTTGCGGATGACAACTTTCGCGCCCATTAATTCCATTCACCGGCAAGATAAGTAATGAGCTTTTCGTACAAGTCGGGCGCCTCCTGGTCCTCTTCATCCTGGTTGATGGTCGGATTGTCGTTGACTTCGATGACGACAAAGCCATCGTCAGTCTGTTTGAGGTCGACACCATACAGCACCATTGCCGATTGCCGCTCCGGCGGCGATCGCTACGCGGATTAGCTCGGGATCGGCTTCGCTCACCGGGATGCCGCGCACCTGTCCATAGATGGCGCGCCCGGCTTCGGTATAGGTCATGATTTTCCAACGCCGTTTGGGGATCATATACTGGCAGACGAACAATGGCTGCCCGGCGAGAACACAGACGCGCCAGTCGAAATGGGAGCGGACGAATTTTTGGGCGACGATCCGATCAGCGCGGCGCAGATAGCGGGTGCCAACGCTGACATACTCTTCCGGAGTGTGGACTTTATCGACATACATCGAAAAGCTGGAGTTTGGCGCCTTCAGGACCAGCGGCATTCCCATCTCGGACAACAGGCGTTCGCCGGTTTCGAGATTCAAGTCGGATTCGATCAGGAACTTCGTCTCCGGCATGGGGACGTTGCGGTCCTGCAGGTGCCGGTACATGTTTACTTTGTCACAGCAGATATAGATTGATTCGGGATCATCGATGACGCGCAGGCCATTCATCTGCGCCAAGCGTGCCGCGACATAGGACGAGTTCAGCGGGTCGGTCAGAGCGCGGATGAAAATTGCATCGTAACCGGGGATCTTATACATGTCCGGGCGAAACAGGAAATCCAGCCGGTGGCCGAGCATGTGGGCGACCTGGCCGAGCTTCATCAGTGCCCCCATTTGCTCCGAGCTGCTCATGGTGTAGCGCTCGACGAATACGCCTATATTAGCCATTGCTCGATTCGCTTTTGCAGGTAGAACCGTTCGCGGTTGTTCAGTTTTTCGAAGGGCAGGGGATCGATGTCGCTTAACAGGATCTGTTCGTCGGGGAGTTGAATTGTCCGCACGACAGCGAGGGGAATCCGAAGCACTTTCCAGATTGCTTCGGCCAATGGTCGATTCGCCGGAACCACACTCCAGCCGAGGATGGCACGGAACGTCCCGATCGTAGCTTCGTGAGGAATTTCCTGACAGCAGATGGCGTACTTGAAATTGCGCGTCATCGACTTGGCGACGCGGTCGACATGTCCTGGCCGTTCGACAATACTGTGGCGGGTCATAAACGGATTGATGGTATCGATAATTACCGGCGGCTCGAAGTAGCCGTTGGTGATATACCACTCCGGTACGGGGACGCCGTGTAGTTTCGCTTTTTCCAGCATCAGCGGCGTGACGTAGGCGTCAAGAGCTTCCTTGCAGGTGGGATGGATATCGACGCCGTCAGCTTCCAGGTCGAGTGATGTGTAATAGCCGGTTTCGAGGTAGTTGTAGTTTCCCGCCAGATTGACAATGCCGGATTCGCCGCGAAGGCGGGCAAGGTAGCTGTGGCTCCGGTGAGTTTGCGGCAGGGAGTTGGGCGGATTCAACTCCGCTAAGATATTTGCGGTACTACTGTCTTCGTCTGCTGGCATGGTTGTCTAAGTATATCTTCCCAAGGCTGCACTCATGTTTTGCTATTATACGCCGATTGTTGAATTCTTGAAGCAATTTGTCACACTGCGGGGGCAAATATTCTGATTCAGGGCTTAGGCGGGAATGTTGAAAAAGCCCCCGATACTGTCATCCTGAGCCGCTATGCAGGCGAAGGATGCTCCCTCTGTTATTGAACAACTTACAGATTCTTCGCCTGCGTAGCGGCTCAGAATGACAAAGTTCAAGTTTCTCA
The DNA here is from genome assembly GCA_963698225.1 of uncultured bacterium. Classification (GTDB taxonomy): domain Bacteria; phylum Zixibacteria; class MSB-5A5; order CAIYYT01; family CAIYYT01; genus JADJGC01. The sequence goes on from CAVOPW010000004.1 coordinate 718,493, forward strand.
ACAGTCCCCTTAGGCGGGAATGATCAGGGTCGGCAGTCCCGGAAGCGTGGCCCGGTAGAGAGTAAGAGCGCTTTCGCGCGGCATCTTGAGGATGATGACTTCGCGTCCCAGGGGCCGGGTAATCGCCTGTTTGATATCGGCGAGCGTGTTCTGGAACTTCGACTTGGGTTTGCCTTCGACATCAGTACGAACATCAAGCGTCAGCCCGCCGGCCCAAAGCAGTTGGAACCGGGACGGCAGTTCGCGTTGAAGCAACTCGGCATTGACGTTGGTCGCTTCGCTGATGATGGCTAAGACCGAGTCGGGAGTCAGGCCCTGGGAGGCGAACAGGTGCTTCTCCAGTATCGGTCTTATAAGAGTCCTTTGTCGCCGAGAAAGTCGCTGGAGAAGTCCTTCAGGTCGCTTTCGTCGGTTTCAATCAGCTCCATCGGAAATTCCCAGACAAGTACACCATTCAGGTGCAGTTCAACGTGTTTGCGGGGAAAATTCAGAACCAGGTATGGCTTCTTGGCTTCGGCGAGACTTAACTCGGCCTTGATCAGGCGGTATTCAGATTCAGCATCCGATTGATTCCAGGGTTTGGCGGCGGCGCTACCGGATGCGGTTGTTCCTGCTTCCTTTTTACCGCATGAAGCCAACAACAGAGCGAGCGAAATGCTACAATGCAAATTGCTTGCATAGTGCAACTTGCCGGTGAAACGCCGGGTTTAGAAGATGTAGACATATGTTCCGATCGGCGTTTGCTTGTAGAGCGAATCCAGGTCTTCGCTGCCGAGTCGCACGCAGCCGTGGGTGACATTGACACCCAAGAGCCGTTCATAGATGGTGCCGTGAATGAAGAATCCATCACCGAAGTCAAGAGCGTAGTCGCCCATGACATTCGGGTCGAGACGATCTGATTCCTTTTTTGGTACTTCCTCGCCTTCTTCAATGAATGCCCAATCGGGCTTGCGCCACCAGGGTTCGGTGACTTTGCGCCGAATCTTGAAAATACCGCGCGGGGTATTGAACACCCACTTGCGTCCGGTGACTGAATCAATCAATTCGCCGCCTGAGCCAGTTGAGCAGCGGGCATCAAGGAGGATTTTGTCCTTTGTCCGCATGTAAATCCGGTTCGCGTGAGTGTCGATGACGATGTAAGGATTTGCCGGAGTGAGTTTGTCGAGGGCTTTGCGGGCGGCCGACAGTTCCTTCTGGGCTTTCTTTTCGTCCTTCGGGAGTTCAGTCGCCAAGAGTATCCACGGAATAACCTTCCGCGATAACCTCCGGCTTTTCCCGAGTGAGGGCGAGCGCGAACAACACAACGGCAGCGATGGTGAATACCGGCAGAACAACAATGAGAAGGATTTTTCTTACGGCCATTGGTCCGACTTTCTGACAATCGTTACCGGCGTCCCGACAGAGACGAATTTCATGAGATGATCCATATCTTTATTGGTCAAGGCAACGCAACCTTCGGTCCAATCGCGATTCTTGCCGCCTTCGCCGTGAATTTCGATCCAGCCACCAATGCGGGCGCGATTGGAAATAACGCCTTTTCGCTTGTTTTCGGCGAAGCGCTGCTTGTCCGTAGCCGTTCGGGTAGTCAATCAATAGCGCCCGGTAGAATTTGCTCTGGTTGTTCTCTTTGACAACTCGATACATCCCCTCCGGGGTAGCGGCATCGCCGGAAAACAGCTTCTGGCGCGCAGAATTATATCCCAACTCAGAGTCGTAGGTGTGGAGGAGTTTTCCACCCTTGACCAGATAGGTCTTATGAGCAACTTTATCCACGATAACAGCATAACTATTGGCGGCTCGGGATTGTTCCAGAGTTTGTGAGACCCAGCGGCGCCAGACGCTGATTTGACGAGATTCGTCTTCCTGGTGCGACTCCAGCGCTACGCCGACCTGTTTAAGCAGATTGCGCGCCTTGATCATTGAAACCCGGGCCTCGTCGTATTCGCCGTTGGCAATGAGCTTCTCCGGCCATGTCGAGATTCAAGCGGGCGCGCTGCCAGTCATCGCGGACATTGAAATTGACGAGCGAGCCGTTTAGAGCTTCGTTCCACTCGTCCAACTCGCCATGGAGTTCTGTCAGGTCGGAGCGCGAGGCAGTCTGCACAGTTGTGATGCTGTCGATCGCCTGTAGGCGTGCTTCGTCAGCACGGCGCAACGCCATCGCCAGAATCGAATCGGCGCTTTCATAATCGCGGAACGGCGCCAGACGGCCGTTTTGTTTGGCCATTTCCATCCAACCGGTGTTCACGAGCTGTTCGGCATCGCGGTAGAGGATTTCGGCATAGCGCAGGGCACCGGCGTTTTCGGCCAGGCGCAGAGCTTGACGGGCGTTTTCGAGGTTAATGACCGGAGGATCTTCACACCCGGCGAATAAGAACACCAGAGAAGACAGGACTATAAGTAGAGAAGTAGCTCGTTTGAAGTAGCGCACTGTTGATCCCCGCAAATCAACGGATGTACCGTTAGCTTTCAAAAAATCAATTGGGGGGACAGCGTTGCCGTTGTCCCCCCAAACTTATACACGCCTTTTTATTATCGGCTGAGTGCTACATGCACTTCTTGCCCTTGGCTTCGTACGCCTTGCAGATTTCAGCAGTAATGCTGGCAATGCGCGACTTGATTGATTCAAGCTTAGTACGAGCAACAAGGTACTTTCCGCCGTTGAAGTCGCCTTCGGCGACCATCCACTCGGAACCAATATTAGTAAGGTCGTTCTTGATCAGTTCCAACTCGGCCTTGTTGTCTTTGCCCTTGGGAGCTTTGTCAAGCAGGACCATGGCGGAATCAAGCATGGTCTTGGTTTCGCCCATCATTGCGGTCACTTCCTGTTTGACTCTTTCCTTCTCGGCATTGGCCTGGTTGATGACGTCGGTTGACATGGTGGCAACGCGCTCAAACATGGCCTTTGAATCGCCGTAGCTGCGGAACAGAGCGAACTTGTTGTCCTGTTCGGTCTTCATGGCCATGGCGCCATTCAGGGAATCGGACAGCATGCGGAAAGCCTGCGGAGCATACTGTTCAGCTTCGGCGGCTTTGGCGTTATTGATGGCACTTTGAGCGGCAGCCATTTCGGCTTCCGGCGGCTTGCTGCAGCCAGCGATCACTACTAGAGCAATAGCGATTATGGCTAACAATACCTTCTTCATGGTGGTACTTCCTTTCTTACCTCGACGGAACTGGGTTAAAAAAAAGGATACGCGAAAGCTGTGTTAGCTTGCACCCATCCTGACGAGGCTGTTTTCTTCAGTTAACTTATTGTTTTCATTTCCCCCGGATTTTTCAATCCGGAACTGTCAATCAGATCACGTCGGATGCGCTCCATGTCAGCAACGCTTGCGCATCCTTTCACAATCCCATATCAAACAAGGGGCGAATAAATGCAGTGTTATGAACCCTGTCAACAAGTTTTTCATAGAACTTGAGAATATTCGATAAATTTCGTCTGACAAGCAAGACGGGCGCAGAAATCGCTGCGCCCGTATGGGGATCACTGCCAACGTCGCTGCCGGCTGATTTTATTGCCGCCGTCAGCAGATCATCACCAGTTCTTAGAAGTTCTTCATTCTCAAGTAGTTAATCGTAAATTCGTCCTCATCGATCAGTTCGCCGCGGACAATCGCCTGACTACAGACGCCAAAGTCGGATAACTGGACAGTTTCGCCCTCAATTCCGAGTAATTCCGAGTTTTCGGTCACATGACCGGTCCAAGTCTTGAATGTGCCTTGCATTTCCATCAGTCGGATGGTTTGGGTTTCAACGTCGAAACCGACAATCAATCCGGTGAAGTCGATCAGAACCGCGACGTCATCGCGAAGATTAGTCTCTGTAATTTCGACAGCAGTGCGGGCATCGTTGCTGCCTTGATGTTGCTGGGTCCCGCCAGTTGCATCATCAAGCTGAATAACTGCCGGGCGGCCAACAACAGCTGGTCGAGACAGATAGCTCACTGGTTGTTGGTTCCATCGGTGATTGGCTTGAGCATCCACTAAAGACCACTTGCAGTAAGCCGCCGACCAATGCCGATACGACCGCTCTTTTGATTGATTCTCTCACGCTTCCCTCCTAAGATTGTCCAGATATTTGGGTATGTCCGGCAGCTTCGACAAAGAAATCGGAAGACAGAGCCGGGCAAACTCCGATCCGTACACTCGAACGCGATAGAAAATTGATTAAATGGAGCTATTTTTTATTGGCGGACGCAGTTTCCCGAGGAGAAGTTGCGAGCTCCGGCCGCACCTTTCGACGCAATCCCCTTGACTTCAGCGACTTAATTGGATTGATTCACATTCTCTAACCCCGGTGATGCCGATGGTTATTTTCCGGGTTTGTATTACAAAAGTGACATGAAAGACGCAAGGAATGGCTGAACAATACATCTTCACAATGTTGGGGCTGAACAAGTTCTACGGACAGAAGCAGGTTCTACGAAACGTCAATCTTAGCTTCTTCCCGGGCGCCAAGATCGGAATCGTCGGCGAAAACGGCTCGGGCAAGTCCACGGTGCTCAAGATCATGGCGGGCCTGGATGACGCCTATCAGGGGACAGCGAAGCTGATCGGCAATTTCCGCTCCGGTATTGTCATGCAGGAACCGTTATTGGACGAAACGGCTACCGTCCGGACCGTCGTCGAACAGGCTTTCGGCAAGGTTACGACGATGATGAACGAGTACAACGACATCACGGCCAAGATGGGCGATGAGATGGCGGACGACGAAGATGCAAAAGCTGATGGACCGGCTGGGCGAACTGCAGGAACAGCTTGATGCCGCCGACGCCTGGAATCTGGATGTGGCGATCCGTCAGGCGGCGGACGCGCTGTGTCTCCCGGATGACGATCGGATCGTTGAGACGCTGTCGGGCGGCGAGAAGCGACGGGTGGCGCTGTGCAAGGCGCTGCTTGAACGTCCCGACCTCCTGTTGCTGGACGAACCGACCAACCATCTCGATGCCGAAACGGTCGACTGGCTGGAAGAGCAGCTCAAGGACTATCCCGGGACCGTGATCATCGTGACGCACGACCGGTATTTCCTCGACAATATCACCAAGTGGATTCTCGAACTTGAGGGCGGATACGGCATTCCGTATTCGGGGAATTACACGTCGTGGCTGGAGCAGAAGCTTTCCAAGATTACCGGTGACGAAAAGAAAGAGACGCCGCGGTCGCGGATGCTGAATCGCGAGCTGGCGTGGATCAAGATGTCGAACCGCGACCGGCAGGAGCTGACCCGTTCGCGCATCATCGAGTATGAACAGCTGGTGGCGCGCGAAGAGGCTGCCGCCAAAGAGGGCGGGGCGAATATCGTGATTGCGCCGGGACCGGAACTGGGCGAGTCGGTGATCGAGTTCAAGAATGTCTCCAAGCAGTATGGCGAACGGGTGATTTTCAAGGATGCCAGTTTCATCGTGCCGCAGTTCGGCGATTGTCGGTCTGGTGGGACCTAACGGTACCGGCAAGACGACGATGTTCCGGATGATTGTCGGGCAGGAAAAGCCGACCTCGGGAGAGGTCACCGTCGGAGCGACGGTGCAGTTAGCGTACGTAGACCAGGAGCGTGACTCGTTCAAGGGAGATGTGAGTTTGATCGAAGAGATCGGCGACGGACTCGACAATGTGATGCTGGGCAAGCTGGAAGTTCCGATCCGGCAGTATCTGGCGCGATTCGGGTTCAAGGGGACCGATCAGCAGAAGATGGTGAACGAGCTGTCCGGCGGCGAGCGCAACCGGGCGCATTTGGCCAAGGTGCTCAAAGCGGGCGGCAATATGCTGCTACTCGACGAACCGACGAACGATCTCGATGTCAATATGCTGCGCAATCTTGAAGAGGCGATCATGAACTTCAAGGGCTGCGCGATGGTGATCAGCCACGACCGGTTCTTCCTCGATCGTATCTGCACGCACTTGATCGTTTTCGAGGGTGAAGGCAATGTGCGCTGGTTTGAGGGCAACTATCGCGAGTATGAGGACTGGCACAAGCGTGAGCTTGGCGGCAAGCCGTTTGAGAATAGACGGAATCGGTATCGGAAGATAGTGAAGGGGTAGAAAGAAGGACTCTCGCCTTCGAATCGGCGCCCAAAAACCGCGTAAAAACACCACAAAAAAGGGTTGCTCTCATCCTGTTATTCTCTTAATTTGTGAAAAGATTCACATCGGGGTTAGTGTCTTGGTGTGGATACGCGGATGGGGCCCTCACCCCCGCCCCCTCTCCCGCAAGCGGGCGAGGGGAGAAGGTAAGTGACAGACAAGAATGTCTGTCCTACCAAGACGTAGTCCCACCCTGTGCTTCGCTTTGGGTGGGGTACCGATGATGGGCGTCATCCCGACCCCTCTCCCGCAAGCGGGCGAGGGGAGAAGGTAAGTGACAGACAGGAATGTCTGTCCTACCAAGACGTAGTCCCACCCTGCGCTTCGCTCTGGGTGGGGTACCGAGATGGGCGTATTGCCATGCGCCCCTACACGGTGATGATGTGGTGTTCGGCTGAAGCTGAAGCCACAGAACATGGACGCCTTCGGCAGCGGCTCTCCCGCTAAAACGCGGGACGGGTTGCCGGTATGACTCGGTGGGGAGCGGATTGGAAACGAACCTGGATTCCGGCTTTCGGGACTGTTGAAAAACCGTCCGCTTGTCATCCTGAGCGCAGCGAGGATCTGTTCGTGTAGCGGAACCAAAGACTGACAGATTCTTCACTTCGTTCGCGAGAATGACACGGTGAGAGGTTTTCAACATTCCCTTTCGCCGGAATGACACCTGCGAAGCGAGTGACAGACAGGAATGTCTGTCCTACGAAGATACTGATGTGATGATTTGTTCTTTTTTACATAAAGCGAGATAACGATGAAACAACTTTTGTCGGGAAATGAAGCGGTCGCGCGGGGCGCCTATGAAGCCGGAGTAAAGCTGGCGGTCGGCTACCCGGGAACGCCTTCGACGGAAATTCTCGAGACAATGGCCGAACGGCATCGCTCGGTCTATTCGCAGTGGTCGCCAAACGAGAAGGTGGCATTCGAGGTGGGAATCGGAGCGTCGATTGGCGGAGCACGGGCGCTGGTGACGATGAAGCATGTCGGGCTGAATGTCGCGGCGGATCCGTTGATGACTTTCGCCTATACCGGCGTCAATGGCGGGTTTGTTGTCGTGTCAGCCGATGATCCGGAGATGCATTCGTCGCAGAACGAGCAGGACAACCGGATTTTTGCGCGCTTTGCGAATATCCCGTTTCTTGAGCCTTCAGATTCGCAGGAATCGAAGGACATGCTGGTGGCGGCGTACGAGATTTCCGAGCGCTACGACACGCCGGTGATGCTGCGGATGACGACGCGCATTTCGCATACAATGGGGATTGTCGAGGTGATCGAGCCGCTGCATCCGCAGGAACGCAAGTTCGTCAAGAATCCGGAAAAGTATGTGATGATTCCCTCGAATGCGAAGGTACGTCACGTCGTGGTTGCACAGAGACTCATCGACCTCGCCAAGTATTCCGAACAGACACCGTTCAATAAGGTCGAGTCCAACGGCTCCAGGGTCGGCATCATCACCGGCGGAGTGGCTTACCAGTATGCCAAGGAAGTTGCCCCGCAGTTTGATTATTTCAAGATCGGATTCGGGTACCCGCTGCCGCTTGAGGGTATCCGCCAGTTTGTCGCGGCACATGACATAACTCTGGTCGTCGAAGAACTCGAACCGGTGTACGAGGATCAGATCAAGGCTGCCGGAATCAAGATCGAGGGGAAGAAGTACTTCGGCGCGCTGGGTGAGTTGTCGCCCTCGCGGGTCGCGAAAGGACTCAAGGAAGCCGGACTGATTGACAAGGTCGTCGTGCCGGAGATCACGCAGGAGGATTTGTTCCCGCGTCCGCCGGTGCTGTGTCCGGGGTGTCCGCATCGCGGCGCATTTATGGCGCTGAAGAAACTTGGAGTGGCGGTGACCGGCGATATCGGCTGTTACACGCTGGGCGTACTGAAGCCGCTGAATGCGCTGGATACCTGCATCTGCATGGGGGCATCGATCGGCAATGCAATTGGCATGGAAAAGGTCCAGGGTTCGGCGACGGGAACGGTGGCGGTGATCGGCGATTCGACATTTTTCCATTCGGGAATTACGGGACTGCTGGATGCGGTTTACAATCAGTCGAATGTGACGGTGATAATTCTCGACAATCGCGCGACGGCAATGACCGGCGGGCAGGAGCATCCGGGAACCGGCAAGACACTGATGGGACAGCCGGTCGGGCGTACCGACATTCACGAACTGGTGAAGGCGCTGGGCGTGACGAATTTCGAGGAGGTCGATGCTTACGATTTCGATGCCACGCTGGAGTGTGTCAAGCGCAGATGGCAGCACCGGGACCGTCGGTGATATTGACTTCGCGGCCGTGCGTGCTGATGCCGAAACGGATCATGGACGAGCCGTATCAGATCGATCTGGAGCTGTGCAACGGCTGTTCGGCGTGTTTCAGGATCTCTTGTCCGGCGATTGCGGCGGCGACCGAAACCAACGAGCGCGGACATCCGAAAGCGATGATCGATGAGACACTCTGTACGGGATGCACGTTGTGCGCGCAGATTTGTCCGACCGAGGCGATATTGCTCAAAAGCCAGTTTGCGAAAGCGTGAGGAGTTACGAAATGTCTGAACAGTTTTACAATATTCTGATAGTCGGTGTCGGCGGGCAGGGCGTGCTTCTGGCGAGCGAGATCATCTCCGAGGTGGCGATGAATGCCGGGCTGGATGTGAAGAAGTCGGAGATTCACGGCATGTCGCAGCGCGGCGGCGTGGTGACCTCGCATGTGCGGATCGGCAAGAAAGTTTATTCGCCGACGATACAGCAGGGCGAGGTTGATTTTTTGATGGGATTCGAAAAGGCGGAGGCGCTGCGTTTTGTCGGGTGGATGAAGAAGTCGGGGACGGTGGTCGTGTCGCACACGACTTTAGTGCCGGCGATTGTGACCTCTTCGAAGGAGTTCCACTATCCCGAAGACGCGATTGCCGATTTGAAGAACAAGGCGCATAACGTGATCGATGTCGAAGCCGACAAGATCGCCGGCGAGCTGGGGAATCCGCGGCTGGTGAATACGATTTTGATCGGTGTGCTGGCGAATTTGCTTCCGTTTGAAGAGAAGCTGTGGGTGGATGTGATCAAGTCGCTGGTGAAGGAGAAGTTTGTCGCGGTGAATTTGCAGGCGTTTGCGCGGGGACGGGCGATTCATTTGGGGGCGGTGGGGAGGTAAAGCCCTCACCCCACCCCTCTCCCGTTGGGAGAGGGGGAACACACCCCGTCTCGTCCCGACAAGTCGGGACGAACCACCCCTCTCAAGAGGGGAATAAAGCAATATTGAGCAACAGCATTGTCTATTGTCGGGTTCGGCGCTATGCTGCGAACCCGACCTACGGACTCGCTAAGAAATAAAGGACGCATTATATGCCCAACTATCTTCTCATCATCAATCCCGGGTCGACATCGACGAAAGTTGCGGTGTTCGACGGGGAAAACAAAGTCGCGGAAGAAGGCATCCGGCACGATGCCCACGATCTCGCGCAATTCGACAATGTCGCCGACTCGCTGGAGTTTCGTTTGACGGCGATCAATGAATGGCTGGAGTCGACGAAGATTGACATGAAGCAGATTGCGGCGGTTGTCGGCCGCGGGGCGCCGGTCAAGCCGCTTGCGGGCGGATCGTATGCGATCAGTGAGCAGATGTTGACTGATTTGCGCACGATGAAGTATTCGAATCACGCCTCGAATCTGGGGGCGATTATCGCGCATCACTTCGGGCAGAAGCTCGGCGTGCCGTGCTTCATATCAGATCCGATCACGGTTGATAATTTTACCGACATCGCGAGGGTGTCGGGTATTCCCGAGATCGAACGCAAGTGCCGAGTGCACGCGTTGAATATCAAGGAAGTGTGCCGCCGCGAGGCTGCCAAGATCGGCAAGAAGCTTGAAGAGGTCAACTACGTCTGCGCGCACATGGGCGGTGGTGTGTCGGTAGCGGCGCTTGAGGGCGGCCGCGTGGTCGATGTCAATGATGCGCTTCTGGGAATGGGACCGTTTTCGCCCGATCGCGCGGGGGCGCTTCCGGTGGGACCGCTGGTGAAACTTTGCTTCTCGGGGAAGTTCACGGAAAAAGAGATGATCGACAAGCTGTCGCGCAAGTCGGGACTGGTGGCCTATATCGGTGCGGCGGATTTGCGCGAATGCGAACGCATGATCCGCGCCGGCGACGAGAAGGCGCTGTTGTATTTCAATGCGATGGCATATCAGATCGCCAAGGAGATCGGACAGGCGGCGGTGGTGCTGCGCGGCAAGTACGAAGCGATCGTGCTGACCGGCGGGATGGCGAAATCGCAGCGACTGGTTGATGAGATCAGCAAGTATATCGGATTCCTCGGCAAGGTGATTGTCGTTGGCGGCGAGTTTGAGATGGAGGCGCTGGCGGCGGCAGGGGTGCGGTATTTGAGCGGGATGGAGACGTTGAAGGAGTATTAGCGCCCTCACCTCCCGCAGGGCGGGACCTTCGGCCCGACCCCTCTCCCGCGAGCGGGCGAGGGGAGGGTACTTACCGGGCGGATAGGTAACAGAATAGACCGGGGGCATGGGTGACAGATAGTGGTTACGGCGGGTCTCCTCAGAGTGATTTGGGTGTCACGAAATTTCGGTAAGGAGAACCACACTTACAAAGTCGAAGGATCGGCCCCTTTGTTTTAGGTCAACTTACGGATTCTATCGTAGCGGCTCGGAATGACAAAATCTGACTTCTCCAAAAGCCCTTTCGCGGGAATGACAGTCCACTGTGACAGAGCTTGACGCTACAGCAACGTCGGGTTCCACGCTTCGCTGGGAACACCGACCTACGGGATTGTCCGCTTGACAACGGGGAGCAAAAAGTATATGTTACAGTCGTAAGGATCCGACAACTTCGAATCATCCAAAGAATCCATTTCAGTCCCTAAGTGGAGGGTTTGGCGATGAAGTTCCCGTTTGTGAGGAAATTCAGAGTTACGGTGCTTGCGCTTGGCATTTTGTTCATCCTGCCAGCGGTGGCGATCAGGGGTGAAGACCTGGTTGTACGTGATACAATCATTCCGACAATGCAGGGCCTGAATTGCGATATCCCGCACTACGTCGTATTTCCGCAGGAATTTGATCAATTGACCCTTTCGGGATTGTCGACGTGTCTGCACAATAATGACTACAACGCGACTTGTCTTGGCTATTACGATGGCGGCGAGGATTACATTATTCAGCTCGTCGTGCAGACGGCGATGCATGCATATTTGCGCTTTGACCCGAAGGGGACCGGGTGGGCCGGTTTTGCCATCGACAATAGTTGTCCGCCCGACAATGACTGCCTGGCCAAGAGCACGAGTAGTAGCGGGCAGCCGCAATACATCAACGAAATATACCTGCCGGTGGGCACCTATTACATCATGATCGATACCTGGCCTTCGCCTTATTGCATTCCGGAGTTTGACCTACAGATCATCCGCCACTTTCCCGATCCGTGGGGTGTCAACTGTGCGCTGCCCTTGTATCTTTCGGTGACACCGGATGTTCTTCCACTCGCACTGGGTCCGGAGACGACACTCGGCTCGCAAGACGACTTCAATCAGACCTGTCTTGGTATCTACGACGATGGCGAAGACCTGTTTTGGATGCTCGATTTGCCCGAGAGTCTTCGAGTCAATATTCGAATTGATCCGGGTGGTGTTCCGGGGAGCGGGTTTGCGCTGAATCAAACTTGTCCGCCGACTTTGGAGTGCATGGCCAAGGCTATGGATGATTCCGGACAGGAGTACGGGGTGAGCGGGGTGAGCCTTCCGGCCGGGTCGTACTCTTTGATGATCGATACCTGGTCGATGCAGTCGCCGCTGACGCACATGTATTTATACATCGATGCCTATTATCGTTGCGGCGATGCGGACGGGAGTGACGTTGTCAATATTTCGGATGCGGTTTACCTGATCAACTACGTATTTGCCGGCGGTGCGGCACCTGCTCCAATCGAGTCCGGAGATGTTAATCTTGACGGATTGATAACGATTTCTGATGCGGTGTATTTGATCAACCACATTTTTGCCGGTGGGCCAGCGCCGTGTGAGGGGTAGGGGGCGAGACCTGACGGAAGTTCAAGGTCGAATTAGAGGGCACGATGTCGGGTTCCGCGCTTCGCTGGGAACGCCGACCTACGAGACTGCCGCGCACAAAGCTTGAGGGCGTTGTTCGACTGAAGTCGAACCCACAGCTCCAAGAACCGGATACTTGACGCCTGTGAAGGACACACCCCGCCTTGATTGCGCTCGTTCCTCGCGCACTCAAGGCACCCCTCTCGAGAGGGGAATTAACGCGGGTACTGACCGGGCGGATAGGTAACAGAATAGACCGGGGGGGATAGCTGATGGATAGTCGTTATTGTGTAATGAATATGGCGGGTCTCCGTGAAAGTGATTTGAAGTTGAACGAGATTTCGGTAAGGAGACCCACCCTGCCAACTGATCGTAGTTGCAATTCCCTCCCTCGATTCAGTATCTTCTTCCTACCACTACACGCGAGGGCTCGACACATGAAAGATCTGATTCATTTTCTGTTCACAGGGGTTCTGCTGATTCTCGGGTTTGCTTCGAGTCGGGCTGCGACTGACCAGCCGGAAAAGCTGAATCTTTACATCGATTGCGGCAACTGTGGAACCGACGACTTCGATTTCTTTCGCACCGAGTTGAAATTCGTCGACTTCGTGCGTGACCGCAGCGAATCGAATGTTCACATCCTGATATCCAGGCAAAACACCGGCGGCGGCGGCAACGAGTATACTCTCACCTTTATCGGCCGAGCGCAATTTGAATCGCTGACGGACACGCTGATACATGTAGCCCAGCAATCCGACACCGACGACATGACACGCAACGGTCTGCTCAGGATGATGAAGATTGGATTAATGCGCTACGTCTCACGTACGGCCGGCGCAAATCAGATCGCAATCTCGTATGTGCCGCCGGAGGACCAGAGCCGAGGCAGGGCATGTCTAAGCCCGCGGACAAGTGGGACCACTGGGTTTTTCGCATATCGGGTAATGGATGGTTTCAGGGGGAGGAATTCTATAAGAGCCGGTCTCTGAACGGAACGCTGTCGGCCAGACGTGTGACCGAAGCGCTCAAACTGGGGATCTCCGTTTATGGCAATCACCAGAACAACAAGTACGATATCGGTGACCGCATCATCTCCAGTTCCTCGAACAGCAAGGGCCTTGATACCTATGGTATCTTCAGTATTACCGACCACTGGTCATTCGGCGCCGAATTCAACCCGTGGTCTTCCACCTACAGCAATCGTGATCTGGCGCTCGGGTCGTCCGTTTCGCTTGAGTACAATATCTTTCCATATAGCCAGTCAACACACAAGCAATTGCGCATCGAGTATGAACTCATTCACAACTACTTTGACTATCACGAAGAGACGATCTATGGCAAGACCACCGAGAGTGTTTTTTCACATTCGCTGGGAGCCACGCTGGAGGTCGTGCAACCCTGGGGAAGTGGTGAGATCGCCGTCCAGGGTTCGCATTTCTTGCAGTATATCAAGCGTAACCGCTTGCAGGCCTGGGGCGAGATGTCATTGCGCGTCGTCGAGGGTTTCTCGGTCGAATTCTATGGCAATGTCTCACGTATTCGCGATCAGATCTCACTGCCCAAGGGTGATGCCTCGGATGAGGAAGTTCTCTTGCGCATGCGGCAAATGGAGACAAGTTATAGCTATTATACCTCGATTGGCATAAGCTACACCTTCGGGTCGATCTACAACAACATAGTCAATCCGCGGTTTGGGGACTAGATTCTGGGCGACGTGGGAAAGCGGGAGTATGGCTGTAAAGCAGTGGGAGTAGTCGAAGGGGCATTGGAGTTCCTAGCTTCATAAGGTTCTCTTCCAGGAGGGGGTGCCGGAGGTTTTGAAAGCAAGCGGCCTGCGCTGCGAGATAGGCATTGATAATCCCCCGCGATTGACCTATACTTTACATCTAACTATGCAAAGATTTGTTGATTTATGCGAAATCTTCGTCCTCGCCGGTCACGGCGGTCCCGGGAAAATCGGGTTCAGGACGGAAAAGTTTATCCCTAAGGGTGGTCCTGACGGCGGAGACGGCGGCAAGGGTGGCGATATTGTCTTTGTGGTCGATACCAACCTGAATACGCTGCGCGATTTTACCTATCGACTGAAGTATCACGCCGAGGACGGTGCACAGGGAGAATCGGGATTCGCAGCGGCAAGGGCGGTGAGGACCTGCGAATCAAGGTTCCGCCGGGCACACTTATCCGCGACAAGGAAACCGGCGATCTGATTTGCGACCTTGAAAAAGAAGGCGAAGAATACATCGTTTGCAAAGGCGGTAAGGGCGGTAGGGGCAATAATCATTTCAAGTCTGCGACCAACCAGACTCCGCGACGTGCCGACACCGGTATGCCCGGCGAAGAACGGCAATTGATACTTGAACTGAAACTTGTGGCTGATGTCGGATTGGTCGGCTATCCCAATGCGGGGAAGTCGACTTTTTTGGCGGCGGTTTCGGATGCGAAGCCGAAGATTGCTTCATATCCGTTTACGACTTTGACACCGAATCTCGGAGTGGTGCGCCGCGCCGATTGGCTTACGTTCACTGTTGCTGATATTCCGGGAATTATCGAAGGCGCCAGCATGGGCAAAGGGTTGGGGTTGCAGTTCTTGCGGCACATACAGCGTGTGCGTGTGCTTTGCTTCATACTTGATGCTTCCGATCCAAACTATGAAGTGCAGTTCACCTCGCTGAAGCAGGAATTGTTGGCTTACGATCCAACCCTGCTTAACCGGTCAGAGTTGGTATTGTTTAATAAGCTTGATGCTCTTGACGAAGAGGGGCGCGCCGAAATTGATGCGGCAGTCAACAAAGATATGATTGCGATTTCCGCGCTGGAGAAGATAAATATCGACGTGGCTGTAGCTCGTCTTTGGGATAAACTTCTGGAATCCAGGTTGGATAGTGATGTCGCTGGGGAGTGATCCGCGTTACTGGTGGTTTGCGCTCAATACTGTTCCGGGAATCGGGGCGGTGCGCTATGTCGCGTTGGTCAAGCACTTCGGTTCACCGCAAGCAGTGCTGGAAGCCTCGCCAAAGGCGCTAAACGAAGTCCCGGAAGTCGGCGAAAAGGTTGTCAGGGCTCTCAAAGACCAGGTTGATGAGAAGCATGCCGAGGAGCAACTTGGCAAACTTGAACGCCAGAATGCACGTCTGGTCACTATTCTCGACGATGACTACCCCGAACATCTCAAGCGTATTTATGACTCACCGCCGTTTCTAATCATCAAGGGCGATCTTCGTCCAGAGGACCGTCTGGCCGTGGCGATTGTCGGCAGTCGGATGAGCAGTGAGTATGGCCGGCAGGTTACCGAAATGCTGGTAAGAGATCTCTGCAAGCAGGGTCTCACGATCGTCTCGGGGCTGGCGCGGGGCATCGATTCGATAGCTCATCAAACGGCTATCGCCGGCGGCGGACGGACAATCGGGGTGCTGGGATGCGGGCTTGACGTGATTTATCCACCCGAACACAAGAAGCTATATGACGAAGTCGCCGGTTCAGGTGCAGTGGTTACCGAATTTGAGTTTGGCACCCGGCCGGAGAAGTTCAATTTTCCGGCACGAAACCGGATAATTTCCGGCATTTCCCGGGGCGTAATCGTGGTCGAAGCGCGCAAGGGCTCCGGTGCGCTGGTGACTGCCCAGCATGCGATCGACCAGAACCGCGAGGTTTTCGCCGTCCCGGGGAATATCACTTCGGCGCCATCACACGGCTCTAACGAACTGATCAAACAGGGAGCGATTCCGGTTACACAGGCGGCAGATGTCCTCCTGGCGCTTGGCATTGACCCAAGTTCCCGAACCGCTGCCAAAGAGAGGCCGCGAATCAGTTTGCCCGAGGCCGAACAGGTGATATATGATAGTCTTTCGATGCAACCGCAATTGGTCGATAACCTTTCCAAGTTCGGTGCATCGGCCGGTGGGTGAAGTTTTGTCATTGCTTCTTAGTCTGGAGATGGCCGGCCTGGTGCGGCAGCTTCCGGGGAAACTTTTTCTCCGCACAGTGTAAAAGGAATTGAACTTGGTCTCTAAAACGGTTAAGATAAACAACAAGTTAGGCTTGCATGCGCGTCCCTCCGCCAAAGTGGTGCAGACGGCAACTCGTTTTAAGTCGGAAATCACCTTGGAGAAAGAGGGGCTCGAAGTTAACGGCAAGTCGATTATGGGTGTCATGATGTTGGCAGCAGAGATGGGTGCCGATATCACGGTCACTGCGACCGGCGAGGATGAAGTAGAAGCGGTCAATACGATGTGCGAAGTGATCGCCTCGAAATTTGACTGATTTGCCGCTGAAGAAATGATTCTCTGCGCCGAATGGAGGTTCAAGGTGTCAACCGTAACATGTCTACTCAGAGATAAACAGATAGAAGTCGACCCACGCCAGGGAGATACGTCTGCGCGGGCTGGTCGCCTCCCCCGGGATCGCCATCGGCCGCTGTTTCAAGCACGACAACGCGCCGCACACAATCACCAAACAGCAGATCGAGGCCGACCAGGTTGATGCAGAGGTCAAGCGGCTGAACAATGCGATAGCATCCGCCCGCAAAGAGCTGGAGCAGATTCACGATGAAGCGGACAGTTCAGTCGGCAATCAATTGGCGAAGATCTTTGAGGCGCAGTTATTGATTCTGGACGACAGGGCGTTTTTTGACGCGGTGTGTCACGATATTGCCAAGCTCAAGCTCAACGCGGAGTATGTTTATAATCGCCACCTCCAGCGGACGCTGACTTCTTTGCGCAAGTCACAGGACAGCTATCTTCGGGAGATGGCAAATGACATCAATGCGACGGCGGCCAAGGTATTCAATTATCTCATCGGCCATCATGTCAACAAACTATCAAACAATGACGGCAAGATAGCGCTGGCGGAAGATTTTTCACCCGGCGAAGTCGTGCTGATGGGCAAGTACCATATTCCTGGTTTCGCGACATCGCTGGGCGGGCAGACCTCGCATATGACGCTGATCGCCAAGTCGCTGTCGATTCCGGGTGTTGTCGGTGTCAGCAAGTTGCTCGAAAAGATCCCGGACAACGCAACGATCATTATCGACGGTGAAAGCGGCTGGGTCATTGTAAATCCCGAGAAGGCCACACTTGAAAAATACCGGGAAGAGCAAAAGCGGCGCCGCACCGTCATCGCGAAACAACTGCGCGGCATTGGCAAGATTCCTTCGACGACCAGCGACGGGCGCGAGATTGCCGTGTTGGCGAATCTTGAGATTCCGACGGATGTTGATGAAATTCTCGCCGGCAACAAGGTAGGCGTCGGTCTGTACCGCACCGAGTTCTTCTATCTGACACGGATGAAATTCCCGACCGAAGATGAACAGGCCGAGATTTACGCCAATATCGCACGCACGTTCTTCCCCAACAGCGTGACGCTGCGCGTTTATGATCTGGGATCGGACAAGGTCATCAGCGACTATCGCGAGTCTGAAGATGTCAATCCAGCGCTGGGTTGGCGCGGTATTCGCCTCGACCTCGATATGCCCGATATTTTCAAGACCCAGATTCGCGCAATTCTGCGTGCCTCAACGAATAGGAATGTCAAGGTCATGCTTCCGATGGTTTCGACGGCCATGGAACTGGTCAAGGCCAAGCGCATTCTGCATAGCGCCATGAAGGAACTCCGCGCGGAGGGGATACCGTTCGACGAGAACATTGATATGGGCATCATGATCGAGGTGCCGTCTGCCGCCCTGATGGCCAACGAATTGGCGCGCCACGTTTGTTTCTTCAGCATCGGCACCAATGATCTCGTGCAGTACACACTGGCGGCTGATCGCGGCAACAAGAAAGTAGCGGCGCTTTATCGCGAGCTGCATCCGGCGGTCCTGAAATTAATCAAGATGACCATCGATGCCGGCAAGACGCATAATGTGCCGGTGACGCTTTGCGGCGAAATGGCATCGCGGATCGAAGCAATTCCGCTGCTTGTGGGTCTCGGGCTCGACGGATTCTCCGTCGTCCCGCCGCGGGTGGCGCGCGTGAAAAAGCTTATTGCCGAACTTGACTACACGGAATGCCGGGCGCTCGCCGAACGGATCATGAAATTGGCGACGACCGAAAAAGTCGAGGCGGTTTTGAATAATTGGATTGAAGCTCATGTGAGTAAGGAATTCCTGGAGGACTAAATGGAATTGACTCAAGCGACCATAACGAAATTCGACCCGACGAATATGTACCAGCGAATTTTCGATTTTCCCCAACAACTGCGGACCGGGTTCGATCTGCCGATCACCGGTGATCTGTCGAGCTACTCGGCCGGGCAGTTCAAGAATATCGTAATTGCCGGAATGGGCGGTTCGGCAATCGGCGGCGATTTTGTCCGCACATACTTGGCGGATCAGCTCACGGTGCCGTTGTTCATCAACCGTAATTATGGTTTGCCGATGTTTGTCGATTCCAATACGCTGGTGATTGTTTCATCTTACTCGGGGAATACTGAAGAGACCATTGCCTCGTTTGAAGAAGCCAAGCGACGCGGCTGCAAGATTCTGATTGCCACCACCGGCGGTAAGATTGGCCAGGCGGCGATCGACGGCAACTATCCGCACGTGATTCTCCCCGGCGGTTTTGAGCCGCGGGCGGCGCTGGGATTTTCATTCGGCCCGATCCTGCAGTTGCTGCAGACCCTGGGGTTCATTCCCAATCAGAATCAGATTATCGCCGATACCTGCGCGTTTCTGGAAGAAAATCGCAAGAAGATGGCGGTCGGCATTGCTGAAGCTCGAAATGAGGCCAAGAAGCTGGCGAATTTGCTCAAGGACAAGATTGGCATCGTGTATGCCGGCGCCGACTTCTACGACGTTGCGGCCATCCGGTTCAAGGGCCAGATTTGCGAAAACGGCAAGCATCTGTCGTATGCCAATATCTGCCCAGAATTCAACCATAACGAGTTGGTCGGGTTTGACTATCCGAAACCGCTGATCAAGAAGCTGTTGGTGCTCTTCTTGTCCGGCCCGGGAGACTCCAAAGGCGTGACAAACCGCATCAAGGTTGTCGACAAGATCGTGCGGGAAAAAGGCGCCCAGACCCTGGTCCTGAAAGCCAAGGGGCCGAACCGGCTTTCCGAGATATTTTCGCTGGTACAATTAGGGGATCTGGCCAGCTATTATCTGGCATTAGTCAACAAAACCGATCCGTCGCCCGTACATGTCATTAACCGCTTGAAAACGTCACTGGAGAAAATGCGTTGATTTCAGTCCGGCGCTTGGCGCTCATACTTTTTCTGGCTCTGATTCTCTGTGCGAGTGCAATGGCGCAGGAAAACCAAGCTCCGGTCGACGAGGGCTGGTTTCGCAGCTATCGTTTCAATGCCATCGTCCTGATCGTCGTATTTTCCGCTGCGATTACCTACTATACCAATCGCGCCAAACGCGGCGACAAGCTGTTTATTCGCAAGCTTGCCGGGCTCGACGCAGTTGAAGAAGCCGTCGGCCGTGCCACTGAAATGGGGCGTCCCGTTCTATTCATTCCCGGAATCAATGAAATCGATGTGATGGACACGATTGCCGGACTGTCGATTTTAGGTCGTGTAGCCAAGATCACCGCACGATACGAGACTCCATTGCATGTGCCGGTACGCTATCCCATGGTGTTGGCGGCGGCACAGGAAGTGGTCCAGCAGGCTTATATCGAAGAAGGCAAAGGCGACGCACAAGACCGCGACGCTGTGCAATATGTCGCCGGTGAGCAGATGGCATTTACGGCGACAGTCAACGGCTATATGATGCGCGAGCGTCCGGCTGCCAATATTTTTATGGGTGCATTCTATGCCGAGTCGCTGCTCCTCGCCGAAACCGGCAATGCCGCCGGTTCGATACAGATTGCCGGGACAGCACAACCGGAGCAGTTGCCGTTTTTCATAGCGGCCTGCGACTACACTTTGATGGGTGAAGAGCTGTTTGCGGCGTCGGCATATCTCTCGCATGAGCCGATCATGCTTGGCGGATTGAAGGGTCAGGACTGGATGAAGGTGTTGATTATTGCCGCAATCGTGGCGGGGACATTAATGCATGACATTTTCGGCCGATGTCGAGTGGCTGCAAGAAACTGTTTGAGGTCAGGTAATGAAGTCGACAATTCCGGTCATCATCGCATTTCTTTCCGGCCTGGCCATGGTGGCGGCGTTTATTTTGAGTCCCGGCAAATTCGGCGACGTCGAGGGAGAACTTCTGCGCTGGGTCTCGATCATAGCGGGATTTACCTTACTGCTCGGCGTGATTTCGATAGTTCGCGTAAATATTCGACCCGTGATGAGACGCGAGAAGGGCTGGCACAACAAGCTGGCACTGCTTGTTGGCAGTCGCCGCGACCGGCATTCCGGCGGTATTGCCCGTAAGCTGGTCACCACTGCTCGGCACCGGCGACAATTCGATCTACGACTGGCTCTTCAACAACATGAATGCTCCGATGATGTCCACGATGTTTGCCATGCTGGCATTTTATATCGCTTCCGCGGCGTTTCGCGCCTTTCGCGCGCGCAATACCGAAGCGACGATGCTGTTGGTGACGGCGGTACTGGTCATGCTTTGGCGCGTTCCGATGGGTGAGTCGCTTTTTGCCGGCATTCATCCCGACCTGCCGCAGGGAATCAACAATTACGTCATGGGCGGCATCAACGTTGCCGTGCAACGCGGCATCATTATCGGTTCGGCGATGGGAGCCGCGACGATGGGTTTGCGCATCATGCTCGGCATTGAGCGAACCTACATGGGCGGCAGCAGCAAATGAATTTCTGGGAGAAGATCGGCATGATTGACCGCCGTTGGATCTATCTGGCAGTGGCGCTCACCGTCATTTTCCCGGTGTTGTTTCCGCTGCACCTGCCGATGAATGTCACTCCCGAGGCGAGACAGCTGTATGACGCCATTGAAGCGCTTCCCGAAGATTGTGTCGTGATGCTGACCTTTGATTACTATGCTTCCGCGACCGCCGAAACCCGGCCGGTTTCGATTGCGGCGCTGCATCACCTCTTTCGCAAGAACATCAAGGTGGTCACGATGACCACGATTCCATTGGGCGGTCCTTCGATGGCGAGCGAAGTGACGCGACTGATGGCGAAAGAGTACAACAAGACCTACGGCGTTGATTACGTCAATCTCGGATACAAAGCCAACTATACTGCCGTACTTCTGGGGATGGGGACATCGATCGAAGGGATCTATCCGACCGATCAATACGGGACGCAGTTGGCGCAGCTGCCGCTGATGCAGCGGGTCAAGAATTATCAGGATATTTCCTTCGTCTTCATCGTCGCCGACAATGGCATTGTTGACAACTGGATTTCCATCGTCAATGCCCAATTCAACAAGCCAATGGGTGCCGGCGTGACCGCAGTGATGGCGCCGAAGTTCTACAGCTACCTGCAGGCCAAGCAGATGATTGGTCTTCTGGGGGGCATGAAGGGCGCCGCCGAATATGAGATGTTGGTTAGCAAACCGGCGATGGCCGTCAGCGGGATGAATTCGCAATCGTTGGTGCATTTGTTGATTATCGGATTTGTTGTGCTCGGTAATGTCGCATTCTTTGCCGCGCGGCGGCGGAAAGGGGCCGGCGGCTAATGGAAACTTTCGGTATCTGGGTTGCCGGTTTTCTGACTCTGGCAATATTTTCGTTCCTCTATAAGGACAATCCGTTTTATCGTTTGGCGGAGCATATTTTCGCCGGTCTGTCGGCCGGATACTATCTCGGCCTGATCTGGCAATCGGTGATACTGCAGCAACTGGCGGATCCGATTGGCCAGCATTGGGCGGCGATTTTCTCGGCGGAGAACACCGGCCAGCACACAGTTCAGTTGATTTTCCTGATTATTGCCGGACTGCTGGGCGGTGATGATTTTTGCCCGGTTGTTCCCGAAGATGTCCTGGGTCTCGCGTTATCCGCTGGCCTTTGTCATGGGCAATACGGCCGGAATTTATCTGACATCGGAGCTGCATGGCCGCTTGATCGCCCAGGTGGCGTCGACGTTTGTCGACCTCGGCGGTTCTCTGGACATGATCATTCTCAACTCAATCATTGTCGTTGGCGTGCTGTCAACGCTGATCTACTTCTACTTTTCGAAAGAGCATACCGGCGCGCTGGGCGCGACGGCCCGGGTTGGGATCTGGTTTATCATGATTGCCTTCGGAGCGCATTTTGGTTACACTGTTATGGGCCGTATCAGTCTATTAATCGGCCGAATCCAGTTCATTTTCATTGACTGGTTCAAGATGGTCTCTTAGGGACGAGTAGGTAAATTGAAAGTCATAATTCCCGTTGCCGGTGAAGGCACACGCCTGCGCCCGCACACATTCACCACCCCCAAAGCGCTTCTCCAGATTGCCGGAAAACCGATTCTCGGCCACATCATTGATCAGATTATTGATCTCGACATCAGCGAGATGGTCTTCGTCACGGGACCCACAGGGGCACAAGATCGAGCGCTATGTGCGCGACACGTACACGATCAAGTCGACCTTCGTCGAGCAGCGCACCCTCTATGGCCTGGGCTATGCTGTCCATATCGGAATGGTCTCGACTGAAGAGGATACGCTAATCATTCTGGGTGACACGATCGTTGAAATTGATTGGAAGAAGATGATCGGGACCGGGCGCAATTGCCTGGCCGTGAAGGAAGTTGCCAATCCGCGCGCCTTCGGAGTTGTTGAGACGGAGGGCGACCGCATTATTCGTCTCGTCGAAAAGCCCCAGAATCCGCCGACTAATCTGGCTGTGGTCGGGGTCTACTATATCCGCGACGTCAAAGCGTTTCACCAGTGCACGACGGAAATCATCGATCGCGGGATCAGGACCCACGGCGAGATACAACTGACGGATGCCTTTGATTTGCTCTTGAAAAAAGGATCGGCTTTGCACACATTTCCCACTCTTGGCTGGTACGATTGCGGCCGAAAAGATACTATACTCGAGACGAATCGGTTTATTCTCGACCGCCGGCAGTCGAGCGCCGAGCGCGCCGGCTGTACGATTATTCCGCCGGTGTTTATCGCGGAAGATGCGGTGATTACGAAATCGACCATAGGACCCTATGTCTCGATTGGTGCGGGCTGCAAGATAAGCAACGCAACCATTTCGGATTCGATACTGGCGGACGGTGTTATGGTCGAGTGGTCGGTGATTGAGAAATCGTTGATTGGCAACCAGGCCAGTCTGAAAGCGATTTCCGGAGTTTTCGATCTTGGCGATCAATCGGCCGCTGCCGGCAAGACCAACATAGCAAACTAATCTGTCGCCCCGGCGGCATCACAAATAGAGGAATGGAGCATGAGTACAAACAGATTCCTATTTACCTCGGAATCGGTCACCGAAGGGCATCCCGACAAGCTTTCGGATCAGATATCCGATGGCGTTCTCGATGATCTGCTGAGCCAAGATTCCAAGAGCCGTGTCGCCTGCGAGACGTTTGTCACGGTGGGCCTGGTCGTCGTGGGCGGAGAAATCACCACCACCGGATTCGTTGACATCCAGCGACTCGTACGCAAGATCATCAAAGAGATCGGCTACACCAAACCTTCCTACGGTTTTTCGTATGACTCTTGTGCGATCCTGAACGCTATCGGTTCGCAGTCGCCCGATATTGCCCAGGGTGTGGATATCGGGGGCGCAGGCGATCAGGGATTGATGACCGGATTTGCCTGCGACGAGACACCGGAATTGATGCCGTTGCCGATCATGCTTTCGCATAAGATCAGCCGCAAACTGGCGGAAGTTCGCAAGTCGGGCGCGCTATCGTATCTTGGCCCGGACGGCAAGTCGCAGGTTACGATTGAATATGACAACGGCAAACCGGCCCGTTGCGAAGCGATTGTGGTTTCATCGCAGCACGATGAGTCAATCCTTGACTCAACCGGCAAGAAGATCACCGACAAGTCCCGCAACGAAATTATCGATGCGGTTGTCCGGACGGTTGTTCCCAAGGCAATGATCGATGACAAGACCAAGCTCTACGTCAATCCCACTGGAAAATTCGTCATTGGCGGACCGCAATCAGATACCGGCATGACCGGCCGCAAAATCATCGTCGATACTTACGGCGGAATGGCCTCCCATGGCGGCGGCGCGTTTTCCGGCAAGGATCCGACCAAGGTCGACCGCTCGGCGGCTTATATGGCACGCTACATCGCCAAGAACGTTGTTGCTTCCGGTATCGCCCGCAAGTGCACGGTGCAATTGGCGTATGCCATTGGTGTTGCCGACCCGGTGTCGATTATGGTGTTTACCGACAAGACATCGGAAGTTTCCGATGACCGTTTGATCGAGTTGATCCGCAAGCATTTCGCGCTGACGCCGCAAGGTATCATCGATATGCTGCAGTTGCGTCGGCCGATTTATCGATTGACCGCAGCCTATGGACACTTTGGCCGCACCGAGCCGGAATTTACCTGGGAGAAAACCGACAAAGCCGCGGCTCTCAAGAAGGACGCATAAGTAACACAATATCGGATGGTCTCCAGTTTCTGCGTCAAGAAGCGGAGCCAAGACGATGCCAACTATATTAGAGGAGTATTGAATTGAAGAAATACGATGTCAAAGATCTCAAGCTGGCCAATGAGGGCCGCCGCCGCATCGAGTGGGCGTCCAATTTTATGCCGGTTTGCCAGCTGATCGAAGAGCGATTCAAGAAAGAGAGGCCGCTGAAGGGCGTGAAGTTGTCGGCGTGTTTGCATGTGACAACGGAAACGGCCAATCTGATGCGCTTGCTCAAGACCGGCGGCGCAGAGATCAGCCTGTGTGCTTCCAATCCGCTTTCCACCCAGGATGACGTCGCCGCGAATCTGGTGAAGGATCACGGTATCAGTGTCTACGCTATTTGCGGTATCGACAAGAAGGGCTATTACAAGCACATCAACGCATCGCTTGACCAGTCGCCGCACGTCACAATGGACGATGGCGCTGATCTGGTGAGCGTGCTGCATTCTGACCGCCGCGCGCTGCTGAAGGGTGTGATCGGCGGCACCGAGGAGACCACCACCGGCGTGATTCGCCTGCGTGCGATGGCGGAAAAGAAAGTACTGCAGTATCCGATTGTTGCGGTCAATGAC
Organism: uncultured bacterium; assembly: GCA_963698225.1. GTDB lineage: Bacteria > Zixibacteria > MSB-5A5 > CAIYYT01 > CAIYYT01 > JADJGC01. The sequence continues at coordinate 743,639 of CAVOPW010000004.1, forward strand.
TCGCAGACCAAGCATCTTTTTGATAACCGCTACGGTACGGGCCAGTCGACAATTGACGGCATCATTCGCGCCACCAATTTCCTGATCGCCGGCGCAAGGGTGGTCGTGGCCGGTTACGGATGGTGCGGCCGCGGTGTCGCGATGCGCGCCAAGGGCCTGGGTGCCGATGTGATCGTCACCGAAATTGACGAGATCAAGGCGATCGAAGCCGTGATGGACGGTTTCCGGGTTATGCCGATGTCGCAGGCCGCGCCGATAGGGGATATTTTTGTCACCCTAACCGGTAATATCCATGTCATTCGCCCCGAGCATTTCGCGAAGATGAAAAGTGGGGCGATCGTTGCAACAGCGGCCATTTCAATGTCGAGCTCGATCTGGAGGGTTTGGCGAAGATGTCGAAAAAGCGCCGCATGGTGCGCAATCTGGTCGAGGAGTTTACGCTGAAGTCGGGCCGCAAGGTCAATATTCTCGGCGAGGGACGGTTGATCAACCTCGCGGCGGCTGAAGGGCACCCGGCGATGGTGATGGATATGTCGTTTGCAAATCAAGCTTTGGCTGCTGAATACATCGTGAAGAATTACAAGAAGCTTGGGAAAAACGTCCTGTCCTTGCCGAAGAAGCTCGACCAGCACGTCGCCGCACTGAAGCTAAAGTCGATGGGTGTGCCGATCGACAAGCTGACGGATGAACAGAAAAAGTATCTCGCCAGCTGGGAAATGGGTACCTAAGATCAGTTGATGGAGTAGGACAGACAGGAATGTCTGTCCTACCTTGTCAGCGCACCGTATGCGCACGAAGGTAAGATCAATACTGGGAGTGGGACAGGCAAGAATGCCTGTCCTACCTTGTGATCGTTGAATTGGAATACCATGAAACCATCAGCGTCATCAGAGACTCTCGAAAAACTGGTCAATCGTCTTTCACGGATGCCCGGTATCGGCCGGAAGTCGGCGCAGAGGCTCGCATTCTATATATTGAAATTGCCAAAGGAAGATTCTGATGATCTGGCGCGGTTGATTACCGATGTCAAGATTAAGGTCAAGGAGTGCTCGGTTTGCTGCAATCTCACCGATAGTGATCCATGCCGGATTTGCACCGATACTCATCGCGACCAAACGCGCATCTGTGTCGTTGAGGAAGCCGGCGATCTGATTGCGTTGGAAAGAGGCGAAGCATATAAAGGTGTGTATCATGTTCTCGGCGGTGTACTTTCGCCGCTCGACGGTATTGGTCCCGATGATCTGAAGATCCGCCAACTCCTGACCCGGATGCAGGGTCCGATTAGCGAGGTGATACTCGCCACCAGTCCGAATACGGAAGGTGAGGCGACGGCAATCTATGTAGCCAAGCTGATCCATCCATTGGGAATCAAGGTCACCCGCATTGCCCGCGGTCTGCCGATGGGTACGGATCTGCAATTTGCCGACAGTCAGACTTTGGCGAAGGCGCTTGAAGGCCGGGTGGATTTTTGATGGCGCGGGTCTCTTGATCTGACGAGTTTTGCCGCAAGTTGATTTCCCGCGCATCTTCGGACTCGCCAGAGCAAAGGCGACACCATGAAAAGCATTGTAGTAGTTATTTTCGTAATGGCCGTCCTTTTTTCCTGCGACAGCAATTCTCTACGCCCAACCGATACGACACGACCCGCTCGAGTCGAGGATTTGAGTCTCGACAGTATTCGTGCAGGAAATCTCTGCTTTTCATGGACTGCAACTGGGGATGATGGTGACGATGGTACAGCGGCGTATTACGACTTACGCTCGGCGGCTGATTCAAGTACGCTCTTAAACTGGGGAGGGGCGATTCAGGTTCAGGGCGAACCAGCGCCGTCGATCAGCGGTACGCACGAAATCGCGGCGATACCGAACAATTTCAGCCCACCGCGCTACTTTGCTCTTAAGGTCTCTGACGAGTCGACGAACACCTCGTCGATTTCGAATATTGTTCGTCTTATTGAATAGAAATAAAGAGGCAGGTAGCTGATGCTACCTGCCTCATATCCGGAATTACAATCTCGCGATTGAATTTAGTCGACTGAATTAACCTTTGACCGGTTCTTTCTTCGGGGTCTTTTCGTGCATGCCCTTCGGATTCTTCACGGCTTTGTCAAAATCAAAGCCCTTGAAGGTCGGCGACTTCTCGTTGTGGCACTTGATGCAGACTTCCTTCTTCGGCTCGATCAGGCCGGCGGCCAACGAAAGAGCCTTGTCCTTCATGACTTTCTGTGCCTTATACTCCGAGCCCGGGCCGTGACAGGATTCGCAGCCAACACCGGTGATAAGGGTACCATCGGCGGCTTTGCCGGTGGAGTGACAAACGATGCACTCTTCTTTTTTCTGCTCTTCCGGTTTCAGGGAATTCCAAGCTTTGGCATGGGCGGTCGTCAGCCACGAAGTGTGCTCAACCTTGTGGCACATCTTGCACTTGGCGTCGCCGACATAGTCAAACTTCTTGGCATCGGCTTTTGGTGCGTCCGCTTTGGCGGCATCCTGCGCCATGAGTCCGTTCAGCATGAAGGCAAATGCAGCAACGATCAACATCGCCAACACTGTCGTTTTCTTGGTCATCAATATCCTCCTCAAGATGTTTACCAGTTCATCTTAGTCGTTATACACTCAATCTTCGTTATCGACGAAGATATTCACCGTAATGGTGTTGTCAAGTGAATTAAATACCAAAAGAGAAGCCTTTGGATGCAATGGCAGGAACATGTTGTTATACAGAGGGATACGTTGGCTACTATCAGGGCTGACAGGCTCCGGTAACAAACAGAATAAAATAAATATTTCACAAAGACTACCGCATTAATCCACATATTCAGATCAGATGCAGAGCGTTTAGCTTATCTTTTTAGTTGATTTCGGATTGAGGAAAACTTAGGTTTTGCCTTACTTTTGGACGGGTGTATCATGCCCGCGACTTATGAGTTGGAGAATTGACTTTCCATGGAGGGATAAGTTGAGACTGTCTCTTCCGGGACTTTTGAATCAAACCTTAATTGGGAGGTACTCACCTTGCGAAAAGCAATAATTCTGTTCACTCTGCTTGCCCTCATGATCGGGTGCGCAGTTCCAGCAATGGCTTACGATCAGACCGGAAGACTTGGTCTTGGCTATCGCTTTGGATTCCACACGGTTATGAAGGATCCGTGGAGTCTGAAGACGATGCATGGCGGTGAAGCCAAATTTGTCGTCCACAAGAACTGGGCGATCGGTCTGACCGGTACTTACGGCAGAACCGATGAAGCTGTCCTCGATGTTAACCCGAGTGGTTTGCCGATTTATCGCGAGCCGGTTGAAGGCGAGTTTGGCACGAAACTCTATAATTACATTCTCGAACTTGGACCGACTTTCAATGCCACACCTGATGACAAGTGGAATCTCTTCCTGACTGCCGGAGCCGGTATTGGTTACTGGTCGGTCAAGCAGGGCGATGATGTTATCAAGATTACGGATCTGAAAGGCAATAGCTTCGATCTCAAAGATCAGCGCTTTGCCCTGATGATCGGCGGCGGCGTGGAGTATTTCCTGATCGACAACTTCTCCGTCGGCGGCGCTCTGCGGTATCATATCTTCACCGATGTGCTCTCGGACTTTAGAGACAATGCCGACCGTGAAGGATACGAGGAATCACTGGACATTCACAGCGGTTTGCTCGAGGGCGGACTGCTTGCCACTGCCTATCTCGGCAAGTGCAAGGACGACGACAAAGACGGCGTCTGCAACGACGACGACAAGTGCCCGGATACTCCGGCCAAGTGCGTGGTTGACGAATTCGGTTGCCCGGTCGATTCCGATGGCGATGGCGTCTGCGATGGCCGCGACAAGTGCCCGGATACGCCAAAGTGCGCGACAGTCGATTTGAACGGTTGCCCGCTTGACACCGACAAAGACGGCGTCTGGGATGGCTGCGACAAGTGCCCGGATACACCGGTTGACTGCAAGGTTGATGCTGATGGCTGTCCGCTTGATAGCGACAAGGACGGCGTTTGGGATTGCCGCGACAAGTGTCCGGATACGCCGATCTGCTGCAAGGTCGATGCCAATGGTTGTCCGCTTGACTCTGACAACGACGGCGTTTGCGATGGCTGCGACAAGTGCCCGGGTACCCCGGCTGGTCTTGCCGTCAACACCGACGGTTGTCCGAAGGACTTCGCCTATCCGGAAAAGGAACTCATCTTGAGAGAGGTGCAGTTCATCGTCAATACCTGGACCTTGACCGAGAAGGCCAAGACGGCGCTCGCTGAAGTTGCCAAGTCACTTGCGGCGTTCCCGCACGTACAGCTTGAAGTCCAGGGTCATACCGACACTTCCGGTAAGCGCGAGACCAACGATATGCTGTCGCAAAAGCGCGCCGAAGCGGTCCGCGATTTCCTGATCGCTGGCGGTATCGAAGCGACCCGCTTGACCGCCAAGGGTTATGGACCGGACAAGCCGAAGTATGACAATGCTACGGCCGAAGGTCGTTCGCAGAATCGCCGCGTCGAATTGGTTCGTCTTAACGAGTAATCTATTCGACTGACATACCGCACATTGTGACGGCAGATATCGAGTCTGCCGTCATCGAATTAGAAAGCGTCCTCGAACTTCGGGGACGCTTTTGATTTGGGGGGATTCTTCGTTTCAGCAGGTCTTTACTGATTGGTTGTTCAGTTCAGTCGATTGAAGTGAATTTCGGAGGTTAGTGTTTCTGAAACACCAAGACGGTAGAAAAAGCTCTGCTGACGTTACTCTGAAATGCCGCGAACGATTCAAATTCGGAAGGTGCGATCCTTGAGACATTGGTGATATGCGCGCGTTTGAGCAATATATCAGCCGTCGAGTCCGCAGGGATACCCGTAATCGACAAACTTCCAAATGGGGATTCGATTGATTGTGCGTCGGGAATTTCGGTCAATTGCCACTCCTCGGGTATCTCCACGAGAATTTCGTCTTCGACGGTGAGGGTCGAACCCAGCAGAAGGGGTGTCTCTCGATCTTCTAAATCAAGCGGTGAGACTCCGGCCGGTGACGAGAGTGATGCGCATTTGAAGTGAATGCGATCGCCGAGTCTCTGTGCGGCGCGGCGAATACTGCCGGTGACTTGGCAGGAAAAGTGAGAAAGGGAAGAATCGAATTTATCGAAGTCACAACGTTCGATGGTCATTCCTTCCGGCACAAAGTCGCTTTGGCGCAGGTATTCGCGGAATTCATCCGAAGTCATTTCGCGAGCGGCGAGCTTGAGTCGGTGGCTGGGATTGCCGGCGGCATCGAGGTCGATTATAACTTTGGCAGAATTGTCGGTGGCGATTCGCAATTTGAAACGGCGGCTGACCTTATTGTCGACGGCGGGCGATAGTGGAGTCTTGATCAACTGTCCGTTTTCGGCATCGATAATGAGGGTGAAGACGTCCTCGACGGAATTGGGAATATCACCAATTTCGCAGACTGAACAGGTTGGATCGGCCCAGAGCGTATCGTTGCCATTTTGGAACATCAAGATGACATGGTTGAAATTCGAAAGTGTCGGGAAGTCGGGCTTGATCAAGCCGATGTCCTTCGTGCGGATAAGCGCGAGATGAGCACGATATCCAAGGCGTGAAAGAAGAGCGACATAGAGTGTCGAAAGATCCTTGCAGTCGCCATAGCGGTTGTGAAAGGTGGCCTCGGCGCTGTGCGGCTGCCAGCCGCCGATTCCGATGCTGATGGCGACATAGCGCAGTCGCGAGATCAACTCGTGGTGAAGATTCTTGATTTGTTCCATGTCGTCGGTCCCGTTGCCGAGAAACCGGGCAGCGTATACTTCCAATTCACTGCCAATCTGAAGTTGCCTGCGGGCAATCTGATAATAGCCGGCGGCCAAAGTTGACCAATCAGTTGCATCGAGCGGGAATTTGTCCATGGTAGTATACAGCGGGGCAAAGTCAAGTCGTTGCCGCGATTCGAAGTCCGGTGGAGAATACGGTTCCGGCTTGAAAGGAACGACATTGTTGGCGCTCCACGAGGTGATAGTTCGCCTGTCGGCGTTCCTTAGGACCGGGGTCGCAATTGAACCAAGATTGACGGCATCGGTGCGATAGATAAAATCGGCAGGGGCGTCAACAGTGTAACAACTGCTCAAGACTGGCACGTCGTATTGTGGCCGCCATTCCGGCCAGGCAAATAGTGACTGCAGCGTTTGCTTGTAATCGAATTCGACGGTGAAGGGATAATTTCCGGCGGTCAGGAAGGCAGTGAAGGTGCAAATGTCGCGATACAGCGTATAGGATCCGCCAAATCCGCAATCTTTGTACATGTCTTTGCGTGAACGCTTAAGAATCTCTGTACCGTCGACGGATAGCACGCGGCCGTGAAAGCCGTCAATTTCGGCGAAAGCATCTTCATCCAGTTGAACCTGACCATATCCTAATCCGGCCTCACGCAAGATGCGAATGCGCTGTTTCCGAGAGAATTCTGCGCGGCCATCTGCGGCAATGACAATGCGACTGCTGTCGTATTCGATGATCGCCGCAACGGAGGTTGTGTCGAGATCGACGGTGGACTCGAGCGTGTCCACGGGAGTATTCGCTTGCTGACCAAGAGCGGATATGCAGGATGAGATCAGGCTGAAACAGACGATAACGGCAATTCGATTCAGGTTCTCTGCGACACTCATTTCACCTCAACAACGAACGGGTCGGAGGAGGCGCCGGCAAGCTGTTCAAATGTGTCGCGCAATTGCGTGTAATCGGTCGGCACAAATAAGGACTTGCTGACGATCAACTGTGAAATCACGCGAGCTTGATTATCTGCCTGTGCGACGAAACGAGTATATTGCAGGCCCTGGATGCCGAGGCTCTTGTTCTCCGGCAAAGAGATGAGTTGAAGCGAGTCACTCAAGACGAGATCGACGGTTTCGGAGAACTGATGCTTATACCCGAAGTCGACGGGGAATGAACGTTTCGGCTTGGTGAATGGGTTCTCCTTGGGTGAAAAAAGCAGTGGTTCGGCGGACAAGCTGCTCTCCAGCATGTAACAGTATTCAGCCAGTTGAAAGACCATATCGATGCCGACGCTGTCTTCGCCGGGAGTTTCGGTCATCTTGAAGTCGATCAGTGTCATGTCCAGTGTTTGTTCGGACAGGAACGACTCCCTGACATCATCCGCCTGCGGTGTTCCTTCCAAAATCTCTTTGTGACGGCCAAGACTGTGGCCGGCGAGATTGACATGAGTTGAACACAAGGCGCTACCGTCCGCTGCCACGATCATTTTTGTGGTGAATGTCTCACCGCTCTTGCGTTCGGGCGCGGTCAGCGAGACAATTTGCGAATTCTTTCCGTCGATTACGAGGCCGCCACCGACGAGCGCGTCAAAGGGCAGATACGGGAACGGCACCCAGCGATCAGAGGCATCGAGTAGATATGCGTGACCTCCGACTTCTGCAAGGCAAAGGAGATAGTCGAATTGATTCAAGTCGTATATCTGGGGATTGAAAAACGTGTGCGAACGCGTCCCGATCAGAACCGGATTGGCGGTCACGCCGATTTTGCGCAGCATCTGTACAAGTAACAGGTTTTTGTTCGAACCGATGCCGCGACGTTCTGCTAAGACCTTGCCCACTCCCTGCGTGGACAAGTAATGGCCTTCCGCTTCAAGGGTGAGTATCTCGAGCCGGACAAAGTCACAGAATTTGCGAACAATGGCGAGAGTGTCGTTTATGCCAGAGGCCAATTCAAGAGCCTTCTCATGGACGCCCTTGTCTTTGTCCAGTGCGGGTTTGGTGTAATTCTCTTCGACAACCTGCGCAAGGCTTGGCCAATCACTGATGAATTTGACAAAGTTATCAATGTCCTTGAAGGACAGCAACTGGAGACAAAGAGATGCGTAATAGCTGTGCGCTGCGGCCATGTAGGGCTCGGGTTCGATGGGGTAAACGTCGCGCAGCTTCCAGGTGAACTCTACCGGCATTGACGGATCAAGACCGATTTCTCGTTTGACCGGTTTGCGAAGTTCCTCGGGGATGTTCCGGGTGATGGCCGTGTAGTTGAGTCCCGGAGCGATGGTGGTCGAGAGCGTTGACTCGAGCGTATAGTATGGTCCCTGGAAGTACCAGGTGTCGAGCGAGCCATAGTGCTCATTCCAGATTTTGTACTTGAATTCGACAATGCAGCCATCCTCAACGGCGGGAAAGGTGAAGGTCATATACTCGAGATTACGGCCCGATTTCTTTTTCAGCAGGGCGTCTTTGGCGACGGGATACTTTTTACCGTCGGGAAGAATCGTTTGAGCTTCGAATCCGCGAAAGCTCTCGCTGCCGTAGACGGGAATTTCGATCGCTACCGCCTTATCAGCGGCGCCCTTATTGAGGATTTTGGTCCGGACATGCCGTTCGAAGGCAATCAGGTTGTTGCCGTATGGTGCTGGAACGTCAATCTTGCCGATATCGAAGATTACGACCGCTGCCGCTTCGGGGAATGCCGCAGGTGCAACGACTGACCACTCATCTTGAGTGACTTTGCCCCACTTGTGTTGATCTTCTGCAGTTAGTGATGTCGAAAACCAGACAACGATGAAGCCAACGAACACAGCAATTCGGAGAATTCTGGATAACATAAAACCCTCTTTCTGAAAATCAGACAGTCTGATATCGAGACTTGATGCCAAAGCAAGAGACTTCGCTCACCAAAGAACAGACTTCAATTGCCATAAAATGGCTAATCATCTCAATGATGTCAATCCCGAAATGCTGCTTGGATGGGAAGATTACCTGTGAAGATCTCGATGCGAGGAGTATCGAACCGAGTGTACAGGCTTTGTTTCCGTTGCAGATGTGGACTATCTCAATGTGCGGCTTCGCCTTCGATAGTTCGGATGACCCGTGCGGGGTTTCCGGCGGCGATCGAATTGGCGGGGATTGATTTGGTCACGACCGAACCCGCACCGATTACGGAATTTTCGCCGATGGTCACACCCTTGAGAATGATGCAACGTGTACCAATCCAAACGCCGTCTTCGATAATAATCGGTCTGGAAACGCCATCACCGCCGCCGATGGCGTGATAGTCGCTTTCAAGAAAAATGACATCCCAGGAGATTGCGACCTGTTTGCCGATTGTGACCTTGTGCCCGCAGTGAATTTCGGTTCGGTCGCCGATGGCGGTGCTTTCACCAATGGTGATCTCCGGAGTTGTACCGGGAGGCGCAGCCTCAAAGTCAAAGACGACATCGGGATGAAGCGTAACACGGGGGCCGATGGTGATCCGGCCGACCGGATGCTTAATCTTCACCTTGCCATAGACTTTGATACGCCCAAGGGCGTTGACACGGCGACGAAGCAGGAAGCCACGAATGTGGCCAAAGATCTTCTTCGTTTTTATTGAAATCACGGTAATGGAATCCGTTCGTTACATGTTGCCGGTTGTTCCAGAATCACCTGAGACTCTGAAGATTGCATTCCCGCCGTCTGCGGGGAAGTTTAGACAAAGTACCGTATTAGTATCGCGTACTTGCCGGTATATTGGAGCGATAGGAAAGATCGCAGGATTGTCGCTATGATGGGCGAGTTCATCGGATTTCCTTGCGGATAACCAACTTGAGCCCCGACCAGACGTCATCAATGGCGCAGACTTTGACATCTACCAATCCCAGCGGAAGTGCAATTTCGCGAACCACATCCTCGGTGACATCTGTCGGCACCTTTGATGCCTTCTTCGGCCAGGAAATCCAGATCATTCCGTTTCTTGCCATTTTATTCATTAGGCCGGGCAACAGGGCAGCCAGTCGCGGTTTCTGAGTGACAAAACAGTGGATGAAATCGACGGCAGCGGTGCGTGACCCCACCAGCGAACAATCCGGCGAGAGCGGTCCAAGCAACCCGGCAGATGCGGGCGGATTGATGAAGCGGAGCCTGGCCTGCGGCTTGATCCCGAGCTTCTGCAACAGTGGTGTGCCCGAATAGCCGGCAGTCATCGGCGAATTTCCGGTGCTGTGAGAACAGCTTGATGCCGACGATACCGGCGACGACCAGATCGAACGATGCCATAATGTATCCTCCTACTCCAGGATGCACCGTGAGTACCCGCTTTGGCAAGCTGAATTTCGAGGTCGAGAGGTCTTAGAAGGGCGAGAAGCCGGCGCCCGACCAATAGTCGGTCTTCAACTCTTCCTGCTGTTTGAGCAACGCCTGATAATGTCCCGATTCCCAGACAGCCAATTCGGAGAATAGCTTGCGGGCCTGCGGATCCTGGGATTCCGCGGCATGCTTCTGGTAGAATGCCGTGGCATCGCGCTCGAGTTGGATGCCGACCGCCAGGGCGGTCATTTCGAAATGGGCGTCCCGGATTCGTGACTTAATGGTATCAGTGAAGATCGGCGAATTGAGACCGAGGTCGGCACGGCTACCGAGGTGCGCGGTAGGACTAAGTTTGCCGGTGGTGATAACGGCATCATAGTGCTCTTTGAGAAAATGAAGGTGCTCCATTTCCTCGCGCGCCAGAGTCTCAAATACCAGTTTTCCCTTGGGGTCCTGGGTGTTGTGCGCCGCCATCATATAGAAACTATGACCTTCGCGTTCGGCCATAGCGGCCTGTTGCAGGGCTTCAGCCAATGTCTTTGAGTCGCCCATCATGTTTTGCTCCTTCGCTGTTGCCGGTTTTCGTACACGGCTTGCTAGTCAATCTGGTGACAAAATACAGATAGAGCAGTGGCTTATCAAGCGACATTTCCGGCCTGATTCCACGCCTTCTCTCATGCACATTGCGTGGATTGGCGTACGGCCAGATCCCGGCGTATGCCTAAGACACCGGCGCTGGTTTCGCGGTAATGCGCGACGGTCCCGTGCACAAGACAAATCTCAATCGGCGGCGTCGGTTGCGGGAGCCATCCGGGCAAGCTCATCGATACCGGCGGATTCGCCCGGCCAACAATGCGAATTGCGCTCAAGTCGGGCATCTACGTAGATTCATTGCCATGCAGAAGGAGAGTCCGCAGACGGTCGCGAGAGCCGCGAACTGGTCGCCGCGCTCAGTTCGTTTATCGGACCGTTTATGGGGGCGTCGGTGATTGTCGCGCTGCCGGCAATTGGCTCCGAGTTTTCGATGGGGGCCGTCATGCTGGGATGGATTAACACGGCCTACTTGCTTGCGGCGGCGACGTTCCTCATTCCTTTCGGGCGATTGGGTGATCTTTACGGGCGTAAGCGCATCTTCTCGGCAGGCGTTATTCTCCTCTTGATATCATCAGTCTTGTTGGCGACTTCAACATCGTCGGGAATGATGATCTTCTTCCGTGTCCTGCAGGGGTTCGCCTCGTCCATGATTTTTGCCACGAGTCTGCCGATCTTGATGTCCGTCGTGCCGCCCGAGGAGCGCGGGAAAGCAATTGGCCTGACCGTTGCCGCCGTCTATCTCGGATTGTCGACCGGTCCTTTTGTCGGCGGATTGATCACTCAACAACTGGGCTGGCGCTACATCTTCTGGATCAATGTACCATTGAGCTTACTCTTGTTGACGGTAACGACGCTCCTCCTCAAGGGGGATTGGTCTGCGGACGAGCGGTCGCGATTTGACCTGCGGGGTGCAGCGATTCTCGGCGCCGGGCTGCTAATGACAATGTATGGATTTACGACAATGCCGTCGTATCCGGCGGCGTTGCTGGTCGCACTCGGGGTCAGCGCATTGGCATACTTCGTCAAGTACGAGCAAGGAGTTGCCGCTCCCCTAGTGGAAATTGCGCGCTTTCGCAGGAACCCGGTGTTTGCGTATTCCAACCTGGCGGCGCTGATCAACTATGCGGCGACATTTGCGGTGGGTTTTATGTTGAGTCTCTATCTGCAGAAGGTGCGCATGCTGACACCGCAGGTCGCCGGGACGATTCTCGTCGCCCAGCCGATCGTGCAGGCGATATTTTCGCCGCTGGCGGGTCGTTTGTCGGACAAGGTCGAACCGCGAACGCTGGCATCGCTGGGTATGGCAGTAATCTGCGTTGGTTTGCTGATGTTGACGGTCGTGAGTCTGACGACGCCGGTGGTTTACATCATCGCTTGTCTGGTGCTACTCGGGTTTGGTTTCGCGCTATTCTCATCACCGAACACAAATGCGATCATGAGTTCTGTTAGCCGCAATGATTATGGATTTGCCGGAGCGACGGTGAGCGCGATGCGGCAGATCGGCATGATGTTTTCGATGGCAGTCGTCACCGTGACGATGACGCTTTTCATTGGGTCGTCTGAGATACTCCCTGCCAATGCGGATCGATTTATTGTCAGCTGTCGTTACGCTTTCGCATTGTTCGCACTCATGTGCTTCGGTGGAATTTTCGCTTCGCTCGCTCGCGGCAACATGCAGAGATCCTAATTCTCCAATTCGTCTTATTTAGTGACGCGCAAGATCATTTGACGGAGTTCGCGCGCAATTCTCTCGGCGGACGGTGGATCGTAATTTGACAAGACGATGACGGTGTACCCGCCTTTGAGATCGGATTCCAGCGCCGCATTGATCCCCGGCGCACCGCCGGCGATTCCCAATCCGCGAGCGCGTTCACTTGTGGCGCCGAATTGTCCTGCGGCTGCGGCGTTGACAAACTTCAATAAGTCCTCGGCGGTTGAATAACCGCCACCGGCAGCACTGCCACGGGCAGGCCGGGAGTAGACGTTTGAGCGGCGCTTGCCACCCACGGCTCCCTCAAGAGTATATCCATCCGCCAGATTCGGTGTTCGTCCATCGGCTTCATACCAATCAGTATTAATCATTCCGGCCGGCGCGAAGATGTTCGTGCGAATGAATTCGTAATAGTCCATGCCGCTGGCTTTTTCGATAATTGCGCCGAGAAGAATGTACCCGCCGTTGGAGTACTCGGAATTAGTGCCGGGCTCGAAATGGAGCCTCTCATTGGCGAAGAGCGGAATGAAATCGTTGTTATGGCGCAGTTTGTCCTTGGGTGTAGCATCGAATGCTTCGCCGAAGAAATCGCCGATTCCGCCTTGCATCTTCAACAAGTGTCCGACGGTTACTGTCGAGGCGGCTTCTTTGTTCGGGTAGTCGGGTAGAAACTTGCCGAGGGTGTCACTGTATGAGATCTTGCCCTGTACAACGAGCATCTCGATCCCCATCTCGGTGAACTTCTTGTTGATCGAGCCGAGATTGAATTTGGTGTCGGGTTTATTCGGAGCCTTGCGCCCCGCATCAGCAAATCCATATGCCTTGAAGAATACCGGTTTACCGTCGCGCGCGACCAGCACGACGCCAGAGAAGTCGTCGGCTTTGGTGCGCGAGTCAAGACTCTTTGCCACTTCGGTAAGAAGTTGTTCCGAAGTCAACGGCGGCAGGTCAAGGGCAGGAGGCGCATCGACATTCTCGATGCCAATGCCAAGCATCATCGCCGGTTCACTGCGATCATGGAACATCGTGAAGGCAAACCAGTCGCCGGCGTTGGTGGTGATGAGCACAGTTGTCGTCGTGTCGGTGGCTTCAGTGACATCGTGAATAGTGGCAGATTGCCAGCGCTGCCGGAGATCGAGCATGATTGACAGCCGCGGCGCGACCGGCCGGTTCTTGAGTGCTTCCGGTGCGACATTGTTTTCGAGGAAGGCGCGCATGGTTGCTTCTTCGCCGGAGTTGAGCGCTGCTATATAGTCCTGTATCAGCCTAGCGCCGCGCGTTTCTGATAGCTTGACTGCGGCTGCGTTGTTTGAAGAAGAGAAGATTGTGCCAAGCGCAATCAGCAGTACCGTTATTAGTTTTTGCATCACCATGAATCCTCCGAGTAATCAATATATGTAAGCTATTACGCATTGCCCGAACCGGCTGTTGCAGAATAGCGTTGGATCAGATGTTAATTAATGTTAACGGCGAGTGCGCGAAAAATTGACGAAATCTGTTGACGACAGAAGCAGCTCACGACATATTGATCGCATAGCATCTACTTCCAAACGGGCAGGAGTCAAACATGGATCAGTTTGAGAGATTGCAGGACAAGATTCTCATTTGCGTGGATTGCAAAGAGGAATTCGCCTTCACTATCGGCGCGCAGGAATACTTCGCCGAGCGCGGTTTCACTGAAGAGCCAAAACGATGCCGCACGTGCTATGCCGATTACAAAAAGAAAAGTGCACACCGGCGCATTAGTCGCAGTAGCAGTGATTCCGGTTTCGACGATGGTGGTCCCGGTGGCGGCAACGACGATGAAGGTGGGCCGCTCGTGTGGCAGCCAAAACCGTTTCCACCGCCACCACGGCAGGATCATGACCGCTGCGGCTTTGGTGATGACGAGCGGTGGGCGAAGTAATCAGCTTCACTTCGTCCCGCAAGTAGCCAGCCAATAATACTTAAGTTCGGTGACTTCGATATCTGTGGCGTAACGAGTCAGCGCGTTCTTGATCTCCTCACTACTTGGAAAATTCTTCAAGACGCGATGGGTGGTGCTGTCCTTAAGGGTGCGATCCTGAAAGGTATTTCCGCACTTCGTCGGTGAAGGCGAGTGGTGTGCTGCTGCCTTCGACATAGCGGTTATCGAGAAATACCATCAGCGAGCCGGGCGGCAATCTCTTGTGCAGATTGTCGAGAAACTCCGGGAGTCGCTGTCTTGGTATGTGCGACCACCAGAATGCGGAGAGCAGTGCATCGAATTTACCGGCGATGTTTTGCGGGGCATAGGCATCGGCAATCAGGAAGTTTGGCGCAACGTGATACGCCTTCGATTCGGCGATGGCGATGACTTCGGGGTTGATGTCGGTAGCGGTAATCGACAGCGCGGAGCTTGAGGCAAACTGTGTCCAGTATCCGGTGCCGCAGGCGATTTCAAGCACATTACGTCCGGCAAATAGTCTCGGCGATGCGGGATTCGAGAACACGCAGTTCTTCTTGCCGCTCCGGCTTGTGGTAGATGCTTTCGTATTCGCCGGCGCGGCGGGCGTAGTATTGTTTCAGCGCATCATCGGGCAAAGGCGAGTCTCCTTCGAGTATGCCAGTTAGAGTTTCGGTAGGATACGCGAAAGCGCGGAAAAAGTTTGAAATGTGCGCGGGGCGGACGGTGCCGCCCCTCGCAAGGTTGCGAAGTAAATAATATTTACCGTGCCAATGTCGATCCGGTGAATGATTGGACGTCTTCGGGATTGACGATACGGATGGCGTATTTGTATCCAGCCCACAGGGCGATGCCATAGAAGAACAGATCGATCGGCGAAAAGTTCGCGACGAGCATTTCTTTCATAATGTCGAAGTTGAGTCCGCCAATGACGGACATCACCGACGTGTCATAGTGATTCGCGGTCGCGATGCTCGCGGCAAGGATGTTACCGGCTGCGACTCCAATTGCGGCGCAGGCTGCGCCGACAATACCGAACTGCTTGTCGATCCCCTTGCCGAGGAAGCGCACGCCATATCCCGAGGTGAAGCCGACGAGGATGGCGATGAAACCGATATTCAAATGTGCATAGGCGGCGATGATTGCCCAGACGATTGAGCCCAGCAGGGCGCCGGCAACGCCTCCGACAATTGCCATGGTGATATTCTGGTTGTCGCGGATGTGTTGGAGATAGCGCTGAAGCATGAATGAATCAGCATTTACATCGCCCGGAGCCGGTGGTGTGGGCTGGGCATTGGGTTCGGTCATAATAGCCTCCCGCCTTTCGGTGGTGAAAGGCGCACTTTGCCATTTTGAGTTAATGTAGATAACTATGTGGGCGTAATATCCGGTTTGCTTGGAATTGTGTCAAGGGGGATGTTGGGGGGGCGGAGTGCGAAGTCGTTTTAGGGATTAGTCATATTCGCATTCACAGCTTAGAGACTGACCAAGACACTTTGGGCAGCGCTCAACATCGCAACCCTGCACATGATATTGGCCTGTTGAGACGTCACAGTCGTGACAGTTGCAGACATCCGCACCCCAATCGTCTTCCTCACTGCCGTACCTGATTCTGGGATATAGTTTACCACCTATCGAGTAGTGCGTTAGTAACTGCGCTTCGAATTTCTTGTCTTCCCAGTCCGTCATTGATAAGCCTTTCGTAGGGGCGAGGTTTTCGCGCCAAGTACCGCACATTGATTCGTAGGTGCACAGCCCCACAAAAGCGGGATCTTCGACATACTGCGCCCAATCACGCCGAAGGCGAGAGCCATTGATTATGTGCAATAGAACTCATCCAATTCCCATTGCAGCGGGTTATTCAGGATATAGTTTCGCTTCACATACAAGTCGTCTTCATCGCGGATTACATGCTCGTAATAGTTGCGTTGCCAAATTGGTGTTGTTTTGAACTCCGGCAGTCCGTGAGCGAGTCGCGAAACAGCGGATTTGTAGCTTCTTACAATTGAGCCGAGCGATCGGGGAATGACGTACGGGACGCGGACTCCGTCCGCGCAGGGCGCAGTCCCGTTGAAGTCGGAATCTCCGACATGCAGCGCCCTTACGGTGTTCGAATGGATCAGTACATTGCTGTCGGTTGGTGGTTCGGCAATGAAGAGAATGCCGTGGAAGTGGTTGGGCATTAAGATATAGTAGTCAATGGTTACTTTCGTTGAGTGGTCGGGTATTTCGAGCCAGCATTGTTCGGCAATCTGTCCAAGGCGGTTTAGAAGGAGAGACTCGTGATTCACTGTACCGAAAAGGAGTCGTTTGTCCGATGTGCAGATAGTGATGTAGTATGCGCCTTCCTTGGTGTAGTCGTAGTTTTGGAGCCGTATTGATCGTCGATTATGGACAGCGCCTTTTTCCATAAGCACAAGATAGAATCGACAACAAAGTCGTCAATCACAATTTTGGTAGGGGCGCAGCCCCGCAAAGGCGGGATCTTCGACATGCTGTTCTTGGATATGGGCGACTGATGTGCACGAAAACGTCGATGGTAGTAGGGGCGCAGCATGTGTCGTACCCTACCTCAGATGAATCCCGTGTTTCACCAGCCACACCGAAAACCACGTCAGGCCGTGGAAGTTGGTCGTACTCCACCACGGCACACCGTGATCCATCAGCATTGACTCCGGAACACCATAGCGCTCAAAGGCGGTAATCAAGCAGCGCTGAACTCCCTGGCCTCCTTGACTGCTTAGAGCAAAAGCGCCGAGCGTGAAGCGGCTGTGATCATCCACCAGGGTTAAAGGATAACATCGCCCTTCGGCCACCCCATAGTCTCCCTTGAAATCCATTTGCACCAACTCATTGGCACGGCTCCGTTCAAAACGCCGATGAGCCTGCGGTTGGCAAACCTGCTTGTTGACTAATCCCGCACGCCTGAGAATCCGATTGGCGGTAATCACCGGCAACTCCGATCCCTCCTGACGAAGCTTGACCACGATCTTCTTGCCGCCCCACCCTTCCTTCTGCCGCCAGGCAACCACCCGAGCTTCAACTTCCGCTGATGTCCGCCGGGGACTGTGATAAGGTCGTCGCGATTGCTCTAAAACCGCCGTCTGAAGGCTCTCGCTGCCAAAGCCCGATTGAGCCACTTCTAGCCGGTGGCTGTCGTGATCCCATACTCTCGACACAAGGCGGCAAACTCTCCCCGTTTCACATGCTGCGCACGAACCAAAAAACGAACACGCTCTTCCATCCGATTTGTCTCTTTCCAGGGCATAAACTCTCCTCCGACTGAGGAGCAGTATATACCCGCTACCGCTTACGATCTCATGAGACAAACCACTTACGATGTCATGATATCGAACAGCATGCTGCGCCCGATCTCGCCGGAGGCGAGAGAAGTGGTTTGGTGTCAACCGGCAAATTTATCGCAGAAACTGATGCGGACTTTGTCCGCATTGGGCGCAGCATGCTGCGCCCCTACGTTTGGAAAACCCAAGGCACGCCAGGCGTGGGACCGCTGCGGCGGGGTGGGCACATTGTGGGTGTCGGGTTCGGGCTTCGGTGCGGAGGCGAGCTACGAATTACTCAGTTTTTAGGGTGCGGAGTTTTCTCAAGAATCGGTCATCAAGTATCATTAGTTTTGTCCCTTTGACGATTCGGCCCACTTTCCTTTCGCGCACATTCATTAGGTAGACATCGTGATTGTCGTTGAATATCAACTCATTTCCGTTGCGGAGAAACAATGGGTCCGAGAATCCTCGATTTCCGAATTTAAGCAACCCCGGGTTGTCAGCCAGAACGATTAAAGTGTCGCCAATCTCTACGCGAAACTGAGAATCTAAACCTCCCCAGGCTGATGCTCGCATCTCACCCATGCGATCGGATTCGAAAGTTCCCCCCCAATCTCCTCCTCCGCCCCATTGCCCGTCACCGAACCTTCCGAATACCGGATTCAGAACTACACTGCTGTCGATAACTATTCTGTCCAGAGATTGAGTCTGCCCAATTGTGATTTCTTCCAGTGTATCTTGACACGACAAGTATAGTTTGGACGGATTGGTTGACCAGGCAATCTGTGGATCAAAGATGCTGCCCCTCCGTTGGATGCCTGTATTCCACGCTTCTTTGGACTCGACGTCGAATAGATATAGCGAATACTCCGGATAGTTGCCGCTTAGGTAGGCAACATGTCGACCATCTGGACTGCATGCTACCTCTTCCAAATAGAAGTGCTCACTCGTCACCCAACAGAGCGTTGATTTCCCTGATTGCAGGTCAAACAAACAGAGGTCATCCGATCCATTGCGATAGAGAACCAGGCCAGAATTCGGTAAGTATTGGTAATCACGAACCGTGTCAGGCACAATTTGCTCGAAACCTTCTCCGTTGGTGAGAATCGAGCAGAGTGTGCCGTTGCCGGCCACGTACCAAAACCGTGTAGCAGGCGCAGCCGCCCATTCGGAGCGATCCGTAAACTCCCGAATGTCATGTTGAGGTTTTGTCAGGAAGTAGTGTAACGGTGCCAGAACAGCGTATGTCGCCAGATTTGCCAGTACCAAGTACTTCAACAGCTGAGCGGTGTTGATTCGATTGAGCGTCCAACGCCGCCAGACGGCTAGCACGCCGAATTCGACAACAAGCGTAATGACAAAGTAGATTATTGTATCTAGAAGCACGATCCATGGATAGCTTCCGAAATAGGCGGCTAGTTCGTGTGGTTGAATAACCTCATGATAAAAGGGACTGATAATCTTGATCGGAATACCCATCAGAAACGAAAGCAAGTTGGCGACTATGAGTACGATGATCAGTCGACGAGCGGGTATGGCGAGTGCGCGCGAAAGAACAGCGGCTTCGACGGCAACCACAAAAGCCGTCAAAGGAATTAAGAACATTAGTCCTCGGGCAGCGACATACTCGATGTTGATCCCGTCAGCAAGAGCGGTTGCAGCCGAAGTCAAGACGCATGTTACCGCAAGAATCAAAATGAGGCGCAATTGTTCTGGGAACGCTCTCTTTGCGATCATCTCTTCAATGCTTGATAACTTTTGCACTATTGAAAGCACTTTCTTGGGAATTTTAACAAGGCAAAACTCAACATTCTAGATGCGAACGCCTCAGCAATTGTGCTAGTTACAAAGATTGAGACGACACTTTCAAATACCTGCCATACTTTGAATTGTCACTTAACCAAAAACGCGGCGCTGTGACCAGCGCCGCGTCTATAATCAAATCGTATCAAAACGATTTAGTACATGTCGCCGTAGCCGCCGCCGGGAGGCATAGCCGGGGCGCCTGCGCCCTTGTTGGGTTCAGGCCTGTCGCAGATAATAGCCTCGGTGGTCAGGAGCAATGACGCGATCGACGCGGCATTTTCCAAAGCCGAACGGGTGACCTTGGTCGGGTCGATGACGCCGGCCTTCATCAGGTCTTCGTAAATACCTGACTGGGCGTTGAAACCGAACGCGCCTTTTTCTCCCTTCACCTTATCAACAATGACCGAACCTTCGTGGCCGGCATTTTCCGCGATAAAGCGAATCGGGGCTTCCAGGGCACGACGGACGATCTGCATACCGATCAGTTCGTCGCCTTCGAGCTTCATCGTCGAGATCATCGGGATCGTGCGCAGCAGAGCCACGCCGCCGCCCGGGACAATACCTTCTTCAACCGCAGCGCGGGTGGCATGAAGAGCATCTTCAACGCGCGCCTTCTTCTCTTTCATTTCGGTTTCGGTCGCGGCACCGACGTTGATCACTGCCACACCGCCGGCCAGCTTGGCCAGGCGTTCCTGCAGTTTCTCGCGGTCGTAGTCGGAGGTGGTGTCGTCGATCTGACGCTTGATCTGGTCGATACGGCCCTTGATATCGGACTGCTTGCCGGCGCCTTCAACGATGGTGGTGTTTTCCTTGTCGATGACGATCTTCTTGCAGGTGCCGAGATCGGAGAGGACGGTGTTCTCAAGCTTGAAGCCAAGCTCTTCGGAGATCACCTTGGCGCTGGTCAGGACAGCGATATCTTCGAGCATCGCTTTGCGGCGATCGCCGAAGCCCGGAGCCTTGACGGCGCAAACCTTGAGCGTGCCGCGAAGCTTGTTGACGACGAGCGTGGCCAGAGCTTCGGACTCGACATCTTCAGCAATGATCAGGAGCGGACGGCCGGTCTGGGCGATCTTCTCCAGAATCGGGAGCAGTTCCTTCATCGAGGAAACCTTCTTGTCGTGGATCAGGATGTACGGATCTTCCATCTCGGTTTCCATGTTTTCCGGATTGGTGACGAAGTAGGGCGACAGATAGCCGCGGTCGAACTGCATACCTTCGACGACTTCGAGGGTGGTGTCGGTGGACTTGGCTTCTTCAACGGTGATGACGCCGTCTTTGCCGACTTTTTCCATCGCTTCGGCAATCAGGTCGCCGATGAGCTTGTCATCGTTGGCGGAGATGGTGCCGACCTGGGCGATTTCCGTCTTGCCGGCAATCGGCTTGGACTGCTTCTTGAGTTCTTCGATGATACGGACGACGGCCTTCTCGATACCGCGCTTGATACCCATCGGGTTGGCGCCGGCAGTGACGTTTTTCAGACCTTCGTTGTAGATCGCCTGGGCGAGAACCGTAGCGGTGGTGGTGCCGTCGCCGGCGACATCGGAGGTCTTGCTGGCAACTTCGCGCACCATCTGGGCGCCCATGTTTTCAAAGTGATCTTCGAGTTCAATTTCCTTAGCGACGGTGACGCCGTCTTTGGTGACGGTCGGTGAACCGAATTTCTTGTCGATGATGACATTGCGGCCCTTGGGACCGAGGGTAACTTTGACTGCATCGGCGAGCTTGTCGACGCCTTTTCTTAGCTTCTCGCGAGCAATCGCATCAAATTCTATTTGTTTAGCCATTGTATTGGACTCCTTGTTGTGACTGGATTACTTCAGTATCGCGAGAATATCGGATTCGCGCATGATCAGGAATTCGCCGTCGTTGACGGAGACTTCGGTGCCGGAATATTTGCCGTAAAGGATCTTGTCGCCGACCTTAACGGACATTGACAGCATCTTGCCTTCATCGGACAGACGACCCGGGCCGGCGGCCACGACCTGACCTTCCTGCGGTTTTTCTTTGGCGGTATCGGGGATGATGATTCCGCCCTTCTTGACTTCATCCTGCTGAAGCGGCTTGACCAGAACGCGGTCTTGCAACGGTTGGATGTTCATTAGTGTACTCCTATTAATGGTAAATGGTGATTGTTAATGTTGTTACTCTACGTGCGACGTCTTTCCTGTTTTGTTAGCACTCACTCAAGATGAGTGCTAACAATAGTACGCTAATTTATTCGTTCGGTTGCAGGCCGTCAATCGATTTTGAGAATTTTTTACAGCATGACAGGGGTCGTTTCATGTAGTTGATTGTAAGCCAACGGCTTAATGTGAATAAGTAGCGGAAGTCCGTTGGTGCTCTGCAGAAGTATATAATGAAGAAACTTCTGATGACAACCCGTACGACTGTTTTTCTGGACCGGTGCAGGGAGCTATTTAACGAAGTCAAAAGCTCTGGTAAATGGCTAAGCGAAGTTGAGTTGGGAGATGGGTATGGTTAGTGTGGACTAATCGCTCAAGATCGGGATTGCGATGAAAATCTGCCCGGATAGCCTGTCACTGTTGCGGAAGTGCGACTATTATCGCAAGGTGCAAGGGCGTCTCGATTTTAGCGTCGCTGAAGTTTCGATGTGATTTCGCGCACTGCACGAAGCGTCGCGCATCTTGCAGTTCATTCTCCCAATAAAAAAGCCGGCGACCATTGTCACCGGCTTCTCCTTTTCTGCAATAGCCTGTTTAACGCGACAAGACCATCTTGCGGGTCTGGACAAAATCTCCCGCTTTCAGGCGATAGAAGTAGACGCCGCTGGCGACCTCCTGCCCGTTGGTATTCTTGCCATCCCAGGTGGTTTCGTAGACTCCGGCGCCTTGTTCGGAGTTTTCAAGAGTTGAGACCAATTGTCCCAGTACATTGTAAACCTCGATTAGCACCAGATGCGGTCGCGCGAGGCTGTAGCGAATCGTCGTTGTGGGATTGAAGGGATTCGGATGATTCTGCAGCAGGGCAAAGTCACCGGGAAGCGGTGTCTCGTCGACCTTGACTGCCAACGAAGTGTATACAATCACGAATCTGCTCTCGTTCTCCCAGGAAGAGCCAAATATGTAACTTATCATTTGAATCAAGTTACCGGATCCGTCGTAACTGTAATCGTCCCGCGAGAGTTCCGGTGAAGGCGAGATTTGATTGTGCACGGACTGAATTAGCCGGTGACTGCCGTCGTATTTCATCGTGTCAACATCTGTGACTATCCACGCCGAGGCCTGATAGCTTAACCAGCGATCGAGAATCTGGTCTCCGGATCCGTTGTATTCGTACTCATCCCGGGTGTTGTTGTCCCAGCCTGTGCCATTCCAGGTTTGCGTCGTCTCGGTGAGCAGTTGATCGCTGCCGTTGTATGTCGAAATTGTCTGCGAGCTGTTGGTCCAGACGTAAGTAGGCGGCGGGTAAGTTTGAGACAAGGCGAGAACTTCATTGCCGTTAGCGTCGTAGGTAAACACCATACGTCCTTGATCTGCCCAGGCCCCCAGCCAATATTGGGTAGTGAGCGTGTCAATCCGGCTATTGTTGTCATACGCATAGATGATTTTGGTGACCGGATTATATGAAGCACCGTTCCAGGACTCAAACGTCGAAGTTGCAATTCGATTGTTGCCGTCGTAGGTCATCAGAGTTCGGCTATTATTGGTCCAACTCGATGTTCCGCCATTCCAGGTTTGGTAGGTAAATGAAGTCATTTGATTACTGCCATTGTACGACCACGAAGTGAGGCTGAAGTTGCTCCAGACTCCAGTCCAGTTGTCGGTGCGAATGGAGTTCTTCTTGCCCCCGGTGTAGTTATAGGTGCTGCGGACATAGGCTTCCCACTCACTGCCGGACCAGGTAAAGGAAGTGTCCGATGCCGGGAAAAGCACTACGAGCTGGCGAGCCGCCTGGTCCAGGGTCTGAAAGTCGATATCATCGCCGAGTGCTTCTGCCTGCATCTGGGCGGCAGCAACCGCCGTTGTGATGCGAGTCTCCAGAGGCATATCCGCCGGCGTAGCATAGTCGATATACTGATGGAGAAACTCAATCACGGCTGTCCTTGTTGCGGGCAGATTTTCCGCCTGTGTAACTGACGGAAGCGTCAATGCGAGCATGATGGCGATAAGTACAAATTGCAGAACCATAACAATAGATTTCATCTTCGTCTCCTTATGATTGAATAGGGTGGTACAGCCTAAAGATCGCCAAAAGGTGCCGATTTTGTCAAGACCAATTTCGGTGGAACTCTAAAGTAATTACGAGGCCACAGTTCGTTCGTTTCGGACGGCAAAGCAAAATTTTTGCAGCCGTTTTAACCGCGGTCAGCCCCGGACGATCAACCCCCGGCGCAGGGCGCGGGTCCATCGGAGAAGATGTAGGCGATCAGGTACACAACATCCGAGATACTGATATCTCCGCTGCAGTCGGCATCTCCAGTATCGACCGGGTTCGGGGCCGGGCCTCCGGCAAAGATATAATTGATCAGATAGACGGCATCGGAGATTGTCACACTGCCGCTGTTGTCGGCGTCGCCGCAATTGAAGTGGCAGTCAGGACCAGAGGCGCCAATAAGCAGCCCGCTGGGATTGTTTTCCGGTAAGCACGGCGAGAGCGGTTGGAGATGGAAACCGAAGATCGTTGATGTGTCGCAGAACAGAGGGTCGGCAGAAAAGTTGCCAAACGGGGCTGTCAGAAAAGTGTCAATGCTAACAAAATTCCACATAGCGTTTCCGTACGAGTCGCAATAGTTGACACTATAGGTGTGAAAGAAGTTGCTGCGGACAATTCCACCAAGCCGGTTGTAGGCGGCAATCGAGTTGATGATGTCGGTGGGGGGGCCAAAGGTGCGGCCGTGTTTGGGAAGATCACCGAATAGTTCGATACCGTGATGCTGATTTGAGACGGATGTGCAATTGACGATCCGGCAGGAATCAAGGTCGTGAACGGTGATACCGTTCCAGCCATTCCTGAAGGCCAGACAACCGGAAAGCAGACCGCCGGCCAACGGATAGAAGTCCGATCCGACGTCAAAGCCGTCGCCGGTGTTATTGTAGGACCGGCAGTTGACGAAATGCGGGTAGGCATTGGCGCGTGCGCGAAAGCCGTTACCATGGCACTGTGTTACGACGCAATTGCGAATGGTCGGCGATGCGCCGCTGCAGATAATGGCACCATCATTGTAATCGACGGCCGTGTAGGCGTTGACCACAGTGAACCCGTCGAGCACGCAGGTTGTGTCTTCCGATAAGTGAATGTAGAAACCGATGTGAATCTCGGACGCGCTGCCGCCGCAGTCGATTGTCGTATAGAGCGGACCGGATGCGGAGCGGACGACGATATTCTTGCCGCCGAAATCGACGTCGCGGTTGCCGGCGCCGGAATAGGTTCCAGCCAGAACAACAACAGTGTCGCCGGGTGCAGCGGCATCGATGCCGGATTGAATCGTGAGTTGATCGGTGGGAACGGTTATTGTGGTAGCGCGCGATATAGTTGAAAGTGCGATAGTCAAAATGAAAGAAGCAAGCAGCGCAGCTATCTTGCTGGAAGAGAATTGGAGCATACTAATCTCCTTATTAAGTGCATTTGCGTGTCAAGTAACATCGTGCAAAAAGGCGATGTTGTCAATGGATAATCACGGGAAGCGCCATACATTGATGTTCAGACGCCAAGTGCGTGCTTAGCGTCTGATTAAATCATTGTTTTGTGGGACAGCCTGAGGACGTCTTCCGCGACGGAATGAGTCCCACCCTACGCTGCGCTTCGGGTGGGCTACCGGATCACGTTGACAAGATCAGACTGGTAACTTGGGCGCCTTCGGCAGCCGCTTTCGCAGGGTGTTGAAAAACGCCTCCCGTGTCATTCTGAACGAAGTGAAGAATCTGTTAGTCTTTGTTACGCAACACGAACAGATCCTTCGCTGCGCTCAGGATGACAGTGTCGGACGGTTTTTCAACAGTCCCTTTCGCGGGGACGACGGCAGAGAGTGATGCCGCTATTCACATTCAGCTTGGGCAGACGAGGACGTCTGCAGCGCACAGAATGCCAATCAAGTTGACCTTTTGAAATCTCCTAACACGCCGCACACGGCGCGGGACCACCAGAGAAGATGAAGTTGATCAGATAGACGGCATCTGACACAGTGACTCCACCACTGCAGTCGGCGTCGGCGGCAGCAGCCGGATTCGGCGCAGGTCCGCCCGAGAAGATGTAGTTGATCAAGAAGACGGCGTCGGAGATTGTCACGCCGCCGCTGTTGTCGGCATCGCCACAAATGTACGGCGGATCGACGACCGTGATGCTGACACTAATAGTGTCGGCTTTGAATGGCGCATCGGAATCAATCGCCATGAAGGTAAAGAAATAGGTCGCGTTGAAAGTCGGCGTGCCGGTAATCGTCCCCGCACCTCCACCATTGAAATTGCAGCCAAACGGCAAGTCGCCGCCCAGGAACGACCACGTGTACGGCGGCAGTCCGCCGATGGCAGTCATCTGGACAAAATAGGGTTGATTACGATAGGCGTCGGGCAAGGTGTAGTTCTGGATATGCATCGCGCCATCGCAGGCATCGCCGATGCCGTCGGAGTATTCATCGAATTGATCATTGTTCGGTACGGTCGGGCAGTTGTCGCAGGCGTCGCCGAAGAGAGTCGCCGTCGGCGTTGATCTGGGACAGATTCACTACAAACGGACAATTGTCGGAAGTGTTAGCGATGCCGTCATTGTCGGCATCGTTGTCGCAGAGGTCGCCGATTCCATCAAGGTCGACATCATCCTGCGTAGGGTTTGCACTCAACGGACAATTGTCAAAGACATCGGCAATGCCATCGTTGTCGGTATCGGTGGGGTTGACCAGGAACTGGTCCATGAATATCGAAGCGTCGCGGAGGTTGATGAACGGTCCAATATGTCCGCCGGAACCTTGCGGGATTCCGGTTTGAATCAACAATGAGCGCATTTCTGCGGGTGTCAAGGGCCGAGCAAGGGTCAGCAATGCATACGACTGCAAGTGCGCTTATTGCGCCGGCAGCGACGGCGGAAGCGGAACTGGTGCCATTAAAGGACGAGGTATATGATTGACGGGAGTCGCCGCCAAGAGTTGCATAACTGCCGTATCCGGACGTAAACACCGACTCGCCCCAGGTTTGGACATTCACGCGATTTCCGTAAGTGCTGAAGCTCAGTTTGTTGTGGCCGGTATTGGCGGAACCGGCGCCGATAATTATCGATTTGCTGTCGCCGCGCGCCATGTAAGAATTGTAAGGAGCGCTGTCGAGATTCTGGTTGCCGTTACCGGCAGCAGCGACAACGAGGACACCCTGGTCGCCGCCGTTCTTGACGATTGTCCACACCGAAAAATCGTATTCAGCCGGGGCATAGTCGCCGCCGGCGCCGGTGGTCTGCATTTCCAGCAAGACGACATCGCCGGGATCGGAATCGGCAATGGCATTGGCGATGCAGGTCGCGCGGCGCGAACCTTGTTCGACGGAGATTTCCGGATAGACGTTGACGCTTTCGACATCGGGTGCGATGCCGGTAATGCCATAGCCGTTCTCGACACCGGCGGTGATACCGACTGCCGAGGTACCGTGGTCGAGACCAAATGGCGAGTTCATGGTTTGGCCGGCTTCGACAACAATCGGAATATCCACCAGATCCTCATGAGTCACATCCCAGCCATATTCGCAATCACTGTAACGAACACCCTGGCCTTTGCCGCCGCGAGCCCAGAGGTAGTCGACATTGAGGCCGGGATTGGCGGGGCGGTAATTCTGAAGACTGACATAGCTCGGAGTCGGCGGAGGCATAGTCACCGGGAGGAGGAGGGTTGAGTTCGGTAAGTTGAACCCATTCGACTTCCGGGAGAATGCGGAGAGCTTCTGCTGCAGGCAAAAGTTGCTCGCTGGTTGCGCCCTGAATTCGGGCGACCATCATGCCGCGCAAATCAGGTTGTTCAGTCCGGGAATATTCCGCGGCGCGCTGTTCGATTTTATCGATTTTTGATTCGGGGAGCTTGATCAATTGTTCGAATTGAAGATTGAGAGATGCGGCCGTGTTCGTCACGTTGTCGATATTTGATTTCTCAAGAGACTGCACACTTCCATCGGCGGTTGCACGCATTTTCAGATTGTCGCGGAATTTGACCTGGAGTTCATACTGCTTGCCGGGCTGAATCAAGAACGGCTCGCTCGCCAGTTCTGCGCGCTTGGCGAGAGTCTCGGCAAGAATCGGCAGAGAGAACAAGACAACAAGTAGGAGTGATGTTGTTAGAGAGCGGCAAACGGTGCGTGAATCGAGGGACATGACGGCTATCTCCAATCTCAGGTATATGCTCACGTGGTACTATTGAAAGAAAGACGTATAGCGAAACAGAATGTTTAGCAGCGGCAGCGGTACGTCAGTGCAAGATACGCAGAATGGCGGTTTTGTCAAGAGAGGGTCGTTAGCGGTTCATTTCGTAGATCAGGCGCAGGCCGTCGAGCGTGATATTGGGGAGAACCTCGGTGATGTATTTTGATGCCGGAGCGATCAATGAGGCCAAGCCGCCGGTGGCGACGACCTTGGGTTCGGCGCCCAGTTCTTTCGCGAGTTGCTCGATGATGTACTCGACCTGGCCGACGCCGCCGAGATAGAATCCGGCCTTCATGGCGTCTTCGGTGGACTTGCCGATCGGCGATTTCGGCGGTTCGAAACCGATCTTGAAAAGCTGGGCGGCGCGATGGGCGAGGGCGCTTTGCGCGGTCTCGATTCCCGGAGCGATAACACCGCCGAGATAGGCGCCCTTGGGGGAGATGACATCGAAGGTCGTGGCAGTGCCGAAATCGACCACGATACACGGTCCGCCGAATTGCTTGAAAGCGGCGACGGAATTGCAGATACGGTCGGTGCCGATTTCGGTGGGGGTCGGATAATCAAAAGTGATATTGAATCTCAATCCGGAATGAACGACCAGCGGTTCGATGTGGAAATGGTCCAGCGACATCCGGCGGAAAATCGGATCGAGACGCGGGACAACGGTTGCGACGATTATGCCGTCGATGCCGGAGAGACCTTTCATCTGCATAAACTGATGCAAAACCAGCGCCGATTCATCGGCAGTGCGGGCATGATCAGTGGCGAAACGCAGGGAGCTGACCAGTTTGTCGCCATTATAGAAGCCGACGACAATGTTAGTATTGCCGATGTCGATTGCCAGAAGCATAAGGGAAATATACCGGATATCGACGGCAGTGCAACCGGAAAGCTGATTTCCGACAGATCGACGTGGATTGAGCCTAAGTGGGACTGTTGGAGAAGTCTGCACTTTTGTCATCCCGAGCATAGCGAGGGTTCTGCCTTGATCGTATGGGAACAACTTACAGATTCTTCGCTTCGCTCAGAATGACAACTATTGGGTTTTTCAACAGTCCCGATACGGAGGAAGGCACATCCAAATTACTCTTGCGAAGAGGCGGGATTCTGCTACCATTGAGGGATGAAATACGGCATAAAATACACACTGGCCTTGCTGGTTCTGGCGCTACTTGCGTTTGGCTGTAGCAGGAAACCTGCTGAGATTCCATTCGATGGAACAATCGGGACGATCTCGACAAATCACACTGTCGATCAGGGTGCGATCATACCGGACGAAATCAAATTCAAATCTGACTTCAAGCATTTTGCGATCATCGAACATCTGGTGTTTTTTGGGGAGCGTGATACGGTGCGCCGCGCTGTCACCGTGACATTCAGGCGGGTGTTGAATGACAACGAGTTTATTCGTGCCGAACGCGATTTCTCCGGGTTTGTTTTCGACGGCTCCTACTGGCAAGCGCTGCCATATACCAAGGCGCGGCACGATTCAACGCGCCTGGATGTCGGGTATGATTTCCCATCAGGAGGACTCGACTGGGGACCGGGGCGCCAGACAGGGCGATTGCATTACAACTGGCGTGGCGTGAAGGTTGGAGTTGAGATCAGCGGTCTGGCTGCCGTGCAAAGTAACAAGGAGGGCGAATCGAATCGGCGCTCACATGCGATCGGCAGCGGCGTAATGACATTCGGCGCCGATACCCTGGCAGGTACGGTGGTTTATGAGATGATTCAGGTCGATGGCTATAATCCGATCAACAAAGTCGATACCGGGATCGAGTACACCAACTATGATTGGGTGGTTTTGGCCGGCAATGAAGGAAGTGTCCTGGTTGCGTCCTCGGACTCGACCACTGCCGGTGACAGGATTTTGAAGAGCTTCGTCGTGCTTCGCGACAACGGCAATCTAAAATTTGCCGATGGCAGTGCGAAGGTTCGCATCAATTCAGACGGTCTGACCCGCGATCGGAAGATTTACGACACGATAGCGCTCAAGAAGTCCCTGTCGGTCCCTGAACTGAATCTTGCCTTCAATGTTGACCTGGTCGAACCGCGAATATTCTATACCAGCGGCTATTGCTTGTCGGTTGTGAGCGGCAATCTTGAGAGTGCCGGCGCGACGGTGCCGGTATGGGGCATCATTGAACATTGGCAGCAGCCAAAAGCCGATGGCAGTGTATTGCGATTGAGTGATCTAAACCGCGAGATGCTGGAGGATGCCGCCAAACTGTGGCTGGCGCATGATGGGCTGTGGTTTCAGGAAATCGAGAAGGCCTTCGGATTGGCGAAGGCGATTGAATTGGACAAGAATGCCTGGGAGCGGTTTACGGTCATCGAAGCTAAGCGAATCATGTCGCGGCATAATATCCCCGCTAACGGCGGATTAACTGCTCTGAAGACAGCTCTTGGATATCGGCTGTACGCTTATGTCAATGTGCAGGATATAGTAGAAGAATCGCCGACAAGTTTTCTCTTCCGCATGAAGGAGTGTCGCGTTCAAAGCGCCCGACAGAGACAGGGAATGACGCCGTTTCCGTGCCAGGAGGTCGGTATCGTTGAGTACTCCTTGTTTGCCAAGACGATCGATCCGGCCATCAAGACAGAATGCGTCGGTTGCCCGCCCGATCCCAAGCACCCTGATTACTGGTGTGCCTGGCGATTCAGTATTTAGCTTCCCGCTAACATCCGCTACACGATGCCGTCCGTTGGCGAAATCATCGTTTATGAATGTTTCGCGATTGGTTTGCCGTCTTTCTCGTTACCGCAGGATCGAGTTGGTGGCACCACAGCAACTTTGTTCGGTTATTCAATTTCCTGGATGGCGCGGATGATATCGTACGGCTGTTGGGCCGTCATGATCCGTTCGTAGAAGCCTTCGTAGGTAAAAAGCTGGGCCAGTGCGCGGAAGACGCGTAAGTAAAGGCTGTCATCGTAAGGCGGGGCCGCCATGGCGACAAATACGTGCACCGGCTGGCCGTCGGCGGCGTCGAAATCGTAGCCGGTTGTGGAACGGGCGATGGCGATGACCAACTCCTTGGCTTGCATCGTGCGAACGTGCGGGATGGCGATGCCTTTCCCGATCGCCGTGGTCGCCTTCTTTTCCCGGTCGAAGAGATCCCGGAGGAGTTTGTTCTTATTTCCGACTTTTCCCGACAGATTCAGCAATTCAACGCATTCGGCGATTAGCAGCTCTTTTCGCTCCTGAATGCGTTTGATGGTCAGTACTTGCGATTCGCCTTCCTCCGGCTGTTCGAAGACCGTATCCATCTCCAGCTTAATAAGTTTGGGGGTTAGATATCGTGAAATCTGCACCTAATACTCCTTCATAATATGGGGTATCGTCAGGTGAGCCTGAAACATTACCGATTCCCCTGCCGCATTTTCGGCGCTCTAAATCAATAGCGCGTAACCGCTTTTGTCAAATGATAGTTGGCTGATCCCCACGATTGTTGACTTCAGACTTCCGCCGTAACTGTTTAAGAATTAGACATTTGCGCTCTTCTTTGTTGAGCATTTTCGCTTGACTCTTTCGACTGGGAGGTTATATTATCGCGGCAAGGAAGGAATGCTTTGCCGGTACTTACCTCTGTATGTAGTCTGCAAACGAGACTACTCGCCAGATATAGGAAGATCACACCATTTGGAAATGTGGTCCCCTTCGCGGGGAATTGACTTAGATTATTACTTCTCTTTCTTAGGAGGGACTCTTCAATGAAGATGTTACCGGGACGCTTGATATTTGTCGCTGTTGTCACTGTACTGTTCATGTTGACAACCGGGTCTGTGTTTTCAGAGACGCCGCTCAACGTCATTTCTATGCCGGAGATATATGTGGCCAACGGACAGCGGGTCGCTTATCCCGTGTATTTGAGCAACAATGTTGATGTTGATCAAGTGGTGGCGCCCATCGATTTCGTTCCCGGCACCTATGTAAGAATAGACTCGGTGTCGGTGGTTGGAAGTCGATTCCTTGGATTAGGTGCAATTACCAAGGGTTTTGATCTTGGCGGACGCAAGTTCTGGGTGACATTTGATGCGAATGACGGCAACGCCGCTGCCTCCGGGCGACGGTTTGATTGCCACGGTCCACTTCCTGATCTTTTCATCCGCGCATGCTCACACCATCTGCGTCGACTCGGCCACAATTGGCGATCTGCAGTACAAGATTCTCAACACTATTGGTGAACCGGTTCAGGACGGGTTCAATTATGGCCGGTTGCGTGTCTTTACGCAGCGCCCGATTATCGGTCTCAATCCGGAGTCTCTGGCCTTCACAGCCACGATCGGTGTGAATCCGCCATCGCAGAATTTGGAAGTAACCAATTTGGGAATTGATCCGCTGAATTGGGACATCACCTACAAGCCTGATTGGGTGACACTCACTCCGAATTCCGGAACGGCTCCGACCGATGTTGAAGTCAGCGTCGACGTGACCGGACTTGGCCTTGGTACCTACAACGACTCAATTGCTGTGCATGATGTTTTCGCGACGCCGAAGGTGCGATACGCGCAAATCTCACTGACGGTGAGGGAGCCGGGACCGCCGGTGATTGCGCTGAATCCTGATGAATTCTTCTTCCTGACCGAGATCGGTATCGACCCGCCCGCGCAGCAGATGAACATCACCAATCTTGGTGATCAGCCGCTTAACTGGACGATTACCTACAAGCCGGATTGGCTGGCTGTATCGCCGGCATTTGGTGGAGCACCGATTCCTACATATCTGATTGTCAGCGTTACCGGACTTGCCGCCGGCGAGTACAACGACTCGATCGCCGTCAATGATCCCAGTGCCGACCCGCAGACAGCGTGGGCGCAAGTGCATTTGACGATTACCGATGAGCCACAGGAAGAAACCCGCTGTATTGCTCTTCACGAAGGCTGGAATCTGATCAGCTGGAATGTTGATACCGAAGACGACGACATCGAGGCTATTATCGCGGACATCAAGGGCTGTGTCGACGGAATCTTCGGATTTGAAGCCGGCGCCGCTACTTATGATCCGAACCTGCCGCAGTTCTCGACGCTCCAGACTCTTGATCACCTGCACGGATACTGGTTCCGGATGGATTGCGATACGGTGCTTTGCGTCACTGGATTGAAGGCTGCTCCTGGGACCCCGATTCAGCTCGAAGCCAACTGGAATCTGGTCAGCTATTTGCCGGATGAGGACAATGCACCGGAGATAGCGCTGCAATCGATGATTGACGACCTGGTCGTGACGCTCGGTTACGACAACGGCGGCGTGTCATTTGACCCGTCCAATCCGGAGTTGGCGTCACTGGAGTTCATGAGTCGCGATTTCGGTTATTGGCTCAAGACGACCGCTTCCACTGTGCTTTCCTACCCCGGTGCATTACCTGCGCCGTGGAACATCCCGCTGGTGAACGAATCACTCAAGCAGGGTCCGATGTCGTTCAGTTTGATCCCGACCCGCGAATGGGTGAATATGTATGGCGAAGGCATCAGCCTTGACGGTCAACTGATTCGCGCCGGTTCGGTCATAGAGGTCTATGACGAAGCGGGAACTCTGTGCGGCCAGGCCCTGGTTGAACAAGACGGCAAGCTGAACTTCACGCCCATTTATTTTGATGACAAATCGACCGTCAACGATGAGGGCATTGAGGCGGGCGGCCGCATCAGTCTCTCCATCAACGGCGAGCCGGTGCGCGAGAGCTTCACGCACGGTAGTTTTGGCGACAACATGTCGATCTCAAGTCTGACTTCGGTGACCAAGCTTTCCGATGCGTTGCCGCACGAATTCAGTCTGAACCAGAACTATCCGAATCCATTCAATCCATCGACGTTGATCGAATTCAGTATACCGGTAACCAGCCACGCCCGCATCGAAGTCTTTAATCTGCTGGGCGAAGAAGTGAATGTGCTGATGGATCGCAACCTTCCCGCCGGTCGCTACAGCGTGACCTGGAACGGCGACGACTTGGCCGGACAGACGGCCTCTTCCGGAATCTACTTCTACCGCCTGACGGCCGGAGATTTTTCTTACACCCGGAAGATGATGCTCGTAAAATAGTTTGCGGAGACGAAGGTGATGACTATCTTGAATACAAACTTTCACGAGGGATATAAAGTTATGAAGGTGACACGAATATTGATTGTGACTCTGATGGTTGCAATCGGGATGACCGCAGCAGCGTCGGGGCAGGTCATACCGACGAACATCTGGACGGACTTTGGCGGAACCGCCTGTACGGTTAATGGAAACCCGATGCCGGTCGGCTGCATAGTTCAAGCATTCGACCAATCGGGTGTTTTGTGCGGCCAACGCACTACTGCGACGGCAGGTGTGTATCTCGCTACAGCCGTTTATGGTGATGATCAATTCACGCCGGCAGTCGACGAGGGTTGCGTGATGAACGAGGTCGTTGTCTTCAAAATCAACGGCATCGTGGCTTCCAAGCTCGGCCCGGCCAGTGACCAGTGGATTGGCATCCGGCCCGATTCAGTTAATGAATCTTGCGACTGTCCAGCAGTTCTCGATTAATATTACCGGGCCGAATGGAGGATCTGGTGAAATCGGTGTTCCGGTAGAGTATACGGTGACCGTCGAGAACAATGGTAACGGCATCGACTGGATTAATCTCGACCTGTTTAGTTCACTTGGGTGGACGATCTCGCACAACCAGCCCGCGAATTCGTTCTATCTAAATCCGGGTGAGACCAGGCAAATTAAGATCACGGTCTTTATCCCGGGAACGGCGATTGTTGGTCAGCAGGATGAATTGACGATATCGGTCACTTCGCTGTTCGATCCGTCGGCCGATTTTAACAAGGTTATTACCACGACGGTTGACCAGTCGACTGATGTCGCCGATGGCGGCTATGCGATTCCGGGTCAATTCTCGCTGGGTCAGAATTATCCGAATCCGTTCAATCCCGAGACCAGAATTGCCTTCAATCTGGAGAAGGCCGGAGATGTGAGTCTTGAGGTCTTTGACATTCTTGGCCGCAAGGTTTCGACACTTCAGTCCGGTTATCTCGGAGCCGGCCAGTATGAATTCACCTGGTATGGTGTCGATAATAGCGGACGTCAGGCCGCAAGCGGTATCTACTTCTACCGCCTGTCATCCAACGAGTTTACTTTAACTCGTAAGATGACCTTGTTGAAGTAATTCTCCTCCCGTAAGTGAAAGTTGAGGCCCCGCTTTTTCGAGCGGGGCTTTTTTTGTTCGCGAAAAGCGTTGCCGAACCGCTTTTCACAAACGATCTTTTCCCACCCAGACGCAGAATGGAGAGACGGCCAGGCTTCGAGCAAAACTGCTTGCAGTTGAGAAGTGGCGGTCATTCCTATTGGAAGGAAACTAAGGTCTCATTGAGCGGAGGTAATGAATGATGAAGGTGAGGAGAATACTTTCCCGGTGAGTTCGAAATTCCGGAAGGATACAAGCTGAAGAAGTAGAACCTCCAAGTCAGGTTTGCTTGCAGCTTGGGAATACCATGAAAATCATCGACGGTCGCATCGAGTTAACTGGTCTCGTCCACGAATGGGTGTGGGGGAACGCGCATCTGGGGCGTGATACCGAACTTGCACGTCAATTGAGCGTGGTCGAGGTGAATCGCCACGTTTTTGCCCGCGACGCGGAAGTTCGCACCTATGTTCGCGCGGCATA
The DNA here is from genome assembly GCA_963698225.1 of uncultured bacterium. Classification (GTDB taxonomy): domain Bacteria; phylum Zixibacteria; class MSB-5A5; order CAIYYT01; family CAIYYT01; genus JADJGC01. The sequence continues at coordinate 778,973 of CAVOPW010000004.1, forward strand.
CGGGTTGGCGCAGATTGCGCACACTAATCTGCAACAGGTTCTGGGGGTGAAGCGAAGTGAAGATGGTACTGTCTATATCATTCTTGAACATCTTGGCGGCACAAGTCTTCGCCGCTTACTTGACAGCCCCTTTGCAATTGACATCTCGATCGAGGTCGCCTATTTCATTATTGCGCAGCTTGCCAGGGGGTTGGCGTCCGCTCATGATGCCCGCGATCGACAGACGGGAAAGCCGCTGGAACTTCACCACCTGAGTATGAATCCGGAAGCGGTGTGGCTTACCGAAGCCGGGGCCGTTCGACTCATCGATTTCCAGCTTCCGCCTGCTCAGATCAAGGATGTCAAACAAGTGTCGTATCTGGCGCCGGAGCAGATTCAGGGGGGCGGCGTGGATCGGCGTGCCGACATCTTCAGCCTCGGAGTGATCGCTTTTGAACTGTGCACCGGAAGGCGGCTTTTCGATGCGGGTAATGTTTCCGAACTGATGGCGACGATTCTCAAGGGTGAATACCGGCTCGAGGCGCTGGCGGAGAGCAAGGCGGATAAGCGAATTACCAGCCTGATCGAGGGTTGTCTGCGACTCAACCGCAAAGAGCGCCTGATCACGGCAACGCAACTTGGTGATCGCGCGGAAGCTCTTTTGCGTGAGGCGGCGGCGCACCCGGAAAAAAGACTTAGAGAAGTAGTTGAAAAAGTCGCTGAAACTCCTAAATTGCATCCATATCCAGCGGGCAGAGACGAACGGGTACGAACCCGGGCTATTGATCGAACCGATTTTGAAGAAGGGATTCAAACCATGGCCGATCAGTCACGGAATGATCGCGACGACGATAAGAGGCCGCGAGCCGGACAGGAGACGCGCATCTCCACGACGCCGGTTTCGGAACGTTTGAAGCGTGCCAAACGCGGCGGCTTGGGCGGCAATAAGACAGTATTCATTTTGGCCGGTCTGGCTGCGGTTCTTGTTCTCGTTGTCGGTTTTCTCGTCGTGCGCAAAATGATGCAGGGCACCGCAGGGAGCGGCGAGCCTGAGGTGTTGGAGATGCAGAGCGGCACGATCGCCACCGTTCCCGATGGCGTGGCGGTTTACTCTGCCGATTCGCTTCTCGGCTACACACCTCTGACATTAACGATGCCGGAAGGTGAATTGTTGACGCTGCGGCATCCGTGCTGTCCCGATTCGGCTATCGTTCTCAATTTCGACCGTCTCTCCGAAGGTGCGTATCAGCTGCAGACCGTGGTCGAGGTGACTTCGAATCCCGTGGGCGCCAAGTTGGTTCTCAATGGCGAAGACACCGGGAAGACCACGCCATATAAATTCATGGCGGCTGCTACCGACACAATTCAGTTTACATTGGAGGTGCCGGGCAAAAAGGTACTGTCCAGCGGGCCGGTTGTCCTGGCGGATTTCGCCAGCCTCAATCTGGGCAACATCGACGTATCTAAACGTGATGGTGGCGGTATCGAGTTCTCTGGTTCATTCTCGGAACGGCCGATGACTACGATTATCACGTATCCGCGCGACGCGACGGTAACGATCACCAACAGCGGCGTTGAATTGGGCAGAACTCCTGTGAAGAAGGATCTTGGAGACGACGCAGTGATGCTGACCATCAAGAAGAGCCGGTTTCGAAGATCGTATTCTTGAATTACCGGCAGTGGGAAAACGCAAGGATACTTACAAAGAATATCTCTTCCGCCGGGTCGACATCCAGGCCTATGAAGCCGGGAGCCCCGATCGTTCGGTGAATGCGCGCATTCGCGAAATCATGTATGACGGCCGGAGTTTCTCTTCGAACGATGTCACGCCGGCATCGGTGCGGCTGCCCGGAATCGAATGCCGTGTTGTGCTCGCCGCCGACGGCTACCAGGACGCCGATACTATCGTTACGCCGACAGCCAAGGAGTTCACGGTCGTCATGCGCAAGCGCGAGGCAGGCAGGCCGGTACGCGAGGAAACCGTCGTCAAACAGGATGACGGCGGCAAGTCGGAAGTGAAAATTTTTGTTGTCGATGACAAGAAAAGTCCGATCCCGGGCGTGTTAGTGACGGCTGAATTCAAGAAAGGCAAGGATAAACAGCTCATGGACGTCGGCCGCACCGATAGTGACGGCAGAGTGGTGGCAAAGCTGGATCCGAACAAGTACAAGTTCATCACTTCGCATGAGAACTACAAGAACAGTGATGAATCGAAAGAGGTCAAGGCCGGCGAGCAGTATGTCTTGACGATCAAGGTGAAGAGGAGATAGCGTGGCTCGATTTGTGGTGCTAAAAGGCGGCGCCAGCTACAAAGTTTTCGAATTCGAAGGGAATATTGCGCGTATTGGATCCGGCGAGACAATGGACTTGAATCTCGAAGCTCCCGGATTCTCCGGCGATTTGTTTTTCCTGACAAAATCGGCCAATGGCTATGAAATCGAGCGCCGCAATGACGGGCTCAGCTTCAATGTCAACGGCGCCCCTGGTGCAGGTCGGGTTCTGCTGAACGACGGCGACAAGGTAGCATTTCTCGACTATCTGATCGTTGCGACTTATCCGCCGACTTTGGGTGCGCCGACACCCGCACCTGAGGCGGCACGCATACCGGAGCCGCCACCAGCGGCAAAGGTCGCGAAAGACACATCTCCGATTGTGTCGGCAACGGCACCACCTCCGCCGCCGCCACGCCCGGCGGAGCCGCCCAGACCGGCTCCGCGCGCTACCGAGCGGCCGACTACGATTATTGATTCAGCGGCAATGATGCAATCGGCTCAACCTAAGACTCCGCCTTCGCCTCCCGTGCAGCGTGACCAACAGAATTCGGGTGCGAAGCCGGCTGCACCGGCAATGGATGCCGTCAGTGCCGAGCGGCAGGCGCCGGTAACGCCGCGGAAGCCGCGAATTACTCCGATATACTCCCTGGTTGGATTATCGGGGCAATACAAAGGGCAGGTGCGAGAGATCGACGTGCAGGAATTCGTGGTTGGGCGTGATGCCGCTGTTTGTGATCTCGTGGTTGACCGTACTGAAGGCGGCGATCTGGATAATTCGGTCTCACGCGAGCATTTCACGATTATGGCCACCGATGAGGGACTTTCATTGATTGACAAGAAGAGCCGATTGCGTACATTCATCAACGGCAAAGTCATCGAGCCGAATCAGCGCGAGTCGATTGCGCCCGAGGATATTCTCTCGATTCCCGTGCCGACCGGCGAGGTCAAATTCCGCCTCTGTTTTGTCGGCAATGAGAATTTCTCACCCGATAAAGGTCGTAGCAAGTACCTTCCGATAATTATTGGACTTGCGATCATTATAACATTGCTTATCGTTGCAACAATCTGGTTGCTTGGAGACTAGAAAGAGCGATGAAAGTTACCTTCGCCGGCGCTTCCGATGTCGGAAAAGTGCGCCAACACAATGAAGATTCCTTTGCGATTGACCCGACGCACAATCTTATGATGGTATGCGACGGTATGGGCGGTCATGCCGCCGGCGAGGTAGCCTCGCGCATCGGCATTGAAACCATCACCCAATTCTTCAATCTGCACGACCTGACAACATTCGAATCCGAAGCGTTTAGTTATCCGGAAGCGATTACACCGTCGGGCAAGTTATTGGCCGGTGCAATCGCCGTTGCCAACCACCGGATCATCGAACACGCCCGCAATGTTCCCGGGCAGACCGGAATGGGCACTACGGTGGTGGCGTGCCAGTTTGACAACGGTATCGTCAGCATCTGCCATGTCGGCGACAGTCGCGCCTATCTGATTCGCGAGCAGAATATTCGCCGCGTCACTGTGGATCATTCCTGGGTCAGCGAGTTAATGGAGAAGCACAATATTTCCGAGGCCGACGCCGAACTGCAGGTAAACAAGAATGTCATAACCCGCGCCTTGGGCACTAAGCCGCAGGTTCGAGTGGATATTTCGCAGATTCGTTTTATCCAAAATGATCTGTTCTTGATTTGTTCTGACGGCCTGACAGGGATGGTGAGTGACGGCGACATTCTCAAGGCGGCCAGTGAACATGGCGGCAATCTGGAGGCATTGGTCAACGACTTAATCAAGAGAGCCAATGAGGCCGGCGGCGCCGACAACGTGACCGTCTGTGCTGCGCGTATCGCTGAATTGGAGGAATCGCCGGAGTTCGATGAAATCCGACGAATTACTGTTGACTGGGGCCAAGAGCAGGAACTGACGGAACTGGCGCGCATTGCCGGCGAGCGGTTTCAGACCGAAGAGCGGCCGCCGCTGGAACCAAGGTCAAGCGTCGAGACCGGAGAATTTACGCCTCCTCCACCCAAAAAAAAAAGCGCTCTGAACCTCATGTTCTTTGTTTTGATCGTTCTCGTAATCGTCGTGATTCTCGTCTTCTGGTACTCTAATTAGCGCTTCCTGACACGTCTTCCACGTCCACCTCACAGACAGGCGGCTTTTACTTCGCGGTTGTTCGCCATGAACTTCCCGCTTCCGGTGCTCAACTCAAAGAATCGATTGCATTTTGGCGGGCAAAACATAAATTGGGGCTTCAAACGGAGTGGTGTCCGAGCTGGCTGAAGGAGCACGCCTGGAAAGTGTGTAGGCCCCAAAAAGGTCTCCAGGGTTCGAATCCCTGCCACTCCGCCATAAATCTTCACGGACAATTTTCAAGCAACATTATTCGATCAAGGATCTCGCCAGGGTCGTCGGCCGCTTCGAGATAAATATGTATGATGCTCGATCGGACCCATAGTGTGATGACTTAATTGCCGGGCAAGACCCGATGCAGTTCCTCCATGGAGGTTCTACTTTCGGCGACCAGCCTGATTGCTGCCTCTGAAAGACCGTGACACTCCCTTTGCCCGCGCGATCGACTCGATTTCATGGGCCGGGCAGCGATTTTGTATTGCTTCTCTCACTGTCGTCCGTGATTTCCAGGACCTCAAACACGCCGATTCTTCCACGGAAGCCGCTGGCGCTGCAAGCTTCACACAAGGTTTCAGTCTTCAAGTCCGGAATGTCGACTGCAGACCCTTGAGCGATGGTCGATGGTCGGCCAGTCAGCTTCCCGGTTCCTCTGCAATTCGGGCAGTATGTACGCAGCAGCCTTTGGGCTATTACCAGCGAGACTGAGGAGGCGACCAGGTAGGGCTCGGTGCCAATGTCGATTAGTCTGGTGATTGTCGAGGCGGCACTATTAGCATGCACGGTACTCAACACGAGATGCCCGGTCATGGCTGCCCGCAGGGCAATTTGAGCTGTCTCTTGGTCTCTGATTTCGCCGACCATGATGATATCCGGATCTTGCCGCAAGAATGCCCGCAAGGCGGTTGCGAAGTCGTAATTAATATCCGGCTTCACCTGTGACTGCGTGATACCAGAGATTTCATATTCAATCGGATCCTCGATCGTCATGATATTTACTCCAGGTCGAGCGAGGTAGGAAAGGGCGCCGTACACAGTCGTAGACTTGCCTGACCCCGTTGGCCCAGACACCAGGATCATTCCCTGGGGTTTGTCTAAGTGTTTTCTGATCAGCGCCAGATCGGGCCGGGACATTCCCAGCTGCGTTAGGTTTTTCAGTTTATCTGACTTGTCGAGCAATCGCAGGACGAGTTTTTCACGGTTGCGCGTTGGCACCGAAGAAACGCGAATGTCGAGCAGCTCATTAAAACCGCGCATTGTTATTCTGCCGTCCTGCGGACGACGCCTCTCGGCAATATCCATGCCAGCCATCAACTTGATCCGCGAGATCACCGGATCCTGTTCTTCGGCGGGCACCGAGTCCATTTCTTGAAGGACCCCGTCGATTCGATAGCGCACTGTCAGGCTGTGATCAGTTGGTTCCAGGTGGATATCAGACGCCTCCATTGATGCCGCGCGACTAATGAGCGCGTTGACGCGTTCGACTATTCTCCCTTGAGCGCCCTCCCGCAGTGATGGCCCGGACTGGTGCTCGTAAGAAATCGAATTGTCGGCGAATCCGCAGGAGTTACTTTTTTCGGGATAGTACCGTTCGATGAGACTCCCGAGGATCTCCGTTGGCGCCAGTACGATTCCGATCTCCATTCCGGTGAAGAAGATCAGATCAGAAAGGTCGTTTGCCGAGGGGGAACTTGCGAACAAGATTTGCATTTCTCCGTCTGTGACCCTTAGCGGGATGGCACGATACTTTTGGGCGATTGGTCGGGAAAAGACTTTGAGGGCTGACTCGTCCGGGATATATTGATTCATAACATTGCTCTGCGTATGCGGCAATAACAAGATAATGGCTTGCTTGCCGCTGCGCAAGTTCGATTGGTCTGACAGATTTGCAGGTAGGTGCCTGATCTACCTACCAATGTTTAGATGATTGGACGAATGGTGAGGTTTGACTTCAAAGGGGTACTGATCTCCGGTGAGGAGATTTCCGGGCAACGAAAGGCAGACAGCCAAGAGCGCCTGCGATTGTTACTTGCGCATGAGGGGATCATTGCCGTAGAGATACGGCAAGCGTCGAGATCTGGTGGTCTGAGTTCCATCGCCTCGTTCAGTCTCAAGCGTACCCTCGTTTCCTTCACCCGACAAATGGCGGTAATGCTGCGAAACGGGATGCGCCTGGATGCCATTCTGAGAGTGCTGCAGACTCAGCGCAACTCCCGAGCCTGGCAACAAGTTCTGCAGCAGGTGTCAGCGAGTCTGAATGAAGGGCACAGTCTTTCGGAATCACTCGCCTGCCAGCCGGCAGTCTTTGATCGGTTTTATGTCAGTCTGGTTCGTGCCGGCGAGTCGAGCGGTGATCTTGCGGAAGTCTTTTCGAGGCTGGCCAGGACGCTGGAATCGTCGGATCGTTCGAAGCGCCAGATCAAGGCCGCAATGGCATATCCGGTGGTCATCGCGGCCGTAGCGGCAATTGTGTTACTTGTCCTGCTGTTTTACATCGTTCCGGTATTCAAGGAAATGTTTCTCAATTTTCAAACTGAATTGCCCCCTTTGACGCAGGCGGTAGTCGGTCTTTCTGATCTTCTGACTGCCCACCCCTTGTGGCTGTTGATGGGGCTGTTCGCATGTAGTGGGACACTCCTGATATTGAGCAGGAGCTATTTCGTTGTCTCGGCCCTATCGCAGCTGCCTCTGCACACGCCCGGACTACGCAATCTCGTCATCAAGAGCGAAACTGCGAATTTTTCGCGCACGATGGCGGCATTACTCGGGGGCGGAGTTGCTCTGAATGAGGCCATTCCGTTAGCATCTTCGATAGTACGCAATGTACAGCTGCGTGGTCAGCTGGAAGGCGCAGCGGCAGCGATCGCCGGCGGATCCACCTTACATTCGGCGTGGTCTGACAAATCACTGGTTCCGTCAATGGTTTCCGAGATGATTGCCGTCGGTGAAGAGACAGGACAGCTCGCCCGGATGTTCGAATCAATTGCGGACTTCTACAGTGAAGAAGTCGAGGCGTTACTTCCGGCCATCACCGCTGTGTTGGAACCGCTGCTCATTGTCATTGTCGGAATCTTCGTGGCGGCAATTCTTATCGCGATGTATATGCCGCTGTTCGAACTCATTGGACAGCTCGGTTAGTGAGCCTACTCGACAGCGTCGTTAGCGATATTCTTCAGTTCGCCGGTCTGGTCAATGGTCCATTGATCGATGGCTGGATCATCGTCCAATGCTGCTGCCGTCGCGGTGGCGACGAAATGATCGCGATCTCCGCTGATCTCATACTCGTAGCGCGCTTGCCGCATGATTTCGACGCCCAGAGTCGCGAATGCCTTCGGGTCGGAAGCCGATGCCTTGCTGCCAAAGGGCGGAATCCAGTAGGTATCATGCTCGATACGATAGCTTACCTGCATTGTGTAAATCTGTCTCAAGATCTGCTTGGCTTCGACCTGTTTGGCACGGGAAGTGGCACCGACGAAACGTGGAATCGCCAAGCCCGCGAGTATACCGATGATGACCAACACAATGAGGATTTCGATTAGAGTGAACCCGCCTGATTCGGATTTGCGAAGCGATGCATGCCTGCTCGTCATTGTCTCCTCCTATTCAATACAGCGTTTCGAGTACGGCCGAACCGGCAGAACCAGAGTCTGGGTTGCCAGGTCACCGCGCCTAAGGGTAATCGTTAATACTTGCGTCGATTGATCAAGGTTGATTGCGGCGACAGGTAAGATCACAAGATGCAAGTTCAGTGGTTTGAGCGAGAAGTCGGCTACCATTATCTTTCCGGGCAGCAGAAGTCTGCCATTGCGTTTAATGGTGCTGTCGCCAAATGAATAGACGACCACCGGAGTGCCCGAACCAAATATCTCCATGTCAATGAGGTTGCTGATGTGCAATGAGTCGCAGTTGTCAAGGTCTCGGCGGAATTGTCTTCCCAGGCCGATGGCTGCCTGCTCCAAGCCCACCCGATACGTCCAGCGCATGATGCTGCGATTCACGGCCAGATCGGCATGGAGAAACAGTCCGATCAATAGTGAGCTGAGTGCGATGACGATGAGAATCTCGACCAATGCGGTGCCCTGATCCTCCTCAGTCATTTCCGGCATAGCGTATCCCATACATGATGGCGAGTGTATCGCCCGTGCTTTCCCGCCAGATAACCAGTCGTATCACTTTTCGTTGTTCCTGGGCAGATGTCGTCACCAGAGCTTGATAACGGATGCCGTCAAGCTCGACTTGTTCCGGAATGTCCGGGTAATCACACCCGGCGTAGAATCGGGCAAGCCGGAGATCGGCGATAGCTGCTGCTCGCAGTTGATCGGCCCCTCCGGCGCTGGACAACACCCGACCGAGAATCGTAGACAAGAGAAGAAAGACGCCGGCGAAAATTACGGCAGCAACCAGGACCTCGACGAGTGTGAAGCCCGATTGTGGGCTGGATGCAAGTCTCCGGCCTGATAACTTCATTGGGCAATACTGCCGATCATTCTGCACAACTTCGGCCGACCGCGATGTTCCAGCACGACGGGGAAGGCCGACAGCGAGGCGACGTCGAGGTAACGCACATCAGCGTCAACCAGCCAATTCATGTAGGTCGTCGGCGGAACATAATGACTGAAGAGATTCACTGCGGCCGCACCTTCAAGAACGCCGTCGAGGTCCACAAGTCCCTGCCACCAGATCAGGCCGCGCAAGGTTGAATGGTCAAGAATGCGCAAGCGGCAGCCCGCGGTTGCCTGAGACTCTCTGTTATCCAGACCGTAATCCGTGCCACTAATCACTGTTGCTCGCAATGAACTTAGCGATGAGATTTCAACGTCGCCGACGATCTTTTCTTCCTGCCTGCGGCCGCGAAGGAGCACCAGGGCTGGATGGTCCAGCCTTGCATGTGACTCAATACGCACGGTGTCAGTACCGATGATTTGTCCGCTGAAAGTGGCACCGTCAGTAAGTCGAACTTTGTCGGCGACGATAACGCAGTTATCCAACCTCGACTGATGCGCAACAACTACCTCTCGGGAAGCAAGGACAAGGTTGGTCAGATGAGTCTGTCCCAGAACCTGGATGGTTTGGCCGGCAAAGAAGTACTGCGGGTCTTCAATCGCGTATGAGTCCGAAACATTAAACTCGATACTGGCAAGTGTGCGAACGGCCGAAACCCCTTTCGCAGGCAGTTCTGACAATTCGTCATAGTTGCGATAGACCAGTGAATAATCGCTCGCTGGGATTTCGTTCTTCATCCTCTCCAGTGAATTCAAGAACTCAGCCAGGACAGCGCCCTCAAACCTGGGCAGCTTTGCTGAATCCAGCGTATCAATGATCCCGTCGACAAGCCGGTCGCCCTGGAATCCGCGGCCATTTATTTCACCCCCAGTTATTCCGCCGGAGCCGACATAGATATTGCCCCGAATACGCGTGTTGCCGGATACGACCAGTGGATAGGGCGAGCCAATTGGCGAGAGCACATGATCAAAGATGTCTGGCGGCCGCATACCGACGATTGCAATAAGCGTCCGGGCCAGCCGCCGGCCAATTCCGGTGCTTCGCACCTGCAGATATGCGCCCCAAGGTCGAATCGAATAGGAAATCTGGTTCGCCGAGTCCAAAATTACCCGCTGATCGCGGCTTGTATGTGATGAGTCCATGGCCAATTCCGCGATGGCATGGTGTATACCAGATTCGGCAAGACTTCGTACTCGCACTTCTTCGAGGCACAATACTCCCTGGGTGTGATGCCAGCCGCCGAAAATGAGAACTCCGGTTATCGTCACCGCCAGGATTGAGAGGATCGCCAGCGCAGCAAACAGGACGGTGCCGCGCTCGTTGCCAGACTCAAGGACTGATTTTCCAGACAATGCGGCGACCTTTCTGTGATTTCCAATGAATCTCCGATCGTGCGATTTTGCTCAGGACAAAGCCATTGAGTGAATCACCCGCGTGGAAAAGGCGTGCCCGCCCTGTCAGCGAGTCGAGGGCAACGATACATGGCTGCCTGGCATTGAACACGTGACCCATTAGTGAGGCGTGAAGCGACTCGGCCGGAGGCCGAGATTGTGTCGTTGGAGCGTGAGCAGCTTTAATAGGCGAAGGCTCATTCGGCAGACTAAACGGATCGCGAACGGCGGGGTCGAGTATGAACGCGGTATCACGTTGGGGTTCGGTAGTGACCATCGCGGCTCCCGCAGACAAGTCTTGAGGTTCAGGCATCTTGTCAGTCTCTGTCGCCGGTACAAACAACAGGAGATTTCTGATCCAAATCGCGATCAGGAGAACAGCAAGTGTTCCCAATGCGAACTTCTTGAATCCCGATCCCGACATCAGTTAACCCCCGTGCTGATCACAAAGACTCCGTGAATCAACTCGGAATTGAGCGTCCTGCTTTCGAGTGTGAAAGATTGCACCGTTAAACCATGGGGAAGCGCCTCCAAATCGGCCAGTAGTCGAGCTATCGCATGGAACCGGCCCTGAACCAATAAGCGGTACAAGAGGATTTGATCGCCTGTCCGTTGGTTCGACAAAATTCGATCATAGCCGACCAGGGTGACTTGCCGACAATCACATCGCTGCCTGATTGCGGTGAGGACCGTCTGGGAGGAGCGCGAGAGATCTTTCGCCAGTTTCAGCGAATCAAGTCTTGCTAAGAGCAGCTTGTTGCGAGTTTGCTCGACTGCCAGTTCATCGATCATCTCAGCCAAAGTCGGCCGCTCCGGTGATGCGTTCAGCAGCCAAAAAGAGACAAGGTCCGGCACGACTTTGATCGCCAGAGCGAGCAGAAGCGTGCTCAACAGTGCGGCAACCGTCGCATTTTTGACCCACAGCCGATTCTGCCTGACCCAGAGCCTGCTACTTCCTTGCATAATTTCCCGTGATCTCGAATTTGGTCAAATGGTCCCGGAATAGTTTGTGTTTCGGAACCGGTCCAGGGTTCTCGACAATGCCGGCTTTTGTCAGTGCCACCGATCGCATGTCCCGATCGTTGCGGAGTGAGTCAGCAAGACACAGCGGCTCGTCTCCGTTCAAGCTAAGTCCGTTCAAACCAAACGCAGAGCTAGCTTCCGAAGCGGCGGTACCAAAGGAGATCGATGTCAGCCAAACTTGCGGCGGCGTTGCCAGGGCGATAGACTTCAGGAAATCGCAGGTATTGTATTTCGGTTGCTGCAATTTGTATGCGAGATCGACTTCCCTGGCTATTTTCTCATTCTGCTCCCGCAATTCATCAAGGGCGCGTTCCGCTAACAAGTAATCAGGTGCCGGGCTTCGATCACCTGTGATAGCCCACATCCCCCAATGCAGCAGTATTGCGCCCATGAGAATCAGGATTAGAACAAACTCTGCGCGTACGATCCACCGCGTGACGCGGGAGGAAGGTACCCTGGGAAATCCGATCTGCTCCCTGAAATCGATTTGTTCTCCTTGTGCAGTGATCGCAAGGGAGAGAGACAGCAGATTCGACAAACGGCCCGGCAGTTTAGTTTCAGTAAGGCGCGGAAGTACCTGCGCACCATCTCGGTTTCGCGTGACTTCATAAGTGCACAACGAAAAGACGATGCTTTGTTCAGCACGCACATCGGAGCGCTGAGTCAGAGAATCTGCTGCCATTGATCCTCCGACATAGATTCCCTGGACGGAGACCCGGGCTTTCTGCAGCAAGTCGCGCAACCGGGTCAGAAATGACCGACGTACAAAGGCCGCGAGGAGATGATCGAAGTTCCACTTCCGGTAGCCCATGACCAGTTCACGTCGATTGCCGGGTGGAAGAATCTCGACCAGATGCGACGCTAACCACATGCCGGGGTTCTCGGCCGAAGGCGAAAAGGATTTCAAGCAGACACAAGGCGGGTGAAGAACTACGGTAACTGGCTCGCCGATGTAGTCAATTTCGCTTAGTGCCTTCTCCAGTGCAACCAGACCTAGTGGATACACGGCGCTGCTCGAGACTCCGGGTGCGCCGGCCGCATTGCCCTTTCGCCAGATAACGAATTCTGTGCCCGTGGTCTCCATCACAACTCCGTATTCAGACCTGCTTGCGAGGGACTGCAGCAATGTCTTCAGCACGGCCGATGCCATAGCTTGAGTCTGATCGAAGAACCTCGTTAATGCCTGGACCTGCATCTGGCCGGCTCCTAATTCCTAACGCCGTTCATAGTCGCTGACTTCAACAGCGCCTTCAGATCCATAGTAGACTCTTGGCGTAAGAAATATCATCAACTCGGCTTCTGTGGATGAAGTGATCCGGTTCTGGAAGATTCGGCCCAGGATTGGAATCTCCCCGAGCAGGGGAACCTTGTCAATTCGCGTGTTCTCGCTACTCTGAACCAAGCCGCCGAGGACTATAGTCTCACCCTCCGATAACCGAACCGTAGAATGTAATGTTCGATGGTTGATGGTTGGTGGAATGTCGGGATCGAACTGGCCCTGCGGCGTATTGAATTCCGGCGTTATGTCGACGATAATTTCACCCGTAGCTGTCACCCAGGGCGTAACCTTCAGACTAATGTCCGCCTTGATGGTTTCAAAACGCTGTGAGATCTGTGTTGTCGGTGTCTGAGACGTTCCCGCATAAACCGTTTCGGACTTCAGTAGATAGTACTGAGTCGTTCCAATATTGATCGATGCTTCGCGACCGTTGAGAGCGGCAATAATCGGGCGCGAACGGATGTTCGCTTTTCCTTCCCGCGACAAAGCTCGCAGGCGAATGTAGAAGTCGTCTGACAGGTGCCCAAGGTTGCTAACTCCCAGTCTTCCGGCAATGTCCTGCAGCGCCTGGTCCGCCGCCTTGCCGCCGGTGTTCAGCTGAACATCCGGATAGTATTGCTCGTTCGAGGCGTCCGCAGCGGCCTTACCGGAGTTATTGGCCACAATTGAGAATTCACGCAAGTAGTCGGTAGAAAAATCAACCACCAGCGCCTCGATCAGGACTTGAGCCTGGGGCAGGTCAAACGACTCGACAAACTGCTCAAGTTCGTTAATGGTTGCGGAAGTTCCAGTTGCGACGAATCCGTTTTGGCCTTGGACAATCGTAACCGCGACTTTGGCAGAAACACTCACGGGAATGATCTTGATCAGGTCGTCTGCAACCATGTGATCCAGCCGGATCAGCCTGCTGGTCCGCATTTCTTCCAGTTGCGCCGGTCCGAATTGATAGACATCGCGCTCATGCTTGAAAGTATACTGTGTTCCACGGAACAACAGTGTCAGCACATCCTCAAGAGATGTCCGGAAGCATTTGATCGAGATGTTGCCGGACAGCGTGCCGTACAACACGATCTGCAAGCTACACTCGAGACCAATGTCTTCAACCAGCCGCTGAAGGTCGGCGTTGCGAACATCGAGTGTGACTTTGCCACTGTCGCACATTACTTCATAGACCGCACTTCGCCGCGGTGCTCCCGAATCCTGGATGCGACTGACAAATGCAATGCTATCGCGAAACTCGACCGCGAACCCGTTGGAAGAAAACAGTGCATCCAGTCCGGTCCGGAGCGGCACGCGAGCGAGAATTCCGGTCAATGTTCCCGAGACCCCCTGCTCGACCACTATGTTGGATCCTGCTGCTTTGATGATCGCTGTGATTCCGAGTTGTAGCGGCACAGCCTGGAAGTCAAGCGAGAGCAAGCCGTTTTCGAAATTGACTGCAGTTGAGTATATTTGCGCTTCGGCTGCCGGATAGATCTTGATGATATTGTCTTCGAATGTGTACCTAAGTTTGTTCTCCTTGAGCAGGAAGTAAAACGCGTCTTCAAGCTGGACATTGGCCAGATAGGCGGTAACGACACCGCCGACATCGGGACTGATCCAGACATTGACATTGAAAGGCCGAAAGAGAGCTGCAATGGCATTCTGAATCGGCACCTGATCGAAATCGAGCAGAGGAACGACCGCCGGTGGAATCATCAGATCCGCGGCCAGATTCTCTGTCTGAAGAGCGGTCGGCACCGGCGTGCCAAGCGAGTCGTGCTCCCCGACGCGTGGCAAGTGTTGACACATCACACCAGTGCTGATATGGAGTGAAGGAACTGGGAGCAGCCAGACTAAAACGGCTAAGTATCGAATCAAGAACATGAGGACGCCCCTTTGTAATTTTCCTAACCGGAGGTAATTTGTGATCAGGAAACAAACATGTCAAGAAAAATCGATACACATGTCCGCAACTATTGGAAACAGAAAAGTACTTCTTGCCTTCTACTCGCAAGGCGGTCTGCCTGAAAGCCACTTCGGACGGGTACTTTCTCAGGGAACCCCAGACTAAGTCTGTGACTGCCCAAGCCGGGGTACCTGCCACTGAGGCTATTATCCATCCTGTTGATTTTGATGACGGCAACTCACGTTGACGGCGGCGATAGCCGGGAGCCACTCTTGGATCCACTCCTGGAGAATATTTTAATGAGACAAAAAAGTACTTGACAAATACCTCGATGTTTGTGCATTCATCGCCAAGGTGACGATTCGCCAATCACTCAACATGGGTGTTTGGCACACAAAGGGTAAGAAGCTACAATCAGTTGTTGTGTGGCGCTGTGCCTTCCCTGGGAGGGTGCAAGAGCTTTGCGGCGTGCACAGGCATCGGGTCACAAACCTGACTGAAAAGGATTACAGAAAAGGAGGCGTGGGTACAATGAAGTATTTCAGTGCATTGAGGATTGTCTTGCTGACGGTTGCCTGCTGGACTGGTGTGGTCCAGGCATCCGACGACGATAATCGCCTGTCGAATGTCGTTGATGCCGCCGGCATGTTCAACGAGCGGGGGTACACAAAATCAAATTCGTTCAGCCTGTCCGGCAACGAGGTCATCAATGACTTCAATGGAAACCTCATTTACACCCAGCGATTACTGTATTTGCCGATCAGCGAAAATGGTCTGCATTGCGACCTCAAACTCGCTTATAACGGGAATGTCAGCCATACGGCGTTCGGAGCGCGGTCGGGCATAAACGGTATCATCCAGACTCCAGTAAATCTGCCGGAGTGGATACTCTCGATCAACGGGATCGCGGTACAGACATTCAACTTTGAAAATGAACTGGTTTCCTGGAGATCAAACACTCAAGGTGATACGATTTCATACGATGATGATGTCGCCGCGCACATCGAAGGTTACCACAAGTGTTACCGAGAAACGTCTGATGGTCACCATGGGATTATCAGCATTCTGATGGAGGACGGCAGCGTCCGGGAATTCTACAGTGTGTCGACCGGAGTCGGCGGTCCGGCGTTTATGATTGGCGGAGAATACAACTCCTGTTCGAAAGATGACCCCGACCGCGGGTACCTATGGCCAGTATCAAGCCCCCAATACGGCGAATTTACCCTGTTTCGTGCTGATGGCACACAGGTCGATTTTAAAGTCTACCAGCCAAAGTATCGTTCAGATGTAAACTGCTCCGGGGCTTTTCCCGCGAGTCGGGTCGATTATCCCCGAATTCTCCTTCCTCAAAGATTTCGCGACGTGATGGGGCACACACTGTTGCTGAGTTATCTGTATGCGACGGAGGGAGATTCCGTCTGGGGACGTCCAGTTCTGTCGCTGGCCGGCGATATCGGTTTTGACTTGGGGGACCTGGGAACCCGGGATATCAGGTTCATCAAATAGGCTTGAGGTAAGTCTCCACGGAAACTGGATGTACGCAATAGACTTCGCAAGCATCCCGCCGGATCCAGGTTTGATTGACAGCCGAGCGGCCAGCTGGAAGTACGATGCCTGTCGCGGAACGGTGTACTCTATCGACACTCAACAACTGGAGCCCACAGTATTCACTTACAGAACATATGCTCGAACTTACAAGAACCTGAAGATGGGGCTTGCAACTGGACTACAACGTTTGCGGCAGCTCGTCATCCAAGTTTGCGGGCAAGGCATACCGGCTGATGCCCTGGAGGATCAGGTCGATTCAACACCCGGAGGGCGGCAAACAATTCATACACTATTACGCGGATAGAGCAACGGCTTGGGGACAAAACGGAAATCTCGGTGCAGTGGATACTCTCTCCATCAATTACGATCACTCCGAAAATTGCATGACCAATCAAGTGCCAAGATTTCCGTGCAAAAAAAGCGGTGGGTTTGATCTACTGGGCCGCGATCCCTTCTTTCTCAATATTGTCGCGGCGACGCGTCGCACGCTTGACGGCAGCCAAGTCATCAACGCTGACAGTCTGAGATTTGATTGGAGGGATGAAAGCGGCGATGATGTCATTGGACCCGACGATCAGTTCTTCACAACGCGGTGGTTTGGCGGAGAGACGCCGGCGGAGAGCAAGAATGGTGGCCAAGTCAAGGAAAGACGGCTGACTTATCGATACTATCCGGAGAAAGGCACATTTAGCAGCAGATCGCGCGACCGAGGGTGGACAATGAAGATGGAGTCAAGCATCGAAAAGGACTCGCGATACCCCGCCAATCAGCTGAGAAAAGACTACTACTGGAACACCGATTGCAGCGGACTCATCTGTTATGGGACGTTTCTTCTTGACAGCCTAAAAACCACACACGGTTCGGAGTCGTATTGGGAAAGATCTGCATACTACTGGTTTGGCGACCCGAGTCTGGAAACCGTCAACAATCTGACGCGGAAAGAAGTCGTTGATCCCTGGGGGATCCAGACAGTGACCATTTACAACACCAATTTCCTAAGCCTGGCGAATCCGTCGGCAGCATACTACAACAGCAGTCTCGTGAGCGACGTAAGTGTGCGAAGGGCCTCAGACAATGCGCTGCTGAAGCACCAGTCATTCCAGTACCACACCGCACCGTCCGCTGGCGGGTTTGCCGGCCAGCTTCAATCAAGTACCGGGTATTTACTCGACAACAATGGGAGTCCCACCCAGACCATAGTCGACCGTTTCCAGTACAACACCGGCGGTTCTTTAGGGCGACACCGCGGATCGACCCAGTGGCACATCAATCCGCGGGGCGACACCACCTTCTACTACTATAGTTCCGGCAGCGAATCGGTGACACACTATGAGCAGGCATACGACGGCACCGTCGCAGCGAAAACCTCGGTTATTGACTTCAGTGAGGGTGGACCGTTTTGGTTCAAGAAGGTGAACCGGTGTGGCTCACGGAATTTCACCTGGTATCGAAATGTGGATGAACGAGGCCGGTTACAATGGTTGGTAGAACCAAATGGATTCCGTGCAGAACTAACTTACGATGATTTGAATCGGGTGCATAAAATAATACTCCCCGGAGGTTACAAGCCGTCGGCCAAGGATCCGCAACTTCCTCCGGGCCCCCAAGATACAGCATGGTCCATTTGGAATTTCTATGACGACGAATACGACGAATACGACCCCGATCCTGTCAGCATCAAACAGTTGATACGGGTGGACCACAGTCGACCATCGAAAACGAGTCGCGTCTGGATCGACGGCCAGTCGAGGGCCTACCGCCACGATCAGCAGAATTCCGACGGAAGCTATGATAGCGTCGTGGTTGGATTTGATTTTGCCGGTCGAAGCATTTCCGAAACCGATCAACTCGGCTACGTGACGGCAACTAATTATGATTTCCTCGATCGCGCGGTCAAGACAACCTATCCTGATCCGTCACATTCTTCCGACAGCGTCAAGTACGCGGTGACCAATGCCGGGGCCGCTGGACTTGCCGGCAGATTCAACTTCCCGGAGACTATCATCTTCAAGCACGAATACCGAGACGAAAATGCGCACACCGTCAATGAGTACTACGATGTGCGCAACAAGTTGCGTCTGCGCCAGACGTACGACGGTCAGAACGCTTTGTCAACTTACTTTGATTACGACGACCTTGGTAACCTCACGCTGATTATCAAGCCGATGGGCGACTCGGTCCGGTACACCTACAATTCGCTGGGGCAGCTGACAAGTGAACGGGGATCGGATTTTCGGTCCTGGTCGGCTGCGATTATGAATGAATATGACAAGAACGGAAACCTCGTGTCACGGCAGGATCCGAACCTATACCACTGTGATCTGCCGGTCTGTCCCAATCAGAAGTGGCAGCGATTTGTGTACGACAAGATGGACCGGCTCATTCAGACGGCTGTCGAGACCACAGCCGACAAGGGGCCGGTTCACTTCTATGACCTGACGGGTCGCTATTTCTATGATCAATCTAACTGCGAACTCTCAAAGGGAAGACTTTCTCTGGAGATGGCCTATGACTCTCTGGGAGGGTGCGATTACGCCCGGCGCTTCGACTATGATCCCCGCGGACGAATCAAGAGGCAGGTGAATTACTTCAATGCGGTTCTTGACTCGACTTTGGCCGCAGGCCCCATCTGGGAATTTCACGCCCACGGCGATAGCGTGGTACTGACCTATGCATACGATTGGGCCGATCAACTCAAATCAACGGCATATCCGGACGGCTCGATCGTGAGATATGACTACGATCAGCGGGGTCGCCTGATTTCGGTCGGCGGAGCACAGCCCGGTGAGGTTGATCGCTACGCGCGCCTCGACTACACCAAGCGCGATCAGCTCCAGCAGATGGTGCTCGGGAGCGGACTGCAACAATTAGATTATGCTTACAATGAACGCGGCTGGTTGCTTTCAATCAATGACGGCATCTCCTACCTCAACGCACCTGCGGACATGTTTGGCCAGAGCCTTTACTACTACAGCCACGGCGGCACAGCGTACATCGGGTGCCCCCAATACAATGGCAATCTCTTCGGTCAGAAAATTGCCATTCGGCAGAATAACGAGTCGTTTTCGTATCGATATGATGAAAGTGACCGGTTACGAGAGAGCTTCCTGAGGGTCAATTCGTATGCCGCAATTCAGTTTGACGAAATCTCTTATGATGCCAACGGAAACATTCTCAGACAATCGTATGCAGAGGGACTAAGTCAGAACTATCA
Source organism: uncultured bacterium (assembly GCA_963698225.1). Classification (GTDB taxonomy): domain Bacteria; phylum Zixibacteria; class MSB-5A5; order CAIYYT01; family CAIYYT01; genus JADJGC01. Next base: position 798,201 of record CAVOPW010000004.1, read on the forward strand.
CTATCAATCAGGAACGAACAAATTACTGGTTGTTGCTCATGAGGACACATTGCCCGATGATACGCTGTCTTACGACGCCATGGGTAACGTCACGAAGCACTCGGGCAAGAAAGCGTCGATGACCTACGACCAATTCAATCGACTGATCATGGTGACGGTCAAGACCAGTATTGGCGCCGACACGATCCGGTACGCTTATGACGCCTCCGGAAACCGCGTCTTCAAAGCTTATACCTATCAGTGGCGTCGACGTTGTGACCAGCAGACCAAGGCCGGCGCGGGAGTCGGGGTGGAAGAAGATCCTCGCTTCCCCCCGGCTGATACGGACTCACGCTATTGCACCTTCACTGACACCAAGTACACTTATTACGTCCTGGACCTGGCCGGTCGTGTGCTGGCCGAACAAACGGCTCCGTCGCCGCAATCGGCGACTGCCAGGTTCATCTATGCGGGCAGCCAGCGGATCGGGATGCGCGATGGGACAAATAGGCTGCATTACTTCCTGAATGATCATCTTGGTTCGACGCGCCTGGTCATCGATTCGACGGGTGCGCAGCGGGACGTGCATCGGTATTACAGCTTCGGCAAGACGTCCACGGAGGTTACCAGCACCAACCAGGCCTATCGCTATACCGGAAAGCCGCTGGACAAAGAGGCGGGTCTAGACCTATATTATTATGGTGCCCGGTACTATGATCCGGAGCTGGGGCGGTTTTGGGCGATCGACCCGGCAGCTTCGAAATATCCCGGCTTGAGTCCGTACGCGTATTGTGCGAACAATCCGCTGAAGAACGTGGATCCGGATGGGCGAGCGCAGATGTTGTCGATGTTGTCGTCAGGCGCCGTTACGTGCCTATTACGACAATGCGACGGGCGGCTGGTCAATCTGCTGGCTCGTTATGACGCCGGAGAGCTTCCGACTACAACATTGGCCGGATGTTGGTGACGGTTGGGCACTTGCTGGAGGATTGGTGAAGCTGGCCGGGGCTTCGCCGCGATAGGCTCGAAGCGCAGTCGAACTCGGTGCAGGGGGCGTGGCAATGCCGGTTGACTGTTCCAGCTGCGGAAGTATGGCGTAAGCGCAGTGGAGCCGCACCGCTGCAAAGAGGCGGAATCAACATTACGCAGAAAGGGCGGGTTCCGGAGGTGAGACTAGAAAGCCACATGGCAACACTGCGGATGAGGCCGGCAACGCATTACGGAAGTATGACAGGATGAATTTGAAAAGATGGAGTAAGGGAGGATCCACGCACTCGATAACGGAAGGCAATTGCCGGTGGACACATCAAATACCTGAGAATACATGGACCAAGACAAAGCATGCTAAAGAAGAACGAAACTGGTTGAGGAGCAGCCCGGTCCTCTGAACAAGAGAACCATGGGCCGGAAATAGTCAGAAGAAGGATGGAATCGTAGAATGACTGCAACTGTTACACTTGAACTGCACAAATTGGAGATCCGATCCTGAGGATCGTTGCAGCACTCCTCATAGCGAACTGAAGACGCGACTTTGCTGAAGAGAGATTGACGGGTCCCATATTGTCCCGACTAGATCGGGATTTGCCCTCATCCTGAGGATGGGGTGGATTCATCACTCAGTGGAACCGCGAAGGCTGTGCTATCTTCGAGAAGTTTCAAGAGAACGGTACATAACAAATGACATCTTCGTACCTATTTCTCGATGGAAAAATACAGACTGAGCGAGAAATCAAGAGTACTTGGCATGCACGGAGTTCGAGAAGCACTGACACTCTGCATCAGGCGTCTGCAGGAGGATAAGACACCTGTGGACGAGAGCGGATGATGGCGGATATCAGAGGGTAGTCAGAAGATTACTTAGCTCGAACCTCACAAGACACTATGGAGCTGGGTAGTCCGAGTTTGACCAAAGCCGAAACGGCAAGTACATGGTGTCCGGTCATACACTTTTCCGCGACGCGATTAGCAGAACTCTTCAGTCAATCGGACAAGAAAGCGGCAATGTCTGCACGCTGTCGGGGCTCGCAGTTAGTCATTGCGGAAGTAGCTCAAGATCGTAAATTCACAATTCATGGTACAGAAGACCAAATCGATTTCGCATGAATTCGTCGCCCTCCTGCGCGGGGTCAACGTCGGCGGGAATCGCATCATCAAGAGCGCCGATCTCAAGGCGTGCTTCGAGAAAATGGGGTTTCGCGAAGTCAGAGTAATTCTACAAAGCGGCAATGTGAAGTTCGCCTCTGAATTGTTGAAAGAGCCGCAGGTGCGGACGTTGCTAGAAGCCGGATTGAGCAAGCAGTTTGGCTATCCCGCAAAGGCGATTGTCATGAACGTCCGAGTCTCTCGACGATGTCATCGCCGGTTACCCCTTCGATTCGAGCAACAGAGAAGAGCAGCACTATGTTGTGTTCCTAACCGAGGATGCGGGCGGCGGATTGATTCGAGCCGTGAAGCCAAAGGCAGAGATCGAGCAAGTCAGAGCGGGGAAGAATGTCGTTTATTGGCGAGTGCAAAAGGGGATGACGCTCAAGAGCGATTTTGGCAAGCTTCTAGCGAAAGGGAAATACAAAGAGCACAACACCGTTCGAAACCTGAACACGTTGCACAAGATTGTCAAGGCGTGACGAACGCCTCAACGCCTTCTTCCACCAAGTAGCGAACCCAGCACGCCCCGAATCAGCGAGCGGCCGAGCTGACTGCCGGCGGCACGCAGTGTGCTCTTGGCGATCGATTCGACCATGCTGTCCGGCTGGCGGGCCGGACGGGTTGTTGCGCGCGGCTGTGGTGAAGGGCGCCGCGGCGCGCCGAAATCTTCGAACACCACCTGCGGAGTTGCCGTGGCGGCGCGTTGCGCTTTGGCTTTGAGAAGTTCATAGGCTGATTCACGATCCGTTGTTTTTTCGTAGCGTCCGAATACCGCCGAAGTCCTGATCAATTCATTGCGTTGTTGCGGCAGAATCGGCCCAAGCTGACTCTGCGGCGGAGCGATGAGCGTGCGATCGGTGATGGTGGGCGCACCCTTTTCGTCGAGGAGCGACACCAGCGCTTCGCCGATTCCCAATTCGGTGATAGTCTTCTCGATGTCCAGCTTGGGATTGCTGCGAAATGTCGTCGCCGCGGCGCGCACGGCCTTCTGGTCGCGGGGCGTAAATGCCCGCAGAGCAAACTGGACGCGATTGCCGAGTTGTGCAAGAACGGTATCCGGTATGTCGAGCGGGTTCTGCGTCACGAAGAACACCCCGACACCTTTGGAGCGGATTAACCTCACGACCTGTTCGATCTTTTCCAGCAGCGCCTTGGGCGCCTCATTGAACAGCAGGTGCGCTTCGTCAAAAAAGAAGACGAGCTTTGGCTTGTCGATGTCACCGGCCTCGGGAAGCTGTTCGAACAGCTCCGCCAATAACCAGAGCAGGAAGGTGGCGTACACCCGCGGCGACATCATTACGCGGTCAGAGGCGAGAATATTCACGACACCGCGCCCGGCACTGTCGGTGCGGAGCAAATCATCCAAGTCCAGCGCCGGTTCGCCGAAGAATCGGTCACCGCCCTGTTCTTCGAGAGTGAGCAGAGATCTCTGAATTGCTCCGATACTTGCCGCGGAGACATTGCCGTACTCGGTGGTAAACTGCTTGGCATTTTCACCAACGAACTTGAGCATCTCCTGAAGGTCCTTGAGGTCGAGCAGCAGCAAGGCGTTATCGTCGGCAATGCGGAAAACGAGGTTGAGCACACCGGTCTGTGTCTCGTTGAGATCAAGCAGTCGGCCAAGGAGCAGAGGACCCATATCAGAAATCGTGGTGCGAACGGGATGGCCCTGTTCGCCGAATAAGTCCCAAAGTGCCACCGGACTTCCGGAGAACTGGAAATCTGTTATGCCGACTTGCTGGATCCGCTCCGTGATTTTCGGCTTCTCAACTCCCGCCTGCGATATCCCAGCCAGATCGCCCTTGACATCGGCGAGAAACACCGGAACACCGCTCTGGCTCAATTTCTCGGCGATTACCTGGAGCGCGACTGTTTTGCCGGTGCCGGTAGCGCCGGCAATCAAGCCGTGGCGATTGGTCATCCGTGCGATCAGGTAAACCGGCAGTTCGCCCTTGCCGAGCAGTATCGAGTCAGACATTTCTCCTCCAATGGTAGCTGACAACAGCCAAAGATGGTGATTTCCATTCAAGAATGCACATAATCGACTTACAGGTCAAGTGTCTTGTGGCTTGGGGTAATTCAATCGGGATTTTGCGTAACCATAACTGCGGGGCGCCAGCCGCGTACGGAATTAACAACGGCGATCGATGCCGCAGATTTGAGCCCGTCAATCGTGACCGCTTCTTCAGTGATCTTGCCTTGCTCCAGCAGAAACGCGCGATAGGTTCCGGCGAGGAGCCCCGCGCTCACCGGCGGAGTGACAAATGTTCCATCCGATTTCTCGACGATGATATTATCGATGGAGGTTTCGGTGATGAAACCGTCTTCATTGAAGAGCACCACGTCATCACAATCTGAAACCTCTCGGCGCGCCGCTTCATAAATGATGCGATTAGTTGTCTTGTGATAAAGGAAAGTATCTCTGGAGTCGATGGGTGAAGCTGCCAGTCGCAAGCGCACCGGTAGCGCAGGCGGGGTGTCCACGAGGGCATCATGTTGCAGGGTGATCTCGCCATCGCGATTGACCAACAACCTGACTCGTTGCCTGCCGTTCAATTGGTTTCCCAATTCGTCGAGTCTGGCACGCACCTGTGGAAGGTCACAGGTAAATCCAAAGTATCCGGCGGAATCAGAGAGCCGCTGAAGGTGATGCTCCAGGAGGTAGTACCGGTCGACCGGCGCCCAGAGCATCGTTTCCAGCAACGAAAATTCCGGCGGTCGCCTGGCCAGCACCTGTGCCTTAACCAGGCACTCGTCATATTCCTCCGCGGCGCTGGAGTCCCAGACGATTCCTCCGCCGACGCCATATTCTGCAACTTGCAGCTGTCTGTCAATCAGCACTGTGCGGATGGCAACGCTGAATTGCGAATGACGGTTGGGTGCAATAAATCCGATCGAGCCCGTGTAGATGCGGCGCGGCTCTGACTCCAACCCGCTAATAATCTGCATCGTCCTCGGCTTCGGCGCGCCGGTGACAGAAGCGGCAGGAAATAGCGCCGCAATAATGTCACAGAGGGAAGAACTTGTCGACGCCGTGACTTCCGATGTCATCTGCCATACGGTCGGATAGCGCTCCAAACAAAACAACTGAGGGACCTTAACGCTGCCGATCCGCGCTATTTTGCCGAGATCATTTCGCATCATATCGACGATCATCACGTTTTCCGCGCGATTTTTCTCAGAATTGAACAGCCATTCAGAAAGCCGCGTATCTTCCCGGGAAGTGTTGCCCCGTTTGACGGTACCCTTCATGGGGCGGGTTACGATTCGATCGCCGTCTTGCTGGAAGAACAGTTCTGGAGACGCCGAACATATCGCAAACTCACCGATGTCGATGAATGCGGCGTAAGTTGCCTGCTGTCCCCGCGTGAGCGCCTGAAAGTACCCCATTGTATCGAACTCCGCCGTGATCCCGGCGCGCAGACGCGTCGTGAAATTCACCTGATACGTGTCTCCGGCAGCGATCAACTCCTTGATCCGCTTGATTGCACTGCGGTACCGACTGCGCGAAATTGCGGGTTCCCAATTGAGTAAGGGCGACAGGATTTCCGGGCTGTGAAAATTGTCATAGGTGCGGGGCTCCGTGTAGATGCCGAACCACAGCTTAGGAAATGAATTATCGGCGTGTGTTAATAGGCTCTTATCAAATGCAGGCGCCGCCTCATAGCTCAAGAATCCGGCTGCCCATAGTTTCCCATGCTCGACGCGGTCTTCAAGTCGGCCAAGCGCAAGCGCAACTTCTTCGAGCGAGTTCGTGGTTACGATTTCGACGGGATCAACAAACTCCAGCCAGCGTCGGTTGCCGGCATCATGAATGACAACTTGCGGTACCATGCCATAGGGTACGCCGAAAGGCCACTCACTGTCAACGCCGCAGTTTGGGTCGGCTGGCACGTTCTATGGACTATTTTCTATCTGGGAAAGCGCCTGCTTAGGTCATAGGGAGTAATATCGACCACTTCGCCGGCGCGCACCCGTCGCTGCATGTCACGCCAGAATTCGGCTCTGTACAAGTCGGCATGTACGGACCGGAAGATTCCGCGAAGGCGGTCAGGCATTCCCGAGAAGCGTTCGATCTCATCCATGAAGAAGTCGTCCTGCATAGCGACAATCCATTCCTGTTCCGACTCCATTTCCTCGAATTCGTCGCGGGGTTCGGGCTTGTCGCGAAAATTCGGTTTTTCGAGGGGCCAGACGTCGTCGTAGTCAAAAAGGACCACGCGTCCGCGCCGCGTGACTCCATAGTTCCAGATGTTGAACAGATCGCTGGGGAAGATCCCCGTGGCAGCCAGGTCCTTGAGAAAGTAGCCGAAATCAAGAACGACGCAGCGGATCATTTCCGGATCCTTCTCCTGCATCAGGTACATCAGAAGCGGTGTCACGCGCCGCTGGACGTAAAGATGATGAAACACCACGTGGTTGGTTTCAAGAGTAACTGCTCCCCGGGCGGCAATCGCGAATTCGGCCAGAAGCTGGTCGGAGAAGCGCCAGCGCCGGAAGCGGAGATTCTCGAATTCCTGCGTATCGACCATACGGCCAACGCGATCGCGATGCCGAACCAGATCGTACCGCCACATCACCTCCTGGCGATCGGCGGTTTTCGACGTCTGATCTAAAGAGCGCAGGTAACACGGATAGTCCTTAATGACCTTGAAAACGAAACCATATTCCGGCAAGGTGAAGACAATCATTACCGACCCTTCGCGGCCCGGAGCGACCATAAACTGCTCATGCGATCGGTGCACAAAACGGTGGAGATCGCGATAGAATTCGGTTTTGCCATGTTTGTTGTGGCCGATTGACACATACAGCTCGGCGATCGGCTTGTCCGGAAGGAGAGAGCGCAGGAAGCTAACGAGTTCGTCGGGGCGATTGATCTCAACGAGGAAATACGAGAAGGCGAAACTGAACACTACACTGACGTCGCGTTCGCTCAACAGCGCTGTATCGACATAGATACCGTGATCGCCATGATAGAGCGGCATCACCAAGGGCAGGCATTTTCGCTTTGAGATGCAGACACGGCCGACGAGGTAGGCTACTTTGTTGCGGAAGAACGGGGAACGGATCATCTCAATACCCTCAAAACCGCCGTAGCCGACGATCGGCCAAAGATGAAGATCGATTTCTCGCGAAACCGCTTCAACATCGCGTTCAAGATTCTCATATTCGGTCTTGAAGCACTGTCCCTGCAATATCTCTCGGATGACCTCAACGGTCGGTCGTCCCGCCGGATGGCGCGTGGTAATCACGGAAACATCGGACGTCCCGGGTGAGCTTGATGCCAGGCGGAAATATTCGATCTCGCGGTCGATACCGACTGTAAGTAGTACCTTGCGGGTGACGGAATTAAAAAATGTCTCGGCTAAATCGACATCGTGGCGTCCAGCCAGAAGCGGTGGAAAGGCCGACTTGATTTCGAACCACAGCGCCCGGTCCTGAAATCGGTCATTGAGGTGCTGTTGAAGCTCAACGGCGGCCTCGGTCAGGACCAATTCGTAGAGGTCCATTCGTTCCACCGAGTCGGAGCGAATGCCGGGCCAATCGCGATTCTCGAATCGCTGGCGCGCCCGTTGCGTAATCTCGGTGAATCGCCGCTGGTATTCATCGAACTTCGATAGAACCACCTCTGCTGCCGCAGAAGCTAACTCCGAAACTGATGAAGGCTTGGGAACACTCATGGCGCCACATCCCGGACAATCGACGTGCCAATATTGATAAATCAATCCAATATTGTCGACTCGACCTTCAGAAACAAGCAAAATGTGCGATTCGCGGCAACATTGTTATTGCCCTCCGGGATAAGGACTTAGCTCAATGGCCGCTGAGCGGTGATACCGGCGAGCCGGCAAAGTCACCGATATCGCACCGCATCGATGTTAACCAGGAAAACGCAATCGACACTCGGGAGTGATTACATCCTATTTATCATTTCTTTACTCTCCCAGCCGTTGTCTTTACTACTTCACACAGGCTCTTGATCCGTTAATAGCACGGTGTTTTCGAGAAGGGCTCGATGACTATTTCGTGTATCTCGATAGGAGTTGAGTGGCGCATATGGAATTCTGGTTGGGTGGAATTGTAGCGTTATTGCTATTGATCTACCTTGTGTATTGCCTGTTCAAGGCCGAGGAGATGTAGCAGCATGACCGCTAATGACTTCCTGCAAATTGTCGCACTAATTGCGGCATTGACTATTCTGACGCCGATTTTGGGTCGCTTTTGTTTCAACGTGCTGACGGGGGAAGGCGCGAAGATTCTCCGTCCGTTTCGGAGCCTCGAGCGTGTAGCGTACAAGATCTGCGGAATTGAAGCTGATGCAGAGATGGACTGGAAGCAATACGCCGCGGCACTGTTGCTTTTCAATCTGTGCGGATTTGCCGTCGTGTTTCTTCTCCAGATGCTGCAGCATCTGTTGCCGCTCAATCCACAAGATTTGCCAGCGCCGTCATGGCATCTGGCATTCAATACGGCAATAAGCTTCGTAACAAACACCAACTGGCAGTCCTATGCGGGAGAAACGACTCTTAGCTATCTGACACAGATGGTGGGATTGACAGTTCAGAATTTTGTCAGCGCTGCAACCGGCATAGCAGTTATGGCGGCGTTGGCGCGCGGCATTTCCAGAAAGAGATCGGGCACTCTGGGTAATTTCTGGGCGGATATGACGAGGTCAACCCTGCATATCCTGCTACCGCTGGCAATCATTTTGACGCTGGTACTTGTCGGTCAGGGTGTCGTACAAAATGTCCAAGGCTACAAGACAGCAGCAACGATTGAAGGAAGAGAGCAGGTCCTTCCCATGGGACCAGCCGCTTCGCAGATTGCCATCAAGCAACTCGGAACCAACGGCGGCGGCTTCTTCAACACCAACAGTGCGCACCCATACGAAAATCCGACGCCTATTTCGAATTGGTTTGAGGTCTTGGCGATTCTGCTGCTGCCGGCAGCGCTGGTCTACACTTTCGGGCTGATGGTCGGCTCGCGAAGACATGCCTGGATCCTCTACGGCGTCATGATGCTAATGCTGATCGCGTTCATCGGAATCTCGGCCTATGGCGAATTCTCGAACAATAGCGCACTCGGTGTTGCTCATCTTGAGGGCAAGGAAACGCGCTTTGGGATCGTGAACAGCATCATCTGGTCCAACTTCACTACCGCGGCCTCCAATGGTTCGGTGAATGCCATGCATTCGAGCATGTCGCCGATCGCCGGCGGCATCGCCATGTTCAACATCATGCTGGGCGAAATCATCTTTGGCGGTGTTGGCGCCGGAATGTATGGGATGATTCTATTTGTCTTGCTTGCCGTCTTCTTAGCCGGACTTATGGTCGGGAGAACACCGGAGTATTTCGGCAAGAAGATCGAGGCATTGGAAATGCGCTGGACAATGATTGGAGTCATTCTGCCTTGTGCGCTCATCTTGATCGGATCAGCGATTGCATGCTCGACTTCAGTTGGTTTGAGCAGTCTTGCCAATCGCGGTCCGCATGGATTAAGCGAAATTCTCTATGCATTCACTTCCGCAGCCGGCAACAACGGCAGCGCCTTCGCAGGATTGAATGCCAATACGCCGTTCTATAATGTTGCGTTGGGACTCTGCATGCTGCTGGCACGATTCGGCGTAATTTTGCCGGTCCTGGTAATCGCAGGTAGTCTCGTTCGCAAGAAATCGACGCCCATGACGGCGGGAAGCTTCTCCACTGAGGGAATGACATTTGGGCTGATTCTAATAGCGACAATCCTCATTGTCGGTGCGCTGACGTTCTTCCCGGTCATGGCACTCGGTCCCATTCTTGAACATCTCCTAATGCTGACCGGCACCACATTTTAGGCAGGGTGAATCGTGACTAACCATACAAAATCCAATATGCTGTTCGACGGTATACTTCTGCGACAATCGGTAGTCGATGCTTTTCGTAAGCTGAATCCTAAGTCGCAAATCAAGAACCCCGTGATGTTCGTAGTCCTGATCGGCACCATCCTGACAGCGATTTTCTTCACGATAAACGCCATGAACGGCAACTTCTCTGGATTTGATCTCCAGATTTGCCTCTGGCTCTTTTTTACGCTGTTGTTCGCCAACTTCGCTGAAGCCGTCGCCGAAGGCAGAGGTAAGGCGCAGGCCGAAAGTCTCAAGCGCATGCGCACTGCGACGATCGCCCGCCGGCTTTCGGGAGACGACCACGAAGAGAGGGTTAATGCAGCTTTGCTCAAGACCGGTGATCGGGTCGTCTGCGAATCCGGAGACATTATTCCCGGTGATGGCGAGGTCGTCGATGGAATTGCATCTGTGGACGAGTCGGCAATCACTGGAGAATCGGCGCCAGTGATTCGTGAATCCGGAGGAGATCGCAGCGCCGTGACAGGCGGTACACGCGTCATCAGCGACCGCATCGTCGTGCGGATCACGGCGGAACAGGGCCATAGTTTCTTGGATCGGATGATTAGTCTGGTCGAGGGCGCTCGCCGACAAAAGACGCCGAATGAAATTGCCTTGAGTCTGGTTCTGTCCGGCCTGACAATCATCTTCGTGCTTGCCGTAACGACTCTCAAGCTGTTTGCCGACTACAGTGGAAACGAGGCGGCACAAGACTTATCTGATGTTGTCACGCTCCCGATTCTGATTTCACTGCTGGTTTGTCTCATTCCGACCACTATCGGCGGCTTATTGAGCGCGATCGGAATCAGCGGCATGGACCGTATGATCAGAAAGAACGTAATCGCCACCAGCGGTCGCGCAGTCGAGGCGGCAGGCGATGTTGATGTGCTCCTGCTGGATAAGACGGGCACGATCACATTTGGCAATCGCATGGCGACGGAGTTCATACCGGTGCCGGGAGTGCCGGTGCAGACTCTTGCCGAGACAGCGCAATTGGCATCATTGAGCGATGAGACTCCGGAGGGTCGATCGATTGTCGTATTGGCGAAAGAAGACTTTGGAATGCGGGCAGAATCACTGCCGCCGCATCTCGCCCGATTCGTTCCGTTCAGCGCACAAACGCGCATGAGCGGTGTCGATGTGCTTGAAAGCGGGGAACCTGTGCGAATGCTGCGAAAGGGTTCGGGGGACGCGATCAGGAAGCATATTGAAAGCAGCGGCGGCACCTGGCCGCATGACGTTGACCCCATTGTCGATCGCGTTTCAAAATCCGGCGGTACTCCCTTGCTGGTATCGGAAGAGCACTTCGTCCTCGGCGTAGTGCATCTCAAGGATGTGGTCAAAGGCGGCATTAAGGAACGATTTGCGCAGCTGCGCTCGATGGGAATTCGGACAATTATGGTGACAGGCGATAATCCGCTGACAGCCGCCTCAATCGCAGCTGAAGCTGGCGTCGACGATTTCATGGCCCAGGCCAATCCCGAAGCCAAGCTCAACCGCATTCGCGAAGAACAGGCCAACGGCCACCTGGTCGCCATGACCGGTGACGGCACTAACGATGCGCCGGCGCTCGCGCAAGCCGATGTCGGCGTGGCGATGAACACCGGAACGCAGGCTGCCCGCGAGGCCGGGAATATGGTCGATCTTGACAGCAACCCAACCAAGCTGATTGAAGTGATCGAAACCGGCAAGCAGCTTCTCATGACGCGAGGAGCATTGACAACATTCAGCGTGGCCAATGATGTGGCGAAGTACTTCGCCATCGTGCCGGCAATGTTCAGCGTTCTCTATGCCACGACCGGGTCGGCGGGTCCCTTGTCGCAACTCAATGTCATGCGACTTGCGTCTCCACAGAGTGCAATTCTTAGCGCGGTGATTTTCAATGCGCTGATCATTGTAGCTCTGATTCCGCTGGCCTTGAGAGGAATCAAGTACCGTCCGCTGGGAGCTGAAGCCGTCCTGCGACGGAATCTCGTTGTTTATGGACTCGGCGGACTCGTAACCCCCTTCATTGGAATCAAGGTAATCGACGTTATTGTCACCCAATTGGGATTGACTTCGTAATTGTCTGGAGACAGAAATAAATGAAGACCTTAATCATGGCAACAAAACTAATCGGCGTGATGACAATCATAACTGGGGTGATTTATCCTATGCTGATGCTGGGTGCTGCACAAGCACTATTTCCCCATCAGGCTAACGGCAGTCTGATCTATTGCGAGGGTCGGTTGATTGGATCGGAACTAATAGCCCAGGAATTTACCGATTCGACGTATTTCTGGCCGCGCCCTTCAGGGATCGACTACAATCCGCTGCCATCGAGCGGGACAAATCTCGGTCCGACAAGTAAGGCTCTGTCGGAACAGATTGCGACGCGCCGGGCGCAATTGACAGCGGCACATGGAGGCAACCAACCGCCGGACGACTTATTACTTGCCTCCGGCAGCGGGCTTGATCCGCACATTTCTCCCGTGGCTGCCCTTTATCAGATTGAACGGGTTGCAGAGGCGCGCGGACTTGATTCTGTCCAATTGAAGCTTCTACAGCAGTTGGTCCGAACGCTGCGTTGAGCCGTATAGCCTTGGTTTTATCGGACAGCCTCGGGTCAACGTATTGAAGTTGAATATTGCCATCGATTCGTTATTTTACTGAAGTTCGATGAGTATTCCCGATCGACCTGACCCCCAGCGTCTGTTGCAAGCGCTGAAGAGGGACGCAGCAAGAGAATCCAAGGGAAAACTGCGCTTATTCTTTGGGATGTCTGCCGGTGTTGGGAAGACATTCGCCATGCTGAAAGCTGCTCAAGAACTTCGCGCAGCCGAGATTGATATCGTTGTCGGAATAGTGGAGACACACGGGCGTTCGGAAACACAGATTCTGCTGGATGATCTCACGGCAATCCCTCGACGAGTCATTGAGTATAAAGGGACGCGTCTTGAAGAACTCGACCTTGATGCGATCATCAAGCGCAAGCCAGCCTTTATTCTAATTGATGAGCTCGCACATTCAAATGCCCCCGGCTCAAGACACCCGAAGCGCTATCAGGATGTTCTGGAACTTCTTGATCAGGGCATCAACGTCTATTCAACTCTAAATGTTCAGCATCTCGAAAGCATGAACGATGTTGTGAGGCGCATTACCGGCGTGACTGTGCGCGAGACTGTACCCGATTCGGTCATGAAGAGAGCCGACGAGATCACGCTGATCGACATTTCCCCGGGCGAACTTCTGAAACGTCTGCGTGATGGAAAGGTGTACCTGGGTGATCGGAAGCAAGCGGCCGCTGATAATTTCTTTAAGGAAGAATCTCTGACTGCACTGCGGGAGCTTTCGCTGCGGGCAACAGCAGAGCGGGTAGAACATGAGTTGCAGGATCTGCGGCAAAGTCTTACTCATCTCCGGCCGCTGGAATACTGTCGAGCGACTGCTGGTGGCAATTAGTCATAGCCCGTTTTCGGAAGACTTGATCCGGGCGACGCGGCGCCATGCCGGCGCGATGCGCGCGCCGTGGATCGCGCTCAATGCGGATACCGGTATGCCTCTCTCTACTGCTGATCAGGAGCAGTTGCGCAAAAATCTTCGCCTGGCACAAGAACTCGGAGCTGAAGTCGTAACGACTGCTGATTCTGATGTTGTCGCGGCCATTGCCCGTATTGCCCGCGAGCGCGACATTACGCAGATAATTGTCGGCCGGCCGGACCGCAGATTCTGGAAGGACCTCTTCAGAGGAGGGACGATTCTCGACCGACTTGTGCGGCTTCGAATCGATATCGACATTCATGTCATCCGCCCGCATCTTGAGATCAGCGAGTCGTTGCGCAAGCCGATCATTGTGGCACCACGTGTAGACTATGTACCAATACTGACAGCTCTGGCAACAGTGGCGGGAGTCTCCATGGTCGAACTGGTTTCTTGCGCCGCTGATCGGATATCGCGCAGTTGGATTTTTCTACTTGTTGGCGATATTGCTGCTTGCATTTCGCAGTTCGCTTGCGGCAATGTTCACCGCAGCCGCTCTTAGCGCCATCATTTGGAATTTCTTTTTTATCCCGCCGCGGTTCACATTTTCGATCGTGCTCCGGAAGACGTCATGATGTTCACTGCTTATTTTGTAGTTGCCACAATTACCGGAGTCCTGACTGCGCGCAATACCAAACAGGAGAGGCTGCTGCGTCAGCGCGAGTTGCGTACACAGGTATTGTTCGATTTTGTCCGGGCTTTGGTCGAGATTCAGGGTATGGAGAAGATTGAGCAGGAAGTTGATCGCAGGACCCAGCGACTATTCCAAGCCCGCTCGTGCCTGCTGATACCTAACACAAAAAGTCAGAAGTTGGACAGGATTGACCGTGCGAAACCGTTGATATGGACACGAACGATTGGGCTGTCGCAGCCTGGGTATTTGAAAATGGCAAACCAGCCGGTTGGTCGACCGAGACGCTTTCGCAAGTACGTTGCCTGTGTATCCCACTGCAGGTCGCTGGGCAAAAACTCGGAGTGCTGTTGTTCAGGCCAATAGAACCGGGGGAATTTACTCGCGAGCATAACGATCTGCTTTATGCATTGTGCCACCAGACCGCAGTCGTTGTTCAGCGCGAGTTACTCCAAATCCAGAATCGCGATTTGGCGCTCTTGGAAGAATCGGAAAAATTGCATCAGACCCTGCTCAACTCGATTTCACATGAATTGCGCACACCCCTGACTGCGATAATCGGATTTCGCCGCAGCGCTACGCGACTCGAAGTTACAGTCAAGCGACGCAAACCGTGATGGACTTGCCGACGAGATCATCGCATCAGCCGACCGTCTCAACCATGTGATTGAGAATTTGCTCGACATGTCGCGGCTGCAATCCGGTTCGCTCCGCCTCAATCTTGAGTGGTTCGATGTTCAGGATTTGATCAGGGAGACGATAGAGCAGAGTCAAAGCTTGCTGCGTGAAAGGCAGGTAGATGTCACGGCCAGTGAAGAGTCATTGTTGTTAACGGTGATTTCGGACTGTTATTGCACGCATTGGCCAATTTACTGCGAAATGCGGCAATGTACTCGCCTTCCAACTCGGTCATAGAAATAGTCACCACAAAGCTCAATGACAATATAGCCATAGCCATACTGGATCGCGGGCCGGGAATTCCCCGCGACGAGATGAATCATGATATTCGAGAAGTTTAAACGACTTCCGAACAGTCCGTCCGGGGGAATTGGACTCGGACTCTCGTTGTCCAAGAATATTGTCGAACTGCACAAAGGTCAAATCCATGTCGCCAATCGAAGTGACGGCGGCGCAAAGTTTTCCATCGAATTGCCGCTTAAGACCCAACCTGCGGCGTTAACCGGAGAGGCTCCAAGTGAGCAATCAGATCAAAGTACTGGTTATTGATGACGAGCCAGCGATACGCAAGCTGTTAAGAGTCTGTCTGGAACCAGATGGATATCATGTCAGTGATGCCCGACTGCAAATGATGGTTTGAGGGAGGCTGTTTCGTTCAAGCCAGAGGTCATTATTCTCGATCTTGGCCTGCCGGACATGAACGGCAATGAATTCATTCGTCGGATCCGAGAGTGGTCGTCAATTCCAATTATCGTCCTGACCGTCAGAGATAGTGATGCCGACAAAGTTGCCGTTCTTGATGCCGGGGCTGATGACTACCTTACCAAGCCATTCAGTACTGCCGAATTGCTCGCGCGTGTCCGAGTTGCGCTGCGGCACGCACATCCCGGGGAAGAGTCAGCCGTTTTTGTGTCCGGTCCGCTTAGGATCGACTATGCCGCGCGGGTCGTCACTCTGGACGGAGAAGAAGTACGTTTGACGGTAACGGAGTATAGCCTTCTGCGATTGCTTGCACGGCATGCCGGGAGAGTCGTGACGCACACACAAATTCTTCGCGAGGTCTGGGGTCCAACTGCTGTCGAGCAGCGTCAATACCTGCGGGTTTACTTTGGGCAATTGAGGAAGAAGCTAAGTTCAAAAACATTACAAGAGGACTTGATAGCAACAGAACCGGGGGTCGGTTACCGTCTACGCACGCATGACTAAACTCTGTCGATCAATGGTTAGTGCTCTGACAAAAGAAGTGAGGGCTCTGAGAACAGCGAAGCCAAGGCGCAGTTCTTAGCAGTTGGTAATCGCAACTGAAGCGTTTAGTGAATCAAGAGGGCCGATTGCTTGGGAAACGAAATTCTATTAGCCGCGGATCGGGCGGAAGATACAAGCTCCCCGGGCCGGGCTCGAACCAGCGACCCGCTGATTAACAGTCAGCTGCTCTACCGACTGAGCTACCGGGGAGTGTATTTTCTTCTAATATCGGGCGCCAATATAAACAATTAACCTCGCCTGTCAAGGAAATTGCCCACTGAAAAAGTCCCGGAAGTGCATCAAGAGGATGAGGTACTGTGGCGGCGAGGGTCAAGGCGGTCTCCGCAGTACTTGCCAAAAGACATTTACTTCGCGATACATTACCCAATGATTCATCCGGCTCCCCGTCGAAATCGAATACTTGCCGAAATCGGCCTTCTTTATGCAGCCGCCATTTGGGGTGCGACCTTCTTCATTGTGAAAGACGTCCTCGCGCAGATTGATCCCATAGTCCTGGTCGGCTACCGCTTTGCATTGGCGGGAATACTGTTGGCCAGGTTACCTGGTCATCAAGCGTGTGCCGGTGCTGACCGGATTGAAAGATGGAATCATTCTCGGGGTCATACTCTGGGCGCTGTACATCCCGCAGACAATCGGGTTGGGATATACCTCCGCTGCCAATTCCGGATTCATCACCGGACTGTTTGTCGTGATCGTGCCGATACTTGCCTATGCGCTCTTTCGCAAGAAGCCATCGCCTTGGGAAGCCGTCGCGCTGTTGTTATCGCTCGCCGGACTATGGCTTCTGACCGGCGGAGTCAGCGGTATGAACTTCGGCGATCTGATTACGCTGATCGCCGCCTTCTTCTATGCTCTGCATCTGCTTTATTGCGACAAGTATATGAAAGCCGGACGCGATCCAGTCGTCATCAGTGCCCAGCAGTTTCTATTGGTAGGAGTACTTAGCTTTGCGACCGCGTGGATATTCGATCTGCCGTTTTCGGTGGGCGATCGCACGACGATACTGACGGTGATCTTCCTGACTCTGCTCCCGACGTTAAGCGCGTTCTTGATTCAACTTTATGCCCAGAAGCTCACTTCGCCATTTCGCGTCAGTCTGATATTCGCTCTCGAACCGGTGTTTGCGGCGATTTTTGCCTGGACCCTTGGCGGTGAACAGTTTGTCATTCGCAGCGCTGCCGGCGGGCTGTTGATTTTTATTGCGATGATCGTTGCCGAACTGCCGACAGCGGGCGCTAACAAGTCACCTTAGTCTGGTGCCAAAGCGAACTAAGGTTGGCGTTGTCGTCCTGCGCAGGGCACGCGGCAAATCACCTGCAATCGCTTCTCGATACACGGGGGTCCAAGCATTGCCGGGCATGGTGAGCCATGATTTCTCTTGCCAAAATTCCGTTTCGGAGTTGATTGTAATTGTACTTACGGTCAATCAGCCCGGCCGAGAATTCGTCACATGGTTGTTATCTCAATCCAAGGAGAATGTGTTATGCCCCGTATGGTTTTCGCTTTGACTATCGCGATTCTAACTGTTTGGTTCGCAATCTCGCCAGCGCAAACACCGCCCAATGTTCGCGTCAATTCGGTTACCACGAATCTGCAGAATGAAGAACAGATCTGGATCAGTCCGTTGAATGCGGATATTGTCGTCGCCAATTGGCGCGATTGGCGGCTCGGATTCCGTCGTGTCGGGGTCGGCCGTACCATTGATGGCGGAGCAACCTGGACGGATGCTCTGTTCCCGGATACGCCATATGACCGCCAATCGGATCCCTGTATGGTGGGTGACCGTCTGGGCAACTTTTATGCTAACCACTTGAACTATGACAATGCCGATCAATACAACAACAGCCTGATCGTGGTAATGAAATCCACCAACGGAGGTGCGACCTGGTCAGATCCGGTGCCCACACATCCGGCTAATGCCAATACATTCGAAGACAAGCAATTTACTGCGGTTGATCGCACCGGCGGTGCGCATGACGGCAATTACTATGTGTCGTGGACGCGTTTTCCCAATCCGACACGTATCATATTCATCCGCTCAACTGACGGAGCGACCAGCTTCGGAGATACCGTGAAGGTGAGCCGGCCCAATTTCGAACCGTTATGCAATGATGATGTTGATGCCGGGCAGTTTTCGATTCCGATTGTCGATTCCGATGGCGATGTGCATGTCTTCTGGCAGGGCTACAAGATTTCGCCCGGTTGTTCATTTCAATACTGTATCCGGCATGTGATGTCTACGGACGGCGGCGCCAGTTTTTCCCCAGACTCAATTGCCTTTGAAAGCAATTACGGATACTACAATGTCGATGGCGGCGTTGAACACCTATGGCATGCCCAACGGCGATTGCGATATTTCCGGCGGCCCGTACGACAACACTATCTACATTTCACAATCGCAATGGCCCGATGGATTCAATGACCGCACCAACGTAATTGTGCGCAAATCAACCGACAAAGGCCAGACCTGGAGCACGCCGGCGGTCGTCAATGACGACAACCCTGCAGCGTTAATCGATCAATTTCACCCGTGGCTGTATGTCAATGAGGACGGTGTCGTCCTGCTGATTTTTTATGATCAACGCGACGACCCGGTCGGCCACACGTTGTTCAATGCCTACTTTTCGGCTTCCTTCGACGGCGGCGAGACCTATGTCACGAACAAACGCATTTCGAACGTGTCGATCAACCCGGCTTTTGCTTCTCCCGACAAAGTCAACGTGCCGGATGATGTTCGCGAGGAAGACGGCACGATGCTGCTCTATCGCCAACCTGATCGCAGCCCGATGGCGGGATTATTCGCTGAATACATCGGTGTTGCCGCCAAGCGTGACACCGTGTCGACGATTTGGACCGATACTCGCAATGGCAATCAGGACGCTTATTCGGCGCGCTTCATCCTGCCGTTCCAGAGACCGAGGTTGTATTTACCCGCGGACGGCGACACCAACATCTATCCGTCGCCTTCATTTCGGTGGTCCACTTGCTGGCACGAATGGAACGACACCTATCGTCTTGAGATCAGTAAGCAGTCGAATTTCGCGACACTGGAATACTCGATTGACAGTTTGACCAACAACGATTTCAGTTTCTTCGGAACCCTGGATAGCACCAAGCACTATTGGCGAGTCAAGGCGTTTCGCAATGCCGGTACGGATTCGACGGAATATTCGAACACTTACACGTTCGGACGAGTTCTGCCGCCGGCCTATTTATGCGGTGATGCCGACGGCAGCAGTGCTGTTACAATTTCGGATGCCGTGTATCTCATCAACTACATTTTTAGCGGCGGACCGGCGCCGGCGCCATTGTTGTCCGGCGACGCTGATTGCAGCGGGAGCGTGAACATCTCCGACGCGGTATACCTGATCGGGTACATCTTCTCCGGCGGTCCGGCTCCCTGCGCGGCCTGTAAGTAAGAGGCTTAGACGCAGCCCTCTTCCCGGCCGGGAAGAGGGCTGCTTGTCGGGCGCCTTTCTCTGCTTGCAATTCCATCAACTCTCACCGTTATTTCGAGTGTGCCAACAGCTGGAACTCTCTTTATTGTCGCCACGCCGATCGGGAATCTCGGCGACATGACCTACCGCGCGGTGGAAACATTGCGGCAAGTCGATCTGATCGCGTGTGAAGATACGCGCACCTCGCAGACGCTTCTGTCACACTTTGATATCCACAAACCGCTCGTCTCTTATCACAATTTCAATGAACGCAAGGTCACGGAGAAGCTGATCAGCCGTCTTCAGCTTGGCGAAAATATCGCCCTCATCTCCGATGCCGGAACACCGAGCATTTCCGATCCGGGGTTTATCATTGTTCGTGGAGCAATTGCTGCGGGCATAGCGATTGTGCCGATTCCCGGCGCGTCAGCCGCGATTTCGGCACTGGCGATTAGCGGGCTGCCAACAGATGCGTTTAGTTTTCACGGGTTTCTGCCCCAGACTCAAGGCAAGCGCCGGACGCTGATCCAATTGTTGGCCGACCGCCGCGAGACGCTGGTGTTCTATGAATCGCCGTTCAAGATCCACAAGTTGATAGATCTGCTGCTGGAGATACTGGGAAATCGGCAAGTCGTTCTCTGCCGCGAACTGACCAAGAAGTTCGAAGAGATTATTCGCGGCGATCTGGAAGCGCTGCGATCAACGATTGCGGGACGGGTGCTCAAGGGTGAAATCACGCTGGTCGTCGAAGGAAGAACTCGCAAGTCGGAGCGGGGCGAAGATTCCAGGGATGATGATTGACCGGCCTTACATCCGGATAGAACGGCGCTTAGAAATCAAGTCCCAGATTGAGATAGAGATTGTCGGTCCTTCGCTCGGCCCGGCCGTAGCCGAACGAAACGGGACCAACCGGGGTATCGAGTGATAGCGTTATTCCGAACGCGTGCCTCAAGTTCTTGATCCTGACATCCTCCAAAGTTCCAAAGACATCCCCTACATCGTACCTGCCGTGAAGGTAGAAGCCGTAAACGGGACCAATGCGAAGTTCGAGGTTACCGAGAAGGTACTTGTCTCCGACCAGTTGATCGGTGCGATATCCGAAGAAGCTGCGGCTGCCGCCGAGGTAAAAGCGGTCGTAAATTGGAAGGTCGGTCTGCGACAGTCCGATTGCTGCACGCGGATGCAGATTCAACTTACTCCCGAGCAGTTGGAAGGTTTCGATAGAGCCTTCGAATTTGCGAATGACCTCATCAGCGCCAAGAATGTCCGAGGACGCCTCGATCGTGACCTCTAACGCCGCACCGCGAGTCGGAAATGTGTAGCGGTCCTTGGTGTCATACTGCAGGGATCCGATGAGTGAGGCAACCCGGCGTTCACTGAGCGGACCGTTGGGCGGGTTGGTGAAACGGATTTGTTCGTAACGAGCGGTGAATTCCAGTAGTCCGAGTTTGAAGAGCTGTTGGCCGATACCGAACTTGGCGCCCCAGCGTTTGACGGTGCGATGGCCGGCTTCTTCGTCACCATCGAACAAACCTATTTTGTCATTGGCATAGTATCCTTGAATTTTGTAGGTGACGAAGGTCCGGAAAATCCGGTCGGCACGCATTTGCAGCTGGTACAATTTCCGCTGTTCGGAGAAGCGAGCATATCCGGAAACTTCGTGTCCGGTCCCGAAGAGATTGGAGTATCCAATCCGGAGAAAAGACTCGGGGTGAAACTCTTCATGATACCGCGCCCCCAATCGAGCGAAAGTGAATTTATTCTCTTTCACGATGATCGTGACGTGCACGCCGCCGGTCCGCTCTTCGAGGCGAAAGTTGACATTGTCATAGAGACCGGAGTTATAAATCTCCTGAACACCTCGAATCGCGCGGTTCTTGTTGTAGAAATCGCCTATACGCAAAGGCATGTAGCTGGTCACGACCCACCATCGGGTCTTATCGTTGCCCTCAACCGACATACTCACGATTTGGCTTTCGTCAATGACGATTGTCAGGTGAGAATGGGTCGAATCCACCCATGCGCCTTTGATCTGGGCAAGATCGTAGCCCTGCGCCCGGTAAAATGTGATCACATCATCGTACATCTTGCGCAGATCGTAGATTGTGCTGATCGGATTACCGCGAATGTGCGCCCTTTCCATAAGCACTGAGTCTGGATAGACGCGATTACCTTCAATCGATACGCTCGTAATCCGCGGGAATGGAATCAACTCCAGCTCCAGGTTGGTGGTATCGGAATCGCCGGTGCGGAACTTTGCACTTTGATACTTACCCGTCCGGAAGAGTGCGAGTATTCGTTCCCGAAGTTGGCCGGCAGTCAATGGTTCGCGCGTAATGTCGCGCAGGATGCGGCTGTCCGGTGCGGACAGTTCGCGGGACTGTACATCGGTGAAGTCAATTCGCCCGATGACAACCGCAGAATCTCGAGCCGATCTCTGTGCAAACAGCTTCATGAGCCCGGTCAACATCTTCTGTGTGCTTTCGTAACCACGGCGAATCGCTTCTTCGCTGAATTGGAAGTCAGTCGCCTTGATACCATGCAATTCAGGTGTGATGACAAAATCAGCGTCGGCGAGCAATTCCTCGCGTGTCTTCGCGGATAGAATCGTCGTGGTTTGATTGGCAATATCGATCGGATCGGTTATCTCGCTCTTGGGCAGAAGATCCGACGAAGTATTGACCGCGATGACAAAATCAGCGCCGATGCTCCTGGCCGATGCGGTGGGAACGGGTTCGAGCAGTCCGCCGTCCATCAGGAGCTGGCCGTCTCGTTCCAGTGGAGTAAAAGCGAGCGGCACTCCCATGGTTGCACGCAGGGCTTCAGCCAATGAGCCGCTGGTAAACACGACCTTCTCGCCGGAGACGAGATCGGTGGCGATGATTGCCAGCCGCCGATTGAGATTCGCAAAGTTACCACCGGAGAAATACCCGGAGCTTTGCGTGAGATCGCTCAAGACATTAACCAGCTTCTGCCCGGTGCTCAAGGCGGTGGGAATCTGCAGGTTCCCGCCATCGAAGCGTGCCGATACCAAAGCCCCCTCTGTTTCGGTGCGTCTGGTGAAAAGCAGCGACGTGCGCTGCGGTTTGTCGGAAAAAAACGTGCTCCAATCGATCGACAGTGCTTCCCGTTCGATTTCATCGAGGGTCATGCCGGAAGCATAAAGTCCGCCGATGATTCCTCCCATCGAGGTTCCGGCGACGACATCGATCTCAATGCCGGATTCCTCGAGGGCTCGCAGCACACCGATATGCCCGAACCCGCGGGCACCGCCGCCGGAGAGCGCAATTCCGATCCGATACCCGCGTACATTGCAATTCAGACTCTTGTATAGTGATTGAGGCGACAGATCGGTCAAGGGCACTGAAAACTCGCCGACCGTCTGGCCGACTAGTGTCGATATCAGGAGCCCGCTAATTATGACTGCCTGTAGAGAAATTCGAAGCTTTTGAAGTCCCACGACGACAAGTAATCGCTACTTGGCCCGAACATCAAGCGCAAAACTGTTTGACTATCACAAAGATGCGGTCTATGATGACGATATGAATAGTCTCCCGCAGTCCCTGGAGAAGGAAATTCGCTCCCTGACAACGCGCCATGGCCGCAAGAAATCGGACAAGGTCCTGATTGAAGGCATTCGCTCGGTTTCTGCCCTTCTCGGAAATGGCATTAGCTCCAGAGTGCATCGTTGTTTCGCCGGGGGACCTTTCCGAACCGGGAAAGGACTTCTTCAGCGATCTGGCAACGAAACGTCTGCCCCTGCTCGAATGTGATCGGAAACGGTTTGCCCAACTGTCCGATACCGTGCATTCGCAGGGTATGATCGCCCTGGTTCATCGCAGTGCACTTCAGGCTCCAGAAGGTGCGTGGCGCAGGATCCGTCTTGCGGTCTATCTTGATGCCGTCTGCCGATCCCGGAAACGTCGGGACGATTATCCGAACCTGCGCAGCTTTTGGGGTCAGTCTGGTTGCCCTATCACCCGGTTGTGCCGATATTGGCAATCCCAAGGTATTGCGCGCGACGGCCGGAGCGATCTTCGCTCTGCCGGTGGCGACTGACATTTCGGCCGAAACCCTGGCGGCGTATCTCAGGTCTAACGAAGTGGAACTGGTTGGTGCCGATGGGGAGGGGTCCGTCGAAATCGGTGATGTTGGTCCCAAGTCAAAGCTCTGCATAGCATTAGGGGCCGAGGCTGTAGGGTTGAGTCGGGAGGTTCAGAGCATCTGCAGTTCGATCGTGAAGATTCCGATCGCCGATGGTGTTGAGTCGTTAAATGTCGCCTCTGCGGCAGCCATCGCGATTTATCAGTTGACCCAAACGATGAAGTTGTTGTGAAACCGGCGATGAACACGTACCGTAACTACAAGAGAATGAATAATCTGCGAACGCCCATTGCCGCCCTGCTAGTTGGCCTTTGCCTTGCCACCTCACTGCAGGCTCAACGCATGGTGCGCGTGCGTCCCGATCGCTTCGAATCCCCATCAATTACAAAAACCATCTCCCTAGATCGAATCGAGAATCTCTCTTTTACATCCTCCTCGTACTTGGGAGGCCGGTTGAGTATTCGCGCTGCCGATGTTTCCACTGCGCGCATCACCTACAAGCTCCAGTTTAAGGTCGAGTCGGAAGAACAGGCGCAGGAGTATTCCGATTATGTCTCAATCGCGTTCGAAGATCTCGAGAACGAATTCGCGATTTCCGCCGAGACGCGCCCTTCACCTCCATGGCGTGGCACCGATTTTTCGGCGGGTGTAGATATCGAGATTGAGGTTCCGCGCACGAATAGCATGAAGATCTTCGCCCGAACTTCGTTATTTGAGATTGAAATCGAGGGTCCTTTTGCTGCCGCCGACATCTCCAGCAATTTTGGCGACATTACGCTTCGGAAAATCACCAACAAGGTGAATGTCTCCTCTGACAATGGCGCAGTGACCGTTGAGGACTGTTCGGGACCAACCAAAGTTACGACCTCCAATCGTCCGATCAATCTGCTGAACGTCGATGGCCAGCTTGGATCCATCCGCCTGCGCAACCTCAATGGCAAGATCAATCTCGACTCTGTACGCGGCGAGATTGATGCCCGCACCGAATTTGCCCAGATCAGCGCCACGCGCATGCGATTTGAAGCCGGACGGTCGACTTTGGCCACCGAGAATTCCAACATCAAACTCGAGGCCAGCGTCGTCGCCGGCGATCTTGCGGTACGCAGTGAAAACGGCAAGATCGATATGTCAATTCCGATTTCCGTTTCTGCTGCCGTGATGCTTCAAGTGGATCCGGGCGGGCGGATCTACACCCGTCAGTTGCCCATTCGCATTGAGCGTATCTCGCGGACGCTTGTCCAGGGACAAATTGGCGACGGTCAGAATAAAATCGAGGTTGACATGACGGGTGTCGGCACGATAAATTTGGAAGGCATTCGCGCGGCGTCGTTATCCAACCGCTGATGTTGATGCCGACCCTGTAGCGAAAGGCCGACCTTGTCTTTGCGATTCTCTCCTATCCTGGTTTTCAGTTTATTTTTAGTGTTCGTTCTCAAAGCCGACAATCCGCCGCTGCAGTTGTCGCTGAGATTTCCCGATGTTCCCCACGCCGCCATTTCCGGTAGTGATGCCTTGGTGCTCAATCCCGCTGCCCTCTATCTCAATCAGCAGTTGACCGTGGCGGGATACCACAGCTTCGGTAAAGATGATTTCTCCGGCGACAACGCCTATTTGATATCTGCGGCCGGGCTCGGTTTTGGATATCAAAAACTGGCGTTGGGTCCCGGCGATCCGGTGCAGCGTTTTGACTTTGCGGCATCAAGCCGGCTTTTCCGGAATATGTATACCGGCATCTCCTATACTTACTACAAGTCGGACTGGAAAGCGATCGACAAAGCGCACGCCTGGAATTACTCGTTCCTGCTACACCTCGGCCGCAAGGCCGCGGTTTCTTTGCAGGCAGAGAACATCAATAAGCACAAGTTTTTCGGCGAGAAGTCGGCCGTCGGCTACATTCTAAGCGCCGCTTATCGTCCCGTCGGTGAGTTGGTCACAGTCGGTGGCAATTTCAGCATGTTTAGTGGACAGAAAATCAGCGATGTCGACTGGCGTCTTTCGGCCAAAGCGAACCTCCGGAAGGGACTGGCTGTTTTTGCGGCCATCGACAACGCCGGAACATTCGGCGCCGGCCTGGAACTGCAATTTGGCCGGGTAACTGCCGGCGGTGAGAGTTTTTTCGATAACGACGCCGAATACACGGGGTCGACCGTTTATGGCAGTCTCTCCGCCGCCAGCCGCGAGCAGCTGATCAGCCACTATCACTCAATCCTTCATGTCGATCTCGCCGGAGAGATTCCCGAGGAGTCGATCAGGCCGTTTTTTTGGAAGAAGTCCACGCCGACCGTTTACCAGAAACTCTCCAAGATAGATCAAGCCAGGACTGATCCGGAGATTAGCGGTCTCTTGTTGACCATTCGTAATCCCGAAATCGGGTGGGGGCGACTTGCTGATTTTCGTGCCGCTGTAAAGGGTTTTCGGGGATCAGGCAAGCCGGTAGTCGCTTATCTGGGACCTTCGTCCGGTAATGGGGCATACTACCTGGCCTCGGCCGCCGACAAGGTATACATGCTCCCGGTGGATGCGCTCTACCTGACCGGCCTGCGGGCAGAGGTCACTTTCTACAAGGGTACGATGGACAAACTCGGTATCGAGGCCGAGATGGAGCGATCGGGCAAGTATAAAAGCTATCCGGAAGTGCTGACCGACACTACCATGAGCCCGGCTTTCCGCGAAGCGATTGAAGTCTTACTGGACGATCTCTATGAGCAGATACTCACGGAAACAGGCACCGACCGCAATCTCGATGTCGCCCAACTGCGCGCTATGATCGACAGCGGACCCTTCACTTCGGTGCAAGCCGAGTCTTTGCGGCTCGTCGATGGTCGACTTTATTCGCATGAATTGGAGAACAAGATTCCCGAGATGTTCGGCGACTACTATGGAATTCTCTCCGAGTCAAAGTACCAGGACGCGCCCCGTTTTCGTGAACGATTCGGCGAACCGCCGCAGATCGCGATTATCGCCATCGACGGCGGAATAGTCAAAGGAGCTTCGGGGTTCGACTATATCGAAGGCTCAACTGTTGGTTCGGCAACTGTCGTGGCGGCAATTCGCGCGGCCCGTACCGACGCCGATGTCCGCGCGATTGTCGTTCGGTTGAATACGCCCGGCGGCGATGCGATTGCTTCCGATCTCATCTGGGGCGAACTGAATGAGGCCCGCAAGTCCAAGCCGGTGATCGTGTCGATGTCGGATGTCTGCGCGTCCGGCGGGTACTACATCGCTTCGGCTTCAGACAAGATCTTTCTTCAGCCCACGACCGTTACCGGCTCGATCGGCGTATTCGCCGGCAAAGCCAATATCGCCGGTCTGTACTCGAAATTGGGCCTGCATACCGAGACGATTAAGCGCGGCAAGCACGCGAACATGTTCTCGATGACGCAGCCCTATTCCGACGAGGAGCGTGACATCGTGCGTCGACATGTGAAAGACATGAGTTCGCGATTCACAACTGTCGTTTCCGAGGGTCGCGTGCTTTCCGTTGATTCGGTCAACGCCGTTGCCCAGGGAAGAACCTGGAGCGGCAAGCGGGCTCTGGAACTTGGTTTGGCAGATACAGTAGGCAGTATTCTGGACGCACTGGAATTAGCCCGGCAGAAGGCCAATATCCCCGATAACGACTTCGTCGTTGTCGAGATGCCGCAGCGGAGATTGATACCACGGCTGACCAACCTCGCCATGCTTGCTATCGCAAGAACATTTGGAATGGACGACCATGGCCCGTTGGCGGGGCTGCGGAACGCCATCTCTGCAACAGACCGTACAGATCTGCAAATGCGCATGCCCTATAATCTCACGATTGAATGATGTTAACCTACTCGCAATATTCTCTGAGAATGGAATTCTTCTTATCCACAGCGGAGGAACAATGAAGAAAATCTTAGTATCACTGGCAATGTTGATGCTGTTGACCGCATCGGCATTCGCCGTGCCGGAATGGCCAGTGCAGAAGCACACATTGAAAAATGGCCTGACTTTGTTGACACTCGAAGATCCATCGACGCCTTCGGTAAGTCTTCAGGTTTGGTATCACGTCGGCTCAAAAAATGAGCGCCCCGGAATCACGGGCATCTCACACTTGTTTGAGCACATGATGTTCAAAGGCAGCAAGAATTTCGCCGACGGCGAACACGACCGACTGGTGCAGAGCAGCGGCGGTATGATCAATGCCTACACTTCAAATGACATGACGGTTTACCATCAGGAGTTCGGCAAGGATCAACTTGAACTGGTCGCCAAACTCGAAGCTGACCGCATGCAGTATCTGACCATCACCGACAAGCAGCTATCTTCGGAGCGTCAGGTTGTCCTCGAAGAACGCAGTGAGCGGATTGAGAATTCACCGTTCGGGGACGTGCTTGAGCAATTGATGGCCAATGTCTATCTGGCGCACTCCTACGGCTGGCTGACCATTGGCTGGCGCAAGGATGTTGAAAACATCTCCTTGGAAGACTGTCTCAACTACTACAATACCTATTATAATCCGGCCAACGCGGTCGTAGTCGTCGTTGGCGATATCAAGAGCGCAGATGTGCAGAAAGTTGTTGAGAAATACTTCGGCAAGATTCCGGGTAACCCGAAGATTCCGCGCCCGATTTACAATGAGCCGGAGCAGAGAGGTGAGCGCCGCGTTGCCTACCATAAGGTCTCGCAGTTGCCGATCTTCATCGCCGGGTACCAGTGTCCACCGGCCGGACACGCCGACAGCTATGCTCTTGACGTTCTCTCGGCTATTCTCTCCGGTGGTGAATCCTCGCGCGCCTATCAACGCATGGTCTACAAGGACCAGATTGCCATTGCTGCCGGCGGCCAGTATCAGTCAATGGAGCAGGGTGGGGTATTCTTCGCTTTCAGCATGATGCAACCCGGCAAGACCACCGCCGACGGCGAGAAGGCGCTGTACGAAGAGATTGAAAAGCTCAAGACCGAGCCGGTCACGGCTGAAGAACTGCAGAAAGCCAAGAATCAGATTGAAGCGCAATTTTACATGGGCAATCAGTCCAATGATCAGAAGGGAAGCCAAATCGGATATTTCCATACGATCATGGGTGACTATAAGCTGATTTTCCAACAGGCGGATAAGTATAACGCGGTTACAGCCGAAGATATCATGCGCGTAGCCAAGACCTACTTGGGCGAACGCAGCCGCACCGTGGTTAACGTGATTCAAGAAAACAAGGGCGCTGCCCCGATGGGTATGTAAGGAGTAATTGAAGTGAAACGGATTTTTGTATTTCTGCTTTTCGCGGCCGCGCTTCTGCTGTCCAACGGGCAGCCGATTCTCGCCGCTATCACTCTGCCGCCAATGAGCGAGAAGACTCTCGATAATGGCCTGAAAATCATCGTCGTCGAAAATCGCGAGCAGCCGGTTGTGTCGATGCGTTTGCTTCTCAAATCCGGTACCGCCGTCGATGGCAGGGGCAAAGCTGGTCTGGCAAACCTCACCGCCGACTTGCTGCGCAAAGGCACGGCCACTCGTGATGCGACAAAGATCTCTGAAGAGATTGATTTCGTCGGCGGCAATCTCGGCGCTGGGGCCGGTCTTGACGCGACCAACGTCACCTCGGAAGTTCTTACCAAGCACTTTGATGTCGGCCTGAATCTCCTGGCTGACATTGTGTTGAATCCGACCTTTGCCGAGTCCGAAATCGACCGCCTGCGCAAGCAGACGATGGCCAGCCTGATGCAACAAAAGGACGATCCCGGTATCATCGCCGATCTGCAGTACTCGCAGTATCTCTTCGGCGAACACCCCTACGGTCAGCCGGGAAGCGGCACGGTGGAGTCGGTTTCGGGAATCACGCGTGATGACATTGTCGGATTTTGGAAGAGCCACTTCGTTCCCGGTAATGCCATCCTATTTGTGGCGGGCGATGTCACGGCAGCGCAAGTCTTTCCTAAGATCGAAGCACAACTTGGCGGCTGGCCCAAAGGCAGTGTGGCCAAACTTGAAGTGGCACCCGCGCCGAAAATCAACGGTACCCGGGTCATTCTGATCAATAAGGCCGATGCGACCCAGGCAAATGTCAAGATTGGCCACCTCGGTATCGATCGATACAATCCCGACATTTACGCGGTGCGCGTACTGAACTATATTTTGGGCGGCGGCGGATTCCGTTCACGGTTGATGAGCGATATTCGCGACAAGCGCGGTCTCACCTATGGAATTAATTCCCAGTTTTCCTTTGACCGCTACCAGGGCGAATTTACAGTGACGGTTTCTACCCGTACCGACTCGACGGCACAGGCAATCAGCGCCACCATCGAACATCTCAAGAAAATTCGCGAAGCCGACGTTTCGCCACAGGAGCTAAGTGAGACCATCTCGTTCTATTCCGGATACTTCCCGCGCCAATTTGAGACGCCCGAACAGGTCGCCAACCAACTCTCGATCGTCGAGCTTTATGGTTTGCAGAAGGATTACATTGGCAAGTATATCGACAACATGGCTTCGGTAACGGCTCCGGCAGTGCGTGCCGCGGCACAGAAGTACATTGACCCCAACAATCTGCTGATTGTCGTCGTCGGCAAAGCTGATGATCTGCGCGACAAGCTCAAACAGTTCGGCCCGGTGACCGAGATCGATTTGTTCGAACTGTAACGTCCGCTCTATCACGAGGCAGATAAACAACAGCCCCTCTTGGAAAGAAGAGGGGCTGTTTCAATTTGTAAGCGGGTTTGGTATTTCCAGAAGTATTCTTGGGCTAGACGGCCTTGATTGATCGCCGCCAGTCACCTTCCTTCTGGAAATTCAGATCGTCGACAATTTCTGTGAGCCAGAGGCCTATGAGCTCATCTTTGTCGTTTAGTTCGAAGATGAGGGACGTTGCGAGTGAGACGAACCTGGCTACTCTCTCGCGGGAGAACTTGACATTGAGTATTTTCCGCTCCGTGTTTGTCAACAGGTCAATCGCTTCCAGCTCGGTGCCGGCTGCCGAATCGAACAGAACGTTTGCAGTTATGAACTCTTCGGGAGGATGAATCGCTCTTTCGACCTTCCATGCCTTGCGCGCTTTCCAGATATCGACATTTAACAACTTGCCGTCGCGTGTAAGATCGAACGAACATACTTCGCCATCGATGCTGTTCTTGAACTTGCCCTTTTGTTTGATCCCGACAGACAACGTGTCGCCGATCGTATCATAGAATGCCCGACATGGGAAGAGACGCGCCAAGGCGACGGTCTTGACCATGATCAGGGACACTGCAATTCCTTTAACTTGTCTCCGGCTTGGCGCGCTTCAAACGAATCGGCAAAGTCCTTGGTAATGCGTTTGAATGCCGCACAAGCCTTGACTTTGTTGCCAGTTTCTTCGAACGATCTGGCCAACTTGAACAGCGATGGTCCGAGTTTGTCGCTCTGTTTGTAGTTTTTCTCCACTTTCTCGAATTCGATGATCGCCCGCGCATAGTCGCGCTTGCCGTAGTGGCATTCCGCCAGCCAGTATTGGGCATCATCCGTGCGCGGCGTATCCGGGAATTGGCGGATAAATTCTTCGAACTGCAGAATCGCTAAATCGTAGTTGCCCGACTTGAGGTCTGTGAAGGCGTTGTCGAACATCTTGTTCTGATCTATCGTTGGAAGCCCCGTCGCGGGTGGTGTGGTGCCGGTGGTGTCCGGCCCCAGAGGTCTGGTCTGAACGATAGCCGTTTGTCGTCTATCCTGAATATCCCGCAACTGCCGTTCTATGTCGGTCAGGCGGCCGTCAATGACACTCATCTTGTCGATCATCTCCGCCAGCTGCGACTTAAGGTCAGCCTGATAACGAACATTGGCCTCAATCGTCAGCTTGTACAGAGAATCAAGGCGGCTGATGTTTTCCTGTGTCTGCGAGGAGGACTTATACAGGTAGTCTAATTGACTCTGCATGGTTTCGATCTCGCTGCGGGAGGCGCAACTGACCAGAAACAACGCCAGACCTGCTATGCCCAGTATCCGTACTACTTTCATTGACCTTCCTGTTGCAAAGCAAGAAGGGCGGTCGAAACCGCCCTTGATTGCTGGTTACTTGGTTACAAACTCGGCTCTTCGGTTTTTCGCCCAAGCGTCTTCGTTTGATCCAAACGCCGCCGGACGTTCCTTGCCGTAGCTGATGATCGACATACGCTCTCTGGGAATGCCCATGCTGACCAGATAGTCCATGGCCGAACGAGCGCGCTTTTCGCCAAGCGCTAGATTGTATTCAACCGTGCCGCGCTCGTCGCAATGGCCTTCGATCTGAATTCGTGCGTCGTTTCTTTCCTTCATGACTTCGTAATTGTTCTTCAATCCCGACTTGGCATCGTCGCGAAGATTGTACTTGTCGAAATCGAAGTAGATCGTCACGAAGTTCAAGCGGATTGTCGGTTTTGATCTGTTCACCCTGGTCGGTGTTGCCCTGATCGCCGGTATTACCGGTGTCAGTCGTTCCGGCACCGCGATCTCCTATTTCGGGTTCAACCGCCGGCTTCTTGCCACAACCGGAAACCAAAATCGCAAAGGTAAGCAAAGTTAAAAGAACGAGATATTTTTTCATCACGTTTCCTCCGTGTTTTATAGATTGTCCATTCAAATTACACAACAAAGCACTCGCGCGTTCCCGCGATTGTGCATTCAAAGTATCTCCACTGAATTATATACACAGTTCAACACTTTTGTCAATTGAAACAGGCGAAAATGCGCCTTCTGCTAAGGGATATACGGCTGCCAGGCCGGATTCGATGATTGTCCATCACTGGTGATCTTCTTGATCTTCTGGCTGAACCGATCCATAATATATAGATCACTCTTTTTGCCCTGATATTTGCAGTAGACCAGATGCCAGCCATCCGGCGACCAGTGGGGGTTTTCATTTGAGCCGGTCTGGTCAAGTTTCTGGAAGTTCTGCCCGGTTACGTCAATCGTGCAAACCCGGAATCTGCCGTCATCCCCGCGCGAAACAAACACCATTACATCACCTTTGGGCGAAAACCTTGGCGAATCGTTGTATTTGCCCTCGTAGGTCAACCGGGTCACACCAAAACCCTCGGAGTCCATGACGAATATCTGCGGCTGTCCGGCGCGATCCGAAGAAAAGGCAATTTCGCGCCCGGTTGGCGACCAAGTGCCTGAAACCTCGATGGACGGCAACTGCGTGAGGCGCCGTTTGACCTTGCCTTTGCGATCAAGTACATATAGCTCGGAATTACCGTCTTTGGATAGGGTAATGACGATTTCCTTGTTATCGGGCGAGATCTCGGCGGCGTTGTTGGAACCCGGATAGGCCGAAATCGGCTGTGACTTGCCGGTTCGAATATCGCGCTCCCAGACCTCCATCCGGCCGGTTCGGTAAGTCGTGAACAGCAGCTTCTCTTCCTTGCGATCCCATGCCGGCGAGAGATTCAGCGTCTTGTCAGCCGTGATCTGAATCGGATTGGCGCCGTCATAGTCGCACAGGTATAATTCCTTGTGTCCGGTTTCTGACGAGACATAGGCGATCCGCGTAGTGAAGAAACCCTTCTCGGCGGCGATGTGTTCAACTGCGGCATCGGAAATCATATGCGCCAGCCGGCGATGATTTGCGATCGTTGTCGACAGCTTTTCCGAGGTCAACTCCTGTACGCGCGGAGTGAGCTCGTGAATACGATACATCACCTTGACTTCACCGCCCACCAGCTCGATATCGCCCTCAATCAGATAGTCGGCGCCCATCCGCTGCCAGACATCCGGCGTGATTTCCTTGATTTCCCAGACATCGAGATAGAACTGGCTCTTGGGGATCGTGTCGAAGAAGATATGGAAGTCGAGATCATCAGTGACAATCCTCTGCATTGCCTTTGCGAGCGAATCGGCGGCAAGCGAGATTTGCCCGACGACCTTGAAATCGCCGATTGCGACCTTGTATGGCTTCCAGTTCCCGGTGCGGATCTTTTGCGCCAGATCGAGCGTCTGGGCGTTCGCCAACTCGGAGGTCGTCATGTAGCCGGCGATCATCAATAAAACAGCCGCCAAAATGCAACGAGCGACACCGCGCTTCCCTGTGCGATTCTGCAATTATGCTCTCACTTTCCTTTACATCCCCGGCACGTACTCAAAATCGAGATGCAGTCCAATGTATTCATAGTTGAAACTTGCTGGAAACGCCGGGAATTGTCCGGCGCGTTTTATTGCCAGGACGCAGCCCTGATCAAAGGCGGTCATCCCCGATGACTTTCTCGATGATCGGCTCACCGACGACATATCCGTATCGGTCAATTTGAAAATATATCGTGCACGTTATCGGATTGACGTCCGTTACGACATTGCGCCAGTTGCGCTCAATAACCTTCAGCACCATGCCGATGTTATAAGGCAGATTTCCGCTACCGGACCCAACTCCGGTACCGGCGCCGGTACCGCCGACTTTCTCGTTGACTTCAATTCCGCCGTCGCTATTAATCTTTGGAGTGTTGTCTTTGCCCTCGGATTTTGATTCCGTCTCATCGTCGTTTTGCGTCTTCTCTGTCTCTTGCTTCTTCTTTTCCGGCTCCTTTTTCTTGGGCTTTTCTTTCGGTTTTTCGACCGGCGCCGCCTTCTTTTCCGGTGGCTTTATTTTTGGTGTGTCGTCGACTTCATCCGGCGTCTTGCCGGATTTTGGCGGTGCAATATTTGCGGGCTCCGGGTCAGCGCGCTTGGCGCCGCCGCCCATCTCTTCATAGGTTCTGACAATGATGATCTCCGGTTTTGGGCGGAACATCGCTGAAATCGGATTGATCACCGCAATGATAGCAATCAATGCAGCGTGTGCGATCAACGATATGATCAAGTCCTTCTTCAACATGATATCTTGCCGTGACTCTCCGTATTCTTACTTGGAGCGCTTCGGTTTGAGGTCGCCTTCAGGCAACTTCGTGACCAATCCGACCTCGGCGATGCCTGCCGCCTTGATGTAACCCATTACCATGATCACATTGCCATGCGTGACTGATTTGTCCGCCCGTAAGAAGACGGCCTTCTCTTCGGCGCTGGCGTAAGCCTCTTTGATGCGAGCCTCAAATTGCGCCGGTTCGACAACGCGATCGTCTATGTAGTAGACGCCGCGTTCATCAATTGTGACAACCACGCCTTCCGAGAGTGTGGCGTCGGCAACCTTGGTTTGCGGCAGATCGACATTGATACCCGATTGCATCAGCGGGGCGCTGATCATGAAGACGATCAAGATCACCAGTACGACGTCCACCAGATTGGCGACATTGATGTCGTGCATCTTCGTATAGGAACGCTACTTTTCGTTTGTGAGCCACTAAATCTGCTCCTTGGTCAGGGCGGCAAGGAACTCCAGCGAAAAGTTGTTCAAGTCATCGGCGAAGAATTTCAATTTCGTGCTCGCCCAGTTATATGCCATTACCGCCGGGATTGCGACCGCCAGACCAACAATGGTCGCGATCAAGGCTTCAGCAATACCGGGCGCCACAACTACCAATGAGGCCGATCCCTGCTGGCCGATATTCATAAAGGAGTTCATGATGCCATAGCAGGTTCCCAGGAGGCCGATAAACGGCGCGGAATTGGCCGCGGTAGCCAGGAATGCCACGTTTTTTTCCAGAATCTTGATTTGTTCATTGGACTCTTTTTCGAGGATACGATCGATCGCTTCCATCTCATCCGGTTCAAGTTTGACGAACTCGCCCGGTTTGCGCTCGTTACCGTGCTTGGCGGCAATCAACGATTCCCATTCACGGTAGCCCTCTTCAAACACGCGCGTCATTGGCGATGACTTGTAGAGCAAGCACTTGGAATGCGCCTCTTTGACGCTCGTTCTGCGCCGGAACGTGTGATGAAACCGCGCACCGTCGGCATGCGCAGCTTTGTAGACTTTCCACTTATTAAGAATTATTCCCCAGGTCATTAAGCTCATGACCAGCAGTACACCCAAAATCAACCAGCCGAAGAACGACATGTGGGAGAGTAATTCCCACAGCCCACCCTGTATCAAAAGAACTTTTGCGATTGGCAAATCCCACTCCGCGAACAAAGTTTAAGCGCCCCGCCTGATGGCTAAGTAGTATACAGACCAGCAAGGCGGTTATTTCCCTCAACAATGTAGAAACTTGTCGGGGAACGGCAAACCCTTTTATGGCGTTGTGCGCCAACACGATACCGTGTCAGTTGACGATGGAGTCCGCGAGGTCATCGGTCTTGCTGGGATCGTCTGCCAGAATCACAAAGGTATTCGAAATCTTTCCGGCAAAGTCGTTGTCATGGGTAATCACGATTACGTCCCGGCCCTCTTCATGCAGACGCAGAATCAGGTCGCGTACGCGCGCCCGTCCTTGCCAATCCAACCCGGCGGTTGACTCGTCAAAGATCATGATCTGTCGGTCAAGAGCCACTATTGATGCGACTGCGACCAATCGTTGTTCACCGGCTGATAGCGTGAAAGGATTCCGGGTAAGAAACCGGCCGGGGTCGAGTCCGACTTGCTCAAGTGCCGTGCAAACCCTGCCGGCAATTGCTTCTTCAGAGACTCTCTGGTTACGAAGCCCGAAAGCGACTTCATCGAGCACCGTCTCTGCGAAGATTGCCGACTCGGGAATCTGGAACACTATAGCAACATTGTCCATTCTCTCGCTGGCAGGGCGGGCGACTCCGTTTATGAGAATCTGGCCCGCTGCGGGATCGAGCAAGCCGGCGATGAGCAGGCCGATTGTCGTCTTGCCGCACCCCGAAGGCCCGAAAACAACCGTTACCGCGCCAGAGGGAAAGCTCAAGTTGTCCCAGCTCAACGATTCTCTTGAGTTCGGGTAGTTGAATTGGATGCTGCGCAACTCGACGGCCGAAGCGGCTTCGCCGCTCGGTTGCCGCCGCTGTCTGCCGGAGTTGTCCCATTTCACAATTTCGGCGAACATGGGAGACGACTGGAATTCAATAACAGGACCGTCAAAGATGATATCTCCGCTTTCCATAAAAACGATGCGGTCATAGCGGTTCATCTCGGCGATGTCCTGAGTTGCCGCCAGAATGCACCATTCTCGCGATCCGAAAACCGTCTCGTGAATCAACGCGTGTCCACTGCTGTCAAGATAACTGGCCGGTTCATCAAGAATCAGGATCTTCGGCTGAGAAATCAGTGTTGCCGCCATTGCCAGGCGCTGCTTTTCTCCCGCCGACAATTGCGCGGGATGACGCTGCAAAAGCTTATCTAAGTGGAATCGCCTGGCAAATTCGGCGATCCGTGCCGCAATTTCATTCCTATCAATGATGAGATTTTCCAGCGTAAAGGCCAGTTCCGCCTGCACGGAAGCAGTCAGAATCTGGTCTTCGGGATTCTGGAAAAGGAAACCGAGTTGAGCCCTTTGTCGGCTGAATTGCTTCTGATCTCGGGTTGAAAGACCGGCGATCGTGACCTCACCCAATTCCGGCGCGATAATCCCCGCCGCAAGCTTCAGGACTGTCGATTTCCCGGAGCCATTGCGGCCGAGCAGGCACACTCGCTCACCGGAGGTGACGGTGAGGTTGATGTTCCGCAGCGCAAAAGCGCCTTCGCCATAACCGAAGTTGACATTTGTGAATTGAATCATACTTAACAGCACCCACAGGCGCCTGCAAGTATCGACTATTCACGCGAGACGGTCAAGTCCTCATCTACTGGATTCCCAGTGTTCCTGCGAAAAACGGCAGGAGTTCATTTCCGGACGTTTCGACTTTTGATTGTTTGCTTAAACTATGTCGCACCAAATAATATAATGCTTGTTGGAAACCGGCGCCGCGATCATGAGCCCGACTATGCGTATTGAAATAGTGGGTATCAAATATGCCGCATGCGCCAGAGCTTCCGAAGCTTTACAGCCACCAGGAGATAAGCACTTGTGAATCCAAGTCTGAATGATCGTTATCCAAATATCGCGGTTATCGGCGCCGGCGCCGCCGGTTACTTTGCCGCAATCACCTGTGCGGAGAATTTCCGGCGTTCGCGGGTCGTAATCCTGGAAGCCAGCCGGCAGCCGCTTTACAAGGTCGGAATCTCCGGCGGTGGACGTTGCAACGTGACCAACAACAATTTCGAAATGGACCGCCTGCTGCAAGGATACCCGCGCGGGCACAAAGAGCTGATTGGACCCTTTCAGCGATTTGCCACTCGCGATACAGTCAATTGGTTCGCAGCACGCGGCGTCAAGCTCAAGTCCGAAGCCGACGGTCGCATGTTCCCGGTTACCGATGATTCGGCCACGATTATCAAGTGCCTTGAAGGAGCTGCTGATAAGGCAGCAGTACAGATCTGGCAACAGGCGCGCGTCGATTCGGTAAGAGCCCGCGAACATTCCGGCTTCACAATCTCGCTCAAAGAAGGCGAGGCGCAGGAATTTGACCGGGTACTAATGGCCACCGGTTCGAGTCCGTCCGGATACAAGATTGCCCAATCGCTGGGGCACTCGATCGTCCCGCCGGTGCCGTCGCTGTTCACCTTCAATATCAAGGAC
Organism: uncultured bacterium; assembly: GCA_963698225.1. GTDB lineage: Bacteria > Zixibacteria > MSB-5A5 > CAIYYT01 > CAIYYT01 > JADJGC01. The sequence goes on from CAVOPW010000004.1 coordinate 836,260, forward strand.
AACCGCCTGAAAGACTTCGCTGGACTTAGTTTCGAAGATGCTCATCTTGAACTCCGTTTTCCCGATGGCAAACATCTCAAATGGAGTGGACCGTTGTTGATCACCCACTGGGGTTTGAGCGGACCGGCGGTGCTCAAGCTTTCGGCGTGGGGTGCAAGATTGCTGTATGCCAGTCGTTATCAGGCTGATCTGGCAGTCAACTTTCTCGGGCCGATTAGTACTTCCGCAGTCCTTCAGCGCTTGCGAGATTACCGAAACGAATTTCCCAAACGCACGATCGTCGGCCACAATTTTCTTCCGATCGTCAAGCGCTATTGGGAACGGACTGTCCGGCGTGCCGGCATCGATGACGACACCAGTTGGTCGCACATCACCCGCGAGCAGATGCAGCAGATTGCCGAAGAATTGACGCAGGCAGTTTTCCAGGTGAGCGGCAAAGGTGAATTCAAGGACGAATTCGTTACGGCGGGGGGGGTGAAGTTGAAAGAGGTTGATTTTCGCACGATGGAGAGCCGTTTGTGTCCAGGCCTCTACTTCGCCGGTGAAGTGCTCGATATTGACGGCATCACTGGCGGTTACAATTTTCAGGCAGCGTGGAGCACCGGTTGGGTAGCCGGGAAGAGCATCGGATTGGTGCAGGACTACAGCAAGAACGAAAGCGAAAGTTCAACAGGGGAGAGCAATGATGAATGAGTTTCTCAAGATCGCGCTTCTTGCCGCGCAGCGTGCCGACGAGATAGCGATGAAGTACTTCCGCGAGGGCGTTGCCGTCGAAATCAAGTCGGACCATACGCCGGTGACTGTTGCCGACCGCGAAGTTGAACAGGTCATCATCGCGACGATCAAGAGGGACTTTCCCGAGCACGGGTTTCTTGGCGAAGAAACAGGTCAGTCCTCGAATTCGAGCGATTATGTCTGGATCATCGATCCCATAGATGGGACCAAGAATTTCATTCGCAACATCCCGCTGTTCGGTACACAAATCGCCCTGATGCACAAGCAGAGAATAATAGTGGGTGTTTCCAGCATGCCTGCCATGGGCGAGTTGCTGTATGCCGCCGATGACGCTGCTTTCCTCAACGGCAAACCGGTGCGCGTCAGCGATATGGCCGAATTCTCCCAAGCGTCCATATCGTTTGCGGGTCTCAATCGTATGCCCAACGACATAAAGCCAGACCGGATGTTTGAGTTGTTTGAATCAGTCAATCGCGTACGCGGCTTCGGAGATTGCTATCCTTTCCATTTACTGGCAACCGGGCGACTTGAAGCGGTCGTTCAGTCATATATTCACATCTGGGATATCGCTGCGCTGGTTGCGATGATCGAGGCGGCCGGCGGGAAGTGTACCGACTTCTCGGGACAGCCAATCGGAATCAGCAGCATCGATTTGCTTGCGAGCAATGGAAAGATCCATGACAAATTGCTTGATTTCCTTAATCCCTGACTTCAAGGAAATGCACAAACGAAGCGTATCATAGTAACAATGATATCTTTGTTTCATGTACCTGCGGAGTTTGTAATCCTCCTTCTCACGCACTTCTCATTGTTCTCGCCGGCGTATTCCAGAATCAATGCGCCGGCGGCGATATTCCAAACATCAAGCTACCTCCCGGTTTCAAGATCAGCATTTATGCCGAGGACGTCAAAGGTGCACGATCTTTTGCCCA